>CAWBBW010000010.1:0-145923 GCA_963787135.1 uncultured Alphaproteobacteria bacterium | reverse complement strand
GCTCACAAAGTCGTGGATAATCGTGAATCCCGGAGAGCCTTCGACGCGATTCTCGATACCGCAAGGGATTTCTTGGAGTCCTCATTCAACTGGGTGATTTCCTTGTTGGTACGATTGGCATAAGTATGGTTGCCGCAAGCTGCTAGTGGCGATCACAACGAAACTGTTGAAATTATTGGCGCGCCCGAGGGGATTCGAACCTCTGACCTTTGCCTTCGGAGGGCAACGCTCTATCCAGCTGAGCTACGGGCGCATCGTTCGCGGCCGCCGGGCCGCTCGACTGCCATAACCGAATTCGGCGCGGAAGGGAATTCCCTGCATCCCGACTGCATCCCGCGTTCAGGCGGCGAGCGGCCGGGCAAGCGGCTCGACGCCGAAATGCTTGAGGTAGCGCGCCTCGACGTCGCGAAGCGGCAGCGCGACAAAGACGTCGGTGGCCCCGAAAGCGGCATCCACTGCGGGACCGGGCTGAAAGTCGCGCCAAGCCGCCAATAGCCCTTGACGAGTGGCGGCAGTCTGCGCGCGAGCGCACGCGCGTCCAAGCCGCCCAGCGCGCCATCATCGTCGCGCCGGTGTCCGTCATCGCCGAGCGTGAATCTGCGTTCCGAGCGCGGCGCAACCCGCCACGACGGATCGCCGCCGCCGGCCGAAAGCCAGCCGATCGCGGCGGCGTGCGCTCGAGGGTCAGCGCCGGGCAGGCTCGCGCAGCCGATCATCGCGTCGATGGCGTGATGACGCGCATAGGCCCAGAGGCCGCGCCACAGGAGTTCCAGCACCCGCCTCCCCCGATGGGTCTCGGCGATGCAGGCCCGTCCAACCTCGAGGAGCCGCGCTCCGGGCCGGCGCGCGATGAGCCGCTCGACCTCGAATTCACGCGCGCTGTAAAAGCCGAAATTGCGCTCCGCGACATCCTGCCGCAAGAGTCGGTAGACGCCAACGACGCTTGGCGATCCGTCCCGAGCCGGCGCCGCCCGGTCGACGACGACAAGATGATCGCAGATGCTGTCGAACCGGCAGAGGTCGCGGCGGGTGAGCCGGACGGCGGGGTTGGGGATCGCGCCGCCCTCCTCGAAAAAGATGCGATAGCGGAGCCCCTGGGCGCGCCGCACTTCCTTGCCGGTCGCCGCGAGGCGCGCTTCGAGCGCGCCGGCGTGGGCCAGGACCGGGCCGAGTCCGGCGAGGTCGCGCTTGCGGGCGAAGCGCTGCAGGAAAGCTTGCGCCCCCTCCGCCTGCGGCATCGATGCGAATGTCAGCGCCAACGAAAGTCCCCGCGAATCCCTGGCCTTTGGCCGAAGAGCAGGAAGCATGGTCGCCGGACGGTTTTATGACGCTCGCGTGAGCGCGTCCGCCCCTGATTCTCGCGCGCAGACCCGCTCGATCGTCTCCGCCAATTCGCGGAATTCGAACGGCTTCGCCAGATAGGCGTCGAAGCCGGCCTCCATGCAGGCGCGCCGGTCGTCGTCGAGCGCGTTGGCGGTCAGGGCGACCACCGGCGCCCGCAACGAGCGATGGACCGCCTCATGCCAGCGGAGCCGGCGCGTCGCCTCGGCGCCGTCGACCCCGGGCATCTTGAGGTCCATGAGGATCAGGTCGAACGGCGACGAGGCGCCGGGCACAGTCGGGGCGGCGAGCCGAAGCGCCTCGTCGCCGTCCCTCGCGCGGGTCACTTCGAAGCCGAGACGGCGCAAGGCCTTCTGCGCGATGAGGGCGTTGATTTCGTTGTCCTCGGCGAGAAGCGCGCGGCGCGGCTCAGCCCTCTGCGGCTGCGACGGAGGGGCCGCCAGCCGCGGCCGCTCGGGGAACTCCGCCGCGAGCCGCTGGAAGAGCGAACGCACCCGCACCGGCTTCACCAGCCAGCCGTCAAAGCCCTGCAGTGACGTTTCGCCGAAGGCTCGCCGCTCGAACGGCGAGAACAGGACGAGGCTCTGCGGCGCGCCGGCCGCGCGCGCCGCCTCAGCAAGCCGGTTGGTCGCCTCGGGGCCGAGCGCGCAATCGACGATCACGAGGTCCGGCCGGTTTGGCGCTTCAAGCGCGGCAAGGCCCGATTCGAGGCCTTCGGCGCGCGTCACGCTCGCGCCGGCTTCGGCGAGGCGCGCCGCGATCGAGGGCGCCTCAAACGGCGAATTGGCGATGATCAGCGCGCGCCGCCCCTCGAGCGCGACAGGCACGGGATCGGCGACGCCGGCTGCAGCCGCGGCTTCGCTTTCCGGCAGGCTAACCGTGAAGACGAAGATTGATCCCCCGCCCGGATTGTCCTCGTAGCCAAGCGAACCGCCCATCAGCGCCACCAGCCGGCTGGAGATCGCAAGGCCGAGCCCCGCGCCCTCGAAGCGCCTTGCGTTGGAGCCGTCGCCCTGCTCGAAATCCTCGAAGATGGCCTTGCGACGATCGGCCGGCACGCCCGGGCCGGTGTCGGTCACCGCAAACCGCAACGAGTCGCCATCCGCGCGGCCGATCGAAACGCAGACGCCGCCGGAGCTTGTGAACTTCACCGCGTTGCCGGCGAGGTTGGTCAGAACCTGGCGCAGGCGCATGGCGTCGGCCTCGACGAAGCGCGGCGCATCCGCGCTGATCGAAGCGGCGATCTCGAGCCCCTTGCTTTGCGCTTTGGGCGCGAGCAGCTCGACCACGCCCTCCACGAGCCGCCTGAGATCGACCGGCTCAACAGCGAGATCGAAGCGGCCCGCCTCGATCTTGGACAGATCCAGAATCTCGTCGATCAGCGCGATCAGCGCATGTCCGGAACTGCGAATGGCCTCGACGTAGCTCGTCGTCTCCAGGGTCAGCGACGTCCTGGTCAGAAGCATGAGGTCGGCCATGCCGATGATGCCGCTGAGGGGCGTGCGGATTTCGTGGCTGACGGTCGCCAGAAAGCGGGACTTGGCTTCGTTCGCGGCCTCGGCGCGGTCGCGCGCCGCAGCGGCTTCCTTGAGCCGCCAGACCTCGTCGCGCAATCCTTCGTTCTCGGCGGCGGCTGTCGCCCACTGTTCCCCGACCCGCGCCCTCGCGCGAGCGAGCGCCGCCGCCAGAGCGACGGAAAGAGCGGTCATCGCGCCGGCTTCGATTCCGAGCGCGTGCGCCGCGAAAATTGCCCCTGCATCCAACAAAGTGCCCGCCTGCCAATTGCTTTGGGCGATAACAGTGTCAGGCGACGATTGAGATTCTCTTTCGAACCGCCCGGGGCATCTGGATCCCGTAGGGTCAATCGGGTCGAGGGCGGTTCAGGCCGCCGCCGCGGCGCGGTCCGGGGCGCCGCGATAGGACAGGGCTTCCGCCAGATGCGCGCGCCTGACCGGGCCTTCGCCGTCGAGATCGGCGAGCGTCCGGGCGAGCTTGAGCACCCGGTGATAGCCCCGCGCCGTGAGACGCATGCGTTCGGCCGCATCGCGCAACAGGCGAAGGCCGGCGTCATCCGCCTGGGCGATCTCCTCGACCAGATTGGCCGGGGCGGCGGCGTTGCAGGCGACGCTCATGAGGCCGAGATCGGCGTAACGCTGAAGCTGAATCCGGCGCGCAGCGGCGACACGGGCCGCGACCTCGGCCGAGCCTTCGCGCGGCGGCGGCGTCATCAGGTCGGCTGCGGAGACCGCGGGAACCTCGACCAGGAGGTCGAACCGGTCGAGAAGCGGCCCGGAAAGGCGGCCGAGATATTGGGCGACGCAGCGCTCGTTGGGCGCACGGCGGCAGGCAAAGCCGGGCTCGTTGGCCGAGCCGCAGCGGCAGGGATTCATCGCCGCCACAAGCTGGAAGCGCGCAGGATAGACCACGCGGTGGTTGGCGCGAGCGATCGCGACCTCGCCGGTCTCGATCGGCTGGCGGAGGCTGTCGAGAACCTGGGCCTGGAACTCCGGCAATTCGTCGAGAAAGAGGACCCCGTTGTGGGCGAGCGAAATTTCGCCGGGCCTGGCGTGGACGCCGCCGCCGACCAGGGCCGGCATGGAGGCCGAGTGATGGGGCGCGCGGAACGGGCGCCGGTCGGTCAGCGCGCCGCCCGCGAGAATGCCCGCGACCGAATGGATCATCGAGACTTCCAGCAGTTCGCGCGGGGTGAGCGGCGGCAGGATCGAGGGCAGCCGCTGGGCGAGCATCGACTTTCCTGCGCCCGGCGAACCGCTCATCAGCAGGTTGTGGCCGCCCGCCGCCGCCACTTCGAGCGCGCGCTTGGCGCTCTCCTGGCCCTTGATGTCGCGGAGATCCGGCTGAGGGCCGGCCGCCGCCCGCAACGCCGGCGCCGGGCGCGAGAGCACCTGCGTCCCCTTGAAGTGGTTGGCGAGCTGGATCAGCGAGCGCGGCGCCAGAATGTCGAGATCGGCCGAGGCCCAGGCCGCCTCGGGTCCGCAAGCGGCCGGACAGATGAGGCCCTTGCCCGCGGCGTTGGCGGCGATCGCCGCCGGCAGGACGCCTGCGACCGCGCTGACCGTTCCGTCGAGCGCCAGTTCGCCGATGACCGCATAGCCTTCGAGCGCGTCATGCGGGATGGCGCCGATCGCCGCCATGACGCCGAGCGCGATCGGCAGGTCGTAATGGCTGCCCTCCTTGGGCATGTCGGCGGGCGCGAGATTGACGGTGATGCGCTTGGCCGGCAGCGCGAGGCCCGAGGCGATCAGGGCCGAGCGGACCCGCTCCTGCGATTCCTTGACCGCCTTGTCGCCGAGGCCGACGATGTTGAAAACGACGTTCCCGGACGCGACGTGCACCTGCACGTCGACGGGACGGGCCTCGACCCCCTCGAACGCCACGGTCGAAACGCGCGACACCATTCTTGCCCCCCTCGCGGGCTTGCTCGTCTGCAGAACATATGCAGAACATTGTCGGGAGCGCAAGAGGGCGTACGTGGAAATCTGCGTTTTGGGCCGGAATTCAGACCGGACCGATCCCAAGCTTGCACCCGGGCGATTCGCCTTACCTATGCGGCCAGCTTAGCGGAATGGCATCCCGCCCATTGATCGGGTTCAGCGCGAACGGACCGTGATGGCAGTGAGCCAGGAGCCGGTCATCATCCCGAGCAGGAAGATGAGGACAAATGTCAGAACCATCAGCGTATTCATCGAGCGCTCCAAGCTGCCCACGAACTCTGCCGGAAACGCGGCGCTACAGATTTCGTGGTTAACGCCGGGTAGCCCCACACTGTTCCAACAAGCTGTTAATGTACGTCTCTTAACCATGGGCCCCGATCGGGTCTCCCTGTCCGTGGTGCGGGCGCTTTCCCCTGTCTGATGGTGAGCGCAGCATCCTCCGAGCTTCGCCTGTTTCGGCTCAATGGCTGGGCGCAACAGGCCGCCCGACTATCGTCAAATTTGAAAAAATTGAAGCGCACCCTTTCCTTTTCGTGGAACGACCATTATCGTTTTTCCCTGGACTGGTTTGTCCGAACAACGAAGCGCATTGGCAATCGCGGTGTCCGGTGCAGTAAGAGCAACAGCTCTGGCAGCTGTAACTATAGCACTTTCAGACGCGCCATCTGCCGCTGCTTGCCGCCATTTTTCGATTTGGCACTTTCCGTGGGCGCAACAACCTTGCCCAGCTAAACAGACAGGGCAATTTATTCCTGAACCTGGTCCGCCTACTCCAAGCCCCGCGTCATCCCCCAAACCTCCACCAGACGAGGAGTCACAACGCCAACAGGCTATCGAAAAGCTCAGGAAACAATTGAACTCTCAGAAGCAACATTGAGCAACATAAAGTAGTTAAGCGTTGAATAACTCCGAAAGCAGCGGCAAAGGTAGGTCCACACGGGAACCCAAGCCTATTCCGGCTTGGGTCTCAGATCCAGGTATGAGCTCGTCGAAGACTGCCTTATCTTTGCTAGCCGTTCATCAGGATCGTTCGTATCCCTTCCGTGATAATAAGCAACCAATGAGCCTTCATTTCCGATGAGATAAATCGCTTTATCCAGATCCACGTTGTCATCCGTATTACTAAACATGGCCAATATTGCTGAACGGATGCCCCGCAATTTCTCCGCCCATTTCTCTCCGTCAAACGTGTTTGTCTCCTCCCCCAATTCAGTCTCCGCATGCAATAACGCGAGATATGCGATCCGGGCTAGTTCTCCAACCTTTTGATTACTTGGTACTGCCATTACCGTTCTCCTCTTGTTGGGCGCGCCCAGCGAGGGCCCGCTCGACAAAAGTAGGTCATAACATCTGAGGCTCCCTCTCACCCACTACCACCACCTGCGCGTTGCTCGGCGGTCCAGAAACCGCCGTCACACGTCGTGCAGTTCTTGACATGTCCGCCATTCAGGCCGCCAGAGCCGGTTACCGTTTCGCCGCCGCCAGAATTGGCCCCGATCCGGCGGCCTGGACGATCGCCGCTTCGGCGAGGCCCGGTTCGCCCCCGCCCGGCAGCGGATACGTCGCCGCCTCGCCGTGCCAGTGGCCGATGAGCACCATCTCCCGCACCACGTCCTTGTACGGCAGCGTGCGGCCGGCGTTTTCGCCGCGCGGGATCGCGACTTCGACCGTGTGCGGGATAAAGCGGGCGAGCCACACCTCGGCGCCGCCGCTAGGCGCCGGGCCCGCCCCGACCGCGACGGCGCTGCCCGATATGCCGACGCTCGGACCGCCGGCGCTGCGTTCGCCGCGCCGCATCAGGTCGGCGAGCCCGCCCGGCTCGAGGCCGTCGCCCTCGACGCGGCCATTGACCACGACCTGCGGCGTATAGACGCCGTCGCGCCCCATGGCGTGAGCGTAGGCGTATTGGCGCGCCGTCCAGGCGGCTTTGGAGAAGGTGTCCTTCCAGCCGAGCCGGTCCCAGTAATCGACCTCGAAGGAGAGCGCGAGCACGTCGGCGCGGTCGCTGATCGCCCCGACATTGGCCTCGGCCGGTGGACAGGACGAGCAGCCCTGGCTCTGGAAGAGCTCGACGACGGTCGGATGGGCCGCATCGGCGGCGAAACCCATGCTCGGAATCGTCGCCAGAATTGTCAGCGCGGCGAAGCCCACGCCCAGTTTCTGCCAGATCGTCATCGTTCCGGTCTCCGACCGGGCGCCCATGCGCCGTTCGAGGCGATGTTCGTTTGGCGAGCGGGGCTTGTTACGGTCGCGCTCCGGCTCTCGGCGATGCTAGAAGGCGAGCCCTTCCCTCGTTGGCGAGCCGTGCATGGCCCGGACCGATTTCCGCACTCCCCGTCTCTGCGTTACGGCCCCCCTCGCCGAGGGCGAAGCGGTGACGCTGACCTCCGAGCAGACAAACTATCTCGTCAATGTGCTGAGGCTCGGCGAAGGCGCTCGCGTGCTGCTGTTCAACGGGCGCGACGGCGAATTCGCCGCGTCGCTTGCCCGATTGTCCCGCAAGGCCGCCTCGCTCGTGGTCGGCGAACGCACGCGTCCGCAGGAGACGCCGCCCGATGTCGACTATCTGTTCGCGCCGCTCAAACACACCCGCCTCGACTATGTGGCGCAGAAGGCGGTCGAGATGGGCGCGCGCCGCCTGAGGCCGATCATCACCCGGCGGACCCAGGTTTCGCGGCTCAATATCGAGCGCCTCACGGCCAACGCCATCGAGGCCTGCGAACAATGCGGCGTGATCTGGACGCCCGAGGTCGCCGCGCCGGAGCCGCTCGAGCGTACGCTCGCCGAATGGCCGGCCGGAAGGCTGCTCGTCTTCTGCGACGAGGAGGCGCCACAGAGGAGCCCGCTCGATGCGCTGTCGAATGCACGCGCGAATGGCGGCGTCAGCCTCATTATCGGACCTGAAGGCGGATTTGACGAGGGCGAGCGCGCCGCGATCCTCGCGATTCCCGGTGTCGTGCGGCTCAGCCTCGGCCCGAGGGTGCTGCGTGCGGACACCGCGGCCGTCGCCGCGCTGACGCTGATCCAGGCGACGCTCGGCGATTGGCCAAAGCCCGCGCGCATGGGTGAATAGTCCGTCTGGCGTCGAGCTTCGCCGCCATGTTAACGCCACGATGCCGTTTTCTTTTGGGCGCCCCTGAGGCAAGTCGAGTTGCGGATGCAGTTAGAGTTCCAAAATTCATCGACAGCAGCCCTTGCGCTTGTGGGGCTGCTTTTCGTCGGCTCCCTTGCGAGCGCCGGCGCCCTTCAGCCGGCTCCGGGCGACGGACAGCGCGGGGCGTCCTGCGGAACCGCGGACAAGGGTACGGCAGGCTGCGCGCGGATTCGCGGATACGTCGCCGCGGGTTCGGAGTTCACGTCGGGCGAGAAGGTCGCCGCTGCGCCCTCGCCGTTTGAGCCCCTGTTTGCGCCGATCGTGACCAGCGTCGGCTCCGCCGAATTCGGCGGCCGTCAGCTTGCCGCCGAGGATCGGCGCGTTTTTGCTGCAAGTCAGCCACGACGACGGGCTGCGCTAAGGGTTCGGGCCCAGCCGCGCCCGTGAGTATTTGGGCGCCACCTCAAGCCTGAACCTGTTGACCGGCTTGCCCGGCCAGCCCTAGAAGTTGGCGCTGTCCAGATCCCGGACCGCCAAAGAGGGGAACGCCATGCCTATCGGAAAACTCGCCGTCGCCGCGCTGTCGGCCTTCGCGCTTCTGGCGCTGTCGAACATCGCGTCGGCGCAAATGGCCGATCTCACGAAATACTGCAAAGCCGACGCCGAGCGTCTCTGCCCCGGGACCGAGCCCGGCGGCGGCCGGATCGTCAAATGCCTCAAGGCGCACAAGATGGAAGTGAGCATCGGCTGCGGGAAGGCGATCCAGCACATCAAGGCGGAAATGGGCAAGTAGGCAGCGGTCTCCCGTTCGGGCCAGCTATGGGTCGACGCAGAGGGAGGCCTCGGTCGCGCCCTGGCGGGTGCCCGTCCCATGCAAATTCCGCATAGCGCGAGCGCCTGACAGTCGCTCTTTCGTGGCTGCGCTCCCCGCTGTTTCACCGCCTGTTATCGCCCTGATAAGCGCGGAATAGGCCCTGTTACCCTCCCTGTTATTTTGTCCGCCGCCGCGCGCCGCGGCACTTGCGAAGCAGTTGCAAAATCACGTTATTTTCCAAATCTGATCAGGCGGAGCTCGGGCCGTCGCCCCTGTTTTCTCCTTGTAACAGGATGAAAATTGCTCGGCAGGTCGGCTCCTTGCATGCGCGTTGCGCGTAGCCTCGCAACCGGACGAAGCCCCGCTAAAACACCGCCTCCCGGAACGCCGGGTCGACCGAGCGGCCCCAGGCGTGCTCGTAGCGATCGAGCCATCCTTCCGCCGGCGACCGGCCGCTCTCGGCGATCGCTTCGAGCCCCCTCAGCCAGATCGTCTCGTCCTCGCCCTTGGCGTTGAGCCGCGCGCGCCGCCAGAGGCCCTTCCGCGCGATCGCCAGCATGTCCAGCGCGACCCCTCTGAGCTCCCGGCCGCGGACCCTGGCGGCGAGCCCCAGGCGCGGAACCTCGTCGCGCAATGTCTGGCGATCCTCGGCGCTCCAATCCTTGATCAGATCCTGAGCCGACCGAAGCGCGTCCTCGTCGTAGTAGATGCCGATCATCAGCGCCGCGAGCGCCACGATCCGGTCCGGCGGACCGACGTCGGCTCCCCGCATCTCGAGATAGCGCTTGAGGCGCACCTCGGGAAAGATCGTCGAGAGATGGTTCGCCCAGTCCGCCATCGTCGCCCGCTCGCCCGGCGCCGCGGCGAGGCGGCCCTCCAGCAGATCGCGAAAGCTCGCGCCGGCGACATCGAGATAAGTCGAGCCGCGCTTCAGGAAGTACATCGGCACGTCGAGCGCGAAATCGACGTAGCGCTCGAAACCCATGCCCGGTTCGAAGACGAATGGCAGCATGCCTGTGCGCTCGGCGTCGGTATGGCGCCAGATCTCCGAGCGCATGGAGAGAAACCCGTTCGGCTTGCCGTCGGTAAAGGGGGAATTGGCGAAGAGCGCGGTGATCGCCGGCTGCAGCGCCAGCCCGACGCGCATCTTGGCGACCATGTCCGCTTCATCGCGAAAATCGAGATTGCTCTGAACGGTCGCGGTGCGAAACATCATGTCGAGGCCGCGCGTCCCGACCCGCGGCATAAAGCGCTTCATGATGTCGTAGCGGCTCTTCGGCATCGCCGGCGTCTCAGCGAGCGTCCATTTCGGGCTCATGCCGAGCGACAGGAAACCGATGCCGAGCGGCCCTGCGACCGCCCGGCAATGGCCGAGGTGCCGGTCGAGTTCCCCCGCCGTCTCGTGCGCCGTCTCCAGGGGCGCCCCGGACAATTCGAACTGGCCGCCCGGCTCGAGCGAGATCGCGCCGCCGCCGTTCGCGTCGTAAAGGCCGATCAGATGGCCGCCGTCCTCGATGCGCTCCCAGCCGATCCGCGCATTCATGCCCTCGAGCAGGGCGCGGATCCCCGTTTCGCCCTCATAAGGGACAGGAGACAGACCCGCGCGATAAAAGGGAATCTTCTCGTGTTCCGTGCCGACGCGAAAAGCGCTGGCCGGCTTGCATCCGGCCTCGAACCATGCCGCCAGCGCGTCACGCGATTCGACAACCTCCCCATCGACGACGTCGCGAGCCATAAAGGCCTTTACCCCTGCGGCCGGCGCGCCGGCGACTGCGGCTAGATAGTCAGGCCGGCGCCCCATTGCAAATGAGGGCCCCGTCTTTCGCCAGGAGCGCCCGCGTCAGCCGCGCGCCGCCTTCGCCTCCATGGCTTTCGCAAGACGCGCGGTCGCCGCATAGGCCGCAGCGACGGCGATGAGGCCGAACAGGGCGCAGCCGAGCGCGATGCCGATGAGGCCGCCGCGCACTCCGCCATAATGCGCGCCAAGCGTCACGAAGGGAATCGTGCCGAGCGTCGCGCGGCCCCAGTTGAAGGCCATTGACAGCACCGGAAAGCCGAGGTTGTTGAACGCTGTGTTGGCCACGAACAGGCAGGCGAGGAAAAGCCAGGCGACGACCCCGTACTGGCAGTAGAAGGCGACATAATCGGCGCTCTCGCCCGTTGCGTCGAAGGCCCGGATGAGCCATGGCGCGGCAAGCGCGAGCACGCCCCACGCGAAGAGAACATAGCCGATCGAGAGAATGAAAGAATTGGTCAGCGCTCTCTTCACCCGGCCCATCAGGTTGGCGCCGAAGTTCTGGCCGATGATCGGGCCGATCGAGCCGGTGAGCGCGAAAATGACGCCGAACGCAACCGGCGTGACGCGGTCGATCACGGCGCCAGCCGCGATCGCCGCCTCGCCGATGTCGGAGAAGACGCGCACCGCATAGGCCGAGCCGACGGGCGTGGCGAGATTGGCCATGATCGCCGGAAAGCCGATCGCCATGATGGGCCCAAAGTCGCCGCGCACGGCGTTCAGACGCGGGCGGGCGACCATGTCGTGCACCCGCACCGCGCCATTCCAGCCAACGATGGCCCAGCAAAGCCGCGCCGCGACCGCCGCCCATGCCGCGCCATAGACCCCGAGCCCCAGCCCGAAAATCAGCGCGGGATCGAGAATGGCGGTGACGATCGCGCCAGACAGCGTCACATACATCGCCCGGCGCGCGTCGCCGACCGCGCGCAGCACGCCAGCCAGCGTCATTCCCACAGCCATCAGCACGTTGGCCGGAATGGTGATGGCGAGAAAGGTCGAGGCGACCTGCAACGGTTCGCCGCGCGCATGCAGGAGCGTTGTGAGGCCCCAGTCGCGATACGCGAACATGAGCGTCGCCACGGCGCCGGAGATGATCGTCGTGATCGTCAGCGCCGAGGCGGCGAGCCGGCGCCCCTCGGCCGGTCGCCGGAACCCAGCGCCCGCGACACCGTCGCCGAGGCCGCAATGGTGAGGCCGATGTTGACCGACATCGCGAAAAAGGTCGCGAGGCCCACATAGCTGACCGCCGCCTTGTAGGCCTGGTCGCCGAGCCGCGACACCCAGAAGAGCGAAAGCAGATCGACGGAGAACACCGCCATGAGGCCGACCGCGCCGGTTGCGGTCATCACCGCGACATGGCGCATCAGAGACCCCTCGGTGAACACGGGCTGTGCCTTGTCGCGTGCGACGTGAGGAGCGTTCAAGGGATGGTCCGGCTCGTCGGGGTCCGGACTTCTATAGGTTGGGCGCGAGCGCGGCTAGGCTCGAAATCCAGGCCTTCATCCGTTACGAAGGGACTCGCCGTCGACCCGGAACCAGCATTGGGGTCGAGAAATGACGCGCGGATACCTCGGTCGCGATCACCCGGAGGAATGCCGCGTCTGTGGCTCGACCGATCAGGCAGGCGCCGTCAGGACAAGCTGCCGAGCCAGCGGAGATTGAAGCAGGTGTGGCGCATCTCGAGACCCTGGCCGGAGCTGCGCTCCCTCTTCCGTGACCGCCGGGTTCAGTGGGCGCTTTCGATCCGGGCGACGATCGCCGCCCTGGCTTCTTTTGCTGTTGCGCAGTTCTTGCACCTTCCCTTGCCGTTGTGGGCCGTATTGACGTCCGTCATCGTGACCCAGATGAGCGTCGGACGCTCGCTGAAGGCGACTTTCGACTATCTGATGGGGACGCTCGGCGGCGCAATCTATGGCGGCGTCATCGGCGCGCTCGTCCCGCATGCGAGCGAGCTGGCGCTCCTCGCGCTGCTCGCTCTCGCGGTGGCCCCGCTTAGCTTCATCGCGGCGATAAACCCCAAATTCTCTGTTGCGCCGATCACCGCTATCATTGTGCTCCTGGTTCCCACATTCACCAACGCCAGCCCGATCGGTTCGGCGCTTGATCGCGTCATCGAGGTCGCGGTCGGCGGCGTCACCGGTTTGGTGGTCTCGTCTCTCCTGTTGCCGTCAAGGGCTCATCCTTTGCTCGTCGAGGCGGCCGCGCGCACGCTTGATCAGATGGCAGGAGCTCTTGGCGAGCTGTTTCAAGGTTTGACGCGAGGCCTGGACGCGGATTCGCTCCACCGCGTTCAGGATGGCATCGGTCAAGCTGTGACCCAGATGAATGCGGTGGGCGTCGAAGCCGAGCGTGAGCGGTCGGCTGGACTCGCCAGAGCGCCTAGCACCGGACCGCTGTTGCGCACGCTGCTGAGATTGCGCCACGACCTCGTGATGATCGGAAGAGCGGCGTCCAATCCGCTGCCCGAGGCTGTCCTGACGCGGCTCGAATCGAGCCTCGCGCAGGTGGGCTCCGCCTTCGCCGCCTATTTGCGCGGGAGCGCCGTCGCACTGCAGGCGGGCCGCGGCCCGCCGCCGCTCAATGACGTGGAATCGGCTCCTGACGCCTATGCCGGCGAGGTCGCTGCGCTGCGTCGCGATGGCGTCACCCGCAGCCTTTCCGTCGATGAGGTGGAACGATTCTTCGCCCTTGGATTTGCGCTGGAGCAGATGCGCGCCAACCTGAGAGATCTCGAACGGTGCGTGGCCGAACTGGCTGGACTATCCAGGCAAGCAGGCCGCAAAAACGGCGCCGCGTGACCGCGCCGTGCGTGCATGGGCGACGTCAGGCCTTCTGTGACGACGGTCGAGACTGGCCTTCCGGGAAGATCGGCCCGACGCCATATATGCTCCTGCATGCGCCTGCATCGGAGGGCGCCGGAGCCAATACATGACGCCGCTTTCCATCCTCGAGCTTGCCCGCGTAACCCAGGAGGTCGACGCGCGCGGGGCGCTCGACAACGCCCGCGACCTTGCGGCGCACGCGGAGAATTGGGGCTATCAGCGGCTATGGGTCGCGGAGCACCACAACATGCCGGGCATCGCCAGCGCCGCGACATCGATTGTGATTGCTCACATCGCTGCCGGCTCGAAGCGCATCCGGGTCGGCGCGGGCGGCATCATGCTTCCCAATCATGCCCCTTATGTCATCGCCGAACAGTTCGGAACCCTGGAGCGCCTGTTCCCGGGCCGCATCGATCTCGGACTCGGCCGCGCGCCGGGAACGGACCAGCTCACGCTGCAGGCCCTGCGCCGCACGCCCGATGCTGCCGAGAGCTTCCCGCGGGATGTTCTCGAACTGCAGGCGTTCCTGGCGCCCGCGGGTCCGGCCCAGCGCATCCGAGCGGTGCCGGCGGCGGGCACCAAGGTGCCGTTGTGGATTCTCGGATCGAGCGCTTTCGGTGCGATGCTCGCAGCCGAGCTTGGCCTGCCCTATGCATTCGCGTCGCATTTCGCGCCCGATCTGCTCCTTCCGGCGTTGGACATCTATCGAAGCCGCTTCAAGCCGTCCGAACAGCTCGCGTCTCCTTATGCGATGGTCGGGGTCAACATCATCGCAGCCGACAGCGACGACGAGGCGCGCCGGCTGGCCACGACGCAGCAGATGTCGTTCACCAATATCTTCCGCGGCAATCGCGGCCTGAGCCAGCCGCCGATCGACGACATCGAAAAGTACTGGCTGCCGGCAGAGAAGCAGCAGGCGATGCGGATGCTCGCCCGCTCGATTGTCGGATCGCCCCGCACGGTCGGCGCCGGCATCGAGGCTCTGGTCGCTGAGACGGGAGGCGACGAGTTGATGATCGTTTCCGACGTTTACGACCACACCGCCCGGCTGCGCTCCTTCGAGCTTATTGCCGAGGCCGCAAAGGCGAAGGCTGAGGACGCCCTGTCGCAAAGCGCCTGAGACGCCACCCCTCGCGCCCGTCATAAGACAACCGCTTCGCGATTAGCGCGATCCGCTGTCGAGTTTACGCAGCGAGGCCGAGGCGCGTCCCCCCTTCTCCGCGAAGCGGGGAAGGTGGCGGGCGAAGCCCGACGGATGGGGTGTGGCCCACTGCCTGAACGCTGGGTCGGATTGCGTGACCGTTGCTGCCAACTTGCGTCGACTCGGCCCTGCTTTCCGCACCCCATCCGGCGCTTCGCTTTCCCCACTTCGTGGAGAAGGGGTGCACAACCTACTCATATTCGAGGAAGAGCAACCTCGCTCTCGCCGCGTTCGTGGGGCTCCGAAGATGCGCGAATATCAATGCGAAAAGTCGTTTGAGCGGTCGAGAACGTCTTCGGTCCGCACGCGATCGAGCGGGAAAGAGGACACGGCTTTGCTCTCGAAATTCAGCTTGGAGAGATCGACCGCGCGCATTCTGCGGTCGTACATGGTCCAATAATAATAGACCTTGTGACTCATGTCGGCGATGACCGACCACTGGGTGTACCCGAGATGGAAGTCCTCGGGGCTGCCCTCCCGCACAAGACCCTTCGGAATATCGAAGTTGTTGAGCATCACCGAGGCCGCGCTGACGGCTTCCGCCGCGTCCTTGACCGGAACCATGGTGTTGACGAAGGCGACCGCGCGGATGAATCGGGAAGGCGGCGTGAAATCGCCAGGCAACCCGAGCATGCCGCTTCCCGCGCCGAAGGGAGCCAGCGAAACCCCGTCAATCGAGCGTGGCGCCGGCGCCTGCGGCCTCAGATTGGAGTAGTTCCTGAGGTTCAGGAGATGCCAGTCGTAGCCGGGCGAGTTGGTCATGGCGCCGACCTTGTTGTCGAACACCTTCAGTTCGCCGTTCGTGTACTCGATGACGATGGAAGCGCCCGACGGGTCGTTTACGATATGATGCAGCGGCAACGGCGTTCCGAATTCCTTTTCGATGTCGGGGTTGCGCACGACCCGAATCTTCGGCATCGCTTGGCGCACCTCGTCGACGGTTTTGAAATTGCTCAGGAGATAATTGACAAGATCGACGTTGCTTATTGTCGTGGTCTGCTCGTCGGCTTTCAGCGTTTGGTATTCGGCGAAGCCCGGAAAGAAAAGAGCGCCAACCGTTAGCCCGGCTTCGTTCATGCCGTCGGTGGCATAAGGAAGACCGCCCGCGTTTACGCCGACAAAACCATATTGGTTCTTCCAGGCCGCGCCGGTCTTGCCCGCGCCAAGCGCCGACGAGAACGATATCGCGCGAGGCACGAGGACCATTTCTGATTTGAGATCAGAGGCCCCCCATTCCATCGTCCGAGCATAGATGGCCGTACCATCCTCGGCCTTGAAGGTCAGCGACGTGCAAGCTTCGGCGGCCCAACCGCCAAGACCGGCGAGCAAACCGGCCATCGTCACTGCGACGAGCCCCTTTTTGATACAAACGTCCATCTGGCTGTCCCCTTCCGTATTGGATGAAATCGCGAATCAGCGAGACGCTACCAGCAACGCAAGCGAAAGCGACCGGCGACACGCTTTCCCAAAGCCTCTTTGCCCGGAGACCCTTTGCAGAAAGTCCAATGCGTTGCCGACGTGCTAAATGTCGGGTCGCCATCCGCAACGACCCGCTTGACCTCTCGATTCCCGACGGTCGGCCGCTCGATGCATGTCGGCCTTCGCCCGGCCAGCGATCTTTGAATCAACAGACCTCAGACCCCAAACAGATCCTCGACCTTGCGCCGCATCACCTGTGGGTCGACGTCGACGCCGAACCAGTGCCGGATCGAAACGACCCCCTGATTGACCAGCATGCCGAGGCCGTCGAGCGTCAGCGCGCCCCGTTCCTCGGCCTCGCGGATGAGGAGCGTCCGCGGCGGATTGGGGATGACGTCGGCGACGATCGTCCCCGACCGCAGGGTCGACATCTCGATGTCGAGCCGGCCCTCGACATCCGGAAACAGGCCGATCGAGGTGGCGTTGACCAGGATGTGGGCAGCGGGGTCGATTGCGTAAGCGCGGTCCCAGAGGACGAAGCTGGCCTTGGCCTTCGTCTTTTCGTTGATCAACCGCGTCAGTTCGCGGCCTCGCGCCTTGCCCCGGTTGACGATCGTGAGTTTCGCCGCGCCGGCGAGAGCCGCCTCGACCGCAATCGCGCGCGCCGCCCCGCCCGCGCCGAACACCACCAGCGATTTGCCGGCGGGATCGACGACCGTCCGCAGCGACTCCATGAAGCCGACGCCGTCGGTGTTCTCGCCGATCAGTTTGTCGCCGCGCCTGACCGCGCAATTGACCGCGCCGATCGTCTCCGCCGACTGACCGAGACCGTCGAGATGCTGGATGATCGCCACTTTATGCGGAATCGAGCAATTGAACCCGCGCCAGCCCATCGCTCGCGCGCCCCGCGCGGCATCCCCGAGAGCGGCGGGCTCGACCTCGCAATTGATGTAGCGCGCATCCATTCCATGATGCCGGAAGGCCGCCTCGATCATGGCGACCGTCGGGTTCTCCGCCGCTGGCGTCGCGAACGAGCCGACGAGCGCGCTGAGGAAATTATGGGCCATGCGTCCCGCTCCCGGCCTGATGCCGCTCACCGGCGGACTTGCAGACGCTCGAGGTTGTCGCCGCAACAAGACTTTCGCAAGCGGCAAACGCCCGATCGGGCGCTTTGTCGCGATACTGGGCGCGACGCGACAAAGTGTTCGAGATCACGGCGGCCGCAAGCCGAACGGCCTCGGCCCGGCCGCCGAGCGAGGGTATTTACCAAAACGCCGACTAAGTCTTTCGGATAAGCGAAATTCATGATAGGCTCCGTCCGGTCATCATGGGTGAGGCGGTCGTGGGCGATCGGCGCGGATTCGGATCGCCGGCGAGGCCCGGGTTGGTTATGGAGGCGCAGAAAAAAATTTCGCGCTCAACGCCGGTAACCCATTGAAAAATCTCGATTCGGCGGAGCAGATTCAAGCCAATGAAAGTCAATTCAAGGATTTTCGAGCCTAGATTCAAGGGAATTCCAGCGAATGAAAGAGGATGAAAGAGGATGAAAGAGACCGCATGATCTAGCCCCCGCCCCAGACGAGGATCGCGGCCGCGGCGACGATCAGTGTCATGCCGAGGCCGTCGCGCCGCGACGGCGGCTCTCGGAAGAGCTTCAGCGATACGAGCTGCGCCAGCGGCACCTCGATCAGCGCGAGCGTTCGCACCCGCGCCGCGTCGGTCAGCGCGAAGGCGATGAACCAGAATTGGGAGGCGAGCGCGCCCATGAATCCGGCAAACAGCGACGAGCGCCAGGCGGCGAGGATCGCGCGCGCGCCGGCGCGGTCGAAGGCCCCAAGATAGAGCGCCAGCGTCGCCGACTGGATCGCAAGGCCGACGACCAGGATCAATGACGCCGCAAGCGCGCGCGAGGAGGTTTCGACGCCGACGACCGCCGAGCGGAAGCCGATCGCCGCGAAGGCGAAGAAAGTCGCGGAGGCGAGCCCATAGGCCGCCGAGCGCCAGTCGCTCGCGAGCTCCTTTCTGCTGGGGACCGACATCAGCGCGACGCCGATCATCGCAAGCCCGATCGCGGCGATCAGAGAGAGGGTCGGCGTCTCGTTGAACGCGACGAGGCCGAAGAGCGCGACCTGCGCCGGCTCGGTCTTGGTATAAGCGACAGCGACGACAAAACTGCGCGTGCGCATCGCGGCCAGCATCATCGCGGTGGCGATCACCTGCGAGACCGCCCCGAACGCCGTCCAGCCGAGATTGGGGAGCGTGAGCTGCGGCGTTGCGAGCCCGGTTGCGACCAGCATGCCGGCCAGGAACAAAACCGCGAACGGCAGTCCGAACAGAAAGCGGACCTGCGCGGCGCCGACCGCCCCCAGCGCGCCGATGAGATCGCGCTGCATGGCGTTGCGCAGCGTCTGTGCGCTCGACGCCAGGAGCGTGAACAGAACCCACAGGCTCCCGGACGCCATCGTCTACGCGCTCCGCCCCGCAAGACGTCCCCCCGCGCTGGTCCGGTTCGGCTCAGGCCGCACGAATGTCTTTCTCGCCCGCGCGTGCGGCGACCGCCGCGAGAACGCGCTCGTAGACATCGACGTATTTCTTGGCTTCGTGATCCCAGACGAAGGTCTCGGCCGATAGCCTCGTCGCCTCGGCCGAGCAGCGCGCGCGCAACGCCTCGTCCTGCATCAGGCTCAAACACGCCTCGGCAAGCCCGGCCGGCTCGAGCGTTGGGGCATAGACACCGGCTCCGCCAAGGAGCCGCTTCGTCTCCTTGAGCGGGTAGCACGCAGTCGGAATTCCGAGCGCGCAATATTCAAACACCTTGTTCATGCTCATCACATCGTTGGCTTCGTTGTACGGGTCGGGAATGACCCCGATGTCGAACGTGCTGATATGCGAAAGCAAGGACTCGCCGTTCAAGTAGCCGGTGAAGACGATGAAGTCGGAGAGGTTCAGCGAAGCGGCGAGTTCGCGCACCTGCTCGAGCGCCGGCCCGCTGCCGACGACCACCGCCCGAAAATCGCGGAAGCCCCTCGCGACGAGCTCGCCCAACGCCTTGACGAGATGATCGACCCCGTCCTGCTCGTTGATGATGCCGATGTAGCCGATGACGAATCGGCGGTCCCCCTTGAGGCGGGGCTCTGGCGCGACGCGGTGAATGCGCTTGCGGTCCGGCACGCCATAGACGACTTCGACCTGCGATGGGTCCTTGCGGCCGCGGCTGATCGCCAGATCTTTGAAGGTAGCGTTCGCGGTCACCACGAAATCCGCCATCGCGTATGAGCACCGTTCGAAGAAGAGCAGCGCGTGATAGAGGAATCCTTTGTTCTCAAATTTGACCGCGAACAACTCCGGGCTTACGTCGTGCTGGTCATAGATGAATTGTACGCCAAGCAGCCTGAATGGCGCGGCGGCGAGAAAGACAAGGTCGGGCGGGTTGCATGCCTGAATGATGGAAAATCCACGCTCGCGCTGCACTTTCACGAGCAGGCGGAACTCGTGGAATAGCGCCCAGGCATATTCCCTGAAATAGGCGAGCGCGCCGCGTCCTTCCGGAGGGAGCGGATGCCGATAGATCGCGATGTCGTCGATGACCTCGAACTCCGCGGGGAAGGACTCGTTCGAGGGACAGATCACTGAAACCCGCCAGCCTGCCCGCGTCAGCGCCTGCGCCTCCTGCCAAACGCGGCGGTCGAAGGGAACCGGCAGGTTCTCAACGACAATCACACAGGACCGGACCGACTGGGGCATCGCGAACTTTCGATAGCTATGGGAAGCCGACACTTTGAAAAGCAAAGCGAAGAACGCCGGTCTCTCAGCCTTCGCCGTTGAACCCGCGGCCGACGCAGACATAGCGGAACCCGAGGGCTTTCATTCTCTTGATCGGATAGATATTGCGCATGTCCACCATTACCGGCTTGGCGAGCGCGGCTTTGACGCGTTCCAGGTCGAGCGCCCGGAACTCGTCCCACTCGGTGATCACAACCGCCGCGTCCGCGCCTTCGAGACACGCATAGGCGTTGTCGACGAACTCGACGCCGGGCAGCATGTCCCTCGCCATCTTCGCGCCCTCCGGATCGTAAGCGACGACGGCGGCGCCGCCGGCCTGCAGCTCAGGAATGATCACGAGGCTCGGGGCGTCACGCATATCGTCGGTCTTCGGTTTGTAGGTGAGCCCGAGAACGGCAATCCGCTTGCCGGCGACCGAACCCCCGCAGGCTTTCACCACCTTCGCGGCCATCGCGACTTTGCGCTTGTCGTTGACGTCGACCAGCGTCTCGACCAGCCTGATCGGGGCCTTCGCCTCGATCGCGAGCCTGGACAGCGCGAGCGTGTCCTTGGGAAAGCACGAGCCGCCGAAACCAGGCCCGGGATTGAGGAACTTGGCCCCGATACGATCGTCGAGGCCGATGCCGCGCGAGACGTCGACCACGTCTGCGTCGAGGCGTTCGCAGAGGTCGGCGATTTCGTTGATGAAGGTCACCTTCATCGCCAGAAAGACGTTGGCAGCGTATTTGATCATCTCCGAACTGCGGCGCGAGGTGTAAACCATCTGCCCCCCGGCGGCGTTAATCGGCTGGTAGATGTCGCGCATGACCGCGCCGGCGCGGTCATCGCCGACACCGACCACCACCCGATCGGGCTGCTTGAAGTCCTCAATTGCCGCGCCCTCGCGCAGGAATTCGGGATTCGAGACGACAGAAAAGCGATCGCGCGGGACGGTTTCGGCGATGATGCGCTCGACCTCGTCGCCCGCGCCTATCGGGACCGTGGACTTGACGACGACGACCGCGAAATCGTCGATGACTTTCGCGATTGCGCGAGCGGCGTCATGCACGTAGCGCATGTCGGCGGATCCGACCTCCGCCAGCGAGGGGGTTCCAACAGCGATGAAGATCGCCCTCGCGCCTCGTCCGGCCTCGGCAAGGCTGGTCGTGAAAGAGAGGCGGCGCGCGCTCTGGTTCGACAGCACAAGTTCGCTGAGGCCCGGTTCGTAAATCGGGACGCGGCCCGCGCGTAGGGCCTCGATTTTCCGCTCGTCGGTGTCGACGCACACGACTTCGTGCCCGAAGTCCGCGAGACACGCCCCCGACACCAAGCCCACATAGCCTGCGCCGATCATGGCAATTCGCATCGAATGGAGTCCCCCGGGGCAAAGTCGCCGCCACCACAGCGGCGGCGACTACATAGCCGATTTTCTTGGGATGCCAACATCACTCGTGAATATCGGCTACAACAACAATTGAGTTTCGGCGAACTCAATACCGGCCGCCGATTGACGCCCCTCAAGCGCGCGAGCTAAGCGGGATCGCCGTCGCCGCCCCCTCGCACGAAATAAGCAAACAGGACATGGCTGTCTATACCGAAGTCTCCGATGAAGCGTTGAGCGACTTTCTTGCGCTTTACGACATCGGACAGGTTGTATCCTTCAAAGGCATCGCCGAGGGGGTCGAAAATTCCAACTTCCTTCTGCGCACCTTAAGCAGCCAGTTCATCCTCACCCTCTATGAAAAGCGGGTGATGGCGACCGATCTTCCCTTCTTCGTCGGACTGATGGAGCATCTTGCCAAGCGCGGGGTCACCTGCCCCCAGCCGGTGCGCAATCGCGCTGGCGAAGCGCTCGGTGAACTCGCGGGCCGGCCGGCGGCGATCGTGACCTTTCTCGACGGGCTGTGGATCCGCCGGCCGAACGTGGGCCATTGCGGCGAAGTCGGCCAGGCGCTTGCGCGCATGCATATCGCGGGAGCCGACTTTCACCTGCGGCGAGTCAATTCGCTATCGCTCGAGGGGTGGCCGCCTCTCTTTCACGCGGCGGAAGCGCGGGCTGACGAGGTCGCGCCGCAACTGCGTCAGGAGTGCGCGGCGGAACTCGCCTATCTGGAGAGGCGCTGGCCGAAAGGCCTGCCAGGCGGCGTCATACACGCCGATCTCTTCAACGATAACGTGTTCTTTCTGGGCGAACGGCTTTCGGGGCTCATCGATTTCTATTTCGCCTGCAACGACGCGCTGGCCTACGATCTGGCGATTTGTCTCAGCGCCTGGTGTTTCGAGCCGGATAACGCCTTCAATGTTTCCAAGGGCCGGGCGATGCTCTCGGGCTATGAGCGCATCCGCAAGCTCGAAGACGCCGAGATCGAGGCGCTGCCAATCCTGGCGCGAGGCGCTGCGCTGCGTTTCATGCTGACGCGCCTTGTCGACTGGCTCGATGTCCCGCCCGGGGCAAAGGTCGCGCCGAAGAATCCGCTCGAATATCGCGACAAGTTGCGCTTCCATCAGCGCGTGAAGTCCGCGGCCGATTACGGGCTCATGCGGTGAGTGGACGCGTCTCCATCTGGACCGACGGGGCATGTTCCGGAAATCCCGGTCCCGGCGGCTGGGGGGCCGTGCTGCGCTACGGAGCCCATCAAAAGGAACTAAAGGGCGGCGAGGAGCTGACCACCAACAACCGCATGGAGTTGACGGCCGCAATCGAGGCGCTGGAATCGCTGAGACGCCCGTGCGCAGTTGCCCTTCACACCGACTCCCAATATCTGCGCGGCGGCGTGACCAGTTGGCTCGATCGCTGGAAACACAACGGCTGGCGCACGGCCGACAGGAAGCCGGTGAAGAACGAGGATCTGTGGCGGCGGCTCGACGAGGCGGCGGGGCGGCACGATGTCGAATGGCTCTGGGTCAAGGGACATGCCGGCGACGAACACAACGAACGCGCTGACTGGCTAGCCCGCGAGGGAATGAGTATCCACTTGAGTGACCGACCCGGGACGACGAAAAACGCGCCCTGACGAAGTGGTCGAGGTGGCGACGATGCCGACCGTCTGCCTCACGCGATCGACCCTGCGTTCGTTGCCTCCAACGGCAAGCTACACGATAAACAGCGGTTGCGCCGGCGGTAGTGTCTCGGGCGGCTCCGGCCATGGCCTCATCTTCGCCGACCGGATCGCCTCGTAGGATCGCGCCACGGCCAGCACGCCGACGTCGTCGAAGCGCCGGCCGACGATCTGGAGGCCGATCGGCAGCCCCTCGTCGTCGAAGCCGCAAGGAACCGATGCCGCTGGCTGCTCCGACATGTTGAAGGCGACCGTGAAGCCGATATGTGGGAACGGGTTCAATGGGTCTCGGCTGGGCGAGGCCCATTCCGCCGGGAAGGCCGTCATCGGCGCGGTCGGCGAGAGCACGCAATCGAACCGATGCGTCGCTGCAATCGCGGCCTCGCGGATCTCGAGGATCCGGCTGAAGCCACGAAACACATGCCGTCCGGAGAACCCTTCCGCCGATTCCGCCCACTCCCGGATGAAGGGCAGGATGGTTTCGCGCTTCCCCGGCGCAAGCGCGCTGATCTCGTCGAGCAGGCGCGTTCGCCAGAAATGGTCGAGCCCATCGAGCATCTCCTGGGTCATGAAGGGCGCGAGCGGCTCGACATGTGCGCCGGCCGTCTCGAAGTCGCGCGCCGCACGCTCGACCGCCGCGCGCGCCTGGGACGAGGGCAGGACCCCGCAGCCCGCCTCGAGCATGAGGCCGATCTCAAGGCCCTTGAGTTCCGCAGGTCCACCGAGCCAATTTAGCTTCTCATATTTGAGACTCGAATAGTCACGCGCGTCGGGCAGCGAAAGCGTGGCCATCATGAGCGCCGCGTCCGCGACGTCGCGCGTCATCGGGCCTGCGACGCGGCCGATATAGGCCGGGTCGATCGGAACTCGGCCAGCGCTCGGTTTCAAGCCGAAAATGCCGCACCAGCCGGCCGGCAGGCGAATCGACCCCCCGATGTCGGTGCCGACATGAAGCGGCCCGTAAAGCGCGGCTGCCGAAGCCCCAGCGCCAGCCGACGAGCCGCCAGGATTGCGGTCAAGCTTCCAGGGATTGCGCGCGAGCGCATGATAGCTCGAGAGGCCGGAGGACAGCATGCCGTAGTCGGGCATGGTGGTCTTGGCGAAGAGGATCGCGCCGGCTTCGCGCAACCGCGCGGCCGGCGGCGCGTCGGCCGGTTCCGGCGCCATTTCGCTGGCCGCGGCGCCAACGGGCTTCGGATCGCCAAGGGTAGCGATGTTGTCCTTGACCGTCGCCGGCACGCCATCGAGCGGACCCATAGGTTCGCCCTTGAGCCAGCGCGCCTCGGAGGCGCGGGCGTCCGCGAGCGCGCGATCCGGCCGATAGAGATAAGTCGCGGCTATGTGCGGCTCGAACGCTTCCACACGCGCGATCACCGAGGCCATCGCCTCGACAGGCGACAACCTCCGAGACCGGTAGGCGCTCAGCAGTTCGATAGCCGACAGGCGGAACGGCTGCACGGGCTTTGTCGCCTATCGTCTCACTGCCACGAAATGGCGGAGAGATCGTTGACGAAGATCGGCGCGTTCGTCCACAGGCCCTTCAGCTTTGCGTCCGCGACAGTGGCGTTCGGCAACTGGAATAGGAAGGCGTTGACGCTGTCCTCGGCGATCTTCTTCTGCGCTTCGCCAACCGCCGCGTTATAGGTCTCGGCGTTGGGCGCCGTGGTGACCTTGGCATAAATGTCGCGATAAGCTTGGCTGTCATACTGGAAGTAGTAATTGGGGTTGGCGTAGATGCCAAGGTCAAGCGGCTCCGCATGGCAGACGATGCTGAGGTCGTAGTTCTTGTTGATGTATACGCCCCTGATCCACTCCGCCCATTCCACGTTTTGGATATTCGCCTGGATGCCGACCTCGGCAAGCTGAGCCGCGACGATTTGACCGCCCTGCCGCGCATAGTTCGGAACCGGCGGCAGAATAAGGCTGAGTTGCAGAGGCGTCGTGACGCCGGCCTCCTTGAGAAGGGCCTTCGCCTTTTCGGGATCATGTGGGTACATGCTGGTCAGATCGATATAGCCGGGCTCCAGCGGCGTATAATGGCTGCCGATCGGCGTTCCGAGGCCGTTCATCGCTCCGCCGATGACCGCGCTGCGGTCGATCGCATAGGCAATCGCCCGACGGACCCTGACGTCGTCGAGTGGCTTGCGTTTGTTGTTGATCCCAACGACCGTCTTGCAGTCGGTGCCGCCGATCAGCACCTGGAAACGCGGGTCGGACTTGAACTGACCAAGCGCGTCGAGGTTGGCGAAGCGCGGGAAGGCGTCGACGTCACCGGCCATCATCCCTGCGCTCGCCGCGGAGGGGTCGGAGATGAAGCGGAACGTGGCATGCGGAATCGCGATCTTGCCCGGGTCCCGGTAGTCGTCCCACTTGTCGAGGGTGATCGAGGCGCCCTTCGTCCATGCGGCGAGCTTATAGGGACCGGTGCCGACCGGGGCGGTTGCTTCGTTCGCCGCGCTTTTCTCGTCGAGGATGACGGCGGTACTAAGACCAAGGTGAAACAAGGCCCAATAGCTCGGGTCCTTGAACTTGAGAACGACCGTCTGCGGATCGGGCGTCTCGATCGACTCGATCGACGCGAAGAAAGCCTTGTCCTTGTTGGTCGAATCTTTCGCGCCGAACCGCTCGAAGGAGAACTTGACGTCCTTGGAGGAGAAGGGCTCGCCGTCATGGAACTTGACGTTCGGCTTCAGGATGAAGGTGAGCGTCTTCGCGTCGGGCGAAAACTCCCATTTGTCGGCGAGCAGCGGAGTGATCGAGAAGTCCTCATTGATCTTGGTCAGCCCCTCGAAGATGTTGTACTGTGTCACCTCCGCGATCGCTGAGGCTGCGCCTGCTGTGGGGTCTAGCCCTGGGGGCTCGAGCACCATGCCGATTGTAATGCTGTCTTTGGCGAAGGCGAACCCCGCGGAAGCCACGAGGGCAAGGCTGGCGGAAAACAACAGACGAGATGCGCGGCGCATGGAACGCTCCAGAACGGCATTGGGGGGCAGGCGCCAACCATACCATTCTGATAGACGTTTCCGTCAAGCCTTCAAATCCATCCTCCCATGCAGGGAGAATGGATTTGATCGTCAGCCAAGAATTGTCAGTGCGTCTCAGTCGCGCCGCCATTGGCCGGGCGCGCGCGGCGCTCCGCCATGAACCGCTCGAACTCCTCGCGGTCCTTGGCGCGGCGGATCGCGTCGACATATTCGGCGAAGTCGCGCTGCGCGTCGTCGAGCTTGCGGCGCTCTTCGTCGAGCCGGGCGAGTTCGGCAGTCCGCCACTCGTCGAATGCGGCGTTGCCGGTCGAGGGCGAATAAAAGCGGCTCGCGCTTCGCATCGCGCCGCCGCAGCCCCACGAGGAACTCCAGGACGAATTCGAGGACATCATGGTGCGCGCATCCTGCCACTTGTTGTTCGCCAGCGTCTGCAGATCAGGCCCGCCGTACCGGTTTTGCCAGAACTTGTAGCCCAGGATCGCGAGACCGATTGGCCAGAACACGATGAACCCGAGAATCATGGCGAGGATCTCGAACGCGCTCCAACGCGAGCCGCCGCGCCGCCGCCACCGGGCGTTGGCCCAGTCGCTCGGGCCGAACTCCCGCGCGCCGTACGAACCGCCCATCGCATTATCCGCCGTGCCCATTACGGACCTCCATAGCGTCGAGGCCGCAACGCCTTCGGCGGCGGTCGCCCGAGCACAAAGTCAGATTGGGACGCGGCGAGCGGCGCGCAAGAGCGCGGCGAGCAAAAATCGGCCTGAGGTCAGTCAACTCCGCTGACCTAAGTCAGGGGAAACCAGCACGCGGCGCGTCGTCCCCGCCCCTCCAAGTCCTTGAGCTCAGGCGCTTCTTTTTGGCAGCGCGGCTGGGCGAAGGCGCACCGCCCCGCATAAGGGCAGCCGACCGCCCCGGGGCCGTTCCGTCCCTCGGCCGGCGTCGCGACTTGGGTCGGCCGATCGAATCTTGGCGTCGCATCGACAAGCTCGCGGGTATAGGGGTGCGCGGGCGCGCCGAACAGATCCTCCGTTGGACCGATCTCGACGATGCGTCCTCGATACATGACAGCCGTCGTGTCGCAAATATGGGCGACCACAGCGAGATCATGGCTGATCAGGAGAAACGTCACACGCGCCTGCTGCTGCAGGTCGCTCATCAGATTGAGCGCCTGAGCCTGAACCGAGACATCGAGCGCCGACACCGGCTCGTCGGCGATGACCAGCTTCGGCCGGGTGATCAGCGCGCGAGCGATGGCGATGCGCTGACGCTGACCGCCGGAGAACTCATGCGGGTATTTCGAAGCGTCGGCGGCCCGCAGGCCCACGGCCTCGAGCGACGCGGCGACGCGCGCGTTTCGTTCCGCCCTCCCCGCTCCGCCCAACGCCGCCAGCGGCTCGGCGACGATCCTCTCGACACGCTGGCGTGGGTCGAGCGAGCCGTAGGGGTCCTGAAAGATCATCTGCATGTGGGCGCGCAACCCTCGCAATTCGCGATGCGCGAGGTCGAACAGCGAACGCCCCTCGAGCCTCACGGCGCCTGAGTCGGGCCGGTCGAGCGCGAGGGCTATGCGGGCCAGCGTCGATTTCCCGGACCCGGATTCGCCGACGATCCCGAACGAATGTCCGGCGACGATGCTGAAGCTGACGCCGGCCAGCGCGGGATGGCGGCCATGCGGCATGAAGAGGCTCTGCCGCGGCAGACGATAGCTCTTGACGAGATCGACGACTTCGAGGAGCGGCGGCCCGCTCATGCGCCGGTCCCCGTCTTGAGACCGCCCATCTCCCGGGCGCGGTGGCAGCGCGAAAGACGATCGCCGCCGAAGGCGACGTCCGGCGGAGGGGTCGTGCGGCAGATGTCGATGACGAACTCGCAACGGTCGGCGAACGGGCAGCCGGCGACGATTTCGTGTTGCAGGGGCGGCGAGCCGGGGATGGTCTTCAGCCGCAGCCCGCGCCGCGCTCCTGGCTGCGGACGGGCTTCGAGCAGCGCGCGCGTGTAGGGATTCTTCGGCTCCCTCAGCACGGCTTCGACCGGGCCGCTTTCCATGATCACGCCGGCGTACAAGACGATGATGCGATCGCAATGGCCGGCCACGACGGCAAGATCGTGGCTCACCAGAATGAGCGCCATGCCCGATTCCGTCCTGAGCCCGTCGATCAAGGCCAAAATGCGCGCCTGCACGGTCACGTCGAGGGCGGTCGTCGGCTCGTCGGCGATGACGAGGCGTGGGCCACAGCCAATCGCCATCGCGATCATTGCGCGCTGACGCTCGCCGCCGGAGAGGGCGAACGGATAGGCCCGCGCGGCGCGTTCGGGATCGGCTAGACGCACGTGGTCGAGCAGCTGGACCGCCCGATCGAACGCGGCCTCTCTCGTCATTCCGCGATGCAGGACGAGGGGCTCGGCGACTTGCGCGCCCACGCGATGCAGCGGATTGAGCGCCGTCATTGGCTCCTGGAAGATCATTGCGATCCGGTCGCCGCGCAAAGCGAGCATCGCCTCCTCGCCAAGCCCGACAAGTTCGCGTCCCTCGAAGCGGATTGAGCCGGAGACGCGGGCGTTTTCCGGCGTCAGGCCCATCAAGGCAAGCGCCGTCATCGTCTTGCCGGAGCCGGATTCCCCCACCACCCCGAGGCTTTCGCCCTCGTCGAGCGCGAACGTTCCCCCGCTGACGATCCGACCAGCGCCGCCCGGGCCCGTCAGATCGATGGCGAGATTGGAGACCTCGAGCAGCATCAGCTTCGCGTCTTCAGCTTCGGGTCGAGCGCGTCGCGCAGACCGTCGCCCAAGAGGTTGATGCCGAGCACGCTGAGCGCGATCGCGGCGCCGGGAAAGATCGCGAGCGATGGCGCGTTGTAGAGAACGTTCTGCGCCTCGGCGAGCATCCGGCCCCAGGAGGCCTGCGGCGGCTGCGCTCCGAGGCCCAGATAGGAAAGCGCCGCCTCGGACAGGATCGCGCCGGCGAACTGGATCGTCGCCTGGACGATCAGAGCCGGCGCAATGTTCGGCAGCACATGGTCGAAGGCAATCGCGAGCGGCCCGCGCCCGGCCGCGCGGGCGGCGAGCGCAAATTCGCGAGCGAGCACCCCATTGGCGGTCGCCCGCGTCACTTTGGCGATGATCGGCACGTAGAAGATTCCGATCGCGATGATCGCGTTGATGACGCCGGGACCGTAGGCCGAGGTCAGCATGATCGCCGACAACAGCGCAGGAAAGGCGAAGACGAAGTCGCTGAGCTTCATGACGGCGTCTTCGACCCAACCGCCCGAGAACGCGGCGACAAGGCCGAGCACGATTCCGAATGTGAGCCCGATGCCGACTGCGACGACGCCGACCAGGATCGAAATGCGCGAGCCCGCGAGCAGTTGCGACGCAACGTCGCGTCCGAGGTTGTCCGTCCCGAGCCAATGAGCGAGCGACGGCGACGCGAGCTTGTGGGGAATGTCGATCGCGGCCGGCGGATAAGGCGTCCAAAAGAAAGAGACCACGGCCGCCAAAAGAAGGGCCGACGACAGAATCGCGCCCCCCCAGAGGCTCGGACTGACTCGCGTCCGGGACAAGGCTCGAGCGTTCATGCCGCCGGACCTCGCAGGCGCGGATCGATGGCCGCACAGGCGAGGTCAACGACAAAGTTTAGCGCGATCACGATCATCGCCGTCAGCATCACGCAGTTTTCGACGACCAAGGTGTCGCGGTTGGAAATCGATTGCAGCATCAGGCGGCCGAGTCCGGGAAGAACGAATACGTTCTCGACGACGATCGCGCCCGCGATCAGATTGGCGAACTGCAGGCCCATGATGGTCAGAATGGGAACGAGCGCATTCGGCAACGCGTGTCGCCAGAGCGCCGAACGCCGAGAAACGCCCTTGGCGCGCGCCGTGCGCATGAAATCCTCGTTCAAAGCCTCGAGGACCGCGGAGCGGGTGACACGAGTGAGGATGGCCGCCTGAACCACGCCGAGCGCCACCGCCGGAAGAATGAGCGCGCCCAGCGCCCGCATCGGCTGATCCCAACCCGGGAACCCTCCGGCGGGCGCGAGCCTGAGATTCACCGCGAACACGATGACCAGCAGGATCGCCAGCCAGAAATTCGGCACCGCGAGGCCGACCTGACTCGCGCCCATCACGATCGCGTCGCCGGTGCGTCCCCGGCGGTCGGCGGCGTAGACGCCCGCCGCAAGGGAGATTCCGGCCGCAAGGGCCATCGCCATGATCGCCAAGGGGGCGCTGACCGCAAGGCTCGTGGCGATGAGCGGCGCGATCGGCGAGCCATACGCGTAGGAAAGGCCCAAATCGCCGCGAAGCGCGCCGCCGATCCAATGCGCATAGCGAACGGGCGCCGGCTGATCGAGGCCGAGCTTATGCGCGAGCGCCGCCACAGCTTCCGGCGTCGCCGTCGATCCGAGCATCGTCTGGGCCGCATTGCCCGGCAGAATGTTCATGACGGCGAACACGATCAGTGAGGCCGCGACGAGCGTCGCGGCGAGAACCGCCAATCTCTGAAGGACATAGAGAACCATCGCCGCAAGCTAGAGCGCCGGGCGGAGGCCCGACAAGAGCCTATGAGCTTTTCGCCGCGAGCGCCGAGGCGAGGCGCAATGAAATCTCTGACGAAAGCGCGCGAGCAATGCGGATCTCGGCGTCGCGCGCCGCGCGCATGTCGGCGTATTGCTGGGTGCTGCGGTCATAGGCTGCGGCTGCCTGGGCGTTGCCCTTCAGGACCTCCGCTCCTCCCTCGACCTTGGTCAGCGTATAGCTCGCTTCTCCGGTCACCGTCGCGGAAGAGGCGACGTTGATTTCCGAGTTGACGGTCGGGGTCTGGGTTCCGAGCGAGACCGTCACCGTCAGGCGATATTTCGGCCGGCGAGGCCGTCTCGCCCGTCCCGTTGAGGTCGGCAATCAGGTCTTGCGCAAGGTAATGGCCAATGCGCTTGTCGATCGGCGCAACGTCGATCGCGCGCAAGTCCTCGACGAGACCCGGATGCGCCGCTTCGCTGTAGAGGGGCTGAAAGCAGCCTGACAGACCGCCGGCGAGAAACAGCGCCGCGGCGCCGACGAGGACTCTCCTCCCCCCTTGTGGGGGAGGCCGGGAGGGGGGTCGCGCCATGCCGATCTCGACGTCTTCAGCCGGAGTCGCCTGCGGCTCAAAGATGTGGACCCTTATCGCCGTGTTTCCTTCCCCCGTCCGCGCGACCCCCCACCCCGGCCCGCCCCCACAAGGGGGGCGGGGGCGCGCCGTCGTCGACTTCACCCAATCGCAGATTGCTCTAGACCACGACATTGACGATCCTGTTGGGAACGATAATCACCTTGCGGGGAGGCCTATTATCCAACGCGCGCAGGACGCCGTCGAGAGCGAGCGCGGCGCGTTCGATCTCCATGGCGTCGGCGTTGCGGCTGATTGTCAGTTCGCCGCGCTTCTTGCCGTTGACCTGCGCGACATAGGTCACCGCGGATGAAACGATCAGGCTGCGATCAGCGACCGGCCAGGGGCTCTGGGCGACCAACGACGTATGACCCAACACCTCCCAGCACTCCTCGGCGAGATGGGGCATCATCGGCGCAAAGCAATGGACGAGAATGTCGCCCGCTTCGGCGAAAGCATAGCGCAGATCGTCGGCGGCCGGGACCGCGTCGATCGCCCCGACCTCGGCGCCGAGCGCATTGGCGAATTCGTAAATCGTGGCGATGCAGACGTTGAAGCGCAGCCGCTCGATGTCGTCCTCGATCTTGGCGAGCGCGGCGTGGGCGATTCGCCGGATCCGCGTGGCTTCGCCGCCGAACGCGGCGGGCATGGCGGGGCGGACTGGACCGACAACGCGCTCGATCTCACAGATGAGCCGCCAGAGGCGCTGCGTCTGTTTGTAGGCGCCCTGAATGCCGGCCTCCGTCCACATCACGTCGCGCTCGGGCGGCGAATCGGAGAGCATGAACCACCGGGCCGTGTCGGCGCCATAGGTCGCGATGATATCGTCCGGATCGACCGTGTTGCGCTTCGACTTCGACATCTTCTCGGTCAGCCCGATTTCGACCGGCTCCCCGCCCGCAACCAGGAATGCGCGGCGTCCCTCCGCGTCCGCCTCGACGCGGACTTCGGCCGGCGCGATCCAGTGCCCGCCCGCGTCGCGATAGGTCTCGTGGACGACCATCCCCTGCGTGAACAGTCCGGCAAAGGGCTCGTCGAGATCGAGGTAGCCGCATTCTCGCATCGCGCGGGTGAAGAACCGCGAATAGAGCAGATGCAGGATGGCGTGCTCGATTCCGCCGATATACTGATCGACCGCCAGCCAGTGATCCGCGGCCGCCCGGTCGACCGGCGCCGATTCATTGGCCGGGTCGGTGAATTGGGCGAAGTACCAGGATGAATCGACGAACGTATCCATCGTGTCGGTTTCGCGCCGCGCCGGGCCGCCGCACTGCGGACAGGCGACGTGTTTCCATGTCGGGTGGCGATCGAGCGGATTTCCCGGCTGGTCGAACGTGACGTCGTCGGGCAGCCTGACCGGCAGGTCTTTAGCCGGGACAGGCACGACGCCGCAGCTCTCGCAATGGATGATTGGGATCGGGCAGCCCCAGTAGCGCTGCCGCGAAATACCCCAGTCGCGCAGTTTGTAATTGACCTGCCGCCGGGCCTGCGCACGGTCGCCGATCGACACCGCCTCGAGCCGGCGGGCGACCTCCTCCTTCGCCTCTTCGATGGTCATGCCGTCGAGGAAGCGGGAATTGATCATCACCCCCGCGCCGTCATAGGCGACCCTGTCCACCGTGAAGGTTGCGGGGTCGACGCCCGGCGGGCAGACAACCGGCGTTACGCCAAGTCCGTAGGCATGCACGAAGTCGAGATCGCGCTGATCGTGCGCCGGGCAGCCGAAGATCGCGCCTGTGCCGTACTCCATTAGAACGAAATTCGCCACATAGACCGGCAGCCGCCATTCGGGATCGAACGGGTGCAGTGCGCGCAGTCCCGTGTCGTATCCCTTCTTCTCCGCGGTCTCGATCGCCGCGACCGAAGTCCCGACCTTGCGGCATTCGTCGATGAAAGCGGCGAGTTCCGGGTTGCGGCGGGCGGCGGCGGCGGCGAGCGGATGATCGGGGGCGATCGCCATGAACTTCGCGCCGAACAGCGTGTCCGGTCTCGTCGTATAGATTTCGAGTTCGCTCGCATCGGGCTCGCCTGAAAGCGACCCGAGCGACTTGGGATCGATGACGAAGCGGATCATCAGACCCTCGGAGCGCCCGATCCAGTTTCGCTGCATCAGCCGGACTTTTTCCGGCCACCGGTCGAGTTGGTCGAGGCTCGCGAGAAGATCATCGGAGAAATCCGTGATCTTCAAGAACCATTGGGTCAGCTCGCGCTGCTCGACGACGGCGCCGGATCTCCAGCCAAGGCCGTCGATCACCTGCTCGTTGGCGAGCACAGTGTGATCGACCGGATCCCAGTTCACCTTCGACTTCTTGCGCGTGACGAGTCCGGCCGCGAGGAAGTCGAGAAACAGCTTCTGCTGGTGCTTGTAGTAACTCGGATCGCAGGTCGCGATCTCGCGCGACCAGTCGAGCGACAGACCCATCGACTGCAGTTGTGCGCGCATCGTGTCGATATTGGCGTAGGTCCAGGTCGCGGGATGGGTGTTGTTCTGCATGGCTGCGTTTTCCGCCGGAATGCCGAACGCGTCCCAACCCATCGGATGCAGCACGTTAAAGCCTCGCGCGCGGCGATAGCGGGCGACCACGTCTCCCATCGCATAGTTGCGGACATGGCCCATGTGGATGCGTCCCGAGGGGTACGGGAACATCTCGAGGACATAATACTTGGCTCTCGGATCGTCGTTGCGCGTCTCAAAGACATGCGCGTCCGCCCAGGCCTTTCGCCACTTGGCCTCGGACTTCGCGCACGTTGTAGCGTTCGGGACGCATGGCGGACATTCTCGTCGGATATTCGGGATTTCGATATTCGCCGCGACAAAACACGATTTGACCAGAGGGTCAAATGACGCAAACAGCGCGTCCAGGCCGGCGGTTCCACAGCGTTCTCACGCGCGTCTGTTGACCACGCCGCTCATATAAGACACTTTTTTCGACACGTTGCCTCCACGAGGCCTCCGGTGTTCCAATGACCCTTCGCGAACCCGTCCTTCATGCCACGCCCATCCTCAGCCTTCGGCCGACCCAGATCACGCTCGGCATGGTCGAGGTCCATCAAAAGCGCGACGCCTGGAGGCAGAAGACAGCGCGAGGATCTGACCCAGTTCCTCGAATTGCACATGGTGCCGACCATCGTCGGTCTGGGCGGGGCCCATTACCTCATCGATCACCACCATCTCGCGCGCGCCCTTTATGAGACCGGCGTGGAGAGCGTGTTCGTGACCGTGGTCGCCGACCTCAGCCGCCTCACCGCCGACCATTTCTGGAACATGATGGATTTCCATGGCTGGACGCACCCCTACGACGGCCGCGGACGGCGGCGGCCCTTTTCCGACCTGCCGCGGACGGTCAAGTCGATGGAGGACGATCCCTATCGCTCGCTCGCCGGCGAATTGCGCACGATCGGCGGTTTTGCGAAAGATTCGACGCCGTTCTCGGAATTCCTCTGGGCCGATTTCCTCCGCCCGCGCATCAAGCTGAAGGCGATCAAGGCCGATTTCAACGCCGCGCTGGCGCGAGCTCTCGCTCTGTCGAAGACCCCGGACGCCGATTACCTGCCCGGATGGTGCGGCCCGAAGGGCTACGTCGAGGCGCGCCCCGCAATCGCGAAGGCGCCCAAGCCCAGGAATGCCAAGGCGGCCTAGCGGCTCAAAATCCTACGTTTGGTGCCCGGCTGAATGGCGGGAGTGCTCAATATGCTGGCGTTCCGCGGCGGTTTGGCGAACGGGTCAAATCGAAACAAAAGCGGTCGTTAGTGGGTGCGAGATCGAGAATTCATAGCGATCGATTTAAGGTCAAAAAACGGGATTTCCGTCGATCAATCAAGTCTCGAGCTCCGGCGGCGTCGCCGTTCCTGGATTGCCGTTTAGCCCCATCTTGCGGCTCTGGAGTTTTGCCATCCAAGCGTTCTCTGTCCTGATGATATCTTCCTCGGTTTCGAATCCGGCTGAGACCTGAAGGATGCTGATTCGGTATTCGGAAGCAGCCAAACCTTTGAACGCGACCGCGTCCCCGCCCACCCTTGCGTGCTGCTGCCAACGGCCGAAAAAGCCGCCGAGCCCTGAAGCTGAGCCGATGTAATGTTCCCGTGTTGTCAGCGAGGTAAGGACGTAAATGCCCTTAGCTCGGCTCAACTGCGTGATCCACCCCGGCGGGAGGTCGTCCAGCTCACTCAATCGGCAGCCGAAGGCGAAATACCCAGGGAACGGCTCGTCATCGGGATCGCGAAGCAATTCCAGCACTTTTTTGTCGTTTTTCGCGCCCAGTTGCACCCAAGCCAAGTACCCTCTTCCCCAGTCGACGACGAGGCGACCCGCCAAGTCTTTCAGCCGATCATCGCGGCTTATCATGTACTTAATGATGCCAGGGCATGCGACGTTGGATGAGGGATCGACGTCGCTCTCGTCGGACACGCCCTTCCCATCTACGCGGTAGAGGCCGACAAACAGCGTCTGGCCCCCCGGAGTCCGGACGAAGCAAGCTAGGGTATTGCCAACCTTAAAGACCTCGTTGCTTTGGATGCTCTGATAGTGCTCCAGCAACGCCGGGTCTCGTCGCCACAGGCCATAGGGAGAAATCTTGCATTCGGGCCGGGTGTCGTGATGCCGGACAAGCCTTACAGCTGCGGGGTCGATGCCCCGGGCCTTAAGGACCATGTTGAACATAATCGGCATTCCCGATTTCCTCGCTCGTTCATAACAGCTGGCTTCCGTGCATGTGCGTAAGTCAAGCAGACCGTGCGAAAACTCGTCGAGGTTGACGGGATGCGACGACTGAGCGTGCGGATCGGCGCTTTTCTCGCGTTTCGGGCTGAAATCGCGCCGATGGCCTCTTGGAAGGCATGGGAGGACCGCCATGGGCGGTTTTGCCACGAAATAACGCGATTTTGGCCTCTGTCATGCGGCGACGGCCGCCATCATCTTGTCCATGCCGAGAATATTGAGTGCTCGCCGCAAATTGTAGACGAGCGCGGTCAGGTTGAATTCGGCGCGCACTTTTTCCAGGCCGCGCATCAGGAACGCGCCCTGATTTATCCATTGCTTGATGCTGCCGAACGGATGTTCGACCGTCTCGCGACGGCGGTCGAGAACTTCCGGCCTCGCCTTCAGGCGGGCCGCCATGCGGTCGAGCGCGTCCTCGTGCTCGAGACGCGAGACGACGCGATAGCCGGCGTCCGTGCAGCGCGGGCGTAGCGGGCAATCGCGGCACGCCGCCGGGTTGCCGTAATCGACCTTCGTCATCTCGCGCAACTTGCCATGGCGGAGCGGCCTCAGTTCGTGACCGCCCGGGCAAGCGTATGCGTCCCGCTCCGGATCGTAAGAGAACTCGTCCTTGCGGAAGAAGCCATTGCTGACCGAAGAGCCGCGTTGGGGTCTGGGCACATAAGGCGTCAGCCCCGCCTTTTCGCAGGCGGCGATGTCTTCCGTCTTGAAATAACCCTTGTCGGCGACGACGTCGATCTTCTCGACTTCGAGGATCTCGCGCGCCGGCTCGGCAGTCGCCTGCAACAGCCCCATGTCGACGACCTGGTTGGTCACTTCCTGTTCGACGATCAGCTTGTGCTTGGCGTCGACCGCGACCTGAATGTTGTAGCCGACAGCGACGCGCGTGTGCGCCGCCATGGCGCGGCTGTCGGGATCGGTCAGGGATATCTGGTCTTCGCCCGTGCGTTCGAGCTGCTTCAGCATGGCGTCGTATTGGCCGCGCTTCTTGCGCAGTCCCTCGATCTTCTCGGCGAGATTTTTCACCCGCGCGCCGCTCGTCGCCTTTTCCGCGGCGTCGCCCTCGTCGAGCCGCTGGAGGTAATCGGCCAGCCGCTCGTCGGCCGCCTTGATGAATTTCGCCAGCGAATTGCGGGTGAAATTTCGATCCTTGTTGTTGACCGCCTTGATGCGGGTCCCGTCCACCGCCAGCAGTTCGCGTCCGAACAGGTCGAGCCGCTTGCACAGCAGCGTGAATTGACGAAACACCGATTTGAAGGCGGCGCGATTGTCGGCGCGGAAATCGGCGATGGTCTTGAAGTCAGGCTTCAGCGTTCGCAACAGCCAGATGACCTCGATGTTGCGATGGCATTCGGCCTCCAACCGCCGGCTCGAACGCACGCGATTGAGATAGCCGTAGACGTAGAGCTTCAATAGATCGCCCGGTGCGTAGCCCGGCCGTCCCGTCGCCTTCGGCTGAACCCGCCCGAAGCCTGCCTCGACGAGATCGAGCCCATCGACGAAGGCGTCGATGAAGCGGACGGGATTGTCAGGGCCGACGTAATCGTCCACCGCTTCGGGCAGAAGCAGAAGTTGGTCGCGTTCGAAGCCGGAAATGTGCGCCATACCCGATTCTAATATGGCGCCAGTGATTCGTGAATCCCTCAGGCCGAGTTTTCGCACGGTCTGCAAGAAATTCGCGTGCGCAGATTCAGGTCGGCAATCGGTGGGTTTGGAGAGATCGCGGCAAACGCGAACAGGCCGTCCGAAGGCGTCACCGGGGTTCCAGATTGGAGCTTCTTCGATCATACAAGAACCACCCGCCGTCTCCGATGGTTTTGAGTTCATTTGGTCACCCAGTCGCCTCGTTTTCGAGCGCGCTTCAACCATCGGGAGAGCGGGAGCTCTTTAGTTACGTCCCATTCCTCCTTAAGAAGGGTTTGCGCTACGATCATAGCCTCATCGACCTTTGATTGGTCGGCAACAGTCGTTTCGACCACCCAAAAACCTTTCAATTTTTCGATCAAACTACGATGCAGGCTCTCTTTCATATTAAGTCGAAGCTTAATTCTGTAATAGACAAGCATCAAGCGTACGCGCGCCTCGTATTTTTGTTGCTCAAATTCCTCAGCACGAGCACTATCCGTGCTTTTAAGCAATTTTCCTACGTAGAAATGAATTCCGTCCAGCTCCTTGAAATAGGTAGCTATGTCGTCTCGCAAGGCGTTGATCCACGCTTGCCGGAACTCGGAGATTTTTGCGGAATGGGCAATTGCGGCCGCCGTAATCCCGGCCACGGCTGCAACGATTGCGGTCGCCAATGCGCCCAACCATGCCATGCTCGCCTCCCACTCGCTCATTAGATTGAGCAACCACTCATCATTACGCGAAATTTATCAACGGCACAAAAAAGTAAGAGCTGTGCGACCCCGAGGGGAAAGTGCAGAGCGATTTTTGCTCGATAAAATCAATTTGTTACGCTGCGCAGAAGTTAGCTGCAGAAAGGACCGCTTCCCGACCACCTGTTCCGGTCCACAGACGCGGTCTGTGACGTCCGCATTACGTCGACTCCCCTTCGTCGATGTCGGAACCAACCCCCGCCCCGGCTGAACGCGATCCCGCCGCCCATGCGCAGCGCGACCCATGGTGGCTGAGGAACCGAAAACTCGGTAAGAGCCAAAAGTCCCTCCTGCCAGCGAACTTCCCATGTCATTGCAAAGCCCGTCCAGCCGGATCGACGGACTGGCGATCTTCGCCGCGTCGGCCTTCGCTCTCGGCCTTGCGGCGATCGTGACGCTCGATCGCGTCGGCGCCCCGGGCGGCCTCGTCCGGGCGATCGGACCGGTTCTCGCGCTGATCGGCGTCACGGTTTTCGGCCTCGGCGCCCGCAACTCCGACCTTGGGTCATTCCTGGCGGCGGGCCGCCGGGTTCAGCCGTTCTACGGCGGCCTCTGCGGGGTCGCCATCGCGGCGGGAATCGCGCTCTGTCTCTACCCGGATTTCGCCTCGCTCGCCGACCCGCCGTTGCTCGGCGTTCTGATCGGATTGGCGCTCGGAGCGACGGTCTTCGGACCCTTATTGCGTCGCTTCGGCGCGACATCGCTCGCCGACGTGATCGCGACCCGCTTTTCGCGCTCCCCGATTCGCCTGGTCTCCGGAGCCGTCGTTTGGACGACTGCGGCGTTGACTGCGCTGGCCGGCTTTGAGGTCGCGGTCGCCGCAACCCAGGCGCTTCTCGCGACCAGTCGCGGGTGGGCCGAGGCAATCGTCGCGCTGGTCCTTTTTTTCAGCGTCGCTCCCGGCGGATTGACCGGCGTGATTGCAACCGCGGCGGCGAGCGGCGGCGCGCTTGCGATGATCGTGCTGCTGGGGTTTGCATCCGGATGGAGCCCCGGCGCGCCGCCCGCGGATTGGCATGCGGCGCTTCTCCCGGCGTCCTTCGCGGCCAGCGCGCCCAAGCTGATCGCGACGACGGCCGCTGTCGCGGGCTTCTTTGCGCTCGAGCCCGCAGCCGTCGCCAGCCGCAGCGCCCGAGCGGCGGCGAGGGCGGGCTTCGTCGCGGTGGTTCTGGGCGTGGCCCTGGCGGGGTTGGCCGGAGCGGCGCTGTCGGGCGTCCCGGTTCAGCTCGCTACCGGCGATTTGAGCCCGGTCATCGCCTCTCTCGCCGGCGCGGCGACACTGGTCTCGGCGATGGCGCTGGCGCGTTTGGGCGTTCAGGGTTCTTCCCGAGCCTTCGGAGTCGCGCTCGCAGCTCCGCCGAAGCCCTTTCCGACGCTGGCCAGCGTGCGTCTGGCGCGCATGCGCGCGGTCCAGCTCGTGGTCGTCATCGGCTGCGCCCTATGCGACGGCGAGGGCCTCATCGACGCGCGAACCGCACTGGTCGCCGCCATGGCGTTGTCGCTGGCGCTGACGGCGCCCGTCGTCGCTCTGGCGCTTGTCCCGCGCGTGGGACCCTTGTCCGCAAGCCTCGGCATGCTCTGCGCGTTCGCCGTCGTCATTGTCCGGACAGCGCCGATGACCGGCATGCCCGGCGCGGCCGACCTGTTCGAGGAAGCGCTCATGGCCGCCGCCGCCGCCTTTGCCGCCGGCGTTCTGGCATGCCTCGTTGTTCCGCGCCGCGGGGCCGCCCCGGCGCCAGGCGCGTTCGATCCCTTCGCCGACGCGCCGGGCTGGAACGGATGAATTGGGCTGTCCAATAAACGACGCCCTGCTGGCGAAGGCTTGGCCGGCAGCGACGAACCGCCTCCCGAAAGATTGAACCCGACAATTGCTTCCGTAAATCAGAATTGTGTGCTATCGTAGCCTGATGACCGGACAGAGGCTCCCTTCTAACCATTGCGGGCCGTACAACGTTAAGGTTAAGGCGGCGCCAGCCGCGAGATTCCGCGCTAGCCTATTGAAAACGCTGGGTTCTTTGTTTTCATTTGCTTGCACTGGATTTTCATTTCCTTGTGTTGGGCTTTCATCCTTGCCTCCGGCCCGGACAGCCGGCGGCGGCGAAAAAAGCGACAGTTTTTGGCGCCTAAGCCTCTGAAAACGCTTCGCCGCTGCCAAACGTGCAGGCGCCCAAACCTACCGGGGCCGCTCGTCCGCAGGACGCAAAGCGCGCCCTAACCGAGAAGCAGACGGCGCGCTTCCTCGTGAACGCGCGGGTCCCCGGCGGCCAGAATCCGGCCGCCTTTGGCTGCCTCGTCCCCGTCCCAGGTGGTGACGACGCCGCCCGCGCCCTCGATGATCGGCGTCAGCGCGACAATGTCATGCGGCTTGAGATTGGTCTCGATCACGAGATCAACGAAGCCCGCCGCCAGCGCGCAATAGGCATAGCAATCGCCGCCGTAGCGAGGAAGACGGACCCTGCCCTCGACGCGCCGGTAGGCCGCCTGGTCGGCATCGTCACGAATGAGCAGAGGGCTCGTCGTGGCCAGTGTCGCCTCGCTTAAGGAAGCGCAAGCGCGGGTATGAAGGGTCCGCGTCGTCCATTCAGAGGGCGGCGTGTCGCCACGCGTTGTCGCAAGCGTGCGCAACCTCGCCCGTTTCCCGTCGCCATAGAAGCGCTCGCGGGTAAACGGTTGCGCCATCATGCCGTAGACGGGACGGCCGCGATGCATGAGCCCGATCAGCGTCCCCCAGGTCGGCATCCCCGAAATGAAGCTTTTCGTCCCGTCGATCGGGTCGAGGACCCAGACGAATTCCGCGTCGGGGCGATCGAGGCCATATTCTTCGCCGATCACGCCGTGGGCAGGAAAGGTCTGGCCGATCAGCCGCCGCATCGCAGACTCGGCCGCGCGGTCTGCCTCCGTCACGGGATCAAAAGGGCCTCCCCGGGACTTATCTTCCGCTCCGATCGTGCTGCGAAAAAATGGCAGAATCACCTCGCCCGAAACCTGGGCCAGGCGCTCGACGAAAGCCGCGAAGTCGACCGCAGTCATCAATATCCCCAGGAAAAGCGGCGCGAGTTATGCCGTATTAGCATGACTGCCATGGCTAAGAGTTGCGGCTGAAGGGCGCGCTGGGAACGGCGGCTAACGTAATAGGCTGATTTAATTGAGAATAAACTCGATCCGATTACGAACCAGTCTCGGGCGGTTCATACGCCTTTGAGCCAACACGGGCCCAAAGGGACGTATCGAACCAAGAAAGCCCTTGCAAGCCGGAAGCGCGACCCCAATATTGCTGCGGTGCGGCATGACCTGCCGCATATGCCCTCCTTGGGCGTTTCCTCCCTAGACTGAAGGCCGCCGTGGCGACATGGCGGCCTCCTTTTTTGGTTGAAGCCTCGCCGGTAGCTGCATCGCAGCGTGTTGCCGCCGCCGGACTGTTTGCCGGTCCCTCACTCGGCCGCCAGACGATTGTGACCGCCGCCGAGCTCGCGCGCCAGACTCTTGACTGCGCTGAACAGGTTGCCGCTGAGCGCCGCAAATGCTTCGGTCTTAACGAGCCTACGCTCGTCCAGATAAAGCGCCCGCGCGATCTCGATTTGAACGGCGTCCACGCCCCTGGCTGGAGCGCCGAAATTTTCGGTGATGAAACCGCCTGCAAACGGCTTGTTGCGGCGAACCCGATACCCGGCGGCGCGCAAGCTCGTCTCGAGGACCTCGACGACGCCCGGGGCAGCGCTTGCCCCATATCGATCGCCGAGCACGACGTCCAAACCGGCGACGTCCGCGGCGTTGCTCGGCATGGAGTGGCAGTCGATGAGAACCGCCCGGCCAAACCGCCTAAGAGCGCGCGCGACCAGCGCTCTCAACTGTTCGTGGTAAGGGCGATAGAGCCATTCGATGCGGCCGAGGCCCTCCGGGACCGATATTGGCTGCTTGTAGATCGGTTGGGAGTCGCCGACGACCCGCGGGATGGTGCCGAGGCCGACCGCGACCCGGAGCGATCTTGTGTTGGCGAAGTCCGGAAGGCGCCCCTCGAAAACCTGAGGGTCGAGTTCATAGGGCTCGCGATTGACGTCGAGATAGGCCCGGGGAAAGAGAGCGCGCAGAAGCGGCGCCCCAAGCGCAACGCAGGGCAGGAACAGTTCGTCGACGTACGCGTCCTCAGATCGTCTGAGCGTCAACGGATCGAGGCGCGAGGCCGCCAGAAAGCGCTCCGGGTAGATCGAACCCGAATGCGGCGAACTGAAAATGAGCGGCGAGGTCAGGCGAGCAGGCTCGATCGTTTCGATCGCACGTTCGAAGTCCGTTTTCGCCCGCCGCTCGAACCCGTCCATGATCACTCCAGGCCCATTCCCGCGCTTGCTCTTGTCGAGCCTTTGGGGTTTATCATACCTTTGAGGCGTTGAGACACGCGAAAAGCTGGCGGACCGGTTCAAGGAATCTTTACCGAGGCGCCGCAAGGTCGCAAGCCTCAACCGGGGACACGGATGCGAACGCCTGTCGAAATTTCAGCCAAAATTCTGCTTGCCGAGGACGACAACGACATGCGTCGATTCCTCGTCAAGGCGCTGCAGAACGCGGGCTACTCAGTGGCGTCGTTCGACAATGGGGCGGCGGCCTACGACCGGCTGCGCGAGGAGCCGTTCGAACTTCTACTGACCGATATTGTCATGCCGGAAATGGATGGCATCGAGTTGGCCCGCCGTGCGACGGAACTCGATCCCGAAATCAAGGTCATGTTTATCACCGGCTTCGCGGCGGTGGCGCTCAATCCGGACAACAACGCGCCGAAGGACGCCAGGATCCTGTCGAAGCCCTTTCATCTGCGGGATCTGGTGAACGAGGTCGAAAGGCTGTTGAACGCGGCTTAGGGTCGACCCATGCGCGCGACACGCTGGCTGGTCCTTTGCTTTGGCGTGATTATCGCCGCATCCGCGCTCGCGGACTCCTCCCATTTCGATTCCATTTTGGCCAATCATGTGCTTCGCGTCGGCACCACCGGTGACTATCGTCCCTTCACAGCCCTCGACAAGTCGAGCGGCGAATATTCAGGCTTCGACATCGATCTTGCGCGCTCGCTTGGGCAGGCGCTCGGCGCAAAAGTCGAATTCGTGCCGACAGCATGGGGATCGCTGGCCCGCGACCTCCAGAACGACGATTTCGACATCGCAATGGGCGGAATCTCGGTGACCCTGGACCGGCAAAAGACCGGCTTCTTCTCCTCGCCCTATATGCGCGAGGGCAAGACGCCGATCGCCCGCTGCTCCGATCAGGCCAAGTTTCAGACTCTTGCCGATATCGACCGGCCGGGCGTCCGCGTCATCGCCAACCCGGGCGGCACCAACGAGCGCTTCGACCGCGCCCACCTGCATGCTGCGAAGATTGTGCTTTACCCCGATAATCTGACGATTTTCGATCAGCTGGCGAAGGGCGACGCCGACCTGATGATCACCGACGCATCGGAAACCCGGTTCCAGCAAAAGCTGCATCCGGACGTTCTATGCGCCATCCATCCCGACAAGCCATTCGACTTCGCTGAAAAGGCCTACTGGATGGTCCCCGACCCCGCCCTGAAGGCATTCGTCGACCAATGGCTGCACCTGGCGACGGAGGACGGGGAGTTCGACGCGCTTTACGCGAAATGGTTCCGTTGAATGGCAACGGGCGGCTCGATGAGCCGCCCGCCGCCTCAGCGTGTGGGAGTCGCCGGCTCAGCGGTGGATGCTGCCGCCTCCGAAGTGACCGCCGCCGAAGCCTCCGAAGTGGCCGCCGCCAAAGCCGCCCATGTGGGCGCCGCCAAAGCTGCCCATGTGGCCGAAGTTTCCGCCGGCGAAATGGCCATTGCCTAACCCATGGCCGTAGCCGAACCCGTGGCCATAGCGGCCATAGCCGCCGCCATAGCCGCCATAGCCGTAGCCGATGCCAGGCCCATAGCCGTAACCAAAGCCGTCGTCATACGGACCGTAACCGCCATAGCCGTAGTAGCCACAGGAGTCATAATAGCCGTAGCCATACCCGCAGTTAGAATAGGCGCCGGCCAGGCCCGCTCCAAGGATGCCGCCAATCACGCCGACGGCGGCCGCGGCGCCGGGGTTGTAGCCATTGGCGTAGACGTAGCGATGTCCGTGGACGTAGCGGTGGGCGTAATGGTGGACGTAGTGGCGCCCGTGGGCGTACGCGACGTGTCCGTGCGCTGGGTGATGAACGACAGTCGCCGCGCTGGCCGCCGAAAGCGGCGCGAATGACGCCATTGCCATCGCGCCGAGCGCGACGGCTGAAACTCGAAAAGCGCTGTATGTCATTTGCGACTTCCCTTCCTGTGTGCGGCGCGGAGCGCCGCGTGAATGCCGCCTTTGCTTCTCCAACTAAGTCGGCGTCGCCGATTTTCAAGATCAGGCTCGGTCACAAGCGCCTGGATTCGACCATTTAAACGTTCGCTTTTGCAAAAACCAACCGCGCAACCGTCTAAAATAAAGTTTAATCCAAGCTAGTCTCGGCCAGAATACTGGCACCGCGCGCATAGAATCATCTCTATGCTGCTGCACGACCAAACGCGCGGGGCCGCTCAAAGGTTCCATCGGGCGCATGGAGGCCAATCGGCCAATTCCGATTGTTCGCCGCCCTGGGTCCAGCGGCCAAGGTTTGCCTCCCTCCCGCTTCGGCGCCCAGCTCCCAGGCCCTTGACGAAACGCCCGCGCGTCTCTATTTCCCCGCCGTTAGCACTCGCAGATGTCGAGTGCTAAACCCACCATCCGCGCCCGCTGAGGGCCAGTCCGCCAAGAGGAACGTTGACCAATGAAATTCCGTCCCCTGCATGACCGCGTCGTCGTCCGTCGCCTTGACGGCGAGGAGAAGACGAAGGGCGGCATCATCATTCCGGACACCGCCAAGGAGAAGCCCCAAGAAGGCGAGATCATCGCCGCAGGCCCCGGCGGTCGCGACGAAAGCGGCAAGCTCACCCCGCTTGACGTCAAGAAGGGCGACAAGGTCCTGTTCGGCAAATGGAGCGGCACCGAAGTCAAGATCGACGGCCAGGAACTCCTCATCATGAAGGAGTCGGACATCATGGGCGTGATCGGCTGATCGCTTCTCACTCCAAGCTGCAATTCCTCACATTTCGCCCCTAAAGGGGCAGGAGAACGACAACTATGGCTGCCAAAGACGTACGGTTTTCCGCTGACGCGCGCGAGCGAATGCTGCGCGGCGTCGACATTCTCAACAATGCGGTGAAGGTGACGCTGGGTCCAAAAGGGCGCAACGTCATTCTCGACAAGTCCTTCGGCGCTCCTCGCATCACCAAGGACGGCGTGACCGTCGCCAAGGAGATCGAGCTCGAGGACAAGTTCGAGAACATGGGCGCGCAGATGGTGCGCGAGGTCGCTTCGAAGACCAATGACACCGCCGGCGACGGCACGACCACGGCGACGGTGCTTGCCGCCTCCATTCTGCGCGAAGGCGCCAAGGCGGTGGCGGCCGGCATGAACCCGATGGACTTGAAGCGCGGCGTCGATCTCGCCGTCACCGAGGCTGTCAAGGACATCGCCAAGCGCTCGAAGAAGATCAAGGACTCGGCGGAAGTCGCGCAGGTCGGCACGATTTCGGCCAACGGCGACAAGTCGATCGGCAAGATGATCGCCGACGCGATGCAGAAGGTCGGCAACGAAGGAGTCATCACGGTCGAGGAGGCCAAGAGCCTCGAGACCGAGCTCGACGTCGTCGAGGGCATGCAGTTCGACCGCGGCTATCTCTCGCCCTATTTCATCACCAATCACGAGAAGATGCTGGCCGAGCTCGAGGACGCCTATATCCTCATCCACGAAAAGAAGCTCTCCTCGCTCCAGCCGATGCTGCCGGTTCTCGAGGCGGTCGTGCAGACGGGCAAGCCGCTCGTGATCATCGCCGAGGACATCGAGGGCGAGGCGCTGGCGACGCTGGTCGTCAACAAGCTGCGCGGCGGCCTCAAGGTTGCGGCCGTCAAGGCGCCGGGCTTCGGCGATAGGCGCAAGGCGATGCTCGAGGACATCGCGATCCTGACTGGCGGCACGATGATCGCCGAGGACCTCGGCATCAAGCTCGAGAACGTCACCGTTCAGATGCTGGGCAAAGCCAAGCGCATTCGCATCGAGAAGGAGAACACCACGATCATCAACGGCGCCGGCAAGAAGTCGGAGATTGAGGGTCGCGTGGCCCAGATCAAGGCGCAGATCGAAGAGACGACTTCCGACTATGACAAGGAGAAGCTCCAGGAGCGTCTCGCCAAGCTCGCGGGCGGCGTGGCGGTCATCCGCGTCGGCGGCGCAACCGAGGTTGAGGTCAAGGAGAAGAAGGATCGCGTCGACGACGCCCTCAACGCCACCCGCGCGGCGGTCGAGGAAGGCATCGTTCCGGGCGGCGGCATTGCGCTCCTGCGCGCCAAGGCCGCGGTCTCCAAGCTCAAGAGCGAGAACGCTGACGAGCAGGCCGGCATCAATATCGTGCTCAAGGCGCTCGAATCGCCGATCCGTCAGATCGTCGAGAACGCCGGCGTCGAAGGCTCGATCGTGGTCGGCAAGGTGACCGAGAACAAGTCCCAGACCTTCGGCTTCAACGCCCAGACCGAGCAGTACGTCGACATGATCGAAGCCGGCATCGTTGACCCGGCGAAGGTCGTGCGCACGGCGCTGCAGGACGCCGCCTCCGTCGCCGGCCTCCTAATCACCACCGAGGCGATGGTCGCCGAAGTGCCGAAGGACAAGCCCGCTCCGGCGATGCCGGGCGGCGGCGGCATGGGCGGCATGGACTTCTGAGCGTCCGCGCCACACCAACCAAATAGAGACAAAGGGCGGCTTCGGCCGCCCTTTTTGCTGCCCAGGAGGTCGCCAGTTCTGGAGCCTACGGCTCTGCCGGCGCGATTTCGCCGCGGGACGCTGGCGCGTCGACGCTTCGGCCGTCGTTGGCGTAGCGCTTGGCCAGCGCGGCGCAGACCATTAGCTGGATCTGGTGAAACAGCATCAGCGGCAAGACGATCAGACCGATCGACTGGCCGGCCAGCAGCACGGTGGCCATTGGCAGGCCGCTCGCGAGACTTTTCTTGGAGCCGCAGAAGACGATCGTCACCTCATCGTCGCGGGAGAAGCCGAGCAGTCGGCTGCCATAGGTGGTGATGACCAGCACCGCCGCCAAAAGCGCAACATCCACGGCGACGAGTCGCCCCAAATCCGCCAGGCTGAGCTGGCGCCAGATGCCCTGCGTGACCCCCTCGCTGAATGCGGCATAGACCACGAGCAGGATCGATCCGCGATCGACCAGACCCAGCAGCGTCTTGTGCCGCAGGGCCCAGTTCCCGATCCACGGCCGGGCAAGCTGTCCGGCAGCGAAGGGGACCAGAAGCTGGAGCACGATGTCGCCGGCGCCACGGGCCGAGAAGCCACCCTGCGCACTGAGCAAGAGCCCGACCAGCAATGGCGTCAATCCCATCCCCAGCAGGTTCGACGCAGTCGCGGCGCAGATTGCGGCAGGCACGTTGCCGCGCGCGATCGAGGTAAACGCGATCGACGATTGGACCGTCGAAGGCAGCGTGCAAAGCAGGATCACGCCCGTCCAAAGCGGCGGCGTCAGCAATCCCCAGAACAGGGCCCGCGCGCCAAGCCCCAAGACTGGAAACAGCACGAACGTCGAGGCGAGCACCACGACGTGCAGACGCCAGTGCCACGCGCCCGCCAGGGCTGCCTGCGGCGAGAGACGCGCCCCATGCAGGAAAAACAGGAGGGCGATGGCGGCATTGGTGGCGTATCGGGCGACGACGGCGCCGCCACCATGCGCCGGCAGCGCCGTCGCCAGACCGACCATGCCGATGATCGCCGCGACATACGGGTCGACCGGCAGCCGGGATAGCAGCGCCTTTGGGCTCATCTCCATCGACCTCTTCTTGCGAGTGCGACGTCTCGCGAAAGTTCGCGGCCACAAGATGAAGCAGCGAGCTCAATATGGGAACATTTCGAGCATGCTTTGGCCATCTCCAGCCGCGATAAGCGCTCCAGCTTCCCGGCCGGCGAGCCGATGCGTGACTTCAGCGAGGCCGACACGTCGCCGGCCCCACGTCAACCGAGCAGACGATCGTCATCGAAGCGCCGAAGGGCGAGCCCGCTCCGGCAAGCCCAGGGGCGGCCATTGTGGTAACGGATTGCTAGGCATGGAGGGATATGCTGACGTAAGGTCCGACTTCGATATTCTGCAACTGAAGAACGAGATTATGGCGGAGCGCGTGCGAGAGTTTTCTTCGCACCCTCGAGGAACGATGCTCCTCGAGGCGTTTGAAGAATGTCTTCCGAATTTTCGGCGCGACAATCAGGATAAGAATCGCACGACAATCAGGATGAGAATGCGCCGCCGCGGGGGTGACGAAGGAAGGGCGTAGCCCGACCGTAGAGATCCCCGCGGCGGCGGCGAGCGCCCAAGTGGCCTCGTCTGGCGGTAACGGCGGCTGGGTTAGGGATCGGGCTTCTCTTGTCGAGAGGACCGACTTCTTGCCCGGCCGACACGTCACCGATCGTCAGATGAGGCTGTTCATGAACTTGTGTCGCAACCATTCGCCGGCGATTGCCGGCGCGAAAGCCGGATTCAGCACGGCAACCGCCTACCGGTTCGAAACGGATCCCCGGTTTCCCAGCCAGAAGAAGGCGCGTCGAGAACGACGCCGAGCCGATCCGTTCGCCGATGTCTGGGACAATGAAGTCGTGCCGATGTTGAAGGCCGCACCCGGACTGAGGCCGATCGCCGTCTTCGGAGAACTCTGCCGTCGGCATCCAGACCTGGGCGCCGGAACGCGACGGACCCTCGAGCGCCGCATCCGGGCTTGGCGGGCGGTGAGCGGCCCGGATCGGGAGGTGATCTTTCGTCAGGAACATCCGCCGGGCCGGATGGGACTGTCGGACTTCACTGAAGTGGCCGATCTCGGCGTCACCGTCGCCGGCGAGCTACTCGACTGCCGGCTTTATCACTTCCGCTTGCCCTTTTCCGGCTTCGAGCACGCCCATGTTGTGCTCGGCGGCGAAAGCTTTGTCGCGCTGGCGGAAGGGCTACAAAACGCCCTGTGGGCGCTGGGCGGCGTTCCCGAGCAACATCGCAGCGACAGCCTCTCGGCGGCCTTCCGTAATCTGGGCGCCGACGCCAAGGAGGATTTGACGAAGCGCTACGAAGCGTTCTGCGCCCATTACGGCATGACGCCGACCCGCAACAATCCGGGCGTCAGCCACGAGAACGGCTCGATCGAGAGCGCCCACGGCCATCTCAAGAGAGCGCTCGCGGACGCCCTGTTGCTGCGCGCCTCGCGAGACTTTGACGATCTCCCCGCATGGCGGGGGTTCGTCGACGACATCGTCGGCCGCGGCAACCTCCGCAACGCCAAGCGCATCGACCAGGAGCGGGCGGCGTTGAACAAGCTGCCGGTCCGCAAGACCGTCGACTACGAGGAGGTCAACGTCGACGTCACCAGCTCCAGCGCCTTCACGCTGCGCAAGGTGTTCTACTCGGTTCCCTCGCGACTGATCGGCCATCGGCTGCGGGTCCACCTTTATGACGATCGGCTGGAATGCTTCCAGGGCTCGACGCCCATCGTCACCTTGCGGCGTGGTCGGCCCCAGCCGAACGGCAAACATGGCCACGTCGTCGACTATCGCCACGTCATCCATTCCCTGCGCCGCAAGCCGATGGCGCTGCTCAATCTGGTCTATCGCGATCAACTCTTTCCCCGCCGAGCCTTCGCCCTGGCGTTCGAGGCCTTGCTCGCCGGCCTCAGCGAGAGAGCCGCATGTCGCACGATGGTCGGCCTTCTCGCGCTCGCTCACGAGCGCGCTTGCGAGGCGGAGCTAGCCCTCGCGTTGCAGGCTGCTCTCGACGACGGTGTCCTTCCCGATCTCGCTGCGTTGATCGAACGCTTCCGGCCGAAGGACGCAGCATTGCCTGTCGTCGTCGTCAGGCTGCCCTCCCTCGCCATCTACGATCAGATCGCGACAAGCGTTGGAGAAGCAGCATGAAGGCGACCGACAAGATCGACGCCGCTCGCATCGACCTGCTGCTGAGCGAGTTGCGACTGCCCGGCATCAAGCTGATCTGGGCCGCCCTGGCGACGACAGCCGACAAAGAAGGCTGGGCCGCAGCCCGCTTCCTGGCGGCCCTCGCCGAACAGGAGATGGTGGAGCGAAACCGCCGTCGCTTCGAACGGCATCTGGAGGAAGCCCGATTGCCGCCGGGAAAGACCCTCGACACGTTCGACTTCACCGCTGTGCCAATGATCTCGAAGGCGCAGGTGCAAGCGCTCGCGGCCGGCGACGCCTGGCTCGAAAAGGGAGCCAATCTTTTGTGCTTCGGGCCGCCCGGCGCCGGGAAATCCCATCTCGCGGCGGCGCTCGGTTTGGCCTTGATCGAAAAGGGTTGGCGCGTTCTGTTCACCCGGACAACCGACCTTGTGCAAAAGCTTCAGATCGCACGCCGCGATCTCGCACTCGAAGCCGCGATCGCCAAACTCGACAAATATCATCTGCTGATCCTCGACGATCTCGCCTATGTCACCAAGGACCAGGCGGAGACGAGCGTTCTGTTCGAACTGATCAGCGCGCGATACGAGCGCCGATCCATGCTCATCACCGCCAACCAGCCCTTCGGCGAATGGGGAAGAATCTTTTCCGACCAAGCTATGACGCTCGCCGCCATCGATCGCATCGTGCATCACGCCACGATCCTCGAAATGAACGTCGACAGCTATCGGCGAAAGCAAGCCGTCGACCAAGCACGCGGGGCGGGACGCCCGCCGACACGCGCGACAATCAAAGGATCACGCTGATTGTCGCGCCGCGACAATCAGACCATCTCTCGACGAAATAGAGCTTGCGTTATCGCCCCGCCGGGACAATCATCACGTCGCCGCGACCGCCAAAATGGCCATCCTGATTGTCGCTGCCTTCCCATCCAGATTGTCGCGCTACAAATTTTAATAATCTGGATGAAAAGCAGCATCTGCAATTCATCAAAGCCATCGATTTGCTCTCTAATTATCTGAAAATGAAGCAAAATCGACCAGAGAGTTGTCAATTGCCTAAAGACCAAGTCGTAATCGATGGTCTAAGGCAATTATATAGTCATTACCGCGATAGTAATGTTGTCATAGCGTCGGCGATATTCGTCGTCATGACTCACTTTGACTGATCTTTTACAGTTGCGGCGGCCGGGCGCGTGCAAGTTATTGATATTATTGAGGGCGATGAGCAGAAATCGCGATATTGTAGTGCCACGTTTTGAGCTGATTTATATTGATTGTGTTGGAATCGACGGCGATACTGTGCGCACCACGATTGAGTCGGCTCTCGGTTCCCCGCCATGTATTTTCGCAGGAAGACCTCGGCAGGCCGCGCCTATCTGCAAATCGTCGAAAGCCGACGCGAAGGCGCAGCGGTGCGCCAGCAGGTGATCGCGACGTTGGGGCGGATTGAGGATCTGCAGGAGAGCGGGCAGTTGGAGCGGCTGTTGCGCTCGGGGGCGCGCTTTGCCGACAAGGCGATTGTGCTCGACGCGCTCGACCGCGGCGAGGCGACGGTTGTCTCGACCCGGCGCATCGGGCCGGCGCTCGCCTTCGAGCGGGTGTGGGAGGAGACGGGCTGCCGGGGCGTGATCGAGCGCCTGGCGAGCAAACGCGGGCATGAGTTCTCGCTGGAGCGCGCGGCGTTTCTAACCGTGCTGCATCGTTTGTTCGGCGGCGGGTCGGATCGCGCTGCGGACCGCTGGCGCGAGGATTATCGCATCGACGGCGTTGAAGGTCTCGAACTGCATCATCTCTATCGGGCCATGGCTTGGCTCGGCGAGGAGTTGCCGGAGAACGAGCAGGACGGCGCGACGCCGTTCGCGCGGCGCTGCGTGAAGGACGTTCTGGAGGAGGAGTTGTTCGCCTGTCGGCGCGACCTGCTGACCACGCTCGACGTCGTGTTCATGGATACGACGAGCCTCTATTTCGAGGGCGCGGGCGGTCAGACGCTTGGACAGCGCGGGTTCTCCAAAGACCACCGACCGGACTTGAACCAGATGATCCTGGCCGTGCTCCTCGACGGCGACGGACGGCCGGTGTGTACGCAGATGTGGCCGGGCAACACCGCCGATGTCGGCAGCCTCATCCCGACGATCGATCGCTTGCAGCGGCGCTTTCGCATCAACCGCGTCTGCGTCGTCGCCGATCGTGGCATGATCAGCGCCGAGACGATCGCCGAACTCGAAGCGCGAAGGCTGCTCTATGTGCTGGGTGTGCGCGAGCGCACCGACAAGCTGGTGCGCGAACTCGCGCTCGACGACCCCGCCCCATTCGTTCCCTACGTTCTCATGAAGCGCGGCGACGAGGTCGACTACGAGGCCAAGGCGGTCGCGCTCGCCGGCCGGCGCTACATCGTCTGCCGCAATCTCGATCAGATGAAGAAAGACGCAGCCGACCGCGCCGCGATCGTCGCCGCGCTGGAGCGGCAGTTGCAGAACGGCGTGAAAAGCCTGGTCGGCAACAAGGGTTTTCGCCGCTTCCTCGCCAACCTACATGGCGATGGTTTTTCCATCGATCGCGCCAAGGTCGTGGAGGACGCCAAATTCGACGGCGTGTTCGTGCTGCGGACCAACGCCTCGCTGTCGCCGATCGAAGCGATGCTCGTCTACAAACAATTGTGGACCGTGGAGCGGGCGTTCCGAACCACGAAAAGTCTGTTCGAGACGCGGCCGATCTATCACAAGCTCGACGAGACGATCCGCGGCCATGTCGCCTGCAGCTTCCTAGCGCTGGTGGTGAAGAAGGAGTTGGAAGACCGCCTCGCCGCCGCGAACAATGGCGCTCGCGCGTCGTGGCCCGACGTCATCGCCGATCTCGACTCGCTCACTGAGACCGAGGTCGAGCAGGACGCCAAGCGCTTCCTGCTGCGCTCCGCTCCGCGCCTGGCCGCAAGCCTCGCGCTTTCCGCCCTCGGCGTCGCCCTGCCGCCGACGCTACGCCAGATCACAGGCGCCTGACCCACAGCCGAAACCAGTAATGTAGTGCCACGCCATCACCGCGACGCGCTTTTGTGTTTGCGGTCAATGACTTGGCTTTTCGCACTGTCGAAGATCAGTTTGAATCGTATTATCTCGATGATCAAGATGCCAAACTGGTTCATCACTTGACGGGTTTGCACATTTATCGCCCCATTGAAATGAGCGCGACGGAGCCAAATTCACTGACGAAATGAGACGCGGCCTTCTGCCGCAACGCAGCCGGGTGCCAACGAGAGTGCCGGCCATTGTACGCCGCACGTAGAGGGCGTCATCGACCGCGACCGACCAAATCCACGTCGGGGTTCCGAACGTCACCCGTCCTCACGAAGCGGCGAGATGTGGAAATTGTCGGTTTCCGCGATCTTGCGCAGTTCGTCTTTCGGCCAGGCGGCCATGTGCGGGCGCTCCATTTCTACACACGCAGCAGCGTCTTGATCGCCCGCCGCTCGTCCATGGCGCGGTAGCCCTCTGCAACGTCGGTGAGCGGCAGCGTGAGATCGAACACTTTGCCAGGCTCGATCTTGCGTTCGAGCACGAGGTCCATGAGGTGCGGCAGGAAGCGGCGCACGGGGGCGGGGCCGCCAAGAAGACCACGCTGCGAGAAGAAGAGCTTTTGACCATCGAACTCGACGCCATGCGGCACGCCGACATAGCCGATCATCGCGCCCGGACGCGCCGCCTCGATCGCCTGACTCATCGCCTCCTGCGTGCCCACGCACTCCAAAACCGAATCCGCGCCGATTCCGCCGGTCAGCTTCTTGATCCGATCGACGCCCGCGTCGCCGCGCTCGGAGACGATGTCGGACGCGCCGAATTCGAGAGCGAGATCCTGCCGCGTCTTGTGCCGGCTCATCGCGATGATCCGCCCTGCGCCCATCTGGTTGGCGGCGAGGACGCCCATGAGCCCGACCGCGCCGTCGCCAACGACCGCGACCGTCGAGCCCGGCCGAACGCGCGCCGCATCGGCCGCATACCAGCCGGTGCCGAGCACGTCTGAAGTGGCAAGCAGGCTCGGAATCAGATCGTCCGGAGGCAACTCCTCGGTCGCGACCAGGGTGCCGTCGGCGAGCGGGACGCGCGCCAGCGGCGCTTGCGCCCCGGTCATGAACTCGCGCTGCTGGCATGACGACTGAAAGCCGAAGCGGCAATGCGGGCAGGTGTTGTCGGAGATGCAGAACGAGCCGACGACAAACTGGCCCGGCCTGACGGTCGTGACCGCGCTGCCGACCTCTTCGACGACGCCGCAATATTCATGCCCCATCGCCATCGGCGATGTAACGTCGTTCAGACCTCGGAAAGGCCACAAATCGGATCCGCAGATGCAGGTCGCCGACAGCCGCACGATGGCGTCGGTCGGACGGACTATCTTTGGCTCGGGGACCTCCTCGCAACGCACGTCGCGTGCTCCATAGAGAATAGTTCCCAACATGATGCGCTCTCCTTCTTGGTCGGGCCGGCTTCCTTTGAGTAGAGAGACAGCGACTCAGAGACCGGTCATCCGCTCCAGATGCTCGGGATAGCGAGCCCCCTCAATCGTGATCTTTGAGGCCGCGATTTCGACCTCCTTGAGATCGTCGGGGGTGAGCCCGATGGACGCCGCCCCTATGTTCTCCTCGAGGCGATTGAGCTTCGTCGTGCCGGGGATGGGCACGATCCATGGTTTTTGGGCCAGCAGCCATGCGAGCGCGATCTGGGCCGGCGTCGCCTTTTTCCGTCCCGCGATGTCGGCAAGGAGATCGACCAGAGCCTGGTTAGCCTTCCGCGCCTCCGGCGTGAAGCGAGGGATGGTGTTGCGGATATCCGTACTGGCGAAGGTCCTGTCTTCGGTGATCTTGCCGGTAAGGAAGCCCTTGCCGAGCGGGCTGTACGGCACAAGGCCGATCTCGAGCTCCTCGAGCGCGGGCAGCACTTCTTCTTCGGGACGCCTCCACCACAACGAGTATTCGTTCTGCAGCGCCGTCACCGGCTGGACTGCGTGCGCGCGGCGGATCGTCTGCACACCCGCCTCCGACATGCCGAAGTGCTTGACCTTGCCGTCGCGGATCAGATCCTTGACCGCTCCGGCCACATCCTCGATCGGCACGTTGGGGTCGACCCGGTGCTGATAATAGAGGTCGATGACGTCGGTCCTGAGCCGCTTGAGCGAGCCTTCGACGGCCTGCTTGATGTGCTCCGGCCGGCTGTCCACGCCCATCGGCTTCCCGTCGGGACCGAACTTGAACCCGAACTTGGTGGCGATCACCACCTGCTCACGGACGGGAGCAAGCGCTTCGCCGACCAGGTCTTCATTGGTGAACGGGCCGTAGACCTCGGCGGTGTCGAAGAATGTAACGCCGCGTTCGACGGCTGCCCGAAGGAAGCCGATCATTGCGTTCCTGTCTGGCAGAGGGGGATAGCTTTGGCTCATTCCCATGCAGCCGAGGCCGATTGCGGAAACTTCCAGGCCGCTCTTTCCAAGTGTGCGCTTCTGCATGGCTGTTCGCCTCGTTCGAAGTTGCGGGTGACGATCACCGCCGGTACTGTTCGTCGCTTACCTTCTCCATCCAGTCGACGGCCTTGCCGTCGAGCTTCTCCTGAATGGCGATATGGCTCATGGCCGTGGTCGGCGCGGCGCCGTGCCAGTGCTTTTCGCCGGGCGAAAACCAGATGACGTCGCCAGGGCGGATTTCCTCGATCGGACCGCCCTCGCGCTGAACCCAGCCGCAGCCGGCCGTAACAATCAGGGTCTGGCCGAGCGGGTGGGTGTGCCACGCCGTGCGGGCGCCCGGCTCGAAGGTGACCAGCGCTCCGGCAACGCGGGCAGGGTCTGGCGGACTGAAGAGCGGGTCGATCCGGACCGTGCCGGTGAACCATTCTCCCGGTCCCTTGCCGGAGGGCTGGGAGCCGCTTCGCTTGATCTCCATCGTTTTCCTCCAATTCGGGCGCGGGCGCCGACTGCGCCCTATCTAGCGCGCATATGAGCAAGCAATTAGACGGTATTATCCGTATGCTCTTATAAGTAGGACTTATGAATGCCGGAGAACCTGAACAATCTGGCCGCGTTCCTCGCCGTCGCGCGCGAGGGCAATTTCACCCGGGCGGCGGCGAAGCTCGGCGTGTCGCAGTCGGCGCTCAGTCAGACCATTCGCGGCCTCGAAGTCCGGCTCGGCGTCAGGCTTCTCACCCGCACGACGCGCAGCGTCTCGCTCACCGAAGCAGGCGAGCGTCTGCTGCGCAGCATAGCTCCGCGTCTGGAGGGGATCGAGGTCGAACTCGAGGCGTTGAGTGCGCTTCGCGAGAAGCCCGCCGGCTCGATTCGGATCACCGCGGGAGACCACGCAATCCACTCGCTTCTGTGGCCGAAGCTGGCGAAGTTCCTGCCGAACTACCCGGACATCAAGGTCGAGCTCGTCATCGACTATGGGCTCACCGACATTGTCGCCGAGCGGTACGACGCGGGCGTGCGCTTGGGCGAGCAGGTCGCGAGGGACATGATCGCGGTGCGGATCGGGCCCGACGTTCGTTTTGTCGCGGTCGGCGCCAGGTCCTACTTCGCCAAGCGGCCGCCGCCGAAGACGCCGCAGGATCTCATCGGTCATAACTGCATCAATCTGCGTCTTCCGACCTACGGCGGACTCTACGCCTGGGAGTTCGAGAAGGACGGCCGCGAACTGAGGGTTCGGGTCGAAGGCCAACTCGTCTTCAGCAGCGTCTTTCAGGCTCTCGACGGCGCGCTCGCAGGGCTCGGGCTCGCCTATGTGCCGGAGGATCTCGCCGAGCCTCATCTCGCCAAGGGCCGTCTCAAGCAGGCCCTCGAAGAATGGTCGGCGCCCTGGTCGGGATACCACCTCTATTATCCGCACCGCCGCCAGTCTTCGCCCGCGTTCGCCCTGATTGTCGACGCGCTGCGCTACCGGGACGCGCCCGGAGAGCGGAAATCTTGATTCTGAGCGCACGGGAAGGCCGTCCAGAGCGATGCGAACGACGCGGGTCGACGTTTAGCGCCGTTTCGGACCGCGACAGTCCAAGCCTCGATTTGCGGAAATGGGTTCTTGGTAACGGCGGCGGACTTCTCGGACACACGCTTGACCCTCGCGCGGCGCGTCGATACGTTAACCTGCAACAAGAATGAAACTGTTCGCCGGGGGTTGATCACTTTCGTTCGGTGCAAGAGTTCAACAGCCAATCAAGTGCTGCTTCGGATGTCTCAGGGAGGATATGGGATGAAACGCATAATTTTGTCTGGCGTCATGCTCGGCGCCCTACTCGCCTTCGCCGGATCGACGCAGGCGGCGGATAAGAAGACGCTGGCGTTTGTTGTGAACGGCGCCTCGGATTTCTGGAAGGCGGCGGAGGCCGGGGTCAAGAAGGCCCAGGGCGAGTTGCCGAACTACAACCTCACCTTCAAATATCCGGAGCAATCGTCGGCTGCGATCCAGACCCGGCTAATGGACGATCTCGTCGCCGCCGGCGTCTCGGGCATCATGGTCAGTGCAGTCGATCCGAAGACGATGGGTGACGCGCTCGACCGTATCGGCAAGCAGGTGGCGCTGTTCACCACCGACAGCGACGCTCCCAAGAGCAGCCGTGTCGCCTATATCGGCTCCAGCAATGTCGACGCTGGCAAGCAGGCCGGCGAGATCGCGCTCAAGGCCATGCCAAATGGCGGCAAATGCATGGGCTTCGTCGGTCTGCCCGGCGCCGACAATGCGCGCGAGCGCATCGAAGGCTTCAAGGACACGATCAAGGGCTCCAAGATCGAGCTGGTCGACGTCCGCGGTGACGACATCGACCAGACCCGCGCCAAGCGCAATGTCGAGGACACGCTGACCGCCCATCCCGAGATCGACTGCATGGTCGGCTATTATTCCTACAACACGCCCCGCATCTACGAGGCGCTGAAGGAGGCCGGCAAGCTCGGCAAAATCACCATCGTTGGCTTCGATGAAGACCCGATCACGCTCGGCGGAGTCAAGGAGGGCACGATTGCCGCCACCGTCGTCCAGCAGCCGTACGAATGGGGCTACCAAGGCATGAAGGACATGGCCAAGTACCTGGAAGGCGACAAATCATTCATTCCTGCGAATGGCCTCATCATCATTCCGACCAAGATCATCGACAAATCGAACGTCGACGCCTTCTGGGCCGAGTTGAAGGACCGACAAGGGAAGAAGTGAGCATCGACGGGATTATCGTCGTTTTGCGATAGCTCGGCTTTCTTGCATAGGCGCTGCGCTTCGGCGCAGCGCCCGCGTCCTATCGGGGCCGACGTTGAGCGATCCTTTTCTCCGACTCACCGCCATCTCGAAGAGCTATCCCGGCGTCCGCGCGGTCGATCGCGTGAGCCTGTCGGTTTGGAAAGGCGAAGTTCTCGCCTTGATTGGCGAGAATGGGGCTGGCAAATCCACCCTGATGAAAATACTTGGCGGCGTGGTCAAGCCTGACAGCGGCGCCATTCAGATCGGCGGGAAAGAAAGCGCATCGCTCGACGTCGCCAATTCCATGGCCAGCGGCATCGCCTTCGTTCATCAAGAGCTCAATATTTTCGACAATCTCGACGTTGGCGCTAACGTCCTCATCGGCAGGGAGCCTGTGTACGGCGGCCCTCTCAAGCTGGTCGATCGCAAAAAAACGCGGAGCATCGTCGATCCGCTGCTCAAACGCCTCGACGTGGACTTTCACGTCGATGATCTGGTTTCGGATCTGTCGATCGCGCAACGGCAGCTGTTGGAGATCGTCAAGGCGCTTTCTCTCAACGCCCGCATCGTGATCATGGACGAGCCGACATCCAGCCTCACCTCGGCCGAGACGGATCGGTTGATGCGCGTCATCGGCGAACTCAAGGCGGACGGAGTGTCCGTCATTTTCATCACCCATCGCCTGAATGAAGTCGAGCAATGCGCCGATCGGGTCGTGGTCCTGCGAGACGGCTCCGTCGTCGGCGAACTTGACCGCGCCGAGATCAACCATGACGCGATGATACGGCTCATGATCGGCCGGGACCTCAGATCGCTCTACATCGCTCCGAGGTCGCCGCCAGGGGAACACGTGCTGGAGGTTATCGGGCTGAAAACTCCCGCCCATCCGAAGGACGCCCTCAGCATTTCCCTGCGAGCAGGCGAGATCCTGGGCATGGCCGGACTTATCGGCGCTGGCAGGACCGAACTTGCGCGCACCGTATTCGGGATCGACGCCGCGCTTGGAGGCGAAATCCGGCTGAACGGCGCACCGGTGTCCATTAATTCGCCGCGCGACGCCATCTCGCACGGCATCTATCTGGTCCCGGAGGATCGTAAACGCTGCAGTTTGGTGCTGGAGGATTCGGTGGCCGAAAACATTTCGCTGGCGAACCTCCGGGCCTTTTCCAAATACCTGATCATCGACCTGTCGGAGGAAAGGGAGAACGCATTACGCCAACGTCAATCCCTGAATATCAAGACGGCGTCGGTCGAAACAGTTGTCGGCACGCTTTCGGGGGGAAACCAGCAAAAAGTCGTGCTGGCGAAGTGGCTGTCGATGACGCCCAAAGTTATGATGTTTGACGAGCCCACGCGGGGCATCGATGTTGGATCAAAATCGGAGATTTACGGGCTCATGCGCGCTCTTGCCGATTCGGGAGTCGCAATTTTGATGATCTCCAGCGACATGGAGGAGGTTATCGGCGTGAGCGACAGGATTGTCGTCATGCAGGAAGGGGCGATCAGCGGAACGCTGACGCGCGACCAGTTCAGCGAGGAAAACGTGATGAGACTCGCCGTCGGTCGCGGCCATGATTCGAAGTCCGGTTTGATGTTGAAAAAGGACCTCGGGCTATTTCTCCTTATTCTCGTGGTCGGCACGGTCGTCGCGATTCTCAATCCGCGGTTCATTTCGCCCGTCAATCTGGCCAATACGGCCAATCTCGTCGGACTGTTCGGACTATTTTCCATCGGCGAAGGATTCGTGATCATAACCGGCGGAATCGATCTCTCCATCGGCTCGGAGTTCGCCCTGTTCGGAGTGGTTTTCGTCGATCTGCTGGTGACGTACCACCTACCATGGCTCCTGGCGTCCATTTTGATCGTTCTGCTGGGCGTCATCCTCGGCTGCGTGCACGGCCTGCTGGTGACGCGAATGCGTCTGCAGCCCTTTGTCGTCACGCTATGCGGATTGTTGATCTATCGGGGCGTCGCCCGCTGGTACACCAACGATGGCACTGCCGGATTCGAATTTGGTCAGACCTTCCCAGGGCTGGAATGGATCACCACGGGAAGAAGCTACGGCATACCGCATACTTTCGTCATTTTTCTTGTGACGGCGGCGATCATGGGCGTGCTGCTCCACCGCTCCGTTTTCGGCCGCTATCTGTTCGCGATCGGGAAAAACGAGGAGGCCGCCCGCTATTCCGGAATTTCGACAAACCGGGTGATCGTCGCGGCATACGTCATTTGCGGCGCGCTTGCCGGCGTGTCCTCGATCTTCCTGACGATGTACACGCGGTCGATATCGCCCGCTTCGCATGGCAATTTTTACGAGCTTTACGGCATTGCCGCCGCCGTGCTGGGCGGTTGCTCGCTACGCGGCGGCGAAGGTTCGATTATGGGCATCGTACTGGGCGCGGTTTTGCTCCAGGTCCTGCAAAACCTGGTCAATCTGCTCGGAATCCCGAGTTCCCTGAATTTCGCAGTGATGGGCGCCGTCATATTGATCGGCGTTCTGGCGGACCAGCAGTTGGTCCGCCTCCGGCAGGCTCGCGCCGATCGGACGAAGGAAAGCCAGCTCGCGCCAGCGCCAGTGACCCGGTAGCGTTCTGACGGCGGACTGGCGGAGACGTTCGCGTTGCGCGCCCTCGCTATCTGCGCATTGCGTCTTTCCACGGCGTTGTGCTCGCACGGCTGAAATTCCCCAGAAGGCCGGTCAGTCAGGCGCCAGGCATTTGATCTCGACCACTCGCAGCGGCGCGCAACCTTGCCAACATTTCATCTTCGCGAGGCCGGCCGCCCTTCTATTGCCGCCGTCGGTCTGCTAGTGCGCGATCCTCCTTCTGCTCAGGTTTCCAGCCCATGCGCCTATTGAGTCTCGCCGTTTTCGCCGTCCTCGCGCTCGTGATCGGCGCCTATGAGGAAGACGGCATGACGCTCATGATCGGCGGCGCTTCGGCGCTGGCCGCGGTCGCGTCCATGCCGTCGTGGAGGTTGTCGACGTTTCTGACGATCCTTGCGGACCTGTTTGCGATCGAAACGGTGCTGTTCGGGATAGCCGACCTCGTCGCCCTCCTCGGCTACTGGCCGCACGCCTACGAGGAGTATGAACTGCCCCGCTATCTGCCGCTGGCGACGGCGATCTTCGTGATTGTCATTTTCGCGGTCTCGCATATTCCGCTGGTGCGCAAGATGATGCGGATCGCCGATCCGTTCTTCGCCGCGCGGACTCCGATCTCGATCCGGCCGTGGCCGCTCCCGCCGACGATCCTCCGGCAGAACCTTTATGCCCGCATCAACGTCTTCTTCCTCATCCTCATCAACCAGTTCCAGGTCGCAGTGAGCTTGAGGTTCAACTTCTGGCAAAGGGATTTCGGCAACGCGATCCAGGTCGCCGACGAGGCGCATCGCGTCGCCTTTTGGTATCAGCTCATGGTCGTTTTCGTGCCGCTCGCAACGATCGCCATCGTCGCGGGGATCATCGAATTCTTCGTCGCGTCGAATTTCGTGCTGCAATGGCGCCGCTGGATGACCGCGTCCTTTACCTCGCGCTGGCTCCTTCACTCGATGCATTACAAGCTCGCGCTCAACACCGACAACACCGACAACCCCGACCAGCGCATATCCCAGGACGTCGGCAGCTTCATCAACGGCAGCGGCACCGGCTCGAACTCAGGCAACGTGGGCATCTACAATTATACGATTCAGCTTATTTCCTCGGCGACCAACCTCGTATCCTTCTCGGTCATTCTCTGGGGCATATCGAGCGCGCTAAAAGCGCCGATCTTCGGCGTCGAGATTCCGGGCTTCCTGTTCTGGGTCGCCGTCCTCTACGCAGTCGTGGCGACCGGCATCACCCAGCTCATCGGCCGCAGCCTGTCGAAGCTCTATTTTCGCCAGCAGGCGGTCGAGGCGAACTTCCGCTTCGACCTCGCGCGCGTTCGCGAATACAGCGAGCAGATCGCGCTTCTCAAGGGCGAGAATCGGGAGATCGAGCGGGCCGGGACGGTATTCGACGACGTGTTCCGCACGATCCGGCGCATCATCCATGTGCGCACGTGGCTCATCGCCTTCAATCAGTTTTACAGCCAGATCTCCGTCATCATCCCCTACGTCGTCATCGCCCCCTTCTATTACATGAAGATCGTCGACTTCGGACGATTCAGCCAGTCCGCAGACGCGTTCGGCAACGTCAACAGCGCGATGAACTTCTTCGTCGACAGGTATATCGGCCTCGCCGATTTCAGCTCTGCAATCGCGCGTCTCACGACCTTCGAGGATTCCTTCGACAAGACGCTGGCGGACGAAAAAAAGGAGCCGCGTCTGACCGCCGCTCCGGGAAGCGGGCCGAGCCTCTCGTTTCCCGACGTCGACCTCGCGCTACCTGACGGACGCAAGCTGGCGCATATCGGCGATCTCGCGCTGATCCCGCAGGAGTCGGCGCTGGTCGTAGGTCCGTCAGGCGTCGGCAAATCGACGCTCTTCCGTGCGATCTCGGGCTTGTGGCCGTTCGGCTCGGGCGAAATCCAGCAGCCGGCTTTCGCCAGGCTCATGCTCTTGCCGCAACGACCCTATATTCCGATCGGCCCGTTGCGGGAGGCGCTCGCCTATCCGGCCGCGAGCTCGAGTTTCTCCGATGCGCAACTGCGCGACGCGCTCTATCACGTCGGCCTGCCCGCGCTCGTCGAGCGCCTCGACGAAAGCGACAACTGGCAGATGCGGCTCTCGGGCGGCGAGCAGCAGCGCCTCGCGATTGCGCGAGCGCTGCTCGCGGCTCCCGATTGGCTGTTCCTCGACGAATCGACCGCCTCGCTCGACGAAGAGAGCGAGGCCGACCTTTATCGCGCGATCGCCAAAGCGCTTCCCAACACAACGCTGGTGTCGATCGGACATCGCTCGACGCTGAACGCATTTCACAGGCGCCGCATCGCCTTCGAGCCGCACGAAGGCGCGCCCGCGACCGTCGTCAGCGCAGCCTAGCGCAAGAACCGCGCGCCGCGGCGGCGGTCGTCGCAGCGATCGAAGCGAGTTTGGCTGGCCGAAGAAATTTGCCTGGCCACATTCGTCGCAAAGAAGGAGACAGGTATGGCCGATCCAGGCACAGGCGCAATTCCAGACCGGTTCGAGGTCAAGGCCACCGCCTCAGATCACTTCTCCTGGCTGCGCACCCGCCTCAGCGTCGAGAGAACGATGATGTCGTGGGTTCGCACGGCCACGGCCTTGATCGGCTTCGGCTTCACGATCGTCCAGTTTTTCGCGCGCATCCAGGAGACGCCGGGAGTCGCTCCCCCTATTTTCCCCATGCGTCGCGGTACCTCGGCCTTTCGCTAATCTTCTGCGGCGTCATGGCGCTGGTGATAGCGATCTGGGAGTACCATTGGGGGCTTCGTTACCTCTGGAGCGGAAACTTTGCGGTGATCGCGGGTGTAACGCGAGAGGGAAAGGCAACGCCGCTGCTCGCGGTGGCGATCGTCCTTGCCCTCATCGGAATCTTCGCCTTTTTCGCTGTGCTGTTGCGTCTGGTATAACGAGGCACGGAGAGGAGACATCGACCGAACGACAATTTAGAACATCCAGGTGAAGATCCAAGGAGCGCCGCATGGCCAAGTCTGACAAACCAAATATCCTCATCATTTGGGGGGACGATATCGGATACTGGAATATCAGCCGTTACAGCTGTGGCATGATGGGCTACCCGACCCCCAACATCGACCGCATCGCGTATGAAGGGGCGACCTTCACCGATTGGTACGGCCAGCAGAGCTGCACGGCCGGCCGCGCGTGCTTCATCACCGGTCAGAACCCGATCCGCACCGGCCTGACCAAAGTCGGCATGCCCGGCGCCACGGTCGGATTGCATGCGGAAGACGCAACTATCGCGGAAATGTTGAAGCCGCTCGGATACGCCACCGGTCAGTTCGGCAAGAACCATCTCGGCGACCGCGATGAATTTCTGCCGTGCGTGCACGGGTTCGACGAATTCTTCGGCAATCTCTACCATCTCAACGCCGAGGAAGAGCCGGAACTGCCGGACTATCCCAAGGATCCGGAATTCAAGAAGAAGTTTGGACCGCGCGGCGTGCTCCATTGCCTCGCCGATGGGAAGGGTGGCCAGACGATCACCGATACCGGCCCGCTGACCAAGAAGCGCATGGAAACGATCGACGAGGAGATCACCGCCGGCGCTCTTTCCTGGATGGAGAAACAGGCCAAGGCCGAGCAGCCATTCTTCCTCTGGTACAATTCGACCGCCATGCATTTCCGGACCCATCTCGCCGACAAGAACCGCGGCAAGAGCGGGCAGGACGATTACAGCGACCGGATGGTCACCCACGACGAGCAGGTCGGCGAGCTTTTGAACAAGCTCGACGAACTGGGCATCGCCGACAACACCATCGTCATGTATTCCACCGACAACGGCCCGGAAAATGACACCTGGCCCGATGGCGCCAACACGCCGTTCCGAGCGCAGAAAGACACCAACTGGGAAGGCGCGTGGCGCGTTCCGACGTTTCTCCGCTGGCCCGGCAAGATCAAGGCCGGTTCGGTCTTCAATGGGATCATCTCTCACATCGACATGTTCCCGACCCTGCTCGCCGCCGCTGGCGATCCGGACGTGACCCAAAAGCTCCTCAACGGCTGCACGGTCGGCGCAAAGACCTTCAAGGTCCATCTCGATGGTTACAACATCATCCCCTATGTGACCGGGGCGGTGAAGGAGAGTCCGAGAAACGCCATCATGTACTTCAGCGACGACGGCGAAGTCATGGCGGTCAGAGTCGGGGACTATAAATTCAACCTGGCGATACAGACCGCAACGAGGATGATGGCCTGGGCGCAGCCCTTGGTGAAGCTGAGGGTCCCGCTGATCTACAACCTGCGCCGCGACCCGTTCGAACGCGCCGATTTCAACTCCAACACCTACTTCGATTGGATGGTTGATCACGTCCCGCAGCTTTATCTGATGCAGGCTGTCGTCGCGTCGCAGATCGAGAACTTCGCCAAGTTCCCGCCGCGCCAGAAGCCAGCTTCGTTCAACCTGGATGCGGTGCTGGCGCAGGTGTCGAGTCACGGCGGCCATGTATGACCAGGCGGTCGTTAGACTGATTTGAGCGGATATCCTCGGCGGACAACGCGTCCGTCGAGGTTTGCAAGCCGAAAGGTGAGCAACCTCTCGGTCGAGGGGCAGAGCTGGAGGGCCGAGGTTGAGCCGCAGCGAGGCAGTCCGCGACTTCTACGAAAAGATGCCCTACCCGGCGCCGCTGACCAATCTGGACGCCCATCGCGACCTTTACAAAAATCCGCTTCGCCGCCGGGCCGAGTTTCATCTGATGTGGCCGGCGAAAGAGCCGACGGGAAACCGGGACATCCTGATCGCCGGCTGCGGCACGTCGCAAGCCGCGAGATACGCGCTGCGCGAGCCCGATGCTCGCATCACGGCGATCGACATAAGCGACGCCAGCCTTCGCCATACGCGCGACCTTCAGCGTAAATACAGGCTCGGGAATCTCGAGTTGCATCGGCTCCCGATCGAGCGCGTGAGGGAGATTGGCCGGTCTTTCGACCTCGTGGTCTGCACCGGCGTGCTGCACCATCTGCACGATCCGGACTCCGGCCTTCGCGCCCTTCGCGACGTCCTGCGGCAGGGCGGCGCGATGCGCCTCATGGTCTACGCGAGCTACGGCCGAGCCGGCATCTATATGATGCAGGAGTATTGCCGCCTGCTCGAAATCGATCCGACCGCGACGGATCTGCAAACTCTCGGCGCGGCGCTCAAAGCCCTGCCGGCGGACCACCCGATCTCGGGGCTGTTGCGCCGGTCGAAGGATTTCTGGCGTCCGGAAGCGATGGCGGACGCGCTTCTCCATCCCCAGGATCGCGCCTACACCGTGCCTGAGGTCTATGCCTGGCTCGATCGATGCGGCCTCACCTTCGGTCGCTGGATCGAGCAGGCGCCTTACCTCGCGCAATGCGGAATTTTGGCGACGAGCCCGCACGCTTCGCGCGTGGCCGCGCTGCCGCCCCGGCAGCAGCACGCCGCCGTCGAGCTTTTCCGCGGAACGATGGTGTCGCACGGTTTCATTGCCTACCGCGACGACGGCGCCGGCGAGAGCCAGCCGATCACATTCATCGGCGATCGCTGGCGCGGCTACGTCCCCATCGCGCTGCCATGGACGGTGTGCGTTCGGGAGCGTCTGCCTCCAGGCAGCGTGGCGGTGCTGATCAACCAGTCGCACACATTCACTGATCTAATTCTCACCGTCGACGCTTTTGAAGACAGGCTGCTCGGCGCCATCGATGGAAACCGCACGCTCGGCGAAATCCTGCAGATTGCATCGCACGAGCGCGATTCCGAGCGCCGGGCGCTGCGCTTCTTCGAACGCCTTTGGGCCTACGACCAGATCGTATTCGACGCATCGCGTAGCGCCTAGGCGCAGGCGAATCCGATTGTGCCAATCCTGGACTTCGAGGCGCGCTCGCGCCGACTGTCGGCGATCTCTCAGTACTGATGATAGTGGTGATGATAGGGATGATAGGCATAGCCGCGATGGTAGTGCCTGTGATTGGTCACAGAGTTTCCAATCGCTGCGCCGCCGACGCCGCCCACGACCGCGCCGACCGGACCGCCAACGACCGCCCCTGCGACTGCGCCTCCGACCGCGCCCGTGACCAAACCGTTCTGGTCGGCGAGGGCAAATTGAGATGAGGCGAGCATGAACGCGGCAGCCGAAAGACCAATAATTGTTCTGAACATCGAAACCTCCTGATATCGGCGCAGCGCCGTGGCTCGTCTCCAGATAGTTCCCAACTCAGCCGGCGGGTAAGGGTCGGAATCTACTCATCCCCCTGCCCCCGACGCTGGGTGTTTTCCGAGCCTATGGCGGCGTCGATTTCTGGACCATGGTCGCCGCAGTCAGGCTGACACGGGAAAAATCTGCCGTGTCGCGCCGATCACTCTTGAGGAGGTTATGGCCATGGACACGAATACATTATTGATCATCGTCGTCGTGATATTCCTGTTCGGCGGGTTCGGCTTCTACGGACGCGGGCGTTGGTTCTGAGCCAGCGCTCAACTGGCGGCGCTGGAATTGCAAAATGTTGAGCGCACTCCTGCGCCGCCGATTTTCGTCAAGCCGCGCCGGGCGTTCGCCGCGACCCCGACGCGCCGCATGAGTGAGTTTCAATTCTTCTTTGAACCAGCCGATATCCTCTCAACGCGCTTAAAGCCGCGAAGCAGGAGGTGTTGATGAACCCGGATCGAATCGTAGGGAGTTGGAAGCAGCTCAAAAGAAAATTGGTCTCCCGATTTCATCGGCATCCCGATGACAAGGGCGCGCCTTCCAGTTTGATCGTCGCAAAGATGTCGAGCGCCGATCAAGGTGGGGAAGTGCAAGCGACTGCCTTTCGACCCGACGACCGCGGCAGGCGGAGCGAGTTTTCGCTGCATATCGGCTCCTGACCAAGAAGCCCATTGGAAAGAGGCGAGAGCAATGATGAGGGCCTCGCTGATTGCGGGCGCCGGCCTGATATGCCTGACAATGCTCGCCATCGGTTTTGGCGTGGTCGTGCCTGTGAGCAGCGCCGTCGGCGACATGTTCGACCTCTTGGCGGTCGCGTCTGGGGTCTTTTTTGTTGGGCTGCTCGACGGCGAGTAGAGGCCCAACACCCACGAGTTCCGCCTCCCGCGCTATCGGGCCGCCAGCCGAACCCACGAACCTGACACAGCGTGGTCTGCGGACACCGCTGGAGCGCTCTTCCGCCAACTTTCAGCAGGCCCGTTTGGTCTCGTAGCCCCGCGGCCGTCTCGGCCCTTCGTCAACCTTCCAGCATGGCCCTCAGCGCGTCCGGCGCCAGAATGCGAACGCGCCGGTAGGAGACTTTGACTTGTCCCGCGGCTTCGAGCGTTCTGAGCACCGTGCCTGAAGTCGTGCGCGCCAGATTGGTCATGACGGCGAGGTCTTCCTGGCTGACGTCAATTTCGATCGACATCGACCCCTGCGGCGTACTGTAGCGGCAGCCGCCGAGGCGCAGCAGCACGGCGACGCTGCGCTTCACGTGATCCCGGATCAGGAGATCGTCCGCTGCGCCGATGGCGGTGTCATTATGAGCGATGGCCGCGAGGCCGAAAAATCGCCAGGCGCCCGGATCGGCCGTCACGATCTCCCGGATGGCGGGAAGAGGCAAATGCAGGAATTTGGAGTCCCGCGTGACCGCGAGGCTGATTCGCCGCGGCTGCTCCGTGAACGCCGCCGCCTCCCCAAACCACGTGCCCGGCCTGGCGAAATGCGCAACATATGGACCGCGTTCGCCGGGCGCGACGGAGATCGCGAAACTGCCGCGCACCAGCCCGTACATGCCGCCCGGCGGATCGCCGACCGAATAGATCGTCGCTCCCGCCTTGAGCGCCTCGAGCTTGCAGCGGGCGAGCACGGTCTGGCGAAATGGCGGCGGCGTGAAGCTCAGCCAGCCCTCGCGCGAGACGATCGCATGCGCCTGGGGCAGTGTAGGCATGGTTCCTCGGATTGACCGTCCGCGGTCGATATCAGCCATTCATTGCGAAGTGCCGACGCGACACGACGTCGCACCCGCCAGCGACCGCAGGAATCTTTCCCGACTGATCGTCGGCGGTCAATCCCGCTTTCCAATTCAGGCTAGGGGCCGACCATCGGCGGCGGAGATCGCCGGATTGCCTCGAGAGCGGAGGGAAGGTGACTCATGCGTAACAGAACTTCGCTCACCTGGCGCCAGGCTATTGCGGGCTCGCTGATTGCTCTCGGGCTCGCGGCCGCATTGGCCAATATAGGTGAAGCTCAAATGGCGAAAGCCGACACGTCGACGCCCGCTGATTGGCGCGAGCAGAATGCCTACGCCCTTGGCGTCCAGGCCTACCTCTATGCCTTCCCGTGGGCCTACATGCCCGAGGCACGATGGCTCAGAACCGAGGCCCTCGATCGGCAGGCGGATCGTTTCGATCACATTCGGCACGTCGAGGACGCGGCCCATCTGAGCGGCGGAGCCCCCAACAACGACACGCTCTACTCGCGCGCGTGGGTTTACCTCAAGGACGAGCCTGTCATCCTGACTGTGCCGGAAGTCGCGGACCGCTACTATACGATAGAGATCGTCGATTTCATGGGCGACAATTTCGCCTATGTCGGGACGCGCGCGACGGGAACCAAGGCGGGAAGTTACGCCATTGTCGGGCCAGACTGGAAAGGAACGCTTCCCGCTGGCGTCCAGCAACTGCCAGCGTCTTCCACGCCATGGGCGACGATCCTCGGGCGGACTTATGTGAAAGATGCATCCGATCTGGAGGCCGCGCATAAGATCCAGGACCAGTACAAGCTCACGCCTCTGTCGCAGTGGGGCAAGGCGGAAGTGACCCCGCCCAAAGATGCGGTCATCTGGCAAGCCTTCGACCCGAAGGCCGATCCGCTCGCCGATTGGAAGACGATCAACCGTGCGATGATCGAAGTTCCGCCGCCCGCCCGCGAGGCCGACATGCTGCAGCAATTTGCGCGCATCGGAATCGGAGCCGGCCTTGACGTCGAAGCGCAGGACGCCAGCACGAAACGCGGGCTCGCCCGCGCCGCCGTCGACGGAAAGGCGATCATAGCCGAAGCCTTCACCGACGGATATCTGCAGAAGGTCATCAATGGCTGGAACTATCCGCCGCCGGCGACCGGACGGCCGAGCCCGACCCGCGACTGGGTTTTCCGCGATATGCAGATGCTCGCGGGGTTTGTCGCCAACGATCCGGTCGAAGCGACCTATCTGAACGTCTCAGTCGATGGCGACGGCAAGCCGCTGACCGGCAAGAACCGCTACGTCATCCATTTCGACAAAGGCGGCGAACCGAAGGTCAAGGCCTTCTGGTCCGTGACCATGTACAATTTGAAGTACAACCTCGTCGCCAACCCGATCGACCGCTACTCGCTAGGCGACCGTTCGGGCATGAAGCCCGACGCAGACGGCGGCCTCACGATCTTCGTGCAGAAAGACTCGCCTGGCGCAGACAAGGAAGCGAACTGGCTGCCGGCGCCCGACGGACAATTTTTCCTCATCCTCCGGACGTATCTTCCGGACGACGGCATCGTGAACCAGACGTGGCAGCCGCCGAAGATCACTGCGGTCGGCCGATAGAAAGTCAGTAGCAATGATTACTGTCCACAAACGTCCCGGCCGTTTGGCGGCGACGATCATGGCCGCGGCGTTCTGGGCAGGCGCCGCAGCCGCCGATGACTACCCCGACGCGCTGTTGACGACCCCGGTCGTGCCACAAATCCTCGCGCAGGGCGCCGAAGCCGATGCCTACGCGCAGGGCATTCAGGCCTACGTGTGGGGCTATCCGCTGGTCCGGATGGAGCGGGTAGCGCGTCAATATACAGCCGTGCCCGCGAACAATCCGCCGACCAGCTATCGCGCTCCGCTGAATGAGATCGGCTGGGCGCGCGACCTTGCAACCGCGGCGTCGAAGGACATGCCGACGTCGAACAACGACACGTTCTATATGAGCGCGATCGTCGATCTCACCGAGCCGTATGTCCTCTCGGTTCCTGACACGCACGACCGTTACTATGTCGTCGACGTCTTCGACATGTGGCAGGACCTCGAGCATTACATTGGCCGCCGCACGACGGGCACGGCCGCAGGAAACTTCGCGCTTGTGCCCCCCGGATGGAAAGGCGAGCTTCCCGCTGGCGTCACCCGGCTTGACGTCGCCACCGACAAGATTTGGCTGTGGGGGAGGCTGCGGTTGACCCAGGGCGAGGCGGTGGCGCCGGTCCTCGCGCTGCAAAAAGAATTCCGTCTCACGCCGTTGAGCGCGTTCAGCAGGGCCGACGCAAAACCGCAAACCGCAGCGCTCCCGCCGCTGCCCGATATCGCGGGCGACGAGTTCGGCTTCTTCACCCAGCTCGGCGCAGCCGTGAAGGCCAACGCGATCAAGCCGGCGGACGAGGCGCTGTTTGGCCAGTTTGCGCGCATCGGCCTGACCAGGGACGGGTTCGACCCGTCGAAGCTCGACGCGGCCCGACGCAAGGGGCTCATGCGCGCGCTTCAGGACGGGCCGTCGGTCGCGATCTCGGCGTTTCAGAGCGCGGCCGTGCAGCGCAACGGCTGGTCCTGGGCGACCGGGCTCGATTACTTCGGCTTCGACTATCCACTTCGCGCGCTCGTTTCCGGCCCGTATCTCGGCGGCCAGGGCGAGAAGGAAGCGATGTACCCGCTGCGGTACACGGATTCCGCCGGCAAGGTCCTGACCGGCGAGAACGCCTATACGATCAAATTCGCCTCGCCGCCGCCGGTCAACGCCTTCTGGTCGCTGACGATCTACAACGCCGGCGACAAGCTGCTCGTCGACAATCCGATTGGCCGCTACAAGGTCGGCACGGATACGCAAGGGCTCGTCAGCGCCGCGGACGGCTCGATCACTATTCCCGTGCGCCGCACAGCCCCGGACGGAGACGCAGCAAAGAACTGGCTACCGGCGCCGGCCGGGCCGTTCTATCTCGTGCTGCGCCTCTATCAGCCGCGCGCCGAGGTGCTGAAGGGCGAGTATCAGCTGCCGGAGGTCGTGCAGGACAGGTAGGCCCAAGCGCCGCTGGCGGCCCGCCAGAGGACGGTCGCCCGGAGCGCGAAGGCTCAAGTTTAGGATCACAAGAAAGGCACTACGATGAACCGCCGGCAAATGTTTCTTTCGACCGCCAAGACCGCTCTTGCGGGCGCCATCGGCGGATCGTCGCTCGGGTTGAAGCCGGCCTCCGCCCAGGCGCAGGCCGTGAAAGCTCCAGAGGTCAAGGCCGGCCCGCCGAGCCTGGAGGCCGGTCCGCCGAACGTCTCCGTGCTGCCCTACCCGGACCCGGCATTCAAAGGCGTCATCGGGCGAACGACCGAGGATTCCAAGCCGGACTTTCCGCAGCCTGTTTCCGCGCCTGAGGGCGCGCCCAACATCCTGCTCATCCTCACCGACGATGTCGGCTTCGGCGCGTCCAGCGCGTTCGGCGGCCCTGTTCCGACGCCGACCTTCGAGGCGCTCGCCGCGAACGGTCTCAAATACAATGAGTTCAATACGACAGCCTTGTGCTCGCCGACGCGCGCGGCCCTGATCACCGGGCGCGATCAACACACGGTGCACACCGGCATCATCATGGAACGCAGCCTCGGCTATCCGGGCTACAATTCGCTGATGCCGAAGAGCGCCGGCACGGTCGCGGAAATCCTGCGCGGAAACGGCTACAGCACCGCCTGGTTCGGCAAGAATCATAACGTTCCGGCCTGGCAGAGCAGCGCCGTCGGGCCTTTCGACTTGTGGCCGACGGGGCTCGGCTTCGATTATTTCTACGGGTTCCTCGGCGGCGACGTGAATCAGTGGAACCCGACCCTGTTCGAAAACACGACTCCGATTGAACCCAAGGAGAAACTGACCGGAGAGGCCAAGGCGAACTACCATCTGGATGCTGATCTCGCCGATCAGGCGATTCATTGGATCGAGCAGCAGCAGGCGCTGGCGCCGAACAAGCCGTTCTTCGCCTATTACGCCCCGGGCGCGACCCATGCCCCGCACCACGTGCCGAAGGACTGGATCGCAAAGTTCAAGGGCCAGTTCGACCAGGGCTGGGACAAGCTGCGCGAGGAGACGTTCGCGCGCCAGAAGAAGCTTGGCGTGATCCCCCAGGATACGATCCTGACGCCGCGGCCGGCCAACATGCCCGCCTGGGAGTCTCTCGATGCGAGGCAGAAGGAGCTTTTTGCGCGCATGGCGGAGATCTACGCCGCCTATCTCGCCTATGACGACTACAACATCGGGCGCGTGATCGAAGCCGTCAAACAGGAGGGCCTTGCCGACAACACGCTTATCATCTTCATCGAGGGCGACAATGGCGGCAGCGCCGAAGGCACGCTGCAGGGCACGGCGAACGAAGTCTGCGTCATCGGCAACGGCGCCGCAGAGAGCTTCGATTACCTCTACTCGATCAAGGACGAGCTCGGCGGGCCGCTCCACTACAACCATATGCCGGTGCCGTGGTCGTGGGCGTTCGATACGCCGTTCCAGTGGACCAAGCGCTACGCCAGCCATTTCGGCGGCACCCGCAACGCCATGGTGATGAGCTGGCCGAAGCGCATCAAGGACGTCGGGACTTTACGCGAGCAGTTCCACTACGTGACCGACATCCTTCCGACGATTCTCGAGGCCGCCGGCGTGCAGGCGCCCGACATGATCAACGGCGCAAAACAATTGCCGATCGACGGCGTCTCCATGGCCTACACGTGGGACGACGCGAAGGCCCCGACGCGCCGCGCGACGCAACTCTTCGAGATGTTCGGCAATCGCGGCATTTACCACAATGGCTGGATGGCCTCGACCACGCCGCTCGTCTTCGCCTGGGAGCCGGAGCCGAAGGGGATCACGCCGGAAAGCTTCAACTGGGAGCTTTACGACCTCTCCAAGGACTTTTCTCAGGGGAACGATCTCGCCAAGGCCATGCCCGAAAAGCTCAAGCAGATGGAGGAGCTTTGGTGGGCGGAAGCGGGCCGAAACAACGCCCTGCCGCTCAACTTCAGTCCGATGGCGACCGTCCAGGCGGTCTTCCAGCGGCCGAGCCTGACCCGGGGGCGCACGCATTTCACCTATCGCCAAGGGACGGTCCGCATTCCCGAGGGAACCGCGCCGACGGTGAAGAACACGTCCTTCACGATCACCGCAAAGCTCAACGTGCCCGCTGAAGGGGCGGAGGGCGTGGTCATCACGCAGGGCGGACGGTTCGCGGGCTGGGGTTTGGTGATCTTGGACGGCAAGCCCGTCTGGGCATACAAGAACACGCAGCAACCCAATGACGGCATCCGTCTCAGCGGCCCGGGCAGGCTCGCGCCCGGCGACCATGTCGTGAGCGTCGACTTCGCCTACGACGGTAAGAAGGGGGAATTCGGCAAAGGCGGCGCCTACGTGCTTAAAGTGGACGGCGCCGAAGTCGCCAGGACCACCATTAGCCACACGGTGCCGTTCATCTACTCGGTCGACGAAACCCTCGACGTCGGCGAGGATCGTGGCACGCCCATCCTCGAAGACTACGCGGATCGCATGCCGTTCAAGTACAACGGCAGGATCGACAAGGTTGAAATCCACCTCGAGGGCGGAAACGCCGCCCTCGACGTGCCCGACATCGATCACCAGTAAGCAGCTCACCCGCGCGGGAGCCCGCAATAAGACGCCGCAAAGGCGCTCGTTTCCAAAAAGCAAAGCGAAAGCAAACCAGGAAGGACAATCAGCAATGAAGGTTTCGAAATTCATGGCCGCAACGGCGATGGCCGCAGCCTGCCTCTTGGCGCTCACCGAGCCGGGCGCGGCGGTGGTGCGCCACGGCGGCGGCGGTCACCGCGGCGGTCACAACATGAACCGGAACATGAACATGAACCACAACGTCAACCGCAACATGAACGTCAACCGGAACGTTAACCGCAACGTCAATGTCAACCGGAACGTTCGCGTCGGTGGCGTCGGCGGCTATCATGGCGGGGTTTATCGCGGCGCATGGGTCGGACGGCCCTATCGCTGGGCCCCTGGCGGGGCGATCGCCGCCGGCGCGGCCATCGGCTTCATTGCCGCCGGCACGGCGGTCGCCTGGGCGCCCCCGCCGCCCCAGCCGGGCCTCTGCTGGTATTATACCGACGCGTCCCAGCAGCAGGGCTTCTGGGACACCTGCCCCTGAACAGTTTGATTGACGCGGGGCCTGAACCTTAAGGTTCTCGCGTCGGGTGTGGCCGTATTCGCGAGGGGGTTCCTTCGTGGCGCGAGGGCGGCCTCACTTTTTTAGGGGCCCTACCGTTGATTTCGGAAAAGTCGACATTTTCTTGCCTATTGAACGGATTCGTGCTTTAATTCGCAAAAGCGTTTGGCCTGCATTGCGTATTAACATTGTAGAATGGTTAATTGGTCCCGGCTGGCTAAGAGACGGCCAAGCCGCCAGCGGGAAGTTCGCGGGGGCGACAACGTAGGAGGGGTCAGCCTGGTCGCCGCCACTTCGGGGCCTTAGGACTCGGCGCTCGGCGCGGAAATGGCGCCACAATCCCTTGAAAAGTCACGATCGGCGCCCGGGAATGGCGCCCCCCGTTTCGGGCGCCGCCAATGAGGGCCACAGCACCCGACGGGCGGCGCCCGGCCCTCAGAGCGAGCGCGCGAGCCGCATCGATCCGCGCGGTCCCTTGATCACCAGATCGCCGTTGACGAGGTCCCAGGTCGGATTGCCGACCAGGCTCGACAGGAACCCAATCTCGACCGCCATGACGTCCTTGGCGCATTGCTTTTTGGTCAGCGCAAAGGGCCCGACCGCGAGATGCTGATCCTTGACCGGGTAGAGCGTCGCCGACCACGAATTGCAGCCGGTGAACCCGGAGCCGCGCAGGTTGCCGTCGATCTTCAGGCTGGCGTCCAGACCCTCGGGCACCGGCTTGCCGTTGAGCTCGCGCAAGGACCATGTCTGATCCAGGGGGAAGTTCTTCTGCAGCGGCGGGAGCGGCTTCGGAGGCTCGTCTTCCTGCGGCCCGTTCATCGCCGCCCCGGCGGAAGCCGCGGCGACGAAGCACAAGGCGGCCGCACAGACGGCCGCAGTCAATTGTGACTTCAGCATGCGATGTGTCACCTCATGAATCGGAGGCCCAATCGCCTCCTCAAGGACTGCGCTATATCGAGCCGCGCTCGGCGGCGCAATCGCCCGCCGAGCGCGGCTTTCTGTAGCGAGGGCCGGGCCCTTGAATTGCGGCGAACTCGCCCCAGATTGAGCCTGCGGGGTCCAATGGAACCGCAAGCGGCAGGCGCAGCCACATGGGGCGCCTTCCGCCATATCGCTCAATCAGGAGGATGTGATTATGTTGAACTACGATCTTTCGCCATTCTATCGATCCACGGTCGGCTTCGACCGTCTTCTGTCGATGCTGGATAAAGCGGTCGGCGCGGAGCAGAGCGTTCCGTCCTATCCGCCCTATAACATCGAACGGACCGGCGAGAACGCCTACCGCATCACGCTCGCCGTCGCCGGCTTCGGCGAGAACGAGCTCACCGTCGAATCGCGCGACAACACGCTGACGATTCGCGGCTCGAAGGGATCCGCCGCCAAGGACGAGAAGCGCGACGTCATCTATCAGGGCATCGCGGCTCGCGCGTTCGAGAGGCGCTTCCAGCTTGCCGAGCATGTCGTCGTCACCGGCGCGGTCAGCGAGAACGGATTGCTCCACATCGATCTGGTCAGGGAAGTTCCCGAGGCGCAGAAGCCGCGCGTGATCGCCATCAACGGAGGCAAGACCGTCGAGCCCAAGACCGTCGAAACGACGAAGCAGGCCGCGTAAGGCCGGTCAGCCGGTCCAAATCAGGGCGCCCCGAAAGGGCGCCCTTTTTGTTGGCTATTCGAGCGGGTTGACCGGCACGTCGTTGACCTTCGACTTGTCTCCCGACTTCGTCGTCGCGGGCGCGGAGGGAACGGCGGCCGGCGACTGAGCCGGGCGCGGCTCCTCCTTCGCCTGAGTCTGGGGGATGCTCGGCGACGTCGCCGCTCCCGCGGGATTGGGCGTCGCCGTCTTGGTCTGATCGGGCGTAACAGAGGGCGATGGCGCCGTGGTCGGGGCGTCCGGCCTGGGCGGAGGGCTCGGCTGTTGGGACGCCTCGGGCGCCGGAGGCGGCGCCGCGGCTCCGCCAGAAGTGTCCTTTACCGCCGGGGTCGCGCCGCCTTCGTCCGGCTTGGCCGGTTGTGCTGGCGGGAGAGCCGCCGTCGCCGGCTTTGGCTGGACGGGTGAAGGTTTATTCGCCGCCGGCTTCGACTTGACCTTCGTTCTTGGCGTCCGCTCCAGCGGACTGACCGGACCGACCGCATCGGGAATCCGCGCGTTCGCCGGTCCGCCATACGCGAGGTTCGCATCGCCGCCGGGACCGTTGAAGAACTCGCGCGCGGGCGGCGGACCGAGAGGCGGCGGGCTATCGAATTCGCCCCTTTCTATCGCGTAGCGGTCGGCGGCGCCCGGCCTCGAAGACGCCGACCGCTCGACGAAGCGCTGGAGGATTTCTCCGCTCCAGGCGTCGATCACCAGTCGCTCCCGGCCCGCGGGGCCCGCATTGACGTCGGCCAAATAAACGGTGTCGTTTCGCCGAAGCGGCCCGATCAGGACAAAGCCCTCCGCCTTCAGCCGCTCCGCGATCTCGCGCGTCGAAGCGGCGCCGATCGGGGGAAACCATTGCGCCAGTTCGTGGGTCGATGGAGCGTCCATCGGCGGGAACCATTGCGCATCGGCCCTCGAAGCGGCGGCGAGAAAGGGGAGAGCAGCAAGCGTCAATCGCGCCAAAAGGCGCCGCGATGTCGCGTACGAGACAGGCATGTAATGCTCCAGCATTGACCGGCGCGGGCACTCTTTGGCGCAAATTGCGGCGCGGTCACGGCGCTTCCGTCACCGCGCGGCGCCCGCCGTAGGCGCCATGGTAGAGGCCGAGCAACTGATCGATTTCGCTTTGCTGGGTCTCGAACGACGTCACGAGCCGCACCAGGCGCTCATGATCTCCGGGCCTCTGGTCCGGGGCCAACGAGCGGGTGCTCCACTCGTGGAACCGCGCCCCCGCAGCCCGCCATCCGTCAACCGCCGCGTTCGGCGCAACGACGAAGACCTCGTTGGCTTCGGTCGGCCAGGCCAGCCGTAACCCTCTCGCGGCCGCAAGCCCCTCGCTCAGACGCTGCGCTGCATGGTTCGCTCGCTCCGCCAGCCGGAGCCACAGGCCGTCCTTGAGATAGGCCTCCATCTGCGCTCCCAGAAAACGCCCCTTGGACAGGGTGTGTCCGGCGCGCTTGCGTCGATAAGCCAATTCCATCGCCTGTTCCGGATCGAAGAAAACGACCGCTTCGCAAGCGAGCGCGCCGTTTTTCGTCGCGCCGAGTGAAAGCGCGTCGACTCCGGCGCGCCACGTCATGTCGGCCGGCGAAAGCTGGCTCGCAACTATCGCATTCCCGAACCGGGCGCCGTCCATATGCACCCCGACGCCGGCCGAATGAGCAATGTCGCAAAGCTCCCCGACCTCGCCCCGCCAGTAGACCGTCCCGGCTTCGGTGGCCTGCGACAGCGAGAGCGCGCCCGGCTGAACGGACTTGACGAGCCCACGCGGAAACCGGTCGAGCGTCTCGCGCAGCTCGTCAGGCGTGATCTTGCCGCCCCAGCCGGGGATGCCGACCAGCTTCGCCCCCCCACTGAAGAATTCGGGCGCGCCGCATTCGTCGTCGTGAACATGCGCCTCCTCGTGGCAGAATACGGCGCTCCATGGCTGAGCCAATGACGAGAGCGCGAGCGCGTTCGCGGCGGTGCCTGTCGCAACGAGAAAGGCGGCGACCCGCGTCTCGAAGATTTCGCTCAGCATCGCCTCCGCCCGGGCCGTGTAGTCGTCCTCGCCATAGGCCGGCGCGTTGACGCGGGACGACGCGGCGATCGCTTCCAGGATCTCCGGCGCGACGCCGGCGGCATTGTCGCTTGCGAAATTCATTGACGCCTCGGCTTGATTTGGGGCTCCAAATTGCCCCAGGCAGGGATGGATTGGCAATTGGGCAGGCGCACCTGCAGCCCGCCCGCAGCCGGAGAAAAAATTGGCTCGTTTCGTGCTTGTATCGCGGGACCATTTCTGGCATGTATTCGAGATAGGACAGTTTTGCTGACCATTTGCGCGAAAGAGGCTCTGACTTCGCCTGCGTCGTCGGATCGAACAACGAAAACAGATCGAAAAAAATTCGACGCGTAACGCCCTCTTGGCTGCGCGAAGCGCATCCGTTTTGTCCTCGACACGCCTTCAAAAATTCGGAAATGTCAGTCGCGAAAGGATCGCGGCCATTTGGGGAGCGGAAAATGAACGCTAAGACCCAGTTCAACCAGAGCCCCGCTGGCGCGGCTGCGCGCGTCCCCCCGGGAGTGGATCCGCTGACCCCGCGCGCCCAGGGCCTCTACGATCCGGCCAATGAGCATGATTCCTGCGGCGTCGGCTTCGTGGCCGACATGAAAAACCGCAGGTCGCACGACATTCTCGAAAAGGGCCTGCAAATCCTGGCCAACCTCGATCATCGCGGCGCGGTCGGGGCTGATCCGACGCTCGGCGATGGATGCGGCGTGCTCACGCAGATCCCGCACGGATTCTTTGCGCCGGAATGCGCGAAGCTTGGGTTTGATCTTCCTGAGCCGGGCCACTACGCGATCGGGCAATTCTTCATGCCGCGCCATGCCGCGGCCCGCCGGCAGGTTCACGATATTGTCGAGGAGGTTGTGGCCGCGGAGGGCCAGACGGTTCTCGGATGGCGCGATGTGCCGGTCGACAATTCAGCGCTCGGCGAACGCGTGAAGGCGACCGAACCGGTGATGCAGCAGATCTTCATCGGCCGCGCGCCCAATCTCGCTACGGAAAATGATTTTGAGCGTCGGCTCTATATCATCCGCAAGGTCATCTCCAATCGTGTTTATGCGGCTGGCGGCCCGGAAGTCGCGGAATACTATCCGGTGTCCATGTCGGCCCGCACCATTGTCTACAAGGGCATGGTTCTCGTTAGCCAGCTCGCGCCGTACTACCGCGACCTTTTGGACGCGCGCTACGATACAGCCCTTGCGCTCGTCCATCAGCGCTTCGCCACCAACACGTTCCCGTCGTGGCGTCTCGCGCACCCCTATCGCATGGTTGCGCATAACGGCGAGATCAACACGCTCAGGGGCAATGTCAACTGGATGGCGGCGCGTCAGGCCAGCGTCGACTCGGAGCTGTTCGGCAACGACATTTCGAAGCTTTGGCCGATCTCCTACGAGGGCCAGTCCGACACGGCCTGCTTCGACAATGCGCTCGAGTTCCTTGTCCAGGGCGGCTATTCGCTGAGCCATGCGATGATGATGCTGGTCCCGGAAGCCTGGGCGGGAAATCCGCTGATGGACGAGGAGCGGCGCGCATTTTACGAGTATCACGCGGCCTTGATGGAGCCTTGGGATGGGCCCGCTGCGGTCGCGTTCACCGACGGGCGCCAGATTGGCGCCACGCTCGACCGCAATGGTCTGAGGCCCGCGCGCTATTTCGTCACTGACGACGACCTGGTCGTGCTTGCCTCCGAAATGGGCGTCCTGCCCGTCCCGGAGGAGAAGATCGTCGCGAAGTGGCGCTTGCAGCCGGGCAAGATGCTGCTCGTCGATCTTGAGGAACACCGGATCGTCTCGGACGCGGAGATCAAGCAGACGCTGTCGCGCGCCCATCCCTACAATTCATGGCTTGAGTCGACGCAAATTGTGCTCGAGGAGCTCAACCCTGTCGAGCCGCGCGCCTCGCGCACCGACGTGTCGCTGCTCGACCGTCAACAGGCCTTCGGCTACACGCAGGAGGATCTTGCTTTCCTGCTCTCGCCGATGGCGACGACGGGCCAGGAAGCCGTCGGCTCGATGGGCACCGACACGCCGATCTCCGCCCTCTCGTCCAAGCCGAAGCTGCTTTACACCTACTTCAAGCAGAATTTCGCACAGGTAACCAACCCGCCGATCGACCCGATCCGCGAGGAACTCGTTATGAGCCTTGTCTCGTTCATCGGGCCGAGGCCGAACCTGTTCGATCTCGAAGGCACGGCCCGACGGAAGCGGCTCGAGGTGCGCCAGCCGATCCTGACCAACGAAGACCTCGAGAAGATTCGTTGCATCGGCCACTTCGAGGATTCTTTCGACACCAAGACGCTCGACATGACTTACGCCGTCGAACGGGGCGCCGAAGGGATGGAGGAGGCGTTGCGTCGCTTGTGCGAGCGCGCCGAAGCCGCTGTGCACGGCCGCTACAACATCATCAGCCTTTCCGACCGCATGGTCGGTCCTGATCGCATTCCGATCCCCGCGCTCCTGGCGACTGCGGCGGTGCACCATCACCTTATCCGGGCGGGTCTGCGCACATCGGTCGGGCTGGTCGTTGAAACCGGCGAAGCGCGCGAAATCCACCACTTCGCGTGTCTGGCCGGCTACGGGGCCGAGGCGATCAATCCGTATCTCGCTTTCGAGACCCTGACCGCGATGGCGAAGGATCTACCCGAACCGATCAGCGGCTACGAGGTCGTTAAGCGCTTCATCAAGTCGGTCGACAAGGGCCTCCTCAAGGTCATGTCGAAGATGGGAATCTCGACCTATCAGTCGTATTGCGGCGCCCAGATCTTCGACGCCGTCGGGCTCTCTCGCGCTTTTGTCGACGAGTTCTTCTTCGGCACGGCGACCACCATCGAGGGCGCGGGACTGGCCGAAATCGCCGCCGAGACGAGGCGCCGTCACGCCGAAGCATTTGGCGAGTCGCCGGTCCTGCGGACGTCTTTGGACGTTGGGGGCGAATACGCCTATCGCGTCCGCGGCGAAGCGCACAGCTGGAACCCGCAGACGGTATCGTTGCTGCAGCACGCCGTGCGCGGCAACGCTCGCGACCGCTACGACTCCTTCGCCAAAATGCTCAACGAACAGAGCGAGCATTTGCTCACGATCCGCGGCCTCTTCCGCATCAAGACGGCGGAGACCGAAGGCCGGGCTCCCGTCCCGCTTGCCGAAGTCGAGCCCGCGGTGGACATTGTTAAGCGCTTTTCGACAGGGGCGATGTCCTACGGCTCGATCTCGCGCGAGGCGCATACCACGCTCGCGATCGCCATGAACCGTATCGGCGGTAAGTCCAACACGGGCGAGGGCGGCGAGGAGTCCGACCGCTACAAGCGAATGGCCAACGGCGACTCGATGCGCAGCGCCATCAAGCAGGTCGCCTCGGGGCGTTTTGGCGTCACGGCAGAATATCTCGTCAACTCGGACATGATGCAGATCAAGATGGCGCAGGGCGCAAAGCCCGGCGAAGGCGGGCAACTGCCCGGCCACAAGGTTGACGCCGTCATCGCCAAAGTGCGTCACTCGACGCAGGGCGTGGGCCTTATTTCGCCTCCGCCCCATCATGACATCTATTCGATCGAGGATCTGAAGCAGCTTGTCTACGACCTGAAGAACGTCAACCCCGAGGCGCTGGTTTCGGTCAAGCTCGTCTCGGAGGTTGGTGTTGGGACCGTTGCGGCGGGCGTCGCCAAATGCAAGGCGGACCATGTCACGATTTCTGGGTTTGAGGGGGGCACCGGCGCGTCGCCTCTGACCTCGATCAAGCATGCCGGCTCGCCGTGGGAGATCGGCCTTGCCGAGACGCACCAAACTCTGGTGATGAACGGCCTGAGGTCCCGCATCGCGGTCCAGGTCGACGGGGGCGTTCGCACAGGCCGGGACGTGGTGATCGGCGCCCTGCTTGGCGCGGACGAGTTCGGTTTCGCCACTGCGCCGCTGATCGCCGCCGGCTGCATCATGATGCGCAAGTGCCATCTGAACACCTGTCCGGTCGGTGTCGCGACGCAGGATCCGGTCCTGCGCAAGCGCTTCGTCGGCAAGCCCGAACATGTCATCAACTATTTCTTCTTTGTCGCCGAGGAGGTGCGGGAGCTGATGGCGGCGATGGGATATCGCCGGTTCGACGAGATGATCGGCCAGCGGCAGATGCTCGACAAGGCGAAGCTGGTCGAACACGCCAAAGCGCAGGGCCTCGACTTTTCCAAGCTGTTCCATAAGCCGACACCGTGGCCGAATGACACGATCTTTCGCAGCATCGGGCAGGATCATGGCCTCGAGCATGTGCTGGATCGTCGGCTGATCGCCGAGACGAAAGACGCGGTCGAGCGCGGCAGGCACGTCCGGCTCGACCTTTCGATCCGCAATTCGGATCGTTCGGCCGGAGCCATGCTGTCGGGCGAGATCGCCAAGCGTTACGGGCACGCGGGGCTTCGCGACGAGTCCATCCACATCAAATTCAAGGGAACGGCGGGGCAAAGCTTCGGCGCGTTTCTTGCGAAGGGCGTGACGCTCGAGCTCGAGGGCGAAGCCAACGATTACGTGGGCAAGGGCCTGTCCGGCGGGCGGATCGTCGTCTACCCGCCGCAAGAGGCGAAGAAGCTGAAGCCAGAGGAGTCGATCATCGTCGGCAACACCGTGCTTTACGGCGCGATCGCAGGAGAATGCTACTTCCGCGGCGTGGCCGGCGAACGGTTCGGCGTGCGCAACTCCGGCGCCATCGCAGTTGTCGAGGGCGTAGGCGATCACGGCTGCGAATACATGACCGGCGGAATCATCGTTGTCATTGGCGAGACCGGCCGCAATTTCGCCGCCGGCATGTCCGGCGGCATCGCCTATGTGCTCGACGAGGCGGGGAACTTCGCTCAGCGCTGCAACCTTGCGATGGTCGAACTCGAGCCGCTCGCCGCCGAAGAAGAGATGATGGTCCGTCATCTCCACTCGGGCGGCGATTTGGAGTCACACGGGCGGGTGGACGTGATGCATGACATGAGCCGCTTCGACGGAGAGCGTCTCCATCAGCTGATCTCCAACCACGCCCGGGCCACCAGCTCGGCCCGCGCACGGCATATCCTGGAGAACTGGGAGACCTATCTGCCCAAGTTCCGCAAGGTCATGCCGGTCGAGTACCGCCGCGCGCTGGCGGAATTGGCGGCGCAGAGCGGGCAGGCGATGCTGGCGGCGGGAGAATGACGCGAATTGGCGAAACGCCCTGCGAGGGGAAACGCCGCGAAAGGCTGCTTACGGTCACATGATTGAGGCGGGACGGGTTTAGAGGCGTAGCGCAATGGGCAAGGTGACGGGCTTTTTGGAGATTGATCGGGCTGACCGGCGCTACGCCCAGGCGTCGGACCGAATTCGTCATTATCGCGAGTTCGTTTTGCCGCTCAGCGAAGAGGCGACCCGGAACCAGGCGGCGCGCTGCATGAATTGCGGCATCCCCTATTGTCACACCGGCTGCCCGGTCAACAACCAGATCCCGGACTGGAACGACCTCACCTATCGGGGCGAGTGGGAGGAAGCAGCGCGCAACCTGCTGTCCACCAACAATTTCCCGGAAGTCACCGGCCGAATCTGCCCGGCGCCTTGCGAAGCATCCTGCACGCTCAACATCCAGGATACGCCGGTGACCATCAAGACGATCGAATGCGCGATTATCGACCGCGCCTTCGCCGAAGGATGGGTGAAGCCTGAGCCCTCCTCCCACAAAACCGGCAAGAAGGTTGCAATTGTAGGTTCCGGCCCCGCGGGCCTCGCTTGCGCGCAACAGCTTGCGCGGGCTGGCCACGAAGTCCACCTCTACGAGAAGCACGCCAAGGCGGGAGGCCTGCTCCGCTATGGCATTCCTGATTTCAAGCTCGAGAAGCGCCATGTCGACCGGCGCATCGAACAAATGACCGTCGAGGGCGTCGTTTTCCACTACAACGCCAATGTCGGGCAGAACGTCAGCGCCCAGAGCCTTGTCGACGCTCATGACGCCGTCGCGGTCGCGGGCGGCGCGGAAGCGTCACGCGATCTGCCTGTGCCCGGCCGCGATCTCGGCGGCGTTCATTTCGCCATGGACTTCCTGCCGCAGCAAAACCGGCGCGTGTCCAATGAGCCGATCGGCACGAACGAACCGATCCTCGCCAGCGGCAAGCATGTCGTGGTCATCGGGGGCGGCGACACGGGCTCCGACTGCATCGGCACGTCCATTCGTCAGGGCGCGCTCAGCGTCACGCAGCTGGAAATCATGCCGATGCCGCCAAAGGCGGAGGACAAGCTCCTCACCTGGCCGAACTGGCCGCTAAAGCTTCGCACCTCATCAAGCCACGAAGAGGGCGCGGAGCGCGATTTCGCGGTCACGACGACCACGTTCGAAGGCGAGAACGTCGTGACCGGTCTCCGCTGCATGCGCGTCGACGATAGGATGAAGCCCGTTGCGGGCAGCGATTTCACGCTGAGGGCCGATCTCGTCCTCTTGGCGATGGGATTCGTTTCGCCGCTCAAGGAAGGCCTTCTGGCCGAACTCGGCGTCGCGCTCGACAACCGCGGCAACGTCGCGGCCGACACGGTCCGATATGCCTCCTCGCGCCCAAAGGTCTACGCCTGCGGCGATATGCGACGCGGCCAGTCGCTCGTCGTGTGGGCGATCCGCGAAGGCCGCCAATGTGCGGCGGCGATCGACGAGGCGCTGATGGGCTCGACAGTGCTGCCGCGCTAGGTCGTGGTGACGTTTGCGGGCGCCCTGCAGACCGGAATCATTCCGAACTGGAACCCGCCTGCTGACACCGCTCGAGGCCAGAAATGGGGGGCGGCTTGGGAGTTACGTCCCTTTTTTCGTCGCCGCCTGCTGTCCGGCCCGGGGGCAAGGAATTGAAGGCCCAGCGCAAGGAAATGAAAACCCGCACAAGGAAATAAAAGTAGAGAATCAAGATCTTTCAATGGCTTATGGGAGATTCTGGCGCGGGACGCCCCGTTAACCTTGACGATTTTCGGCTCGCGGTGATTGAAGGCAGCCTCCATCCGGTCATGAGGCCACAATACCACATACTTCTGATTTACGGAATGGCTTGTCGAGTCAATTGCCGAAGGTCTGGTTAACCCTCAGAAGACGCGGATCAGGCGGGAATGCGGTCTTCGCTTGTTGCGGGCTCGCGCAGGACATAGCCGCGGCCCCAGACCGTCTCGATGTAGTTGCGCCCACTCGACGCCATGGCGAGCTTCTTGCGCAGCTTGCAGATGAAGACGTCGATGATCTTGAGTTCAGGCTCGTCCATGCCGCCGTAAAGGTGATTGAGGAACATTTCCTTCGTCAGCGTCGTGCCCTTTCGCAGCGAAAGCAGCTCGAGCATCTGATATTCCTTGCCGGTCAGGTGCACGCGCGCGCTGTCGACTTCGACCGTCTTCTGGTCGAGATTGACAACGAGATCGCCGGTAATGATCACCGACTGGGCGTGTCCCTTGGAACGCCGGACGATAGCGTGAATGCGGGCGACCAGTTCGTCCTTATGAAATGGCTTGGTGAGATAGTCGTCGGCGCCATGGCCGAGCCCTTTGACCTTGTCCTCGATGCCCGCCATGCCGGACAGGATGAGGATCGGGGTCTTGATCTTGGTCACGCGAAGCGACCGAAGCACCTCATAGCCTGACATATCGGGCAGATTCAGATCCAGGAGGATGATATCGTAGTCGTATAGCTTGCCTAGATCGATGCCCTCTTCGCCAAGATCTGTAACGTAGACGTTGAAGGCCTCAGACTTCAACATCAACTCGATGCTTTGTGCGGTCGCCGCATCATCCTCGATCAATAATACCCGCATAATTAGGCTCCCCGCCTCGCCTTTTGCTTCGTGACCGCGGTCTTGTACGTCGCTTTCACGCCTGATCGTCGCCGGCGCACTGCCGGACTCCGGCTTGGGCTGATTCGATTCGCAGACTGACGGCCATTGGTTAACAAATCGTGATTCCTTCGCGCAAGCCCCCACGCGGCGATCATTGCTGCGCAAGTTAAACTCATGTTTTATATACGATTTTCGGATTCTAGTTGTCTAAAGTAACGCATTAATAACCGTCTCCAACCAATTCATCGGACTCATGGTTCCGTCGCCTATTCACAGGCGTCGCTGCGATGTTGGTTGTACAAGAAATAATTTTCAACGCGCGGCGTCGCCCGGATTGTTGATCAGTGGCGTAAATGAAGTCCTAACGAGCCGTCCGACGAAGCGAGCCGCCCATCGACCCGAGGAAGGTCCCAGAGCCCTTCCTGGTAAGAAATGGGAAACCTTCATCCTGCATCGTCAGCCGGTCTCGTGGTCGTGGAATCGGTGGGCGAAGACGCCCTTTTGCGTGGCTGTTGCATGGAGCGCACCTAATGAAGTCGCGAGACACGCTTATTCGCCTGAAGCGCTTTCAACTCGAGGAAAAGCGCCGCCGCGTCCGGCAGATCGAAATGATGCTCGCCGAGTTCACCCGCATGACCGCCGAACTCGATCGTGAAATTGCCAATGAAGAGAAACGCGCCGGCATCGCGGATCCGCGCCATTTCGCTTACCCGACCTACGCTCGCGCCGCTTCGGCTCGACGCGACAACTTGAAAAGCTCGATTGCCGAGCTTGCTGGTCAGATCGAGGAAGCCAAAGCCGCACAGGAAGAAGCCCAGGCCGAGCTCCTGAAGGTCGAGGCGATCGAAACCCGCGACAAGACAGGCGAGCGAGGGATCGAAGGCCTCGCGCGCGCCTGAGGCGCGAAAGCTGAGGGCGCCGCGGCGACCGCCAGTTGCCGGCAGCCGGCGCGGAGCCGAACCCGACTTTGGCCGCGTTGCGGGCAGAACATCGATGCTCTATGGCTAGTCTGACGCTGCGATAATCAGCCGCGTCTTCGCCGGGGAAAGACGCCAGGTTATTCCGGCAGCCGTCCAGGCGCGCGTCGACGGTCGTGGGGAAATTTTCATGCTGATTGGAGTGCCCGCGGAGACGGACCCCGCGGAAACGCGTGTCGCGGCGAGCCCTGAAACAGTCAAGAAATTCATCGCGCTCGGCGCGGAAGTCGCAGTCGAGCAGGGCGCCGGCCTCAAGGCGGGCTTCGTTGACGCTGACTATCAGGCGGCCGGCGCCCGGCTCGTGTCGGCGGCCGACGCGCTCGGCGCCGATCTCGTGCTGAAGGTCCGGCGGCCGGCCGCGCAGGAACTCGCTCACATGAAGAGCGGGGCCCTCGTCATCGCGACGATGGACCCGTATGGCCATCAGGACGCGATCGAGGCGATGGCGAGGGCCGGCGTTTCGACCTTTGCGATGGAATTGATGCCGCGCATCACCCGGGCGCAGGTGATGGACGTCCTCTCGAGCCAGGCGAACCTCGCCGGATACCGCGCCGTAATTGACGGGGCGGCCGAGTACGGCCGCGCGATGCCCATGATGATGACGCCGGCCGGCACCGTCCCCGCCGCCAGACTGTTCGTCATGGGCGTCGGCGTCGCGGGCCTGCAAGCGATCGCGACTGGCCGGCGCCTCGGCGCGATCGTCACCGCGACCGACGTGCGTCCGGCGACCAAGGAGCAGGTGGAGTCGCTCGGCGCGAAATTCGTCGCCGTCGAAGACGACGAATTCAAGCAGGCTGAAACCGCCGGCGGCTACGCCAAGGAAATGTCCGACGCCTATAAGGCCAAGCAGGCGGCGCTCGTCGCCTCGCATATCGCCAAGCAGGACATCGTGGTGACGACTGCGCTAATCCCGGGCCGGCCCGCGCCCAAGCTCATCTCGGCCGACATGGTGAAGTCGATGCGCGCCGGCTCCGTCATTGTCGACATCGCCGTCGAGCGCGGGGGAAACTGCGAACTCGCGAAGGCCGGCGAAACCGTGACGACCGAGAACGGCGTCAAGATCGTCGGGCTATTCGAGCGTGACCCGCCTCGCCGCAACCGCATCTTCGCTCTACGCGCGCAACCTCTACGCCTTCGCCGAAACCCTCATCGACAAGGCGAACAAGGCGCTCGCGGTCAACTGGGACGACGAACTCGTCAAGGCGACCTGCCTCACCCGCGGCGGCGCGGTCGTACATCCCAACTTCCAACCCAAATAGGCTGGCGCGCCCCCGCCCCCCTTAAGCCCCGGAGAGCCGGATGGACAGTCTCGACGCCGCAATCGCCAAACTGAGAGCCGCAACCGACGCTGCTGAGCAGGCGGCGCAGTCGCTGCACGCCTACGGCGACCAGATTGGCGCAGCCGGACACGCGGCGTCCGGCGGGGCCATCGACCCCTTCGTGTTCCGCCTCGCCATTTTCGCGCTGGCCGTGTTCGTCGGCTACTATGTCGTCTGGTCGGTGACGCCGGCGCTGCACACGCCGCTGATGTCGGTCACCAACGCCATCTCCTCGGTCATCGTCGTGGGCGCGCTGCTCTCGGTCGGCGTCGCCGCGGTCGATAGCGGCTCGACGTTCGCCCGCATCGTCGGCTTCGTCGCGCTGATCCTCGCCTCGGTCAACATCTTCGGCGGGTTCCTCGTCACCGAGAGGATGCTCGCGATGTACAAGAAGAAGGGTTGACGGACGTGAACCCCAACATCGCCGCCATCCTCTACCTCGTCGCCGGCGTCCTCTTCATTCTGGCGCTGCGCGGGCTCTCCTCGCCCGCCTCCTCGCGCCAGGGCAATCGCTTCGGCATGATCGGCATGGCGATCGCCATTCTGACCACGCTGGCGCTGAGCCCGCCCTCGAGCGTGATCTCGTGGCTGCTCGTCCTTCTCGGCTTTGCGATCGGCGGCGGGATCGGCGTGTGGCGCGCGCGCACCGTGCAGATGACGGCGATGCCGCAGCTGGTGGCGATGTTCCACTCGCTGGTCGGCCTTGCGGCGGTTCTGGTCGCGGCGGGCGCGCTCTACGCGCCTCACGCTTTCGGCATCGCCGAGGGCGACGCGATCCATCCGCCAAGCATCATCGAAATGTCGCTCGGCCTCGCGATCGGCGCGGTAACCTTCACCGGCTCGATCATCGCATTCCTCAAGCTCGACGGGCGCATGTCGGGCGCGCCGATCCTGCTGCCGCAGCGCCATGCGATCAACATCGGTCTCGGCGTCGCGCTGGTCGTGCTGATCGGGCTCTTCTACGCCACGCAATCGCCGGCGTTCTTCTGGCTCGTCGCGCTCGTCTCGCTGGCGCTTGGCGTGCTCTTGATCGTCCCGATCGGCGGCGCGGACATGCCGGTCGTCATCTCGATGCTGAACTCCTATTCCGGCTGGGCGGCGGCGGGCATCGGCTTCACCCTCGGCAATCTCGCGCTCATCATCACCGGCGCCCTCGTCGGCTCGTCGGGCGCGATCCTCTCCTACATCATGTGCAAGGGCATGAACCGGTCGTTCTTCTCGGTCATCCTCGGCGGCTTCGGCGGCGAGGTCGCGGGGCCGGCGGGCGGCAAAGAGACGCGGCCGGTCAAGCAGGGCTCGGCCGAGGACGCCGCCTTCATGATGAAGAACGCCTCGAAGGTCATCATCGTGCCCGGCTACGGCATGGCGGTCGCGCAGGCGCAGCACTCCCTGCGCGAGATGGCCGACCTGCTCAAGAAGGAGGGCGTCGAGGTCAAATACGCCATCCATCCGGTCGCCGGCCGCATGCCGGGACACATGAACGTGCTGCTCGCCGAGGCCAACGTGCCTTACGATGAAGTGTTCGAGCTCGAGGACATCAACAACGAATTCGCGCAGGCCGACGTCGCCTATGTGATCGGCGCCAATGACGTGACCAACCCGGCCGCCAAGACCGATCCGAAGTCGCCGATCTACGGCATGCCGATCCTCGACGTCGAGAAGGCCAAGACCGTCCTCTTCGTCAAGCGCGGCATGGGCTCGGGCTACGCCGGCGTCGAGAACGAACTCTTCTTCCGCGACAACACGCTGATGCTGTTCGGCGACGCCAAGAAGATGACCGACTCGATCGTCAAAGCGCTAGGTCACTGAGGGCACTGCAATGGCGAGGGCGAGCTTCGTCCGGGGCGCCGCCGCGGCGTCGATCCTCATTGGCCTCGCCGGCGGTCCGGCGCTCCCACAGGAGCCTTCGGTCGACTCTCTCGTCGCGCGCGACAAGTTCCGCTGGCCCATTCGCGGGCCGATCATTCAGCGGTTCAAGACCGGCGAGAACGACGGCATCGATATCCGGGCGGCGATCGGCGAGTGGGTGCATGCCGCCGGCGACGGCGTGTGCATCTATGCCGGCGACGAGATCAAGACCTACGGCAAGCTTGTGCTGATCCGCCACGAGAACGGCTTCGTCACGGCCTACGCCGACAACAGCGAACTCCAGGTCAAGGAGGGCGACGCGGTCAAGCGCGGGCAGATCATCGCCAAGGCCGGCGACAGCGGCACGGTCAGCTCGCCGCGGCTCCATTTCGAACTGCGCAAGGACGGCCAGCCCGTCGACCCCCTCAAATATCTGGCTCCGCTTTAGTCGTTCCGCCGCCGCGCGGCCGGGCGCCATTTCCGCGCCCGTTTTATGCGATTTCAAAGCCTTGCGGCGCCTTTTCCGCGCCGCCAGGCCGCCCACCCTTTGGCCGCGGCCCGGGCGATATCACCCGCTCGGCGAGTTGTAACCGAGGGACTGTCCAAGCCTGTGGGCGCCGTTTTCCGCAATCCTCGTAACCTTCACGAAAAATATAACCTAATATATATGTAATTCATGTCGCCTGTCGCGCGACCCTTGAGCGATTAGAGGATAACACAAATTTCTATTTTACGGAAGAAAAAGTTTCGAGAAAACCGATCGCGACCCCCATTCTCTTTCTCTCCTATCTCGCTGCTCGATCGCCCGGAGGGATTTCGACTGGCATGCGCAACTCGACCTTCTCATTGTGCGGCGGCGAGGTGGAGCGCGCCGGCATCGCGCATCTCGGCGTAGAGGGCCGAAGGAGCATAGTCGTAGCCGTTTGGCCAGGTCGGCACGCCAGCCTCGACAAATACCCGGCTGAAAAAAGCGCGGTCTTTGAGCGGCGCGACCATCGGTCCGGTCCGCGCCGTCAGTCTGCTCAGGTCGGCGACGCCCTCGCTGCCGTCGCTGAACCGCACCCAGAGGCGAAACGCGTCCATTCCCCTTCTCCGCGAAGCGGGGAAGGTGGCGCGAAGCGCCGGATGGGGTGCGGCCGGCTGCTACGAGCGCAAGTCGATTGCACGACCGTCGCAGCGAACCTGCATCAATCCAGACCTGCTTTCCACACCCCATCCGGCGCTCCGCGCCACCTTCCCCAGCGAAGCTGGGGAAGGGAAAAGCTACTGCGTCCCCAAGGCGAGGCTCAGGCGCTGTTCGGGCGTGATGAGGTGGTCAAGATTGACCGCGTCCTGGCCGAGGTCGATCTCGACCCAGCTCACTTCGCCGCTGAACTTCTTCGGCGTCGGATAATCATAAGTCACGGGTGAGCCGAATTCGTCGCCGACGTCGCAGGTCTCGTCGGCGGAGAACACCATCGGCTCGGTCATCTCCACCCTGCCCTCGCCCACTTTGCCGCCGTCGACGTAGAGCGTGACCATGCCTCCCTTCGCGAGCCCGCCGCCGTCGTATTTGAACTCCATCCGCACCTGATGCTTGCCGGGCGGGATCGCCGACGCGCCTTCGATCGTGTAGCGGTTCACGCCATAAAAATTGTAGCAATATTTCGGCTTGCCGCCCTTGGCGTAGAGGCTCCAGCCGCCGATGATTCCGCCGAGCGCGACGATGACGCCTTCGGCGCCGGTCGGCGGCACGATGACCTCGGCCGTCACGGCGTGCGACTTGTTCTTGGTGTTGACGATCGAGCTTTCGGTCAGCCGCCCCATGCCGCGGAACAGGATCTGACGATTGCCTTTGATCAGTTGCGGCCGGCCGGCGAGGTCGGGATTGGCGCGCTCGGCAAACCGGTCGTCGAGCGGCAGGACGTTGTACTTGACCGCTTCGATCAGCCACAGCCGCTGCAGCTCGTGCAGCTTGTCCGGATGCTCCTTGGCGAGGTTCTTTGCCTGGGTCCAGTCGGTCGTGGTGTCGTAGAGCTCCCACACATCGTCGTCGAAGGCCGGCAGCTTGACCTGCGCCCGTCTCCCACGGCGTGCGGTGCCGTGTCACCGCTGTCCAGCCCTTGTGGTAAATTCCGCGGTTGCCCGCCATCTCGAAATATTGCGTCTCGCGCCGCTCGGGCGCCTTGGCGTCGTTGAACGCGTAGAGCATGCTGACGCCTTCGATCGGGCGCTGCTGCACCCCATTGACGAAGACCGGCTCGGGCAGGCCCGCTGCCTCCAGTATGGTCGGCGCGACGTCGATGACGTGATGGAACTGGGTGCGGATCTCGCCTTTGGCCTTGATCCCCTTCGGCCAATGCACGATCGTTCCGTTGCGTGTGCCGCCAAAGTGGGAGGCGACCTGCTTGGTCCATTGGTAGGGCGCGCACAAAGCATGCGCCCAGCCGACTGCGTAGTGATTGTAGGCTTCGAGGCCGCCGAGCTTGTCCAGTCGCTCCCTCAGAAATTCAGCGGTCTCCAGCTGCGGGAATGCCGGTCAGCGGCGCCATCTCGTTGAAACAGCCCTGCAGCGAGCCTTCGGCCGAGGCGCCGTTGTCGCCGATGATGAGATAAATCAGCGTGTCGTCCACAACGCCCAGATCCTTGAGCGCATCGATCAGCCGCCCAACGTGATGATCGGTGTGCTCCAGGAAGCCCGCATAGACTTCCATCTGCCGCACGAGCACCGGCTTCATTTCGGCAGCGATCGTGTCCCATGCCGGAATCTCGGCGTGGCGCTCGGTGAGTTCGCAATCCTCCGGGATGACGCCGAGCTCTTCTGCCGGGCGAAGGTCTCCTCGCGCAGCTTGTCCCAGCCCTGGTCGAACTTGCCCTTGTATTTGTCGGCCCATTCCTTGGGCACATGATGGGGCGCGTGCGTCGCGCCGGGCGCGAAATAGGTGAAGAACGGCTTGTCGGGCATCAGCGCCTTCTGCTGCCGGATCCAGTTGATCGCCTTGGTCGTCATGTCGTCGGTGAAGTGGTAGCCCTCCTCGGGCGTTTTCTCCGGCTCGATCGGGGTCGTGCCCTCATAGATCGCCGGGTAGTACTGGTTGGTCTCGCCGCCGAGGAACCCGTAGAAATATTCGAACCCGCCGCCGCCGGTAGGCCAGGCGTCGAATGGACCCATCGGGCTCGTCTGCCAGACCGGCACTTCGTGGCATTTGCCGAACTGCGCGGTCGAGTAGCCGTTGAGCTTGAGGGTGCGCGCGAGCGGCGCGCAGGTGTTCGGCAGAATCGAGTTGTAGCCGGGCGCAGAGGTGGCGATTTCGGTGATGCCGCCCATGCCGACCGAATGATGGTTGCGGCCGGTCAGCATCGCCTGACGCGTCGGCGAGCAGAGCGCGGTGGTGTGGAAGCGGGTGAACTTAAGGCCATTGGCGGCGAGCTTCTGGAAGTTCGGCGTCTGGCACGGACCGCCAAAGACGCTCGAGGCGCCGTAGCCGACGTCGTCGATGAGCACGACCAGCACATTCGGCGCGCCCGACGGCGGGCGCAATTGCTGGATCGGCGGATATTTGGTGTCGGGGTCCTTGGCGTCGTAGGTGGTGAGACCGACGTGCGGCTGATCCGGAATGGGGAGAACGGTTCGCTGTAGCTTGTCCTGCTCGCCCATCGAATCGCCCCCTCCACGTTCGGACTTCATCCTAGAAAACGGAAATCGGAAGTCCCTCCGATCACACTACAGATCGATGGCGCCGAGCGCCACCCGGTTGGCCGCAAATTCACAACGGCGCCCGGGCGCGCCCTGATTGCCGTCGCGCGGCATATCCGCTACTGCCCCAGCCCCTCTTGCCCCAAGGCCCATGCATGTCCGCCGCGCCAAAGCCGCATCGTGCCGCCGCCCCTGGCGGCTGGCTGAGGCGCGAGCTCGGCGCGACGCTGGCGCTGAGCTGGCCGATCATCCTCGCCAATATCGCGATCAACGTGATGACGGCGACCGACTTCATGATGCTGGGCTGGCTCTCGCCGCATGCGCTCGCAGCCGGCGCGCTCGGTTTCAATCTCTATCAGCCGGCGTTCCTGCTCGGCATCGGCGTCGTGGCGGCGCTCTCTCCCATCGCCGCGGCGAAAATCGGCGCCGGCGAGAAGGCCGAAGGCGTGCGGCGCGCGACGCATCAGGCATTTCTCTCCGCCCTCGTCATCGCCGTCGTCACCTGGATCGGCCTGTCGCAGACGACGCGGATCCTCGTCGCCATCGGCGAGACGCCGGACCTCGCCCGCGACGCCGGAACCTACGTGCGCGGATACCAGTGGGGCCTCGCGCCGGCGCTGATGTTTTTCGCCGGGCGGTCGGTGTTCGCCGCGTTCGAGCGTCCGCGTCCGACGCTGATCGCCGGCGTCGCCGCCGCGGGCTTCAACGCGCTTGCCAATTATGCGCTCATCTTCGGCAAGTTCGGCCTGCCGGCTTTGGGCATCATCGGCTCCGGACTTGCGACCACGCTGTCTGAGACCCTGATGCTGGCCATCCTGATCGCCGCCTCGCTGATCGATCCGCGCATGCGCCGGCTGCGGCTCTTCGCCCTTCCATGGCTGCCGGCGCGGCGCGAATTCGCCGCGCTGTGGCTGCTCGGCCTGCCGATCGGCTTCACGATCATGGCTGAGGTCGGCGTCTTTTGCGCCGCGACCCTGGTCATGGGGCTGATCGGCCCCGCGGCGCTGGAGGGCCACACGATCGCGCTGCAGATCGCCTCGCTCGCTTTCATGGTCCCGCTCGGCCTCGGACAGGCCGCGACTGTCCGGGTCGGGCACGCTTATGGCGCGCGCGATCCGCGGGCAATTGCGCGCGCCGGCTGGTCGGCGTTCGGCGTCACCGTCGTCTTCGCCCTCCTGTCGGCGACAACGATCATCGCCGCGCCGCGCCTCCTCATCGCGCCGTTCATCGACGTCGATGCGCCCGCAAACGCTTCAACTGTGGCGATCGCGGTCGCGCTCCTGCGCGTCGCCGCAATCTTCCAGATCTTCGATGCGAGCCAGGCGACGCTCGCCAATATGCTGCGCGGCCTGCACGATTCGCGTGTGCCCCTGGTCATGGCCCTTACCGGCTACTGGGCGATCGGCGCGCCGGTCGGCGTGACGCTGGGCTTCGCCACCCCGCTCGGCGCGGTCGGCGTCTGGATCGGCCTTGCGACGGGTCTGGCGATCGTCGCGGCCCTGCTGATGGCGCGCTGGCTCGGCAAGGCGCGGCAGGGTTTCCTGGTGAAGGACGCCGTAGCCGAAGGAGGCATTGTCCAGGCGGCGGCGCTCAGCTCGGGCACTCCCGCCCCCCTTGCGGGGGCGGGCCGGGGTGGGGGGTCGCGCGAAACTGAAATCATATGATCTTCGATCCTGGGATGGGGAGGATCAATCGGCGTCGCATGGCGCGACCCCCTTCCCTAACCTTTCCCCACAAGGGGAAGGGAACCGACCTGCCGGGTTACGATGTCGTTCGCGACTAAGCGGCCAACCGATCCCTCCGAGCGCCGCGCAGCCGCCTTCAACCCGGCCAATTTGTCGCGGCCCCGCCGTTTGACGCGCCATTGCGCACGACGTCAGAATGGCGTCTCTCCGAAGGTCAGGCGGCTCATCGCGACCGCCGTCCAGAATGGCGCGCATGTCTCACGAGCCCGAACCCATTGTCATCGACGTCGACACCGGAATCGACGACGCGCTCGCGCTCCTCTACGCCTGCGCCGCGCCGGCGGCGGCTGAGATCCTCGGCGTGTCGACCGTCGTCGGCAATGTCGATCTCAACGCAGCGACCCGCAACACCCGGGCGGTGCTGGCGCTCGCGGGACGGGGCGATATTCCCGTCTGGCCGGGCGCGGCGAGCCCGCTCTCGAGCGCGTCGGCGGACGCGAGACACGTCCACGGCGAGAGCGGGCTCGGCCATGCCGTGCTGCCTGAGCCGCCCGAACCCGCAAGCCGCACGCATGCCGTCGACGCCATCGTCGCGGCGGCGCACGCGCATGCGGGCCGGCTCATCCTCGTTGCGACCGGGCCTTTGACCAATGTCGCGCTTGCGGTGATGCGCGAGCCCGAGCTGCCGAGCCTCGTCAAGCGCTTCGTCATCATGGGCGGCGCTTATGCGGAAAGCGGCAACGTGACGCCGAGCGCGGAGTTCAACATCTGGCACGATCCCGAGGCGGCCCGCATCGTCTTTCGCGCTTTCGGCGGCGTCGGCGGAGCGTCGATGGTCGCCGTCGGCCTCGATGTGACGCGCAAGATGACCTTCGACGAGAAGGACGTCGCGGCCTTTGCCGCGAGCGCGGCGGGCAAGCCCAAAGGCGCAGCGCTTACGCGATTCATCGAGGATGCGTCCCGGTTCTATTTCGAGCGCATGGAGGCCTCGCAGGGACGGCGGCATCTCGTCATGCACGATCCGCTCGCCGTCGCCGTCGCGCTCGATCCGACGCTGGTCGAAACCCGCCGCGCCGCCGTCGACGTCGAGACGAGCGGACGGCTGACGACGGGCGCGACCATCGCCGACTGGCGCGGCCAGTGGGGCCGCCTCGCCAACACCGAAGTCGCGGTCTCGGTCGACGCCGAGCGCGCGCGAAAGATGTTCTTCGAGGCGATGCTCCGCCTCGCCGACAGGGCGTGAGCCTGCTAGCCGCCGGTCAGGCCGAAGCTTTGGCCTTCTTCGCCCGCTCGATCCCCTCGAGCACAAGCTTGCGAGCCTCGTCGGCGTCGCCCCAGCGAGTGATCTTGACCCATTTGTTGGGCTCGAGGTCCTTGTAGTGAGCGAAGAAATGCTCGATCTGCTCGATCGTGATCGACGGCAGGTCGGAATAATTGCTCACGTTCGCATAGCGCTGCGTGAGCTTGGCCGACGGAACGGCCAAAAGCTTCTCGTCGCCGCCGTGCTCGTCCTCCATCAGCAGCACGCCGACGATCTTGCAGCTCATCACGGCGCCGGGGACGATCGCGCGCGTGTTGGCGACGATCACGTCGCACGGGTCGCCGTCGTCTGAGAGCGTATGCGGGATGAAGCCGTAATTGCCCGGATAGCGCATCGAGGTATAGAGGAAGCGGTCGACCACCAGCGCACCGCTTTCCTTGTCCATCTCGTACTTGATCGGCTCGCCGCCGATCGGCACCTCGATCACGACATTGACGTCATGCGGCGCGTTCTTGCCGATCGGGACAGCGTTCAAATTCACGGTCGGAACTCCAAATTCGCCTTTAGCGCCCCGAAACCGGCGGCGGCGTTCTCATCCGGCCTGTCAGCCGCAACGGGGCTCAGCTGAAGCCGAAAGCGACCCGCTCCCGGTCCTGCCCGCCGAAGGTTTCATGCGCCCGGCGCACGATGCGCCCGCCGAGCTGGCGATAAAAGCTGATGGCGCGGTCGTTTTCCGCCAGCGCCCAGACGACCAGAGACCCATAACCGTGGCCCGCCAGGTCCTTGCGCGCCGCCTCGAACATGCGTCGCCCGAGGCCGCAGCCCTGGCACTCCGGCGCGAGATAGAGTTCGAAGATCTCGCCGCCGAAGCCGAGCGCTGGGACGCGGTTCCTCCCGTAGCTGACATAGCCGACGACCGACCCGCCGAATTCGAGCACCAGCAGCGGCGTGCGGCGCGCGATCGCGAGGCGCCACCATGACGGGCCGCGGCGCGCGATCATCCGCTCGAGCTCGCGCCCGGGAATCACGCCGCGATAGGCCTCGCGCCAGGCGGCGTCATGCACGGAGGCGATGTCGGCTTCATCGCCGAGCCGCGCGGTTCGAATGGAAATGACCGTTTCGACCATGAGATGATGTTAAGTCGGCGCGCTGCCATGCCGCAAGGTCTTGACAGCGGGCCCCGCGGACTTTTTTGTTCGCGCCGGTTCTGCCTCTGAGTCGGCGCATTCGCACTGGATTATTTGCGCAATTGCCGCTATCGGCCCGAGTCGGGGACCTGGAGTTCGCACCCAATGACGCCGCGATCATCACGGAGGCGCCTGACGTTGACCGCGGCGGCGGTTGTCGCGCTCGCCTCGGCCAGCGCGCGCGCCGACGTCCTGCACGCGACCTATCGCGTTTCGCTCATCGGATTGCCGATCGGCGCGGCCAATCTCAACGCGGAGCTGAGCCCGAAGAGCTACTCCATTCAGGCCGACGCCAAGCTGACGGGTCTGGCGAGGCTGTTCGCCAATGCGCAGGGCGCTTCGGCCGGCGCCGGCGAGATCGTCGCAGGCCGCGTTTCGCCTTCGACCTTCGCTACCATCGCCGCCAGCTCCAATATGACCCGCACCATCCGCATGGCGCTTCAGGGCAACGCGGTCAAAGGCGTGGACATCGCCCCGCCGTTCGAGGACAAGCCGGACCGCATTCCGCTCGGGCCGCGCGACGAGCAGAACGTCGTCGATCCGATCGGCGCCTTCATCTTCCCGGCGCCAGCCTCCGGCCCGATCCTGTCGCCGGAAGTGTGCAACCGCAAGATCCCGATTTTCGACGGCTACACCCGCTTCGACATCGATCTCACCTATGTCGGCGAGCGCAGCGTAAAAGCCAAGGGCTACGAGGGGCCGGTGGTGGTCTGCGCCTTTCGCTACGTGCCGATTTCCGGCCATAGCCGCGGCCGGGTGGCGACCAAATTCATGGCCGACAACAAGGACCTCGAAGTCTGGCTGGCGCCGATCGAGAGCGCCCGCATGCTGATCCCGTTCCGCGTCTCGGCCCGCACGATGATCGGCACCACCGTGATCGAGGCGTCGGAATTCAGGGTGGATGAGGAGCAAATCCGCTAGCGCCGCGGCGATCCTAAGGCTGCGGCGGTGGCCCCGGATCGCCACGCTTCGCTCGCGACGACGGCATTGGTTCCGGCTAATTGACTTCCGCGCCTTTGGCGATTTCCTTCCACTTCCGGCACGGCAGGTCAGGCGCAGCGTCGTCCAGCTGCTTCTCGATCCGCACGAGGCGCGGTTCGATCCCTCGCCCAAGGCGGAAGCCGCGGCCGCGCGCCAGCGCGATCATGCCCTCGTTGGTCCGCAGCGTGTCGCCGAAGAGCAATTCGATGCCGTCGGCCGCCGCTTTGCGTTCGATCTCCTCGAGCAGGGCCGAGCCGACGCCAAGATGCTGCCAGTCGTCGGCGATCGACATGGAAAATTCGCCGGCGCGTTCCGCACACGAAAGCGCAACCCTGGCCTCGCCGACGACCGTCTCACGACCCTTAGCCGTCGAGGTTACGAGCAGGCTCAGTGTGTCGCGACCATTGGCGGCCAATGTGCGGGCCAATTCCAGCGCCGGAAGTTCGCTGACGCCGCCCAGGAAGCGATTGTAACGCGAGCCCGGAGAAAGCTCCCGGACATAGGTTTGCAAGGCGTCGCCGTCGCTGCAACGTACCGGACGAAGAGCCAAGTGAACGTCCGCCCGGCCACGCGCTCGCAGCACATGAAACTTCGAGTCGTCGGGGTCGAGGACGCTGTGCGCAAGCACGTGAGGCAAGAGCTCAGCGGAAAGATCGTAGGCAGGCCCGGGGGTCATCGGCGTGAGCCTTGGAACGGGAGTTCAGGTGTGATGCTTGACGAGCGCGCTACCGCGGCCGGCTCCAGTCAGACGCCAGAGCGGTCTCCATCATTTCGCGCTCCATGCTGTCCGTGATCCGTCCGCCGGAGCGCGCCAGGATGCGGCCAATCTCCCGGTCGAACTCCCTCTGCCGCGGCTGAGCGAGCGCGTCGGTGAGAGCCCGCGCCAGTCTCTTGAGCATGGCGCCGGCGCCGGTTGCGACCGGCGGCGCGCGATCGCGGCATAGGCTGAAGTCTCCGCAGTGCGCGACATATGCCATGGGACAAACCTCATCATTGACCACGGCTTGATATGAGATATGCTCATCCGCCATGATCGAACGGTCACCAAAGTGACAATAAAATACCTGCGTGACAAAGGATGTTGTCTCAACCCATGGATGAGGATATCTCATGCATAGCGCTCCGCCGCCGCTGAACGCGCTTCGCGCCTTCGAGGCTGCCGCCCGCCATCTAAGCCTGACCAAGGCGGCGCTGGAGCTGAACGTCACGCCCGGAGCTCTCAGCCACCAAATTCGCGGGCTCGAAGATCATCTGGGCCTCAAGCTCTTCGATCGCGGCGTGCGGTCGATCGCTCTGACGGCGGCAGGCAAGGCGCTCCACCCCGGCTTGCAGGCGGGCTTCCTCACGATCCGCGACGCGCTCGCGAGCCTCAATGCGCTCAGCGACACGCGGGTCCTGGTGATCAGCACCCCGCCCGGCTTCACCGCCAAGTGGCTCGCGCCGCGGCTCTACCGCTTTTCTACCGCCAATCCCGAAATCGACGTGCGCGTATCGTCCTCGATGAGCAACGCCAATTTCACGACCGACGGCGTCGATGCCGCGATCCGAAACCTTGCGGTGGATGCGGCGAGCGATGAAGTCCTCGAGGTCGAAAAGCTGCTCGATCAAACCCTCCTGCCGGTCTGCAGTCCGGCCTTCGTCGAAAAATACGGGCCCTTCACGTCGCCGGAGATGCTCAAGGGCGTGCCCCTGATCCACGACGAGAGTTTCTCCAGCCACGTCGACATGCCGAACTGGGTCGACTGGTTTGCGGCGGCCGGCGTGAGAGACGCCGACGTCACGTCGCGGCCTTCGAATTCAACAGCGCCGATCACGCGCTCGACGCGACGGTCCAGGGCGCCGGCGTGCTGCTCGCCCACGATGCGCTCGCCTACGACGATCTGCGCACGGGGCGTCTCATCGCGCCCTTCGACCTCACCCTGCCGTCGGGGCGTTGCTATTGTTTTGTTTGCCCGAAGAAGCGGCGAGATTCTGCGAATGTGCAGGCGTTCCGCGCCTGGCTCAGACAAGAGGCGGCCGCGCTCGACTCTCTCGAGAACCTTCGTTCTTGAGAGGCGCAGGCGGCGCAAGTCGCACGGACATATAGCCGCTTCCTGCCAGCCCCGTGTCGCGGACGGTTCCCGATGCCTCCTCAATCGTGAGCGATCGCGGAGAGCCCGCCGGCGTTCTCGATGTCGAAGCGGGTGACGAGGCCCTTGTCGATTTTGAAAACATGCCGGACGGTCTCATCGAGAAGCAGTTTGCCCTCAAGGTTTCGCACGACCTGGTGGACCTCGACCGCAGTCGCGCCGTCGTCCCGCTGGCTGACGTGGATGGGGTCGACCTGAGGCGCTATCGCAGCCCACTGCCTCGTCCAGTAAGCCCGGACGGCTTCGCGCCCGTGCACGTGCCCACCGTCCATGCCGTTCGCCCAGTCGACGTTCTCGGCCAGCAGCGCCAGCACGGCCGGGATGTCCCGCCGGTTGAAGCCCTCGTAGAGGCGCCGCACCAGCGCGTCGTTGTTCGCCATCTGCCCGGTCCTTCGTTGCACGCGCCCGCCAGCCCGTGTATATAGCGACCTATGCATCAAAATAGGCGCCTATGCAAGGGGGCCAGCGGAATGGTTTTTGAGGTGCTATCCACGCCAGGACATCTGATCAGCCTCGCCGCGCGAGGGTTCGCGCGCTTGAGCGAGGCGCGCCTTAAACCGCTGGGGTTCGGTGTGGGCCACCTGCCGGTGCTGGTTGCGCTTCAGGAGGGACGGGCGGACACGCAACGCGATCTCGCGCGGTTCGCAAAAATCGAGCAGCCTTCAATGGCGCAGATGCTGGTCAGAATGGAGCGGGATGGACTTATCCAGCGCACGCCCGACGCCGCCGACGGGCGAAGCAGCCGCATTGCGCTGACGGGCGTCGCCCAAAGGCGCTTGCCGGACGCTGTCGCTGCGCTCATCGAAGGCAACCGCGAGGCGTTGAGCGGCTTCACCGATGAGGAAGCCGCACAGTTTGTCGCCCTGCTCACCCGGGTGATCGCAAATCTCGATCGGATCGCGAATGCTGAAGCCTCACCGCACAATTCCTAGCGACTGAAAACACCGCTTGTGGTCGCTCCCGCGACGTTTTGTCCGAGACGCCATTTTTTCGCGTTTCTCTTCTCTCAAAAGTCCCCGATTTTCAGCGATGCCTGACCGTTGATGTCGCAAAAGAATAGGCCGACAATTGGTGAGACAGGCGAGTTGAGGAGGAGCGGCGCCATGAAGAGATTAGGATGCGGGATCGGCCTGATCGCCCTGATAATAGGCGGCGCCGGGGCTGACGCGCAGACCGCGGCCAATTTGGCCGCGCTCAGAGGCTTGGCTCCGGTCTCCACCCTTTCGAATAGCTCGTCCGGCAAGGCCGCCCTGGCTTCCAACTTCACCGTCACCGGCGGAATCCAGACAGGAGTCATCCGGCAACCCACCTTGCTGCCTTTCGCGGAACAGCAGCAGCAGGCGTTGCGCGACGCCTTTATCACCGACGGCAATCTCGCCCAGCTGGCGGAAGGCCTCGGCACGACCCTGGGCGCGGCCTATCAGGCGCGCGCGCATTATCTCGATCGGGAACGCTTCACCAGCGTCCCCAAATCCGTCGCAGAGGTGATCGCCTACGCCAATTCGACATCGGGATCCGATTCGAACCTCGGCAAATATTTCTTCGCCAATGGCACAAGCGACGGCAGAAAGGCGGTTTCCGACGAGGCCATGACCATCTTCAAAGACATCGGCGGCGCGCCGGATCCTTTTGGCCGCGCCTATGGCCGGCCGGCCGGCGCTGCCGGCGCCGATGCTTTCGGGAATTCCCGTCCGTTTCAGACCGAGCCCACGATCCTGCCGATCATGGGACCGGACTACTTCAACGTGCCGGCCGACAACACCGTCTACAATCGCGGCCCCATCATGAACCTGACCGACAGCCCATCCTTCCCGAGCGGGCACACGACCTACGGCTACATGGGCTCGCTCATGCTCGCCATTCTGGTCCCCGATCGCTATCCGGAGATGGTCGTCCGCGCCGCCGAATACGGCAACGACCGCATCGTCCTGGGGGCCCACTACGCCATGGACGTGCTGGGCGGCCGAACGCTCGCGACCTATGATCTTGCCCACTTGCTCGCTAACGATCCGGCCTACATGAACCGCCCGCTGAAGGACGTCGCGATGACGACCGCAACGTCCGAGCCTCAGGTCCAGCCGACCATCGGCGATTTCCGGGCGGCGGTAGCGACTGCGCGGGCCGACCTGACAAAGGCGCTGGAGGCGGCGTGCGGCGATACGGTTGCAGCTTGCGCGCGCCAGGACAACGGCCGCTTCAGCGCGCCGGCGATGAATGAGGCGTTTTTCGCCTCGACCCTGACCTATGGGCTGGGAATCGCGCATCCGGAGACCGCGGACACGGTGGAGGATGTCGGCGCGCTGGCGCCGGAAGCCGGAAACCTCCTGACGGCCGCTTTCCCCAAACTGAGCCTCGAGGAGGCGAACCGCATCCTGACCGAGACGGAGGGACCCGGCGGCGGCTTTCTCGATAACGGATCAGCCTTCGGCGTCTATTCCCGGCTCAACCTCTTTGCCGCTGCGGGCCGCGCGGCCGTGCTCTCACGAGCCAAGCCCTGATAAACTCGGGGCGGGCCAAGAGCTGCGCGTGAGCAGCGGAAGGCGCCGCCCCCTTTACCTTGCCTCGCCAATGGTCAGTTCGGCCGGACCCGATCGAGTCCGTCGACGCCGCGCGCGGAAATGGTGGTGCGAACCATCAGCCGCGCCTGGGTCTCGGGCCATGGACGCCCGCGATGCATGGTGGCGCGATTGTCCCACAGAACGACGTCGCCGGTTCGCCAGTGATGGACGTAGGCGCGAGAGCCGTCAGTGGCGTCCTCGATCAGCTGCGCCAGCAGCGTCCGGCCCAGTTCAAAATCCATCCCCTCGATCGCGCCGGCATGAGACGCGATATAGAGCGCGTCGCAGCCATTGGCGGGATTATGCCAGACCAGCCGCCAGCGCACCGCCGGCAGGGCGGCGCGCTCTTCCGGCGTCATCAGCGCCGGGTCGATCCGATCGCGGGAATTGGCGTAACTGTGCACGGCGACGAGGTCGCGGAGTTCCTCTTTCCGGGCTTCGGGCAGCCGGTCCCACGCGAGCCGCGTCGAAACGAACTCCGTTTCGCCGCCGTCGTCCGGATTGATCCGCGCCGAGAGCACGGAGGCGAGCGCCGGCGTCGCCTTGAACGAACTGTCGGTGTGCCAGAGCTGGTTCGCCCGGTTGACCAGCGCCTGGCGGTCGGTCGCTGGAAAGAGAGCGCCCTCAGCCGCCACATTGGTGACGCGGACGTACAACGTCCCGGCGGCGAGGGAGCCGACCTTGGTGCGCTCCAGCGGCCCGAAAGCGCGCGAAAAGGCGACTTGCACGTCGTCGCTCACATCCTGATCGCGAAAGACGACGACCGAATGCGCCTCGAACGCCTGGCGCACCGCAAGATAGCTGGCGTCGCTGCTGACCACGTCGATGAGATCGACTCCCCGCAATTCCGCGGCGAACCCCGGTCCTAGTGGAACCAGTTGCATGGCCTCGCTCCCGAACAGCCGCCGGGGGGAAATGGTAGCACAACAGAGCGCGTCGGCGGAGAGCCGGCATCCTCATTGCGAGAAGCGAAGCGACGAAGCAATCCATGTTCGGCCGCCGCAAGCCATTGTCCTGAGGAGGAAAAAGAGCGGCGTCCGAATCGTGGATTGGGTCGCTGCGCTCGCAATGACGATCAAATTTGAGCGCGGAATGGTGTCAGGTGAAACCCAATCAGCTTGACCGCTTCCGACGTATTGCTGCCGTTCGAGATCGCGGTCGTGGATGCCTCAATTGGGCGGATTGCGGGCTTAGGCTGAACGGCGGGAACGGGCGGATAGCAGACGTACAAGGCCAGCAAGGAAGACTCGGTGTCCGCCCGAAGCGGTAGTTCACCGGGCGCGGCGCCTAAGCCGCTGGGCCGCCCGTTACACGCCCGTTACACGGCCGTGAACTCGCCGCGACGCCGACCAGCGAACATCCCCTCGAGAGGGCGACAGGGCCCAGTCGATCGAGGAGACGACAATGCACGCTGCGGAGAAGCGGCTTTCCCTTGGCTTGCCAATTCGACCTGCCTGGCCCGCGCGGGCGCCGAACGTCGGCCAAGCCGACCTCGCGCGGGCGCTTGCCCGGTTCGCGCCCTTCACGGCGCTCGTCGTGGGGGCCATGGCGATCGGAGTCTCGCCGATCTCTGTGCGGCTCGCCGACGTCGGCCCCTTCGCGAGTGCCTTCTGGCGCGTGACGCTGGCTCTGCCGCTGCTGTGGGCCTGGGCGCGATTCGCGGACGGGAGCGGGCGGCCGTCGCAGCGCTTCGCGCCCGCGACGATCCTCTCGGGCCTGGCCTTCGCCGGGACCCTCATCTTCTGGCACCCGTCGATCACGCACACGAGCGTCGCCAACGCCACTTTCTTCGCGACGACCGCGCCGATCTGGGTCGTGCTGTTCGGCTGGCTCCTCGGCCGCCAGCGCCTGAAAGCGGAGGTCCTCATTGGCCTCGGCCTGTGCCTGCTCGGCGGCGCGGCGTTGCTGGCGCAGAGCTTCCAGCTCAAGCCTGCCGGAGCGGTCGGCGACCTCCTCGGCATCGCGACTGGGGTCTTCTACGGCCTCTACTTCCTTGCCGTGCAGGCGGCGCGGAAGACGACGTCTGCCGCGCGGGTCACTTTCGAAGCGACGCTGATCACAGCGACCATTCTCTTCGTCGTCGCTCTCGTGACCGAGCCGACAATCCTGCCGCGCTCCGGAACAGGGCTCGCGGCGCTCATCGTCATGGCCTGGATCAGCCATTCGGGAGGGCAGGGGCTGCTTGCTATCGCGCTCGGCCGGCTGCCGGCGACTTTCTCGTCGCTCGTCATCTTCCTGGAGGCGATCGCCGCGGCGGGCTTCGCCTGGGCGGCTCTCGGCGAGCCGGTCTCGCTCGTCCAGGCGCTTGGAGGCGTCACCATCCTCGCCGGCATTTTCGTCGCGCGGCCACGGTTCTCTCAGCTCGACGCAGCGCGTCACTCGGGCGTCCCGAGCGCCGCGAGCAGCGCCTGCGCCTCGGCGATCTCTGGCATTTCGGGCGTCAGCGCGTCTCCCCTCTCCCATTCGGGAGAGGGGTCGGGGGTGAGGGCCTGCGGGCCCGCGTCGTCTGGCCGGTCACCCTCATCCCCAACCCTTCTCCGAGGAGAAGGGGGAGACGCGAACCATTCGAGCGCGGACGCGAGTACGGCGTGGGCGTCGGCGGGGCGGGCGGTGGATTGGTAGAGTTTGGCGAGCGGAAGCGCCGCCCGCAGTTCGAAACTCTTCGCCTTTTGAGCCTGCGCGACCGCGATGGCGGCGAGGAAGGCCTCTTCGGCAGGCGCTGGGTCCGCAGGATTGCGCTTCAGCAAGATCCCGCTCCGGATGCGATGGAGCAGGGCGTCGGTCCAGTGCAAGCCTGTCCTATTCGCGAGCGCCAGAGCTTCGTCGATCAGCTGCAAGGCCCCATCCGCGTCATCCCCCTCGGCTTCGAGCTCGGCGAGCAGGCCTTGGAAGACCGGCACGAACAACTTGTTTCCTTGGCCGAGATACGCCGCCAGCGCTTCCCGGAGTCCCGTCATTCCACTTTCGCGATCTCCGAGCCGGGCCCGCGCCCAATTCGAGTCGGCTTCTCCAAGCGCGAGAAACATGGCCATTCCGTGTTCCCGGCCTAAGTTCAGAAGAATCGTCGCGGTGCGCCTGACGGATTCAGGATCGCCGCGGAGCACGTGGTAAAGAGAGATTAAGTGGTAAACGACCGCCCGGGTCGGCGCGTGAGCGGTCTCGTCCGCAAGCGCCAACGCCTCCTCGCCGAGGGCCCGCGCCCGGTCGACATCGCCCAGGGCCCAGATTGCCAGAGCTAGATAGCCAGCTGCGCCTGCGGCATTGTCCGTGCTGAACCGGAACTTGGCGTCACGATCGCGCTCGGGATCGTATATCCTCAGCGCCTCGGCGAGATTCGCCTCTGCACCGATGAAATCGCCCTGAAAGAGGCGCGCCGTGCCCAGGTTGCGGTGCGCGGTCGCCGCCTCCGTCGTCCGCCCCTCGTTTTGGGCGTCGCGCAAGAAGCTCTCTGCTGTCTCCCGCGCCAAGACGAGGTCACCGCGCTGCAGACTGCCGACGAACAGCCCGTAATAGGCGTCGAATCGCTCGCTCGCGTCGCCAACTCCGGCCGCGAGCGCCTGGGCGCGGGCAAACGCGGCCGTCGACTCATCGGAGGCGTAGCCGCGGGAATGCATCATTGCCTGACCCAAGCTGGTCTGAAGCTTCACTTGTTGACTCGCACGGGCGGTCGCGGCCTTTGCGGGCAGCGTTGACGCGGCGCCGGTCTTGTCGGCCATCGCGATCGCCTTGGCGAGATGCGCGATCGCCTCCTGGAAAGCTGAGCGGCGAAGCGCCTGGTCGCCCGCCTTGCCCCACCATTCGATCGCAAGGTCGTCGAGGCCGGCCTCGGTGAAATGATGGGCGATCACTTCCGGCTCGGCCGCAGCGCGCGCGGGCTCATCGCGCAGGATTTCCGCGGCGCGGCCGTGCAGCGCCCGGCGGCGGCTCTTGAGCAGGCTATCGTAGGCCGCGTCCTGGATCAGCGCATGTTTGAAGCGATAGGTCGCCTGTGGGCCTGCGCCCTCGACGAACAGGAGGTCGGCGCCCGCGAGCCGGTTAAGCGCGGACTGGAGGGCGGGGTCCTCGAGCCCGCCGACAGCGGCGAGCAGCGCATAGGTGAAATCTCGCCCCAAGACGGCGCCGATCTGCGCCACTTCGCGCGCTTCGGCCAGCCGGTCGAGCCGCGCGGCGAGCGACTGCTGAAGCGTGGGCGGGATCGCTTGCAGCCCGCCGACCTCGCCGCGCTCGAGCAGAAGTCGTGTGACCTCCTCGACGAACAGCGGCACGCCGCCGGTGCGCTCGCCCACCCCCTCGACGACCTCGCTGGACAACACGTGCCCCGAGGCGAGTTCGCCGATCATCTGGCACACTTGCGCGCGGTCGAGCGGGGCGAGCGAAATCACGCCGTGATGCGGGCGCAGGCTCCACGGCGGGCGGAACTCCGGCCTGGCGGTCACGATGATAAAAAGCGGCGCCCGTCCCCCGCGCTCGGCGAGAGCCAACATGAGGTCGAGCGAGGTCGGGTCGGCCCATTGCAGATCCTCGAAAACGAGCGCGATCGCTTGTGATCGCGCGCCCGCCAGAACCCACGCCGTCAACGCCTCCAATTGCCTTCGCCGCTGCTCTTCTGGCGGAAAGTTCGTGGCGCGGCCGGGGGGTAGGGCAATGTTGACAAGCGGCGCAATGAGGGGCGCGTATTCGACCGGGTCGAGACCGATCAAGCCCAAGGTGTTCTCAAGATCGGCGAGGCGCGGTTCACCTGGCGCTTCCGCGCCAAATCGCGTGCGACCCCATTCGGCGAGCGGATGCAGTGGCGTGTTCTGCAATAGCTGTGAGGCGCTCCACTCGATCCAGGTGTGTGGCGTCTCGCCGAGCCGTTTTCGAAACTCCTCGACCAACCGCGACTTGCCGATGCCTGGCTCACCAACGACGAGTGCGAGGTGGCCTTCGCCTGCCCTCGCCCGCTGCCAGCGGCGCGTCAGCAGGCCCAATTCCTCTTCGCGGCCGACGAATGGCGTCAGCGCTCGTGCGGCTACCCGCCGCCCCCCGCCGCTCGCGCGCACGATGCGGAACAGATTGACGGGTCCAGACACGCCGACGAGCTCGCTCGCGCCGCGCTCCTCCGCGACGAAGAGACCTGGCGCCTGGCGCAGAACGTTGATGGTGACGAGCACGGACCCCGGCTCGGCCGCAGTCAGCACGCGAGCGGCGACATCCGGCGCGTCACCAAAAACCTCGCCGGTCGAGTCGACGACCGCGAGACCGCATTCGAGCCCGATGCGCGCTGAAAGCGCCGGCGTGCCTTTGCTCACCTTCTCGTTGTTATGCTCAGAGAGCGCCCGCTGGATCGCCAGAGCCGCCCGCATCGAGCGCTCGGCGTCATTCTCCTGCGCCGTCGGATAGCCGAAATAGGCAAGGATTTCACGCCCGCAACTCTGGCCGATCATGCCTCCATGCTGGGTCACGACCGCCGAGGCGGTGCGGCGGAACGCGCCAACGATTGCGCCAAGGTCCTCCGGGTCGGCCGGCAGCCGGCCGCCCGGAGGCGGCGCAAGCTCGGCGGCGAGCGCGGTGATGTGGCGACGCTCCGGCGCTCTAGGAGCCGCCTCGGGCGGAGCTGGCGGCGGTTCCGGTCCGCGCGCCGGCGTTGGCGTGAGCCTTGCTTGTTGGCGCACCTGAGCGGCGAACTTGTATCCGCTGCCCGGCACGGTCACGATGAAACTCGGGCGCTTCGGGTCCGGCTCGATCTTGCGCCTCAAGCGCGCAATGTGCATGTCGACGCTGCGGTCGTACGCCTCGGCGTCGCGGCCGGCGATGAGCTGCAAGAGCTGATCGCGCGACAGGACCCGCCCCGCGCGCTCGGCGAAGGCCCGCAACAGACTGAACTCGCCAGGCGTGAGCGGGATATGCTTGCCCGCCGGATCGGCGAGGGTGTGGCCGGCGAGGTCGAGACGATAGCCGGCGAATTCGAGCGCTGGCACCACAGCTTCCCCTTCGCCCTCAGGCGTCAGCGCTTCCGCGATGCGCGCAAGCAGGCCGGGCTCGTCCGACACGTCCACGACGTCCGGAGAGGCTGCGCGCTTCCCGCCCGGCGCGACGACGAGAACGCGGCCGACCGCGGCCCGCAACTCCGCGACCGCCTCGGCCTCCGAGCCGTCTAACTCATTGGCGACGATCGCCAACGCAACGGTGTCGAGGCCGGCGCGGCGCGCATGCGCGAGGCTCTCCGCGACCTCGGCGCGATAGCCCTCGCGGCTCAGTAGCCGCGCAAGCCTCGCCCGTGAGCCGACGTCCCGACCGATCACCATGATCCGACTGCGCATAGGCCGCACCAAGTCCGGCAAAGCTGCGAAAGGATACTCTTCTCCGTTCGCCCATTACCAGAAAGTCACGCTCGCGTCTTGAACGTTCGTTTGACCGATTTGCCGAACCGGACTTCAATCAGGATGGGGTTCCAAGACAGAGTCGTTTCGGTCAGAAGACCGGCCCCGTGCGCCGCGTGTTGCGCTCTTCGGGCGGCACGCAGGCGTTAGGGTCGATGACACCGTTCTTCACCGATTGCGCTGCGCAGCGCCGCGTTAGCGCAAATGCATCCTACTCGTGGCGCCTACGGCCGCTTTCTAGCGTTCTCCGCCCGTACCGGGGCGATCTGGAAGGGCAGCACAGGGTCGATTTGAACTGTTCGTCGCACCGGCCTGGGAATGACCGCTATTTGCGCACAGCGGCCACCGGCGAAAGCATGCCGATTGGGTTTCAACGTAGGGCTGCAGTGCTCGCTCACGCGAGGCGAGGATCATCGTAGAGGGCGCCAAGAGGCAGATTCTATCCGCCAGCCCGCGGAGAAATCTCTACGAATTCTCCCGCGCGTGCCCCTGCCGGAACCGGAGCGTCCTCAGTTCAGCTCGTCCGCCAGCATCGGCAGCGGCATGACGCCGACGCCGTCCTCGATGAGCGCCTTGGCTTCCTCGAGGCTCGCCTTGCCGCGGATCGCGCGCTCGGGTTCGTCGCCCTGATGGATGGCCCGCGCAACCTCGGGAAACCGCGCGCCGACGTCGTCGGTGTTCGCCTCGATTTCGCGCCTGAGCCGCTGGACCATATCGCGGGCGTGCTTACGCCCCTCGTCCATCAGAACTTCCGCTGGCTTTTCGACCGGGCCCCGCTCTCCGCCGACCACCGCCGGCGCCATGATCGCCTTTTCGACCCGGATGTCGCCGCATTCCGGGCAGGCGACGAGGCCGCGCTTGCGCTGCCTGTCGTAAGCGTCGCTGTCGCGAAACCAGCTGTCGAACGTATGTCCCTCGGCGCAACCGAGCGCGTATCTGATCATCGCTGGCCCGCCAGCAATCCTTCGAGTTCGCCCGCCGCCTCGAGCTCGTGCAGATCGTCGCAGCCGCCGACGTGCGTCTCGCCGATGAAGATCTGCGGCACCGTGGAGCGGCCGCCCGCCCTCGCCGCCATCGCCATCTGGGCGACGCGGTCGCCGTCGACGCTGATCTCCTCGAACGGCGCGTCCTTCGCCTGCAAGAGCGCCTTGGCCGCGTCGCAATACGGACACCAGGACTTGGTGTAAATGACGATCGGCGGCATCGAGAAGGGGCTCCCCCGGCGGAAATCGGCTGGTATCGCCAGTATATGGGCAGTCACGCGCCTGTAACAACCCGTGCGAAGACAAGGACGTCCACCCGTTTCGCGCCCGCCCTGAGGAGCGCCCGCGAGGCGGCGTTTGCGGTCGCCCCCGAAGTCAGAACGTCGTCGACGAGCACGATGTTCCGCCCGCGAACCGGCGCGCCGTCAGCGGCGCGGAAGGCGCCCTGGACATTTTCGGCCCGCTGCGCGCGGCTCAAGCCCACCTGGCTCGGGGTCGCCTTGACGCGCAAAAGCGCGGTGAGATCGCAGGGCTTGCCGGTCTGACGCGAGATTTCCCGGGCGAGCGCCGCGGCCTGATTGAACCGCCTCCGCCAGAGCCGCAGCGGATGCAGCGGCACTGGCGTCAGCAGATCGGCCTCGGCCAGGATGTCGGCGCCGGCGCGGGCCATCCAGCGGGCGATCGGACGGGCTAGCTCCGCCCGGTCGGAATATTTGAGCCGATGCGCGAGCGTCCGCGCCGGCCCGTCCTCGAACCGGGCGACGGCGCGGGCGCGCGCGAAAACCGGGGGATCGGCCATCGCCTGGGGCGAGAGCAGCCCCGCGCCGAGGTCCTGCTCGAACGGTGTCCCCAGACGCTCGCAGAACGGCCGCTCGATGAAGCGCATTTCGCTCCAGCAGCGCGGACAAAGGCCGCCGTGGGCCTCGGTCCCGGCGCGGCAGGCGAGGCAGGTCGGCGGGTAGAGCGTGTTGAGCGCCGCACCGGCGAAGCGCCGGACGAACGCCGCCGCGCGCCGGTTCCAGGGCGGCTCGGCAGCGTGGTCGAGGGACGCGGAATTCGCGCTCATAGGACGGATGTTAGCGCGTCGCGGGGCCTCGCGCGAGGGGAGAAAGGGCGGTCGGCGGCGTGCGTGCGCGGCGCCTGTTATCGCCCTGATAACCGCGATTTAGCGCCCTGTTATCGTCCTGTTATCGTCCTGTTCCGCGCGGGCCTTGATATTTGCGCAAGCCACTGAAACAAAATATCTTTTCCGCACAATAGCGCACCCCAGCGGGGCAATTTGGCCTGTTAACTCCCTGCTAGCAGGCTCCCACTGGGTCGCCGGCGCCGTCCGCTGGGGCCGCGGCAAATTGCGCCGGGCGCCGAAAGGGGCGCATAAGAGCCCGCGCATGTCCGCGTCCGCCGCGCCTCCAAACATCTTCGACCGCGCGCTGGTCAACCGGCGGCTCGATCGCGCCTGGGCGCGGGCGCGCCCGGGCGACGGAGCGGATTTTCTTCTCGCCCGCGCGGCGGAGGAACTCGGAGACCGGCTCTCGCTGGTCAAGCGGCGCTTTGCGCTCGCCGCCGATTTCGGCTCGCCCGGTCCGCACGGCGCCATAGCGCTCGCGGCCAGCGGGCAGGTCGATCGCCTCATCCGACTAGCGCCAACCTTCGCCAGCATCGGCGCCGGCGCGTTCGAGGCCGCCGTCGGCGACCTCGAGCGGCTGCCCGTCGCCGAGGGCTGATCTCGACCTCGCCGTTTCGCTGCTCGCGCTGCAGACCGTCAACGACCTGCCCGGCGCGCTGATCCAGATGCGGCGCGCGCTCAAAGCCGACGGCCTGATGATGGCGGCGATCCTCGGCGGCGACACGCTGACCGAGCTGCGCCAGAGCCTCACCATCGCCGAAAGCGAGGTTCTGGGCGGCGCGTCGCCGCGCGTCGCCCCGTTCGTCGACGTTCGCGCGCTCGGCTCGCTCGCGCAGAGAGCAGGCCTTGCGCTGCCGGTGGTCGACCTCGACCGCGCGACTGTCCGCTACGCCAACCTCCTTGCGCTGCTTGCGGACCTCCGCGCATTTGGCGCGGCAAATTCGCTGAACGCGCGCAGCCGGAGGCCCTTGAGGCGTGAGGTGCTGGCGCGCGCCGCGGCGGTCTACGCCGAGCGGTTCTCGGACCCCGATGGGCGGCTCCGCGCGACCTTCGATATCGTGTGGCTGAGCGGATGGGCGCCGCACCTGAGCCAGCAAAAACCGCTGAAGCCAGGCTCCGCCACAACGCGACTGGCCGATGCGTTGAAGACACGCCGCTGATCTCCCGCGCGCATTTGCCGCGCCAGATCAATTTGACCCGGATGCCCGCGCCGTTAGGATGAGACCTGTGCGTCGGCTTCGATGCAGAGAGACCGGTCGCGCGGGCGAAGGACGGAGGTCCCCGGATGGCGGACTTGGAGACGGCAGGCGGCGCGCCATCGCGCGCACTGGCCAAGCCGCGGGCGAAAGGGCTCGATCCGCTCGTCCGCTACATGATTTTCCACTGGGTGCTGGGAGCGCTCGGCGGCGCGCTCTGCACGACCGCGTTTCTGGTCTTCGATCCGTGCGGCATCTGGCCGCTCATCCACGACAGCGGCATGGGCGTTCCGGCTATCTTCCTGCTCTATATCGGCTTCATGACGTCGTTCGGCGGCCTCGTCTGCGCCGCAGCCGTGATGTTTCCGCCGGACGACGACGAGCCGCCGCGCGGCGGCTTGCGGGGGAATGTCATGCCGATGAACTGGGCTCCCCGCCTGGCCTATGCGCGCTCCGCAAGACGCGCTTAAGGCTCAGCGCGCGGCGCGCAGCGAGCGTCCGGTCAGGGCGACGCCGGTGAGAACAAGCGCAAGACCCGCCCAGGCCGCGAGCGCCACCGGCTCGCCGAGAGCGAGTGCGCCGCCCATGACGCCGATCAGCGGCACGATGTAATTGTTGAGGCTGGCGAAGGTCGGCCCTTCGCTGGCGACGAGACGGAAGTAGGCGAAATAGGCGAGCGCGGTATTGAAGACGCCGAGCGCCACCATCGCGAGAATCGGTCCGGGCGGCGCGGCGAGGATTGTCGCCATCGCAGGCCGCGCGCCGAAAGCCGCGTCGATCGCCGCCAGCGCCAGGGTCGACAGCGTCATCGACGCGGCGACGGCCTTGACGGCGCCGATCTCGCGCGTCGCCGCCCCTGAAAGGAGCGTGCTCATCGCGTAGCAGAAGGCCGCCAGAAGCGCGAGCGCACGGCCCTCGGCGGGATGGGCGGCGACCGCCGTCGGCGTCGTCGGCGACCAGAGCGCGAGGCCGACGCCCGCAAAGCCCAGCGCGAGGCCAAGGGCGGCGAGAAGGGTCCATCGGTCGCCCGACCGGACGAACCGCGCGGCGAGAAAGACGAAGATCGGCGACGCCCCCATCATCAGCGCCATGTCGGCGCTGGTCGTCATCTGCGCCGCCTTGCCCGAGCAGCAGGAAAGGAACGACCTGCCCGAACAACGAGAGAGCGATGAGCTTCCCCCACAGGCCCGGCCGCCGCCCGGGCCAGACGCCGCCTGTCAGCGCGCCCGCGATCAGGAGCGCCGCGGAGGCGACGCCGACGCGCGCGAGCGCGAAGCCGAAGGGATCGAAGAGGCGCGCCGCGATCTTGATCAGGAGAAACGAAGTGCCCCACAGGAGCGACAGAAAGGCCAGCGCCGCATATGCCGCCATGAAGCCTCGGGGTTGGGAGCGGGTGAGCTACGGCCGGGTTCGCTTGGAGTTCACGCGCAACGGCGCGCCGGTTTTCGAGCTCACGCCGCACCGCCCGCGCAAGGGTCTTCGTCTCGAAGCGATTGAGGAATTCAAGCGGAAGCGCGGGATCGAAACGATTGTGGCTTTCATCGCCGATGATTTCGACGATCCGATGCTGGAGGATTTTCTCCTGCGTCCGCTGCCGCCGGACGCATGAGACTTTTGCTCGACACGCATGTCTTTCTGGCTCTGATCGGGCCCGGCGCCGCGAGCCTGCCTGCGGCGATCGCCGCCTTGTTGAGAGATGGCGGCAATGAGCATCACTTAAGCGCAGCGAGCCTTTGGGAGATCGCCATCAAATGCCGGCTGGGCAAACTGAAGTTGACGCACGAGCTCGGCGCGCTGCCTGAGCTTCTGGGCGGCCTCGGCGATCAGGATTGTCGCGATCGATGAACGCCATGCGCTGGCGCTCAGTCGAGCCCGAGCCGACGACGCGCGATCCATTCGACCGGATGCTGCTCGCGCAATGTCAGGCGCGAGACGGCGATCAAACGCGGCGACCCTCGTAGGCCAGATCGCGCAGTTTGTCCCACGATGCGTCGCGGAGATCGGCCCTGAGGCCCCTCCCCTTGAAGCTCGCCTGGCGCAGCTTGAATGGCGCGCCGGGCCTGGCCTCGGCGACGACGCGGCGAAGCCCCCGCTCCATCAGCGCGCGCAGCGTGATCCCCTCGCGCTCGGCAAGTCTGCGCGCCTCGCGAAGAAGCGGATCCGAAAATTTCAATGGTCGTCTTCATGGCGTATGGGACCGATATGGGCGCCCACACCTTAGGGTGTAGCGCCCGGGGAGCAAGTCGCGAAGCTTCCGCGACCCCTCATCCGGCCCTTCGGGCCACCTTCTCCCCGCAAGCGGGGCGAAGGGGTCGTCAAGCGCGATCCTCATCGGAAATTCCGTCCCGCCGGCATCGCGCGCTTGACCTCGATATCGTCGAGCGCGGCGTCGGGCGCAGGCCGCGGGTCGTCGAGCCGCGGTGTTTGGGCAAAGCGGTTACCCTGGCGCTTCTGCGCCATGGTCATTTGCGGGCGGCGCACTTCGTCGGCGCGCGCCGTGGTTGCGATCGTTTCGCCGGCTTCGGAGAGAAGCCCCAGCATCGGCGTGAGATCCGCCATGCGGTCGGCGACGATGTGGATGACGCCCTGCTCGTTCTGCAGCTTGCCGGTCACGGCGACGAAGCGCGCGCCGAGCACGATTGCGCGCAGCCGTTCGAACGCCTTCGGCCAGACGATCACATTGGCGACGCCCGCCTCGTCCTCGAGCGTCATGAAGATCACGCCCTTGGCGGTGCCGGGCCGCTGGCGCACCAGCACGAGGCCCGCGACCGTTATGCGTTCGCCATTCCTGATCGAGGGAAGCGCGTCGGACCGCAGCATGCCGCGTGCGGAAAGGCGCGAGCGCATGAACGAGGTCGGATGCGCCTTCAGCGAGAGCGACAGGCGGCGGTAGTCCTCGACCACATGCGCGCCGAGAGGCATCGGCGGAAGCTTGGCGTCCGGCTCCGTCTCGCGCGCAGGCCGCGAGACGGCGAAGAGCGGCAGATCGTCCTGATCGCCGACCCGGTCGAGACCGCGCACCGCCCATAAAGCCTGGCGGCGGTCGAGGCCGAGCGAGCGGAAGGCGTCGGCGTCGGCGAGCCTCTCCAGCACGGCGGGCGAGAGGCCGCTGCGCAGCCAGAGGTCGCGCACCGAGTCGTAGCCCTCCCCCCGCCGCTCGACGAGACGGCGCATGTCCTCCTCGCGCACGCCGATGATCTGCCTCAAGCCGAGCCGCACCACATGGGTGGTGCGGATGTGCTCGGCCATCGAGGCGTGGCGGGGGTGGAGGCCCTCACCCCCGGCTCCTCTCCCGTAAACGGGAGAGGGGGTTCCCTTCTCCCGCTCGCGGGAGAAGGTGGCGCGAAGCGCCGGATGAGGGTTTTGCTCCCTTACCCTCACCCCAACCCTCTCCCGCAAGCGGGAGAGGGGGCGCGCCGCCCCTCACCCCAGCCCTCTCCCCGCACGCGGGGAGAGGGGGCAATGGCTCCAGCCCGCAGTCCCAATCCGACAGGTTGACGTCGACCTCGCGCACTTCGACCCCGTGCTCGCGCGCGTCGCGCACGAGCTGCGCGGGCGCGTAGAAGCCGAGCGGCTGGGAATTGAGCATGGCGGCGGCGAAGATGTCGGGATAGCGGCATTTCATCCAGCACGAGGCGTAGACGAGCAGCGCGAAGCTCGCCGCATGGCTCTCGGGAAAGCCGTATTCGCCGAAGCCTTCGATCTGGCGGAAGCAGCGCTCGGCGAAGTCGCGCTCGTAGCCCCTTGCCGCCATGCCTTCGATCATCTTGTCCTGGAAGGTCTGGATCGTGCCGACCCGGCGGAAGGTCGCCATCGCGCGCCTGAGCCTGTCGGCTTCCGCGGGCGTGAAGCCGGCCGCGACGATGGCGATCCTCATCGCCTGCTCCTGGAACAGCGGCACGCCGAGCGTCTTCTTCAGCACCGCCTCCAGCTCGCGCGACGGATAGATGACCTCCTCGAGGCCCTGCCGGCGGCGTAAGTAAGGATGAACCATGTCGCCCTGGATCGGGCCGGGCCGCACGATCGCGACTTCGATCACGAGGTCATAGAAACTCGCCGGCTTCAGCCGCGGCAGCATCGACATCTGCGCGCGGCTCTCGATCTGGAACACGCCGATCGTGTCGGCGCGCTGGATCATCGCGTAGACGCACGCCTCCTCGGACGGAATGGTGGCAAGCGTCAGGCGCTCGCCGTAATGGGCTTTCAGAAGGTCGAGGCCCTTGGCCAGCGCGGTCAGCATGCCGAGCGCGAGCACGTCGATCTTGAGCAGGCCCAGCGCGTCGAGATCGTCCTTGTCCCATTCGATCGTGGTGCGGTCCTCCATCGCCGCGTTCATGACGGGAACGACCTCGTCGAGCCGGTCGCGGGTGATGACGAAACCGCCGCTGTGCTGGCTCAAATGCCGCGGAAAGCCGGTCAGTTCCTCAGCCATCTTGAGCGCAAGCGCGAGCGTCGGATCGGCGGGATCGAGCCCGGCCGAGCGCACGCGGGTCCCGTCGATCGGCGTCGAGCCGTGGCCCCAGGCGGTCCCGTTGAGCGCCGTGATCACGTCGTCCGAGAGGCCGAACACCTTGGCCGTCTCGCGGATCGCCGAGCGCGTGCGATAGGTCGTGACCGCGGCGGCGAGCCCGGCGCGCTCGCGCCCGTAGCGCTGATAGATGTACTGGATCACCTCCTCGCGCCGCTCGTGCTCGAAATCGACGTCGATGTCGGGCGGCTCGTTGCGCTCGGGCGAGACGAAGCGCTCGAACAGGAGATCGAAGCGCGCCGGATCGACCTCGGTGATGCCGAGGCAGAAGCAGACCGCCGAATTGGCCGCCGAGCCGCGGCCCTGGCAGAGGATGCCGCGGGCGCGGGCGAAGCGCACGATGTCGTGCACGGTGAGAAAATAGGGCGCGTAATCGAGCGCGGCGATCAGCGCGAGCTCGTGCTTCAGCGCCTCGCGCGTCCGCTCCGGAACGCCCTCGGGATAGCGCATGCGGGCGCCCTCGAGAGCGAAGGCTTCGAGCGCGGCCTGGGGCGTCAAGAAAACCCTCGCGCAGCTCCTCCGGATAGCAATGGGCGAGTTCGTCGAGGCTGAAGGAGAGGCCGTCGAGAAAGCGGATCGTCTCTTCGATGGCCTCAGGCGCCTCGGCGAAGAGCCGCGCCATCTCCGGCGGGGCTTTGAGGTGACGCTCGGCGTTGGCCTGGGTCAGGCGCCCCGCCGCTTCGAGCGTCGTTCCCTCGCGGATGCAGGCGACGACGTCGGCGAGCGCGCGCCGCTCGGGCGCATGCATCAGCGCGTCGTTGGTCGCGATGAGCGGCGCGCCAAGCTCACGCGCCAGCGCCGCGCGCCGCGCAAGCCCAGCCCGCATGTCCTCGCTATAGGTGAGGCTCGCGCCGATCCAGAGGCGGGCGCCGAAGGCCTGGCGGAGATGGTGAGAGCCTCTCACCCTCACCCTGCGGCCCTCGCCCGCAAGGGCGGGATGAGGGGTGCGCTACGCCTGTCTCCCGCTTGCGGGAGACCCCTCACCGGCCGCGCTCCGCGTCCACCTTCTCCCGCAAGGGGACCGGATGAGGGGCAGCGCCACGATCTGCAGCCCTTCGCCATGCTCGATCAAATCCTCGACGCGCAAATGGCATTCGCCCTTGGGCGCGCGCAAATTTCCCGCCGTCAGGATCCGGCAGAGCCGGCCATAAGCCGCGCGGTCTTTCGGATAGGCGAGCACGTCCGGCGTCCCGTCGTCAAAGGCGAGCCGCGCGCCGGGCGCGACCCGCATGCCCGCAACCGCAGCCTTATTCTCGCGCGCAAACACATGCGCCCGCACGACGCCCGCGAGCGTATTGCGATCGGCGATCCCGATCCCCGAAAGTTCGAGCTCGGCGGCGCGCGCGACCATTTCCTCGGGATGCGAAGCCCCGCGCAAAAACGAAAAATTCGTCATCGCCGCCAGCTCGGCGAAGCGCGGCTGGAGGCGGATCACGAGAGCAGACCCTCATCCGGCCGCGCTTCGCGCGTCCACCTTCTCCCGCAAGCGGGAGAAGGGATGCGCCCCCTCTCCCGCTTGCGGGAGAGGGCTGGGGTGAGGGCAAGCGCACGCACTACCATGGCAACCCGCACGCCGCCGCGATCGTCGCAAGCACGCTTTCGCGCGCGGTTCAGAATGTCGAGATTGCTGAAGCGCAGGATCGTGTAGCCTTCCCGAGCAAGCCATTTATCGCGAATGGCGTCCCGCTTGCTCTCGGCATGCTGCGATCCATCCGCCTCCACGACGAGCCGATGAGCGATGCAGAGGAAGTCGACGATGTAGGGGCCGACCGGCGCCTGCCGGCGAAACTTGAGCGCCTGCATCCGCCGGTCTCGCAGGACGTACCAGAGCTTTCGCTCCGCTTCGGTCGGCTCAGCGCGCATCGTACGTGCGCGAGACTTGGCGGAAATGGGCACATCATTACGCATACCTGTCTCCTCTGCATGCCCTCATCCGGCCGGCTACGTCGGCCACCTTCTCCCCGCATAGGGCGTCGAAAGACGCCCGTCTCTCGACGGGCTTTGCGGGGCGAAGGGAGCGCCCTTCACCCGAAAATCCCGTGCACGAACCATTTGGCTCTCAGCGTCTCGCGGCCCCAGAGGCCTTCGCGGTAGAGCCAGAAGCGGCGGCCTTGCGAATCCTCGGCGCGGAAATAGTCGCGCGTCGGCGCGCCGGCGCGCCGCCACCATGGGGCGGCGATGCGTTCGGGGCCCTCGATCGCCGCGACGTCGTGCAGGACGCGCCGCCAGCGGAAGCGCAACGGCGGCCCGTCGGGCACTTCGGCGACCGCCTCGATCGGCTCGGGACGGACGAAGAGCCTGAGCGGCCGCGCCGGCGCGCCTCGTTCACCCTCATCCGGCCGGCTTCGCCGGCCACCTTCTCCTGCAAAGGGCGTCGAAAGACGCCCGTCTCCCGACGGGCTATGCGAGAGAAGGGTCCGCGTCCGCGCCTCTCCGAGCGTCGCGGGCGCGGCCGCCTCGGCCTGTTCGGGCAGATGCGCCTCGATAAGCGTGCGCCGCGTCACCGCGCGCGCTCCGAGCCGCGCGCTCAGGCGGTCGATGAGATCGGCCAGCGCACGGGCGCGCTCGGCCTCGTGCGCCCTGTCGAGCTCGACTTGCGAGGGCGCGAGCGGTTCGGCCGCAAGGCATGAGAGGCGCATGAGATCGACGCCGAAGCCGGCGTCGATGGCGTCCTCGTGCGGGCTTGCGAGCCTTTCGGCGAAGAGCCGCGCGATCGCGCGCGCTTCGTTCAGCGGCCGGGAGGCGCCGACCCGGATGCGGCGCACGGCGCCGTCGACCCGATAGAGGCTGAGCTCGATCCGCCGCGCCCCCTTGGCCTGGCGCTCGAGCAGCACCACGAGATCGTCGGCGAGCCTGCGCAAAGTCGCCTCGATCGCCTCGAGCGTCTGGACGGGCGAGGCGAACCGCTGCTCGGCGCAGAAATCGGGAGCTGCGAAGCGCGGCGCGATCGAGGCGCGCTCGAGCCCTTTGAGCGCATCGAGCCCAGCCATCGGCATTGGCCCGAACCGCGCCGTGATCGGCGCGCGGGGCCTCAGCGCGATGTCGCCGATCCGCCGCAGGCCCGCCCGCGCCATGTCGGCGACGGTTTTGTCGTCGAGGCCGAGCGCCGCGAGCGGCAGGTCGTGGAAGAGTTTGGCGAAGGCCTTGTCGCTCAAATCCTCAGGCGCGATTTTCTGGCGCGAAAACCGCGCCAGCGCCCAAGATCCGCGCGGATTGCCGGCGATGCCGGCGAGGCTCGTGATCCCCTGCGCGGCGAGGCGCTTCAGGCAATCCTCGACGAGCAGCCGCTTCGCCGCCGAAAAGATGCGCGACGCCGGAGATGTCGAGCATCAGCCCGTCGGCGCCATCGAGCGCGGCGAGCGGCGTATAGCGGGAGCACCAGTCGCACAAATCGCTCCAAGAGGCGCGCCTCTTCCGCAGGCTCCGCCTCGACCGCGACGAGGACGGGCAAGCGCGCGCGCGCATCCGCAAGCGAAAGTCCGGGGCTCAAGCCCAGCCGCGCGGCTTCGGCGTCGACGCCCACGAGACGCTCCGCGTTGTTGATCCGGGCGACGGCCGCAAGCGGCGTGGCTTTATCAACGCGGTTGAGACGCCGGGCGCGGTCTGTCGCCAGACGCGGCAGCCAGAGGGAGAGAAATCGGCGAGTGGTCAAAAGCCAAGTCCTTGTCGAGAGCCAAGTCCTCATGAAAAGCCAGATCCTCGCTTCGCCATTCGAGACGCACGATGCGGCCCCCGTCGGCCGCCTCCGGCGGCCCATCGCGCGCGAAGGTCAGGCGCGCCTTGACGATCCGCGCCCCGCAGGCGAAGGGGCCGGGCAGGTCGCGGCCAGCCGCGGCCGGAATCCTCGCGCTGGGCCGAGCCGCGATCTCGAACCGCGTCTCGGCGGCGCTGGACATCCGCTCCGCCTGGCCGTAGGCGCTGGCCAGAACCAGGAGCGCCGGGGTCCTGCCTTTTCGCGCGGCGAGCAGCAGACGGCGCGAGGCGGCGAGGCCATATCCCTTCAGATTCCAGATCTCGCCGACGACCGCGGCCGGCCCGCCGGATTTGAGCGCCTCCTCCATCGCCCAGAAGGCCGCGTCGGCGTTGGGCGCCTCGACGAAAACAAGCCGGCTCAGGGGCAGCCCGTGCGCGATGAGACCCGGCCCGTAGAGCGCGCCCGTCTCGTGGTTGGCGAAACCCTGGCCGATCACGAGACCCGCCGACGGCCGCTGGCTCAGGAACCGCGCGGCGAGCGCGAGCGCGAACCCCATCGCCGCCGCCCCGTCCGCAGGCTCGGCCGGGACGATCTCATGCAGCGCATCGTCCGCAAGCCCGCCGCTCAGCGCCGAATCGAGCGCGCGCGAGAGGGAGAGGCGCCGCGGGGCGCGCGCCCTCTCGCCCGGGCTCGCCCCGGCCTCGATTCCGGCGATGGCGCGCCGCAAACGCGCCATCCCATCCGCACTGCCGCTCGGCGACATTCGGTCCAAAACCTGTATGTTCCATCTTTGTTCTTGTTTTGATCCTAGGCGGGCCGGGAGTCAAGGGCGGGAGGACCGCTTATGCAGATTGCCTGGGAAGCGCTCCCAGCTGTTGCAACAAGTCCGGTAGCGCAGTACGAACAGGATCCCAGACGACTTCGAGATTGACGTCGAAATAGCCGTGGGTGACGCGGTTCCGCATATTCCTCATACTACGCCAAGGAATTGCGCGGTGCGCGGCCGCGAACTCGCCATACTGGTCCATGATCCTGGCCGCGGCCTCGCCGATGATGACCAAGCTCATGATCACAGCCTGTTGCGTTCGCTTGTCCGCCAGGAACTCCTCTTTCATCATGCCCTCGACAAAACTGCGCGCGTCATGCGCGGCCGTCAGCATGTGATCAAGGTAGTCGGCAAGCCGGCCCTCGATCATACCGGCTGCGCATCAGCCAAAATTGTCTCGCGCAACTTCGGCGGCAAATCGCCGGGGGTCATGAGGTCCACCCGCACGCCCAGAAGGTCCTCCAATTCGGCTTGAAGCCCGCCGAGATCGAACAGAGTGGCGCCAGGCAGCGCATCGACGAGGATATCGAGATCGCTCCCCTCTTCGTCGGCGTCGCCGAGCGCAGAGCCAAAGACGCGCGGGTTGCTCGACCGAAAGCGCCCTGCCGCTTCCCGCACCGCATCCCGATGAAGACTGAGGGCGACCGAAGGCCTCACAAGTGTTCTCCATTACCAACGGACTATCCCGCCGTTCGAGAATGGCGCTCAGAAATGCGAAAATCAACCGGCAGCAATCGTCCTTGGAACTGGTCTCGTCAGTCGAGAGACAGACGTTTCAAGCTGGCCCTGCGGACGAACCTCAACCATAGCCCTCGCCATCGTCGCCAGGCCGGTCCTCCTCCCCTACCCAAGGTACGTCACCACCCCGGTCTCAAGATCGTAGATCGCTGCGACGATCTTGAGCTTGCCGGCGCCGACGAGGTCCGAAATCAGCTTGCTCGTCGAGGGCAACCGCGCCGCGGTCCTTTGGGCGCTCAATTTGGCGGTGTTGTTGACATAGTCGCCCTCCTGGCCTCGCGCGGCGAGCGCGGCCGGCAGGATCGGCTCGATCATCGGCCCGATCGCCCCGGGATAGGTCGAGTTCTTGGTCACGACATCGCAGGCCGCCTTGACCGCGCCGCAAGCGGTATGGGCGAGGACCACGATGAGCGGCGAGCCCAGCACCGCCGCGCCATACTCGACCGTGCCCAGCGTCGCGGTGTCGACGAGGTTGCCGGCGTTCCGGGCGACGAAGAGCTCGCCGACCCCCTGGCCACCGAAGATCAGCTCAGGCGGCGAGCGGCTGTCGGCGCAGGCAATCACGGTCGCCCAGGGCGCCTGGTGCCCCGCGACCGATGCCCGCGCCTGAGCGAGGTCCATTGAGCAAAGCTCCGGTTGATTGACGAAGCGTTCGTTGCCGGCTTTGAGCGCCGCGAGCCCCTCGTCCGGCGAGAGCGACGTGGGCGCGCCTTCCGCCGCGCGCGCCGGCCTGATCGCGCCGGCCAACGCGATCGCCGCCATCCCCGCCACGCCGAATTTAAGGAAATCCCTGCGGCCCGTCGCTTTGCTCTCGCAGATTGTGCACATAATCGAGTCTCCGCCCTTTGCGGAACGACCCTAGCAGGCCGACAAGAAACATTCGAGACGGCGAGACAGGCGACGGCGCGGGGAACCGGTTCGCCCGGCGTCATTCGCCGGGGGCGGCGCGGCGGCGGATGCTAAATGGCCTCGGCGGTCCTGGAGGCGAGTCGACGCGCGCGTTGGTGTCCGGATTTGCGACAGGCGACCAAACCGAGGCCGGCGAACCCCAGGCCCATCATCGTCCAGGTTGCGGGCTCAGGCACGGCCGCCAAGACGGTCGGGATGTTCGCCGCGGTGAGGATGTTCTGATCGACGCCCCCGTCGAAGCCGGGCAGGATCGAGGCGCCGTCGGCGCCGATCACCGTTCGTCCATCGAGGTCCGGCAGGGCGAAGGTGCCCGGTCCACCGGAGCCATATGTAGTGCCGATGACGTTGAACAAGGCTTCGTTATCTGTGTCCGAAAGCACAGCCCCGTTCGCGAACGCCCAGCCAGCGGGCGCGAAATCGCCCGCAAAGGCGACGATTTCACCCAGAGTCGCGGTGACCTCACTGAAGCCGCCGCTCACGCCGCCTTGCGACGGGAAGATGCCTTGGGTAGCGATCAAATAATTCACGGCCAGTGAGGGCTGGTCGTTGGTGACCGGTGCGGAGGTCGGCGGGAGCTCGGATGTGGTGAGCGTCGTCGACGCCTCGCCGAATTGCGTGCCGATCGGGTGGGCGGCGGTCGCGCCGACGGCGACCCGCCCGATCAGATCCGGTAGGGCGAAAGTGGTGCTGCCGTTTCCGCCGAATTCGTCGCCGATGACGCTGCCAAGCGCGGGGTCGGCCGCGAAAGTAAGCACGCTCCCGTCCGCTACCGCCCAGCCGTTGGGCAGGAACTGGTCGCTAACGCCGAGGGAGCCGGCATAGTAGGCGATCTGGCCAACGAACGCCGGGCCGTTCGTTGTGCTCATACTGGGGAATGGTCCGGAGATCGCGATCAGCGGCGTCAACGTCAACGACGGCTGCAGATTGCTGAACGGCTGTCCGCTTCCAGCCGGAGGCGGAAGCTGCGGGACGGTCAGAGCGACCGACGGCGAACCGGAGGCGACCCCGGGATCGTTGTTGGCCCCGACGGTCGCCAGCCCGACCAGGTTCGGCACACCGAAGTTGGTGGTCCCGTTCCCGCCGAAATTGGTTCCGACCAGGCTGAACACCGCCGAATTGCCGATGATCGGCAGCGTCTGGCCATTGGTGTACACGCTGCCAGAGGGCGCGTAATTTCCTGCGAAATTATAGATGAAGCCGTCGGTGTCGCCGAGGGCGCCGCCGGACGTGAAGCTCGGAAAAACGCCGCCAGCCCCTGTCGTCATAAGTTCCGTGAGCGCCAGTGACGGCTGGATATTGGTGAAAGGCAGGGGCGAACCCGCCTGGGCCGTTGCGAACCCGCTGACGGTGGCAATCGCGGTGCATGCGAGCAAGGACGCTTTCATCGAATTCCCCCTCCAATATTGCGATGAACAATCATGGCAACAGTAAAGCGTGTCATTAACAAGGCTCAGCGATCACATAAAGGCTTGTCGATTGACGTCGTGGACCGAAGTCGCCTAGGCCGGCGACTGGCCGGCCGCCGGATCAGGAGACGAAGCGATTCCCCGCAAACCGCACAAACGAAAGGTCAAACCGGCGCTTCGCATCCAGTACGCCGCGCTGCCCTATCGTTTCACGCCCGCCGCCGCGCTCGAAATCCTCCTCGTCACCACGCGGACGTCCAAGCGCTGGATCATTCCCAAGGGCTGGCCGATCAAGGGACTGAAGCCGGCGAAATCCGCCGCGCGCGAAGCGTTCGAGGAAGCGGGCGTGAGAGGGCGGGTCGCGATGAAGTCGATCGGCCTGTTCAACTACGACAAGTTGCTCGCCGAGAACGGCATCCCGGTGAACTGCGAAGTGAGGGTGTTTCCGCTGCTCGTGAAACGGCAGAGCGAAGCCTGGCCGGAGTTCGAGCAGCGGCGGATCCAGTGGGTCGAGCCCGCGCGGGCGGTCGCGCTGATCAAGGAGCCTGGGCTCAAGAAACTGGTCGCGGCCTTCGCAAAGAAGATCGCCGTGGCGGCGAGCAAAACGGTCCCCTGAAATCGCTGATGACCACAGTCAGCCCGATCGGCCCTCGCCGCCGTCGTCGGCGATTCGGCTCGCCATCAGATCGCCGCTCGCTTCGAGCACCGGATAGGCGGCGCCGGCCACGAGGTGGTCATTGAGCCGCTTGATGTCTCGCATGAGGTCGAGCGCCGAGGTCTGCGGCGCGCCGGTTTTGCCCCGGTCGCGCAATTCGGCAAAATGGGTCTTGATCGCTTCGGCTTCGCGCCGGCGAAACTCAGCCTTCTGCTGGGTCAACACCCGGGCTGCGCGCGGATCTCCGGTCATGAACACCGAGGCTGCGGAACGAAGGTTCGCCCGCACGGCGTCGAACGTCGCCTCGACCTCCTGCCGCTCCTCCGGGGACAGATCGACGCCGCGTTTGAGATGCTTCGCCGCGAACGCGGCGATGTTGCGCTCGACGACGTCGCCGGCGCTCTCAAGATTGAGCGAGAAGGTCAGGATGGATTCAAGGCGGCGATGTTCATCGTCGGTCATGCTGTCCGGATCGAGGCGGGTCACATAGTTTTTGATCTCGCGATTGAGGGCGTCCAGCACGTCGTCCAGGCGCCGGGTCGTCGCGATCGCCTCGCGGTCCCGGCGCCGCAACGCGTCCGCGGCGCCTTCGATCATCGAATCGAGAACGTCGACCATCCGCAAGACTTCTCTTGCCGCATGGCCCAGCGCGATCGACGGCGTCTCCGCCGCCGCGTCGTCGAGATAGAGGGGCCTCGCGGGATCGGCCGGCTTGACCCGGTCGGGCAGGAGCCGCTCCAGCAGGCGGGCGAGCGGTCCCAGCGCCGGCAGGAACGCGAGCGCCAGCACGACATTGAAGGCCGTATGAAAATCAGCGACGGCGCGCGAGAAATCGGGCTCGATCTGAACCAAAGTCGAGCCGATCCGCGGAAGGAGCGGCAGAGCGACCGCCGCGCCTACAACCCGTGTGATGATGTTGCCGAGCGCGACGCGCCGTCCGGCAGCCTCGCCAGTCCGTGCGCCTTCGAGCAGAGGATTGATCGCCGTGCCGATGTTCGCGCCAATGACCAGCGCCATCGCCGCGTAGAACGGCACGACGCCTTTCTCGGCGAATGACATCACCAGCAGCACCACCGCCACACTCGAATGGGCGGCCCAGGCGATGAGCGCGCCGAACAGAAGGGAGATCAACGGGTCGGTCGCGATTCCGCCCATCAGAATGCGCAGGCTCGGGACGTCCTCGTAAGGCGTGATGACCTCGAGCAATTGCGCGAGCGCAATCAGCATGAGCCCAAGCCCGATGCCGACACGTCCGACGTCGCGCCCGCGCGTTCCGCCCGCCCGGAACATCACGACGCCCGCCAGCAGCAGCAGGGGAGCCAACTGCGCGACCTTGAACGAGAGAACCTGCACGATCAGTGTGGTGCCTACATTCGCCCCGAGCATGACCGCGAGCGCCGGCACGAGCGCGACGAAGCCGCTCGCGGCGAACGAGGCGATCATCAGACCGGTTGCGGTGCTGCTTTGAAGGACCGCAGTCACGCCCAGACCTGCGGCGGCGGCCTTGACGCGGTTGCTGAGCGCCCGCGCGAGAAAGCGCCGCAGGTCCGCGCCGAAGGCCCGCTGCACCCCGCTCTGCACCATGTGGACGCCCCACAGCAGGAGCGCGATGTCGCCGGCGAGGTTGAGGAGGCTCAAAGTCGCGTCCATGGGCGCTCCTTCTTCGCCAAGAGAAGCGGAAAAGCCAATCGAAACAGATAGGGCAAATTGCGCTTCAATCAAGACGCCAAGTCCCGGCGGCGACCCAAGTGATTTGACGCCGCGCGGGCGACCCAATAGTGTGGTCTCATCGCAAGGGGATGGAGTCCCCCAAAAGCGCCTGCCCAGGCTGATGACTCCTGTCGCGTCGTGTGCGTGGCGGGAGGCGATTTTTTCGACCCCAGCCAGCCGCATGTCGTCGCGCCCGGACGAGGAGCATGCGATGGGACAGGTCTGGCTTCAGTCTGCGTTGTGGATCAGCCTGCCGCCAGCTCCTTCGATCATATCGCCGCGCTCCCGGAACGTCTCCTGCGTTCGGATTAGCCGGGTCAATGAGGCCTCGGCGATCAGGCTTGGGTTCCAAAGCCGATTTGCGGAATCGAACGGTCAGGAGATCTTCGCATGACGAGCGTCTGGGCTCTCGCGTCCCTTTGGCTCGGTCTTGCGCTGATCGCCAGCCTGCTTTCGATCTGGCTCCGCATTTCGACTGCCCTGTCGGAAATTGTCGTCGGAACGATCGCCCAATTGATCATTGGCGCCGTGGTCGGGGCGGCCGTGCTCGGCACCAACGAGTCCTGGGTCAAATTCCTTTCCGGCATCGGCGCAATCGTGCTGACATTTCTCGCGGGAGCCGAGCTCGATCCACAGGTGTTCAAACTCAAGTGGAAGGAAGCGGTCGCCGTTGGGCTCGCCGGATTCTTCTTTCCGTTCCTGGTCTGCACGGCGGCGGCGCACTTTGTTCTCGGCTGGGAGATCATGCCGAGTTGGCTCGCGGGCGTGGCGATGTCGACGACTTCGGTCGCCGTGGTCTATGCCGTCATGCTGGAATTCGGTTTCAACACGACAGAATATGGCAAGACAATTCTGGCCGCCTGCTTCATCAACGATCTCGGGACCGTGGTGGCGCTGGGTCTCATCTTCGCGCCCTTCACGATCAAGACCCTGATATTTTTGGGGGTCGGCGCGGTCGTTTTCTTCGTCCTTCCCTGGCTCACGCCTCGGTTCTTCCGTCTTTATGGCGGACGGCCGTCTGAACTCGAAACCAAGTTCCTTCTGCTCTGTCTGCTCGGAATGGGCGCGCTGGCCTCATGGGCTGACAGCGAGCCCGTGCTTCCTGCGTATCTCATCGGGATGGTGTTGGCTGGGACAGTCGGCAAGGATCACGCGCTCGTCAGACGTCTGCGGACACTGACTTTCGGATTACTGACGCCATTCTATTTCATCCGCGCCGGCTCGTTTGTTTCGATTCCCCAGCTCGTTGCGGCTCCGGCCGCCTTCGTCGTCTTCTTTCTCGCCAAGGTCAGCTCCAAGATGGTTGGGGTCTATCCCGTAACAAAGCTGTTCGGGTCGCCAAACCAGGAAGCCATGTACACGACGCTGCTGATGTCGACTGGCCTCACGTTCGGCACGATCTCGTCCCTGTTCGGCCTGTCGCACGGCATTATCGATCAGGGCCAGTACTCGGCGCTTGTGGCGACGGTCATCGCGAGCGCGGTGGTCCCAACGGTGATCGCCAACGCATTCTATCTGCCGCGACACTTGCTGCCGATGGCGGCGCAGCAGGACGGTCCCGCGGAACCAGGCGATGCGGCTCCGCCGCGCCAAATCCCGGCCTCAGCCGAATAGAGCGGGAGGCAACTCCATGTTTAGCAAGATCCTGCACGCCAACGACGGATCGGAGCATGCCTTTCGCGCGCTGGCTTTGGCGATTGCGATCGCCAAACAAAACAATTCCGAACTTCACATGGTTTCGGTGGAAGAGATCGACTACATGCCGGAATTCATCGAAGAGGTTCGTGAGGAGACCGGAACGGCCTCGCGCCGCTTTCATAGCGTGCTGCAGCGCGCTCGCGCGATGGCCGAAGAGAGCAAGGTGAAGATCCATACGCACGTCGTGGCCGGACATGCGGTCCGCGACATCGTCAAGCTTGCCACCGATCTTCATGTCGAATTGCTTGTCATCGGCGCATCCGGTCACTCTCAGATTTACGCACACATGCTTGGCACCCGCGCGGCTCGCCTCGTCCACCTTGCGCAGTGTCCAGTTCTGGTCGCGCGGTGACGGCGGCCAAAGGAAAGTCGCGCCGTCTGCCGACACGCACGTCCATGCAGCGGTGCGCCCGTCGCCCCAATCCGCGCCAATCCCAGTCACGCGTCGCGACCTAGCACGCCAAACTCGACAGCGGTCTTGACGTAAAAGAGGTGTACGCCCTCCGCTTTAAGCCGGTCGAACAATCTGGCTGCTTCCTCCGTCGTGACGGCGATCTGCACTTCGACGGGCTGATCGGCGAGCTCAAAAAAATGCGCCGAATGAACGCGGCCGCCGCGGGCGAAACTCTCGCCGCCCGAGTGCAAAGTGGCGCCGCGCAGTTGCAGTTCCTCCACCAGACGCATCAACCAGTCGCCGATTTGCCTGCCCTTGAAGCGGCGATCCTGATGACTGAAGAACGTGATTTGGTAGCCGTTCGGCATGGCGGGCTCCTCACAAGTATTTCAACAATTGGCCGGTTGCGAGCCCGGCGAAGGTCATGATCAGCGACCCGGTGACATGGATCACGATTGCGCCCATTGCCCAGGCCAATTGACCGTCTTGAAGTCTGGTCACGACTTCCGCCGAGAACGTGGAAAAGGTGGTCAGCCCCCCGCAGAAACCGGTGATGATCAGCAATCGCCATTCGGGCGCGATATTCGGCGCTTCGGCAAGAAACGCGATGGTGAGGCCGATGATATAGCCGCCAATCAGATTGGCGGCCAAAGTGCCCGGCGGCATGACCGGAAAAAAGCTGTTCAGGTAAACGCCTAGTTGCCAACGCAGAAGCGCGCCGGCAGCGGCGCCAATCGAGACAGCCAAAACGGGGGCCCAGTTCATCGTATCGGCATTCCTTCTTGAGTTTTGTCATAGTTCGCCGCCCAGACCACCCGCCTGTGGACAGAGAAATGCCGTCGTCGCGAACATATTTTCTATCAATGGCCTGAATCGCGTTCAACGGTCCAGAAGGCTTCATTATCCTGCCGCGACCGGCCGTTGATCGCGATGTGAGATATTGATCGCAATGAAATGGGGGCGTCACGATCTCAAGCAGAGAAGCTGGACATTCACTAAGAGACGTGGGGTTCGATGCCGGTCGCCGGGGCAAACCCGAACCGAGTCGAAAGGGAAGAAACAGGATATTGACAAAGCGCCCACTCGTCATGATGTTGAAGATAGTGGTGATGGAGTTCACCTTCTAACCGCCCTTTTGGGCTGATGACTCCTTTTCGCGTCGAACTGACGAAGAAAAGGAGCTTGGATGCTGACCTTCAAAGGGTGGTTTCGCGAGTCTAGTGCGGGTCCGCATCCAGATAGGCCTTCTCCGCTTGAAGGCGCGCACGCGGGGCAGCGGGTCTTATCGCATTGCCCGTCCATATCCGGCTCGCTCTCTCGATTGCGGGCGACATCGCTGGGCGCCCGTCCGCGCCGATCTCGGCTTCTGTTTCGCCCGGATCCCGAACAACGCCTTGGAGCATCGGGCAAAATCGACCGGCGCCTTCGGAATCATGTTCCAAATCGGCGAAAACCCTGTCTGGCCGCGCTCATTCCAACCATCGAAGGCATCCGATTTGAACGGAGGGCCGGCTTTCGATGACATTCCAAAGCATATTATTCAAAAGCGCGGAGGACCGGCCCCCGGATGGGGCGCTCGCGCAACCCGTCTTCTTCGTCGACCTGAATCTTGATCAGATCGTCGCGACGATTACTGCCGGCAAAGCTGAGTACAACCTCGCTCCATTTTTTCATTGGCCGCTGCGCGATGTCGATGCGATCCATTATCGCCACGAAGTCATGCGCGATCTCGAAGACATAGCTCTATTCGGCAATATGAAAACTTTCGCGGCGGCCCTGCGGTCGATGCGCGAGACCCTCAAACAGCTCGAAAAGCGTCACTACAGGCATGAGAAGGAGGCTTTGTTCCTCGACGCCGTCGACGCCTATTGCGGCGCAATCAGCTCCCTGACGAGCTGCTTGGGTCTTGCGAACCTGCACTCGCGCGGCCTCGTGTCGTTCCGCAGATATATAACCGACTACGCGGCGTCGGATCGATTTACGTCGCTTCTGTCGCAAACCAGGAAGCTCAAAGCGGACATATCGAGCGTGAAGTACACTCTTCAGATAAGGGGCGGCAGTATAACGGTTCGCAAATACGACTCCGAAATCAATTATACCGACGATGTCGAGGAGACCTTCCTCAGATTTCAGCAAGGCGCTGTGAAAGATTATAGGTTGACCTTCAAAGATTATCCGCAAATGAACCATGTCGAGGCGGCAATTATGGATCGTGTCGCCAAATTATACGCGGAAATATTCGCAAACGTTACGCTATTCTGCGAGAACAATTCGACCTACCTTGACGCAACGATCGATCGCTTTGATCGAGAAGTGCAATTTTATGTGGCATATCTTGATTATCTCGCGCCCTTTCGACGTACAGGGTTGAGCTTTTGCTATCCAGACCTTTCCTCAGAGAGCAAGGAAATTTATACTTATGACGCTTTCGATTTGGCCCTTGCTAGTGTGCTCAAGGCCAAAAGCACGGCCATCGTCTGCAACGATTTCTACCTGAAAGATAACGAGCGCATCTTTATCGTGTCAGGGCCGAACAACGGCGGAAAAACCACTTTCGCTCGTATGTTCGGGCAGTTGCACTACCTTGCGAGCCTCGGTTGCCTTATTCCCGCCCGGAGCGCGCGACTTTTTCTGTTCGATCAAATCTTGACCCATTTTGAGCGAGAGGAGGACATCAGCAATCTTCGCGGCAAGCTACAGGATGATTTGGTTAGGATACACGAGATTTTGAGTCAAGCCACCTCAGAAAGCATCATCGTAATGAACGAGATATTCAGCTCCGGCACGCTGAAAGACGCGATTTTCTTGGGAACCAAAGTAATCGAGCGAATCATAGAAATTGACGCGTTATGCGTCTGCGTCACTTTCATCGACGAGCTAACCTTGCTTAGCGATCGTATCGTCAGCGCGGTAAGCACGATCGTCCCGGAACGTCCGGCGGTACGGACCTACAAGATCGTACGGAAACCGGCCGACGGGCTCGCATACGCGATGTCGATCGCCGAAAAGTACGGGCTGACCCGGCGTCAAATCCTGGAGCGGATCAAGTCATGAAGGCCTTTCTCATGTACCGGGATCGAGACTTCGATCTCGGGGCTCCGCTGCCGCCTAACAGCGAAGCGCTGATCCAGGATCTGGAGCTAAACGTCCTGTTCGACGCCATGGCGTTGGGCGACAAATATCTGCATGAGGTCGCAAGCAAGGCCGTGTTGCAGAGTCTTGGCGATGAGGCTGAGGTACGATATCGTCAAGATATACTTCGGGACGTTATCGCCAATCCGTTATTAGCTAAATTCCTATACGATCTGACGATCGAGGCGAACGAGGTGGAGAAGAAGTCCCATGCTTGGGGGTACCTCAAGTCACCGAGCTCCATATTGAGCCAATCGGTGGCCGTGCTGCACGGCTTTGTCGCTTTGCTCAAGCAATTAAGAGGGGTGGGAACCTATAACGCCAAGCGATTTTCCTCTCAGGGCTTCACAGCATTTTTCGCCATGTTGGATAGGGAACTCGAGGACGATTACTTCGTAAGCATCCAGGATCACATAAATCAATTGAAGTTCCGCGACGGGGTCTTGATAGGGGCAGTATTGGGGTCGGGTAACAAGGGAGCAAATTATACGCTTCGCAAGCCCAACCAGCAGCAAGGAAACTGGATAGAGCGGCTGCTGGCTCCAAAACCGCCGGCGTACACATGGTCCCTCCCACCGCGCGACGAAGCGGGCGCGAACGCCCTCGGCGAATTAAGAGACAGGGGGCTCAACCTTGTCGCCAATGCGCTCGCCCAATCCGGTGATCATATTCTTAGCTTTTTCGGCATGCTTCGCACCGAATTGGCGTTCTATATCGGCTGTCTGAATCTGCAGGAGCAGCTGGCCAAAAAGGCCTATCCAATCTCATTTCCGGCGCCCAGGGCTCGCAGTGAACGCAAACTGAGTTCCCGCGGGTTGTACGATGTGTGCCTGACCTTCAAGGCCGCTCACCGGGTTTTTGGCAACGATGTGGACGCCGACGACAAGGACTTTGTGATCATCACTGGGGCCAATACGGGAGGAAAGACCACATTCCTGCGCAGCGTCGGCTTGGCGCAACTGATGATGGAATGCGGCATGTTTGTCGGCGCTGAATCCTTCAGCGCGAACATGAGCAGCCACATTTTCACTCATTATGTGCGTGAGGAAGACACTACAATGAAGAGTGGAAAGCTTGATGAAGAGCTCGGCAGATTTAGCGGGATAGTTGATAAGATTACACCCAACGCCATCGTACTGTTCAATAAATCGTTCTCCGCGACGAACGAGAGAGAAGGATCGGAGATTTCGAGGCAGATCACATCAGCGTTGCTGGAGAAGCGCGTCAAGATAGTCTTCGTCACCCATCTCTATGATTTTGCCCACAGTGTTTACGACAAGCATAAGACGACTTCACTTTTCTTGCGGGCCGAGCGGCAAGCCGATGGAGGGCGGACCTTCAAATTGATTGAGGCTGAGCCTATGCAAACGGGTTACGGCGAGGATTTGTATAACGAAATATTCGGGGTCGGAAGTTTTCACGCGTTGGAGCGCAGTAACTCATGCTGAGATTGTCTCGTGCGCTTGTCATTCAGCAAATCGAACTGCTCATGGACTGGTTAAGCAGCCCGCCAACGGGGCTGCCCTCGGGGACCCTCCGCTTCGGACTCGAAGTGGTCAAAGGCGAACCCAGCCGCCGATTAACTTACGGCTCGTCCATGCGTTGAGCCCGGCCGCGCGAGGAGCCGCGCCCCTCGGCCGAGCGGGCTCGGCCGAGGGCCGGCAGCGAAGGGACTGATAATGGAGTATTTCTGGGTCATGCTCGGCAGCGCTCTCGGAGGTGGCGCGCGGTATTTGGTCTCAGGCCTCGCGGGAAACCAGTTCGGCCAGACGTTCCCGTGGGGTACACTGATCGTCAACGTGACAGGGTCATTCATCATCGGATTTCTAGCCACGTACACAGGGCCGGACGGCCGGCTCTTGCTCCGGACGGAGGCCCGCCAATTCTTCGTAACGGGCGTCTGCGGTGGGTACACGACCTTTTCATCCTTTAGCCTTCAGACCCTCAATCTCATGCGCGACCGCGAAATGGCGCTCGCCGGCGCCAATATCGGCATGTCGTTCTTGCTCTGCCTCGTGGCGGTATGGTGCGGCCATCTTGCCGCGCTCACCCTCAGTCAGCTCAAGGGAGCCTGAATTATGACGTTGCCCCGTGATGCCATGCTTCTGCGAACGTTCTTCGGCGAGGACGACAAATTCAAAGGCCGGCCACTTTACGAGGCGATCGTCCTGAAGGCTCGCGAGGCCCATCTCGCAGGCGCAACCGTGCTTCGCGGACCGATGGGCTTCGGCCGTTCGAGCCGGCTTCACACCACCAAGATCCTTCGCCTTTCCGAGGACTTGCCGCTCGTGATCGAGATCGTCGACACAGAAGAAAAGATCAGGGCGTTCCTGCCGACTCTCGATGCGATGATGACGAGCGGGCTCGTCACGCTGGAGAAGGTGCAGGTTCTGCAATACGGGGCGGACGTGAAACACGCGCCCGCCTGACAGGCGAGAGGCGCGGTTGCGTGCGTCGATTTGCGCCATTGTCAGCTACGCGGCCTCCGGCCACAGAGCGTCTGCAAAGGTTTCGGGAAAACGTCCATGGCCAAAATCACAAAGGTGAGCGCGCTCGAAATCCTCGACTCGCGCGGCAATCCGACGGTGCGCGTCCATGTTGCGCTCGACGACGGAACTGTCGCCGTCTCCTCGGTGCCCTCGGGCGCTTCGACCGGCGAGAACGAAGCGGTCGAGCTTCGCGACGGCGACAAGAAGCGCTATGGCGGCAAGGGCGTGCTGAAAGCGGTCGAGAACGTCGTCAAGACAATTGCGCCCGCCGTGATTGGCCGAAATCCCGAGCGCCAGGCCGAAATCGACGGCGTGATGCTCGCGCTTGACGGAACGAAGACCAAGGCGAAGCTTGGAGCCAACGCCATCCTTGGCGTTTCGATGGCGGTCGCGCGGGCGGCGGCGCAGTCGGCGAAACTGCCGCTCTACGCCTATCTCGGGGGCGTCGGCGCGACGCGTTTACCGGTTCCGATGATGAACATCGTCAATGGCGGCAAGCACGCCGCAAATTCGGTCGACTTCCAGGAATTCATGGTGATGCCGGTCGGCGCGCCGAGTTTCGCCGAGGCGTTGCGCTACGGCGCCGAAAGCTTCCACGCGCTGGCGAAACTCCTCAAGGACAAGGGCTACGCGACTTCGGTCGGCGACGAGGGCGGCTTTGCGCCCAATCTCGGCAGCAACGAAGAGGCCTGCGAACTGATCGTCAAGGCGATCGGGACGGCCGGCTACAAGCCTGGCAAGGACATCGCCATCGCAATCGATCCCGCGGCGAGCTCCTTCTTCTCGGGCGGCGTCTACGAGCTCTCGAAGTCGAAGAGCGGCCGCAAGACGAGCGACGAAATGATCGCGCTCTATGGGAAGTGGATCGACACGTTCCCGATCGTCTCGATCGAGGACGGGCTCGATGAAAACGACTGGAAGGGATTTGCCAAGCAGACCGCGGCGCAGGGCGATCGCATCCAGATCGTCGGCGATGATATTTTCGTCACCAATCCCGAATTCATCGCCCGCGGCATCAAGGAAAAGGCGGCGAACGCCGTGCTGATCAAGCTCAACCAGATCGGCACGGTGACCGAGACAGTCCAGGCGATTGCGCTCTGCCGCAAGGCCGGCTGGGCCTATGTCGTGTCGCACCGGTCCGGCGAGACCGAAGACACGTTCCTCTCGGACTTCACCGTCGCCATGGGCGGCGGGCAAATCAAGACCGGCTCCGCCAGCCGCAGCGAGCGTATCGCCAAGTACAACAGGCTGCTCGAGATCGAGGCGGAACTCGGCGCGGCGGCGCAATTCGGCTCGCCGTTCGCGTAAGGCGCGGGGCGTTCCTCGCCACGGCGCCCCAGGCGCCTCGGGACGACCCACCCGCATGCGGCCGGTTGACAATCAAAACCCGCAAACGTGAGAATGCGCCGGCAGGCCGGGCCCTGGATGCGGCGCCGCGCCAGCATGCTCTGGAGGCCGATCCCAAACGCCGAGGAGAACGACTCCCATCAGCTATCCGGCACACGGCCCGCGCTACGATCAAACCTTCCCGACTTTGACCTCGGTAGAGATCGAGCGGCTGCGCCGTTTCGGAACTTTGCGCCAATACGCGCCCGGCGGGAAACTGTTCGAGACCGGCAAGCCGGCGCCCGGAATGTTTGTAATCTTATCGGGCACAGTGGCGATCACGCAGCACGACGGCCTCGGCCATATCGCGCCCATCGCCGAGCAGGGCCCCGGTCAGTTCCTCGCCGAAATCGGACAACTCTCCAACCGGCCGGCGCTGGTCGATGCGGCCGCGGAGGACAATGTCGAGACTCTGCTGATCTCTCCCGAAGGGGTTCGATCGCTGCTGATCGCTGAAGCCGAACTGGGGGAGCGCATCACGCGCGCGCTCATTCTGCGTCGGGTGATCCTCATAGAAAGCGGCGCCGGCGGGCCTGTCCTGATTGGAGCGGCGAACTCATGGGCCGTCGTCCGGCTGCAGGACTTTCTCCTCCGCAATGCCTATCCGCATCATCTGCTCGATCCCAAGGACCATGAAGCGAGCGACCTGATCGCCCACAGCCCCAAGTTCGAGGGCACGTTGCCTCTGGTGGTTTGTCCCAACGGCGTGGTGCTCAGCAATCCTACCGAGACCGAGCTCGCACGGCAGCTCGGCATGATCAGCGCCCCGCGCGAGGGTTTCATCTATGATGTCGCGGTTGTCGGCGCCGGTCCGGCCGGGCTGTCGACCGCCGTTTACGCGACGTCCGAGGGGCTTTCCGTGGTCGTTCTCGATTCCCGCGCCTTTGGCGGCCAGGCTGGAGCGAGCGCCCGGATCGAGAACTATTTCGGATTCCCAACCGGGATTTCAGGGCAGTCGCTGACAGGGCGCGCCTTCGTCCAGGCGCAAAAATTCGGCGCCGAAATGATGATACCCGCCACCGTCAAGACGCTCGATTGCAAGCGGGCGGACGGCGCGCTGACGCTCGACGTCGAAGGCGGCGGACGCATTCAGGCGCGAGCCGTGGTCGTCGCCAGCGGGGCAAAATATCGCCGTCTCTCGATCGCCGAGCTGGCCGATTTCGAGGGGCGCGGCATTTGGTACTGGGCCTCGCCCAATGAGGCCCGGCTTTGCGCCGGCGAAGAGGTCGTTCTGGTCGGCGGCGGCAATTCCGCGGGCCAGGCCGCCGTCTTCCTCTCGGCTCACGCCATGAAGGTCCGCATGATGGTGCGCGGACCGGGTCTCGCCGAAAGCATGTCGCGTTATCTCATCGACCGCATCGCCGCCGCGCCGAATATCGAGCTCATGACCATGACGGAAATTGTCGCCTTGAGCGGAGCCGCGAGCACGGGCCTAGAGAGGGTCCGCTGGCGGGATCGTCGTACGGGCGCCGAGACGGAGGCGCCGGTCCGCCATGTCTTTCTCTTCATCGGGGCCGATCCGGCCACCGAATGGCTCGAGGGCTGCGGGGTCACGGTCGACAAGGCTGGCTTCGTCATCACCGGCGCGCGTCTCGGCGACGGCGAGAACCGCTCGTCCTCGCCGCTCGAATCCTCGATCGCGGGCGTGTTCGCAGTCGGCGACGTCCGATCCGGATCGACCAAGCGCGTCGGCAGCGCGATCGGCGAAGGAGCCCAGGTCGTGGCCGCCATCCACAGGTTTCTCGCCCATCCCACGGGTCCGACGTACAGTGAGCCGCGTGTTATTCCCTCCCCCGATAGCCCGTCGAGAGACGGGCGTTCTTCCGAACGCCCTATGGTGGGGGAGGGCTAGGGAGGGGGGTCACGCCGCTATATCATCGGGAGGCGCGAGGCCCTTTATTTGCCGAGCCGGCGCGACCCTCCATCCCTGCCTTCCCCCACAAGGGGGAAGGAGAGTGACCTCTTGTCGACTCGGGCCAGGAACCAAGGAGGCGAACCCATGCCAAAGCAGTGCACGCATCTGGACACCATCCGCACCGTGACCCCGAGCGCGCTCGGTTGCGAGGAATGCCTGAAGACGGGCGACGCCTGGTTTCACCTAAGGGTCTGCCGCACCTGCGGGCACGTCGGCTGCTGCGATCAGTCGCCCGGGCGCCACGCCACCAAGCATTATCATGCGACCCAGCATCCGATCATCGAAGGCTACGATCCGCCCGAGGGCTGGGGCTGGTGCTATGTCGACAAGGTGACGTTCGATCTCTCCGATCGCAAGACGCCCCACAACGGCCCGATCCCGCGCTACTATTGAGCGAAGAGGTCGCCGGGTGCGCGCCTTGAGGGCCTCCGTTGCCGCGAAACTCGAAGGGAAGCGCCAATCTATGAGGGCTCAGTGGCGGCCCTGCAATCCAGAAACGCTGAGGTTCACTGCGCGCGGCCTGTCGATCCTCTCATCGCGCACGACTTCGAAACTCAGTCGCTGGCCTTGATCCAGGCTGGCGATTCCTGCGCGTTCGAGGGCGCATATACTGACCAGCACGTCAACTCCACCGTCCTCGGGCGTGATGAGACCATAGCCCTTAGGGACGTCGAACCATCGGACGGTTCCAATTGTCATGGCGCATCCTCCCATGGAATGAGGCCACGTCCCCGCAGACGGACGACTGCGAATGAGGCCCGTGCGCCCTCAACGAATCACTTCCGTGAGCGCAACGAGGGCATTGAGCGCGTCTGAGTTCGGACAATAAGCTTCCCACACTAAGGTGTCAGGATCACTCTTCAAATCCAGCGCACAGGGTTCGCGATCGCTGCAACTCGGGCAATTTCTCTTGATTTTGTCAAACACTTCGTGGAATTCGCGTTCGATTGCATCGACGTCAAGCCCCAAGATTTTCATCCAACTCCGTAGAAGATCGTCGACGTCGTCGGGCGTCGGGGGCTTCGCCATTGAATGATCGGTGTGCGCCCCACGAACCGCAATTTCGTTCTTGATGCCGGTCACACCCGGCACTCTGCGCACGTCCGCCTCGGCGAGGGACCTCTGGTAGGCCCATTCGACTACCCCCTGAAGAGTAACCCAGCCGCCGTCCACGTCGGCGGTTACCCTATGACGAGGGATCGCGATATCCCAATGAAGCGCGTTTGCGACTTCGGCGCGAATATCCAACATGGCGCGCCCTCCCTGTTGATTGAATGTCATATTGACGGAAGTTCAGGGCGAAATTTTTACCAAGATACCCTTGAGAGGTGCGACGCGTTGACGCAGTGGGCCCCGGCGGGCGAATAAAAGGGGCTCGCGCGGTTCGCACCGTGACCCGAGCGCGCTCGGTTGCGAGGAATGCCTGAAGACGGGCGACGCCTGGTTTCACCTAAGGGTCTGCCGCACCTGCGGGCACGTCGGCTGCTGCGATCAGTCGCCCGGGCGCCACGCCACCAAGCATTATCACGCAACTCAGCATCCGATCATCGAAGGCTACGATCCGCCCGAGGGCTGGGGCTGGTGCTATGTCGACAAAATGACTTTCGATCTCTCCGATCGCAAGACGCCCCACAACGGCCCGATCCCGCGATATTATTGAGCGAAGAGGTCACCCCTGCGAGGCCTTGAAGGCTGGCCTCGTCCTCTAAGCCTCGTTCAACCCGGCGCCGCGCTCACCGAGGAACTCGCCGCCCTTGGCTGTGAGCTTGAAATTCGATCCGGGGTGGCTCTCCGTCGGCTCCACGTAACCCTCGAAGAGAAGCCGGTCCAGGTCGCTTTTCTGATCGCCGGTGAGTTCGGTTGGGTCGCATTCCCCGATTTCGCAGAGCAACGCGATTTGAGAGTTGGTCAGATCGTCGGACATTCCGTTGCCTCTGGCTCCGCTCCTGGGATCATTCGCTCAATTGCATCTGGTGGCAATAGTCCGCTCTCTTCCACTGCGCCATGATGACGGCGCGGGCGTTCATCCGGCAGCGACAAGCCAGGTCTAGGCGCCTTCCCGCCCGGCCGGCCAGTCGGCGGCGAGCGAGGACGCGCCCGCGCCACATCGCCGGAGGCAGTTGAGCGCAACGGCCAGCTTGACGCCGGCAGGTCGAACGGTGTCCTTCGAAAAGAAAAAGACCGATCCGGAATGCGGGTTCGGCGCGCCGGGCACGAAGATCGAGACGAGGCCGCCGCTCAGCGCTCCGGTTTGAACGCCGAGCTGCCATCCCCCTTCCATGGGCACGAAGACCACGGGAAGCTCCGCGATCTCGGCGACGCCCAGCGCGCTCGCGCTCTCCTGCTTCAGATAGTCGTAACCCGGAATCTTCGACAGCAGCGAAGACTCCAATAGGTTGACAAGGCGCTGTGCGATCCCGGTGTGGGCCAAGAGCCCGGCAAGAAGGCAGACGAGCGCGATGAGCGCGATCGCCAGCGCCGTCGCCGCGCCAGCGCTCAAATCCGAAGCGGCTGGAATATGACCAAAAACGGCGTTCAAGATCTTCTTCGCGTAGTCGAACGCCTTGGCGAGGATGACAATCAGCACAACGATCGGCGCCAGGAAAAAGAGACCGCCGACAATCGTCGTCCGTACGAATTGAGCGATCGTTTTCATGGATGACCTTCCTTGACGCTAGTTGGGTGGCGCGACCGGCTCGGCCCCGAGCGAATCGGGCGATCAGGGATAGCGCAGAGTGACGTGGACGACGGGGCCTTCACGCCTGGTGCGCATTGAAAGGCCGCTGCGCTCAAAGACCTTTAGCATCGAAAGGTTGTCCGAGAGGACCTCCGCCACCAGTTCACTGAGGCCCGCCTCGCGTCCGATCGCCACCAGATGCCGCATCAGCGCGGAACCAATCCCCATAGCCTGGTAGTCGTCGATGAGCGCGAAGGCCGCCTCGGCCTTGCCCGGCTCAATGACGATGTAGCGGCCGCCTCCGATCAGGACCGGGCGCCCGTCTTCCTCCGCGATCGCGACCAGCGCGACATGCTTGATGAAGTCGATGTCGAGGAAGTAGTGGGCCTCTTTCTCGGAAATCTCTCGTTTGGGCCCAAAGAAGCGGAGGTAAAGCGTTTCCGCACTTGTCCGGGCAAGCGCCGCCCGCCAGCCCTCGAGGTCCTCCGGACGCTGCGCGCGGATCGTGATCGTGCGCCCGTCACGCAGCGTCTCGGTCGCTGAATAATTGGCGGCGTCGATCATCACCAGGCCCTCCATCGACTCGCCGGCGTGGCTGCCGAAACCGCTCCGCGAGCGAGCAACTTTTACCACGCGGGAGGGCGGACGCGGGGGAGAATCCTCGGGGTTGGCGAGCGCCGCGAAAGTAATCAGAACATGACGCCGAACCCTCTGAAAAGCATCGATCAGCATTCGTGTTTGCGCTGGACCTGGCCGCCCGGTGACGGCCCCTTCGTCGAGAGACTGGCCGCGAGGCTGAGACAGGGGAATTGGCGGGGTGGAATGGCCTCGCAAAGTCGACTAAGGACGATAGCACTTGGTCATCGACCGGGCGCAGTGCTCACGGCTGCGGTTCCGCGCCGGGGGCGCGAAAGAATTGAGGAGGACGCATTGCTTTACGCCGAGGGCTTCACATTCAGGAATTTCGTCGCCGACGCCTTTGCCATTTTCATGTTTGTCTTATGGTTCTGGCTGTTCGTCAGCGTCGCCAGCGACCTCTTTCGCCGCCATGATATTTCCGGCTGGGCGAAAGTGATCTGGGTGATCGCACTCATCCTGTTTTCCTACATCGGAATCTTCGCCTACATCCTCACGCAAGGGCGGGGCATGGCCGAACGAAATCAGGAGCGCGCGTTGCAGGCCCGCGACGAATTGCGCCAGGTCGTGGGGTTCAGCGCCGCCGATGAGATCGAGAAGCTCGATCGACTGAAGGCCGCCGGGTCAATTACGGAACAGGAATACGCCCGCCTGAGGGCTCGGGCGGTTGGCGGCTAGGTCGGGCCCGCGCCCGACTGCAAGGAACCCATGCCGGCGACGCCCCTCCTATACCGTCGCCGCGTCCGTTCCCGACTGCGCGCCAAGCGCCCTGGAGCTATTTCTCCACACGCCGACGACCGAACCGCAACGCACGGGCAATGCCTGTTTCATCGGCGCGTCTGTCGAGCGTCCGAGCCCACGTCGGCTGCCGCGTTCGATCTCTCCGATCGCAAGACGCCACACAACGGCCCGATCGCGCAATATTATTGAGCGATTAGGCCGCCCGGGAGCACGCCGGTCGCAGCGTCCGTCGATAGAGCTTTGCGCCTGGCTCGACGCGCGACCCCGGGGAGCGTTGATTGGAGATCGCCAACATGCGTCTCATGGATAGAATGGCGGTCGCGCTGGTCGCCGCTCAATGTCTTGCCGCATCTCTGCGCTTGCCGCGACGCCGGACTGTCCCAGCCCTTCCCAAACCCCCTGGCCGACAAAGGACTGGGAGGCGTCAACGCCCGAAGAGCAGGGGATGGATTCCGCCGCCCTCGCCGAGCTCGTGGACCGCGTCGGCGTCTACAAGCAGGACAGCCTGCTGATCATCCGCCATGGAAAGATCGTCGTCGACGCCTATTACGCGCCTTACGCCCCGAACATCCGGCACGATTTGAGATCGGTGACCAAGAGCTTCACCGGCACGCTGACGGCGATCGAGCTGCGGGAGGGCTTTCTCGACAGCGTCGACCATCCGATCGTCGATCTGTTCGCCGACAAGCACATTTCGAACCTCGATGACGCCAAGAAAGCGATGACGGTGCAAAACATGCTCGACATGACCTCCGGCATCGCCTGGAACGAGCGTTTCTATAGTCCCGACGAAACCGTCATGCAGATGTACAGGAGCCCGGACCGCGTGGAGTTCGTGCTGAGCCAGCCGATGTCCGACCCGCCCGGCGCCGCGCTTCAATTACGACAGCGGCAACCCTTACGTCCTCTCCGCCCTGATCACCCGGAAAACCGGACGCGACGCGCTCGATTTTGCGCGGGACGAACTCTTCAAGCCGCTCGGCATTTCGAGCGTTCGCTGGGGCGACGACGACGCGCAGGGCGTGACCGACGGCGAAAGCGGCCTTTACCTCACGCCCCGCGACATGGCGAAGCTCGGCTATCTCTACCTTCACGAGGGCTCATGGGACGGCGAGCAGATTATCCCGTCTTCGTGGGTCGATCGCGTGAGAGAGGGGCCGGTGAAGGCGACGGATGGATACCATTATGCGAACTTCTGGTGGTCGCTTCCCGAACGCGACGCCTTCATGGCGCGCGGCCGTCACTCGCAGCTCATATTGGTGCTGCCGAAACTCGACGTTGTCGCGGTCATGACCGGCGCGTTGAAGGACGGGTATTTTCCAACGACGGACCTGATTGATGGCATCACCGGCGCAATCAAGTCAGATGCGGCCCTTCCGCCCGATTCCGCCGCCCAATCTGTGCTTGCCGCATCGATTGAAAAAGCAGCCACGGAGCGAGCCTCTCCGGTCAGGCCAGCGCCGGAGCTGGCGAAGGCCATATCGGGAAAATCCTACCGGCTCCAGGACAACGATCTGCATGTGAAGGCGTTTTCATTGAACCTCGTCGATCCCAACCCGTCCTGGGAATATACCATCGCGACCCAAAGGCTGGACCGGCCCACCGCGCGCTTCTCAGGACCCATCGGCCTTGACGGGCTCTATCGAAAAGCCTCGTCCCGCGCCGGCATCGACGCCGTCAAAGGAAGCTGGCTCGACGACCACACCTTTCAGGTGGACCGGCGAATCCTGGGGCAAGGCGAAACGCAGAGGTGGACGCTGGCTTTCGACGGCGACAAAGTGGACCTCAACTTTGAAAGCTCGGACGGCGTCAAGGCAGAGCTGCATGGGGAGGCGGAGGAGTGACGGACATTCGGGGACGTCAGGTTATCCGAAGCCTGTAGGCGCGGTCGCTGACCGCGTCCGCCGTGATCAACGATTGCGGCGCCAACCGCGGAGCTCATGCGACTTCGATCCCGGTTTTGGGATTTCATCGCCGCTACGCCTGCACGTACCGAACGCCGTGTTTTCGCCATCGCGTTTATCCCCGCTGACAGATTGACGGTCGAAAGGTAATCCACATGCCGGATCGCAAGGCCGCATGCAGTTGCGGACAGCTCCAGGTAACAGTTCGAGGCGACCCCGTCCGCGTCGCCATGTGCCACTGCCTCGAATGCCAGCGCCGTACAGGAAGCACTTTCGGTGTTCAGGCTTTCTATCTGCGGGAGCAAGTCCGGCTCGCTACGGGCGTCGCCAAACGATACGCGCGTCGAGCAGATAGCGGTAGAACCGTGACGTTCAACTTTTGTCCAGAATGCGGGGGAACGGTTTTCTGGGAACCCGAGCAACGCCCTGAGCTGATCGCAGTTGCTGTCGGGATGTTCGCTGATCCTGATTTTGAACAGCCCCGTAACTCCGTCTGGGAGAAACGACAGCATTCTTGGACAACGGCAATCGCTGACCAAGCAATTGATCGTTCGGACTGACGGGCGACAAAACACCCGGGTCGTTGCGCTACCTGAACCGGAGTGATCGCCCGCCACCGCGAAGAGTTGACATTACCTTGCAAAAATCGAAGAACCATGCTACTATTATTTGGTATATCAGAAAAACAGGCAAGGCCCTTAATCGGACATCATTGTAATGTTAAAAAAGGCGATCGCTGGACGAAGGACCGGAAACGCCGCGGTAAGCCCTGAAATCATAGTATTCGCGCCCGGAATGGCGCCTTGAGCCGCCGAGCGGCGACGACCGCAAATCG
>CAWBBW010000009.1:0-170085 GCA_963787135.1 uncultured Alphaproteobacteria bacterium | reverse complement strand
CCGTCCCCGGACGCCCTTCTGTTTGTCAAGCGGCAATTCGGGTGGCGTTGATTTCCTTTCGCCGCTGCGTGATGAGCGTGAAGACCTCTCGGGCGAGATAGCGCTTCAAGGCTCGAATGGCGTCGAGTTTGGAATGCCCTTCTGCGGTCCGACGAGCGACATAGTCCTTGGTTCTCTGGTCGGTCCGTAAGCGTCCGATGGCGATGATCTGCCAGCGCGCTGTTGGCTGCGCGATCTCCGCCTCGGTTGAGGCGATGCCGGACGGTCTTTCCTGAAGACGCCGTAACGGGGTCACGCCGCACAGCGACGCGAAGCTGGCCTCCGACCGCAATCTTTCGGGATTGTCGCCGGCCGTAAGGAGGAGCTGCGCAGCTCCGATGTGGCCGATCGAATTCCGGGCGATGAAGTTTACGACTAACTCGTCGACGATGGCGGCGACCATCGCATCCAGGTCCGCAATCTCGTCATCCAGTTCGAGGTAACGGCGAGCAAGGGATTTGAGGCCGATGCGATAAGCGGAATCCAGGTCACGATATGCAGTCGAATCCGGACGCCACGCGGCCGACGTTTGAACGAGCTGCATGCGGGTAAGGCTGCGGAGCTGGTCCCGAAGGCCGTCCGGGGCGCAGACGATCGTGTTGTGGATCATTTGCAGGGCGACGCCCTGGCGCTTCTGCCGTCTTCCGGCAAGCCATGAGAACTCGCAGGGATTCGATCATCCCTTCTCGGCTTCGCGGCGTCACGGTCCGCTGGCCTGCAAAAGCCGCATGGGCCGCGTTCTGAGCATCTAAATCGTCGTTCTTGCCACGCCGGCGGCGATCCTGCTTGTCGGGAGTGGTGACCTCGAGAACTGCAATCCCAGCTTGCTGCATGAAGCGCAGCAGCCCTGCGCCGTAGCTACCGCTGACTCTCTTCCGACGCGTTGAAGCTCACCGAAGGATCGCATCCAAGCGAGCATCTGGCGATAACCCTGCCGGGTGGTGGCGAAGCATCGCGTTTCGATTACCCAGTCTTGTTCGTCGACAACCGCTGCGACGTGCAGATCCTTGTGGGTGTCGACGCCGCCGACGATGCGACGCTCTCTTTCTTCAATAACTGCCATTCTCAGCCTCCGGCTTTGACCATGCATGAATGGCTTCACCGGGACCGAATGCGTGGACAGGACAGTCACGAGACCAGGAGGTCAGGCCCTTCTCGGGTCACAGGCATCGGCGAGGCAAAGTCCCACCGCAAGGCGTTCCCGGGCGGCCGACAGGTCCGGGGAAAGACACGACCGGTCGATCGGAGTGCGGGTCAGGCCGCACCGGGCGCCTTGCGGCGCCAGCTTAACCAGAGGGTCCATCGCTGTGAGGGTCAGGCCGCCCGGAAACTGGCTTTATCCTCTGACTGCCGGAATGGTGAAATCGATAATCAGAAGAGTATCCGTCCCCTCCATTGCCTGATGCAACCGCGACGAGGTTTCCGTTGGGGTCGAACAGCAGCAACGCGGTCGCTATCAATGCCGTATTCGCATTCACGTCGAAGGTCAGGTTATCGCCGGGATTCGCGTTGACGTCGTAAGTCCCCAGCAGGCCGTTCTTTTCCTGGCCGGAACCGATCACGTTAGTGGTGAACAGACTGAGCGCAGTGTACGGCGACTTGAAACTGAAGCCGATAGTTGATCGGCGAGGTGGTGGTGATCCCTTGAACTGGACCCCATTTGTGGGACCACGGGACGTTGGATTTAAGGTGTGATCTCGCCTGCCCTTGTCCTTCAAGAATCAAGCCGCTTCTTGCTGCTTCTGCTGTGGGTATGTGGGCAACGCGTTTGCGTTGTCCAAGCGAAGCGGCATATCCACAGCCCTAGCCGCCTCGATTTTGTCCATGCCGGCGCGCCACACCGCCATCGGCATCTGGTTGTTCATCGCCTGGTGCGGGCGTCGAAAATTGTAAAAGGTCATCCAGGAACCGATGCCGGCCCGCGCCTCGCTGGCGTCGGCATAAGCTTTCAGATGCACTTCTTCATACTTGATCGAGCGCCACAGCCGTTCGATGAAAATGTTGTCCATGAAGCGGCCGCGTCCGTCCATCGAAATCGCGACGCCGGTCGCCGCGAGCTTGCCGACGAAAGCCTCGGCGGTGAAAGTGGAGCCCTGGACGCCCTTCTGTTTGTCAAGCTGCGATTTGGGTGGCGTTGATTTCCTTGCGGCGCTGCGAGATGAGCGTGAAGACCTCTCTGGCGATGTATCGCTTCAAGGCTCGAATGGCGTCGGGCTTGGAATGCCCTTCGGCTATTCGACGTGCGACATAATCTTTGGTTCTCTGGTCGGTGCGCAGGCGACCAATGGCAATGATGTGCAACGCGCTATTGGCGGCACGATCTCCTCCCCGGTTGAGCCGATGCCTGACGGTCTTTCCGGACGACGCCGGAACTGGGCTGACGCCGCATAGGGATGCGAAGCTGGCTTCAGACCGCAACCTCTCCGGATTGTCGCCGGCCGTGAGGAGGAGCTGTGCGGCGCCGGCATGGCCGATGGAATTGCGTGCGACGAGGTTCGGCGCCAACTCATCGACGATGGCGGCGATCATCGTATCGAGATCTGCGATCTCGTCATGCAGTTCGAGGTATCGACGAGCGAGGGATTTGAGGGTGATGCGATAGGCCATCTCCACATCACGATAGGCAGTCAGGTCGGGCCGCCACGAGGCCAGCGTGCGGATGAGTTGCATGCGGGTCATGTTGCGCAGTTGATCGCGCAGCCCGTCAGGGGCGCAGACGACCGTGTTGTGGATCAACTGCAGGGCGACACGCCTGGCGGTCACCGCCGTCTTACGGCAAGTCATAAGCACCCGCAGCGATTCGATCATTCCGTCCCGGCTTCGCGGGGTGACGGTTCGCTGGCCTGCGAAGGCGGCATGGGCGGCGTTCTGAGCGTCGAGATCGTCGTTCTTGCCTCGCCTGCGCCGGTCCTGCCTGTCCGGGGTCGTGACCTCGAGGACCTCAATGCCCGCCCGCTGCATAAAGCGCAGAAGGCCTGCGCCATAGCTCCCGGTCGAACTCTACTCCGACGCGCTGCAGGTCGCCGAGCGAACACATCCAGGCGAGCATTTGCCGATAGCCCTGCCGGGTCGTGGCGAAGGATCGCGTTCCGATGACCCGATCCCGCTCATCCACGACGGCTGCGACGTGCAGATCTTTGTGCGTATCCACGCCGCCGACGATGCGACGCTCTTTTCCTTCAATGACAGTCATTCCCACCTCCAGCTCTAACCGTGCATGAACGGCTTCGCCGGGACCGAGTGCGTGGACAGGACAGTCACGAGACCAGGAGGTCAGGCCCTTCTCGGGTCACAGGCATCGGCGAGGCAAAGCCCCACCGCAAGGCGTTCCCGGGCAGCCGACAGGTCCAGGGAAAGACACGGCTGGTCGATCGGAGTGTGGGTCAGGCCACACCGGAACGCCCTACGGGCGCCAGCCTACCAGTCGGTCGATCGGTATTTGAGTCAGGCCGCCCAGAAACTAGCCTCGATCCTTTGACTATCGGTATTGAAAATCCGCGGCTTTCCGAAACGAAGCAGCGCCTCCTCCAGCGCCGCCGCGCACAATCTCGCATCGTTGGTGTTCGACAGCCGCCATGCCAGAACCGCTCGGCTGGCCCAGTCGATGATCGCCACCAGATAGAGGAAGCCGCACGCCATCGGGATGTAGGGGTGAGTAGGCCGAAGGAGTTTCACCTTCGGCCCCTCTCAGAACCGGACGTGAACCTCTCAGCTCATCCGGCTCCCATCATCCATCTTACGACAGATAGCCCATCGACCAATGAACCAACGCGCGGGGCTGACGTTGCGCCAGCCGTTTGAGCGTCTCGGCGGCCCGCGTTTTGTGGCCCGCCAGCTTCTTGTGCTTCCGCATCAGCCATCCGATCAGGGACCGGTTCACGCGACGCCAGACCGACTTGAGCGCCGAGCCGTGGAAATGGCCGTAATATTGCTGCCATCCCCTCAGGATCGGTCCGAGCATGGCCGAAAGATCGGTCAGGCTCTTGTCGTTCTTCAGTTGGACCCGCCATCCCCGGATGGTCTGCCGCATGGCCTTGAGGGCGTCGCGGCTGACGGCCGGCGAGAAGTTCACATAGACGCGGCCATACTTGTCCACCGCCTTGCGGGGTCGGAACGTGTAGCCGAGAAAGGTGAACTGGATGTCGGGATTCTCCTCGGTCCGATTGACGTCCTTGCAGTACACGATCCGTGTCTTGCCCGGATGCAGTTCGAGATGGCAGGCCTGGAACCGTTCTCGGATGCGCTCAAGCACGTATTCCGCCTGTCGTCGGCTCTTGCAGTGAAGCACGGCGTCGTCGGCATACCGGGCAAACCGGACGCCGGGCAGATGTCGCGTCACCCAAAGATCGAACGCGTAATGCAGGAACAAATTGGCCAGGATTGGCGACACGACGCCGCCTTGCGGCGTGCCCTTGTCGCGCGCCTGAAGCTGCCCATCCGCGCTTTGCATCGGCGCTCTCAGCCAACGCTCGACGTAGAGCAGGATCCAGGGTTCCTGACAGTGCTTGCGCAGAGCCGTCATCAGGAGGCCGTGATCGAGATTATCGAACAGCCCTCGGATGTCGAACTCCACCACCCAGTCTTGGTCCCAGCAACGGCGTCTGGTGACGGCGATCGCCTCCAGCGCCGATTTCCCCGGCCGATAGCCATAGGAGTCGCGATGGAAGATCGGATCAAGCCGTGGCTCGAGCCACATCTTGACCGCCGTCTGCGCGATCCTGTCGGATACCGTCGGGATGCCCAACACACGCACGCCCCCGGACTTCTTCGGGATCGGCACTGCCTTTACCGGCGGCGGAAAATAGCTGCCGGAACTCATCCGATTCCAAAGCTTGTACAGGTTCGCGGCGAGCTTCGTCTCGAACCGCTCGATCGTCTCCGCGTCGATCCCTGCGGCTCCCTGATTGGCCTTCACATGCAACCAGGCTTCCCAGACCAGCGTCTTGGGAATGTCGTACGATTTGCAGGTCATGCGGCATTCCTCCCGGTCGCCCGGTTGATCTCCCATGCCCGCCAGATGACGCCGTCCCTTCGCTCCCCCGCCATTACAGCGGTCTCGACGCTACTACGGACGGCTCCGTCCCTTGGCGGCGCTTCGCTACTATCGGCCTCGCTTTTGAGGCTTGGGCCTTTCGCTTGGCATCGCCGCCGAAGGTTCCCGCAGTTCAACGCAAGAGCCTGAAACAGGATCGCGCCGCCTCTATGCCGGACGCCGTCTGGACCGTCAGCAGGCATCGTCCAGACTGATCCCGGCGCAACATAACTCACCGGTTTCGACGTCGTTTGAGCACTTTCGACACTTGAACGGCGGTTCACGGGTGTTCGCCTTCCTGTCTCCTACCTGACGCCTTGAAGCGCCTTTTCCGTAACGCTCACGACCCTGGCTTTTGACCAGCGCCGCATACGGTGGTTTGCGACCCGCTCCTGCAAGCCGATCGCGGGGGACCAGCCCCCATCTCTCACGCCGCTTCCTGCGGCACACTCACGTCGGCCGCCCACACGTGGTTCGTCTCGACAATCTTCAGGCCGCGCAGCAGGTAGGGGTATATCTTGTGCCCGGGCGCGGCTTTGCTCGTGCCGGGGCGCGGAACCAGCGCCTCGATCCCCATCACCCGCATCAGCCGCTGCACCCGCTTGCGGTTGACCCCACGGCCTTCTTTGTTGAGCTCGAAGGTCATTCGCCGCGAGCCGTAGAACGGAAGTTCGAGATGCAGTTCGTCGATGTGGCGCATCACCGCCAGATCGTCCGCCTCGGCGACGGGCTTGGGGCGGTAGATCCCCGAGCGCGCCACGCCCACAAGCTCGCATTGGCGGCGCACCGACAGGTCCTTGCCAGACCGTTCGACCATCGCTCTTCGATCGGGCGCGCTCATCGACCTGGCCTCCTGGCCAAGAAATCCCGTTCGACCGTCAGTTGGCCGATCTTGGCGTAAAGCTTGGCCGTCTCGCGTTCGCGCTCCTCCTCGCCATCGCCCGAACCGCTCGCCCCTCGCGCGAACAGGCTCGCGACGTTGTCGAGAACCTGCTTCTTCCAGGCATAAATCTGGTTCGGATGCACCCCGTGCCGCTTCGCCAGTTCCGGAACCGTCGCATCCTCGCGCAGCGCCTCAAGCGCAATCTTCGCCTTGAACGCCGCATCAAACTTCTTGCGTGACTTCGTCATTCCTCGCTCCGTCGGTTGCGACAGAGCAGGACATTTCACACCTTAGCCAATGGTCCTAAATCCGGGGTCCAGCTCAGTCTTGGTGACTTGAATATCCCCCAGAAACGTTCCGCCCTCATATACGTCGAGAACGACTCCCTTGTTTTTGACTTCCATATCGATTCCAAATTCCTTGATTCTCACTTTCTTGGCCGCCATCGTCGCCTCCCATCCTCATGCTTCCCGCTAAGCATACACGGAGAGAGGACGCGATGCGAGCCTGTCAATGGCCCCGAATTTCAAACTGAGACACTGCCGACGGGCGCCGTCGCTGATGGGGCCAGTCGGACGGGAGAGGCGCGGATAGGGTCATTGTTTGCTTGGCGGAGCGGCGGGCTGCGTTCCCGCCCCCCTTGTGGGGGCGGGTCAGGGTGGGGGGTCGCGCCGAACTCGGGTCGCTTGCTCGTCGATGTGCGGCCGCAATTGCGCCAGCCTCGCGTGAATCGTTTCGAGTACGCCATCGAGATTGCGAAACACGTCCTCGTTCGTGAAGCGCAGGATGGCGAATCCGTGCGCCGCAAGAGCGCCGGAGCGCGCGGCGTCGCGGGCGATCTCGTTACTGGTCGAGTGCGTGGCGCCGTCGACTTCAATGACGAGCCGGGCCTCGAAACAGGCGAAGTCGGCAATGAAGCCGCCGAGAATGACCTCACGCCGAAAGCGAAATCCTGCGACTTGCTCGCGCCGAAGGCCCTGCCAGAGGCGGCGCTCGGCGTTGGTTGCATTGTGCCTGAGGCTGCGTGTGATAGGCGTCAACGACTTCGGCATGGCGCGACCCCCCACCCTAACCCGCCCCCACAAGGGGGGCGGGAACGCATTGCAGCCGATCGCCCAACAGCCGAGGCTGACGAGTTGGGCTTGGCGCTGGCCCTCATCCGGCGCTTCGCGCCACCTTCTCCCCGAGGGAGAAGGGATTACCCCCCCAGCCCCCGCTTGCGGAAGAGCGCCTTCGGCGAGGGGGGGCGGCCGCGGAAGGCTTTGTAGGCGTCTTCGTAGTCGCGGCTGCCGCCGGCGGCGTAGACGAAATCGTGCAGGCGTCTGGCGACCGCCGGATCGAAGATGTCGCCGCTTTCCTCGAACGCCTCGAAGCCGTCGGCGTCGAGAACTTCCGACCAGAGATAGGAGTAATAGGCGGACGAATAGCCGTGCGAGAAGATGTGCTGGAAATGCGGGGTCCGGTGACGCATGGCGATGGCGTCGGGCATGCCGATGCGGGCGAGCTCCTGGCGCTCGAACGCGACGACGTCGATGCTGTCGGGCGACGGGTCGAGATGGAGCTTGATGTCGACGAGAGCGGACGCGGTATATTCGACGGTGGCCCAACCCTGGTTGAACTGGCGGGCGCTCAAGAGCTTCTTGAGCAGCGCGTCGGGCATCGGCTCGCCGGTTTTGTAGTGCAGCGCGAAGCGGCGCAGCATTTCGGGCTGCTCGATCCAGTTCTCGTAGATCTGCGAGGGAAATTCGACGAAGTCGCCGGGGACATGCGTGCCGGAGACCAAGGGATAGGTCACGTCGGACAGCATGCCGTGCAAAGCGTGGCCGAATTCGTGAAAGAGGGTGCGCGCATCGTCGACACTGAGCAGGCTCGGCTCGCCCTCGCCGCCCTTGGCGAAGTTCATCACATTGACCACGATCGGCAGCTGCGGGCCGTCGAGCTTCTTTTGTCCGCGAAACCCACTCATCCACGCCCCGCTGCGCTTTGAGCTCCTGGCGAAATAATCGCCGATGAAGAGCGCGATCGGCTCGCCGTCGCGGCCGCTCACCGTCCAGGCGCGCGCGTCGGGATGATAGAGCTTGATGTCGAAGCGCTCGGCGAAGCTGAGGCCAAAGAGGCGGCCCGCGGCGTAGAACGCGGCCTCGATCAGCCGGTCGAGCTGCAGATAGGGCTTGATCTCGCCCTCGTCGAAATCGAACTCGGCCTTGCGCCGCTTCTCGGCGAAATGGCGCCAGTCCCATGGCGCGACTTCGAAATTGCCGCCCTCGTCGGCGACGATGCGCTGCAGCGCCTCCTGCTCCTTGAGCGCGCTCGAGACGCCCGGCGTCCACACCGATTCGAGCAGATCGAGCGCGGCCCGCGGGGTCTTGGCCATCGTGTCGGCGAGGCGGTAATGGGCGAAGCTTTCATAGCCCATGAGCCGCGCGCGCTCGGCCCTGAGTTGCACCATCTCGGCGGCGATGGCGCGATTGTCGGTCTTGCCGCCTTTCTCGCCCCGCGCTGTCCAGGCGCGAAAGGCTTTCTCGCGCAGATCGCGCCGTGTCGAGAATTGCAGGAAAGGTTCGATGCTCGAGCGCGACAGGGTGACGGCGTATTTGCCCGCATGGCCGCGCTCGACCGCGATGCGCGCGGCGCTCTTCGCAAAGAAATCCGGCAGGCCGTCGAGATCGCCCTCGGCGAGCAGCATCAGCCAGTCTTTTTCGTCCGCCAGCACATTCTGGCCGAACTCGGCGCCGAGCGTCGCCAGCCGCTCGCCGATCGCGGCGAGGCGGTCCTTGGCTTCGGGCGGGAGGCCTGCGCCAGCGCGGGTGAAATCGAGATGATAACGCTCGAGCACGCGCGCCTGTTCGGGCGAAAGCCCGAGCGTGTCCTGGCGCGCCTTCAAGGCGTCGACGCGCCTGAACAAGGCATCGTTCAGATAGATGTCGCTGCGATGGCGCGAGAGGACAGGGGCGATCTCGCGTTCGATCGCCTCGATCTCGTCATTGCTCGCGGCGCCGGCGAGATTGAAGAAGACGCCCGCCACTTTGTCGCGCGCCTTCCCGCTGCGCTCCAGCGCCTCGATGGTGTTGGCGAAGGTCGGCGCCTCCGGATTGGCGACGATGGCGTCGATCTCCGCCCGCGCCCGGGCGATGGCGGCGTCGAACGCGGGCCGGAAATGCGAGGGTTCGATGCGCTCGAACGGCGGCGCCTCGAACGGCCCGGTCCAGGGTTCGAGAAGCGGGTTAGTATCGATGTTCGAGATGGTCATGAAGACGTGTCCGATGGAGCGGCCCGGCGGCTCCGGGATGCGCGCGCGGGCCTGTCCCAATATTTGACAATTCCGGCGACAATGCAAAACGCGAGCTCGGAGCCGCCGGCGGCTCGGCGGCCAAGAAAGCTCTTCTCGCCCCGCCGATTGCGGGATAGATATGATTTATCCAGACCGTTCAGGTTTGGACTCGTGAAAACGAAAAAATTGCGATCCCCGCGGGCGCGCCGAAGAACAAGGCGCGCGATTGCGGGAGGTCACAACAAACCGGGAGGAATCAGATGAGGAATGCTCTGTGCGTGGGCGCGCTCGTTTCCCTGGCCTGCCTTTGGGGCTCGGGAGCGATGGCCCAATCGGGCGCCATCAACAAGGCGGTCGGCGGCTATACGTTCGAGGACGCCGCCAAAGAGGCGCCCACCACCAAGAAGGACGGCAAGCCGCTCACCTTCGCCATCATCACCCACACCGCCGGCAACGGCTTTTTCGATCCCGTCTATGTGGGCGCGCAAGTCGCGGCCAACGCGTTCGGGATCAATCTGATCCGGCTCGGGTCGGAATCGGCGGTCGACGACATCCCGCGCGAGATCCAGATCCTCAACCAGATCGTCAACGACCCGACCATCAACGGCGTGATCATGACGACGCCGCAGGTGGGCGCCTACAACGATATCGTCAAGAAGCTCGAGGACAAGGGCGTCGTCGTCGCCACCACCAATTCGTTCGACGGGACGCTCTTCGACCGCAGCAATATCAGCCATACCGGGCAGGACGCGAGCGCGGCGGCGATCGGCGGCGAGGCGATCGTCAAGTGCCTGATGAAGAACAATATCAAGAGCGGGTCGATCCTGTTCCCGAATACCGTGCCGGTCGGCAACATCGAGGTGAACAACCGCGTCACCGCGGCCTTCCAGGCGACGCTGAAGGCGCTCAAGGCGAACAACATGCTGGCGAACTTCAAGGTCGACGCCGGCCCCAACAATATCGGCGTCGACGTCGGAACCGACATCACCGCCGGCCCGATCGTGCAGCTGATCGAGAGCCGCAAGGACGTGGTCGGCCTCTTCGGCCCGAACGGGGGCGTGACGCCGGCGATCGGCGACGCGATTTCGCAGCTCAAGCTGAACGGCAAGGTCTGCGCCTATGGCTTCGATCTTGGCCCCAAGCAGCTCGAGCAGATCAAGAGCGGCGCGCTGATGGGTTCGCTCGGCCAGCAGCCGTTCCTGCAGGGCTTCTATCCGGTGATGCAGCTCTATCTGCAGATCGACCGCAACATCGCCGCCGCCAACCTCGACACGCGAGCCCAGCTCGTCACCAAAGACAACGTCGAGAAGGTCGGCAAGCGCTTCGAAAACTAAGAGCGCAATCGCGTTACGGATGCGTGGGGTGACAATGAGGTCTTCCCGCGCATCCCCTACCCCCGACATTCACCGAGCGGCCCCGCCCATGAGCGCCACAAAAGCGGTCACGCGCCCGATCGAGAGCGGACGCGGCTCGTCGCTCATGTTCGGCGGATGGGAAGTGGGCCTGCTGGTCAATCATGGCCGCGCTTTATCTCGGCGGGCTCTATCTCAATCCGGCATTCTTCGGTTCGACCTCCGCGCTGTTCTCGGTGCTGCGCGACGCGTCGCGCTACGGCGTCATGGCGGTCGGGATGACGTTCGTCCTGGTCAACAAGGAGCTCGACCTTTCCGTCGGCTCGACCTTCGGCCTGACCGCGACCTTCTTCGGCATGCTGTTTGCGCCGAGCTATTTCGACCTCGACGTCACCACCGCGGTCGTCGCCTGTCTTGCTCTCGGCCTCGTCGATCGGCCTGACCAACGGCTTTCTCGTCACGGTGCTGGAGGTGCCGGCGTTCATCGCCACCCTCACGACCCTCTTCATCGGCCGCGGAATCATTCTTGGCCTGACCGGCGGCAAGAATATCGCCTTCGAGCTCAAGGCGGACCAGTACCCCACGTTCTTCCGCATCGGCGAGATCAACGCGCTCGGTTTCAACAACCAGATCATCGTGTTCGTGATCATCGCCGCGATCGGCGCCGTCGCTCTCGCCTATACTTCCTTTGGCTGGACGACTTACGCGACCGGCGGGAACGAGCAGGCCGCGCGCTATGCCGGCATCAACACGCGTTTCGTCCGGATGCGCTCCTATGTGCTGTCCTCGCTCTGCGCCGTCACGGCGGGACTGATGAATCTCGCCCAAAGCAAGGACGCCGACCCGGCGTTCGGCCTTGGCGCCGAGCTCGTCGTCATCGCCTCGGTGATTGTCGGCGGCACGGCGATCTTCGGCGGCCGCGGGCGCGTGATCGGATCATGCCTCGGCGCGATCCTGGTCGGCCTGATCGACAAGGTGTTGCGCGAAGGCGTGCCCATCACCCGCATCATTCAGGTCGGCGACGAGAAGATGGAAGTGGCCGCGATCTCGCAACTGCCGCCCGGCGCGGTGCCTGCGTTTCTCGGCGTCATCCTGATCGTTGCCGTGCTCATCGAGCCGTGGCTGGTGCGCCGGCGCATTCTCGCTCGCGCATGGGCGCGGCTGCGCGGCCTGCCGGCGCCGGTCATTCCCGATCTTGGCGGGATCGCCATGTCCGGCGCCCAGACGCGCGGCACGACGTCGCAATCGCGCGGCCTCGGCAAACGCGGCATTGTGGCGTTCTTCTACCGGCGCGATGCGGCGGCGGTGATGCTGCTCGTCGCGCTCTGGCTCTTCGGCTTCTGGGCGAGGCCGGATTTCTGGCAGGGGCTCGACAATTCCTTCTCGATGCTGCTCGCTTTTTCCGAGATCGCGCTGCTTGCGGTCGGCCTCACCTTCGTCATGGCCAACGGCGACATCGATCTCTCGGTCGGGTCGGTGCTGGCGCTTTCCGGCGCAACCGCCGCCGTCATCATGAAGGACACGAGCCTCGGACCGCTTGCCGCCGCCGTCATCGCCATCGGCGTCGGCGTTTTGGCCGGCGCGATCAACGGATGGCTCACCGCCTATGTCGGCCTTCCCGCATTCATCGCGACTCTGGGCACTTTCTACTGGGCGCGCGGCATCGGATCCTCGATCGTGGCGGGCACCCAGCTCAACGGCTTTCCCGAATCCTTCAACCTGATCGGCCGCAGCCTGTTCGAGTTGCTTGATGCGCTTGGAATCGCGCCGACGCACGGATGGCCGCTCGCTGTCGCCAAGGCCGTCAGCGTGCAGACGATCTTCGTGATCCTGGTCGCGGCCGTCGCAGGAGTGGCGCTCGCCTACACGCGGTTCGGGCAGAAGGTGCTCGCAGTCGGCGGCAACGAGCGCGCGGCGACCTTCGCCGGCATCAACACGCGCCGGGTCCGGTTCACCGCGCTGTTGATTTCGGGGACGTGCGCGGCTTTCGCCGGCGTGATCTACGACGCGTTCTACCGCAGCTTCATCCCGACGGCCGGGCAATTGCGCGAACTCGACGCCATTTCCTCGATCATCATCGGCGGCGGCTCGATCTTCGGCGGCTACGGCACGATGATCGGGTCGCTGGCGGGCGCAGGCGTGATTACGCTTATTCGCCAGCTGCTCTCGCTTCAGATCATCCTTCGCGACGGCAGCTCGTTCGTGCTGCCGCAGCAGTGGCAGAACGTGTTCATCGGCCTGATCCTGATCATTGCGGTGGTCGGCGACATCTGGCTCCGCCAGAAGAATATCCTCGGCGTCTGGTTCGGCGGGATGAAAGCGGGCGAGGAGGCGACCCCCGCCGTCTTGGAGCACAGGGCATGACGACGCCGATCGTGGACATGCAGGGAATTTACAAGAGCTTCGGGCCGGTGCAGGCGCTGGTCGACGTCCACCTGCGCTTGATGCCCGGCGAGGTGCTGGGGCTCGTCGGCGACAATTCGGCGGGCAAGTCGACCCTGATGAAGATCGTCACCGGCGCCTATCAGCGCGACGCCGGCGAAATTTTCATCGACGGGGCTCAGGTCCATTTCAAGAGCCCGCACGAAAGCCGCGATCGCGGCATCGAAATGATCTATCAGGACTTCGCGCTCTGCGGAAATCTCGATGTCGCCCAGAACATCTTCCTGGGGAGATGGCCGATGCGGTACGGGATCTTTGTCGATCGCACGCGCATGCATGGCGACGCGCGCGAGATCCTCAACCGGCTCAAGGTCGACGTGAACTCGGTCTACCAGAAGGTCGAAAGCCTGTCGGGCGGACGCCAGCAGTCAGTGGCGATCGCGCGCGCGATATCGTTCGCGCCAAAGGTGGTCATTTTCGATGAGCCGACCGCCAATCTGTCGGTGACGGCGACCCACAGGCTTTTGGAGACGATTGCGGAACTGAAAGTCCACGGGGTCGCCCAAGTGATCATATCGCACCGGATGACCGACATTTTCGAAGTGGGCGACCGCGTGATGGTGCTCAAGCGCGGGCGCAACGTCGGCGACCGCGTGATTGCTGAGACCACCGAAAAGGAAGTGCTCGAACTGATCGTCTCGGGCGTACCGGAGACGCCGACCGCGCCCGAGGCGGCGCTATAATCCCTGCCGTCTAGTGAAAGTCCGGCACGACCTTCGCGTAGCTGAGATCGTAGGTCTTGTTGAGCAGCGGATCGAGGCGGGTTCCCTCGGAGGCGTCGTAGATGCGCGGCCGGCCGGAGCTCGTTGCCGGCTGCGCCGCCGGCGAGACCGTCGAGGTCGCGCCCGCGTTCGCGACCTCGGAGACAGGGGCGGTTCCATATTTGGCCTCGCGCGCCTTCTGATCGGCAAGCATCGCAGGCGAAAGCGGAACCGAGGCGACGCCATCCGGATTTGTGACCGGCGCGTCGGACTCAGCGAAAGCGTCGCCCTCGGCAGGCGCGTCGTTGACGCCGGCGACGATCGTTCCGTTTTCTTCCATCGATTTTGCGCCCTGAGATGTCGGCGAAAGGGACTCGAGGGCGATCGACATGGCCTTCCGGCCCGCCCCGATCTGGGCAAGCCGCGCCATCACGGCGGCGGGCGCGGCTTGCGGCGATGCAGGCGCCACAAGCGCGCCGAAAGACGCGGGGTCGACCGGTTCGATGGCGCCGTGGATCGCCGGCGCGGCTTGCGGGGTCACGTCGGGCGCGAGTTTGTCCTTGGCGTCCTTCTCGATCTGCCGCCAATGGGCGACGTTCTTCTGGTGCTGGTCGAACGTCTCGGCGAAAGCGTGGCCGCCGGTTCCGTCGGCGACAAAGTAGAGATCCCGGCTTCGGAAAGGATTGGCGACCGCCTCCAGCGCCGCCTTGCCGGGGTTGGAGATCGGCCCCGGCGGAAGGCCGTCGATAAGATAGGTGTTGTAAGGCGTCGGCCGGTTGAGCTCATCTCTGGTGATCGGGTGACCCAGCGTGCCTTTCCCGAATACCAGGCCGTAGACGATCGTCGGGTCGGACTCGAGCCGCATGTGCTTCTGCAGCCGGTTGACGAACACGCCCGCGACCCGCGGCCGCTCATCCACCTTGCCGGTCTCCTTCTCCACGATCGAGGCCAGCGTCACCATCTCGCCCGGTGACTTGATCGGCAGATCGGGCGCGCGCTTCTGCCAGATTTCGTCGATCACCTTGGCCTGTTCCTTCTCCATGCGCATCAACGCCGCCTGCCGGGTGAAGCCGCGCGGGAAGTCATAAGTCTCGGGGCGGATCGATCCTTCGCGCGGGATCTCCTTCACGTCGCCTGCGAGAAATTCCGCATCACGCACCCTTTGGACCACTTGCTCGCTCGTCAATCCTTCGGGGATGGTCAGCGGATGCAGGACGACTTTTCCCGACATCATCACCGCCTCGACCTGTCGGAGGCTGTCGCCGGCCTTGAACTCGTATTCGCCTCGTTTCAGCGCGGCGTGGGCGCCGTCGAGTAGCGTCAGGAGGTTGAACCAGGTCGCGTTCTCGATGACGCCCGCGCGCTCGAGCTGGTCGGCAATGCTGCCGCCGTCGTCCTCGCGCGCGATGTTGACGACCTTGTTTTCGGCGAGGGGGCCGGGTTTTCCCGCCTCCATCATCAGCCAGGCGACCGCCCCAATCGCCACCACAGCGCCAAGGAGCACGAAAGTGAGTAGCCCACTGAGGCTCGAAATGCCCATGCGCCGGGGTTTTTTCGGCTCCTTGCGGCTCGGCTCCTTGCGGGGGGGCGGCGGCGCGGTCGAAGAGACCGGTTTGCGGGCGCGGCCGAACAAGCTCGCGCGCGGCCTTTCCCTGCCCTCGCCCGAATTGCTGTCACCGCTCATGCGCTCGCCGGTCTCCCGATGGATGCGTCGCTGGTCATAGGCCGCCGAACGCGTGCGAAGCTGGATGGTCCGCCGCGCCCGAGCCGCCGTAACCGAAGTCTATATGACGGCGACTTTTGACGAAACTACGAAATGGCTCGGCCTCTCAGGCCGGCGCGGCGAACGCCAGCGACGCGTTGGTGCCGCCGAAACCGAACGAGTTGGAGAGCGCGGCGCGGATGGGTCGCTTGCGCGCGATGTGCGGCGCAAGGTCGATCGGCGTCTCGACCGAGGGATTGTCCAGATTGAGCGTCGGCGGGGCGACCTGATCGCGGATCGCCAGAATGGAGAAGATCGCCTCGACCGCTCCCGCGGCGCCGAGCAGGTGGCCGATCGAGGATTTGGTCGACGACATGGTCGTCTTGGCGGCGCTGTTGCCGAGCAGCCGCTCGACCGCCTTGAGCTCGATCTCGTCGCCGACCGGCGTCGAGGTGCCGTGAGCGTTGACATAGTCGATCTCGGAGGCAGTCAGCCCCGCGCGCTTGAGCGCCATGCTCATCGATCGGAACGCGCCATCGCCGTCCGGGGCGGGGGCGGTGATGTGAAAGGCGTCGCCTGAAAGCCCGTAGCCGATCAGTTCGGCATAGATGCGCGCTCCGCGCGCCTTCGCGTGCTCGAGCTCCTCCAGCACGACGCAGCCGGCGCCGTCGCCCATCACGAAGCCGTCGCGGTCGCGATCGTAGGGGCGCGAGGCCTGCGTCGGCCGGTCGTTGAATCCGGTGGAGAGCGCGCGGCAGGCGCTGAAGCCGGCGAGCGAGAGGCGATTGACCGCCGATTCGGCGCCGCCAGCCACCATCACATTGGCGTCTCCGAGCGCGATCAGCCGGCCCGCGTCGCCGATCGCATGCGCGCCGGTCGAGCAGGCGGTCACGACCGCGTGGTTCGGCCCCTTGAGTTTGTGGGCGATGGAGACCTGTCCGCTGACGAGATTGATCAACCGGCCGGGAATAAAGAACGGAGAGATGCGTCGCGGACCCTTCTCGTGCAGGGTCACGGAAGCGTCGTAGATGCCGCCGAGTCCGCCGATGCCCGAGCCGATCAGCACGCCGGTTTCGGTCTCCTCCTCGTAGGTCTTCGGCGCCCACTGCGCGTCCCGCAGCGCCTGGGTGGCGGCGCTCATCCCGTAGACGATGAAATCATCGACGCGGCGCTGCTCCTTCGGGTCCATCCAGTCGTCGGGATTGAATGCGTCTGGGGCCGCGCCGCGCGGAACCTGGGCGGCGATCTGGCATGGCAAGTCGGAGACGTCGAAGCTCTCGATCCGAGCGGCCCCCGACTCTCCGGCGATCAGCCGGCGCCATGTCGCGTCGACGCCGCAAGCCAAAGGCGTCACCATGCCCAGACCCGTGACGACGACCCGCCTCATCCTCTCCATTCCCGCCTCGACGATGCTCTCATCTCGCCCATCTCACGCGCGGCCCAAAACGCAGCGAGGGCCGGACGGAACCCCGGCCCTCGCGCTCACAATGATTTACCATGACGACAGACTGCGTTCAGCCGAAGCCGCTATCCCTCACTTGGGCGCGGAGGCCTTCTCCAGAAACTTCACCGCGTCGCCGACGGTGACGATGGTCTCAGCCTGATCGTCCGGGATTTCGACTCCGAACTCCTCCTCGAAGGCCATCACCAACTCGACGGTATCGAGCGAATCCGCTCCCAGATCATCGATGAAATTGGCGCTGTCGACGACCTTGTCGGGCTCCACGCCGAGATGCTCCACGACGATCTTTTTCACCCGCTCTGCGACATCGCTCATCTCTTCTTTTCCCTTTTGCGCCGGGCATCCGGCCCGCGGTGTTGACAATCATAAGGTCGACTCCCGCTCGGGACGCCAACCGCTCTTTGACCGTCCGCCCAGCTCGTCGCAAGGCGGCCTAAGTTTCTCACGGATTCCGGTGGCGCCGACGCTCGAAATTCCTCCCGGACGCCCCAGCCGCGTCCGACAACAAACCGGCTCGATAGCATATCTTAACCATCAAGGCGAGAGGGCGGCCGGCGGCTCCGGCGCGCATCGGCGATGGCACAGAAACCTTTCAAATCATTGCCATTCCGCCGTTCACATGAAGCGTCTGGCCGGTGACATATGACGCTTCGAGACTCGCCAGATAGACGGCCGCCGCGCCGATTTCGGCGCTTGCCCCCAACCGGCCCATCGGCACCGAGGCGAGGATCGATTCGCGCTGCTTGTCGTTCAGCCCATCGGTCATCGGGCTCGCGATGAATCCGGGCGCGATACAGTTGACGGTGATCCCGCGCGAGGCGACCTCGGCCGCGAGCGCTTTCGACATGCCGATCATGCCGGCCTTGGCGGCCGCATAGTTCCCCTGGCCAGGGTTGCCGGTGACGCCCACGATCGAGGTGATGTTGACGATCCGCCCGTACCTCCGCTTCATCATGCCCTTCAGCACGGCGCGAGACAGGCGGAACGCCGCGGTGAGGTTGATCGCGAGAACCGAATCCCACTCCGCGTCCTTCATCCGCATGAAAAGATTGTCGCGCGTGACGCCGGCGTTGTTGACGAGGATGTCGAGCGACCCCAGCGCCTGCTCGGCCGCCGGAACGAGCGCCTCGACCGAGGCTGAATCCGACAGATCGCATGGCGTCACGAAGGCGCGCTGGCCAAGCTCCGCCGCCAGCCCTTCGAGCGCATCACGCCGCGTTCCCGAAAGCGCCACGCTCGCGCCTTGCGCATGGAGGGCGCGCGCGATCGCGCCGCCGAGCCCGCCCGACGCGCCGGTGACGAGCGCGGTTTTTCCTGTCAAATCGAACACAAGTCCTGCCCTTTGATGTCTCTTTATTGCTTGGTCGAAGTCTCGGCCGAAGTCTTGAAAGCGGCGACGTCAGCCGGAGTGCCGACGCTGATCGCGGCGACGCCGTCGGCAATGCGTTTGATCAGGCCCGCGAGCACCTTGCCCGCGCCAACTTCGATGAAGCGCGTAACGCCTTTGGCGCTCATATAGTCGACGCTCTCGCGCCAGCGCACGGTCCCCGTGACCTGGGCGACGAGGTTCTGGCGAATCTCCTTCGGGTCCGCGACCGCCGACGCCGTCACGTTCGCGACCAGCGGAGGCCTGGGCCTGCCGATCTTGACGTCTTTCAGCGCCGTCTCCATGGCGAGCGCGGCGGGCTGCATCAGCGGACAATGGAAGGGGGCCGACACGGGAAGCAGAATCGCGCGCTTCGCGCCCGCGAGTTTCGCGAGCTCCATCGCCCGCTCGACCGCGTCCTTCGTCCCGGAGATCACCACCTGGCCGCCGCCGTTGTCGTTCGCGGCCGCGCAGATCGCGCCGCTGAGATAGAGGTCGCTCGCAGCCTGGGTCGCAATGCGCGTCGCCGCGCCGAAATCGAGGCCGAGGATCGCCGCCATCGCGCCCTCGCCAACGGCAACGGCTTTCTGCATTGCCTCGCCGCGCAGGCGCAACAGACGCGCGGCGTCCTCGAGGCTGAGCGCGCCTGCTGCGCATAGCGCCGAATATTCGCCGAGTGAGTGGCCGGCGACGAAGGCCGCCTCTTTCGCGACACGGAATCCGGCCCCGGTTTCGAGCGCGCGAAGCGCGGCCATGCTGACCGCCATCAGCGCCGGCTGCGCGTTGGCCGTCAGCGTCAGCTCGGATTCGGGCCCTTCGAACATCAGATGCGAGAGCTTCTGTGACAGCGCCGCGTCGACGCGTTCGAAGACCTCGCGAGCGGCGGGAAACGCCTCAGCGAGCGCTTTGCCCATGCCGACGCTTTGTGATCCCTGACCCGGAAACACCAAAGCCGTTGTCATGATCGGGTCCCTGCCTCCACGCGGCGTATCGCGAAGCCGCGCAATCCGCGAAGGCGCTGCACAGACACGGGCGAGGCCGGACTGTCAAGCGCCGGCGACAGGCGAACTGGGGATCGATCAAGCCGCCAGATTGTCGAAGCCGAAGCGGAAGGGGTCGGCCGGGTCCTGCAGGAGCTCGCCTTCCGCGCAGATGAACGCGCGTCCGCCGATACGCGGAAGAACGCCGCCGTTCGGGCCGGGCTCGAAACTCGCCCTGAACCGGCTGCCGATCAAACTCTCCTGTATCCAGACTTCGCCAGGTTTCAGCTTGCCGTCGGCATCAAGGCACGCGATCTTGGCGCTTGTTCCCGTTCCGCAGGGGGACCGGTCATAGGCGCCGCCGGGACAAAGGACGAAATTGCGGCTGTTGGCTTCTGACGATTTCGGTGGAGCGAACATCTCGATGTGATCGATCGGCGCGCCCTCTTTGCCCGTTACGCCCTGGGCGGCGAGCGCGTCGCGAATGGCGGTCGCGGCGCGGGTCAATTCGCTCACGTTTGCAGGGACGAGGTCGCAAGGCGTCCTGTCGGTCAGGAAGAACCAGTTGCCGCCCCAGGCGACGTCCCCGCGGACGGACCCCAAGCCCATGACTTCGACCATCACGCCCCGGAGGTGACGGAAGCTCTCGACATTATCGACCGTGGCCGAACCGTGATCGGCAAGCTCGACCCCGACGATTCCGACCGGGGTTTCGAATCGATGGCGCCCTGGCCGGAGCCGACCCATATGCGCCAGCGTCGCCGCCAGGCCAATCGTGCCGTGGCCGCACATGCCGAGATAGCCGATATTGTTGAAGAAAATGACGCCGGCTGCACAGGAGGGGTCGTGCGGCTCGCAAAGAAGCGCGCCGACCATCGCATCGTGGCCGCGCGGCTCGTTAACGGCATAGCGGCGGAAATGGTCGAAATCCGCGGCGAAGCGGGCGAGCCGTTCCTTGAGCGGGCCGCGGCCCAACGGCGGTCCGCCATCGACGATCACCCGCGTCGGCTCGCCCTCGGTGTGGGAGTTTATGACGTGCATCGCGCTTAGTCCTTCGCGCCGCTCCAGTGGGCGTACCAGGCTCGGAACGTCTCGCGGCGCCCTTTCGCGAGTCGATCCTGGGAGGGGCTAAGGACATCCGAGGCGTTGAGGTTGAGCGCGTATTCCTTGTGCCCCTCGAGCGTCATCAGGCGCTTGAAATAGAGCACGAGATCGGCGCCTTCGTCGAAGACCGAGAGCGGCGCGAGCGCGCTCTCGAGCTCCAGCGCCGACCGCCGCGCCTCGACGTCGCCTTTGGCGGCGCGCCGGCACAGTTCGACAAGGCGCAGAACCTCGCGCGGCAGCACGTTGCCGATGCCGGTGATGACGCCGCTGGCGCCGCAATTGACGATCCCGTGAAACACCTGGGTGTCGACCCCGACCATCAGCGCAATCCCCTCGGATTGCCCGGCGATGTGTTCGGCCGCGTAGCTCAGCGACTCCGCGCCGCCGAATTCCTTGAATCCGACGAGATGGGGGAACTCGCGGCGGAGATCGAAGAACAATTCCGCTCTCGTCTGGAAGCCGTAGTAGGGGCTGTTGTAAATGACCGAAGGCAGGTCGACGGCCGCGGCCAGAACGCTGCCGAAATGACTGCGCTGGGCGGCCGGCGACGAGCCGCGCGACAGCACGCGCGGAATGATCATCAGCCCGCGAGCGCCTTTGGTCTTGGCGTGATGCGCAAGCTCTGCGGCCTGCGCGGTGTTCTGGGCGCCCGTGCCGACGATGACCGGGAGACCGGCGTCGACCAGCCGCTCGACGCCCTCTTTGCGCTGCTCGAGGGTCAAGAGCGGCCAGTCGCCCATCGATCCGCAATAGACTAGCGCCGACATCCCTGCCTCGACGAGTTGGCGCCCCGTGCGGACAAGAGCGTCGAAGTCGGGGCGGCGGTCGGCGCCGCAGGGGGTCATGAGGGCCGGCATCGTGCCGGAAAAAACTTGCGAGCGCATGTAGGAGCCCACTACGTTGGGGGTTTCGGGATCATCACTTTCCCATGCCTTGGCCGTCCGTTCTTGATGCAAAAGCAGGCCGCCGCTTGAAAATTCGCAAAAAGAGGCCGTCCGCCGCGGGGCCGGCCGATGCGGCCCTGGAATTCGCCGCCGCCCTCGGCCGCCCGTTTCCCGGAATTGAGCTCTTCGACCGCATCGGCGACATCGTCTTCTTCATCAAGGATGAAGAGGCGCGATACGTCGCGGTCAACGAAACGTTGGTCCTTCGCTGCAGAGTCGCCGGCAAGCGCGCCTTGATCGGCCGCAAGGCGAGCGAGGTCTTCGCGGCTCCGCTCGGCGAGCGTTTCGAGGCGCAGGATCTGCGGGTGCTCATGGAGGGACTATCGATCCGCGGCCGGCTGGAGCTGCATCTTTATCCGGACGGCAGCGAGGGCTGGTGCCTGACCTGGAAGGAGCCGCTGCTCGGCTCCGACGGCTCCATCCGCGGACTGGCCGGCATCTCGCGCGATGCGCCGGCGCCGTCGCGGCCGGGGGCGGCGTCCGAAGCCCTGTCGGACGCACTCGCCTATATTGACGAGCATCTCGACGCGCCGCTGCGCATTCCCGATCTCGCTCAGCGCGCCCGCCTGTCCGCATTCCAGTTCGATCAGAGGATCCGAGCCTTGTTTGGCCTGTCCGCGGGCCAGTATCTGTCCAGGATAAGAATTGGCCGCGCTTGCGACCGGCTCCGCCACACCAACGCGCCGCTGAGCGAGCTGGCGCTGGAATGCGGCTACGCCGACCAGGCCGCGTTCACCCGCCAATTTCACAAATCCGTCGGCCTGACGCCCGGCGCCTACCGTTTGGCGACGGCGCGGGTTTCCGCCTCCGCGCCTAGGGATGATAGGCAGGATCGCCGGCCCGGCCTGATTCGTTGAGGGGCGCGGCGGAAGGAGCTCCATGGGTGCGGCTCTCGGAAAGGCCTGCGCCAGCTGCACGATGTGCTGCTCGGCGCTGGAGATCGCAGAGCTGAAAAAGCCCGCCGGGCCGCTATGCGGGAATTGCCGCGTCGGCGGCGGCTGCAAGATTTACAGCGAGCGCCCGCAGGTCTGCCGCGTCTAGGCCGGCGCCCCGAGAACGAGAATCGCCGCCAGCCGCCCACAACCATCCGCGTCAAACTTCTCTTTCGGACTTCATTTCGAGACGATCGGGCGCGGTCGGCTCACTCCTTCGACTGGAGCGAGGACAGGAAGGCGTAGATCTGCTCGAACTGCTCGTCGGTGAACACGCCGGTCCAGGTCGGCATGCCCTTGGCTGGGCGGCCTTCATGGACGGTCTTCCAGAACATGTTGTGCGCACGGTCCCCATAGCGCAGCGTCAGGCGGCGCAGGTCAACGCGCTTTTGGCCCATCACCGCATCCGGACCATGGCAATGGGCGCAGATGCCGTTGAACACTTCCTTCCCTTCGGCGATCATCTCAGGCGTGGCGGGCGGCGCCACTGGCGCCACGTCGAACTCTCCCGTTCCGTCGCCGACCGGTTTGCCCGGGTCGCGAGCGCCTGTTTCGACTGTCGCCGTCTGGGTCGGCGCGGGGGCGGGAGCCGGCGCCGTTTGGGCGGGAACGGGCTCAGCGGCGGTCGCCGCAGCCTGCGCCACCACGACCGCCGCTTTGTCGATGAGGCCGGTTTTCTCGACGACCGGGCCGACGGTCGCGAAGCCATATTTGGCGAACAGCGCCGGGAACGTCTTCGAAACTTCCGGGAGCACGGCGTCGACCGCGTCACGCAGACTCGCGGACGCCTTGGGGTAGCCAATCGCAGCCTGCCACGTGAGGCGCGGGCCGTCGACCTCGACGATCGAGAAGCGGCTGTCGTAGGCGGTCTGGTTGAGATAGCCGGCGGTCGGCGCCCAGAGGAACGCCGCGTCGGCGCGGCCCTCAGCCAGAGCCTTCATCCCTTCCTCGGCCGAAAGCACGGTGACGGCCGTCATGTCGTCGCGGGGGCCGACGATGTTGTGCGGCTCCGTCTCGAACTGCACCGCGACGCGCTTGCCCTTCAAATCCTCGACGCTGGCGAAGGACTGGCCCTTGGAAGCGACGATCGCGTAACCGAGACTGAATAGCGGCTTCGAGAAGATGACCTTCGGCCCCATGAAGGCGTCGCTGTCGGGCAGTCCAATCATCGCGTCGCACTGTTTGGCGAGCAGGGTCACGCGCACCGCCCGCGCGCCGAAATAGGTGCGGTACCAGACATGCGTCACCGGTCGCCCGAGGACTCTGCCGACGGCCTCGCCGATCTCGTTATAAATGCCGGGCTTCGCCGGATCATCGCTCGAGAAGGGGAGGTTGTCAGGGTCTGCGCACAGGCGCAGGGCCCTGGGAGCGGCGGGAGCATCCTGCGCGAGCGTGGGAGGCGAATTCGCGCAGAACCCCGCCAAGGCGAGGGCGGAGACAGAAAACGCCTGTCGTAACGATTTGAACCGCATCTCCATCTCCCTCCCTTCGCGCTGGCTCAGTCGACCGAGAACACGAACACCGCGCCGCCTTCGGGCGTTGCGTTCAGCATCTTGGTCCCGACGTCGCCGACAAAAGCCGCCAGCGAAACTGTGCGCCCGACCACGACGGCGACATATTGCTTGCCGCCCACCGAGTAGGTAATCGGTCCCGCGCCGACGCCCGAACCGAGATTCTTCTGCCAGAGCACCTTGCCGTCCGTTGCGTCTATGGCCTGGAACTGTCCGTGCAGATTGCCGGCGAACACCAGATTGCCGGCCGTCGTCAGCGTGCCGCCGTTGAACGGCAGGTCTTCCTTGATACCCCACTTCTTCTCGTGCTTGACGGGATCCCAGGCCATCAGTTCGCCGAGATATCCGCCGGGAGGAAGGACCGGCGGAAATTCCCCGCCGAGGTACATCACGCCGCGCTTGTACTTGGGCTCGCTGACCGACCAATCCATGCAGAGATTATTTGAGGGAATGTAGACGAGGCCAGTCTCGGGATTATACGACATCGGCTGCCAATTCTTGCCGCCGATCAGGTTCGGGCACGCCCCCTTGGCCGGATGCCCCGGGCCCGCGCGCTTGTCCGGGTCCTCGACCGCTCGACCTGTCGCGACGTCCCATTTCTCCGCCCAGGTCGTGGGCACGAATTTCTCGGCCGACAAGACTTTGCCCGTCTCGCGGTTGGTGACGAAGAAGAAGCCGTTGCGGTCGGCCTTCATCATTGTCGGCACGGTCTGGCCGTCGATGTTGAGGTCGGCGAGCACCAGCTCGTTGACGCCGTCAAAGTCCCACGCGTCGGCCGGGGTGCCTTGAACCCACCACTTGATCTTGCCGGTGTCGGCGTCGAGCGCCAGCGTCGAGGCGGTGTAGAGATTGGTCAGCTTGCCGAAGTCGCCGTTGCCGGTCGAGCGGATGGCGGTGTTCCACGGGCCGGGGTTCGAGGTGCCCCAGAAGACCGTGTTTGTCTTGGGGTCGTAAGAGCCGACCAGCCACGCCGCGCCACCGCCATGTTCGGCCGAATCGCCCTTCCAGCTGTCGCCGTTGGGCTCGTCCTTGAGCGGCACGGTGTAGGTCTTCCAGACCTGCTTGCCGGTGTTGATGTCGTAGGCTTGGAGCGAGCCGCGCACTCCATATTCGCCGCCGCCAAAGCCGGTGATCACCATGTCCTTGACGACGAGCGGCGGCGAGGTGATGACCGCGCCCTGCGTATAGTCGATTACGTCCGCCTTCCACAGCTCCTTGCCGGTCTGGGCGTCGAGCGCCACGAGCTTGCCGTCGAGGCGGCCGACGAAAATCTTGCCGTCGGCATAGGCCACGCCGCGGCTGTTGACGTCGCAGCAGGCGTACTGCAGCACGTCGTCGGGTATTTCGGGCTCATACGTCCACTTCTTCGCGCCGGTCGCGGCGTCGAGCGCGTACACGTATTTGGGACCCCACGAGGTCGAGACATACATCGTGTCGCCGATCACCAGCGGCGTGGCTTCGTTCGACCGAAGGGAGCCGAGCGAGAACGAATAGGCGAGGGTCAGATGCGCCACATTGTCCGTGTTGATCGATTTCAGCGGACTGAAGCGCGTGTTGGCGTAGTCCTTGCCATAGACCGCCCATTCATTGGGATCCTGCGCGCCTTTGAGAACCGAGTCGTTCGCGCCGGCTGGAATCAATCCCAGCATGGGCGCGCATATCGCGGTTGCGCCTGCGAGGAGCGCGTAGCTAAACTTTGCCATTTGGTTTCCTCCTTACAAACTTATCTTTAGGATCTGAGCCCGTGGGTTGCTCTTGCGAGAACCCTTGGAATTCCGGCCGTTCCGTTGAAACCAGTCGGAGATGGCGCGCCACTCGGCGCCAGGCCATGATTTGCGCTATACCCTCTGGCGTCAACGGCAATCATGCTTTGGCGCCACCGCTATCGCGTTGTTTTTGCGTTAACATTGTGTCTCCGCTGGCAGCGCGCAAAGCGTCGAGCGCGTGAGGAACCGTTGCTCTCGGCCGTTGTCGAGTGAGAACATTCCGCCGCGCCCCGGCACGACGTCGATGATCAGATCGGTGTGCTTCCAGGCCTCGTACTGCGCGCCGCCGATATAGAACGGCGCGCCGCCGATCTCGCCGAGCTTGACGTCGTTGTCGCCAATCAGGAACTCGCCTTGCGGGTAGCACATCGGGGAGGAGCCGTCGCAGCATCCTCCAGACTGGTGAAAGAGGACGGGACCGTGATCGGCGATAATCTCGGCCAGGAGTTTGAGCGCCTCCGGGGTCGCAATGACTTTGTCCGTCATCGTTAGGCCTCTTGCGAGTTTCGCTGCGGCGGATTCCGCGCCGACTCGCGCACGGAATCGATTGCAAACCCAACGCCTTCAAAGCGCGCAAGGCGAGCGGCCGCCGCAATCACCTGCGCCCGGTTGCGAACCTGCAGCTTGCGGATGATCGCCCCCACATGAGCTTTGACGGTCGCTTCAGCCACTCCAAGCTCATGCGCAATCAGTTTGTTGGGCCGTCCGGTCAGCAGGAGGTCGAGCGCGCCCCGCTGCTTGGGAGTGAGTGATGCGAGGCGCTCCCAAAAGCTGTCAGGCGTGGTCGGTGCCGAGCGCCCGCCCTCACGGAAAACCGAGCCGTCAGGCTCGGCGCAGGAGGCGAGAGCCAGCGCAAATTGCTGCGCGCAGTCGAGGAACTTGCTCGTTTGCTGCTTAAAAGACGCCCTGTCGCAACTCGAGGTGTCAGTAAGCGCGTTCGTAAGGCGAAAGGTCGCGATCGCGCATTCCTCAAGCGACGCGATTGCGTAGCGCTGCAGGTCGGCTATTTCGGAGCGAGCGCCGCGGCGCCTAATCTCGATCGCCTTCGCGGAAGCTTCGACGGCGCTCTTCAGCGAAGCGAATTGGGGTGCAAAGGGGAGCGAGGGCCAATGGGCATTCTCGCGTTCACAGGGCGGGGGAAAGTCATTCGGTTCACGCTGTTCCATCGTGACTTGTCCGAGTTTCCAGCGGCGGCGCGGGGGAGGAAACGCACCGCCGCTTATGTCGTCAGCGGATCGGAAGAAGCAGGTTTCTTGGACGAGCGGCTGACGAGCATCTTGTGCGTCTGCTGCTAGGGGAGGTCGAGCTTGGACACGGCATTCTCTCATGGACGAAGCACCGGCTCCTGGGCGGCGCGCTGGAAGAGACGATGCCCGCCGATGCTGAGACGGCATAGAGGGCAAACGAAGAGCGCTGCGGCGAACTGTCGCAGGATTGAGACAATCCGGATGGGGAATGTGAGGTAAGAGCGGTCGCTGCGAGGCATCACTGCGACGCCCTCGAAGGAGGAACTCCAGCCGGCGCTTCTGCCTCGCACCGTTCGCATTCAAGGCTCCTAGTGCTTGAGTTTCAAGCGGCTCACCTTGCGGTGCAGCGTCGCGCGGGACATGTCGAGAAGCTTAGCAGCCTTCGAGATGTTGCCTCCTGATCGAGCAAGCGCACGTTTCAGCACGGCGCATTCCGCAGCCTCGACGTCGTCCTCGTCCGCCGCCGCGCAGTCGATCAGATCCGCAGCCGGCGTTGGTCTCGTAAGCGTGTGGGCGTTGATGCCGAGCGCGAGCCGCGCCGCCCGGGTCGCCCCGATAACAAGATCGTCACGATCGAGCGCGAGCAACGCCGGCCCTGCCCGTTCGCCGCCCGGCGCGAGCACAATGCGCGCTCGCGGAAAGGCGAGGCGGAAATTCTCGGCCTCGATTGAGCGCGCCGCGTCCGAAACAGCGGTAGCCACAAGGTTGCAGAAGCCGGGCGCGAGCGCTAGCTCCATGAAACCGGGCGCGAGTCGGGAGGACGATACGTCCAAGGCGGCAGCGAGCTCGCCATTCTCGTCGAAGATCGGCGCGCTGGTGCAGCAGAGCACGGAATTGCGGGCGAAGAAGTGCTGATCGCGGTCGATCATCACCGCGCGCTGTTCGAAAAGACAGGTACCGATGCCGTTCGTGCCCTCGAATTTCTCGCTCCAGACCGCGCCGGCCCACAGGCCGGCGCTGTCAAAGGCCGAGTCGTCGCCCGCGGCTCCGCGCCGCTCCAGGATTACCCCGCCCCGGTCGGCAAGCATTACCGAGCAGCCGACGCCACCGACGGCAAAGAAGAGCCGTTCGACGCTCGGCTGCGCGACCTGGAGCAGCCGCCCCAGCCTCTCGCGCGCCGCTGCGACCTCGGGCGAGGACAGCCGCCAGGAGCCCGCGGGGTTGGCGGGATCGAGAGCATGGAGAGCGCCGGAACGCCGCCAGGACGCCACGATCGGCGAAGACGCCGGCCCGTTTCCCATGATCGCTTCGAGAACTCGGTCTGTATGGGCGACCGCTGCGAGGCGCTCCATCGTTCTTCCCTCAAGGCAAAGCGGCGACGGAGCGAGAGACCCGCTCCGCCGCTCGTGCCGTCAGCCGGTCAGAAGAAGCCGAGCTTCTTCGGGCTGTAGCTGACCAGCATGTTCTTCGTCTGCTGATAGTGGTCGAGCATCATCTTGTGCGTCTCACGGCCGATGCCGGACTGCTTGTAGCCGCCGAAGGCCGCGTGGGCCGGATAGGCGTGGTAGCAGTTCGTCCAGACGCGGCCCGCCTGGATGGCGCGGCCGAACCGGTAGCAGCGGTTGGCGTCGCGGCTCCACACGCCAGCGCCGAGCCCATAGAGCGTGTCGTTGGCGATCGAGAGCGCCTCTTCGTCGGTCTTGAACGTGGTCACCGAAACGACCGGGCCGAAGATTTCCTCCTGGAAGACGCGCATCCTGTTGTGCCCCTGGAACACGGTGGGCTTTATGTAATAGCCACCCGCCAGTTCACCCGGCAGACTGTTGCGCTCGCCGCCGATCAGGATTTTAGCGCCTTCCTGCTTGCCGATGTCGATGTAGGAGAGAATCTTCTCCAGTTGCTCGGACGAAGCTTGAGCGCCAATCATCACTGTGGGATCGAGCGGGTTTCCCTGCACGATCGCATCGACCCGCTGCAATGCGCGCTCCATGAAGCGATCGTAGATCGATTCTTGGATGAGCGCGCGGCTCGGGCACGTGCAGACTTCGCCCTGGTTGAGCGCGAACATAACGAAGCCTTCGAGCGCCTTGTCGAAGAAGTCATCGTCCTCGGCGCAGACGTCCTTGAAGAAGATATTGGGCGACTTGCCGCCGAGCTCGAGGGTGACCGGGATCAGGTTCTGCGACGCGTATTGCATGATGAGCCGGCCGGTGGTGGTCTCGCCGGTGAAGGCGATCTTGGCGATGCGCTTGCTCGAGGCGAGCGGCTTGCCGGCCTCGAGGCCGAAGCCGTTGACGACGTTGAGCACGCCCTTGGGCAACAGATCGCCGATCAGCTCCATGAGAACCATGATCGAGGCCGGAGTCTGTTCGGCAGGCTTGAGGACGACGCAATTGCCGGCCGCCAGCGCAGGCGCAAGCTTCCAGATCGCCATCAGGAGGGGGAAGTTCCAGGGAATGATCTGGCCGACGACGCCGAGCGGCTCGTGAAAGTGGTAAGCAACGGTGTCGTGGTCGATCTCGCTGAGCGACCCTTCCTGCGCGCGGATCGCGCCCGCGAAATAGCGGAAGTGGTCGATCGCGAGCGGGAGATCGGCGGCCATCGTCTCGCGGATCGGCTTGCCATTGTCCCAGGTTTCGGCGGTCGCCAACATCTCGAGATTCGCCTCCATGCGGTCGGCGATCTTGTTGAGGATTTGCGCCCGCTCGGCCGGGCTGGTGCGGCCCCAGGCGTCCTTGGCTGCGTGCGCCGCGTCGAGCGCGGCCTCGATGTCGGACGCGTCCGAGCGCGCAATCTCGCAAACCGGCTGGCCGGTGATCGGTGAGACGTTGTCGAAATACTTTCCGGCGGCCGGGGCGCGCCATTCGCCGCCGATGTAGTTGTCGTAGCGCTTGGCGAATGGTGCTTTGAGAGCGATGTTGACGTCGACTTTGGTCATTGGGGCTTCTCCCTTGCGTTGCGCCGTCGTGGTGGCGGCGTTGGTCGCAAGACTGCCGTCAATGCCTCGGGCCCGAACAGCCCCCGACGGCGCCCGGCGCGGCCCAAGTGTCGCAATTCTGCGACAGTTCAGACCGGCATTGGCGTCAGCGGCGCAGGCCGAGCTGGTTCATTTTGCGGTGAAGCGTCGCGCGGGACATGTCGAGGTCCTTGGCGGCTTTCGAAACGTTGCCGCCGGAACGGGCGAGCGCGCGTTGCAGAACGGCCCGCTCGGCCGCCTCGATCCGATCGTTTTCCCCCTGCCCCCGACCAATCAGATCGGCGGCCGGCATCGGCCTTGCGAGCTTCTCCACGCTGATGCCGAACGCCAGCCGCGCGGCCCGCGTCGCGCCAACGACGAGATCGCCGTCGTCGACCGCGATGAGCGAGACGCCCGCGCGCTCGCCGGCGGGCGGCAACACGATCCGCGCCGCCGGAAAAGCATGACGGAAGTTCTCCGCTTCGATCGCGCGCGCCGCATCCGCGACTGCGGTCGCGATCAGCCGGACAAAGCCTTCGGTGAGGTCGGCGCGGCAAGAGGAAACGTCGAGCGCCGCGGCCAGCTCGCCGTGCTCGTCGTAGATCGGCGCGGTCGTGCAGCTCAGGAGTGCGTTGCGCGTGAAGAAATGCTGGTCGCGGTCGATGGTCAGGAGACGCTGCTCGACGAGGCAGGTCCCAATGCCGTTGGTGCCCTCGACCTTCTCGCTCCACACGGCGCCGGTCCATAAGCCCCATGCGTCGAAGGTCGAATCGTCGCAGGGCGCGCCCCGCCGGTCGACCACGAGACCGCTCCTGTCCGCGAGGAGCACCGAACAGCCGACGCCGCCAACGGCGACAAACAGCCGATCGAGGCTGGCCTGGGCGACCCGCAGCATCGGCCCGAGCTTGTCCTTCGCCTCGGTGATCTCGGCTGCCGCGAGCCGCTGCGGCAGCGTCCGGCTCGCCGGATCGAGCGCATGCAGGCGCCCAGACCGACGCCAGGACGCCGCAAGCGCCGAACTTGCGGCGTCGCTGCCGGATATGACTTTGAGAACACGCTCTGCGTGGACCGCGTCCGCGCCGCGCCCCATGACGTCCTCCCGCCGGGCCCCGATCGGAGCCCGGCTTTCTGACGCAATATAGGCTCAAACACGTCTATTGACGATACGCTGAGCCGACGATCGCAATTGGGGCGCCGGAGCCTTCGCCGGCGCTCGGGTGGCCTCCGCATTCCGGCCGAGGGATGATAGGCAGGATCGCCGGCCCGGCCTGATTCGTTGAGGGGCGCGGCGGAAGGAGCTCCATGGGTGCGGCTCTCGGAAAGGCCTGCGCCAGCTGCACGATGTGCTGCTCGGCGCTGGAGATCGCAGAGCTGAAAAAGCCCGCCGGGCCGCTATGCGGGAATTGCCGCGTCGGCGGCGGCTGCAAGATTTACAGCGAGCGCCCGCAGGTCTGCCGCGACTTCGAGTGCGAATGGCTGACAAGGCGCGACCTTCCCCGCCAGCTGAGGCCTGACCTGGTCGGCACGATCCTGATGGAAGACGCCGACAGCGACGAATACCGGGCGGTCTGCGCTCCCGAAAAGCCGATGGCCTGGCGCCATCCGCTGGTTTTCGCGCATCTCCTGGCGCTTGCGAAGTCCGGGCGAACGGTTGTCGCCAAAGCCGGCCTCCTGTCCTGGCGGATCTACGCAAGCGGCGAATGGGGTCCGACCGTCTAGCAATCAGCCCATCCTTGCGCCATGTTGCACGGATTCTCGGCAAATAGAGTTGGCATCCGCGGGTCGTGACGCCTTCAAAGGCGCCCTGGGACGCGCTTGGCGCGTTCGGCGGTCCAGTGCTATGAGCGCCCCCGCGCGGCGGGCGGGGGTCCTTCCGGCCCAGCAATTTGCGCGCACGGGAGTTTCGCCACAATGAAAAAGATCGAGGCGATCATCAAACCCTTCAAGCTCGACGAGGTGAAGGAAGCCCTGCAAGAGGCGGGAATTCAGGGAATCACGGTCCTCGAGGCCAAGGGGTTCGGCCGGCAGAAAGGGCACACCGAGCTCTATCGCGGGGCGGAATATGTCGTCGACTTTCTGCCGAAGGTGAAGATCGAGGTCGTGGTCGCCGACGAGATCCTCCCCGCGGCGATCGAGGCGATCCGCAACGCCGCCCAGACCGGGCGCATCGGCGATGGCAAGATATTTGTATCGCAGATCGACGAAGCCATCCGCATCCGGACGGGAGAGACCGGCACGGACGCGATTTAGGGGCGTCACGAGCTGATTTTGAGGGCTACCCGCCGCTCCGCGGCGGGCGGGACAAGCGAAGTTCAAAGTTGCGAAGTTCAATCTTGAGGAAAGGCAAACCATGAAGACCGCCAAGGATGTCCTGAAGGCGATCAAGGACAACGACGTCAAATATGTCGATCTGCGTTTCACCGACCCGCGGGGCAAATGGCAGCACGTAACCTTCGATCAGACCCTGGTCGACGACGAGGCTTTCGCCGAGGGCCTGATGTTCGACGGCTCGTCGATCGCCGGCTGGAGAGCGATCAACGAATCGGACATGACGCTCATGCCCGACCCGGCTTCGGCGTGCATGGACCCCTTCTTCGCCGCCTCGACCATGGTCATCAACTGCGACATTCTCGATCCGGCCAGCGGCCAGCCCTACAATCGCGATCCGCGCGGCATCGCCAAGAAGGCCGAGGCCTATCTCAAGTCGACCGGGATCGGCGACACCGCCTTCTTCGGCCCTGAGGCCGAATTCTTCGTCTTCGACGACGTGCGCTTTGCTTCCGAGCCCTACAACACCGGCTTCCAGATCGACTCGGTCGAACTGCCGACCAACTCGGACACGCCCTACGAGGGCGGCAATCTCGGGCACCGCGTCCGCACCAAGGGCGGCTACTTTCCGGTTCCCCCGCAGGATTCGGCGCAGGACATGCGCGGCGAAATGCTCGCGGCGATGGCGCAGATGGGCGCGATCGTCGAGAAGCACCACCACGAAGTCGCCTCGGCGCAGCATGAGCTCGGGCTCAAGTTCGGGCCGCTGACGACGATGGCCGACAGCATGCAGATCTACAAATACTGCATTCACATGGTGGCGCAGAGCTACGGCAAGACCGCGACCTTCATGCCGAAGCCGATCTACGGCGACAACGGCTCGGGCATGCACGTCCACCAGTCGATCTGGAAGGCGGGGAAGCCGGTCATGGCGGGCAACAAATACGCCGACCTCAGCCAGGAATGCCTCTATTACATCGGCGGCATCATCAAGCACGCCAAGGCGCTGAACGGCTTCACCAACCCCACGACCAACAGCTACAAGCGGCTGGTTCCCGGCTTCGAGGCGCCGGTGCTGCTCGCCTATTCGGCGCGCAATCGTTCGGCGTCCTGCCGTATTCCGTGGACCGCCAACCCCAAGGCCAAGCGCGTCGAGGTTCGTTTCCCCGACCCGGGCGCCAATCCCTATCTCGCCTTCGCGGCGATGCTGATGGCGGGCCTCGACGGCATCAAGAGCAAGATCGATCCCGGCGCGGCGATGGACAAGGACCTCTACGACCTGCCGCCGAAGGAACTGAAGAAGATCCCGACAGTCTGCGGCTCTTTGCGCGAAGCGCTCAGCAGCCTCGACAAGGACCGCGCGTTCCTCAAGGCCGGCGACGTGTTCAACGACGACTTCATCGACAGCTACATCGAGCTCAAGATGGCCGACGTCTATCGGTTCGAGATGACGCCGCACCCGGTCGAATTCGACATGTACTATTCGTACTGAGCCTCAGCGCTCAGTTTAGGGGAAGGGCGGCTCTCGAGCCGCCCTTTTCTTTGGAGCGCGACCTTTCGCCTCGTTGAGCCGCGCGTGAGGCTGTCTATCCTGCATTCGAACCTACGATAATGTGCGCGCCGCCCGCTGACGCGCGCGTGAGGAGCCGCACACGATGATGAACCCCTCCCGCCCTCACCTTGGTCCTGGCCCCTCCGCCGGCCGCTGGTCTCTTGCTTCTGTGGCCTTTGGGCTTTTCGCCGCGCTCCCGATGGCCGCGGCGGCCCCCGCCGACGCGGATCACGGCGGCCAACTCGCGAGGCGCTGGTGCGCGGCGTGCCATATCGTCTCACCTGATCAGACGCACGGCGCCGACAATGTGCCGGCTTTCGCCACGATCGCCAAGATTCCGGGCTTCGATGCGGACAAAATCACGAAGTTCCTGATGGACCCGCACCCGAAGATGCCCGACATGCAACTCGGCCGCGATGAAGCCAAGGACCTCGCCGCCTATATCGTCAGTCTGGCGCCCTAGCCCGTACGACCGCGCCCTCACGCGTAGGGTGTCCCGTCCTTGTGGACGAAGCGCCACCCGGCGTCGACCGCGACGGCGGCGATGTCGTCGTCCGGGTAGGTCGCCGAGTCGCCCGGCGTCCGGTCGCCGATCTCGAGATAGACGACGTCTTCGGTCGTCTCGTTGACAAGGTGGTGGGCGTCGCCGGTCCCGCCCTTGAATCCGGCGCACATGCCGGGCTTGAGCGCAGTGCGCCCGGCGTCTGTGACCAGCGTCGGCCGTCCTTCGAGGATATAGACGAACTCGTCCTGCTTCATGTGCGCGTGCCGCAAGGCCGAGACCGCGCCGGGCTTGAGGGTTGTCAGGTTCACGCCGAAATTCGAGAGCCCGAACAGGTCGCCGAGCGGGCGCTTGACCCGTCCAGCCACGCGGGCGGCCATCGGCGCCGGATAGTTCGAGGCCCTGGCGCGCGGGGCGGCCTTGTCGGCGACGAGGGCGACAGGACGGTTCGACACGGGATCGGGCATGGGTGCGCTCCTCCTTGTGATCGCGAGCGGCCGCCATCAAACGCGACCCGCGGCCTCGCCCGCAAGACCCTCTGGCGCCTGCGGCTCCCCGTTCCTACCTATGCGCGAGGGTTTAGGAGCGGTGATGAACGGGTTTCTCATTCGGGCGGTGGTGGTGGGCATCGGGCTTTGGCTCGCCTCGCAGATCGTGCCCGGCGTTCGTATTCTTTCAATTGAAAGCCTGATCGCGGCGGCGCTGCTCCTCGGCATCGTCAACGCCTTCGTCCGGCCGATCCTCATTATCCTCACCTTTCCGATCACCCTCCTCACTCTCGGGCTCTTTCTGCTCATCATCAACGGGCTGATGATCGAGCTCGTCTCCTATTTTCTCAAAGGCTTCGTCGTCGACGGGCTCTGGCCTGCAGTCCTCGCTTCGATCGTCGTCAGCCTCACGAGCTGGGTCATGTCCAGTTGGGTCGGCCCGCCACACGGGCGGATCGACGTGGTGACCGTCCGCCGCGACGGCCGCTGGGACTGAACCCGGAGCTCTCGCCTTCACCTTGAGGCGGAACACATCCCGGTCGATCTGCGTTGGCGGAGCAACGCCCACGGACGCGGAGAGTGCGTCATGCCTGAACGCCGGAAGAAAAAATGGTCGGCCGAGGTGACCGCGAATTCGGACGCTCTCGACCTCGAGCCGAATGTCTTCACCAAGTCCAGTGCAGCCGAAATCGCGAAGTCTCTGAAACATTCAGCGGAAGCGAGCGATCGCCGAAAATCGAGCGCCTTTCGCTCGGCGATGTCGATGCTGACCCTCTACATCAATCGGGCAGGCCGAAACCTGTCCCCGCGGCGCAAGCAGACGCTCGACGCGGCCAAAGGCAAGTTGCGCGATCTTTTCGGCCGAAGGGGCTGACCTCCCGGCGGCGGACACGCCGCTGGTCCGCGCTGGACAGCCTCTCCAACTGGCGCCAATCTAAGTCCTGCTAGCCTTTGAGGACTCGAGCACCGCGACCGGTCAGGTCTACGGCGCGACCAGAGGTTGGGGAGGTGCATAGTTTCGACAGGGGAGACGGCGCGCGTGCTGAAACTCCACCGACGGGAACTCCTGGGAAGCGCAGCGGCTCTCATCGCCGTGGCGACCACAGCGCGCGCTCAGACCGTAACCGCGCTGCCCTGGCGGCCGGATGCGGGATCCCCTCCTCAAGCAGTCAAGCCGGGGCCATGGCTCTTTTTCGACGCAAACGAGGCGGCGGCGGTTGAGGCGCTGGCCGATCGCCTCATCCCCCCGGATCCCGACACTCCCGGCGGCAAAGACGCCGGATGCGCGGTCTTCGTCGATCGTCAGCTCGCCGGGCGCTATGGGCGCAACGGCGGCCTCTATGTCAGCCCGCCGTTCATCAAGGGAACGAAGGAGCAGGGTCCGCAGGACGAAGACGGGCCGGCCGTCCAATACCGGAAGGCGTTGGCGGCGCTCGACCAATATTGCCGTAAGCAGAAGGGCGGCGCGTTCGCCTCGCTCAGCGATGCGGACAAGGATGGAATTATCGGCGGCCTGGAGACCGGGGCGGCCAAACTGGACGGCGTCGACGGGCAGGCGTTCTTCGAACAGCTGCTGGCAAACGTGCACGAGGGATTTTTCGCCGACCCGATTTACGGCGGCAATCGCGACATGTGCGCATGGCGCATGATCGGCTATCCCGGCGCGCGTTACGACTATCGCGACTGGGTCCACCGTCATAACGAGCGCTACCCCAATCCACCCGTCAGCTTTATGGGACGGGCGGATTGGACTCCACACAAGACCTGAGGGGTGAATCGTGGCGCGCAAGCTCCCCCACAAGGACGTCGTGATCATCGGCCTCGGCTGGACGGGTTCGATCCTCGCACAGGAACTGACCGACGAAGGTCTCGACGTCGTCGCGATCGAACGAGGGCCGTGGCGGGACGCCCCGACCGACTTTCCGACGACCTACGCCCAGGACGAACTTCGCTATCGCATTCGGCACGAACTGTTTCTCCGGCCGGCGCAGACCACCTTCACCTTTCGCAACACAATGGATCAGCAGGCGCTGCCGATCCGCTCTTGGGGCGCGTTCATGCCGATGAACGGCGTCGGCGGCGGCGGGCTCCACTGGAACGGGGAGACGTGGCGCTTCCTGCCGTCTGACTTCGTCCTCAAGACGCATCTCACGCAAAGGTACGGCGCGAGTTTTCTCCCCCAAGACATGACGATCCAGGACTATGGCGTCACCTATGACGAGCTCGAGCCCCACTACGACCGCTACGAGTATCTTTGTGGGACGTCGGGCGCCGCGGGCAATCTGAAGGGGCAGATTCTCGACGGCGGCAACCCCTTCGAGGGGGCGCGCTCGCGGCCCTACCCCAACCCGCCCCAGGCGCAGCCCTTCAGCCACACGCTGTTCGCCAAGGCGGCGCGAGAACTTGGCTACAAGCCCTTTCCGCAGCCTTCGGGGAACATGTCGCAAGCCTATACCAATCCGCTCGGTCTCCGCCTTGGACCGTGCACCTATTGCGGCTTCTGCGAATGGTTCGGATGCGGCAACTATTCAAAAGCGAGCCCGCAGACGACGATCCTTCCTGTTCTCCTGCGGAAGTCGAACTTCAGCTATCGAACGGAATGCGAGGTGACGCGGATCAATGTTGACGGTTCCGGCAAACGGGCGACAGGCGTCACTTACGTCGATACGAGCGGCGAAGAATGGGAGCAGCCTGCCGACCTCGTCATCCTCGCGGCTTTCAGCATCTTCAACGTTCAGCTGCTGCTGCTGTCGGGCATCGGCAAGCCCTACGACCCGGTCGCCAATCAAGGGGTGATCGGCCGCAACTTCACCCACCAGACGGTCTCCGAGGCAATCGGATTCTTTGACAAGGACAAATTCAACTTCAATCCGTTTATCTCCTCGGGCTCGATCGGAATGTGCATCGACGAATTCAACGGCGACAATTTCGATCACGGTCCCCTCGGTTTCGTCGGGGGCGGATACATGGGACAGGTGCAGACGAACGGGCGCCCGATTCAAACCAACAACGTTCCGCCCGGCACACCCCGCTGGGGCGCGGGTTGGAAGAGCGCTGTGCGTGACAATTACTTAAGCACGGTGACGCCCGGAACCGGCGTGCACGGGAGCTTCTACTCTTATCGCGACGTCTATCTCGACCTCGACCCGCTCTATCGCGACCATCTCGGCCAGCCGCTGGTGCGCATCACGATGGACTTCCACGAAAACGAGATCAAGCAGAACGCATATCTGACCGACAAATTCGCCGAAATCGTCAAGGCGATGGGCGCCAAGGAGGTCGTGAAGCAATATCGCAAGGCGCCGTACAACGTCACACAGTACCAGACGACGCATTTGTGCGGCGGCGCAATCATGGGGACCGACCCTTCGACCAGCGCGATCAACCGCTATTTGCAAAGCTGGGACGTCCCCAACCTTTTCGTCATGGGCGCGAGCGCCTTTCCGCAAAACGCCGGGTACAATCCAACGGGTACGGTTGCCGCGCTTGCCTACTGGTCGGCCGATGCGATCAGGAACCAATACCTCAAGAACCCGGGACCTCTCGTCCATGCCTGAGGACGTCGCACGGCGGATTGCGAGAATCGCGGTCACCTCGTTGCTCGCGGTGTCGGGCTTGGTCGCGGTCGGCCGTGCACAAACGGATGTGCAGGGCACGAGCTTGGACCCGCAGAACTTCGTCCAGATCGAGCGAGGGCGGTATCTGGCGGTCGCGGGCGACTGCGCGAGCTGTCACACTGTGCCTGGAGGCCCGCCTTTCGCCGGCGGGCGGTCGATCGAGACTCCGTTCGGCGTCGTCGTTGGGGCCAACATCACGCCCGATCGCGAGACCGGAATCGGCGCCTGGAGCGACGAGCTTTTCGTGAGTGCGCTACGCGAGGGCAAGGGGCATGGAGGCTCGCTGCTCTACCCGGCGATGCCTTATCCGTACTATACGAAAGTGACCGAACGCGACGCACTCGCCATCCGCGCCTTTCTCAATACAGTGCAGCCCGTCCGCAATCGGGTGGTCTCAAACCAGCTGCCGTTCCCCTTCGACGTTCGCGAGGAAATGAAGGTCTGGAACGCGCTCTACTTCAAGAGCGGCGAATTCAAGCCGGACGCGGCGAAATCCGCCGAATGGAATCGCGGCGCCTACCTTGTCGAAGGTCTGGGGCATTGCGGCGCGTGCCATACGCCAAAGACGACGCTCGGCGGCGACGACCTGAAGCAGGCTTTTGAGGGCTACGCGCTGCAGGGATGGTTCGCACCCAACATCACCAATGACAACGAGAGGGGGCTCGGCGGGTGGAGCGTCGCCGACATCGTGTCCTACTTGAAGACCGGCCACAACGCGGTCGGGGCCGCGACCGGAATCATGGCGGAGGAAATATCGCTGTCGAGTTCGCATATGACCGACGCTGACCTCACAGCCATCGCCACTTATCTGAAAGACCTGCCGGGACAGACCAATTCCCGGCCGGAAGCGGTTTCCGCCTCCGATCCGGCGATGGTCGCCGGAGGCGCGATCTACGCCGATGAATGCTCGGCTTGCCATGGCATGGATGGCAAGGGCATCCCGTTTCTTTTCCCGTCGCTTGCAGGATCTCCGAACGTCCGTTCCACCGATCCAACGAGCCTCGTCCGCGTCCTCATGGAGGGCGCGCGCAGCGTAGCGACCGCCGGCGAGCCGACAAGCCCGGGCATGCCATCGTTCGCCTGGAAGCTGAATGACGCGGAGATCGCTGCGGTGCTGACCTATGTCCGCAACAGCTGGGGCTCGTCGGCGGCCGCCGTCACCGCGGATCAGGTGAAGTCCGTCCGCGCCGCGATGCTCGGAAGCGTGAATCGTTAGGAAAGGTCCGAGCCATGATCCAGCGTCGGCGTCCCGCCAGCGCTCCTGCCGGCAAGAATCTGCCGCACGACACCGACCGCGAGAAGGGCCAGCCTTACGCAAAGGAAATCGAGGACTATTCCGGCGGCGTCGCCAAACCGCCGAAAGAGCAGGCCGGAGAGCGCGAGGAGCGCAAGGCTCCTCGCGCCAGGCCGTCTCGCGTCAAGTAGTCGCTATTCGGCAGCGGCGCGCCGATGATGGCGGCCCGCCTGGACTTCTTCGACGATCTTCGAGACGAACGCAGGCAGATCGTCGGGGTTGCGGCTGGTGACGATCCCGTTGTCGGCAACGACCTCTTCGTCCACCCAATGTGCGCCCGCGTTCTCCACGTCCTTGCGGATCGACTTATAGGAGGTCATCTTGCGGTTGCGCACGGCGTCCGCCTGCACGAGGAGCCAGGGCCCGTGGCAGACCGCGGCGACGAGCTTGCCGCTGTCGAGGAAGGACTTCACGACCCGCATCGCGTCCGGGTCGACGCGTAGCTTGTCCGGATTGATGACGCCGCCTGGCAGGACAAGCGCGTCGTAGTCGTCGGACCTGGCGTCGGCGATTTTCAAGTCGGCGGGGGCCGTCTCGCCCCAGTCTGTCTTGTTCCATCCCCGGATCGGTGAACCGGTCGGCGTCGCGACGTCGACATGCGCGCCCTGCTTGCGCAGCTCGTCCCGCGGAACGGTGAGCTCGAGTTGCTCGAAGCCGTCGGTGGCGAGGATAAGGATGCGCGCGTCTCGAATGTTCGGCATGGGTGGCTCCTCTGTGTCAGCCCGGGGCCGAAACAGTGCGCCTTCGAAGAATGTTCCCTTCAACCGTTCGGGGACCGGAGGCCTGATGCGGCTCCAGAGCTGGCTGCGGACGCGGACGCGCCGGATTGCGCCCGGCCTACCGCCGCAACATATCGCCAACCCTCGACGCAAGACCATCGATGGCGAAGGGTTTGGCCATGACCTCAATCCCCGCCGCCAGCGGCGCCTCCTCGAGCGCCTTGCTGGCGTATCCCGTGACCAGCAAGACCCGCAGTCCGGGCCGGAGTTGACGACCTGCGTCGGCGAGCTGGCGGCCGTTCATCCCGGGCAGGCCTACGTCCGTCAGCAGCAGGTCGACTGGGACATTGGACTGAAGGATGCGCAAACCGTCAGGGCCATCCTTCGCCTCCAGGACAGTGCATCCCATATCGCGCAAGACCTCGACCATCTGAGCCCGGATAATCCCCATGTCTTCGACGACCAGGACGCTCTTTCCGGTTTCGGAGACCAATTGATCGCCGGCTGAGACTGGCGCTTTCGGCGCCGAGGCCGCCGGCTCGATCTCTTTGTTTCCCGGCAGATAGAGACGCACCGTCGTGCCCCGTCCGGGCTCGCTCTCAAGCAGCACGATGCCGCCGGATTGCCGCACGAAGCCGTAAACCTGCGACAGACCCAGTCCCGTGCCCACGCCGGTCGGCTTGGTGGTGAAAAAAGGCTCGAAGACCCGCGGCAGAACATCGGCGGACATGCCTTCGCCGGTGTCGGTGACCGCTATCTCCACAAAGTCGCCTGGCGTCGTCCCCTCGTGATCCGACAATTCGGCCGGTCCCAGGGCCCTCTCCGCGGTTGCGATAGAAAGCAATCCGCCCTCGGGCATGGCGTCACGGGCGTTGATCGCCAGATTCAATATCGCGCTCTCCAGCTGGTTGGCGTCGATCAGCACTTTGCGAACTTTGTCGCCCAGGCGAAGTTCGAGCCTGACCGAAGGGCCGATCGTACGTTCGATCAGCTCTTTCATGCCGCGCACGAGTTCGTTCGGATCGACGACCGTCGCCTGGAGCCGCTGAAGACGTGAAAACACGAGCAACCGATTGGTCAGTCTTCCGGCGCTTTCTGCAGCTTGTCGAATGGCGGCGAAATAGCGCCCCGCTTCTCCGGGCCGTCCCTCGCTAATGCGGCGCTCCAGAAGCGTGAGTCCGCTCGTGATCGCTTGCAGCATATTGTTGAAATCGTGCGCGATGCCGCCCGTCAGCTGGCCCACCGCCTCCATCTTTTGCGATTGCGCCAGCCGCGCCTGGCTTTCCCGCAGCGCTTCGTTGGTCTCGCGGAACTGGGCGGGGGAGGGAAACGTAAGTGCTTGCGGCAAGAGCTGCCACAGGGCGACCGCCGTGAACAGGGAGACGCCGGCGGTCGCCGCCTTCACCACCCCTCCCAGGCCGTATGCCGGAACCCAAAGGGTCAAGAGGTCGAGCCAATGGGTGGCGCCGCAGAGCAGGATGAAAGCGGCAAACAGCCAGAGCAAGGGCCGAAAAACGAGATCACTTCGCCGCCGGGCGACGATGATGAGAGCGACAGGTATCGAGAAGTAAGCAAGCCCGATCACGGCGTCGGACAATGCGTAAGTCCAGATGAGACCCGGCTCCCAGAGCAAACAGAAACCGTGCGGCGTCAAACCCGACGGATCAAGAAGCCAGCCCACCACGTTGCTCATTGGCCGATCCTGCGCCTTTAGCGACGCCCAGGCGCTGAACTGTGGAAGCCCATCGACGCATCAGCGGTCGCCCGGCTAGCATAGAGCGCATTCCGCGTCCCTCGAAAGCTGATCCAGAAATCTCTTCCGCCGCACATTCGGCGAGATCATTGAGACCCGCGACCGCTCCGACTAGGGGCTTTGGGTCTCATTTCGGCCGGCTCGAGAACGCCGAAGTCGCGTGAGTGCACCCGTCCGGCCACGACAACGCCTTCCGCCGCCAGCCCGCGTTTCAAGAGCTCTCGAACGGCGGAAGCACGGCTCGGCATTCGTTTCGCGAAACGCCAATCGTCGACCGCCGCCAATTCCTCATCCGTCAGCATGATCTGAAGGCGTTCGCCGCGCGCCAACCCTGTCATCACCCGGTCCTCCGATTGGGATGCGATGGTGCTTTTTTAGTTTCTCGCTCAAAACGTGTCAAGGGCTATTTGACCACCTTTTATGCCTCTTACTCATTTTTCTCCAAAGGGGTATGATTTGGCAAATTAGAGGAAACGTCATAGTACATCTCAATCGGCTTAGCCTCATAAGCGACTAAATACGTAAAGTATACATCTAAGTGCTACCCAATTAACTTGACATCATCCTTTGTTACTCTACGATGAAAAGTAAGGAGACGACGATGTCGCTAGAACCCCTTCAGTCGGCGCCGCCGCAGGCCATCCCTCTCGGAAGCCACCTTGCCGATGAAGCGAACCACCGCATCGCCAATCATCTCGCCATGCTCTCTGCGCTGATGCGGTTGCAGGCCAAGGACGTCGGTCGTGCGCAGATTGCTTTGAGCGCAAACAACGTACAGGGGCTCCTGGAGGAGTTCGCCGGTCGCCTGGACACCGTGGCCGAGATTCACCGGCTGCTCGCGCATCGGTCGAGCGGGGCGCCCGTCGACGTCGCCGACTATCTCCAAACGATTGCGCAGGGGCTCGTGTCGTCGCTGACGGCGAATGACCAAATGTCAGTCCGCTGCGTGTTTCGCGAGCGCTTCGTTCTTCCAGCTGAACAAACGGTCGCGCTTGGACTGCTCGTCGGCGAGCTCGTCACCAATGCCCTTAAATACTCTCACCCCGCCGGAGTCGCAGGGGTGATCACGATCGAAGCCTCAACTGATGACGACAACACGATTGCGATTGAAGTCTCCGACGATGGCGTTGGTTTGCCCGACGACATCGACCCGTTCCAGAGTCAAACCTTGGGCTTCCGCACAATCCGATTGCTCGCCAAGCAGATCGGGGCCTTGATTTCCTTCGACGACCATGGGCTCGGGCTGAGTTGCGCAGTGCGCATTCCCTACGCCGGGCGGGCGCTCAAAGCGGTTTGCTAGAGCGGGACCCGTTGTGATGGAATCAAAGCAGTCATTGCGAGCGGAGCGACGCAATCCGGGGCTGGCTGCGCTGCCCTAAGGTCGCGATAACGACTAGGTCGAAACGCGCCGCACCCGGTAACCAGACCATCGGCAATCGAGTTCGACCTTTGCTTCCGTAAATGGGAATTTTATGGTATTGTAAGCCTCACGACCAGACGGAGGCGCTTCTTCGATCACCGCGAGCCCGCAAAAGTTAAGGTTAATGGCGCGCCGGGCGCCAGAATCTGCCATAACCTATTGAAACAGCTTGATTCTAGATTTTCATTTCCTTGTGCCTGATTTTCATTTCCTTGTGTGCGGCTTTCATTTCCTTGCGCTTTGACTTTCAATTCCTTGCGCTGGGCTTTCCATTCCTTGCCTCCTGGGCCGGACCACCCAGCCGCGGCGAAAAAAGCGACAGTTTTTGGCGCCTAACCCTTTGAAAACTTTGCCGCGTCTCCAAAAGTGCAGGGCGCTCCTGGCTATGACCCACCGGCGCCCAAGGTGCGACCGGCGTTTGCATCATGGGCGAGGCGAACCGCTTCCCGACCCGTTCAGCTTGCGCGTCCAAATCCGCACGGGCCCGGCCCGGCCCCGCAATCTTTGCTCGCCCTGATCTTCCAGTTGTTCCATGACCTCAGACGCGAACTCTGGAGACGAGCCTTTGACCGCCGCGACCAGCGCGTCGCCAACGACCAGCGGGGTCCCGAGCGTCCGGGTCAGCGTCTGCAACCGTTCGGCGGTGTTGACGGTATCGCCGATCACCGTGAACGACATGCTGTGCTCGCTGCCGACATCGCCGACAACCGCCGGGCCGTAGTTGACGCCGATGCCCATCGCGAGCCGGCCCTCCGCGGCGCGATCGCGATCGCGATTCCAGTTCTCGAGCGCATCGAGCATCTTTCCGGCACAGGCGAGCGCATTGGCGGCGTCTTTCGAGCTCGCGTGCGGAACGCCGAATACCGCGACGATGGCGTCGCCAATGTATTTGTCGACGGTGCCGCCGCAGGCGAAGATTTGCGCCGTCATCCGGGCATGGAATTCCCGCAGCATCGCCATGACCGCTTCCGGAGCCATGGTTTCCGCCATTTGCGTGAAGCCGACAATGTCGGCAAACAGCACGGCGACCGTTTCCCGGCGGACGGCACCCAGCGGCTCATCCTGCGCGGCGAGCAGCTCGACGAGGTTCGGCGAAAAATAGCGGGCCAGATTGTTGCGCGCCCGCTCGGCCGCCTGGCGCAACCGATCCATCTCGCGCAGCTTGGCGATATTGGCCAGCGCCTTGCGGACGGTGATCTCGAGGTCGCTGAGATCCACCGGCTTGGTGACGAAATCGAAGGCGCCGCGATTCATCGCCGTGCGCAGATTGGCCATGTCGCCATAAGCCGAGACGATGATCGCTCGGACCGCGGACTGGCGCTCGCTCAATTCGCTGAGCAGCGTCAGCCCGTCCATCACCGGCATGTTGATATCGAGCAGCATGAGGTCGATATCCGGCTCGGCGTCAAGTGCTGACAACGCCTCCTCGCCGTGATGGGCGAAGCGGAACGCGAATTCTTCCTCGCGGATCTGGCGGCGGAAACGCTGCCTGATCAGAAACTCGAAATCGGGCTCGTCGTCGACGGCGAGAATCTTGGCTGAAGCGGTCAATGGGGCACCCTCAGGGCAATGGCGCATGTAGCTGGCGCAGCCGCTCTTTCAAGAAATCAAAATCGACCGGCTTGGTGACGAATTCGGCGGCTCCGTATTCGGCCGCGCGACGGCGTCGCTCCTCGTCGCCGTAGGCGGTCAGCATCATCACCGGCAGATCGGGCCGACGCCTCCTGATCTCGCGCAGGAGCGACAGGCCATCCATCCCCGGCATGTTGATGTCCGACAGAATAACAATCAACTGCGGCTCGATGTCGGTGGCGAGACGTTCAAGCGCTTCGGCAGCCGACAGCGCAAAATGCAGAACATAGGCGCCCTCTCGCGCCTCGCGCCGAAATTGCTGGCGGAACAAGACGGCGACGTCGGGTTCGTCGTCGACAATCAGGATGCTTACGGTCATGACTCTCTGCTCGCTGCCGACGACTGCGTCACCGCCCCCCTGGCCATGAACCGGCGCGGCAGATTTACGACGAACTCGGTGAACGCTCCAACTTCGCTCGCGACCTTGATCGTCCCGCCATGCTGCTTGGTGACGATCTCGTAGCTGATCGACAGCCCGAGCCCGGTGCCTTCGCCGGTCGGCTTGGTGGTGAAGAACGGCTGGAAAAGCTTGTCCCTGATGTCGCCGGGAATGCCGATGCCGTTGTCGCGCACCCGAATCTCGACGGCGTCGCCGAGATCGCGCGTCGTGACTGTCAACACCGGTCTGAACGCCCCGTCGCTTGCCGCCCGCTGGCGCTTGTTCGCGGCATAGAATCCGTTGCCGAACAGATTGAGAAACACGCGCGTCATGTCTTGCGGCACGACGACCACCGGCTCAATGTCGCGGGCGTAATCCCGCTCCAGGGTGATATTGAAGTTCGGATCCTGGGCGCGCGCCCCGTGATAGGCGAGACTGAGCGACTCCTCGACCAGCGCGTTGAGGTCGACGCTCTGCCGGTCACCGCCGCCGCTGCGCGAATGCGCCAGCATGCTCTTGACGATATTGTCGGCGCGTCTGCCGTGCTCGCCGATCCGTTCGAGATTGCCGGTCAGCATCTCGGTTACCTCCTCGACCTGGCCACGCTGACTCGGGTCAAGCGCGCCGAATGCGGAGGCGGCCGCCGCCTTCAGTTCGTCCAGGAGCCCGATCGAAAGGCTGGCAAAATTGTTGACGAAATTCAGCGGATTCTTGATCTCGTGCGCGATCCCGGCCGTCAGCAGGCCGAGCGAGGCCATCTTTTCAGCCTGAATCAGATTGGCCTGGGCCGCCTTGAGGTCGTGCAAAGCCGCCTCGGCGGCGTCGCGCGCGGCTCGGATCTCCGCCTCCGCGCGCTCGCGCTCGCGCTCGAGGCGCTCCCGCTCGATCAGGCTGTTGCGCAACATGCCGAGCGTTCTTGTCATCGCGCCGATCTCGTGGACGCCAGCGGGCGGCATCGCGACATTGAGGTCGCCCTGCGTGATCGAAGCCATGCTCCGCTCCAGCTCCTTAAGGGGGACCGTGATCGAGCGCACGGTCAGCGCTGTGAAGCCCAACGCGAGCACCAGGGCGCCGATTCCGCCGACGATCGCGAGCTTGACCGCGAGTTCGGCCTGGCGCGTCGATGCGTCGCGCCGCGCCACGGCCTGCTGCTCGACCCGGTCAACGATCTTGTCGAGCTCGTTGTCGATATCGAGAATATGGCTCTTGGCCTGTTCGAGCAGGGCGTTGCCGGCGGCGCTATCGTCGCTTGAGTAGGCCACGCCAGCCTGCCGCGCCAGATCGGTCATGGCGCCGACTTCGCGTCCGATGGCGGCGACGACCGCAGGATCGACTGCCGAAATCGCCTTCAGATCGGAATCGAGCCCCGCCTTGGCGGCTTCTGACGCTTGCCGGGAGCTGGCGAGCTGAGTGACCGCAGAATCGATCACCCAATACTTCAAATCGCCAAAGTGTTTGCTGGCCGAATTGGCGTTCTTGACGACCGAGACGAGCATGGCCTCCTCGGCGAGGCTCCGCGAGTTGCGCGCAAGCTCGCGAATCAGGAGCGCGGAGGATAGAGCGAGGATCGCAAGCAGCAGGACTGAAAGGAAAATCAGCCGTACGCGGATCGATACATTCGGCATCAACCTCAGTCCACCTGTCTGCCGCCCATTCCGGCTCCGCGACGGGCAGCCGCGCGGCCGGCTGAACAAGACCGCGAAGCGAACAAACCCCAGCGAAGCGGCGTCGGATCGCACGCGTCTCCTTTCCGGCGGCCCTCATCATCACATACTCGGCCAGCCGGTAAAAGGTTGTCGATTGCGGTTCAAAACGTGCAATCATGGCCCGGCCCGATGTATGATCGCTCAAAGCCATCTGTTGCGATCTGCGCCCAATGGAGGAAAAGATGAAAGCCGCGAAATTTCAACGAACGCTCATTCCTTTTGCAATCCTCGTGGGCTTTGCCAGCGCAAGCGTCGCCTGGGCGGACTCCGCTTCCTTCAAGGTTCCGCTGACCGGCGCGCAATGCGTGCCGGCGGTCGACACGACCGGCACGGGAACAGCTGACCTGACCTACGACCCTGCGACGCGGGTGGTCACCTGGAACATCACCTACAGCGGGCTCTCGAGTCCGTCGACGATGGCGCATTTCCACGGCCCGGCCAAGGAGGGACAGAATGCGCCGCCGGTGATCTGGCTCAGCACGCAGGGCAGTCCGCCCGCAAATCCGATGACAGGGACCGCCACGCTCACTCCGGAGCAGGCGCAGCAGTTCTCTGCCGGCCAGTGGTATGTCAATGTGCACACCCAGTCGCATCCGGCGGGCGAGATCCGCGGTCAGGTTATCCTTCCCAAGAGCTGACGCGCGTCACACAAGGTTGACCACGAGGGCGGCGGCGGCGGCGCAACCGGCCAGCAGCAGGACCGCCCGAACAGGACCCGCGATTCGCGGCGCCGCGACGCTTGCGGGCAAGACCTTCGACCCGATGATCATCGGACGCAGCAGGTTCTGCCCCTTGATTGCCGCATAGCCGGCGATCGCCAGCACATGCAGCACGATCGCCGCCAGCAGCACGTCCCAGAGGATCGCGTGCGACGCCTCGATCGCGTTCGCCGCCGGCGCGGGGACAAACCCGGTCAAGGGTCCAACGTCGGCGATATCGTTGGCGACGTAAAGTCCGGTCAGCGTCTCGCCGAGCAGCAGCACGAGCAGGAACACCACCATCCAGCCGCCAGCAGGGTTGTGCCCCACCTGATGATCGGGCTCGCGCAGGAGCGCGTATTTCAGATGTTCAAGGGCCGTGCGCGGCGAGGTGAGAAAACGGGAGAAGCGCGCCGTCTCGCTGCCAAAGAAGCCCCATAGCAGCCGAAACAGCAGCAAGGCGAGCAACACGTCGCCGATCCGTCCGTGCCACACCATCCAGTTCAGCCGCCACGTGACATAGGCCGCCGCAACCAGAGTCACAATCAGCCAGTGCACGAGGCGAACGGGGACGTCCCAGACGAGTACGACACGCGCCGCATTGCTCATTGGCTCCGCCGAATGCCCGTAATGTTCGCTTCGAAGCGCATCCTAACGCCGTGCAGGGCCAAAAATGCTGGCGGCGTGGACTGTTGCGCGACAATCGCTTGCGGCGCAAGCGCGTTCCCTTTTTCGCCGATCTCCCGTCTTTGTCCGCGGTCCGATCGAGCGCTCCGGCGGAATCGGGCCGTGGCCGCCGCCTGATTCTACCACTAAAGAGTTGACGCTGCGGCAGGTTTGTTCGGTAGCGCAGAACTTTGATCCGTGCTTCAATGCAATTCGTATAGCTTGTGCGCAGCGCATCTTGTTACGGACGCCGCGACGGGCGGTATCCGCCATGGACATAGTTGTAACGCAATTTTACAAATGCGGTGGAAGCGATGGCAAAAGAGGACGCCTTTTCAGTCGGCGCCGCGCATGCGCCCTTCAACGGCAGCACGCGTGAGACGCCGGCTAACTTTTCTTCGCCGAAACCCGAGGAAGGGGTTCGGTTAGTGCATGCCTTTCATGGGATCAAGCATGCTGCGCTACGGGAGGCAATAATCAAGTTCGTAACGGAATTATCGGCGATTGAAAAAGATGGATTGTAGATTCAAGCGGATACTCCGCCGTCAGCCAGCACTGTAGCGCTTTGGAAATTGCGTGAGGGTGTTGGACATATCTCTTTTAGCGCTTTTCGTCGGCATTTTGCTCTGTACTTCTAAGATAGCCATGTCGATTAAATAAAGAAGGATGCTTTCGTTGGCGCGCTCCGCCATTTCACGGACGGTCCCCAGTTCACCTTCAATTGACTTTAGGATCTCTGACCTTGACATCAATTCACCAACTTGTCCATCATTTTGCCTTAAACTTTAGGCCGCGCTTCGAAGGAGGACAGTAAACAAGCGACGCGTCGCTGCCAAGTCCCAAATCTGGCTAGATCATAAAGTGAACAAAAAGTGGTAATAACAGGAATACCGGCTAGGTGCGCCACCCCTGGGGGCGCCGTGCCAGACGGCAGATTCGAGGGTCAGCGCCTTTGCCTCCTCCACGTCAATGCAATGCCGTGTTGCTTTAACCTCGTTGTTAGTCTAGGATGATGCAATGGAAAGTTCGCAGAACTCGCTTCCGCCGCCGTTCGCCGCTTTCGATTTTCCCACCCCAGGCCCCGGCTGGGATGGAAGAGCAAGCAGTGGCTCTGCGGCCACCAGATTAACGGATAAAATACTCGGTAACAACTCCGATGACTTGGTCGATATCCTGAAGTCGATTGCTTCAGAGATCGGTCTGACGCATATTTCGTACGTGCGCTTCGCCTCCAACAGGAGTGTGGACGTCAGTACGCTTACGGCTATCGCTACGTATTCGAAATTGTGGCAAGTTCGTTACTTTCTAAAACGATATGGCGCGATCGACCCGGTTATCAAACGGGGCAGCGCGGCGGTTCTCCCGTTTGATTGGGAGACCCTTCATAACGACGACCCCGCGACTATGAATTTCTTTACGGACGCCATACGTCACAACGTCGGGCGCAACGGACTGTCTATTCCGGTACGAAATCGAAAAAACGTCCACTCGTTGATTTCGTTTACCAACGACATTCCCAGACACGAGTGGGATATATTCAAGAAGTCCAACATGACTTCCCTCCAGCAATTGTCCGCTTTGATCGATTCTGCAGCGGGCATCGATGCCAAGCTGCCACCGAGCTCGGTTCAGCTGTCACCGCGAGAGGAGCAATGTTTAATCTGGGCTGCTAGAGGAAAGACCTATCAGGAGATTGCGGATATATTGAGCCTAAGCATGGGGAGCGTGAAGACGCACTTGGATACTTCTCGCCACAAGCTGCGCTGCATAAACTTGACGCATGCCGTAGCCGTGGCGGTGGCCACCGGCGTGATCCCGCCAGCGGCTTTGAGAGATAAAAGTTCGTTTAGGGATTAGGCTCTTGGTGGCCGAGCCGAGCGATCGGCCGCGTCTCAGCCGGGTTGGTCCCGGTTTATTCCTCACACGATATCCAACAATTCGGCAGATAAGACGCGCGCCTCCTGCGTTCACAATCCCAGCCGCAGGAGGCGCGAATTGTCGAGGTCGTCTAGGCTGCGACGAGTTCCGGAGTTTCAACAGCCAGCACCGAGCCCTGAATTCCGACAGCCCGACGGATCGCCATGAGCGGACTGTTGCCGGTGTCGAAGACGCCGACATAGCTCATCGTATCTCCGATCCGCTGAGGTCTTCCGATCAACTGCGGATCGCAACCGGCGGCCTTCACAATACGGTAAATCCGGGCGTCGAACACCGCAACGATCTGGCTTAGTCCGGCCATCACTCCGACCTCAACGATACCGACAATCAGCTCTGCAAGCGTGGGGCTCAACCCGCTCTTGCCTCGATCGGGCTGGCATTCCGAGGGAACAGCGCAGATCCGCGAGATTTCCCAGATTGTCGGGCTCTCAACGAACTCGCCGTCACGGAGCAAGAACGGAAACACGTCCCGCAACATGTTCGGACCGGTCGTCGGCAGGAGTCTTACCGATCCCCTGTATTTTCTGGTCAAGGGATCGAGCGAAACGAGATACAGCGGATTCGCGTCATCAAATACATCGCGTTCGCGCCCCTCCGTGACAGAGACGGTCCACCCAAGTCGCTCTTTAAAGATTTGCGCCCTGTTCCGGAACATTGCGTCCATCTCGTAGGGGTAATCCGATGCGCACGAACCTTCGATTTGCTTTAGCATGTCAGAATTTCCTTTCCATTGGGGAGCGAGAATTGCCGGCGCGCGCCGAGTCCGCCCGCGTGACACTGAAGTTCTTGAGCCCTCGGAGAGGAAAGTCAAAGCGCCGATCGCCGCGGCGCTGCGTGTCAGCATAATCATCGGGTTCGAGCGCTCGGCTCGGTCCCGATGATCCCGCCTTGCAGCTAGCCGACGCTGCGGCTCTTCACGCTCGTTATCAGATGGCCGACGATCGAGCTCGCCTGCTATTTTCTGGAGGGCTACCTGGTGAACGGCCGGCGGGCAGCGAGGCGCATCACGAAATCGGTGCGGCGGTTGATTCGCGCGGACGTCGCATCGCACTCAAACCGACACCCAGCCGACTCGGCGATGATCGGTCGCAATATCCTAATTGGCGTCGTCCGCAGGCTGTGCGACCGACGGCGCAAACGTCAGCGACGGGCTTACCGGTCATGCATAGCGACGCGCAGCGACATGCTTGTCGCAAGCTCCGCCCTAAGCGACCGCAGCCATCCTAGTCGAGTCAGCTGACGAGTCCGGAGGCTAGACGACGGCTTCATGGTGTCGGGAGCGCAGGCGCACCTTGAGCCCTGCCGGCGACATGAAGACGCCGTAAAGTTCCGAGACGTCTGCAGAGTCGCCGACTCGGTCGAGGTCGAAGTTCTTGTAGAGCAGAGACAGAAGAGTCTTCATCTCGAGAAGCGCGAGCGACCGGCCGGGGCACATCCGCGGACCCGAACCAAAAGGCATATAGGCAGAGACGTTGTGTGGCCTCAGTGAATCCTCGAGCCACCGCTCCGGCCGGAATGCAAGCGGATCCACGAAATTGGCCGGATCGATAGCCGCCGGGCGAAAAAGAGCCGCGACCGTCGTCTGCTTCGGAACGACGTACCCACCAAGCGACGTGTCGACATTCGCATCGTGGAAGCTGATGGGCACCATCGGGCGCAGACGCATCGTTTCGCTGGCGACCGCGCCAGCGCAGATGAGCCCGCTCGCAATTTCATGGCTGCCCGCCAGAACCGATGCGCCGAGGATTGCGTCGGCCTCGCGCCTGATTTCCGCCGCCCATTGCGGGCTGTCGCAAAGCTGGTGGATCGCCCAGCCCAGCGTGAACGTGGTCGTGTCCTCGCCGCCAATAAGCATGGTCAAGAGGTTCGACATGATCACGTCGTCCGAGAAGGGCTTCCCATTCTCGTCGCGGGTCGTGACCATCGCCTCGAGGAAGTTGGACGGCTTCTGCGCTCGCTCTGGCACGGTCTTCAACCGGGTGCGGGCCTCGGCTAACAATCCGTCGAGCCAAGCCCGCACGTTGACAAAGGCGCGATTGAGTCGCCTGTCAGACAGCGTCTGAACGTAACGCCAGGTCGGAACGAGGGCGAAAAGCCGGCGATTAATCGCCGGCAGGATCACTCCGAGTTCGCCCTGGATGAAGTCGTTCTGCTGCTCGACCGTGTTGGCGTCATGGCCGAAGACGATCAGCATGGTGATGTCGACCGTGAAGCGCTTCAACTCCTCGACCATGTCGAGCGTTTCGCCGACGCTCGCCGACCGCTCCCAACGCGTCTTCAGCCGCCCGGCGACAATTTGGATGCTCGGAAAGAGCCGATGTACGTTGCGCTGAGCGAGGGCCGCGACGGCAAGCTTGCGTTGCGGGCGCCAGACCTCACCCTCGGCGTTGAACACGCCTTTGACCCCGAGTTCGCTGATGATGCGGTCCATATTCTCGGGGCGGCGAAAGGTTTCGGGTCTCGCCCGGAGAACGTCTTCGAGTAACGCCGGTTCGCTCGTCGCAACAATTCGCCTTCGGCCCATCCAGAACTGATAGATCGAGCCGTATCGAGCCGCCCATTCCTCGAGAATGAGGTGAGCTTTGGTCGGGTCGAGCTGAAGAAGGTTGCCGATCAGCGGCAATGGTTTCGGGCCCGGCAGATCGTCCAACGAGCGCGTCGCCGCGATCCCAGCAGCGGACGGCTTGAAGCCCGCGATGTCGACGAACAACGCGCCATTGCGCTCGGCAACAGGACAGGAGGCCAGACATTCCGGTCCTCCGTCGCGCAGTCCTGAATTGAGCGCGAATCGCCAGCCATGGTTACGGCAGACAAGCGCGCCGCCGTCGAGTTCTCCCTCGCCGAGCAGCGCGCCCTGATGCGGGCAGCGGCCACCGAAAGCGCGCCACCCGCCGCCGAATCGCGCCAGGACGACGTCCACCCCGTTCGGGGACAGGGCGAACGGACCAGCGCCTTTGAGTTCGCTGAGACTGGCGGCACGAACGAACGTTTCGGGCTTCATGACCAAACCTTATCCGGATGAGGGCTCTCTTCCCACGAGTCTCGGTTTATAGTGGATTTTGTCGGGTTTCCCCTGCCCGCCTACGCCAGGCCCGCCGCCGCCAATTCGCCGTCGGTGACATAGTGGTTGACGCGCCCGGTTTTGAGGCGATCGCCCCCCTGGTGCCAGGTCACATCGCCGATCGTCCCGCTGCGTTTCAGTTCGCCGACGATGAAGTCGCGCTCGGCGTTGGTGTCGTCGTCGGTCGCATGGGTAACCTGGAAGGTGAATGCCGTTAGCGAGAAACCGGTGTCCCTCGTACCGGCGCCGACCCACAACGCAGGCTGGTCCAGCGGCGGGCGATCCCTGTTGCGCCAGAAAGTTGAGGTGCCGAGGGTGTCTTCGCCACGCTCGAGATTGAGGGCCCAGAAACGGACATGATGGCGTTTGCGCGGGCTGCCGTCGATCGCCTTCTCAAAGCCGATGTCCTGTCCGCGTCCGAAAAGATAGAGGGTGCTGAACGGCGCGGCCGGATAAGGCCGGTTGAAGACGAAGGCCACGGCCATTCGCCAGGAGCTCACAAGGCCGAGGGCGTCCGCCTCGGTCCAGCCGGCCTTCGCGAAAGCGGCGCGCAACTTCTTAAACTCCCCGACCAGCACGAGATTGACCGGGTCTCCCGGCAGCCCGTCGCCCGTCACAGTGAAGCTCGGCACGCTCTTGCGCTGCAGGATCTTGACCGCCATCCGCACCACGCGCGGCAGGATGACATAAGCGGCGATCGCATAGGCGAGGCTGAGCGCCAGGATCGACGGAAGCCGCCGGTCGGTGATCCGGAAGACGAAAACGATCAGCCAGACGCCGACGATCCCCAAGCCCAGAACCAGCAGACGCCGGATCCAACGAATAAGACGCCTCAACCTCTCGGCCCTCCGCTTTGGGCAGGTGTCGCCCGGATGAACCCGCATTAGCCAAAATCGCCGTGATGCGGAAGCCGCGCGTCCACGAGCCTTGACCGGCGCGAGCCGCCGAAGCGATAAGCGCGCGCCGGCCTCGCGCTCGCCTCATAAGAAGGACCGTGCCTTGCGATCGCGCGGGCTCAACCGCATACTCGTCGCCGCCATGGCGCTCACGCTCGTCGGCGCGGCCGCCGGGCTGGCGCTGGGCGGCGCGCAGCGGTTCGTCCAGGCGCATGCAGCCGAGACGGCCCCTCCACTCGCGCCGACGTACGTCGGCAGCGCGGTCTGCGCCGGCTGCCATGAGCGCGAGGCGAAGCTCTGGAGCGGCTCGCACCATCAGCTTGCGATGGATCACGCGACAGACAAATCCGTGCTCGGCGATTTCGCGAACGCAACCTTCGAGCATTACGGCGTCAAGTCGCGCTTCTACCGCCGCGACGGCAAGTTCTTCGTCGAGACAGACGGGCCGGACGGCAGGCTGGCCGAGTTCGAAATCAAATACACGTTCGGCCTCACCCCCTTGCAGCAATATCTGATCGAATTTCCGGACGGGCGCCTGCAGGCGCTTTCGATCGCCTGGGACAGCCGGCCGAAGGACAAAGGCGGGCAGCGGTGGTTCCACCTCTATCCCAATGAGGAGGTCGGCCACGACGACATCCTGCACTGGACGAAGCTGAACCAGAACTGGAATTTCATGTGCGCCGAATGTCACTCGACCGGCGTGCGCAAGAACTACGACGCGGCGAAAGATTCGTTCGCCACCACCTGGGCCGAGATCAGCGTGGGCTGCGAGACCTGTCACGGACAGGGCTCGGCGCATGTCGCCTGGGCTCATGCCCATCCCGGCTGGCTGCCCTCGAACGGGGCCGGCGGCTCCAAGGGCCTGACCGTCAATTTCGGCGAGCGCAAGAACGCCGCCTGGATGATCGATCCCGCGACCGGCAATGCGACGCGCAGCGCGACGCCGGCGACTTTGCGCAAGGAAGTCGAAACGTGCGGCTTCTGTCACGCGCGCCGCGGGACAATCGCGGAAGATTGGGTTTCCGGACAATGGCTGTCCGATACGCATGTCGCGTCGCCGCTGAGCGACGGCCTCTATTTCGCCGACGGGCAAATGGAGGACGAGGTCTACAACTACGGCTCTTTCAAGCAGAGCAAGATGTTCGCCAAGGGCGTCACCTGCAGCGACTGTCACGATCCGCACAGCGCCAAGCTCAAGTTGCCCGGAGACGGCGTCTGCCTGCAATGCCACGCGGCGGACAAATACGCCGTCGCGGCCCACAGCCGGCACGAGGGTGTGAGCCCCCCAGTGGGCTGCCCGGCCTGCCACATGCCGACCCGCACCTATATGGTCGTCGATCCGCGCCACGATCACTCCTTGCGCATTCCCCGGCCGGACCTCACCGTCGCGCTCGGCACGCCGAACGCCTGCAACGCCTGCCACGCCGACAAGACGGCCCAGTGGGCGGCCGACGCCGTGCAAAGCTGGCATGGTCCGACCCGCAAGGGGTTCCAGCACTACGCTCGAGCGTTCCACGACGCCTGGAGCGACGGCGCCGACGCCGGGGCGCTGCTCGAGGCCACAGCCTCTGACCCAGAGACGCCGGGCTTCGCCCGCGCTGGCGCTCTCGCGGAGCTCGCGCCCTCTCTCAGGCCGTACAACCTCGGCCTCGCGAAATCGAGCCTCGCGGATCCGGATCCGATGGTCAGGATCGGCGGGCTCGACATGCTGGGGGGCGCCGAGCCGCAGCAGATCTGGCCGCTCGCAGCGCCGCTGCTCAGCGATCCCGTGCGCGGCGTTCGCATTCGCGCCGCCGATTTGCTGGCGGCGGTCCCCCCGGCCCTTCAACCTGCCGCCGATCGGGAGGCTTTCGACCGCGCGTCGCAGGAATTCGTCGCGGCGCAAAAGCTCAACGCCGACCGGCCCGAGGCGCGACTGACGCTGGGCAGTTTTTACGCGCGGACCGGCCGGACCGCGGAGGCCGAGAGCCAATACAAGTCGGCGCTGAAGCTCGCTGCCCAGTTCGCGCCCGCATACGTCAATCTAGCCGACCTTTATCGGCAGACGGACCGGGACAAGGAGGGCGAGGCGGTGCTGAGGACGGCGCTCGCGGCGTCGCCGACTGACGCGGGATTGCACTACGCGCTCGGTCTGGCGCTCATCCGGCAGAAGAGGCGCGAGGATGCGCTGTTCGAACTGCGCCAGGCGGCGAAGCTTGCTCCCCAGTCTGCGCACTACGTCTTCGTCTACGCTATGGCGCTCGATTCGACCGGGCGGAGCGAGCAGGCGCAGCAGGTTCTGACCGACTCCCTCGACGCGCATCAAGGCAACCTCGAAATCCTGGGGGCGCTCGTTCAGATGAGCCTCAAGTCAGGAGACCGGGCATCGGCGCTCCCCTATGCGGAGCGGATGTTGCGGGTGATGCCGGAGGATCAGAATATCAGGGGTTTCGTCGAAGAGCTAAGACGCGCCGCCAAGCCGTAGGATGCCCTTCTCGTCGCAGCGGCCAACGCGCCGCTCACTTCGGCCGCAGATCCACCCCCACGCCGTGATTGACGAATTGCAGCGTGTAGGCCCGCTTGTAGTCGGTGTCCGCGGCGATCATGCCGATTTGCACCATCTCGTCGAAAAAACTCTTCCAGCGGGCGTCGGTCATCGCCCCGATACCCAGCCGCAGCGCATCGCCGGAATCGACGACGCCGTTCTTTTTCATCTGGTCGATCGAGAACGCAATTTGGGCGTCGGTAATGTCCGGATTCTCGGTCTTTATTCGCTCATTCGCCTTGGAATTGTCGCCATAGAGATAATGGTACCAGCCGATCGCCGAGGCGTCGACGAAGCGTTGCACGAGATCGGGATTTTGCCCGACAATGTCGGTGCGCGTCACGATCAGGGTTGAATAGGTCGAATAGCCGTGGTCGGAGAGCATGAAGACGTTGGGCTTGAAACGGGCCTGTCTTTCGATTTCGAAGGGCTCGGCGGTGAGGTAGCCCTGCTGGATCGCGCCCTTGTTCTGGATGAAGGGCGCCGAGTTGAAATTGTAGGGGCGGATGTTGTCGTCGCTGAAGCCGTAGGCGAGCCGGAGCCAGGCGTAGAAGGTCTGGACCGCGCCGGCGCCGACATAGACGGGCCTGGCCTTCGGCAGGTCGGCCCACTGATCGAGCCCGACGTCCGGATGCGACATGAGGATCTGCGGGCTCTTCTGGAAGTCGGCCGCGACGGCGATCAGCGGCAATTTGCTCTCGGCACAGATGTAATTACCGATCTGATCGCCGCCCATAAAGAACTCGAACTTGCGGTACAGCAGCATCAGCGCGCCGTTGGTCTGCGGGCCGCCCGGAACGATCTTCACATCGAGCCCGTATTTCTCATACGTGCCGTCCGCAAGAGCTTGATAGAAGCCCCCGGCGGACGGATCGGCGAACCAGTTGGTTCCGAACGTGACCTTGTCGAGCGCGATCGCGGGGCCGCTGAGCGCGACAATTCCCGCAAACGCCGCCAGCATCGCGATGCGCATTCTGAGCCCTCCCGGAGACGTTATCTTAAGCGCGAAGGCGTCCCGGCGGCGAATCTGAACGCATGAGCGCGACACGAGTTCTTTTGGCTCCTCAAATGGCCGGTTTCCGACCCCCTGAGACCGCCGTCCGCCCTATCCAAACCGCTCCGCCCGGAACGGCGCAGGGTCGACGAAGGGCGTCTCGCCGGTCATCATTTCGGCGAGCAGCCGCCCGGTAATTGGGCCGAGCGTCAGGCCTAAGTGCTGGTGGCCGAAGTCGAGCCAGAGGCCCGGCTTCCCCGGGAACCGCCCGATGATCGGGCGCATATCCGGCAAGCAGGGGCGGCGGCCGAGCCAGGGAGCGGCGTCCTTGCGCGGCCCGATCGGGAACATTTCGCGCGCGAACGGCTCGAGCCGCGCTAGATGCGCGGGCGAGGGCGCATCCTCGGGCCTCGCGAACTCGGCGCCCGTTGTGAGACGCAGGCCCGAGCTTCATCGGCGTGACCAGATAGCCTTTCTCGAGATCGAGCACCGGCCGGATGAGCCCCTGGTTGCCCCTGGGCTCGTAGTGCATGTGGTAGCCGCGCTTGACGAAGAACGGCAGGCTGAGCCCGCGGGCGCGAACGAGGTCGTTCGACCAGGGACCTAGAGCGATCACGACGTCTCGGGCGGCGAGGCGGCCAGCTTCAGTCGCAACGGTCCAGCCCTGGGCCGACGGCTCGAGGGTTTTCGCGTCGCCCTTTTCGAGCCTGCCGCCGAGCTTCACGAAATGCGCGGCGTAGGCGCGCGCCAGCCCCTGCGGATCGGGGGTGCTTAGGGGATCGGGGAAATGGGCGCCGCCGAGCGCGGCCTCACCGACATTCGGTTCGAGCGCAACCAGCGCCGCCCGATCGAGAAAATGAGCGACGACGCCATAGGGCCTCAGCTCCTCGACTTCTTTGTGCGAGGCCTCTTCGCCGCGCGCGCTGCGCCAGACCTTGATCCATCCGCCGGGACGCAACAGTTCGCTGGCGCCGGCGGCCGCCGCGAGCTTCAGGTGCTCCTCCGCGGCGCCGAAGACCAGAGGCGCCATAACTTTCGCGGTCGCGGCCTTGTTGGCCTCGGTCGAGGCGAGAAAATAGCGCCACAACGGGCGTGCGCTCGCGGGCATCGCGCCATAGCGGATATGAGCGCGCGGGTCCTGGTTGAGCGCGGCGCGCGCGATTGCGCCCGGCGCGCGCGGGAAGAGGTAGGGAACGACCGCCTCGCTCTGGATTATGCCGGCGTTGCCGAAGCTCGTTTCGTCCGCCGCTTCGCCCTGGCGATCGACAATCGCGACGGACCGGCCGCGCGCCTGCAGGGCAAGCGCGGCGGAAACGCCGACCATTCCCGCTCCGAGCACGATGGCGTCGACACTCCGTGAAGACATGAAACAGGCCTCTTCTATCTTGCGAGCCCGTTCCGGCGAGCCTCGATTCTCGATGCGTGTTCCTATAGACCCCGGCGTGAACCGAGCAAGATGCGAGCCAAGGCATGATCCCCCGCTATTCCCGCCCCGAGATGACCGCAGTCTGGTTGCCCGAGACGCGCTTTCGCATCTGGTTCGAGATCGAGGCTTATGCGTGCGAAGCAATGGCCGAGATCGGGGTGATCCCGAAGGAAGCGGTGAAGGCGATCTGGGAGAAGGGCGGCAAGGCGAAATTCGACGTCGAGCGCATCGACGAGATCGAGCGCGTGACGAAGCATGACGTGATCGCCTTCCTCACCCACCTCGCCGAGTTCATCGGCCCCGATTCGCGCTTCGTCCATCAGGGCATGACGAGTTCGGACGTGCTCGACACCTGCCTCTCGGTGCAGCTTCGGCGCGCGAGCGACATTCTGATCGCCGACGTCGACGCGCTGCTCGCTGCGCTGAAGCGGCGCGCCTATGAATACAAGATGACGCCGACCGTCGGCCGCTCGCATGGCATCCACGCCGAGCCGACCACCTTCGGACTGAAGCTTGCGCTGGCCTTTGCCGAATTTTCCCGCGCCCGCGCGCGCCTCGTGACCGCGCGGGAGGAGATTTCGACGACCGCGATCTCGGGCGCGGTCGGCACCTTCGCCAACATCGATCCGCGCGTCGAAGAGCATGTGGCGAAGAAGCTCGGGCTCAAAGTCGAGCCGGTGTCGACCCAGGTGATCCCGCGCGACCGTCACGCGGCCTTTTTCGCAACGCTCGGCGTCGTCGCCTCATCGGTCGAGCGGCTGGCGACGGAGATCCGTCATCTGCAGCGCACGGAGGTGCATGGAGGCGGAGGAATATTTCTCCGAAGGCCAGAAGGGCTCCTCGGCGATGCCGCACAAGCGCAATCCGGTCCTGACGGAGAACCTGACCGGCCTCGCCCGCATGGTGCGCTCGGCCGTGACGCCGGCGCTTGAAGACGTCGCGCTCTGGCACGAGCGCGACATCTCGCATTCCTCGGTCGAGCGGATGATCGGTCCCGGACGCGACGATCACGCTCGATTTCGCGCTGGCGCGACTGGCGGAGGTGATCGGCAAGCTCGTCGTCTACCCCGAGACGATGCGCAAGAACCTCGACAAGCTCGGCGGCCTCATTCATTCGCAGCGGGTGCTGCTGGCGCTGACGCAAAAGGGCCTGTCGCGCGAGGAGGCTTATGCGCTGGTGCAGCGCAACGCGATGCCGGTGTGGCGCGGCGAGGGGGATTTTCTCACGTTGCTGAAGGCCGACCGGGACGTGGCGAAAGCGCTGAGCGCGGAGGAACTCGAGGCGCTGTTCGACCTCGGCTATCATTTCAAAGAGGTCGATACGATCTTCAGGCGGGTGTTCGGGGAGCCATGAATGGCCTCGGGCTCTCGTGTCACCCCCGCGAAAGCAGGGGTCCAGAAATGCCGGACCACATGGCGAAGGCAATGATCCGTATCTCGGCTTTCGCGGGGAGGACGAAAACGACATGGTCAGGGTCAGCCGATGATCGGGCGAGACTACAGCGTCTACATCATGGCAAGCCGGCGTAACGGGACGCTCTACATCGGCGTCACGAACCATCTAGGGGCGCGAGCGTTTCAGCATCGCAACGGCGTCGGCTCACAGTTTACCGCGAAATACGGCATCAAGACGCTCGTCTGGTACGAGCATTACGGCGACGTCAGGGAGGCAATCGCGCGAGAAAAGCAGCCCAAGAAATGGGAGCGACGATGGAAGCTCGAGCTGATCGAACGGTTCAATCCGGAGTGGCGAGACCTCCACGAGACGCTGAATCATTGATTTGCAGGGAAGCCAGCAGCTGCAACTCTGGACCCCCGCTTTCGCGGGGGTGACAATCTCAACCGAAGAGCGCGCTAGTTGGGCTGTACGCCCAGAAAAAACCGCAGCATTTCGCGCGAGGCGTCCGGCCCCTGATCGTCGGTGAACGAGCCTTCCGGGCTGCCACCGGACCAGGCGTGGCCCAGTCCGTCAATGGCCCAGCTTTCCGCATGAGGAACGCCGCGCGCGTCGGTAACGAGGGTGCGCGTGTAGGCGCGCCCGCCCGCGACCCCCTTATGTCGGGCCTCGCGCGCGGGACCTGAGAGGCCAGCGCGAGCCTCAGTGAGGATCGCTTCGGCGTTCGACGGATCGACGGTCTTGTCGTTTGCGCCATGAAAAACAATGGTGGGAACGCGACGCCTGGCGCGCGTCTTCCGCTGCGCCGGCGCAGCCGGATTCGAGGTCCCGCGCATGGCCGCGAATGCCGAAGGCAGGTCGGCGGCGGCGCCGTGTGGGAGCCCGGAGTGAATGCCGGCCGCGGCGTAGAGGTCGGGGTAGGTCGCGCTCATTGTCGCGGCCATGGCCCCGCCCGCCGAGAGGCCCGCGACATAGACACGGGCTCCGTCGACCGGAAACTCGGCCATGATCGCGCGCGTGACGCCGGCGATGATGCTGGGCTCGCCCCCGTCGCGCGACTGGTGGGCGGGATCGAACCAGTTCCAGCAAGCGGAAGGGTTGGCGCTCTTCGGCTGTCCCGGATAGGCGACGATGAACTTGTGCTCTTCGGCGAGCCGGTTCATGCCGGTGCCCAGCGCAAAATCGTCGGGGTGCTGCGTGCAGCCGTGCAGCATCACGATCAACGGAAGCGCCCGGCCTTCAGCGCCGCTCGGGACATAGACCTTGTATTCCCTCGAACCGGCCGCGCAGGCGAAGGTTCGCGTGAGATAAGCCGCCCCCTCAGGCAAAGGGACCGTCGGCGCCTTCCGCAATGCCGGCCCTCGAGCCGGGCCGGGCCGGAAGCCGGGATGATCGGCCCGGCGCAGGAGCTTGAGGACCTCGCCGAGCGGCCGTCTCTCGCGCCCGGAGGGCCGTCGCTCCACTGAGGCCTCGGGCGCCGCGGCCGTTCGCGACGGCTGCGGTTCGGCGGCGTGAGCGGGCGCCGCGCGCGGCGGCGTCAACAAGCGCGCGCTTGCGGGCGGCTCATCGGCCGCCGGTTGCGCGGCGCGAGCGCGCCCGCCCAGGGCGCGCTGGATGACCCGCGTCGCCTCCATCACGTTCTCGGCGCGCGTGAGTTGCAGGGCCCGACGCATGGCTGCGCTGAAGTCCGATGTCATTGCTGGATTCCTTGTTGCTGAATGCGGCGCGTTTTGATCACCCGATGCGATCGGCGAGCGCGGTCTTGACGTCCTTGCTGGCGTGGAGAGCTCCGAGCACGGTGATGGATTCGATGGTCGAAGCCGCGAGCTCGGGGGTCACGTCGTCGTCAATCGTCGCAAGCCCAACGACTTGGATGCGAAGCCGTTCCCCTTTCGCCTTCGCCGCCTCCAGTTCCCCGCGACTGAAGCGCCTGAGGCCGAGCTCGAGCGTGTTGCGCACGATCGACTGTCTGACCGCATCCGCATGGGCGGCGAGCTGGTTGCGGATCGCCGTCCGGATGAAGTCGGTGCGGTTGGAATAGAAGCCTTCGCGCACCAGAAGATCGATGTGCCCAAGGTCGACGAAGCCGAGATTGATGGTGATTTTCTCGCTCTCGCCTGGCCTCTCCCGCAGCCGGTGAATCTCTCCCGCCATCGCTCTACCTCTACCATCCGTGTGGATGGTATATGGATGGTGGGAGAACGATTGCAAGGGGTAGAGATCACGGGCAGCCAAAGGTCGCCGTGGGCCTCACAGCTTAAGGTCGAGCCCGAAATCGCGCTTCATTCGCGCAAGGAAGGCCTCGTCGCTTGCGCCGGCTTCCTCGACGACCTGTTCGTCGCTCTTCATCGCCCGTCCCTTCATCATCGGCGCCGCGTCCGGTCCCGCCGGATAGCGAAGCTGCCAGCTGCCGCCGTTGACGATGTCGCGGATGAGGTCGCCGACGAGAGATGGCGGGGTCGGATTGGCGAGCCGCGGCGGCGAACAGGGCCCTGAGCCGCCGCCCGTGCGGGTAGGGACTATCGGGCGCCGAGGACCGGCCCTTGCCGAATATCGGAGTTGCGATGACGCCGGGCTCGACGATCGCGACGCGCACGTTGAAGGCACGCATTTCCTGGGCGAGGCACTCGCTCAGCGCTTCGAGCGCCCATTTCGATGCGGCGTAGCTCGCCATTGGCGCCGTCGCGGTGCGACCCGCGACCGAGGTGACGTTGACGATGGTTCCGCGCCGGCGCTGGCGCATTCCGGGAACCACTTCCTTCATGCAGCGTAGCGCGCCGAAGTAATTGGTTTCCATCACCTCGCGAAAGGACTCGACCGGCGTCTCCTCGATCGCGCCGCCGCCCGGAACGCCGGCGTTGTTGACGAGGACGTCGATTGGACCGTGGCGCGCCGCGATGGTCGCGAAGGCTTCACGAACCGAGGCGTCGTCGTCGACGTCGAGCGCGGCTATGTCGATGGGGAGTTGCTCGTCGGCGGCGATCTTGCGCAAGTCCCCCGCGCGGTCGAGATTGCGCATCGTCGCGGCGACGACGTGTCCCGCCCGCGCAAGCGACACCGCAGTGGCAAGGCCGATGCCGCTGCTTGTTCCCGTGACCAAAGCCGTCGACATTGTGCGCTCCCCGTTCCCCAGCCCTCGCAAATGGACTGTCTACCCTCGTAGTCCCGCACGAATTTGGCCGGATGGTCAAATCTCCAGCGGCGATCGGGAAGCGGTCAGCCCGTCACGGCTTTCGCTTCAGCGCCACGCCTGCGCCCGCCTCGGGCGGATGGGGCAACGCGGCCTGGACCTTTGCGAGGGCTTCGAGCGCGGCGTGGGACTCGAAACTCCAGGGCGCGGCGCGGGGTCCCTCCTCAGTCTGCGCGACCGAGAGCAGCAGCTGCTCGGACGCCGCGAGGCGCTCGCCGCCAGCGCCCGTCATGACGAGCCACACCCGCATGCGCTTGTCGTCGTGCTCGAGCAGGTGACAGGAGACGGCGAGCGCATCGCCCTCCTTCGCCTCCTTGAAATAGTGCAACATCATCTGCAGCGTGAACAAAGACTGGCCGGTTCGCTTGCGGGCGGCCGAATCGAGGCCGATCCGGTCCATCAGCGCGTCGACCGAGCGGCTGAACACGATGGCATAGGCCGCGTCGTTCATGTGGCCGTTGTAGTCGACCCATTCGCCTATAACGGCCGTCCCAAGCACCGGAAGCACGGAGTCGTGGCGCATCGCGTCTCCTCCTGAGTCATTCATGGCCGGCCGGGCCGGCCTTCCGCTTCGGGCCAGTATTTCTGCACCAGCGCGAGCAACTCCACAAGAAAATCGTCGCGCCGCGTCTCGAGCTCCTTGATTGACCGGCCCGCCGCCTGGGCCTCGCAGCCGTCAGCCACTTTATCGATCAGCTCTTCGGTCAATTCGGGCGAAACGAGCTTGGTCCAGGGGAGTTTCAGCGCCGGCCCGAACTGGTGCAGCATGTGGCGCATCCCGCCCTCGCCGCCGGCGAGATGGAACGTCAAAAACGTGCCCATCAGCGACCAGCGCAGGCCGCAGCCGTAAACGACGGCGGCGTCAATCTCCTCTGTCGTCGCGACGTCGTCATTGACGAGCCAGAGCGCTTCGCGCCACAGCGCCTCCATCAGACGGTCGGCAACGAAGCCTTCAATCTCGCGGCGCAGCGGCAGCGGCCGCATGCCGACCGATTTGTAGAACGCGCCTGCGTCATCGATCGTCGCCTGTGTTGTCTTTTGGCCGCCGACCAGCTCGACCAGAGGCAGGAGATAGACGGGATTGAACGGGTGCCCGACCAGCATCCGCTCCGGCCGCTTCATCTTCGCCGAGAGGATCGTCGGCAGCAGGCCCGACGTGGACGAGGCGATGATGGCGTCGGGATTGGCGGCATCGATGCGGGCGAGCAGGTCCTGTTTCAGAGCCTCGCGTTCGGGCGCGTTTTCCTGGACGAAGTTGGTGCCGGCGACGCAATCCTCGATCGTGTCGCAGAAGGCGAGGCGCGCCGGGCTCGCGCCAGGCGCAACGCCCCGGCGGGTCATCGCCGCCCAGGCGACGTCGATCGAAGCGCGCGCTTTGCCGGCGGCGTCCGGCGACGGATCCCAGGCGGCGACGTCGAGCCCGCCGCCGAGAAAACGGGCGGCCCACCCCGACCCGATCACGCCCGCGCCGATGACGGCGACCCGCTCGACTGGCTTTGCCAATTCACTCTCCCGAAGTTGGACACGATAGGAGGCGCCGGGTCGGTTGGGTACCTGTAGATGCGGTCGCTGACCGCGTCGGCCGCGATCAACGATCGCGGCTACAACGACGGAGCCGTCCGGCGCAACATCCGCTACCGCCCCTTCCACACGGGCGTGCGCTTCTCTACAAAGGCCAGCGGTCCCTCGCGGGCGTCTTCGGAGGCCCGCATCGCGTCATAGAGCGGAACCTTGCCGCCGCGCATGGACGCGTAGATCTCGGCCACCGAGCGGCCCTCGCCCGCGTTTACCGTGGCCTTGACCGCGCGCGTCGCCAAAGGCGCCTTCGCGGCGATGGTCGCAGCGAGTTCGCGGGCGGCGGTCATCAGCGCGCCGAGCGGAGCGAGCCGGTTGACGAGGCCGCGCGAAAGAGCCTCCTCGGCTTCGACCCGCCGGCCAGTCAGCAGCAGCTCCATCGCGAGCGCGCGCGGCAGGCGGCGCGGCAAGCGCTGCACGCCGCCCGCATCGGGAATGATGCCGAGGCCGGCCTCAGGCAGCGCGAAAGCCGCGCGCTCGGCCGCGACGACGAGATCGCAGGCGAGCACGAGCTCGAATCCGCCGCCGAAGGCTAGGCCATTGACCGCCGCGATGACCGGCTTGTCGAGATCGAAATACTCGGTGAGGCCGGCGAAACCGCCGGGCCCATGATCGGCGCCCGCGCCCTCCCCTTCCGCCGCGGCCTTCAAATCCCAGCCGGCGCAAAAGAACCGGTCGCCGGCGCCGGTCAGGATGGCGATGCGCGCCTCCGGATCGTCGTGAAAGGCGCGGAATGCGAGGTAGAGCGCGCGGCTCGTCGCCGCGTCGATCGCGTTGGCCTTGGGCCGGTCGAGCGTCACCTCGACGATTGCTCCGCGCCGGACGACGCGAACGGGCGATGTCATTTTAGAGACCCTCCTCGCTGAGACGGATCAGCGCGTCGACGGCGACGGCCCCTGATCCCGCCGCAAAGACCAACAATGGATTGACGTCAAGCTCGATCAATGTGTCGCGATGCGCCTCGGCGTAGCGCGCGATCGATTCGACCGATGCTATCAGCGCCGGCCAATCGCCAGGCTTCCCGCCCCGATAGCCGTCGATCAGCCTGGCGACCTTCAGCGATCGCAGGGCCGCTTCGATCTCTTCCCTGCTCGCCGGCAGGAGCAGCGTCGCATGATCGTCGAGGAGATCGGCCAACACGCCGCCGGCGCCGACGGTGAGCGCAAGGCCGAACAGCGCATCCCGCGTTACGCCGACAATCAGTTCAACGAGCGCCCCCTCCATCATCAGCTCGATCAGGACATGCTCGCTCAAATGCGCCATTCCCGCCGCCGCCTGCCCGACCGCCTCCGCATCGCGGAGGTTGAGCCGTACGCCGCCGACATCGGTTTTGTGACCAAGCGCGGCCGACAGCGCTTTGACGACGACAGGAAAGCCCAGATCGTCCGTCGCTCGCGCCGCCTCGGCGATCCGAGCGACGCGAAATGCGGGAACGGCGAGGCCGAAGCGCGCCAGCGCAGCCTTGGCCTTAGCCTCGTCGAGCATCAGCGCTGACCCTGTCGTCCTTGTCCGGGCGTCGGGATGCGGCGGCGCGCCCGCCGGTCTCGTCCAGGCCTCGCCGACCTCGGCTGCGAGGCGCATCGCCGTCAGCGCCTCGATCATTCCGTTGAACGGAACGATGCCCTCGCCCACGAGCCGTTCGGCGACCGCCTCGGGCATCGTCTCGGGCAACGAGGCGACGACTGCCGCGGGCGCGGCGGTCGCCTTCCGCGCCGCCTCGAACGCCGCGAGCGTTGTCTTCCAGTCCGAGGAGTCGCATCGATCGGCGCGCGGAAAATCGAGCACGAGCGCGTTCATGTCGTAGCCGGCCGAGAGCATGGCGGAAAATACGGCGCGCGTCGGCTCGAATTCGCCCCACACATAAGTGTGGTAGTCGAGCGGATTGCCGAGCGCCACTTTCGGCCCGAGCGCGGCGGCGAGCGCCTCGCGCGCACTTCCCGGCAATTCGGGCGTCGTCAGCCCATACGCGTGCGTGAGGTCGGCCATCAGCGACGCTTCGCCGCCGGAACAGCTCATCGAGGAAATCCGCCGGCCCCTGAGCGGCCCGCAGACATGGAACAGCTTCAGCGTCTCCAGGAATGTCGAGAGGTCGGGCGCTTGGGCGATGCCGAGCCGGGCAAAGAACGCATCGTAGAGCGCATCGGCGCCGGCGAGCGAGGCCGTATGCGACAACGTCAGCGCCGCGCCCGCTTCGGTGCGCCCGCTCTTGATCGCGACGATCGGCTTCAAGAGTTTGCGCGCGCGGCGTGCGGCTCGATCGAGAGCGTCGGCGTCGTTGAGCCCCTCGATGTGGAGCCCGATCGCGGTCACGCGCTCGTCGTCGAGAAGCGCTTCGACATAGTCGGCAAAGTCGCCCTTGGCCTTGTTGCCGACGGCGACGACATAGGCCACGGCAAGTCCGCGTGCCTGCATGGTGAGATTGACGGCGATATTGCCCGACTGAAGAATAAGCGCGACGCCGCGCTCGACCCGCTTGCCGCCATGCTGATCGGGCCATAGCGCGACGCCGTCGAGATAATTGAGCGCGCCGTAGCAGTTGGGGCCGATCAGCGCCATGTCCCCGCTGGCGGCGACGAGCTTGCGCTCGAGCGCCGCCCCTTCACCGCCGGCCTCGGAAAAGCCGCTCGCGTAAACGACCGCGCCGCTCGCGCCGCGCGCGGCGAGGTCGGCGACGGCCGCGATCGCCGCCTCTCGCGGCACAGCAACGAATCCCGCGTCGGGCGCACCGGGAAGCTCCGCGACCGAGGCAAAGCAGGCTCGGCCGGCGATCTCTGCGCGACGCGGATTGACCGGCCAGATGTCGCCGGAAAAGCCGATGCGGTCGCATTGCCGCACGACCTCCTCGGCTTCCTGCCCGCCGACGACGGCGATCGAGCGGGGCTTAAGCAGACGTGCAAGTCGGGAGGGAGCTTCCAATGGGTCGCTCATTCCGCTCAACAGCCGCGAGGGCGCAGGAGCGCGCGCGAAATGATGTGGCGCTGGATTTCGCTGGTGCCGTCCCAGATGCGATCGACCCGCGCGTCGCGCCACCAGCGCTCGAGCGGCATCGAGGTCATGAGACCCATGCCGCCGTAGATTTGCAGCGCGCGGTCAGTGACGCGGGCGAGTGTCTCGGAAGCAAACAGCTTGGCCATGGCGAAGTCCTGGTCGCGCGCCGTTCCCTGGTCGACCTTGTGGGCGGCGCTGAGCGTCAGGAGATCGGAGGCCTCGATTTCGGTCGCCATATCGGCGAGCTGGAACGAGACGCCCTGGAAGCGCCCGATCTTCTCGCCGAACTGAGTGCGGGTCGAGGCCCAGTCGAGCGCGCTTTCCAGCACACGCCGGGCGCGGCCGACCGAGGTTGCGGCCACGTTCAGCCGCGTTGCGCCGAGCCACTCGTTCATCAGATCGAAACCTCGTCCCTCGACGCCGAGCAGTTGGGACCCATGCACGAAGCAATCGTCGAAATAGAGTTCGCACTGATGATAGCCGCGGTTGGAGACGCATGAGGCTCCGCGGCTGACCGTAAATCCCGGCGCGCCGACGTCGATGAGGAAAGCCGAGATCTCCGCTCTGCGTCGTCCGGCGCTCTCTTCGATCCGGGTCGCCGCAAAGAGGATCACGAAGTCGGCCTTGTCCGCGTGGCTGATGAAATGCTTCGCTCCGTTGATGATATAGCCGTCCCCCTTGCGCTCGGCCCTTGTCTTCATCGAGCGCACGTCGGAACCGGCGCCGGGCTCGGTCATCGCCAGGCAGTCATGGCGTTCGCCCTTGATGGTCGGGATCAGATAGCGCTCGATCTGCTCGCCTTCGCAGCCCTGGAGGATGTTCGACGGGCGACAGACGCACATCTGCAGCGCGTAACCCGCGCGTCCGAGCTCGCGCTCCATCAGCGCGAGCGACAGCGCATCGAGGCCGCCGCCGCCGTGTTCCGCCGGCATGTTTGCGGCATAGAAGCCGGCCTTCAGCGCCTTCATCTGAATATCGCGCGCCAGCTCTTCCGGGACGTCATCGAGCTTCTCGACAAGGTCCTCATGCGGATAGAGCTCCTTTTCGACAAAGGCCCGCACGCTCTCGACCAGCATCACCTGTTCCGGCGCCAGAGGAAAGCTCATCGCGCGTCCCTCCGCGGCGTGATGCCGAATGGCGCGCCGATCATCGGATGCAGCGTTAGACCGGAATGCGCGGCGCGGACCGCCGCCAGCCGGTCGTGGAGCGCGACCGGGAAAGGCGCCGAGCGGCGCGCGCGCGTATCGACATGGGCGAGCACCTGCTCGGCGACCGCGACTTCGGCCTCTGTGCCGCGATGCGTCATGCGATGAAAAATATGCAGGCGCTTGGCGTCGAGGTCGATGAGCTGCAGAGTGAGGCGGAGCGGCTCCCCGACGCTGAGTTCAGCAAGATTGCGGATGCGGGTATCGATCGTATAGAGCGAGAAGCCGTTGGCGCGATAGGCTTCGTCGATGCCGATGAAACGGAAAAAGGCGTCCGACGAATCGCCGAAGGCGATCAGATAGGCGCTCTCGCTCATGTGGCCGTTGTAGTCGGTCCACTCGGGCTTCACCGCGCAGGCGTGCAGCGCCAACGGCGCCTCAATCGGCTTATTCGCGTCCCATCCGGCAAAGGGGACGCCCTCGAGCGGGGTGACGACGCGGCCCGGCGCCTGGCTCATCGCTGCCGTTTCAAGCCGAGCGTCGCGCGCGCTTCGGCCGCGGTCGCGACCGACGCGCCCATGCGCTCGACGATTTCGCGGGCGCGTGCGACCAGCGAGCCGTTGCTCGCCGGCACGCCCCGGTCGAGCCAGATATTGTCCTCGAGGCCGACCCGGACATTGCCGCCGAGCAGCGCCGCCTGTGCGACGAACGGCATCTGCATCCGCCCGATGGCGAAGCCCGCCCAATTGGCGCCAGGCGGCAGATGATTTCGCATGGCCAGCATCGTTTCGGTCGTCGCCTCCGCGCCCCAGGGAATGCCGAGGCAGAGCTGGAAGAGCGGCGGCGAGTCGATCAGGCCCTCGGCGATCAGCTGCTTGGCGAGCCAGACGTGACCGAGTTCGAAGCACTCGATCTCCGGCTTCACGCCGGCCGCCTGGATGCGCCTTGCCATCTCGCGCAACACATCGGCGGTCGCAAGAAACGCCCCGTCGCCGAAATTGAGCGAACCGCAGTCGAGGGTGCAGATTTCCGGCAGAAGCTCCTCGACATGCCTAACGCGCTCCGCGGCGCCCGCCATGTCGGTGCCCGTCCCGCCCGAAGCGGGGTTCGATGAGTTGAAAAAGAAATCTCCGCCCATGCCGGCGGTCAGGTTGATGACGACGTCGGCGGCAGACGCGCGGATCGCGCCGACCGCCTCGCGATAGAGCGCGGGATCGCGCGCGGCCTTGCCGGTCGAGGGATCGCGCACATGCAGATGCACGATCGCGGCGCCGGCCGCATGCGCCTCGAGCGCCGAGTCGGCGATTTGCCTCGGGGTCACCGGGATCGCCGGATGCTTGCCGGCTGTGTCGCCGGCGCCGGTGACGGCGCAGGAAATGATGACCTTCGGATTCAAAGCTCTCGCCGTCCCGTTTACTGAAAGTGTAACTCCTGACCCCGTCGCCGCAAATCTCCGCGCCTCAGTTCACACGATCGCTCGTGCAAGCTGGAGCGTCCTTCGACAAGCTCAGGACGAGGTCGAGGGGATCGGCTTGGAAGGCGCCTGAACGTTGTGCGTCACTGCGATCGCCCGCGCAAGGATCGGCGCCGGCCCGCGGCATGTTCAATTGCGGTTGGGCAATCTCAAAAGCTGCTGGGGCAAGCGGCGGCGGCGCGCGGCACGGGCCTAAAGGCCTGATCGTTCAGCGGGCGACGCTGAGCCTTCTCAGCGCGCCGCACAAAAAAGAAGACGCGGCCGAAGGGGAGGCGGCCGCGTCTTCCACTACCCGAAGCTAACGGGCCTCGGACTACTCGGGCATTCCCGGCCCATCGTGCCGGCGCCACATCTCTTCCGCAAACCGGGCCCGCTCGGGCATCAACATCCGGCCTAGCGTCGCAAAATTGTGCTTCTGACCCTCGTCGAGGCTGGCATAGAGGGGCTTGGCGGCGTCCGCGATCGTCTTGACATCCGCCGCAGCCTTGGAGAGGCGGGTGGCCATGGCGTCCAGATGATCGATCGGCGACATGCGTTCGCCCTGCCCCCGGGTCTCCATCATCGCCTGCATCGCGTCCATCCGAGACTTCGCACTGTCGCGGACGGCGGTTTCAAACGGTCCCCAAAGCTTTTCCTGGTCGGGCGTGAGCTTCAGCCCGGCTTTCATGCCGGCAAGCTTGGCGTCGAGCACCGCCTCGCGGTCGGCCGCCCAATGCTGCATGCGCTCCATGTTCGGGGCGCCGGAGGTCTGATTATCCGCGGCGGCGGCGGAGAGCGCAAAAGCCGACGCGCAGACGGCAAGGGCTGTCAGAGGGGCGACGAGATAGCGTTTCATGGACTTCCCTCATCGAATTTCGATTAGGATGATGTGCGCCTGACGGATGAATTTCAAATTAACTCGCCGTAATAATCGACGGGAAGAGTTCGAGCGCGAGGGAAGCGGATGAGCGACGCAGTGGTTGGAAAGCTGGCGGAGGCCTTGAAGGCGGAGGCGCCGCTCTTCTGCGCCTGGGTCGTCATCAACGAAGCGGCGGTCGCCGAAGCGCTCGCGCGCGAACCCTTCGACGCCGTCGTGCTCGACATGCAGCACGGCATGTTCGACTTCGTCGGCGCCTCGCGGGCCATTCTCTCGGTGGCGCTGGCCGGCAAGCCGACTATCATACGATCTCCGGTCGGTGAATTCTCGCTGGTGAGCCGCCTCCTCGACGCCGGCGCCGCGGGCGTCATCGCGCCGATGGTCAACAGCCGCGAGGACGCGCGGCGGCTCGCGGCCTTCACCAAGTTTCCGCCGCTTGGCGAACGGTCCTGGGGCCCGCGCGCCGTGCTGCCGCTGAGCGGCCTCGAAGGTCCCGCTTATCTCGGCGCGGCCAACGCGATGACCCAGACGATCGCGATGATCGAGACCCGCGCCGCGCTCGATGCGCTCGACGACATCCTCGGGGTCGAGGGCATAGACGGCGTCTTCATCGGCCCGTCGGACCTGTCGATCGCGCTCAATGACGGCGTCCGCGCCGAACCGCGCGGCGACGCGCTCATGAAGGCCGCGGCATGGGTCGTCGAGCGGACCAAGGCCCACGGCAAATACGCCTCGATGTTCTGCTTCGACGGGGCCGACGCACGCGAAATGGCGGCCCAGGGCTTCCGCCTGTGCAGCGTTTCCTCCGACCAGATCCTGCTCAGAGGGGCGGCGCGGGCGGAATTGACGGCGGCGCGCGCCTCAGCGCCTGGCAAACGCGCGAAATAGCCCTATATAATCATTGTGTTGCATCAAGCGGATTTCATCGCGCCGGTTTGCCGAAAAGCCGGGTTTTGCCGTGCATCGGCGGCCGCGACGGGGTAGGATGCGGGCAACGGCGAATCGCAAAATTGCGCACGCGAGATTTCCATAAAAAGGCGTTGGTGTTGAACGAAGAAAACAAGGCTCTGGTTCGCGACGCCGAGGCGGCCAGCGAGGCCTATGGCGCCGAACTCGATCAAGGTGCTCCGAGGCCTCGATGCGGTGCGCAAGCGCCCGGGCATGTATATCGGCGACACCGACGACGGCTCCGGCCTCCACCATATGATCTACGAGGTGGTCGACAACGCCATCGACGAGGCGCTGGCTGGCCACGCGAAGCTGGTGACGGTGACGCTCAACGCCGACGGCTCCTCCACCGTCACCGACGACGGCCGCGGCATTCCGACCGGCATCCATGACGAGGAAGGCGTGTCGGCGGCAGAGGTCATCATGACCCAGCTGCACGCCGGCGGGAAATTCGATCAGAACTCCTACAAGGTTTCGGGCGGATTGCACGGCGTCGGCGTGTCCGTCGTCAACGCGCTCTCGACCCGGCTCGTGTTGCGCGTCTGGCGCGACGGACTCGAGCATTTCGTCGAATTCGCCCACGGCGAGACGGTCGCGCCGCTCACGGTCGTCGGGCCGGCGCCGGTCGTGGACGGCATGGCCAAGCGCGGCACGGAAGTCACCTTCACCCCGTCGGGTGAGACCTTCACCATGGTCGAGTTCGATTACGCGACGATCGAGCATCGTCTGCGCGAGCTCGCCTTCCTCAATTCCGGGGTCCACATTGTGCTCACCGATGCGCGCCACGTCGAGGTGAAGCGCGAAGACCTTTACTACGAAGGGGGACTCGAGGCCTTCGTGCGCTATCTCGACCGCGCCAAGACCGCGCTGATCGGCAAGCCCATCCTCATCAAGGGCGAGCGCGACGGCATCACGGTCGAGGTCGCGCTCTGGTGGAACGACAGCTACCACGAGAACGTGCTGCCCTTCACCAACAACATCCCGCAGCGCGACGGCGGCACCCATCTTGTGGGCCTGCGCAGCGCGCTCACCCGCCAGGTGGTCGGCTACGCCGAACGCTCCGGGCTCCTGAAGAAAGAGAAGGTCGATCTATCGGGCGACGACACCCGCGAGGGCCTCACCTGCGTTCTCAGCATCAAATGCCCCGACCCGAAATTCTCGTCGCAGACGAAAGACAAGCTTGTCTCCTCCGAGGTGAGGCCGGTGGTCGAGGGGTTGGTCAACGAACTACTCGGGCAATGGTTCGAGGAGCATCCGCAGGAGGCCCGCGTCGTCGTCGGCAAGGTGGTCGAGGCGGCGCAGGCGCGCGAGGCGGCGCGCAAAGCCCGCGAACTGACGCGGCGCAAGGGCGCGCTCGACGTCGCGAACCTGCCCGGCAAGCTCGCCGACTGCCAGGAGCGCGATCCGGCCAAGTCCGAGATCTTCATCGTCGAGGGCGATTCGGCCGGCGGCACCGCCAAGCAGGGCCGCAACCGCGAATATCAGGCGGTGCTGCCGCTGCGCGGCAAGATTCTCAACGTCGAGCGTGCGCGGTTCGACAAGATGCTGGGAAGCGAGCAGATCGGCACGCTCATCACCGCGCTCGGCGCCGGCATCGGGCGCGACGACTTCAACATCGAGAAGCTGCGCTACCACAAGATCATCATCATGACCGACGCGGACGTGGACGGATCGCATATCCGCACGCTGCTGCTCACCTTCTTCTTCCGCCAGATGCGGCCGGTGATCGAGAACGGACACCTCTTCATTGCGCAACCGCCCCTCTTCAAGGTGAAGCGCGGCCAGTCGGAGCAGTATCTCAAGGACGAGCGGGCGCTCGAGGACTATCTGGTCGAGACCGGGCTCGAGGGCGCGTCGCTTCAGCTCGCGAACGGCGAAGTGCGCGCGGGCGCGGACTTGCGCGCCCTGGTCGAGGAGGCGCGCGCCATGCGCCGCCTGCTTGCGGGCCTGCACTCGCGCTACAACAAGAGCCTGGTCGAACAGGCTGCGCTCTCGGGCGCGCTGAGGCCCCTGAGCACGGCCGATGATCCGGAGGGCGAGGCGCAAGCCGCCGCGCTCGCCCTGCGGATGAACGCCATCGCCGAAGAGACGGAGCGCGGCTGGAGCGGCCGCATCGACGCCGGCGGCTATGTGCTGACCCGCGAAGTGCGCGGCGTCCGCCAGGCGGCGATCCTCGACAATGCGCTGCTCGCCTCGGCAGAGGCGCGCAGGCTCGACGAGCACGCGCGGCCCTTGCGCGAGGCCTTCGCCGAACCCGCGACCTTCACCCGGCGCGGCGATTCCGCCCCCGTCTCCGGCCCCTCGGACCTGCTCGAGGCTCTCAACGCCGCCGGCCGCAAGGGCCTGACCTTCCAGCGCTACAAAGGCCTGGGCGAGATGAACAAGGACCAGCTCTGGGAAACCACCCTCAACCGCGACGCCCGCTCGCTCCTGCAGGTCAAGATCCGCGAAGTGGACGAGGCCGACGACATGTTCGTCAAGCTCATGGGCGACATCGTCGAGCCGCGCCGCGAATTCATCCAGGACAACGCGCTGACCGTGGCGAATTTGGATGTGTAGTCCCCTCGCCCGCTTCGCGGGAGAGGGTGGCTCGAAGCGCGGCCGGGTGAGGGTGCGGCGGCGCGTTTAGTGTGACGTGCAATGTCGTCATTGCGAGCGCAGCGAAGATTCCATGGGGTGGATAGCGGCCGGTCTTTGGTCAGACTGGGGTTGCCTATCCACCACTCTGGAGACGACCGATGTCGCTTGACCGTCCTTTCCCACAAACCGCCGCTATCCATTCGCAGCTTGGCGCAATTTTCGTTTCGTTGGAACTCAGCCGTTCGACGTGGCTTGTCACTTCGCTGTCGCCGGGGACCGGCGAGAAGTTGTCGAAGCGCGTGATCAAGGCGGGCGATGTTTGCGCGTTGCTCGCTCGACTGGCTGAGCTCAGACACAAAGCTCTGGCGCGAACCGGGACGAGCCATCCGATCATCGTGATCCAGGAAGCGGGGCTGGACGGCTTCTGGCTCCATCGGGTCCTGGAGGAGGAGGGATGCGAGAGCCACGTGGTCGACGCGGCCTCGGTGGCGGCGCCGCGCCGGCGACGGCGGGCCAAGACGGACCGGATCGACGGCGAGGGGCTGCTGCGCGCGTTGCTCGCCTTTAAGCGCGGCGAACCCCGGGTCTGCTCGATGGTGCGGCCGCCGACGCCCGAGGCGGAGGACGAGCGGCGGATGTGTCGCGAGCGCGCCGAACTGATCGAGGAGCGGATTCGGCACGTCAACCGGATCAAGGGACTGCTGTTCTCGCAGGGGGTGGGAGACTATGAACCGTTGCGCCGCGAGCGCCGCAAGCGGCTCGTCGAGCTGCGCACGGGCGATGGCCGGCCGCTCGGGCCGCATCTGAAAGCGCAGATCGAGCGCGAACTCGACCGGCTCGAATTGCTGCTCGAGCAGATCAAGGCGGTCGAGGACGCCCGCGACAGGCTGCTCGCCCGGCTCGCCGAAAGCCGAAGAAAGGACGCAACTGCGCCCGTCGAGGCGCAGCCTTCGCCTGTCGCCCTGCTCATGAGCCTGAGGGGCGTCGGGCCGGAGTTCGCCGCTTCCCTCTGGACCGAAGGACTTTGCCGCTCCTTCGCCAACCGCCGGCAGGCGGGCGCTTACCCCGGCCTCACGCCGTCGCCCTGGCGAAGCGGAAAGATCGAGCACGAGCAGGGCGTGTCGAAGGCGGGCAATCCGCGGCTGCGAACGAAAATGCTGCAATTGGCGTGGCTGTGGCTGCAACATCAACCGCAATCGGCGCTGGCGCAGTGGTTTCATCGGCGCCTGCCTGGCATGACGGGCAGGGCCGCACGCAAGCGGCTGATCGTCGCGCTCGCCCGCAAGCTGTTCGTGGCGCTGTGGAAATTCACCAGCGCCGGCGTCGTCATCGAAGGAGCGGTCATGAAAACCTCCGCCTGACCTCGTCCCAAGAACCGAAGTCCCCCTCTTCTTATCTGCCGAGGACTGATCAGCCCCGGCCGATCCGGGTCGGCGAACCGATGGATTGCTTGGCTTAAAAATGCCGATGCGAAGAATGGTCCCGCCTCCCGAGCCCCGCCGCCGAAAGCGGAATCATGGTGCAGTCGCTGGAAACGCGACGACCGTATGTGAGGTTGGTCCGGCGCAACGCCAGATCTCGCAAACGGGCTCGAACCAAGGATCGCGACCCCAGCGCCAAAGGACGCCACACCATCGCAAACACCACCCTTGACGAGAAAATCCCCATGTGAGCAATCCAGGGGGCCGCCAGCGCCACCCTACGATCCCCGGATCGCCAGCGTTGATCGGCCGTGAGATCGTAATTGGGGCGCGTCACGACCGGCTGGCGGCCATAAACGCCTGCGCCTCCGCGATCTCTGGAAACTCCGGCGTCGGCGAAAACCCTTCGAGAGCGGGGCCGAGGACGTCGTGGGCCTCGGCGTCGCGGCTCGTCGCGCGGTAGAGCTTTGCCAGCGAGAGCGCGGCGCGCAGTTCGAAGCTGCGGGCCTTCTGCGCCTGCGCGATGGCGATTGCTCTAAGGAGCGCATTCTCCGCAGCGCTCGGATCGGCTTCTGCAAGAAGCTCGCCGCGCGCGCGGTGATGTTCTGCTTCCAGCCAGCGCTGCCCGATCCGTTCGTTGTTCGTGACAATGTCGTCGAGGATTGCGAGGGCGGCGTCGAGGCCGCCGATTTGGCCTTTGCCACGCGCAAAGGCGACATCCACGACCGCCAGCCTCGCCCGGGCCCCGGAGCGCAGATCGCGAAATGTCGCGAGGCCTTCGCGTATCCACTCCTCTCCGTCGCCTACACGCCATTGCAGCCAGCCGCGGAAAAACGAGCCCAGTTCTGCAAAAAATGCCAGGTCGTGCTCGCGACTGAGAGCGTCCAGCGCCTCGATATGGAGTGCAGCGCCCACGGCGTCGTCGCGGAGGATTTCGTAAGCGCCGGCCCACATATGCAGATAGGCTGCGGTCGAAACCTGCCCGCTTTCTTCCGCGTGTCGTTGCGCCGCCCTCGCCAGGCGCCCGGCATCGTCGACCTTGCCAAGAGGCCAGAGCACAAGGGCGAGCAGGATCTCGTTGGCGACCAGTTGATCCTGACCGAAGCGAAAGGCGAGCTCCCGATCCTGAATACGATCGAATATCGCCAGCGCCCGCTCGAAGTGCGCGCGGGCGCCGACGAAGTCGCCCTGAAACCAGCGCGTCACGCCATTGATGCGCTCGGCGACCGCGGCCTCAGCCGAATTTGGACACGACGCCGTGTCGCGCAGGAACGCAGCGGCCAGCTCCAGCATCGGTTCGAGTTCGCCGCGCGTGTAGCTCCCGACCCAAAGGCCGTAAGTGATCGACGCCCGCGTCGCGTTGTCGTCGATGCCCCGCGCCAGGTCGCGCGCCTTAGCGAAGGCTGCGGTGGTCTCCAACGCGCCGTGGCCGCGCGTCGCGATCAGCGCATTGCCAAGCGCGATTTGCAACTGGACCTGCCGTGCTCGCGATGACATGGCCGCCTTGACCGAATCGGCCTCCGCCAGCGCGTCGAACAGCGCCTTCGCCTCCGCAATCTCCGGAAACTCCGGCGTCGGCGAAAACCTTTCGAGAGCGGGGCCGAGGACGTCGTGGGCGTCGGCGTCGCGGCCGGTCGATTGATAGAGTCTGGCGAGCGATAGCGCGGAGCGCAGTTCGAAGCCGCGTGCTTTTTGGGCTTGCGAAATGGCGACGGCGGTCAGGAACGATTCCTCGGCGGGGGTTGGATTGCTGGGATTTTGCTTGAGGAGAATTTCGCCACGAACGCGATAGGTCTCGGCGTCGAACCACCGCTGTCCGCTGCGATCGAAGTCTTCGAGCGCTCTTTCGATCGTGGCCAGAGCCGCCTCCGTCTCGCCATTTCGCACTTCCGCTTCCGCTAGAGCGGTTTTGACAAGCGGCTGAAAGGCTCTGATGCGTTCCTGTTCAAGCAGGGCGTTGGCCCGGCGCATCTTCAAAAGACCGGTTTGCGGGGACCCGGATTGCGAGTCCACCCAGGCTTCCAGGAAGGCTCCGAAACAGATCCACAGGGAAATCCCATGCTCGTGCGCGACGCTGGAAAGCGCTTTGGCCAGAGGCGCGGCGCGGACGACGTTCCGGCCGATGATCTCGAACATGGCGCTGTGCATCAGCCCGAATGTCGAGGTGGCGAGGTGTCCTAAATTCGCTATTCTCCTGGCTGCTGCGTCGACAAGCTCGCGCGCTCGATCGACCTCGCCAAGCGGCCAAAGCACGATCGCCAGGTAGACCGTGGCGGAAACGCCGACATCCTGACCGAAGCGAAAGGCGAGGTCGCGATCTTGCTCCGGATCGAAAATCGCCAGGGCTTTTTCGAGGTGGGAGCCCCCCTCGACGAAATCTCCGGCAAACCATTGCGTCGCGCCATAGATCCGATGTGCGACGCCCGCTTCCGGCGAATGGGGTTTCTGCTCGACGTCGCGCAGGAAGGCCAGCGCGGGCTCGCGCATCCCCGCAAGGTCGCCGTGCACGTGGGCAGCCGCCCAGAGACCGTAATTGATCGAAAAACGCGCATTCAAGTCCGCGGCGCCAGCTCCCAATTCGCTGGCGTCCCGGAAGGCCGCCGCGGTCTCGGGCGCCCCGTGACCGTGCGCGGCGATCATCGCATTTCCGAAAGAGACATGCAGCCGCAGTCGCCCGCTCGTCTTCTCCGCCGAGGCCGTCAGCGCCTCTGTCATCTCGATCGCCTTGCCGAGATGCGCGATCGCTTCCTTGAACGCCGAACGGCGAAGCGCGAGGTCGCCCGCCTTGCCCCAATATTCGATCGCGGATGCGGTGAGGCCGGCCTGCGTGAAGTGACGGGCGAGGAGCTCCGGCTCGGCTTCGACCACGTCGGCGAATTTTTCGCGCAGCGTCTCCGCGATCTTCTGATGAAGGATTTGCCGGCGGCTCTTGAGCAGGCTTTCGTAGGCTGTGTCCTGCACCAGCGCGTGTTTGAAAATATAGCGCGCGGCGGGCGGGTCGCCCGAGCGGAAAACGAGCTCGGAGTCCTCCAGTTGCGCGAGCGCTGCGCGCAAGGTCGGTTCGTCGCGGCCGACGACGGCGTTGAGCAGCGGGTAGGAGAACTCGCGGCCGATCGCGGCGCCGATCTGCGCGATCTCCTTCACCGCCGCGAGGCGATCAAGCCGCGCCATCAGAGAATCCTGCAGCGTCGACGGGATCGCGAGCGGCGGGAGCGGGCCGTCGAGGCGGAAGCGATCGGCCTCTTCGACCAAGAGCCCGGACTCCAGCACGTTCTTGGTCAGCTCTTCCACAAACAAGGGCACGCCGTCTGTCTTGGCGACGACCTGCGCGAGCACCTCGGCGGGAAGCTTGCGCCCGCCGGTCACGCTTTCGACCAGCCTCTCGGCTTCCGCGCGATCGAGACGGCCGAGCGTGATCGTCTCGACGTCGGGCGAGCCACTCCATGGCGCCTCGAATTCAGGCCGGAAGGTGATCAGGAACAGCACCGGCAGGCGCCGCACGCGTTCGATGGCGAGATCGAGCACTTCGAGCGAAGTCGCGTCCGCCCAATGCGCATCCTCGAACAGCACGAGCACTGGCTGCTTCTTCGCGAGGCCCTCGATCTGGTCGAGCAGCGCCGAGAGCGTCTGGCGGCGCTGCTGCGGCGGAGAGAGATTGAGCGCCGGGTAGCGGGTTCCTGTCGGGATCGAGAGCAGGGAGGCGATCAGCGGCGCGACCTCGTTCATGCGGTCAGTCCCGAGGCTAAGCATCTTCTCGAGCTTCTCGAGCTTCGCCTCGGCCGCCTCTTGCGGCGCGATGCCCGCTCCGCGCTCCAATTGCTGCACGAAAGGATAGAGAGCGCTGTCGCGATGGTACGGCGAGCATTGGTAGCGTAGCCGTGTGTGCGGCGTCTCCGTGACCTGCTCCGCGAGCCACGCGGCGAGCCGTGACTTGCCGATGCCGGCGTCGCCCGAGATCAGCACGATCTGGCCCTGACCCTGCCAGGCGCGGCGCAGGCGGGCGAGCAGATCGGCGCTCTCGGCCTCGCGCCCGACGAACCCTAAGAGCCGCGCCGAATGCGCCGCCTCGAAGCGGCTCTCGCTCGGCGACACTCCGAGCGCGGCGTATGCCTCGACCGGCTCGGCGAGGCCCTTGACCGCATGCCTGCCCAAATCATTCAGCCGAAACCGGTCGCCGATGAGCCGTCGCGTCGCCGACGAGATGACGACGCCGCCCGCCTCGGCAAGCCCTTGCAGCCGTGCCGCAAGGTTGGGCGTGTCGCCGACGACCGCCTGCTCCCGCGCCGGGCCCCGTCCCACAAGATCGCCAACGACGACGAGGCCGGTCGCGATCCCGACCCGCACCGCGAGTTTGTCGCGGGCGCGGGTTTGAAGCGCCGCGACGGCTTCGGCGATCTCCAACCCCGCGTGCACCGCGCGCGCCGCGTCGTCCTCATGCGCGCGTGGAAAGCCAAAATAGGCGAGAACGCCGTCGCCCATGAATTTCGCGACGAACCCGTCGTAGCGCGCCACCACGCCGGAGCAGGCGTCCTGACAGGCGCGGATGACCTGGCGCATGTCCTCGGGATCGAGCCGCGCCGACAGAGCGGTCGAACCAACGAGGTCGGAGAACATGACGGTGAGCTGGCGCCGCTCGGCCGCGTCGGCGGCGGGGACGGAGGTCTGCGTCGCGGGCGAATGCGCCGCTTCCGCCAGCGCGGCGGCCGGGGCGTTCAGCGTCTCGATCGCCGACATGATCTTGCGCCGATGCCCGACGACGGCGACGCCGAGATCCTTGAGATCCTCGACCGTCAGCTTCGGCAGCACGTCGCCGTCGATTTCATTGTCGCGGAACGCCGCCTCGTATTGAGCAAGGCCAAGACTCCTCAGCCACCGCCCGATGTCCATGCCGCTTTCCTCAACCGAGCCGCTGATGATGGTCTTACGGAGCTGTTGTGTCCATGATGTTTGTCCGGAAAAGAGCGGCCGTCACGGCCCGGGCCCTGGGCGCCGGGCCGCACAATCCGGTTTGCTCGCCCCTGCCGGGAATCGCCTTTCATCCGCGGGACCTTCGGCATTAACCTTAACGATCAGAAATCCTAGGAATGGTTTGCGGAAAACCAGAATTTATGCCAAAGTCTTTTCGCATCTAGCCCGCAGCTGGCAAAGCGGAGGCTTTTAAGCCATCAAGTCGATAACACAGTACTTGTATGTCTAAAATCCGGCGACGACATCGTCGCCGCACGACATCGGGGAGGTCGTGACCTTGTCTCAGATGAATCTCGAGGGAGGCGAGCACCCGCGAAGACAAGCGCCAGGAGATCGGCGTCTAGGCGGATCGGGTGGCGCGGAAATGGCGCCGCTAAGGCTTGAAATGATTGAATCCGGGCGCGGAAATGGCACAGGCCCCGAAGAGCGTGAATCCCGGCCTCATTCTGCCATCGCCCGCCTCGCAGCGAACACAACTCTCGGCACCATCGCCGCGGTCGCTGCGACCAGAAGCGCGGTCAGGAACAGCGCAACGAAGGTCATGTGCAGCGACTGATTGAGCGCGGCATGAAGGGCCTCGTTCGACGCCACGACGCCGCCTTCCAGGAGTTTTCTGAGATCGCCTGAGGTGACCGCGCCGACGCCGGAATGGATCAGCCCAAAGTTGAGGACGGCGCCGAAAACCGTTGCGCCGAAGGTGCTGCCGAGGCTGCGCGCGAACATGTAGGAGGCGGTTACGCTGCCGCGCTCCGACCAGTCGACGATTTCCTGGATGAGGACGATCGAGGCGCTGCTCGATAGTCCCATGCCGAAGCCGACCAGCGCCGATCCGAGGCCCGCGGCGACAGGCGACGTCTCGGGCCTGAGAAAGACGAAGACGAGCGCGCCGAGCGGCACCAGCGCGCCGCCGACCCGCAGGATCGCGCGCACGCCGAAGCGCGCCCAGAGGCGGGCCGAGAGCGTCGCGCCGATCGGCCAGCCGAGCACCATGCCGGAGAGCGAAAAGCCGGCGATCAGCGGCGACCGTCCCATCACGCCCTGAACGAAGACCGGCAGGAAGGTGGTGAGCCCGATCATCACCATGCCGGCGAAGAGCGACGAGGCGTTGACTGCGGCGATGGGCCTCCGCCCCCAGAGCTTGAGCGAGATCATCGGCTCGGGCGAGCGCCGCTCCTGCACGATGAAGAGGGCGACCGCGACGACCGCGATCAGGGTGATGATCGAGGTCTCGGTCCGGCTCGAGGTCGAAAACGCGGTGAGGTCGGCCATGATCGCCGCAATGGCGATGGTGAACACGCCCGCGCTCAAATGATCGATCTGTCCGCGCGCCTCAGATTTCTTCTCGTGCAGATAGGCCCAGAAGCCCGAGGAGGCGAGAAGCCCGATCGGCAGGTTCATCCAGAAGATCCAAGCCCACGACCAGCGCTGGATGATGAGGGCGCCGACCAGCGGGCCGATGACGGCCGAGAGCGCCCAGACGCTGGCGAGCCAGCCCTAAATCTTGCCGCGTTCATGCACCGAGTAGAGATCGCCGACGATCGTCATCGCGACCGGCTGCACCGCGCCGGCGCCGACGCCCTGAACCAGCCGGAAGACGATGAGCGAGGGCATCGACCAGGCGAAGCCGCAAAGGATCGAACCGGCGAGAAAGATCGCGATGCCCGAGAGCATGACGATCTTGCGGCCCCTGAGGTCGGAGAGCTTGCCGAAAACGACGGTCGTGGCGGTCTGGGTCAGGAGAAAGGCCGCAAACACCCAGCTGTAGAGTTGGAGCCCGCCGAGCTGGGCGACGATCTGAGGCATCGCCGTCGAGACGATCGTCGCCTCGATCGCGATCATGAAATTCGCCGCCATCACGGCGGCGAGCACGAGGGGTCGATGCGTCGCGAGGGCGGTCATGGGCCGTTACATAGGGGAGAGGGCGCGTTCTCGCCAATAACGTAATCGAGATGGACCGATGACCGGGGCTCACGTCGAGATCAGAGACGAAGGTTTCCGGGGATGGAATTCTGCGATAGGCTTCGTCGCAATTTGGGAGAAGCTCCATGCAGCTGCGCCGTCTGGGACGCACCGATCTCAACATTGCGCCGGTGGTTCTCGGCGGCAACGTCTTCGGCTGGACGGCGGACAAGGCGACGTCTTTCGCCGTGCTCGACCGATTTGCAGCGGCCGGCCTCAGCGCCGTCGACACGGCGGACGCGTATTCGTCATGGGTCCCCGGCAATCACGGCGGCGAGTCGGAAACGATCATCGGCGAATGGATGAAGGCGCGCGGGACCCGCGGCCGCACGATCGTCATCACCAAAGTCGGTTCGCCCATGGGCAAGGGCAAGGAAGGCCTGTCGGCGCGCTATATCGAGGAGGCGGTCGAGGCGTCGCTCAGGCGCCTGCAAACGGATGTGATCGATCTCTACCTCTCGCACTGGCCCGACCAGGCGACGCCCTTCGACGAAACGCTGGGCGCCTATCAGCGGCTGATCGAGAAGGGCAAGATCCGCTGGTGCGGCGGCTCGAACCTCACTGTCGCACTGCTCGAGGCCGCGATCGCGGCGGCGAAGGCGCGCGGCGGCCCGCGCTACGAAGTGCTGCAGCCGGAATACAATCTCGCCGACCGGCACGGGTTCGAGAACGGGCTTGCCGACCTCTGCCTGCGCGAGGACATCGGCGTCATCACCTATTTCAGCCTGGCGAAAGGCTTTCTGTCGGGCAAGTACCGCAGCGAAGAGGATTTGACGAAGAGCCCGCGCGGCGGCGGCGTGAAGGCCTATCTCAATCCGCGCGGCTTTCGCATTCTCGACGCGCTCGAGGCGACCGCCAAGCGTTACAAGGCCAAGCCTGCCGAGGTCGCTCTCGCCTGGCTCATCGCCCGGCCGGCCGTGACGGCGCCGATCGCCAGCGCGACCTCGATCGAACAGGTCGATAGCCTCGTTCGCGCGACCGAACTCACGCTGTCGGATACGGACATGGCGTCGCTCAACGAGGCCAGCGCCAGCTAAGCCGTTCCACGCGGCCGTCCTCGCTCACGCGCACCCCCACAATTTCGGGTCGACGACGCGAGTGCGGACGCTTTCCGACCCGAAGGCCGCACTGATGCGAACCGCCAACGACAGCTTCAACCTCGCCTGGCATTGCCTCGGGCGGCAGGCGGAGAAGCGCGGCGACAAGACGGCGCTGATCCTCTGCGACGGGCCGGACGCGTCCCGCTCATGGACCTATGGCGAACTCGACCTGATGGTCCGCAGGCTCGCCGGCGGTTTGATAGCGAGCGGTCTTGGCCAGGGCGATCGGGTGATGATCCGCGCCGCGAACGACATCGATTTCGTGCTCGCATTTTTTGCGACGACGGCGATCGGCTGCGTAGCGCAGCCCGCGTCGCTGCTCCTGACGGCGGAGGAGGCGCTGGCGCTGGCCGCGAACTCGGGCGCCGCGGCGATCTTTCTCGGCGAGGCCGACGCGAGCGAGCGCCGGCTGTTCTCGAACCTCCGGGTTTTCGATCGAAAGGAAACTCTCCGCCTCGCCGCCGAAGCCGCGCCCGCCCCGTATGCGCAGACCGCGCCGGACGACCCTGCCTATCTCGTCTTCACCTCCGGCTCGACGGCCAAGCCCAAGGGGGTGCTGCATGCCCAGAGGGTGGTGATAGGTCGCCAGCCGATGGCGCGCGACTGGCTGGGGCTGGCCGAGGACGACATCCTGCTGCACGCCGGCAACCTCAACTGGACCTATGCGCTCGGCGTCGGCGTGCTCGATCCTTTCGCCTGCGGCGCAACCGGCGTGCTCTATGCGGGACCGCGCGATCCATCGGTCTGGCTCAAGCTCATCGAGGAGCGCCGCGCGACGATCTTCGCCGCCGTGCCGAGCCTCTATCGCCAGATCCTCAAATACGGCGAACTATCGAGATTCGATCTGTCGAGCCTGCGTCACTGCGTATGCGCCGGCGAGGCGCTCCCTCCCGAGCTGCTCGCCCGATGGCGAGAGGCGACCGGGACCTGGCTCTACGAAGCCCTGGGCATGAGCGAGATCTCGACCTATGTTTCGAGCCGACCCGGCGAACCGATCCGGCCGGGTTCGCCCGGGCGGCCGCAGACGGGCCGCCGGATCGCCATTCTGCCTATCGACGGTGGAACCGAGCCGCTTCCGCCTCGCGCTGTCGGCTTGCTGGCCGTCCACCGCAGCGATCCGGGCCTGATGCTGGGCTACTGGAACCGGTCGGCCGAGGAGGCCGCCGCCTTTCGCGGCGAATGGTTCATCGGCGGCGATCTGGCGGAGTTCGATGATGACGGATGGATCTGGTACCGCGGCCGCAACGATGACCTCATGAACGCCTTCGGCTACCGGGTTTCGCCGCTCGAAGTGGAGAAGGTTCTCTCGGCCCACCCCGGCGTCGCCGACGTCGCAGTCGCCGAGCGCAAAGTCGCCGACGGCGTCTCCGTGATCGCGGCCTTCGTCGTGCCGAGAGCGGACGGCACGGCCGATGAGGGCGTGCTTCTCGCCCATTGCGCCGAGCATCTCGCGGCCTACAAGCGCCCGCGCGCGATCGTGTTCGTGAGCGAGATCGCCCGCACAGCCAACGGCAAGCTCAGCCGGAAGGCGCTGCCGCAACTGATCTGAAGCTCCGGATCGAACAGGAAGACAACAAGGCAATCAATCGGGCATAAAAGGGCCACAACAAGTCGCGAGGGAGCGATAACGGGGGCCTCGCCCGAGACAGCGAGATCAAAAATGAGCGACAAGGCAGCCGCAATCGGCGGCATCATCGACATCATGAAAAGCCTCTGGGATCTGCCCGCCGACTGCAACGAGGGCGAATTGTTCGCTTACGCCGAGATCCTGTTCGACCGGATTCAGGCCGGCGAGAGCAAGAACGCGCTCAATTCCTATCTTGGTGACGTTCAGGTCGAGAACCTGGACATGCCGCCGTCCGACGCTTTCGAAGGAATCGTCGACCGCGCGGTCGCCCTCGTCAGGCATTCCGGCTGAAGCGCTCCTGGGAGCTTCGCTTTTGCTTCGACTTCTTGGTTCTTCGTGCCCTTGGTGGTGAAAAATGCCGCCACGAAGGACACGAACGGAGCACGAAGCTACTGGTCGCCCTTGCGCCTTCGCGAAGCTCTGGCGGAGGTGGTACTTGAGAATCTTGCCGGTGGCGTTGCGCGGCAGGCTCGGCACGATTTCGAGCCGGCCGGGCAGCTTGTAGCGCGCGAGCAACTCGCCTGCGAATTCGCGTAGAGCCTCGAGCGTCAGCGACTGGCCGGCTTTGAGCGCCGCGATGGCGACGATGCCCTTCGCCCCATTGCGCGTGCGGTTCGCCGATCACCCCGACTTCGGCGATCGCCGGATGGCGCATCAGCGCGCTTTCGACTTCCGCCGGATAGACGTTCTCGCCGCCGGTGATGATCATGTCCTTGATTCGGTCGCTGATCGTGAGGAAGCCCTCTTCGTCGAGGAAGCCTGCATCCCCGGTGCGAAACCATCCGTCCTTGTCGATCGCCAGCGCCGTCGCCTGCGGCAGACCCCAGTAGCCCGGCGTCACGTTCGGCCCGCGAACCAGGATCTCGCCCTGCGCGCCCGGCGTCTCGATCGTGCGGCCGTTCGAATCGACGATTTTGACGTCGACGAATATAGGCGGCCTGCCCCGAAGAGCCGACCTTGGTCAGCGCATGTTCCGGCGCGAGGAAGCTCACCATCGGCGCCGTCTCGGTCAGGCCATAGCCCTGCTGCATCGAAACGCCGCGCGCGAGATAGGTCTTGAGCACCGGAAGCGGACACGGCGCGCCGCCAACGATAAGCAGGCGCACCGACGACAGATCCGTTTCGGCAAAGGCTGGGTGTTGCGCCATAAACTGGAACATCGCCGGCACGCCGAACATCGTAGTGACCTTGTTCGCGGCGATGTCGGCCAGCGCGCGTCCGGGATCGAAGCTCTCGATGCAAGACGACGAGGGAGCCTTTCTGAAACGCGACGAGTGTCGTCACGTTGAGCCCGCCGATATGGAAAACCGGCGCCGCGGTCAGCGTGATGTCGTCGGCCAGGCAGTCGAGTCGCATGCATGCCGTTGACGTTATTCCACCAGAAATTGCCATGGGTCAGCATCGCGCCCTTCGGGCGGCCGGTGGTGCCCGAGGTATAGAGGATCATCGCGACGTCATCCTCGCCGACCCGGACGGGTTCGGTGAAAGGCGCGGGCGCCTTCGATCCACCCTGCCTCGTCCTCGGCAGCGAGGAATGTCCTTCACCGACGTCAGCCGTTCGCGTTGCGGCTCGATGACGGGACGGAGCTGTGCGTCGACGATAAGTGCGCTCGCGGCACAATCGTCGATCATGAAGGCGAGTTCCGGCCCGGTCAGTCGGAAATTGAGCGGCACGAAGATCGCCCCCAGCCGCGCCGCAGCAAACATGACGAAGAAGAACATTGGCTGGTTGAGGCCGAGGAAGGCGACGCGCTCGCCCTTCCCCACTCCGAGAGCTGACAGCCGCGCAGCGCAATCCTCGATCGACCTCTGCATCTGGGCGTAAGTCCAGGTGCGTCCCTCGAAATGCAAGGCCCTTCGCTCGGGCGAGCGCAAGGCGCGCTGACGGAACCAGTTGGCCAGTCCGATGTCCGGGGTCATTGATCTTCGCTCCCGCTGTTTTGCTCGGGCTTATGCCCCTCTTGTCTTCACGACGGCTCTTTGGGCGGCAACGTCGGCCCGACGCCCTTTTCGCTCGCCGCGCTCTTCTGCGCCGCCTTCGCCCGCACAAAGGCCGGCCTTTGCCTGAGGCGGCCGTAATAGGCTTGCAACGACGGCGGCGCCTGATCGAAGAGGCCGATGACCTTAAGCACCATCAGCGCGTAGCCGACCGATATGTCAGCGACGGTGAAGCGGTCCGCCGCGACATGCTCCGCGCCCGCCATCAGCTTTTCAAGGCCGGCAAAGCGGCCAAGCGTCCATTTTGTATAGTCCGCGACCGCCTGCGGCAGGCGCCGCTCGGGCGGCTCCAGCCGTGTGTAGCGCAGCACGATGGTTTGAGGGAACGTCAGCGTCGCCTCGCCAAAATGCAGCGCGTTCAGATAGGCGCCGAAGGCCGGCTCGTCGGGCCTGACGCTGAGCGGCGGCCCGGCGTAGCGTTCGGCGAGATACTGGCAGATCGCGGCCGACTCGGTCATGCGAACATCGCCGTCGATCATGAGCGGGATCGTGCCGAGCGGGTTGATCTCGAGATACTCGCGCGCGAGGTATCGCGGCGGAAACGGCAGGATTTCCAGCTCGTACGGGGCGCCAACCTCCTCCAGCGCCCACAGCGCGCGGAACGAGCGGGCGTCGACGCAATGCCAGAGGGTGATCATTCAGAGTCCCATCTGGCGGCTGGCGAGATCCTTCATGATCTCCTCCGTGCCGGCGCCGATCGCGTTGACCTTCACCTCGCGATAGATGCGTTCGACCTTGGCGCCGCGCATGAAGCCGGCGCCGCCGAAAATCTGCACCCCCTCGGAGGCGCAGAAGGCGAGCGTCGTCGTCGCCTGGTTCTTCAGCATGCAGATCTCGGCGACCGGATTCTCACCCTGCTCGAGCCGCCAGGTCAAAAGCTCCAGCATCGCCTGCGAGGCCTCGATGCGCTGGGCCATGTCGACGAGCTTGTGGCGGATCACTTGATGCTGAACGATCGGCTTGCCGAAGGTCACGCGCTCCTTGGCGTAGGCGATCGCCTCCTCGAGGCAGACGCGGGCGAAAGCGATCGCGCCGGCCGCGCCGTGCAGGCGCTCGTCGTTGAAATTGAGCATGATCGCGCGAAAGCCTTCGCCCTCCTTGCCAATAAGATTGGCGGCCGGCACGCGGCAATTCTCGAAATAGAGGGTGGCGGTATCCGAGCACCACCAGCCCATTTTCTTGAGCGGCGTGCGCTGAAGGCCCTCGGGATTGCCCTCGACCAGGATAAGGCTCACGCCGCTTGTGCCCGGGCCCCCGGTGCGTGCCGCGAGCGTGATGAAATCCGCGCGCATGCCCGAGGTGATGAAGGTCTTCGAGCCGTTGATGACGAAATGGTCGCCGTCACGCCGCGCGGTCGTGCGCAGGTTCGCGACGTCGGAGCCGCCGCTGGGCTCGGTGATGGCGAGCGCGGAGATCTTCTCGCCAGAGAGGATCTGCGGCAGCACGCGCGCCTTCATCTCCTCCGGGCCGCGATGGAGGATCGGCGGCGCGCCGATCGTGTGGCTGAAGAGCCCCGCGCCCACGCCGCCCGAGCCGCCGCGCGCGATCTCCTGCATCGCGATGATCCGCATGAAGCGATCGCATTCGATGCCGCCGTAGCGCTCTGGGTATCCGAGCTGCATGTAGCCGATTGCTGCGGCCTTCTTGTAGAGCTCGCGCGGAAACTCACCCGCCTCGTCCCACTGGTTTGCGTAGGGCTCGATCTCTCGCGCGACGAAACGGCGCAGCGTCTGCCGGAACGCCTCGTGCTCGGGCGTGTAGAACGGGCTCAAGCGCACGGCGTCGAACGAATGCGCGGTCATGGGCCGATCTCCTGGGGCTGAGACAGATTGAGGGCGAGGCGGGCTTCCTCGGGCGAGGCGACGGCGCGACCGGTCTCACGGGCGACAGCGACCAGCGCCTTGACAAGTTCGCCGTTGGAGGCGGCGCGCGAGCCGTCGGGCAGATGGATCGTATCCTCGAGGCCGGTGCGCAGGTCTCCCCCGAGCTCGGCCGCGCTGCGGTGCAGCGGCCAGATCTCCTTGCGGCCGATGGCGGTCACGCTCCAGCGTGCGCCCGCGACGATGAGCCGGGTCAGGATCGGCAGCAGTTCCGGATCCGCCGGCATGCCTGATTCGACGCCCATGACGAAATTATATTTCGGCGCTCGGCGGTAGCCGCAGTTGCGCGCGATCGCCGCGGCGGTGCGCACGATGCCGGTGTCGAAACACTCGAACTCCGGCTCGATTGCGCATTCGCGCATCGTCTGGAGGAAGGCTGCGACTTTCTCGACCGGATTGTCGAACAGCATCGGCGGCCAGGCCCAGGTCCCGTCGCCGCGGGTCTTGAGGTAGTTGAGCGAGCCGGCGTTGAGCGCCGCGATTTCGGGCCTGACGGCGCGGAGGCATGCGAGTGGCCCGGCGATGTCGGGGCCGACGACGCCAGTCGTCTGGTTGACGATGACGCTGGGACAGGCGTCGCGGATCGCCGCAACCACGGCGATTGCGACCTCGGGCCCCCACGACGGCAGATGGCCCTTGCCGGGCTCGAGGCGGCGGAAGTGGATATGGACGACGCTTGCGCCCTCGTCATAGGCGCGCCTGGCTTCGCGCGCCATTTCCTCCGGCGTCACCGGCGCCGGATAGACGGCCGGGTCGGTCAGGACGCCGGTCAGCGCGCAGGTGACGACGGATTTGTCCATCTCAATGGTCTCCGTGCGGTTCGATGGCGAACAGAATCGCCCGCGCCTGCGCCTGGGCGCCGGCGACCGCGTTCGCCGTCTGAACGACGCCGTCGATCGGGGCGAGGATCGAATATTGCATCTTCATCGCCTCGATTGTCGCAAGCGCCTGTCCGCGCCGCACCCTGTCGCCGGCCCTCGCCTCGACGCCGACAATGACGCCGCTGACCGGCGAGCGCACGGCGCCGTCGGAATCCTCGTCCCTGAGCTGCGGCGGCGCGTAGGTCCGGTCGATGAAGCACCGGCATGCACCGTCGAAGTCGAGCCAGAGGTCATCGCCATCGCGGGCGCAAGTCGCGCGCCTGTCGACGCCGCCGCAGGAGAAGCGGATGTCGTCGCCGTCGCGGCAGAGGAGCCGCATCGGTATTGTCTCGCCGTCGACCGTCACGATCTGCTCGTCGCCTTGCCTGCGAACGGACGCGCGCGCCTCGACGCCGTCGACCGTTAGCCGCAGCGGCGATGCGCGCCAGGTGGCGGTCGGCGTGGCGGTCGGCGCGGGCGACCGCCCGCGGTCGACGAACAGCAGCGCTGCGAGCGCGATCGCTTCGCGGCTCGGAGGGTCGGCATGTGGCGGCGCGCCGGCGAGAAATGCGGTCGTCGCCTCGCCGTCGATGAATTCGCGCCGACTCAGCGCGTCGACGAGAAAGTCACGGTTGGTCGCGACGCCGGCGACGAACGTGCCGCCGAGCGCCCGCACCAGCCGAAGGCGCGCCTCCTCGCGGTCCGAGCCGAAGGCGATCACTTTGGCGAGAAGGGAATCGTAATGCGGCCCGACCGTCGCTCCGCTTTCAACTCCGCAATCGACCCGCACGCCCTCCCCTTCGCCCGGGCGCCACGCGACGACGCGGCCGGTGGAGGGAAGGAAGTCGGCTGAAGGGTCTTCTGCATAGAGCCGGGCTTCGATCGCATGACCGCGCAAGGCGACATCCGATTGGCCGAACGGCAGCGAGCCCCCTTGAGCGACCTGAAATTGAAGCCGCACAAGGTCGATCCCGGTGACGCATTCCGTCACCGGGTGCTCGACCTGGATGCGCGTATTCATCTCCAGAAAATAGAAGCTTCCGTCGTCGGCGAGAAGAAATTCGACGGTGCCTGCGCCGACGTAGCCGACCGTGCGCGCCGCCTGCACTGCCGCCGCGCCCATGGCCGCCCGCAATTCGGGCGAGACGGCTGGGGACGGCGATTCCTCGATCAGTTTCTGGTGACGGCGCTGGATCGAGCAGTCGCGCTCGCCGAGGTGGACGATCGCGCCGTGCTCGTCGCCGAAGACCTGGATCTCGACGTGGCGGGCGCCGAGCAGCGCACGCTCGAGCAGGAGCCGTCCGTCGCCGAAAGCGCTCTCCGCCTCCGCGCGCGCCGAACGCAGCGCAGCCTCCAGCGCCTCAGGCTCGCGCACGACCCGCATGCCCCGCCCGCCGCCGCCTGCGCTCGCCTTCACCATCAAAGGATAGCCGATGCCGGCGGGCTTCCTCGGCGAAGCGCGCTGCGCTCTGATCTTCGCCATGATAACCGGGCGCGCAAGGGACGCCCGCCGCGATCATGCGCGCCTTGGCTGCGCTCTTGTCGGCCATGGCGCGCATTGCCGCGGGCGGCGGTCCGACGAAGACGAGGCCGGCCGCGGCGCAGTGGTCGGCAAGATCCGCGCTTTCGGCGAGGAAGCCGTAGCCCGGATGGACCGCTTCGGCGCCCGCAGCCTTCGCCGCAGCGATCAGCGCGTCGATCGAAAGATAGGATTGCGCCGCCGCCGCGGGACCGATGCGCACAGCGGCGTCGGCGAGGCGCACATGCAGCGCATCGGCGTCAGCGCCGCTGAAGACGGCGATGGCGCGGAGGCCTTCAGCGCGCGCGGCGCGGATGATGCGGCAGGCGATCTCGCCGCGGTTGGCGACCAGCACGGAGGCAAAGCGGGCGCTCATGCGCTCCTCGCCCAATACGGCGCGCGCTTCTCCATGAAGGCGCTCAGTCCCTCGCGGCCCTCCGGTCCGCGAATAGCTTCGGCGAAGCTCTTCGCCGCTGTTTCGATGTAGCCGTCGGACGCCTGTGTTCGGCAGGCGCGGAAGAGCCGCTTGGTCTCCGCGTTGGCGCCGGGCGCGCAGCGCTCGATGGAGGCAAGCAGGGCCTCGATCCTTGCGTCGCGTTCGGCGTCGCTGTCGCAAGTGAAGTCGGCGAGACCGAGCGCCGCAGCCTCGCGCCCATCCAGCCGCGCCCCGGTCAGGGCGAGGCGCCGCGCGAGGCGCTCGCCGAGCCGGGCGACAAGATGGGGCGCGATCTGGGCCGGCGGAATGCCGAGGCTAGTCTCGGAGAGCGCGAAGCGCGCGCGCTGGGTCGCAACGACAATATCGGCGGCGGCGGCGAGGCCCATGCCGCCGCCGACCGCTGCACCGTCGACTACAGCGATGGTCACATAAGGCAGCGCGGCGAAGCGGGCGAAGAAGCGCCCGCCAGCGGCGTTGAGCGCCTCCAGGGGATCAGCCTCGCCCGGCTTGGGTGGCGTCGCCAGAGCGCTCGGCAGCGATTTGAGATCGGCGCCGGCGCTGAAGACGCCGTTCGCCCCTTCGATCACGAGCGCCGCGAGGCCGGGCGCAGCCGCGTCGAGCGCGCTTTCGATCTCGCCGACCATTTCTGCCGAAAGCGCGTTCTGGCGGCGCGGGTCGTCGAGCACGAACTTGAGGCTGCGGCCGATCTCATGAACATGAAGAAGCGCCTCCATAGTTTCAAAACCTCGCGACGCCAAAACTGTTGGGACGCAGCGTCCGGGCGTCGGCTTCCCCACAGGTGTCGAGGCAGAAAGCGAGGGTAGCACGACTGTCGCGCGGATCGATGAGACCGTCGTCCCAGAGCCGGGCCGTGGCGAAGAGCGCGGTCGAACTCGCGGTCGTAACTCGCGACAATCCGCGCCCCTTGCGCCTTGGTCTTCTCCGCATCGAAAGGGAGCGAGCGCCCGCGCGCACTCTCCTCGGCAACGATCGCCATCACTTTGGCGGCCTGTTCGCCGCCCATCACCGCGACACGGGCGTTTGGCCACGAAAAGAGGAAACGCGGTCCGAACGCGCGCCCGCACATGCCGTAATGGCCCGCGCCGAACGAGCCGCCGATCTGCAGTGTGAGTTTCGGCACGGCGGCGTTGGTGACGGCCTGGATCATCTTCGAGCCGTGCTTGACGATGCCGGAGGTCTCGGCGTCGACGCCGACGAGATAGCCTGTCGTGTTCTGCAGGAACACGATCGGCAGACCGGCCTGACAGCAGAGCTGGATGAACTGCCCGGCCTTGTTCGAGCCCGCCGAGTCGATCGGTCCGTTGTTGCCGATAAGTCCGACCGGGCGTCCCTCGATCGCCGCATGGCCGCAGACGGTCGCTTCGCCGAAGAGCGGCTTGAAATCGAGAAACTCCGAACCGTCGACCAGGCGCGCCATCACTTCGCGCACGTCGTAGGGCTTCCGATAATCGACGGGCACGATCCCGAGGAGCTCATCGGGATCGTAAAGCGGCGCGGGCGCGCGGGGACGCGGCGCGGGTGACCCCCAGCCGATGCGGGCGAGGATCTCGCGGCCGATGCGCAAGGCGTCGGCGTCGTCCTCGGCAAGATATTCGCCGAGGCCCGTCGTGACGCTGTGGAGCTCAGCGCCGCCGAGCGCTTCATCGTCGGCGATCTCGCCGGTCGCGGCCCTGAGCAGCGGCGGCCCGGCGAGAAAGACTTTCGAACGTCCGCGCACCATCACGACATAGTCGGCGAGGCCCGTCTGATAGGCGCCGCCCGCGGTCGAGGAGCCGTGCACGATGGAGATGACCGGGATTCCGGCCGCCGACAGGCGCGCCATGTTGGCGAAAGTCGCCCCGCCGCGGACGAACATCTCCGCCTGCAGCATGAGATTGGCGCCGGCGCTTTCGACGAGCTGGACGTAAGGCAGCTTGTTTGCGAGCGCGATCTCCTGGGCGCGGATCGCCTTTTCGACGCCCATCGGATGAGCGGCGCCGCCCTTGATGCCCGAATCGTTGGCCGCGATCATTGAGCGAACGCCGGAAATCTCGCCGATGCCGACGATCGAGCCGCCGCCGAAGACGTTGCCCACGCCGTCGTCCTCGTGCATCCCAAGGCCGCAGAGGCTCGAAAGCTCCAGAAAAGGCGAGTCGCGATCGAGGAGTAGGTTGACGCGCTCTCGCGGGGGCAATTGCCCGCGCGCGCCGAACTTCGCGTCGCTGCGGGCGGAGGCTTCGCAGACCTTGCGTTCGAGCGCGCGGAATTCGGCGATCAATTGCAGATGCGCGGCGCGGTTGGCGCGAAAGTCGTCGCTTTCCACGATGACGTTCGAGCGAATCGCGGGCATGCGGTCGGCCCCTCCCTCATCCCGCGCGATCCGCGGCCTCATTGTGGTCAAACGTTCACGGGAACCGCGGCGAAGTCAATTGCCGCCTCAGGTCGCGATGACGTTCGCAGTCAGCGGAAGCTTTCCGAGTTCCGCTCGCAGGGTCTCGCAATGCGCGAGCGGCGCCTTGACTGTCACGACGAGACCGCGCTCGATCTCGGTGGCGACGAAGACGTCAGCGGCGACCCCAGGCGCAGCCGCCGCGATCATTTCGCGCGCGGCCTCTTCGGCGGCGATCTCCCTTAAGCGCGGTTTGAAGATCTTGCCGACCGGCGTCAGCGGCATTTCGGGAATGACGACAATGGTGCGCGGACGCGCGGGCGTCTCAATGATGCGGCCTTCGACGAAATGACCGAGCGCGGCCGGATCGATGGATGCGCCGTGAGAGGGCGAGACGAACAGCATCGGCGTCTCGCCTGAATAGGGATCGGGCCGCCCTACCGCGGCGGCGAGCGCCACCCCGGGGAAACCGAGCGCCGCATCCTCGATGCCGGCCGGGTCGATATTATGCCCGCCGCGAATGATGACGTCCTTGATCCGTCCGGTGACATAGACCTCGCCGTCAGCGCCGATGCGGCCGAGATCGCCGCTCCTGAGCCAGCCGTCGTGGAACGCGCCCCGCCCGTGCCGCGAGTCGGCGTAGCCGGAGAAGACGTGGGGCCCGCGCGCGACGATCTCTCCCGTCGGCGAGGGTCCGCGGTGCAATTCGCCGCCGGTCAGGACTGCGACTTCGGCGAGCGCAACGGGAAAGCCGACGGAGCCGGGCTTCTGGCCGAAATCGTGGGGCGTCTGAGTGATCGCGCCCGCGAATTCGGTCATGCCATAGACTTGCCTGACGCAGTCGCCTGGCCAGGCGGCGAGGAAGCGCCGCTCGATCTCCGGCGGGCAGACCGAAGCGCCGGTGGCGAACAGGCGCAGGCTCGAGATGTCGGCGCCGCCGACCGGAACCTCGGCGACCGCCCCAAGGGCAGTCGGGACCAGCGCGCCAATGGTGATGCGCTGCGCCTCGACGATGCGCCAGAAGTTCTTGATCACCTCGGGGTTGCGCAGGCTCGCCGCGGTCGGGACGACCTGCGCTGCGCCGGCGGCGAGGGCCGAGAGCGCGCCGACGAAGGCGCCCCCGACATGAAACAAAGGAAGCGCGATCAGGACTCGGTCGCCGGGCCGCCCGTCGAAGGCGAGCATCGAGGCGACCGCCGAGGCCGTTACGTTGCGGTTGGTCAGCCGCGCGGCTTTCGGCGCGCCGGTGGTGCCGCCGGTCGGCAGGATGGCGACCACGCGATCGGGCGAGGAGGTCGCCGGGGATGGGTCGCGCCGGGCGAAATCGGGAGTGACCGTCTCGTCGCCGAACGCCACCCGGCCATCGAGCGGAAGGGTCACGATCCGCTTGAGCGTCGGGATGGCTTCAGCGACGCCCTCGACCTTCTCGAACAATCCGCCGGGCGCGCCCGGCGGCGGGGTGAACAGGACTTTCGTCCTGGCCGCGGCAAGCTGTGCCGCGATTGCCTCCCGGCTGAACAGGAGGTTGAGCGGATGCACGGTCGCAAAGCTCATTGCCGACCAGTAGGCGACAGACACGGCCGTGCAATTGGGCGCGAGGATCGAGACCGTATCGTCCGGTCCGACGCCGTTTTCGCGGAGCCATCGCCCGGCGGCCGAGACGAAGCCCAGAAACGACCGGGCCGTGGTCACGGCGGGCGCGGGATCGAGCGCCGTTCGTAAATAGACGATGGCCTCGTGCTCTGGGTCGATTGCCGCGCCGCGGGCGATCAGGCGAAAGACGTCCGGACATTCGTCGAGAATTGCGCGGGCGCGCGCGTCGAGCGCCGCGCGCTCGACCTTGACGTCGTGGATCGCCATCCTTGCCTCCCTGCCTACGCGCGCGGTCTCCTGAACTCACGGTCGCACGGAAGGGTCGGCCGGCGCACGCGAGCCGTCAAGTCGCAGCAACCGGCTCAAAATGAAAACGGCCCCCAAAGGAGGCCGTTTCGTTCGTTGGCAGCTAACCCCCCGCCGGTGAAATCTAGAGAACGGCGTACCGCGAGCCGTTACGGCGCTTGCTCAGGCCGACCAGACCGATCCCAGCGAAGCCGATGCCGAGCATTGCCCAGGTGGTGGGTTCAGGGACCGCCAAGAGATCGATGCTCCCAGTGATCGCACTAACCCCTTTTGCGTTAATTGTGGCTTCAAGGTAGTATTTGCCCGGCCCCAATTTCCAACCTGTGTCATCGCCGAGACCCCAGCTATAGTTACCTGAGTTAAACGCTGGAGTGACGTTCGGATTACTGCCCGTTAGCTCCGGAATGAGGCTTCCCCCCGTCGGAACCCCAGAGTAGAGCGCCAACGAGCCGGATTTCACGAATCCAAACGAGCCAGAAACCTGATCGCCTGCAAAGAAGATGTATTCTCCCCCAAGACTGAACGTGTAATAGTCAGTCACGGTCCCATTTGTCGTATATTGCTGTTCAAGCGTGGTCGTAGGAAACGCCACGCCTGGGATCGCGACCAGACCCAGTGGCACGGTCGCCGCATTCGACGGTGCGGACAAGAGCGCCACAGACACCAAGGCCGCCGCCCCCGCTAGCGATTTCATGTTTAATTTCGTGCTCATAGAACCCCCATATCTGCACGTCCCTAATGCACGCAGCGTAAACCTAATCACAACAGTGTGAACGCGTCAACACAATTTTGCTGCATTGCATTAGTCGGCGGCCAATGCCTTGATGGCACAAGCGAATATCCCTGGACGGGCTCGTCTACCCGGCCCGATTTTCGAGAGCATTGGTTGTGCGAAATAAAAAACGGTCTTAGCGCCCGTCGCCGCCCGCCCGTTCTCCTGGACCGCAGCGGTCCAGCCTCACGATCCCAGCAGAGCCTTGCCTGGTTCGCCCACCATGAATTCCTGGGTTTCCGGCGTGACCGCGTTCAGCAGATCGCGAATGAATTTGTCCTGCAATTTGAAGCTCATGTCCTGAGGCAGGCCAATCGTCGAGACACGGAAGAGCGCGCCGTCGGGAATCCACCCCCGGAGCCCGTACTCGAGCTTCAGCGCCTGACGGGTCCAATTGCTGTTCGAGACGTCGTAGCCGACGCGCATCCAGTAGCTGATCGGTTCGAGCCGGTCCTCCCGCGTCGCCACCAGCCGGGTCAGTGGAATCGGCGGCGCTGAGGACGACCATTCGAATTTGGAGGTCGACGGCCGCGTAACGCGGAATCCCTGCGCCGTGTAGCAAACCTCCGGATGATGAAGTTGCAGCCGGTCGCTCTGGCTCTCGCCGTAAGCGACGATGAAGAAGACGACGTGGCCCGCCTTGTCCACGAAGGCGCGCGAGACCTCCTGATTGTAGATCTCCGCCTCAAGCCCGTCGGGAGGCGGCTTGATGGCCTGCGCCCCCGGAAGAGGCGACCAATCGCCGAAGGCGTGGGGAATATGCTCGTCGATATTGAAGACGTCGTGCGTGCGCGCCATCAACCGATGGGGCGTCATGACATAGCCGAGCAGCGCCGCGGCAAGGAGGGCCACGCAGCTCAAAATGAGATTGACTGAACGCGCCATGTCCGTCTCCGCCTCTTGCGGGGCTGACCCCACGATCCGCACTCGCGTAAGATACGCTTTCGTTGCGTCGCACGCAACGAAAGCCCCTGACGCGTCCCGGGCCGGGAGGCGAGGGGGCTTGTCCCCCGAGCCGAATTGGGATCGAAGAAGCGTCTTTCTTACTCCCAAGGAACGGAGCCGGCACCGATGAGCAGCGAAAACCTCCTTCAAGGCGCCGGCTTTAGCGCGGCGGAACTGTGGAGCGGGAAGTTCCCGGTCCGGTCGCCGATCGACGGCGCCGAGATCGCGCGGCTCAGCGAGACGCCCACTCCCGACATGCCGAAGGTCATCGGCCGCGCCGGAAGGGCCTTCGAGATCTGGCGCGACGTTCCCGCCCCGCGCCGCGGGGAACTTGTCCGGCTCCTCGGCGAGGAACTGAGAGCCTCCAAGGACACGCTCGGCGCCATCGTAACGCTCGAAACAGGCAAGATCATTTCCGAAGGGCTCGGCGAAGTTCAGGAGATGATCGACATCTGCGACTTCGCCGTCGGCCTGTCGCGCCAGATTTACGGGCTCACCATCGCTTCCGAGCGTCCCGGCCACCGGATGATGGAAACCTGGCATCCGATGGGGCCGTGCGCCGTGATTTCCGCCTTCAATTTTCCCGTCGCGGTCTGGTCATGGAACGCGGCGCTCGCTCTGGTCTGCGGCGACCCGGTGATCTGGAAGCCATCCGAGAAGACACTACTCAGCGCTCTTGCGACCATGAAAGTCTTCGACCGCGCTGTGAAACGCTTCGGCGCCGACGCGCCGGAGGGGCTTGCGCAGATCGTCATCGGGGGTCCCTCGATCGGTGAGGCGCTGGTCGCCTCGAAGGACGTGCCGATCGTCTCTGCGACCGGCTCGACTCGCATGGGCTCGGCAGTGGGCCCGAAGGTCACGGCCCGTTTCGGCCGCGCCATCCTCGAGCTCGGCGGCAACAATGCAATGATCGTTGCGCCCTCCGCCGATCTGGACATGGCAGTGCGCGCGATCCTGTTCTCCGCGGTCGGCACGGCAGGGCAGCGCTGCACTTCGCTTCGCCGCCTCATCGTCCATCATTCGATCCGCGAAGACCTCACCCGGCGCCTCATCAAGGCCTATTCCAGCCTGCCCGTCGGCGATCCTCGCGAAGCCTCGACGCTGGTCGGGCCGCTCATCGACGAAGCCGCGCGCGAACGCATGATGGGCGCGCTCGTCCGCGCCAAAGCGGAGGGCGGCGTGGTTCACGGCGGCAAGGCGTTCGCCGGGCGCGCGCCGAAGGGCGGCGCCTATGTCGAGCCCGCGATCGTCGAAATGCCGAGCCAGACTTCGACCGTGCGCGAGGAAACCTTCGCCCCGATCCTCTACACGCTCGGCTACGAGACTTTCGAGGAAGCGATCGCAATCCACAACGGCGTTCCGCAGGGTCTATCGTCGTGCATCTTCACCCTCGATCTGCGTGAAGCGGAAGCGTTCCTTTCGGCGGCCGGGTCCGATTGCGGAATCGCCAACATCAATATCGGTCCCTCGGGGGCCGAGATCGGCGGCGCGTTCGGCGGCGAGAAGGAGACCGGAGGCGGGCGCGAAAGCGGCTCCGATGCCTGGAAGAATTACATGCGCCGGCAGACCAGCACCGTGAACTATTCATCGAAGCTGCCGCTCGCGCAGGGGGTCAAGTTCGACGTGTAGCGGAACCCGCGCGCCGTGAGACTTTGAGACGCCGCGCCCAGAAGGGCGCACGCCTCGCGAGGCCGTTCGCCGTTGGGCAAACAAAGTCGAAATCAGGAACACGGGATGCGTCTCCTCCCGCCTCCGGTAGAACAGACGAACCGTCCATGCCCTCTCCTCCCCCTGCTGCGCCCGTCCACCAGGGCCTTCCCCATCCGCAGCGCCTTCTGGCCTTCACCACCCTCGCCATGGCGATCACGATGGCGGTTCTCGACGGCTCGATCGTCAATGTCGCGCTGCCGACGATGGCGCACGACCTCGCGATTGCGCCGGCCGACTCGGTCTGGATCGTCAACGCATTTCAGATTGCGGTGACAATTTCGCTGCTGCCGCTGTCGGCTCTTGGCGACAGCCTCGGCTACCGTCGCGTCTATTGGGCGGGGCTGGCGGTGTTCACTGTCGCCTCGCTCGCCTGCGCCCTAGCGCCGAGCCTCGTCACGCTTACGCTTGCTCGACTGGCTCAGGGGCTCGGCGCCGCCGGGATCATGAGCGTCAACATCGCGCTGGTGCGGTTCATCTATCCGTCGTCGCGACTGGGCCAAGGCGTCGGCAATATGGCCGTCGTCGTCGCAGTCGGCTCGGCGGCAAGTCCGACCATCGCTGCGGCCATTCTCTCCATTGCCTCGTGGCGGTGGCTCTTCCTGATCAATGTGCCGATCGGCGTCGCGTCCCTTGTTATGGCGGCGCGAATGCTGCCCGCCACGCCGCGCTCCCGCCGCCCGCTCGATCCGATCAGCGTGGTTCTCAACGCGGCGACCTTCGGCCTCTTCATCACAGGCGTCGACGGCATTGGCGACAGCACAAATCTTTCGATTCCGGTCGCGGAAATCGTCGCGGCGGCAGTGATCGGCGCTGTGTTCGTCCGGCGACAGCTGGGGCTCGCGACGCCGTTGCTGCCGGTCGATCTGCTGCGGCGCCCGGTGTTCGCGCTTTCGCTGGCGACGTCGATCGCCTCCTTCGCCGCCCAGGCCCTCGCGCTCATCGCGCTGCCGTTCTACTTCGAGGGCGCGCTGGGACGCTCCGCCGCCGAGACCGGCCTGATGATGACGCCATGGCCGGTCGCCATCGCCCTCATTGCGCCATTTGCCGGACGGCTAGCAGCCTGTCGGACTGAGTTTTGAGATTGGGGGTCGAACGGGTTTTTCGATTTGCGCCGGCAGATCGGGCTTTGTGGGGTTCCGATTGAGCCTGTTGGAGGCGGTAGGCTGGATAGTCCGCGCGTCGGGTTTCGCTCCCTTTAGCAGGCGGGGTTGAGGACGAACATCCGTTTCAAATTCCAGGCCATGATCACGAGGCTCCACTCGCCGCGCACGTTTTCGAGCCCGCGCAGGGAAAATTGACGGAATCCGAGCGCGGCTTTGATGATGCCGAACACCGGCTCCGGGGTCTGCTTGCGCAAGGCGTAGAGCGCTCGGCCCTCAGGCGACTTCAGCCGATGCGCCATCGCCTCGACCGGCGTCGGGTCCCTCGGCGCCTCGGGCGCCGCCGCGAAGCGCTCGCTCAGCGGCGGGTGGTGGGGCTGGCGGCCCATCGCGATCACCGGTTCGACGCCCGCCTTTTCGCACGCGGCCACGGCGCCCGCGCTGAAATAGCCGGTGTCGGCCAGCAGATGGTCAACCTTGCCCAGGCCTTCGGGCAACGCGCCGATCTTCTCCAGCATCGGTTCGACCTGCTGCTTGTCATTGGGCGCCTGAACCACATCGACGGCCACGACCAGAAGACTTCCCGCAGCGACCGCGGCTTGCGCATTGTAGCACTGGTCGAAGCCGCCGCCCGCCACCGGCATGATGCGCGACTCCGCGTCGGTCAGGTTGACCTGATCGGTCGGCAGCGGCCCTTCGGTCGGCGGCGCCGGCGGCTTTCCCCCGGGCTTCTTGCCCGTCGCCGCGGTCTTCGCCTCGCGCGACGCCATTTTGGCTTGGTGCTCGGCCATCTCGCGCGCATGCCGTTCCTTGGCCCGAGCCTCGATCTTCGCCTTCGCCTCGGCCAGCTTACGAAGGCGCTCCTCGCGCCGCGCCAGTTCGTCGGGAATCGACATCCCGTCGGGAACGTCGGCCGCATCCGCAGCCTCGGCTCGGGCCAGCAAATCGGCGACCTCGGCCTTCAGTTGCGCCTCGATCCTGCCCACATGCTCATAGGAAAGCGCGCTGTGCCGGCTGGCGTTGGCGTGGATCTTCGTCCCGTCCAGCCCGATTATGCCCATCTTCAAGACGCCCATCTCGCGCGCCAACTGAAGAACCTCGACGAACAGCTCCTCGATCTCCTTTAAGAACCGCCGCCGAAACGCGGCGATCGTGTCGTGGTCGGGATGATCGTTCGCCGCGATGAACCGAAACGCTACCGAGTCGTAGGTCGCCCGCTCGAGCTTCCGGCTGGAGAATGTCCCCGTCGCGTACCCGTAAACCAACAGGCCCAGCAACATCCGGGGATGATACGAAGCCGACCCCGAACCTCGGTAAGCCCCGCTCAGCCGGCCCAGGTCGAGACCGTCGATAACTTCGACAATGAACCGCGCCAAATGCTTCTCCGGAAGCCACTCGTCCACAGAAGGCGGCAGCAGATACCCCGTCTGCCGATCGATCGTCCGAAAATTGGCCATCAAAAAAACCCGCCGCCCTGCGCGAATCAACGATTGATTTTAGCGTGGCCGCAGGCTCGGCGTTAAGTCCGACAGGCTGCTAGCTGACCGATATGTCCCGGGACTCCTCGGCAGCGCAGGTTTGGCCGTGATGGGATTGGGCCTCGTCCTCGTCGCATTGCGGGTCGGCGAGCCGGGAATCATGCCGCTTGTCTGGCGCCTGGCGATCTGCGGGCTCGGTTTCGGCTTCTTCCAGTCGCCGAACAACCGGCTCATCATCGGGAGCGCCCCACCCGAGCGAAGCGGCGGCGCCGCAGGGCTGCAATCGTCGGGCCGCCTCATCGGCCAGTCCTTCGGAACCGCGCTGATGGCGGTCGCGTTCGGCCGGGCGCCGGAGCACGCAACGTCGATCGCCCTTTGGACCGCAGCCGGGCTGACGTTTGTCGGCGCTTGCGCGAGCGGTCTGCGGAGATCGGTCTAACTGTGAGCACGTCGCGCTTTGACGGGACCGTCACGGCGAAGGGCACCAAGCACTTTTGGCAGCGGTGAAGCGTTTTCAAAGGATTAGGCGCCAAAAACTGTCGCTTTTTTCGCCGCGACTGGCCGACCAGCCCACGAGGCAAGGAATTGAAAGCCCGGCGCAAGGAATTCAAGCCAAACCAAGGAAATGAAAACCCCACACAAGGAAACGAAATCCGGCGCAAGAATGAAAATACAGAATCTCTATATTTTCAATAGGTTATGCAGATTTCTCGCCGCCGGCGCGCCATTAACCTTAACTTTTGTGGTTCGCGGTGAATTGAATGGCGCCTCCGTCGGCCGTGAGGCCACAATACCATGGAATGCTGATTTACTGAAGCAATTGTCGACGCAGCGATTATCCCTGACCTGACTTTCTCTTGGCTCATGCCAACGAAGGAGAGACGCCGTCATGGCCCGCGAGAAACACCCGAAGCCCGTCCATCAGATGACCGTCAAGCAATTCGACGCGCTCTTTAAGAATGAAGAGGATTGCATTCGATACCTGGTTGTCCGCCGCTGGCCGCATGGCGTCGTCTGCCCGCGCCGTGGGAGTCGAGAGCCTACCGAGTTGAAGGGCAATCCTTGGCATTGGCAGTGCTACCAATGCGCTCCGGCGACAAGCTATCGCTTCTCGCACTTGACCGGCACAATCTTTGAGAACACGAATAAACCGCTCAAGATCGGTACCGAGTTGCTCACTTAATGCTGGTCAGCAAAAAGGGAATGAGCGCCCTCCATATCTCACCTAGGGCCATACGTCGTCGGCGCAGTCCACACTCAAACGATTGAGGGCTTTTGGTCGATCCTGAAGCGCTGTCGGACCTACCCACAAGGTCAGTAAGAAATATCCTCATCTTGTATGTCGCTGAGTTCCAATCCCCGTACAACAATCGGGAGAACACCGACATATTCGGAACAGCGATCAGGGGATGCTAGAGTGCGAGGCTTTGTAATAGTCACCATCGCGTTCATTTTGCTGATTTGCGCTGTCGTATGGAGGCTTATCCCGCTGTCCCAGGTGGCCCTAGATGTGGTATGCGGGCTTTGTTGAGTTGCTGTTCGAGGCGTCGGCGACGGGGCGCGCAATGGCCAAGGGCCGATCGCTTTCGCAGTTTCAAGAGACGTTTCCCGACGAGACGAGCTGCGCCGCCTTTTTGTTGGGGCGGCGTTGGTCGAAGGGTTTTGTTTGTCCCGGCTGTGGCGAGCAACGCGCCGCGGCGCTGAAGAGCCGGGCGTACACATACGAATGCCTCGATTGCGGTCGACAGACTTCGGCCACGGCGGGAACTGTGATGCATCGTTCCAAGCTGCCGCTGACGACGTGGTTCTGGGCGGCGCATCTCATGGCGACACATTCCAACGGCATGTCGGCGCGGCAATTGGAGGATCAACTCGGCGTCACTTACAAGACCGCTTGGCTGCTGACGCAGAAATTGCGCCGGTCGATGGTCGACCCGGATCGCGATCCCTTGGAGGGCGTCGTCGAGGTCGATCAGGCGGAAATTCCCTTCCGCGAAGGCGACGCCTTTTTCGAGCGCGGCAATGCCGGCAAAATCCTCGTCGTCGGGGCCGTCGAGGTGATCGATCGCGACACCAATCAGCTCAAGCCGCGACGCAAGCACGCCAAATACCTCGATACGCGCTCCGGCCGAATACGCCTCGCTATGATCGCCGACAATTCCGCGACGTCGATCGAGGCCTTCGTGAGAGCCAACGTGAAGCGTGGAGCCACGCTCCTTACCGACGGCCACGCGTCCTATCCTGGGCTGACCGACTACCGGCACGATCCGCGCATCGTCGGCAAAATGGCGGGACATGTTGTCTTGCCGTGGATTTACCGAGCCTTCTCATTGATGAAGCGATGGAGCCTGGGCACGTATCATGGCCTGCGCCGCACGCATGTCGACACCTATCTCAATGAATTCGTCTTTCGCTACAATCGCCGCTTCCACCGGCACGTTTCGTTCGAAGCCTTGCTCGGGCTGGCCGCACATCATGCGCCTGCGAGCTACTGGGACATCGTCCAACGAGACAATCCTCGAAAGGGGGTTCAAACGATCAGGCGGACGCCTCGTCGCCGTAAGACGGCCACCGGAATGCGACAGGACGGTGCGCCGCCAGCACTCGGCGCCGGCCAAGATCAACCCACCAAACCAGTGCATCCACTACATATAGACGAGCCTGGGACAACGGGATAAGCCGCTCGCGCTGAACGCCGCCTCACGCGGTGATTGGGTCCTAATTCCCGACCCAACTTCTAAGCATATCAGCATGAATTGTTCCGACTAAGGCCATATGACCGCTATTTGCTTCTCGAAGCGTGACGAAGCGTCGCATCCGCGGGCGAACTCATTCTCCTCCTTGGCGGCGACGCGTACGCCGAGGCACGTCAGCGCGAACACACAGCCAGTTCGTCAGCAACTGCCCAAGAGTAGAATTTGATTGCGTTGGCGATTACGCGCAGAACGGGAAGGCGCATCGGCCTCGATCTCTCAACCCGGATGACGATGAACGCGGTTTTCATTCCTGATCGCGAGCCTGACAGGTGCTCGGGTAGGCTTCGAGCGGGCGGGCGTGGTCGCGTCGGCCAGTCGAATCATCGACGCACCGATCCTAGCGCGATGTCGATTGAGTGACCGGACGTTGCCGCGCGTGGGATGGCCTACGCTGCACCATCTTTTCTCTCGCCGACCGCAACGATCCCGCAGCGCATCGTCAGGCAACGGCCGCCGCACCGCCGAGCGACTCTGGCCTTGCGCATCGTAGATCGCCTGGCGATCGCGAAGGCCCAGTCCTTCAGCTTGAGCTGTCCCTTGTAACGCGTCAGCATGACATTGGCGGCCTCGTACAGCAGGGTTCTTACGCGCCGGTCACCGCATTTCGAGATGCTGTCGACGTAGTCGACCTCGCCCGACTGATACCGCCTGGGGACCAGGCCCAGATAGGCGCCGATGTCACGAGATCTGCGGATGCGCGAAGGATCGTCGATTGCGGCCACAAAGGCGAGCGTGGTCAGTTGGCCTACGCCAAGGATTGTCATCAGCCGGCTGCAGTGCGCGCGGGCGTCCTCGACGAGCAGGATCATGCGTGGGCTCAAGCTCGCTCCGCCTTGCTCGTCCATCAGCACGTTCAGGAACTGCTTGAGCTTCCACTTGCCCTGCGGCGCGACCAACCCTCTCTCTAGCAGAATGGCGCGTAGCTGATTGATTAGAGCCGTCCGCTCACTGACCAGACGGTCTCGCGATCGATGAAGCGTCTGCATGTCGAGTTGGTCCTGGCTCTTCAGTTCGACAAATCGCATCGTTGGTCGCGTCGTCGCCTCCGCGATCCCCTCGGCGTCGCGATCGTCGTTCTTCTGCGCCTTGACGTAGGGCCGAACATATTCAGGAGACATCAACCGGACGTCGTGGCCGTGGCTGGCGAAGACACGGCCAAGGTGATGGGAGCCGCGGCACGCCTCCATCCCGACAACACAGGCAGGCAGCTTCTCCGCCAGCCCGATCAACGTCTCGCGTCTCATCCTGCGCCGCATGACAACCGCGCCGGACGCGTCAAGCCCGACCACGCGGCAGACGTTCTTGCCAAGATCAACACCGAGAACAGCGATATTCGTCATAGCCCTTCCTCCTCCTGGAACTCCGGCCAGCCTGCGACGCCGGAAGGAGGGGCGGGCCATTCCATAAACTCCGATTTTTGCGCCGATCACAATTCGGAAGGGCCATAGGCACGCTCGAGGAAAAGTTCGGTAGGGGTTCCACCGAGTAGCTGGTATTGCCGCGTATGGTTCCCGCACGTGCCTTGTCGTGAGCAATACGCGCCCGCACCAGGTTCGGCGCTCAAACCTGAGATTTTCGCGATCGCTCATTTTCCGAGTTTTTCAACACAATCGACGTATTGCAGACCTAGCCCGGATTATGCGTGGGAGGTTGACGAGTATAGCTTAAACGACTGAATTTGCGTAGAATCTGGTTATCGAAGCCGATTTGCGCGATTTCAGCCGAGCCATACCCGCCATGAACGATCCTACGCCGCCGTTGCCTGGTCTGTCATCGGTTTCGGGCAAATCGGTTGTGGTCAAGTTCGACGGCGGGCTCTTGTCGTCGGACGGCGGCGTCCTGGCGTTGCGCGAGGTCGAACAACGTCTTCGGGTCGCGGATCGGCTCGCCGCCTGCATGGTCGATCCCCGCGCGCCCGATCAGATCACGCACAGTCTGGCGGACGTCATTCGCTTTCGGCTGCTGATGATCAGCGCCGGCTACGAGGACGGAATCGACGCCAACTGCTTGCGCAGCGATCCGATGTTCAAGATGGCGCTCGACCTGACGCCGTCGGATCGGGAACTCTGTTCGCAGTCGACGATCTCGCGGCTGGAAAATCTGCCGGACGTTCGCGCCCTGTTGCGGATGGGCCGCGCGATGGTGGATCTCTATTGCGAGTCCTTTCCGACGGTTCCCAAACGGATCACGCTCGACGTCGACGACACGTTCGATGCGGTCCACGGCGGCCAGCAACTGCGGTTGTTCAACGCCCACTACGACGAATACGGATTTCAGCCGATTGTCGTGTTCGACGGCGAGGGCCGCTTCATCACCGCGATGCTTCGTCCCGCCAAACGACCCAGCGGTAAGGAGATCAAGCCTTTTCTCCGCCGGCTATTGCGCGCGATCCGGGCTCATTGGCCCCACACCGAGATCCTGCTTCGCGGCGACAGCCACTATTGCGGCCCCGAGGTTCTCGACTGGTGTCGCGCCAACAGCCTCGACTACATCCTCGGCGTCGCGACGACCACGACGTTGCGTCGTCATGTTGCCGATCTCGAAGCCAGCACGAAGGCGCGGTTCGAGGCTGTGTCGCGCGACGGCAAGCTCCGCCGCTTCAAGGAGTTCTTCGACGGCGCGAACAGTTGGAGCCGGGTCGAGCGCATCATCGCCCGCGTCGAAGTCAGCGCGGAAGGGCTCGACACCCGCTTCGTCGTCACCAATCTCACGCATCGCAACGCGCGCCGGCTTTACGAAGACGTCTATTGCCGGCGCGGCCGGGCCGAAAACCACATCAAATCCTGGAAGACCCATCTGGCGGCGGATCGCACCTCCTGCACCAAGGCGACCGCCAATCAATTCCGCCTCTTCCTCCACGCCGGCGCCTATTGGTTGATGTGGGGACTTCGCGTCTCGATGCCGAAACGCTCGATGTGGCGTGTCGCTCAGTTCGACACGCTGCGCCTGCGCCTCATCAAGATCGCCGCCCGCGTCGTCGAAATGAAGACGATCATCCGGGTGCACTTGCCGACCTCATGCCCCGCCCAGGATATCCTGCGCTTCGCTTTGGAACGCATCCCGCGCCTCGTCACCTGACAGACGGGGCGTGAGCCCCAAAACGCAAACCCGTCCCGTCAACCCGCAAACCGCCTCCAACCGAAAATCTGGCCCCCAAAGCCGGAACGGAACCGCTGCGTCCAGACTCAGCCGAAATCACGCAATCGTGCCGAAAGTCCTGAAGAAATCGTCAGGCGATGCATAATGCGGGCTAGGAGCCTGTCCAGATAGTATCCGGCGTAGAGCTCCTTGAGGGTATCGGCGGGTTTGGCCTTGGATTTGGCCGGGCTTGTACGGTTTGGCGGGGTTCAGGCGGTGGCGGGGTCGGCTGCGGACGACAGAGTCCGCCCTTGGGCGAGCTTGAGCATGTTGTGGGCGAGGCAGACAATGGCCCATTCGTGGGCGACATTGTCGAGCCCGCGCATCAGGAACTGACGGAAGCCGCGGGCCTGCTTGATCTGCCCGAACACCGGCTCGGGCAATTGCTTGCGCAGGCGATACGGGGTTTGGTGTCCGCCGGCCTTGATCTTCTCGCGCATGGCGGCGATGCGCGCGCCTCCGCTTTGTCCGTCTCCCGCGTTCTTGGCGCGACCCGGCGCGATATAGGCGTCGATCGCGCGCTCCTCCATCACAGCGAGGTTGGCGTCCGAGCAATAGCCGGCGTCGGCCGAGACCTCATCGGGCTTGCGTCCGATATTGGCTTCGACCGCGTCGATCATCGGCGTCAGGTGGTGCTGGTCGCTCGCGTTGGCGTCGAGGCCATGGGCGACGATCGCCTGCGCCTCGGCGTCCACCGCCGCCTGCGCGTTGTAGCCCTGGATGAAGCCGTCCTTGGTTTTCATGATGCCGCTTTCGGGATCGGTGAAGTTCTTCTGCGCTTTCGGGTCGGGGGCGTCTGATGGCGGGGCGGCGGGTCTTCCGGGTTTCTTGCGGCCTTCGGCTTCCCGCTTCTTGTCCGCCTCGGCCTGCGCTTTGCGCTCGGCTTCGGCGGCGGCTCTCGCCTCAGCCTCCAGCTCGGCCTTGGCGGCGCGGATCTTTTCGGCGCGCCGCTTCTTGTCGCCGACCCAGGCCGGCATCTCTTCGCCGCTCTTGTCGCGCCCAAAGGCGGCGTCCCCGCTGGCGTCCGCCGCCGCCGCGGCGTCCATCCAGCCCGCAACCTCGGCTTCCAGCTCCTCCGCCCGCTTGCCCATCCGCTCGTAGCTCATCGCTTTATGTTTGGAGGCGTTGGCCTTGATCTTCGTCCCGTCCAGCGCGACATGGCCGAGCCTGACCAGCCCGGCCCGCTCGCACAGGCGCAACACCTGGCCAAAAAGCGCCGAAAGCGCATTCAGATGACGCTTGCGGAACTCCGAGATCGTGCGGAAATCCGGGGCGTCGAGGCCAACGACGCTCATGAAGTCGACGCGTTCCCGACAAGCCTTGGCGATCCGCCGCGACGAGTAGACCCCGTTGCAATAGCCGTAGAGCAAAAGCGCCGTCATCATCGCAGGATCGAACGGCGGCTGCCCGCGATCGACGCGATAGACCCGCTCGATCTCCTCCAGATCGATCTCCTCGACCACCAGGCTCAAAACGAACCGCGCAAGGTGATCCTTGTCGACGAACTCCTGAACCGTCGCCGACAGCAGCATCGGTTGATCGATCTTCCAGGGGCGGTAGCGCTTGCTCATGCGCAAGCAGAATCCGATTCGCCCCGAAAACGCCAGACGATCCGCGATTTCTCAGACAGGCTCCTAGTTCTACTGTGTCACGACGATCCTCGGTAGGGTGGTCGCATAGGTGGTCGAGCTGGGAAGGCTTGGCAACAGGGGCAGCGCAACAGGGTTCGAGCCAGCGCGACCGTGAGTTGTCTTCGGATTGTCGCGATCGAGTTTTCGATATGCCGTTCGGGTCGGATCGGCGGCGCCTCGGGGTCTGGGACGGGCGGATATGTGAGATGTTTGGCGCCGCGGGGGGCCTGAGGGGGGAATCGCCGCTCGTTCGCGGATAAGGAATCCATAAGCGGCGATGCACAGGGTTGCGTGATGATGGAAGCCGCGCCAGCTTCGCCCTTCAAAATGGGCGAGGCCGAGTTCGCTTTTGAGTTCCTCGTAGTCGCGCTCGATGCGCCAGCGCAATTTGGCCGTGTCGACGAGAACGTCGATGGGCGTGTCTTCGGGCAGGGTCGAAAGCCAGTATTTGGTCGGCTCTTTTTCGCCCTCGGGCCATTCGATGAGCAGCCATTCCAGCGGATGGGGCGTCGAAACCTTCCAGTCCCGCGAAGCCGGCCGAATCCGCACGGCCGCGAAGCGCGAAGACAAGATTTCGTTGGAGCCCTCCCGCCATGGAACGATGCGCCAAGCCTCCTCGGGAAGCCTCCTCGCCAGGGTCTTGGCGGAAACAGGGACATGTTCGCTGTCGCGGCGCATGCGCGATGGCGGGCGGCCCCGCCCGCTCCAGGGTTTGGGCGGCAGCGGTTCGGCGCCGGGAGGCCAGACGCTCAGCGTCGACTGCACGCCGACCACATAGGCCAAACCGCTGGCCGTGACGCCGGAGCGGAACGCGCCGTCGGCGCCATACCCAGCGTCGGTCAGCAAGACGCCCGGAGTGACGCCTGCTGCCAGCGTGGTCCTGATCTGAGCGAGGGCGATCTCGGGTTTGGTCCGGAATTTCACTTCGTCCGGGACACGAACCTTCTTGCGCCGCGCCTCGTCCCCAGCCCAATCTTCCGGCAGATACAGCCGATAGGCGATCGGCAGGCTGGCGGCGTGATTGGCAATCGAAAGCGTCACCGCGATCTGACAATTGTCGGTCTTGCCGAGCCGCCCGCAATATTGCCGCGCGACCCCCACCGAATGAACGCCTTTCTTCGCGAAGCCCGTGTCGTCGACAATCCACGCCTCGATCTTCCCTTGCGCCTCGATCGCCGGCAGGACGAGTTCGCGCACTTTGGCGAGAACCGCCTCATCCGACCAAGCCGCCTGACCGACCAGATGCAAAAGCGATTGATGCTTGGCCGAAACCCGAGCCGGCGCAACGACCGCCGCCATCGGCTCCACACTCTTGCGTTCACCGCGCATCAACAGGCCAATGCAATAATCCTTGAGAGGTCCCGCCCGATCCTCGCGGCCCAAAACTGCCGTCAAGGCATCGACATAATCAGCAAAACGCGCTTCACTCGAGTGCGCCCAAGGCTCCATCTTCCCCGCCATTCGCCATTCAGCCGAAGCCGAATCAGCAAAATAGCAAATCCAAAGGCGCCACGAATTCTGCGAAAACGTGACTCAGTAGAACTAGCGGATCGCGAGCTTCGGCACCTCATTTGGAGGATGAAGCGGACCTACAGGGGTTGCCAGGGAAGGCGCAGAGTCCGCCCGAAGCGGAACTTCCCGCTTCTCCAAGCGGGACCTTCAAGGGCGCGCGACAATTCCAAGAGCTTAGGGGCCAGAGATTGCCATCATCGCTGGAATAGCCGCGGTCATCGAATAGGGCGAACCCTGCCCTTGAGCTGGATTGCGATCACCGTGTGTGTGTCTTTCCATAGCTGCTGACCGCCACCGCGGCGATGACAATCGAGCCGGTCAGGATGTCGCGGACGGATGAATTGACGTTCAATTGGGTAAGACCATTGCCGATGATCCCGAGGATCAAGACGCCGGCTACGGTCGCCGGTACCCGCGGCTCGCCCTCTTCGGTCATCGACTGCCCCAGGAAGACGGCGGCGATTGCGTCCAGCATCAGTCCAGCGCCTTGAGTCGGATTGGCCGAGGCGACGCGGCTTGCATACATGAGGCCCGCGCCCGCCGCGCCAAGACCCGCGATTCCAAACGCGGCAAGACGCAAAGGACGCACCGGCACGCCTGCCAGCCGCGCGGCCTCCGCATTGCCGCCGATCGCATAAAGCCGCCGCCCGACGACGGTCTGCTCGAGCAGGATCCACGCCGCCGCGACCGTCGCGCCGGCAATCAGCGTAAGGTCGGGAGCGACGAGGCCGGTTGAAAGCAGCGGAACGCCGCCGCGCGCAAAGTCCGAGAAGCCATGCGGGATTGCGTCGCCGAACAGGGTCTGCCCGCCCGACAGCTTGAACGCCAGTCCGCTGAAGACGGTCATGGCTCCAAGGGTCGCTATAAATGGGAGGATGCCGACATAGGCGACGAGCGCTCCGTTAACGACGCCGCCCGCGAGCCCGCACAGGAGCGCTGCGCAGACCGCCAACGGCGCCGATCCGCCCGAGATGAAGACGAGCGCGGCCACAATGCCGGACAGGCTGGCCATCGAGCCGACGCTGAGATCGAAGTCCCCCATCGCCATCACCACCGTCATCGTGGCGGCGACCACGGCGAGCATGCTCGTCTGCTGCGAGATATTGAGGAGATTGCGCCCGGTGAGGAAGGTCGAAGGCAGCTCCAGCCAGAAATAGCCGATGACCAGCGCGACGGCGACGAAGGTTCCATATCTTCGGAGCAGCGCGGCCATGCTTGCGTTCACGTCAGATACCGCCGGACGCGAACAGGAAGGGCCAATTCGGCGGACAGGGGCCGTCGCCGCGCACGCGATCCTTTCACCCTGCCGTCACGGTTGAGGCTCCTTCGCCCGGGCGCCGTAGCACAGGGCGAGCAGCCCGGCCGGAGTGAGCCCTGAGGCGGGCGTGGCGCAGGAGACCCGCCCCTCCCTGAGCACCAGGATGCGGCTGCAAAGGCCGAGCAGTTCTTCGTGGTCGGATGATGAGATCAGAATCGACGCACCGGCGCCGGCGATCTCGCGCAAGAGCGAATGGATGTCGAACTTCGCCGCGACGTCAACGCCGCGGGTCGGCTCGTCGAGCAGGAGAACCCGCGGGGCGCCGGCAACCGCGCGCGCGAACATCGCTTTCTGCTGATTGCCGCCGCTCAGCCGCCAGACGTTCTGGCGCGGCCCCGACGACCGGAGGCGAACGCGTCGGCCAAGCGCCAGGGTTTTGGCGCGCTCGGCCGGCCGGTTGAGGAAGACGCCGAGACGGGCGAGTTGGCCGAGATGAGGCAGAGTGACGTTGAACGCTATGTCATGAGACAGAAAAAGGCCCTCCGACCGGCGCTCCCCCGGCACATAGGCAAGACCGCGGCGCCACGCCCCGGCGGGATTGCGGATGCGCACGGAGCGACCGGCGATCGAAATCTCGCCGCTCCGCGCTCCGCCGAAGAGACATTTGAGCAGACGATCGCCGCCCGCATCCCCGACGCCGGCGACTCCGAGAATTTCCCCCTCGCGAACCTCGAAGGCGAGATCGGAAAGACCGAGGCCGGTCACGCCCTGAACGGCCAATGAAACGGCAGATCGGGAAGACGTCGCCGCGGCCACGCTCGCCTCAGGCGCCGCGCGACCCGTCATGCGTTCGATCAAAAGCGCCCTGGTGGCGCCGGCGGTTGGAGTTGCTGCCTCGCTCACTCCGTCGCGCAGCACTGTGATGCGGTCGGAGATCCGCAGCACCTCGTCGATCTGGTGCGAGACATAGACGATTGCGCAATCCCGCCGTTTGAGTTCGGCAATGACCCCGAACAATCGCTCGACCTCGTCGCTCGAAACCGCGGCGGTCGGTTCGTCCATGACAAAGAGGCGGCCGTGGCCGGACCCGTCCTCGACAAAGGTCGAAGCGATCCTGACGATAATCTGGTCGGCGGTCGGCAATCGGCCGAGAATGGTCCCGGGCGCGATATTGGCGGCGCCGAACCCCGCCAGGACAGCCCGGGCGCGATCGTGGAGCGCGCGCCAGTCGATCAGTCCGAAGATTCGGGTCGGATAGGCGCGGCCGAGAAAGAGATTCTCAGCGACGCTCAGCCGCGGCAGGACGTTCAGTTCCTGGTGCAGGAAACGCAGACCGAGACGATGGGCGTCGCGTGCGCTTAAGATCGAGACGGGCGCGCCATCGACCGCGATCCTGCCTGCGTCAGCTCTGACCGCTCCGGCCAGGATCTTGATCAGGGTCGACTTCCCCGCTCCATTCTCGCCGACAAGCGCGTGAACCTCGCCGGCCTCGACGTCGAACGACGCATCGCGAAGAGCCGCGACTCCGCCGTATGACTTCGAAAGGCCGGCTATCGAGAGCAGGCTCATTGCCGCCATGTCAGCGACGTGCCGCCGAGCCGGCGGCGCGCTCCGATCATTCCTTCACGCTTGCTGACGTGATCAGTCTGGTCGGCACGTAAATCACGCTCTGCTTGATCTTCTCGCCCGCGAGGTAGCGCTTGACGGCGTCGGCGGTCGTGTGGCCGATGCCCTTGAAATCCTGCGCCATCGAAGCCTCGAAATTGCCGCCCTTGGCGATCGCCTCGCGCGCCTGCGGGTTGGCGTCGATGCCGGTGATGACGATGCCCTCATCGCCGCGGCCGGCCGCCTCGATCGCCTGCAGCGCGCCCAAAGCAGGCTGATCCCATGCCGCCCAGACGGCGGCGACGCTGCCCTTGGCCGGGTTGGCCGCCAGAATCGCCTCCATCTTGGCGCGGGAATCCGCGATGCCGCCGTCCTTGACGTCGGGAGTCACGCGGGAGAGGACCTTGATGTCGGGGTAGTTCTTGAAGATCGCGTCCGCAATGATGTCACGCGAATGGACCGGCGGAAACGCGTCATAGACGAACATCACGACATTGCCCTTGCCGTTGATGCGGTTGGCGACATAGGCCGCGGTGTCGGACGCCATCGCATAGCCGTTGCTTGTCACGTTGGTCACAAGGAGCGGACTTGCGCCGGCGTCCATGCCGAACACCGGAATCCCGGCGTTCTTCGCGGTTTCGAGGCCCGCGCCGACTTGGCCGGGATCGACGTTGATGACGATCGCGTCGACCTTCTGGTTGGAGACGTCCTCGATCCTGCTAATGACCGCCGCGGCGTCGCCCTTGGTGTCGATGACGTTGACGTCCCAACCGTTGGCCTTGGCCGCCTCCTGAAAGGCCTCAACGTAGAACTGGGTGCCGGGCTGGGCAAGGTATGGCGTGATCACCGCAATCTTCGCCGCGGCGAAAGCCGCGCCTCCGGCGATCGTGAGCGCCAATGACGCCGCCAGAGCAGCGCCCGCGTGTCTAGCAAGAAATCCCTTCGCCAAGTCAGCCCTCCCGCTCATTCTGGTCTGGTTCCGCTGACGAGACCCTAGCATTGAGAGTACAAACTGCAAACGGAAGCGCTAGAATTGGAAGTGGGGAGCATGGCGGGTCCTTTTCTCGCGGGCGTCGACGTCGGAACCACATCGGTCAAGGCGGCCCTGTTTGATGCAAAGGGGGCCATGCTCGCTCAGCGATCGAGCCTGATCGCGACGCAGCGGCCGGGGCCCGGTCTGGTCGAGCAGGCACCGGAAGACTGGATGTCAGCCACGCTCGCGGGCCTTGACGCGGTCCTCGACGGGGTTCCGCCGGGCGCTGTCGAGGGGATCGGACTCTGCAGCCAAGTCAACACCCATGTTTTCGTCGACGCCAACGGCACGGCGCTGGCGCCGGCGATCGTCTGGCAGGACGGCCGCTGCGCCGAAGACGCCGCTACGCTCGACCGCCTTGTCTCCGAAGAGGCTCGCTTGAGATGGTGGGGCGCGCCGCTGCCGCTCGATTCAAGCCACGCGCTGAGCCGGATGGCCTGGATGGCGCGGGTCCATCCTGAGATCTGGCACCGCACGCGGTGGGTGATGGCGCCCAAGGACTATTGCCTCCTCGCTCTGACCGGCGAAGCCTGCGCCGACCCGTTGTCGTCGTTCGGCGTCGTGGACTCCTCCCTTCGCTATATCGACGAGCTAATTACCCTCGTGCCGGGCGCGGCGGAGCGGTTGCCGCCATTGCTTGGTCCGACCGCTTCGGCCGGACGAATTCGTCCGGGCCTGCCCGGCGCCGGACGGCTCATGGCCACGGCGACCATGGACGGATGGGCGGGCATGCTAGGCGTGGGCGCGGTCAGGCAAGGCGATGCTGGCTATTTGAGCGGAACGAGCGAAGTCGTCGGCATCGTTTCCCGGCGGCGCCTGCCAACGCCGGGCGTGATTGCATTTCCGAATTGTGAAGGGATCACGCTGCATGCCGGCCCAACGCAGTCGGGCGGAGCTTCGGTCGCCTGGCTCGGCGAGCTTCTGGGCCGCAGCGCTGAAGAGATATCCGCGCTTGCGGCAAATAGCGCTCCTGCACGTCCCGCGCCGATCTTCCTGCCACATTTACAGGGTGAACGGGCACCGCTCTGGGACATCGCGGCGCGCGCCTCCTTTGCCGGCCTCGACGGCTCGATGGGCGCAAGCGAACTCTCCCGCTCCGTCCTCGAGGGTGTGGCCTATTCAGTGCGCCTGTTGATCGAGGCTCTGGAGAGCTCGTCGGGCGTGTCCGCGACGCGCCTGCGCCACGCCGGCGGCGGCGCCCGTTCCGCCGTTTGGTGTCAGATTCGGGCCGACGTTTTGGACCGGTCGATCGATCGGGTCGAGAACCTCGATTCCGGCGTGGTCGGCGCCGCCATATTGGCCGGTACGACTGCGGGCGTCTTCGCCTCCATCGAAGGAGCTGGCGCCCGCATGGTCCGGCCCGAGCGGACGTTCGAGCCGAACCGAGCCTTGAAAGGTCACTACGAGGAGGGATTCGGCCGGTACACTGAGCTCTATGCAAGACTTAAGGGCTTCGGCGGCCGCCAGAAAATGTAGTGCCGCAACTCACCCAGGAACAAAGACTCATTGGAGCAAACGGGTCCGCGCGCTTCTGGAGGGCAATTAACGGGCGATCCCGGCGGAGATAAGAGGGCGACACCCGCGTGGTCGACGCGGCGCATGAGGCGTCGGTCGTGGCCACGCAGTTAGGCGAGATTTACAATCAACGCGCGCCCCGTGCTATTTTGCCCGGAGCGCATAGGGAGGCTCCCACCATGCCAGGACCGCTCGACGGATACCGGGTCGTCGATCTCACCACGATGGTCTCGGGACCGCTGACCACCATGATCCTGGCCGACCAGGGCGCTGACGTGATCAAGGTCGAGGCGCCGGCGGGCGACCACACCCGCCATGTCGCGCGGCGGCGCGGCGGGTTCTCGACCTCGTTCCTGAACAACAACCGCAACAAGCGCTCGATCGTGCTCGACCTGAAGACGCCCGGTGGCGTCGCGGCGCTGAAGCGGCTCGCCGCCTCGGCCGATGTGTTCATCCAGAACTTCCGTCCCGGCGCGATCGCGCGCCTCGGCCTCGACGCCGAGACGCTGTGCGCGCTGAACCCGAAGCTCGTCTTCGTCTCCATCGCTGGCTTCGGCTTCGATGGTCCGTTCGCCGCCAAGCCGGTGTTCGACCCGCTGATCCAGAGCCTGAGCGGGCTGACCACCGTGCAAGCCGGCTCCGACGAGGCGCGGCCGCGGCTGGTGCGCACCATCCTGCCCGACAAGCTGACCGGCTACGCCTGCGCCCAGGCGGTCTGCGCCGCGCTGCTGGCGCGCGCGCGCACCGGCGAGGGCCAGCATGTGCGCCTGTCCATGCTCGACGCGGTCATCGCCTTCCTCTGGAGCTCGGACATGAGCGGCTACACCTTCATCGGCGACGATTCCGAGCGCGAGGCGCAGCAGAGCTTCATCGACCTGATCTACGAGACCGCGGACGGCCATATCAGCGTCGCGGTGATGCGGCGGAAGGAATGGGAGAGCCTCTCCCGGGCCGTCGGCCGGCCGGAATGGCTCCAGGATCCGCGGTTCCTCGACTCCGCCGGGCTCGACACTCACAAGGACGCGCGGCTGGAGATGACGCAGGAAATGCTGCGCGGCCGCACGACAGAGGAATGGATCGAGCGCCTCGAGGCCGAGGACGTGCCCTGCGCGCCGGTGCTGACGCGGCACGAGATGATCCGCCATCCGCAGGTGGTTGCAAACGCGCTGATCGTCGAGACCGAGCATCCGCGCGCCGGACGGCTGCGCCAGGCGCGCACGCCAGCGGTCTTCTCCGCCACGCCGGCGGAGCATCGGCGCGGCGCGCCGGGCCTGGGCGCCGACACGAGCGAGATCCTGGCCGAGGCCGGCTACTCCGCCGAGGAGATCGCGGCGCTGCTCGCGAGCGGCGCGGCGATCGAGGAGGCACCATGATCACGTTCTTCTACGCGCCGACGCCGAACGGCTGGAAAGTCGCGATCATGCTGGAGGAGTGCGGCCTCGCCTACGAGACGCGGCTGTTGCGGCTCGGCCAGGGTGACCAGTTCACGCCGGAGTTCCTAGGATGTAGGGTGCGCTCATGTCGGGTCCTTTCTGAGGTGCCCGGCGGTCTGGTTGTAGAGCAGGCTGTTGTTCTCGGCGGTCAACTCGCCGCGGTTCTGCCGGTCCTTGTGGAGGTCGATGGCGCGGCGGACGGCGGGACGCTCCTTGATCCGTCCGCGCCAGGCTGCGACGCACGGGAACGCATCAAGCGAGACGCCCAAAGGCTTGGCGATGAACGCCCAGGGAAAGGCCAGCATGTCGGCGATGGAGTACTCGCTGAGAATGTAGTCGCGGCCTTCGAGCCGGTTCTCCAGCACGGCGAGATTGCGCTCGTACTCGCCCATGTAGCGCTTCAGCGCGTACTCCTGGCCTTCGGGCGCGTAGTTGTGGAAATGGCTGAGCTGGCCGGCCATCGGGCCCTGGTTGCCGACCTGCCAGAACAGCCACTCCATCAGCTCCTTGCGGCCGGGCGGGTCGGTCGGCGCGAAGCGTCCGGCCTTCCCGGCGAGATAGAGCAGGATCGCGCCCGACTCGAACACGCTGACCGGCGTCGCGCCATAGGCCGGCGGCGGGTCGTCGTCGACGATCGCCGGTATCTTCGCGTTCGGGTTGATCGACAGGATGCGGAGCGACATCTGCGTTTGCCCGCCTGACAGTTTCCGCTCCATCTCGTTTGGGCCGTCCTGGTTCGACGACAGCAGCACCAGCTTAGTGAAGAAATTGACCTGGTTTGCCGCATACCCCAGAAGCATCATGAGCGCTCGCTCCTTCTCCGGCATCGCTATCAGCTTGTCCTTCGGAAGCGCGATTTTGTAGACTTCGACCATGATCAATCCCAGCGTACAGTCTTTTCAGCAGTCCGAGTCATCGAGGAACTTCGGCTTTGGGATCCATTCGCCAAGCCGTCAGTGAACGTCCTTTTGATTTGACTCACGCCGCCCCGCGCAATCAAACGAGTATCCGCTCCACCTCATCGAGCGTCACTTCCTCGGCACGCCGATCATAAAGCTGCGTCGTGCGCGTGCTGGCGTGGTTCGCCATCTGAGCCGCGCGTTCAAGCGTCCCGCCGTTCTTCAGGTAGGCGGTGACGCCGGTCGCCCGAAATGTGTGGTTGCCGATCTTGGTCGTGATCTCGGCCACCCGCGCGCGTCGCTGGATCATCGCGTAGGCGTTCGCCTGGGGCAGGGTATTGCCGGTGAGCCGGCCAGTCGCACGGCTGTAGGTCTGAAACAACGTAACCGGTACGCCGCCCCCACCTCGTCTCCGGCGTCCGGCTGAGCGAGACTTGCGCGTCGAATTCGACAATGTGACGGGCGCTCGTTCCATGCATCAAGCCAGACATGATGCCGGCTCTTATCAGCGGGTCGAACTGATCACAGGACGGCGGCGTCGGCGCGATTGGAGCGATGAGGAGAAGGCGCGGATCCTGGCCGAGAGCGCCGCTCCCGGAGTGAAGGTATCCGAAGTGGCGCGGCGCAACGGGGTGAGCCGGAGATTGCTCACTGTGTGGCGGCGCAAGGCGCGGCTTTCGTCCAGGGATGAGCCGAAGTTCGTGCAGCTCAGGCTCGACGACGCCGTCGAGGCGCGACCGGACGCGATCGACCCGCCTCGCGTTGTGGCGGGTCGGGCGGAACGGATCGAGGTGACGATCGCGGGCGCGACAGTGAGCGTGCCCGTCGGCGTCGACGCCGCGACGCTGGAGCGCGTGCTGGCGGCGGTGAGGTCGACGCGGTGATATCGTTCGGCCCGGATGTCCGGGTGTTCGTCGCGACACAGCCGATCGACTTCCGTAAAGGCGTACATGGCCTGGTCGCACTGGTGGCGGAAGGATTGGGCGGCGAGCCATACAGCGGGGACGTTTTCGTGTTCCGCTCGAAGCGATCGGGTTGTTTGAAGCTCCTCGTTTTCGACGGCTCGGGACTGGTTCTGGCGACAAAATGGCTTGAGGACGGGAGCTTCGCCTGGCCTCCTGTTCGGGAGGGGACGATGCGCGTAACTGGGGCGCAACTGGCGATGCTGATTGAAGGTTTCTCGGAGTGGTCGCGCGTGGTTCCGAAGGTGACCAAGCGTCCGACGAAAGTGGGCTGAGTCGCCTTGTTTTGCTGGCGATTCCGAGCGTTTTCGTGTAGCTCTCTGACATGGCGATTCGCCCTGAAGATCTCCCCAAGGACGCTGCGGCTCTCGCCGAGATGGTGCTTGCTTTCGACAGCGAGAACGAGGATCTGCGCGCTGAGATCGCCACGTTGAAGGGCCTGATTTTCGGCGCGCGATCGGAGCGCTCGGCGATCATCTGCGCCGAACAGCTCGCGTTCGATTTGGAACGGACCGCCGACGTGCAGCCCCCGGCCAACGACGACGAACCGGAATCGGACACGCCGAGATCGAAGCGGCGCAAGCCCCTGCGCAACATCGGCGCGCTGCCGGCGCATCTGCCCCGGGTCGAACAGGTGATCGAGCCGGCGTCCACACTCTGCCCGTGCTGCGCGGGTCAGATGCATCGGATCGGCGAGGAGACCAGCGAAGCGCTCGATCGGGTCCCCGCGTGGCTGCGCGTGCTGCGCACGATCCGTCCCAAATACGCCTGCCGCGCCTGCGAGGGCCCGATCGTCCAGGCCCCAGCGCCGGCGCGGCTCGTCGAGGGCGGCATGGCGACGACGGCGCTGATCGCGCACATCGCCGCAGCCAAATACGCCTGGCAGTCGACGCTCTATCGTCAGACGCAGATCCTGGCGGGCCACGGCGTCGTCGTCGACCGTCAGACGCTGGCGCGCTGGATGGGGAGCGTGGCGTGGATGGTCAAGGGCCTCTACGATCTGCAACTGAAGACTATGCATCGCTTCGACCGACTGTTCTGTGACGAGACGCCAATGCCGGTGCTCGATCCGGGACGCGGCCGCACGAAGATCTGCCAGTTCTGGGCGCATGCGACGGACGATCGGGCCTGGAAAGGTCAGGCGCCGCCGGCGGTCGCCTATGTGTTCGCTGGCGGTCGCGGCAAGAAGGAGATCATGGCGCAACTGGCGGGCTTCGAAGGCGTGCTGCAGGTCGACGGCTACGCCGCCTACGTCTCGTTGGCGGGCGATGCGAAGACGTCTGGCAAGATCCGGCTTGCGTATTGCCTCGTTCACGCGCGCCGCAACTTCGTGAAGGTGCACAAGGCGACGAACTCGCCCTTCGCCAGGGAAGTCATCGAGCGCATCGGCGCCATCTACGCGATCGAGGAGAGGATCCGCGGCCTCGACGCCGGGGAACGCCGCGCGGCGCGGCAGGTCGAGACGAAGCCGCTGATGGAAGCGTTGAAGGCCCGTCTGGTCGCGGTGAAGGACGGGATCTCCCGCCGGTCGACGCTGATCAAGGCGATCGACTACATGCTCGAACGCTGGGAGGGCCTGACGGCGTTCCTGGACGACGGGCGGCTCGAGCCGGACACCAACACGGTGGAGCGTTCGATCCGGCCGATTGCAATCGGAAAAAAGAATTCGCTGTTCAGCGGCGACGAAGGCGGGGGCGAAACCTGGGCTATTCTCTCTTCGCTTCTTAACACGGCAAAACTGAATGGCGTCGACCCGGAAGCCTATCTGACCGACGTGCTGGAGCGGATGGTCTCCAGGCGCACGACCAATGACCGCCTGCATGAACTCCTGGCCTGGAACTGGGAGGCTGCGCGCGAGGCCGAAAAGCGCGCCGCGGCATGACGCCATCCAAGCGACGGCAGGGAACGCGAGGCGCCCGCAAGCCGGTCAAGACGACCATGGCGGACTACGCCATGTCGTTCGAGCGGCTCGGACAGTGGATGAGCGAGCGCGCCAGGTCGCCGACGCTTCCACATCCGCGGGCGACGTCGCTCTCCATGCTCGACGGCGCGGTGGCCGCGGTCGTCGCCGGGCCGGTCTCGATGCCGCCCGAGGAATGGGTGTGCCCGCTCCTCGGCGTCGATCCCGACGCCTTCAATCGCGACACCGAGGAGTTCTCGGCGATCGCCGTCACGCTAATGCGCCACAACGCGATCAGCGAGACGCTGTCGACGAGGCCGGAGAGCTTCGAGCCGCTGTTCGTCCAATCGCCGGACGGCGAAGTCGACCCGCAGCCCTGGTGCATGGGCTTCTACGCCGTCATGAAGCTTCGGCTTCTCGTCTGGTCGCGGCTCTTCTCCTCGGACAGGACCGAACACACTCTGCTGCGGCCGATCCTGATCCATTGCGTCGATGACGCCGGCCGGCCGGCGTTGCCCCCAGCCACGCGCAGCCCGGGAACGCCGCCACTCGCCCGACACGACTGGCGCGACATTCCCGCAAAGGTCGAGGCCCTGCGCCAGTTCTGGATGCCGATACGCTTCAAGCCCGACGCGTAGGCTTCACCACCAGGCGCAGTGGTCTTCTCGTACCGCTTACGTTCGACCCACGTGTAGCCGTTGCCCGGACCGCCTCCGAACTCCTCAAAGAGGATATCGCCTTCACGCCTCAGCGGAGAATCGGCAGGCCCAAGGTCGATCGACTTCAGCAGGTGGAAGGCGCTCGCCTGAGGGCCCGCGAAGTTGTCCCACCGGTCTTGCCATCCAAAGCCGTTCAGGCGGGCGTCGGGCCTCCCGACGCCGCGAGAAGGTGTTCGGCCTTGGCCGCCCGCGTGCCCTCGACCGCAACGCCAAGGTCCGGATCATGCATTGGGCGCGCTGCCTGAGCCGCAGAACGGAGAAGGGCAGGGCCTATGGCGTCGTCACTGCCAAGGCGCTGGCGGTGCTCGAGGCGCTGCTGTGGGCCTTCCACAACGCCAGAAACGGGCTCTGCTTCCCGTCCTACGAGACGATCGCCGAGGCGGCCCACTGCGCCCGGTCGACGGTGGCGGAGGCCATCAGGGCCCTCGAAGACGCGGGGATCCTCTCATGGGTCCAGCGGATCAAGCGGGTGCGCGAGGCTTGCCCCGACCTATTGGGCGACAACGGCTGGCGCTGGCGGGTGTTGCGGACGTCGAACGCCTACAATTTCCGCGATCCCGGAGCGCCTGATCCTTCTAAGTCCGAAAAGCCGACTGGAACACCGAACCAAGCATTAATTTCTCCCTATGGGGCCGCCTTCGGCGGCGAAAGGACCGCCCGTTCCGGGCGGGAAGGGGCATTCGAAGAGGAGAGGTGGCGAAGTCCGCTCCCTGACGGGGTCTTTTTGGGGGACTGTCCCCTATAAACAACCGCCAGAGGGGAGCCTCGGAACCGCGCAGCCGCCATTGACAAGTGTCGTATGCTTCACGACATGTGACGCCACCAAGGAGTCGGGCATGGCCGAGAAACAGCACACCGCCAGAAAAGCAAGCGCCAAAAGCGTCAAGCGCCCCGATTTGGAAACGCTCGCCGCCATGATCGAGCAGGATGCGAAAAATCTTACGCGCCAAAAGCGTCAAGCGCGCGCCGGTACGGTCGGCGATCCCTTCAAAGAGTTCGAGACGGACACGCTCGCCGCCATGACGAGCACGATGCAAGAAATTATTGATCTGCTTGGCGGAATGGTTATTTTGGAGAGCCCGATTAAAAGCGAGCTGGACGCCCATGAGCTGCTGCATCGAGGCCTGCCCCGGGGTGCGCTGACCAGCCTTATTGACAAGCTTCACGACATCCCTGCCACCTCAGTCTCCGAAGCGCTAGGGATGAGCCTTCGCACCCTTCAGCGTCACAGGACCACGCCGGTCGTGCTTTTGGACGTTCAGCAAAGCGGACGCACCTGGAAGTTCGCTGAAATTCTGGCCAAGGCAACCCGCGTGCTCGGTTCGCAAGACGAGGCGGAACAGTGGCTCAAACGCCCGGCGATCGGGCTTGATCAGAAGCGCCCAATCGATCTTCTGACGACGCCTGCAGGCGTCAAGCTAGTCGAAGATTACCTCGGACGGCTTGAGTACGATGTCTATTCATGACGACGCTTCCGGCCGCGCTCGGCGGCGGCGATGGACTTTTAGTCTGGCGCCTCGACCAGCGGATCCATGCGGCGACCTGGGATAGCGGGGAAGGGGCGTTCCGAGAGCCTGGCCGTTGGAACAGCAGGGGCGTCCGCGCCGTCTACTGCTCGCTCGATCCGGCGACCGCCATCCTGGAGGTTGCCGTCCACAAGGGCTTTAGGGTCCTCGACACAATGCCCTACGTGATCACCGCGGCGAGGATTGCCGACATTGCCGAGGTTCACATCGTCCAACGCGACGACGTTCCAAACCCCAATTGGCTGCGGCCGGGGGCTCTGAGCGCAGGCCAACAGGCCTTCGGCGACGAGCGTCTTCGTCGCCATCGCTTTGTGGCGATTCCGAGCACGGTGTCCACACATAGCTGGAACCTGATCTTCGACCCACTCAAGGCCGCAGGTTTCTATCGTCTGGAGTTTCAGGAGCCCTTCGCGCTCGATACGCGGTTGCATCCGCCAGCCTGAGCCAGCGCCTCAAGCGCGCGAGGCCGCAGCGGCGGGAAGGCCGCAAAAAGCAACATTTTGGCATGAAGCGGCAGGCAGGACGGGCCTGAAATCGGCCATTGAAACGGAAATGAACAAGCTCCTCCTCGCCAGCGCCGTCCTCGTCCTGACGGCAGCGCTACCCGCTCATGCCAGCTTCATCTGCAGCGCGCCCGTCCAGACGGTCGGCGCGACCGGAACCAATCCCGTCGTCGTCACGGCGGTCGGCATCAACTCCAGCACGAAGGCATGGTGGGCCGATCATAAGCTCGCCGACGGCACACTCATCCATCGCGCCGATCAGTACGTCATGAACACGATGGACAAGCCCGGCGAGTTCGGCTGGTGGGGCTATCTCACTAAGAACCCGAATCTCGTGATGAGAGGCGATGTCGTCTCCCTAGATAATGGTCAGTTCAACACCGTCCGCTATTCCGAGACGCTCTACGACAAGGGCCAGCCCAACACCCCCGTCGTCATGCATAGCGATGCGACTTGCGTGGTCGATCGCCCCAACACTCCGACAGCGCAGCCTGCCCCCGTCGTCGCGCAGTCGGCTCCGGCTCCAGTCGCTGTGGCGCAGCCGGTCGCCGCCGGTCAGTCCGTCGTCGTCGCTCTGGTATCGAGCAATGACGGCTTCAGCGAAGCTGTCCCAGTGAGCATGGGCGGCCAGACCGTCATGATGACCATCGACACCGGCGCAATGATCGGCATGGTCCCGAAGTCGGTCGCCGACGCCCTGATCGCGTCCGGCAATGCAGTCGAAGCGGAAGCCGGGACGTCGATTCTGGCCGACGGTCAGAAGATCCCCGAGCGACGCATTATGATTAAGCAGATCTCGCTCGGTAGCCAGGTCGTGAATAACGTGCTGACTGGCGTCGGTCCGGATAACGGCATGTCGCTGCTCGGCATGAACGTGCTGAAGAAGTTCGGACGATTCACCATCGACACGGCCACCGATCACCTCGTCCTCGGCTGACGAAGATACCTCATCCTCTGCCAGAAGCCGGAAGGCGTGCGGAAGGCGACTGGGCGCCGGGCGCTTCAGGACGGCGGCCTCTTCCTCGACGAGTGCGGACATGAGGCGGCGAAGTCGGCTGGCGGCCCGGCGAGCCGTTCGACGTCGGGCGCGGCCTTGTCTGGCGAATGTCCGGCGAGCGCGTCCTGGCCGTCGGAACGCATGGGGTGCGCTTGCGCAACGGGCTGACGCTCCAACGACGCGGTTGACGGAAGTCGTCGGGTTAGGGCGTCGGCACACCGCCAGAGCGTATTTGCTCGACCCATATTTCCGCTTTTCGAACCTTGCTCTCTATGCTGATGACCGCGGCCTCACGTTCGGCACGATTGGCAGCGCAGTTCTGGTCCAGCACGGCGTGGTTAAGACTGAGCAATTGCCGGCCGGTCGTGGCGTAGTCCTGCAGGCGCATCATCACTGCAACCTTCCAGCCTTCGAAGTTGTAAATAGGAGGAGGATTTCGGAGGACCTGTGCGGACTCTGTTCCCGCCCGCACAAAGGCGTCCAGGGAAGGGCCGAGCTGCGATTGTAGCGTATCGCAGTCAGCGTGCGCGCTAGTTAGCGACGCGACCAGTATGGCCACGGCGCTAATTGTGGCTTTCAACATCGGGGTTCCTTCGTCATTTGCTGGCGGGCCTGCCCGACTCCTTGGGCCCCCGGGGATTGCCAAGGGCTGTAGGCCGCCATTTGCACCGAGGTGTGCCAACGTGTGCCAATCTTCTGCTTTTTCAGGCCAAGGACTCCCTAGCCGTGGCCATGGTAAAGCCGACGACGGGGAGAAAGGTCCTTTGCCCCATGCAAACCCGTCAGGAGTTTTCCGCCGAAGTCTCTGGCTTGCTGAGCCGCTTCAGCGCTGCTGTCACCCAAGGAAGTGGGGGGACGTGCGCCGGCGCGATGGTTGGGTTGAGGCCCTGTGGAAGTTCGCATGCGAGAGCGATTTTCTCGTGGCCAGAAGTTACATCGACGTCCCGGTCGCGATGGCGGCGGAGGACGCGAAGGGGATTGATGAGGAGGCGACATGACTCCTGACCGGCTGGCGCTGAGCCCTTCACCAGGTCGATCGCCCAGGCAAAGCTCGACGTCCACCGGCTTTCCGCGCCCCGGACCTGGGAGGGGGACAGATCGTGGTTCGCATTTCGATCAGCCAGGCCGCCTTCGAGGCAATCGCACGGACGCTTCCGCTCGGCAGCGTTGCGGTCGAGCCGGAGGCTGACGCTAAGGGGCAGCGCCTGATCTGGCTGGAGTTGAACGTGGTCGACCGCCTCAGGGCCGTGCGCGGCCCGGGCGAGAGCTACTCTGACGTCATTTTGCGGATTGCGGAGGACGGCTGAGACGTTGACGCATTAATTTGTCATGCGCGCCTTTTCACCGGGGCGTGGGTATCGTCGGCTGCGGCGCGAGCTTCGGGCATGCTCAGCGCCTCAAGCCCCTGGCGCGCATCCGCGAGGTGTTTGACAGCGGTATTGAGCGGCAAAGTCCGTGCTTCTCCGCGCCGCTCTTCAGCGTGGAGCAAATCGATCAAGTCCTTGGCTCGGCTGATGAGGTCGATCGCCTCGGTCAGCAGGAGGTCGTGCTTGTCGTTCATGGCGTTCGTCCTTTCCCTTACGAACGCCCCCATGATGCTCCAGTTCCTCGCAAGAGGCACAGGCAATTGGACAGCGTATTAAGCACGAGGAACACCGTCGCGCTCCAGTCGCTGCCGCAAGCCCTCGGCCCCGTCGCGCCAATCCTTTTTGGCTTTATCGTCGGGAGCCCAAAGGACAAAGCCAAGCATGACAAGCGCTGTGATCGTGAAGAATACAACAACCCAACCCATCTCGCGCTCTCCACTATGCCGTGCGCTGATGGAAGCAGGCTAATGCAGGCCTTTTAATCAATTGTTTAGAAAGTTGGTTAAGCCGGAGCCGGAGTCCGCCCCAAGCCTCGAGCACGGCGATCGGCTCGTCGCAGCTTCAATGCCGCTTCGTCGGACGTCCTAAAGGCGGCTTTTCGTCAGTGCTCGAGCCACTTGATCGTGACCGGCTGCGCCTCGCCCGGCTCGTCGAGAACCGCCGCACCCAATCCAAAGCCACGCCGCCTGCCGGCGGTGGTCTGGGTCAGCATGGTTTTCGCCGCCTGCAGCTTGTGCGTCAGGTCGGCGCCCCTGAGCGCGTCGCGCAGGACCTGCTGCGCATCGTCAAGCATCTCTTCGACCGCTTCGTAGACAGTCTCAAGGAGTTTCGTCGAATAAACCAATCGGCGCAGATCCGGGGGCGGCACGCCGAGCGCCTTGGCCGTCGCAGTCACATTGCCCTCGGCCCAGATGAGCGCCGCCTCGAGCTCGCGGAACTCGAGATGCGCGCATGACGCCGGAATTACTTTTGGGTTGGCCCACGCCATCGTTCGACCTCCTCCAGAAGCCCCAGCCGCTCCACAACCATCGCCCTCTTCAGGCTCAACTCCAAGGGCCGACGCCGCTCGACCCCGCGCCCTTTGCGAGGCTTCACCCGAAGCGGGCCGCCGTTGAGCTTCGCCCTGAGTTTCTCAATCCGCCGCGCCCGAGCCTCCGCCCGCTCCGCCCGCGTGCCATAAGCGATCCGAAACTGCACCCCCGAACGAATGAGACACTTGCGGCACTGCGGCGCCCATCATAGATCCGGAGAAACTGCGCCTTGCCCTCGCACCGCGGGCAAATAAACAGGCTGATCCCGCGACCACACGACCAGGCGCGGTGCCAGAGCCTGATCTCGTGCCTGAGCGCATCCGCGCCCTCGCCGAAACTGACAATGACGCTCGTCGCGTCCGGCTTGATCACGCCCATGGCGCGCAAGCGGGCCGAATTGACCGCGAGAAGGTCATCCTGAAACACACGCGCCATGGCCCTTTGTTAGCACGGCCATCCGCGCGCCGCGATCCGTCACGACTTCGCCTCCGCAATCACCTTCTGCAACGTCGGCGGCAGATCGCGATAATAGAACTTCAGCGCGTCGTCCCTGCCGAAACCGGCATGGTTATTTTTCTCGGAGCAGTACAGGTGATAGTGAGATCGCGGCTCGCCGACGCTCAGCGACCATTGTCCGTCATCGCTCCGGCTCCAGGACATATCGGCCTTGAAGGCTGCGATCCGCACGATGTGGCCACTGCACTTTTTGCCGCTCGCGTAGACAAAGGGACACGGTTCAGGCTGGTTCACTGACAAATCCTCCAGGCTCACCTGACCCGCCGCGACGATCGCCGCAATCCGGACCGCGTCACCGCTTGGGGGGCTTAGCCATGCGTTCCGCCCGTGTAGCCCTTAAGCCACCCGGCTGAATGCTGTTCAATCCACGCGCGCGCTTCCGCTTCCGTTCTGAAGTTGCCAAGGTGAGGCGGCGCCCTGCCTGGGACCGTGAGACGCACGTACCTCCTCTCCCGTCCTTGAGTTCGACGGGCTCGAATATCGCCTTGGGCGCACGGTCGATCAGCATCACGCAGTCCTCTCGCTGGCAGAGCCTCGTAGCGAACGCCCCTTCGGCTTGGCTTTCCGCCGCCGCTCCCACGTCCGCCGGCTAACCCCCTCAGCAAGCCACGGCTCCCCAATCGTCCGCGGCCGGCCGCCTTTGCCCTTCGGCTTCTTGGCCGGAGCCTGCCGCACAGCAGGCGCAGGGGCCGCAGCAGAACCAAACGCCCTCGCCAGCCTAGGCAAACCCAGCGGCCGTATCATCCACAGCCGAGGTCCATGAGGCTCGCAATGCGCCTTGAACGCCATGTCGCAAAATCCCGCTTCCGAAGGTTTTGCGTCAAACTGCCAGCACTGGCAATGCGCGGGGTCATGTAGATTGCCACAGGCTGAATGTACAATGCGCGTGCACGCAGGAAGGTCGCTGGGGCCCCCGGCGCTGGCTCTGACGAGGCCCTAGGGTGGGGGGTCAAACCGCGATCTGGCTGGCAGAAAACCGCAAAGGCAACTCCCCGGAACGCCCAGCAGCAGGTCGCGGCGTGGCGCGCTGCGTGCATGGCGTCCGACGAGCAAAATGGAATGACGGCTCGCCGCATGCCGCCAACGCCCGGCGCTGCGGCAAGCGCCGGCGCGGGAGAACGGGAGCCTCCCGCGCCGGCGACATGAACGCCACGCCTGCGCCATGTCGCAAAACCCGTCAGGCGTCCTGCCGCCTTCGCCCTTCACTGGTCAGCATGGACGCGACAGACTTCGCGTTGAACGGCTTGCCGCGCTCGTTGACGTAGCCCTGAGCCTCGAGCTCGACAGCGATGTCCCTCAACGATCGCTTGCGCCCGTTGACCGGATAGCGCGCCAGTTTCTTCGCCAGCATGACCATCGTTGCGTCGCGCTCGGCGTAGCTCTTGCGCCCGCCGCACTTGCCGGTGAGCTTCTTCTTGCGCTCGCGCGCGGCCCGGAGCTTTGCCACCAGCGTCGTCTTCTCGAACTGGGCGATGCCGCCCAGCATCTGGCGCACCAGCACCGCGGTCGGCGTGTCCTCGGTGAAGTGCGCCGGCGCCGACGCCGCGATCAGCGTGATCCCGCGCTTCTTCAAGAGGTCGTGGCCGAGCAGCTGCTGCATCAGGTCGCGGGCGAACCGGTCCGGGCTCTCGACGATGATGGTGCGCGCGCCGTTGGCCAGAAGCGCCGCGAGCATGCGCGCGAACTCGGGCCGGGCGTCGACCGGGTCGGCCCCGCTCACCGCGGCGTCGTAGAACGTGGCGACGATCTCGTAGCCCGCCGCCCTGGCGTAGTCCTCGATCGCCTTCCGCTGCCGCGTGTCGCTGTCCTTGCCTTCGCCAACGTTGGTCGCGCTGGAGGTCCGCAGATAGGCCACAGCCTTGATCAATCCCTTGCCATTCATGGCGCTTACACCATTGCCTTTCCGTTTCCTTCAGGAAGCGGGATTGGACGGGTTCTGGATTCATCGATTGCTGCTCGCCAACGGGATTGAGAGCCACGTCGTCGACGCGGCTTCGATCGCGGTCAACCGGAGGCATCGGCGGGCCAAGACCGATGCGATCGACGGCGAGACGCTGTTGCGGACGCTGATGGCCTGGGCTCGCGGCGAGCGGTGGGTCTGTTCCATGGTTCGCGCGCCGAGCCGGGAAGACGAGGATCGCCGGTGCCTGACGCGCGAGCGCGGAACGCTGCTCAAGGAACGCATTCAGCATACCAATCGAGTCAGGGGCCTGCTCAGCGGCCAAGGCGTCCAGGACTACGATCCGCTTCGGCGTGATCGTTTCGAACAACTCGAGGCGCTGCGAACCGGCGACGGCCGTGATCTGCCGCCGATGTTGAAGGAGGAAATCCGCCGGGAGCTCGATCGGATCGCGCTGGTGACGACGCAACTGGCTGTTGTTGAACGCGCCCGCGACGCGCTCATCCGTATGGATGCCGAGGAACGCAACAACCCCGCCGCTCTGCTTCTCAAGCTCAAAGGCTTGGGCCCTGAGTTCGCCTCGCTCCTCTGGCTGGAATCGTTGTTTCGAAGCTTCGGCAACCGACGCCAGGTGGCGGCTTACGGCGGATTGGCGCCCAGTCCCTGGCAGAGCGGCGGCGTCGAACGGGACCAGGGCATCTCGAAGTCGGGCAATCGCCGCCTGCGCAAGACGATGATTGAGCTTGCCTGGTTCTGGTTGCGTCATCAGCCGGACTCGGCCTTGAGCCGCTGGTTTCACGCGCGCGTCGGCGCTGCGAAGGGACGAATCCGCCGGATCGCCATCGTCGCGCTGGCCCGCAAACTGCTCGTCGCCTTGTGGCGCTACGTCACCCAAGGCGTCGTTCCCGAGGGCGCCGTGTTCAAGGCCGCATCACCCGATCGATGACTTAACCCCACTCCACGCCAGCGATGGCTTAATAACTTGACCCCATTCCAGCGAAGCTGAACGCGACAGCTTCGCCGGATCCGGGCGGGCGGCGACCGCGGATCAACCCCCCTGGGCTGAAACACGCCGTGAAAAAGGATGGTCCCGCCAACCCGAGCCCGATACCCTCGAGCATGAGGGATTTTGGTCCGAGCCCACAAGCTCGACCGGATGTGAGGTGATGCGGTCGTCAGGGCTGCATGGAAGAGACGGGCTCACGCTTCGGATCCAAACGAGGAGCATGCACAATGCAGAAATGATCGAGCTTGACTGGACACACCCCATGTGAGGGGAGGGATGAATGTTCGACAAGCTGCTGGTCGCCAATGACGGATCACAGGGCGGGGACAGAGCCTTCCAGTGCGCGCTCGAACTCGCCAAGCGCCTCGGCGTCGCGCTCGAGATGATTTGCGTGGAAGAGCCTCCGCGTCATCCGGCCCGTATTGTAGGGGTTGAAGAGACACGGGCCGATGGATAGCTTTCATGTTGCTGTTGACTGCCGAAGTAGTTGAACCAGCCGGCCTGATTAACGTTGCGGCGACGGCGCCTAACCGTCGGCCCGGTATGAACGGAGGGACACATATGACTGTGCATTCTGAGGCCGCCAAGCCGCCCTCGCGCCGGTTGCTGTTGGGTGAGCGGCGCGCGGTCTACGAGTTTGGGGCCTTGTTGGGGGCTTATCCCCTCCTTCATCGCAGCCTTCCGTCCGGTGACGGCCATCCGGTGATGATCCTTCCGGGATTTTTCGCGAGCGATGTCTCGACGGCGCCGTTGCGGACCTTTCTGCGCGCCAAGGGCTATCAAGCGCATGGTTGGAACCACGGTCGCAATCTCGGGCTGCGGCCCGGGCTAACGGAAGGGCTCCTCGCGCGACTCCGGGAGTTGCGCGGTCAGTCCGGCCGCAAGGTGAGCCTGATCGGCTCGAGCCTGGGTGGTGTTTACGCGCGTGAACTCGCGAAACTGGCGGTCGACGACGTACGGCTGGTGATAACGCTGGGAAGCCCATTCAAGGGCAACACTAAGGCGACCCACGCTACTAAGTTCTACGAAATGTTCTCAGATCACACCGTCGAGGAGGCGCGGGTGACAGCCAACGTTCAGTTCCCGCCGGCCGTGCCCACGACAGCCATCTTCAGCCGCAGCGACGGTATCGTGGCATGGCAGTGCTGCGTCGAGGATGCCGGCCCCCAGTCTGAAAGCATCGAGGTCAGATCGAGTCACTCTGGCATGGGCCACCATCCTGCTGCACTGTACGCCATTGCAGACCGCCTTGCGCAGCCGGAGCACAATTGGAAACCGTTCGACCGCGGCGGCATGCGAGCGATTTTCTATCCGCGCCCTTACCGGTCGAACTCGGACGGAAGTCGGAGGAGCGGGCCGCGATAAATCGCAAGGGTGCGGATCTGTCGCAGACCGTGCGAAAACTCGGCCTGAGGGATTCACGAATCACTGGCGCCATATTAAAATCGGGTATGGCGCACATTTCCGGCTTCGAACGCGACCAACTTCTGCTTCTGCCCGAAGCGGTGGACGATTACGTCGGCCCTGACAATCCCGTCCGCTTCATCGACGCCTTCGTCGATGGGCTCGATCTCGTCGAGGCAGGCTTCGGGCGGGTTCAGCCGAAGGCGACGGGACGGCCGGGCTACGCACCGGGCGATCTATTGAAGCTCTACGTCTACGGCTATCTCAATCGCGTGCGTTCGAGCCGGCGGTTGGAGGCCGAATGCCATCGCAACATCGAGGTCATCTGGCTGTTGCGAACGCTGAAGCCTGACTTCAAGACCATCGCCGATTTCCGCGCCGACAATCGCGCCGCCTTCAAATCGGTGTTTCGTCAATTCACGCTGCTGTGCAAGCGGCTCGACCTGTTCGGACGCGAACTGCTGGCGGTGGACGGGACCCGCATCAAGGCGGTCAACAACAAGGATCGAAATTTCACCCGCAATTCGCTGGCGAAATTCATCAAGGCGGCCGACGAGCGGCTGGCCGATTACCTCCAGCGGCTCGACGAGGGCGACGCCGCGGAAAAGGCGACGAGCGGCGCGCGGGTGAAAAATCTCGCCGAGAAGATCGAGGGACTGCGCAAGAAGCGCGGCCAATACGACGCCATGCTGAAGCAGCTCGAACGCACGGGCGAAGACCAGATATCCCTGACCGATCCCGACAGCCGCGCCATGGCGGCGCACACGCGCGTCGCTGTCGGCTACAACATTCAGGTCGCGGTCGACGCCAAGCACAAGCTGATCGTCGAACAGGAAGTGACCAACCAGGTCGTCGACATGGGGCTGTTGCAGGCGACTGCCGAGCCGGCGCGCGAGATCCTCGAAGTCGAGAAGATCGACGTCGTCGCCGACAAGGGTTATTTCAAGACGGAAGACATCGCCGCCTGCGAAAAGGCGGGGCTGACGCCTTATGTGCCCAGACCCCAACGCGGCTCTTCGGTCAGCAATGGCTTCTTCCGCAAGGACGAGTTCTCTTACGATCCGGAGCGGGACGCATACGCTTGCCCGGGCGGTCACGAACTGAGGCCGCTCCGCCATGGCAAGTTGCGCGAGATGACGAAGGTCGATTACGGCAACCCGGCGGCGTGCCGCGATTGCCCGCTACGCCCGCGCTGCACGGACGCCGGCTATCGCGTCGTCTCGCGTCTCGAGCACGAGGACGCGCTCGACCGCATGGCGGCCCGCCTGAAGGCGAGGCCGGAAGTTCTCGACCGCCGTCGCGAGACGGTCGAACATCCGTTCGGCAGCATCAAGCAATGGATGAATCAGGGCGCGTTCCTGATGCGCGGCCTGGAAAAAGTGCGCGCCGAATTCAACCTGACCGCGCTCGTCTACAATTTGCGGCGAGCACTCAATATTCTCGGCATGGACAAGATGATGGCGGCCGTCGCCGCATGACAGAGGCCAAAATCGCGTTGTTTCGTGGCAAAACCGCCCATGGCGGTCCTCCCATGCCTTCCAAGAGGCCATCGGCGCGATTTCAGCCCGAAACGCGAGAAAAGCGCCGATCCGCACGCTCAGTCGTCGCATCCCATCAACCTCGACGAGTTTTCGCACGGTCTGGTCGGGATTCGCACCCAACGAGGGGGCTGAAGACTCTCCACCCACAGCCTACCTGGTAATATAAGAGCCCGGACTTACCGTAGTTTGGCTGGAAACGGCCCGGCGGTTATGCGAGGGGAGCGCCGTCCAGCATTCGGGCCCTGATGTGCTGCCGGCGATCTATCTCGATGCCGCCCGCTGCCGTGCGGTCGCAAACTCCAGCAACCCTTTCGTCGGCTCTCAAAATCCGAATGAACTGCCCCGCTGCACACGCTTGAGCGGGCGATTGCGATCGGCGACGCTCGTGATCTTCCGCGGGACGGAGGACACAGACAGTTCGTGACATGCCCGAAGTCGCCCATGTCCGCGCACATTTGTGACCCATCTGATTGTGTCAGTGAAGTAGACCGCTACTCGGTAGAACGCTAGAGCGGGTCCCGAATAGGCAGAATTGATTGGAGGGATTCTCAAGAGGGGGCGAATCATGATTCACCATGTTGGCTGGGAAGGAGGCCAGCATGGATGGCGAAGCCCTATTCGCGGGATTTGCGGGAGCGCAAGGTTCGAGCGGTTCAGGCGGGCCGGAGCCGGCATGAAGTGGCTCGGATGTTTGAGGTCAGCGCGAGTTGCGTGATCAAGCTCATGCACCGTTACGAAACGACCGGCGATTATGGGCCGGGCAAGTTCGGCGGACACAAGCGGTCGGCGTTGATCGGTTTCGAAGACAAGGTGCGGGAGTTGGTGGCCGAACAGCCCGATGTGACCGTCACGGAGCTCTGGCGAAAGCTGACGGGGCTCGGCATCAAGGTGGGACGCTCGGCGGTCGGGCGCTTCTTGCAACGCCTGCAGCTGACCTTCAAAATACGCTTCGCGCCGCCGAGCAATGCAGGGCTGATGTCGAGGCCGCTCGCGCCAATTGGCGCGAAACGCAACCAGGCCTCGATCCTCGACGGCTGGTTGTCGACGAGACCCGGGCTTCGACCAACATGACGCCCCGCTATGGCCGATGCGAAAAAGGCAAGAGGCTGATCGCTCACGCGCCCTTCGGACATTGGAAGACCACGACTTTCCTGGCCGGATTGCGCTGCGACGGCGTCACAGCGCCCTGTGTCTTCGACGGCCCCATCAACGGCGAAAAGTTCCTCGCCTATGTCGAGCAAGTTCTGACGCCGACCCTGTCTCCCGGCGACATCGTCATCATGGACAATCTGAGCTCCCACAAGATCGCCTGAGTTCGACAAGCCATCGAAGCAGCGGGAGCCAGCCAACGGTTCCTGCCCGCCTACAGCCCCGACCTCGATCCAATCGAACAGCTCTTCGCCAAACTCAAAAACGCGCTGCGCAAAATGGCGCGCTGAACCGTCGGACGCCTTTGGGACGCGATCGGGATCGCCCTCAACGACTTCCCGCCCTGAGGCGTTATGTCCAATGGACTTTCCCGCGCACGGGGCGCGAGGGTGCCGCGAAGGCTGGGGGAGATGCGTTTCGGCAATCAGGACATTAAACAATAACCGCGCTCCTCATCACCCACCACGCACGGCTCATTCGAGGCCGCGCTTCGCTCGGCTGGCGGTGCGATGTTCGCAGTCGGCGAACCGGAGGAAAACAATGTCGGACAATCTGATCGAAGTCACCCCTTCAGCTTACGAGTTTCCACTGCTCATCAAGCACCTGCTGTACGCGCCGCTGACCCGGTCGTCCGAGCAGGTGATCGTTTATCGCGAGCGCCGGCACACCTACCGGCAGTTCCGCGACCGCTTAGGGCGGCTGGCCAGCGCGCTGACCGATCTCGGCGTCAAGGCGGGCGACGTGGTCGCGGTGCTGGACTGGGACAGCCACCGCTACCACGAATGCTACTTTGCCATTCCGATGATGGGCGCAGTGCTGCAGACGGGGAATCTCGCCCTGCCGCCCGAGCAGCTGCTCTATACGCTGAACGACACCGGCGCCACGACCTTGCTGCTCAATGTGGACTTCCTGCCGCTGATCGAGCCGCTTGCGGCCAGGCTGCCGAAGGTGAGCCGCTACATCCTGCTCAACGACCGGCCCGTGCTTCCGACGACGATGCTGCCGGTGGCCGGCGAATATGAGGCGCTGATCGAATTCGAGCTCGCCGTTCTTCGTCTTCCCCGACTTCGACGAGAGGACGCGCGCAACGACCTTCCATACCACCGGCACTACCGGGCAGCCGAAGGGCGTGTATTTCAGCCATCGCCAGATCCTGCTGCACGTCTTCTCCACTTTAGTCGAATTAGGCGTTGCGACGGTACAGGGACGGCTGCATCGCGATGATGTCTACATGCCTATGACGCCGATGTTCCACGTGCATTCCTGGGGCGTTCCGTACTCGGCTACGCTGGTCGGCCTGAAGCAGGTCTATGCCGGCCGATATGCGCCCGACGTGTTCCTGCGTCTGATCAGGGACGAGGGCGTGACCGTCACGCACTGCGTTCCGACGATCCTGCAGATGCTGCTGAGCGCGCCTGGCAGCCAGGATGTGGACCTTTCGAAGCTGAAGATGATCGTCGGCGGCTCTGCGCTGCCGCGCGCGCTGGCAAAGGCCGCTATGAAGCGCGGCATGGACGTGTACGCCGGGTACGGCCAGTCCGAATCCTGCCCCACCCTCACGATCATGCATCTCACCACGGCTCAAACAACGGGAGAGATCGACGATGAGGTCGAGTTCCGGATCAACCCCGGCTACGCGCCGCCGCTGGTGGAGTTGCGCGTGGTCAATTCGGACATGGAGGACGTGGCGCATGACGGCCAGGCCACCGGCGAGATCGTCGCTCGCGCGCCGTGGTTGACGATGGGATACCTGAACAATCCCGCGGCGTCCGAGCAGCTCTGGGCCGGCGGTTACATGCATACCGGCGACATGGGCTCGATCAATCCCGATGGCACTTTGCACATCACCGACCGCCTGAAGGACATCATCAAGAGCGGCGGCGAGTGGATTTCCTCGATCGACCTCGAGGACATCATCCTGCGGATGGAGGGCGTGGCGAAGGCCGCGGTGATCGCCGTGCATGACGACAAATGGGGCGAACGGCCGCTGGCGCTGGTCAACGTGCTGCCGGAGCTCAAAGGAAAGATCGGCAGGGACGAGATTCGCGCCCACGTGATGGGGTTCGTCCAGAAGGGCATGATCTCGAAATTCGCCGTGCCGGAGCGCGTTGAATTCGTCGATACGCTGCCGCTGACCTCGGTCGGCAAGATCGACAAGAAGAAGCTGCGCGAAATGCACCTGCGGGATGAGGCGGCGTAGCGCCGCAACCGGAGGACGGACAAGGCTCGGGGCTCAGAAAAGAGGGGGCACGAAAAAGGAGTGGCGGTCATGAGCGAGACAAACAAGAAATTAAGCGTAAGCCAGCTGTTCTGGGAACAGGTCGCGTTAAACTTCATCGTCGTCGCCGTTCTGATCGCGCTGGGTGCGCTCCTGACCTTCAAGGTCATGGGCGAGGAATACAGCGAATGGACGGTCGTCGGCTTCTTCGCGACGGTGTTCTTCGCCTTCATCGTCTTCCTCCCGGCCGGAACTCTGTTCGCGGCCCGGGCGGAAGTCGTCAAGGACAAGGTCGAGGTTCAGGAGGACGAGAAAACCGGCGCGCTCGCGCCGATCGCCAATCCGCTGCTTGCGACTGCGCCTTTGGGCGTGGTTCTCGCAGCAGTCGGAACGGCCATCATCTATTGGCTCGTCTACCACACGGGTTGGATGCCTTCGCCCCTGGTCGTGACGCTGGCGTCTCTCCTCTTCGTCGTCCCCTACGCGATCATTGTGCGGCTGAACATCTTCCCCGACATCGACGGGCTCGTGGCGCAGGGTGCGTTCCGGGCAAAGGCGGTGGCCTCGAAGACCCGGCATATCTGGCTGACCTACATCATCCCGAACCTGGTCTTCCAGACGATCATCAACATGCCGTTGGCGTATCGAGGCTTCTCGTACGCGGCGGCCGCGATTGCGGACAGGGTCGGGCCAGGCCTCGTGCCGGTCGCAGCGCTCGGGCCGGACTTCGCCATCACCTTCATGTTCGTGTGCAGCTTCACCTTCCTCGCGGTGATGGCGCATACGGCATCGGACATGTGGGAAGGCGAGATGTCCTACTCGGGCAAGGCACGCGGAATCAACGGATTCCTGTTCTTCGGCCTCATCCTCCTGTTGGGCGTGGGGCTCGGGATTTTGTTCGCCCTGATCCCGCCTGTCACAGGCGTCGTGGTCGTCTCCTTCGGAACCGCGATGGTCCTGAAGTTCCTCGTGGTGTTCCTGTCCGTCTATGTCGCTTGCCGGTTGGGCGTCGGCTGGATGGGCAAGAAGTTCAATGATGCCGTGGCGCTCAAAATGGCCGCAGCGCATTGAGGTGGGAAGAACGAGCCGAGACTCCGACGGCGGTTTGCGCATCAAACGCGGTCGCAAACCAGCTCCCCGAATAAGGTGTCCACTCTTGGCGGACGCCTATTCGGGGAACGTCGGCTTTGGGGCGCTCGCCTTCTCTTCATCGACGTTTGCGAGACTTAGGGATCTTATGGGAGCCCACCGACGATGACCTCGACGAGGGACTACTACAAGGACCAGGTCGCCGTCGTGACGGGAGCGGCGTCGGGGGTTGGGTTGGCCCTTGCGGAGGCCATGCTCTCCTATGGGGCGAAAAAGGTCGTCCTCGCCGATTTTAACGAAGAGAACCTCAAACGCGAGACGACGCGGCTGGACACGGCCTATCCCGGAAAGACGCTCGGGCTCCATTGCGACGTCACAAATGAAATCGAGGTCCAGGCCATGATTCGCGACGCCGCCGAGTTCGGTGGGCGCATCGATATCCTGTTCAACAACGCGGGCGCCGGCTTTGGAGGGCTATTCGACAAACTGACGAACATGCACTGGGAGAAGGCGTTCGCGCTGAACTTCTACGGGGCTCTTTACGGAATCCGCGCCGTCCTGCCAATCATGCGCCAGCAAGGCGGCGGGCATATCGTCGACATCGTTTCCGGCATCGCGTTCGCGCCCATGGCGCAAATGACGCAGTACTCCGCCACGAAGGCTGCGCTAAACGCGCTGACGCTCGCCCTCCGCTACGAGCTCTGGGACGAGAACATCCGCGTAACTTCGGCGACGCCAGGCGTGACGGCGACCGCGATCTGGAAGGCGAGCGGCGTGCCGCCGCCTCAACGCGCGCAATCAGCCGAGCAATCCGCGCAGGCGATCCTCGCGGGAGTGGCGAAGAACGAGCGTCTGGTGCTCGGCGACAAGGACGACGCCGTTGGCGCCAAAGTCTGCTTCAATCCCGAGGCCGCTGCGTCGGTGGACGATTACTTGCTCAATGTCGCTCGCAAGAGGCGTAAGGGCGAGCTGGTTGTGTAATGCAGGAAAACCGGAGGAACCAATGAACGCCCATCCAATGAACGCCCATCCTTGGTTGAAGTCATACCCACTCGGCGCACGCTGGGACGCGCCGATCGAATTCTGCCCGGTGCAAAGCATCCTCGAAACAGCGGCCAAGCGCTTCGGCTCGCTTCCGGCGCTGCAATTCATGGACAAGCGGATTTCCTATGCGGAGTTGGAAGCGCTCGCCAATCGCGCCGCCGTGGGCTTCCAGAAGCTCGGCGTCGGGCCGGGAGTGCACGTCGGCCTCTATCTTCCGAATACGCCCCATTACCCGATCGCCTTCTTCGGCGTGCTGAAGGCGGGTGGAACAGTCGTCAATATCTCCCCGCTCGAGTCGCTGCGCGGGCTGGAGTTCAAGATCGAGGACAGCGAGATCGACATACTCGTGACCCTCGATCTCGCCTCCCTCTATCCGCAGGCGGAGAAACTCTTGGCCACCACGCGCCTCAAGAGGCTGATCGTCGGCGAATTCGCGGAATGGGCGCTCGCGCCGGACCCGGTCAAGGCCCATATGACGGCCGGCGGAATGCTTAGCGAGCCGAAGCAGGGCGAACGTCTGCTCGCGTTCCGCGATTTGCTCGAGAACGACGGCGGCTTTCAGGCCCACCCGCTAGGCGACCTGACGGACGCATTGGCGGTGATCCAGTACACTGGCGGCACGACAGGCGAGCCGAAGGGCGCAATGCTGACGCACGCGAATCTGAGTGCGGCCTGCGCGCAATATCTGGAGACGACGCACGTCGGACCAAATCCGCTACTCGAAGGCGAGGAGCGCACACTTTGCGTCTTGCCGTTATTCCACATCTATGCCCTTTCCGTGCTTCTCATCCTGGGCTTGCGGCTGGGAGCCGAGATTGTCCTGCATCCGCGCTTCGACCCGGCCGCCGCGGCGAAAGACATTGCTCTCAAGAAAATCACTGTCTACGTCGGCGTGCCGACGATGCATATCGCGTTGCTCAATCTGCCAGACGTCGAGGCGACGAATTTCTCGTCGATCAAACAATGCTCGTCGGGCGGCGCGCCGCTGCCGTATGCAGTTCAGCAGGACTTCGAGAAGTTGATGGGCTGCCGGCTGGCCGAAGGCTGGGGCATGAGCGAGACATCGCCGACCGGCACCTTCACGCCCAATGCCGGAGCGGCTCGGCCTGGCTCGTGTGGCATTCCTTTGCCCGCGATCGAGCTCAAATTCGTCGACATCGCCGACCCGACCCGCGAGGTTGCGCTCGGCGAGCGCGGCGAGATGTGCATCAAGGGCCCCAACGTGACGAAGGGTTACTGGAAGAAGCCGGAAGCGACCGCCGCGGCGATGACGGCGGACGGCTACCTGCGCACCGGCGACGTGGCGATCATGAAAGAGGACGGTTACGTCTATATCGTCGACCGCATCAAGGACATGCTGCTGGTCGGCGGCTTCAACGTCTATCCGCGCAACATCGAAGAGGCGATCTACCAGCATCCTGCGGTCGAAGAGGCCGGAGTCATCGGGGTTCCCGACGCGTATCGCGGAGAAAAGCCGAAGGCCTTCGTCAAACTCAAGGCTGGCTCGCCGCCGCTGACGCTCGACGAGCTGAAGGCGTTCTTGAAAGACCGGCTCGCCAGGCACGAGATGATCGGGGAGTTGGAGCTGTGCGACGACCTGCCGAAGACCGGGGCAGGCAAGATCTCGAAGAAGGACTTGCGCGAGGCCGAAGAGCGTCGGCGCGCCGCCTGATCCATGGAGCGGCGCGCGACGCCGAAGACGCCGCCGCCTTGCTTTGTATCGGCTAACACAAGTTGGACCGTCGCCAATCAAGAGCGCGACGCGTGAGAGGGCTTCCATGTCGGGTGATTTCGATCTTACCGGCCGCGTTGCGATCGTCACCGGAGGCAATGGCGGGATCGGCCTCGGCATGGCGAAGGGGCTAGCGAGGGCCGGATGCGCCGTTTCGATCTGGGGCCGCAATCCGGAGAAGAACCGCTCCTCGCTCGCCGAACTCCGTGAATGTGGGGTGAGGGTCGAGGCGCGGACCTGCGACGTCACCGACCGAGCGGCGATCGAGGAAGCTTTTGCCCGAACGCTTCAGGCTTTCGGCCGGGTCGATGGCTGTTTCGCCAATGCGGGCATGGGGGCCTCGGGTCGGCAGCCCTTCGTCGACCGGTCGGAGGACGAATGGCGACGCATGTTTGCAACCAATCTCGATGGCGTCTTTCACGTCTTTCAGGTGGCGGTCCGGCACATGATCAAGCGCGCCGAGGGCGGCGACCACTTCGGCCGGCTCGTGGCGACGTCGAGCCTCGCGTCGTTGTTCGGCATGCCGCGCGGCGAGCATTACGCCGCGACCAAGGCGGCAATCAATGCACTTGTTCGCACAGTCGCGGTCGAGCACGCGCGCTACGGCGTTACCGCCAATTCAATCTTGCCGGGCTGGGTCGAGACCGACATGACAGCCGGCGCCAGGGCCAACGAGAAGTTTGTCGGCGCCATGATGCCGCGGATTCCGATGCGCCGCTTCGGAAATCCTGCGGATTTCGGCGGGATCGCCGTTTATCTGATGAGCACGCTTTCGTCCTATCACACTGGCGACTGTCTGGTGATCGACGGCGGCTTTAGCAAGTTCTGAGCCCCCCCGTCGAGGAGCGCCCAATGGCATACCAGACGATTCTCTACGAGGTTTCGGACGACGGCGCCGCCATCGCGCACAACCGGGCCGATTGGCTATGACCGCGAACTCGTTAAGGCGTTGGCTCCGCTGCTCGTCGATGAAATCGCGGGGCACCGTCCCGCGGCCGAGGACGCGCCGCAAAGCGCGGTACGCGCGCTGCAGGAGGTTAGCCACGAAACGTCTTTCCTTGGGCGACGCGCTCCTGCTCTACGCAGATACCCCCGAGACACCAACGCACATCGCCAGCGTCACGATCTTTAGGCCGGCGACGCAGAGGGATGATCTCTTCGCTCGTTTCCGCGAGCACGTAGCCTCCCGACTCGATCTCCTGCCTTTGTCGAGGATAGTCGGGGCGGCTTGGCGAGCGCATTTTTTCGACGGCGGAGCAGCCGGAAAAGAGGTCAAGAAATGAGTGCGGTCCAAGCCAACGGCATCACCATCGAATATGAGGAAACGGGCCCGCCCGACGCGCCAGTCATTTTGCTCATCATGGGTCTCGGCATGCAGCTGATCGGGTGGCCGGAGTTGTTTTGCGAGAGGCTCGCCGCCCGCGGCTTTCACGTTGTCCGCTTCGACAACCGCGACGCCGGCCTCTCGTCCCGCATGCCGTCTGCCGGTCCGCTCGCAACCACTGCGATGATGGCGCGCGCCTTGTTCGGTCTGCCGGTGAGGCCGCCCTATACGCTCGACGACATGGCGCGCGACACGGTCGGCCTGATGGACGCGCTCGGAATCGGTCAGGCCCACGTCGTCGGCGCATCGATGGGCGGCATGATCGCACAGATCGTCGCGATCGAGCATCCCAAACGTGTCAAGAGCCTCACATCGATCATGTCGACGAGCGGCGATCCCGCCTTGCCCGGCCCGACGAGCAAGGTGCGGCGCGCGCTGCTTCGCCCGCGCCCGCGCGATAAGGCGATGGCAGTCCGCCGCTACATGGAGATGTTCCGCCTCATCGGCGGGGCCGACTATCCGCCGACGGAGGCCGAGCTTCTCGCCAGGGTCGAGCGCGCGGTGCGCCGCAGCTATCGGCCCGACGGTTTCGGGCGTCAAATGATCGCTATCCAGACTGCCCCGAGTTCGGGTGCTGAAGCTTCGGGGCGTTCGCGCGCCGACCCTTGTCCTGCACGGCTCCCACGATCCGCTGGTGCCCTCGGCCGGAGGAGAGGACACCGCCGCCAACATCCCCGGCTCGCGCTTGCGCATCGTCCCCGGGATGGGCCACTTTCTGCCCGAAGCGCTGATCCCGCTTCTTGTCGATGAAATCGCTGAGCACTGTCTCAAGGCCGAGGACGCAGCGCAAAGCAGGGTCACGTACGCCGTCGGAGGCTCGCCATGAAACGCCTCTCCTTGCTCGACGCGCTCTTCCTCTACATGGAGACGCCCGAGACGCCCATGCACGTCGCCAGCGTGACGACCTTCAAGCCGACGTTGCCGCGGGACGATTTCTTCGCCCGCTTCCGCGAGCATGTGGCGGCCCGACTCGATCTCCTCCCCTCGTATCGCCGCCGCCTCGAGCCGACGCCGCTTGGCATCGACCATCCGGCCTGGGTCGTCGAGGACAAGATCGACCTCGACTACCACATCCGTCATGCCGCCCTGCCGAGGCCCGGAGGCATGGAGGAGCTACGGGCGCTGATCGCACAACTGCACGCCGTCCCGCTCGACCGCAGCCGACCGCTCTGGGAGTACCACTTCATCGAAGGGCTGGAGGACGGAGGCTTCGCCGTCTACATCAAGGTGCACCATAGCACGATGGACGGGATCGCCGGCATGGCGACGCTTGGCGTCACCTACGATTTTGCGCCCGGCGCGGAGGATGAGAGTTTGCCGGCAAGGATCGTCCCACCGGACGTCGAGCCGTCCGATTTCATCGAGCTCACCAGCACGGCCGTCGGCGATTTCATCCGCCAAGGCTGGCGGGCGGTGAAGTCGCTGCCGGGCGTCGTCAGGGCGCTCACCAAGGTCGCGCCGCATTTCGGCCGCGACGCGCGCTTTCTCTACAGCTATGTGAAGGACATGCCCTGGACGCCTTTTAATAAGGTTATCTCCGGGCATCGCGTCTATGCGACCTCATCGCTGCCGCTGCATGACGTCAAGGCGCTCGCCAAGTCGCGGGGCGTGACGATCAACGATGTCGTGCTAGCGCTTTGCGCTGGCGCTCTGCGCCGCTACCTCATCGAGCATTCCGCGCTGCCGGACAAGCCGCTGACCGCAGGCGTGCCGGTGTCGGTCCGGCCTCTCGGCAATGCGCAGCTCAACAATCAGGTCATGTTCACGCTTTCCCGCCTGCCGACGGACGTGGCCGAGCCGCTGCCCCGGCTCGCCGCGGCGCAGGCCGCCGGCCAGCAGGCGAAGAACCTTTTCGCCGACATGCGTGATCTGGTGACGACCGACGTCTCGATTCTCGGCGCGCCGCTCCTCGTCATGGCGCTGACGCGAGTTTGGGCGGGCGCGCGCGCGGCGAACTACCTCTGGCCGTATTTCAATACTGCTATCTCGAACGTCCCCGGCCCGAGGCAGGCCATGTATTGCGTCGGCGCGCCGGCCACGCACTATTTTCCGGTTTCGATTCCCTACCACGGCTGCGCGCTCAACATGACCGTACAGAGCTATCTCGATCAGCTCGACTTCGGCCTCATCGCCTGCAGCGAAACCGTGCCCGACGCGCAGCGCATTGCCGACTTCATTGTTGAAGACTTCGCGGCGATGCGCAAAGCCGACGCGAACCTGAGCCGGCCCGAGGTGATCGAGACGATGGCGGTGACGGCGAGGCCGGCTCCGGTCGCCGCGCACACCCCGATCGAGCTCGCCGAAGCGAAAGCGGAACTGCGCGCGTCGAAGGCGGAGAAGGGCAGCGCGTTGACCAGAAACATCGAGGCTTTGAGCGCGACGACAGAGGCGTTGCTGCGCCAGCTTGACGGCGACCGCGCCCGCGCCGCAGCTACAGACGGAACGGAGGCCCTGACGCGAAAGGCGAAGGGACAAAAGCTTGCGTCCGCACCGCATGCGGCCAAACGCACCGTGGGAATGGCGTCTGGCGTGCCCGCACCGCCTGCCTCGCCTCCTGTGAGCGGCAAGCGCCGGGCGCCGACCCGCGCAAAGAGTTGCTAGCCAACTCGGAACGGCGGTTTCGCCGGTGGCGCTCGGCCGCCCGTCGTGGGACTGGCTGCGTGGCGCTCCACCTGACCTCGCTGGCGCCTCGCTGGCGCCATCCGCTCGAGGAGCGTGTCCATGACCGAGTCCCCGCTTAGCGCGCCAAACCGCATACCTCGGAGCCGCGCCAACGATTACACATCCGAGGCGGCCGTCGAACGCCGTGCTTTCGTCGAGGAGCGAACAGACGCGCGCCTAGACCATGTTGGCCGGTATTCCTTCGACCCGAAGACGCTACAGGGCAACATTGAGAATTTCATCGGCGCGGCGCAGGTGCCGATCGGGCTGGCTGGACCGCTTCGAGTCAACGGCGAGCACGCTCGCGGCGACTTCTACGTTCCCATGGCGACCACGGAGGGGACGTTGGTGGCGAGCTACAATCGCGGCATGCGTCTCCTCACAGAATGCGGAGGCGCGAAGACGACGGTCGTCTCGCAGTCCATGCAGCGCTCGCCCGTGTTCATCTTCGACGACGCACTTGAGGCGCGAAACTTCGGAGAATGGGTCGACGGGAGTTTCGCCGCGATCAAGGCGGCCGCCGAGGCGACTACGCGTTTCGGCAAGCTGACGTCGATCCAGCAATTCGCGGTCGGGCCGACCCGGCATTTGCGGTTCAATTATGCGACTGGGGATGCGGCAGGCCAGAACATGTCCGGCAAGGCGACCTACGCGGCCTGTGAGTGGATCAGGGCCAATCGCCCGGGCGGGGCGCGCTACATCCTGTCCGGCAACACCGACACCGACAAGAAGCACTCGCAAATGAATATGCCGGCGACGCGCGGGCGACGCGTCGTGGCCGAGGCGGTCGTCCGAAAGGAATCACTGAAGCGCCTGATGCGGGTGGATCCGAGGGAGCTCTTCTATGCCCGGCAGATTTCCCAGACCGGGGCCTTCCTTGCAGGCTCAGCCAACAACGGCGCCCATTCAGCCAACGGACTGGCTGCAATGTTCATCGCCACCGGGCAAGATGCCGCCAACGTCGCAGAGTTGCATGCCGCGATCGTCTACGCCCAATTGCGTGACGACGGCGACTACTACTGGTCGATCACGCTGCCCGCTCTGATCGTCGCCACCGTCGGTGGCGGGACCGCGCTTGCCACCCAGAGTGAGTGCCTCGCCATGCTTGGCTGCCAAGGCGCAGGCAAGGCCGATAAGCTTGCGGAAATCTGCGCGGCGGTGGCGTTGGCCGGCGATATCTCGCTCTCTTGCGCGATCCTGGCCGGGGACTGGGTGTCGAGCCACGAGCGTTATGGACGCAATCGGCCAGTCTAGGAGCCTGTCCGAGCATTAGCGAGTTTTTGGTGGCGGCGGAGTTTCGAATTGGATTCCACTTTGGCTGCTCACTCGGCGCGCAAGGCGCAGTTCATCGACGCTCCGGAAGATCGCGATTTCATTCTCGATGTCCTTCGCGATGTCCTGCCGACGATGGGCGTCATCCTGGAAGGCGCCAGCGGCTCAGGCGAACATATCGTCCATTTTCGAGAAATTTCCCGACTTTCGTTTTCCAACCTTCCGATCCTGAACCGGACGCCCTGCTGAGTGTCGCCGCATGGGTGAAAGCCGCACGCGTCACGTATGTGCGCAAGCCTATTCTCCTCGCGTGCGGCGCGACAATCAGGATAAGAATTGCACGACAATCAGGATGAGAATGCGCCGCCGCGGGGGTGACGAAGGAAGGGCGTAGCCCGACCGTAGAGATCCCCGCGGCGGCGGCGAGCGCCCAAGTGGCCTCGTCTGGCGGTAACGGCGGCTGGGTTAGGGATCGGGCTTCTCTTGTCGAGAGGACCGACTTCTTGCCCGGCCGACACGTCACCGATCGTCAGATGAGGCTGTTCATGAACTTGTGTCGCAACCATTCGCCGGCGATTGCCGGCGCGAAAGCCGGATTTAGCACGGCAACCGCCTACCGGTTCGAAACGGATCCCCGGTTTCCCAGCCAGAAGAAGGCGCGTCGAGAACGACGCCGAGCCGATCCGTTCGCCGATGTCTGGGACAATGAAGTCGTGCCGATGTTGAAGGCCGCACCCGGACTGAGGCCGATCGCCGTCTTCGGAGAACTCTGCCGTCGGCATCCAGACCTGGGCGCCGGAACGCGACGGACCCTCGAGCGCCGCATCCGGGCTTGGCGGGCGGTGAGCGGCCCGGATCGGGAGGTGATCTTTCGTCAGGAACATCCGCCGGGCCGGATGGGACTGTCGGACTTCACTGAAGTGGCCGATCTCGGCGTCACCGTCGCCGGCGAGCTACTCGACTGCCGGCTTTATCACTTCCGCTTGCCCTTTTCCGGCTTCGAGCACGCCCATGTTGTGCTCGGCGGCGAAAGCTTTGTCGCGCTGGCGGAAGGGCTACAAAACGCCCTGTGGGCGCTGGGCGGCGTTCCCGAGCAACATCGCAGCGACAGCCTCTCGGCGGCCTTCCGTAATCTGGGCGCCGACGCCAAGGAGGATTTGACGAAGCGCTACGAAGCGTTCTGCGCCCATTACGGCATGACGCCGACCCGCAACAATCCGGGCGTCAGCCACGAGAACGGCTCGATCGAGAGCGCCCACGGCCATCTCAAGAGAGCGCTCGCGGACGCCCTGTTGCTGCGCGCCTCGCGAGACTTTGACGATCTCCCCGCATGGCGGGGGTTCGTCGACGACATCGTCGGCCGCGGCAACCTCCGCAACGCCAAGCGCATCGACCAGGAGCGGGCGGCGTTGAACAAGCTGCCGGTCCGCAAGACCGTCGACTACGAGGAGGTCAACGTCGACGTCACCAGCTCCAGCGCCTTCACGCTGCGCAAGGTGTTCTACTCGGTTCCCTCGCGACTGATCGGCCATCGGCTGCGGGTCCACCTTTATGACGATCGGCTGGAATGCTTCCAGGGCTCGACGCCCATCGTCACCTTGCGGCGTGGTCGGCCCCAGCCGAACGGCAAACATGGCCACGTCGTCGACTATCGCCACGTCATCCATTCCCTGCGCCGCAAGCCGATGGCGCTGCTCAATCTGGTCTATCGCGATCAACTCTTTCCCCGCCGAGCCTTCGCCCTGGCGTTCGAGGCCTTGCTCGCCGGCCTCAGCGAGAGAGCCGCATGTCGCACGATGGTCGGCCTTCTCGCGCTCGCTCACGAGCGCGCTTGCGAGGCGGAGCTAGCCCTCGCGTTGCAGGCTGCTCTCGACGACGGTGTCCTTCCCGATCTCGCTGCGTTGATCGAACGCTTCCGGCCGAAGGACGCAGCATTGCCTGTCGTCGTCGTCAGGCTGCCCTCCCTCGCCATCTACGATCAGATCGCGACAAGCGTTGGAGAAGCAGCATGAAGGCGACCGACAAGATCGACGCCGCCCGCATCGACCTGCTGCTGAGCGAGTTGCGACTGCCCGGCATCAAGCTGATCTGGGCCGCCCTGGCGACGACAGCCGACAAAGAAGGCTGGGCCGCAGCCCGCTTCCTGGCGGCCCTCGCCGAACAGGAGATGGTGGAGCGAAACCGCCGTCGCTTCGAACGGCATCTGGAGGAAGCCCGATTGCCGCCGGGAAAGACCCTCGACACGTTCGACTTCACCGCTGTGCCAATGATCTCGAAGGCGCAGGTGCAAGCGCTCGCGGCCGGCGACGCCTGGCTCGAAAAGGGAGCCAATCTTTTGTGCTTCGGGCCGCCCGGCGCCGGGAAATCCCATCTCGCGGCGGCGCTCGGTTTGGCCTTGATCGAAAAGGGTTGGCGCGTTCTGTTCACCCGGACAACCGACCTTGTGCAAAAGCTTCAGATCGCACGCCGCGATCTCGCACTCGAAGCCGCGATCGCCAAACTCGACAAATATCATCTGCTGATCCTCGACGATCTCGCCTATGTCACCAAGGACCAGGCGGAGACGAGCGTTCTGTTCGAACTGATCAGCGCGCGATACGAGCGCCGATCCATGCTCATCACCGCCAACCAGCCCTTCGGCGAATGGGGAAGAATCTTTTCCGACCAAGCTATGACGCTCGCCGCCATCGATCGCATCGTGCATCACGCCACGATCCTCGAAATGAACGTCGACAGCTATCGGCGAAAGCAAGCCGTCGACCAAGCACGCGGGGCGGGACGCCCGCCGACACGCGCGACAATCAAAGGATCACGCTGATTGTCGCGCCGCGACAATCAGACCATCTCTCGACGAAATAGAGCTTGCGTTATCGCCCCGCCGGGACAATCATCACGTCGCCGCGACCGCCAAAATGGCCATCCTGATTGTCGCTGCCTTCCCATCCAGATTGTCGCGCTACAGACGGGCGACATCCTTGAAGGCGCCAGCGGCTCAGGCGAACATATCGTCCATTTTCGAGAAATTTCCCGACTCTCGTTTTCCAACCTTCCGATCCTGAACCGGACGCCCTGCTGAGTGTCGCCGCACGGGTGAAAGCCGCACGCGTCACGAATGTGCGCAAGCCTATTCTCCTGGACGCCTCGCAATCAGTTTGGCCGATCGCTTCGGCTGACGGGATCATCTGCATCAACATGGTCCACATTTCACCGTGGGAGGCGACGCTAGGATTGATCAAGGGGGCCGCTGCGATACTCCCTCCGGCGTCGCCGTTCTATCTCTATGGTCCGTACCTACGCGAAGGGTTCGCAACGGCGCCGAGCAACCAAGCGTTGACCGGAGGCTTCGCGGTCGCAATCCGGCCTGGGGTCTGCGAGACCTCGAGGCGGTTGCCGCGATGGCACCTGACCTGGCTCAGACAGATGTGAGACCGATTGCATGAAAGGCGGGGTTCTCCGAGGTTCGGGGTGTTGAAGCTCGAATCACAAGGAGAACCCCATGCAGGTTTTTGGCCTGCCCGGCCATATTATCCGCAATGCCCGGGGCGCGTCGCGTCTTCTGGCGGCGAAGACCCCCGATATCGAAGTCGCCAGAAGACGCGACGCGCTGGCGCGATGGCGTAACGCCATGGCGCAAGGGCTGACCAGCGAGCAGGCGGCCAGGGCGGTGGGCTTCCCCCCGCTCCACCCTCTACCGCTGGCAAAAGCGCGCCCTGCCTTTGAGCCGGCGGCCGCGCCGCCTGCGCCAGCCCCGGCGACCGCAAGGCTTGAGCGACGCCGTCGAGCGGCTGCGCCTGGATCATCCGATGTGGGGCAAGGAAAAGCTCGGCCCGATCCTGCGCAAACAGGGCTACGCTACATCCAACGCCACCGTCGGGCGCGTCATCGGCGCGCTCATCCGGCGCGGAACGGTTCAGCCCGTTGCCGCCCTGATCCGCAAGCTCGCCGCCAGAACAGCGCCAAGAAAGCGTCCCCACGCCATCCGCAAACCCAAGGGCGTCACCTTCGAAAAGCCCGGCGACGTCGTCCAGATCGACACCCTCTCGATCTATCCGCTGCCCGGCGTCTCCATCAAGCACTTCAACGCCTACGATCCTTTCGCCAAATGGACCGTCGCCAGGCCCTGCACACGGGCCACCGCAAAAAACGCCGCCGAGTTCCTCGACGCCGTCCTCATGCAAATGCCCGATCCCGTCAAAGCCATCCAAATCGACGGAGGCTCCGAGTTCATGGCCGAGTTCGAGCAGGCCTGCGCCAACAAGAACCTGCCCCTCTACGTCCTCCCGCCGCGGTCGCCAAAGCTCAATGGAGCCGTCGAGCGCTGTAACGGAGCCTGGCGCTACGAGTTCTACGCCTGCGCCGACCTCCCCATGCGAATCGACAAAATCGCCCAAATGGTCGAGGCCTTCCAACACCTCTATAACCACCACAGACCCCACGGAGCCCTTGCAGGAAAAACACCAGCCGAATACCTCGCTGCCCGCCGACCCAACCAAACCCCACAGTCTCATATGTCATGAGCCAGGACAGCACCTTGATCGCGGAGCCTGCGGCAACGCATCAAGAGAGGGCTTTACGCCCCGCCAACCAGCCTTGACCGGCAACGGTGGTGAATGACGATGTGGCCCATGCGGGCAACAATAGGTCGTCCTGCTCTCCGATGCGTGTGCAAACGAAAGAGAGCATCCATGATTGATCGTCGACATTTCATGATCGGGGCTGGGGCCCTTTTGACCGCGTCGTTCGTCCGCCGAGCGTCCGCGTTTTCCAAAAAGACAGGCAGGCCGCTGATTTTGCCTGCCGTCCAGGAGCCAGAGGAGACGCTTTACGTCTATTGGCAAGCCGAAAACGAGGTCGCCAATTGGCGAGTGTCACTCGGGCCAGACCAGCCCTTTGCGCCGCCGGTTCCGACCTGGCGCGAGCATCTGCGCAGCCTTGGGCATCCCCTCGAGACTGATGACGAAATCGAGCGCGCCTGCAGAAAGTATGATTTGCCCATCGATGATCTCGACACCCGCCTCAACGGCTTCGGGTGGGAGGATAGATGGGACAACTTCGCCGGGCCTCAAGCGAAGGCGTTTCACCTGCTCGAGGGCCTCGATTTGGGTCACTCAGGATCAGCGCTTAGGCAGGCCGGCCAAATCATCTTCGAGGAGTTCGGCGGGTCTCCAGGCAACTCCTACACCTGGGTTGAACTGCACGATGATCTGACCGTGTCGTTGCTGCAGGCGCGTCTCATCGAGCTGAACCTGCCGATCGATGTCGCGATCGGAACGCGAGACTGAGAGGTGCGTTGTGGCGCCTCTGTTCGCGACGTGTCGGCATCGGCCGTGCGGGTCGTTTGCGATGGCTCTCAGGCGGCGACAGTGTCGGGCCACGAAATACCGCTCGGCGGGGATCAAGTGCCCGGAGATGATTTGCGTCGCCCTTACAGATGCGGCCTATGACGCCATCGCCTCGACACTGCCCAAGGGCGCAGCACGGTGGCCGATGCAGCGTGATCGGGGCCAATGCTTCATCCAAGTCGAGGCGGCCGTGGTGGACCGCATGAGGGCCATGCGCAGGCCCGGCGAGAGCTACAGCCACGTCATCTTGCGGCTCGTCGAGCTGGGGACAAGCGATCTAAAATAAGCTGTGCGACTATCCCGGCTGCACAGTGTTGCCAGCCACGGAAACGGGGTAAGCGGCGCAGCAAATGACCCGCCGCCCTCCTCGCGCGAGAACCGCGAGGCTGGTTGAGGCCGAGGCGCTACGTTCCTGAACGACCTCGGTCAATGCGCGATTTGGGATCGAGGAGGTCGCCATGGAGTTGGTTGCCGAAACCCAAAAAAGTCTGCGCGTCCTCGCGGACCGATTGCTGTTTGGCGAGTTGCCGCGCTGGCGCAATGGCGCCCTCTGGGTCTCTGACTGGGGCGCGAACGAAGTCCTCCGGTTCGACGCCGCCGGCCAGCGCGAAGTCATCGCCCGTGTCGCGTCGTTTCCAATGTGCATCGGGCACCTTCCGGATGGGCGGCTGCTGATCGTCGACAGCGCCGGCAAGCAGCTCTTGCGGCGAGAGCCGAACGGAACGTTGGCGCAGCATGCCAGCTTTCGCGCGCTCTCCAAGCTCGACGCCTTTGGCAACGACATCGTCGTCGATGGCCGCGGCGCGATTTATGTCAACGACATTGGGTTCAAATTTCCGGGGGGAGAATACTTTGGATCCCTTTGTCGAAGCGGAGATGAAGGAGCATCAAGCGGCGCTCATTCGCCAAATGGTTGCGGTGGTAATTATCATTGTTAATACTGTTGGGCCTGCATCATTGATCCAGGAACGCGATAACGGGGCTTCGGGACCGCGCGGTTAAATAGACGCTTGGAGGGGCCTCGCGCCAACGCTCACTACTCCGGACATTAAGGCCCCACGGAACCTACAAACAGAGTAAGTGACAGCTTGGTTGGAACACATGGGGTTACTCTGCGTTAACCTTGAAATTTGGTAGCGCCGCGTTCCGGCAGGGAGAGCAGCGCTAGGAGCGCTCGATGAATACGTTCATGCTTCTCACTTTTGTCCTCATCTTCTGGATCGGGATTGTAACTGGCGCGTGCTCACCGCCCTCACAGTCCGGTCGCGCTGAAACCAAAGGAGCGCACGTCGAGACGTGGCGGCGGCCGTCTCGCTGAATTAGCATGCGGGCAGCAGGGCCCTTGGGTGCTGAAGCCGTCTGAATGGCGGCCGAATCCGGCCGCCGTAGTCAGGGAGGAAGTCATGCATTGGTCGAATTTGGCAAGAGGCGGTTTCGTGGCGGTGACCCTCTGCTGCTTTGGTTTGCCGCAGGCTGAAGCGGTCGAGATTTTCGACGGGCCGAGCCTCGCGGTCCATATGAATGACGGTTTGCTCACGCAAGTGAGGGGCGGCCGCGGCGGCGGCATGCGTCACCACGGTGGCGGAATGCACCACGGCGGCGGAATGCACCGGGCTGGCGGAATGAACACCGGCAGCATGCATCGCGGTGGCGCCTACGCCGGGCATCGGGGCGGGAGCTACGCGGGGAACGCCAACCGGAACGTGAACCGAAACGTCAATCGCAACGTCAACCGCAACGTCAACGTCAACCGAGCGGGCTACGGCGGCGGCTATCGCTATGGCAATTGGGCACGGCCCGGCTACGGCTGGCGACCTGGAGGCGCGATCGCGGCCGGAGCGGCGATCGGCTTCGTCAGCGCGGCGACCGCAGCCGCGTGGGCCGGACCGGCTCCAGGACCAGGCCTGTGCTGGTACTATACCGACCCCAGCCGACAGCAGGGGTTTTGGGACGCATGTCAGTAAGGCTTAAGGCCCTATCCGCGAAGGACGTTCGAAGGAGCGCCTGTTGCGCGGCCGGCGCAGCGTGACTGGGGTTGTTGTTTGACGCTCAGGGCGGATTGCGCCTCGAACAACAACGCCTCAGCAATATTCGCCATGGCTGTATCAGAGACCGCGTATCCGTCTCTGAAACCGTCGCGGACACAGAAGGCCGCCATCTTGGGAACTTCGCTGAACTTCGCCGCCGCAGTCGCGGGGCTAATTGCTGCGTGGCGCTGGTACCAAACCACGACGATCCGACCACCGACCGAACTGCCCTATGGTGGTCCAACGACCATCGACACGAGGCCGCTCGTTTCGTTCATTAAGGAGATCGCGCGGTTGAATAGGCGCGCAGCGTCTTGGACGGCGTTTGCCGCGTTGTTGGAGGGCCTCGCGACCATTGCCCACTACTACGGACGGTGACTTAAGCAGACGCGTTGCGCCTAAACCTAGACGTTTATGATAGTGTTAGTCTTATTAGCTGCAACCTTGTCACGAATAATTTCAAGCGTGAAATTGTTTGTCAGCCATTTATCGATGACTGGTTCGTAAGTTTGTTCACGTCTTGCAGTGTCAAGCAACGCCAGGGCAGTCTCGAGAAGCTGCTCCGTGGTGTAATTGTTGGCGGCCCCCTGTGGTATATTCATTTAAACACCTATTTATCTTCGTAGCTGCGGGGTAGATATCTCGGCTGACCGGCAGCATCCTTTTTCGTTTGGGCTTTACAAGCTTCGGTTTACAAAAGCACGGATCCGTGAATGAATAGATACCTCCTTGGCGGCAAGCATCCGACTCCGCTTTAGGTTATTTCAAATTTTGACTTCTCGGTTAATGTTTGGCGAAACGTTCAATAAAACGCTTGTGGACCAATTGTGGTCTGCGAGCGTTTAGCCACCCGGACCCTTGCAGCGCGTGATAGCAAATCGACCCTAAAAGCGTCTTGCTATTTCGGGCCAATCGGCTGTTAATTCGGGCCAATCTTCTCCACCTCGCATCGCACCTATGGCGCTTAGCAATTTGGACTTCTCCGTGGCAGGCTCTTCGGCGCGACGCGCTTCAAACTCCTCAATCTGGGCGGGTTCTGCGCAAGGCTCTACGGGGCGCGCTGCGACCAAAAAGGGCGCTGCGACGGGTCGACACCAACGCGTCTCCCCACTATTTTCGAAGGATGCAGGGGCGAAACCCCTTCGGAGGAGACGAGCCATGGAACATCCAGAAATTGGTTGGATCGCCGCCATTATCATCGGCGGGATTGCAGGCTGGCTGGCAGAGCTGTTCATGAAAAGTGATACGGGATTGCTGGTGAATATCGTACTCGGGATCATCGGCGCGGCGATTGCCAGCGCCATTCTCAGCTTCTTTGGCATCGTCCTAGGCGGATGGGTCGGTTACCTGATTTGTGGGTTCATCGGCGCGTGCATCCTGATCGGGATTGTCCGCGCGGTACGCGGCCGCCCAGCGTGAGGACTCGCGCTGCCGAAATCTTGGCCATCACGCTCGTATTTGCCGCGCTCTGCGTCGTCCCCCAACTTGCCACCACGGCCCACGCCCAGCGACCCATTATTACAGGTTGGCTCGCCGCGAATGCAGAGTGTAAGGCGGGTGTCGCCGACGACCCCAAGACATTGAAGGCGTGCGAGCGGCGCGACCAGATCAGCGCGAGGCTCAAGCGCAGAGGCTGTGAGTACCAGGAGGACGGCGACTGGTGGAAATGCCCGCACCACTAGCGTCATGGTTCGCGTGGAAACGTAAGCGCGCTAGCCGGACTTTGATCGGCGGGCCATGTTTTTCGGGCCTTAGCCTGGCCATCATGGTCCTTGGATGCGCTTCGAAATAAGTGCGTTAATTGCGCTCACTATTTCCTTATAGTCTTTGGTGGTCTTCTTTGCGTTTTGCTTCTTTGGACGCGGTTCATACGGGTTATCTCCGATACTGTCGACAAAATAATTGCCCGAAGGGCCTAGTGTGCGTAATAGCGTGTCGACTACTTTCGTGTACAATTCTTCATACGTCTCTGCCTCTACCAAAATGATATCCGAAAACGACAACTCATCGTTGGACGCAGTTTTAGTCGAGTACGTCACCTCATAAAGTGCCATTTTGGTTTGCGCCTCAGCTGACCTTTGGATCGTTGATCAGCCTAACCCTGACAGATGGCGTTGAGGGCTCGGTCATGCGCGACATGCGTTTCGATGCTGACGATTCCGTCTAGGACCGACGCACGCGTTTGTACAAACAACGCACGGCCCGAACCACTGAAACGATGCAGAACAGAAGACCTGCGTTAGCCTATCGTATGGACCTGGCGCGTCCCTTTGTCTTGCTAAAATAGGAAACGTTGCCGCCCGTTCTCGGGATAGGAGCGCGCCGATCCAGGACGGCTTGCGCGTATTCAGTCAGCGCCGCGTCGATGCGCTCGATGTCCTCAAGCAAGCTGGGCTCAATCTCGCATACAAACCGACGTAACCGGGCGGGGCCGACACGCAAGTAACGCGCGGCGCCGGTGATGATGCCGCCGAACTGCCATAGGGCGGCGCGGACCTGCTCCCGATGATCATCGAGGCGCTCGAATGGGGGAAACTTGTCGTAGGTCGGCGGGACGAGCGCTTGAACGTCATTCGGGCAGCGATGGCGGAGCACCCTGTCGAATAGGAGGGTCATTCCACCCACTGAATGACAGGCCGATCAGCCTTCGGGTCCAACTCCAAGTGCTCGGTCAGCGCGTGAAGCCTCGCCCGCCCTATCTGCGATTTCGTGAGGATGTATCGGGCTGCGGAATCGCGCCGCTTGGGATCATCAGAGAACAGCGCCTCGTATAGGTTGGCCTCGGCGAGGTCGAGAATACGCTCACGAGCCTCATAGAGCTCGGCGGCAATTCGGCTGGAATGCGCGATGAATGCGCGAAGCCTCTGAGACGGCTTTGTCACGCCGGAACCCGGTTGCCGAATTTCGGAGGGCGCGATAGCCGGTTGCCATGAGGAAAATCAACTATGCGGCGGGCTACCGGTTCCCGCCCGAGATCATTCGTCAGGCGATATGGCTCTACCTCCGGTTCACCCTCAGCTTGCGCGACGTCGAGGATTTGTTGGCGGAACGCGGAATGGCGGTGTCTTACGAGACGGTTCGGCGTTGGGTGAACCATTTCGGACCAATGATCGCGGCTGACCCACGAAAGCGTCGGCTGAAACCTCACACGACTTGTTGGGGTGGACGGCCCCCGACGGCATCAATGTGCCAGAATGAGGTCGTTGTAGATCTCAGAAAAGGAGACCGTCCGTGGAACATGTTAGCCGAATTGGCATGGATACGTCGAAGCACATTTTTCAGCTTCATGGGGTGAACGCCGCCGAGCGATCGGTTCTTCGCAAGAAGCTGCGGCGCAAGGACATGGTGACGTTTTTTGAGAGGCTTACTCCGACCGTGATTGCGATCGAGGCCTGCGGCGCGTCCCATCACTGGGCGCGGGTGCTGCAGTCATTTGGCCACGAGGTGAAGCTGATCGCGCCTCAGCTGGTCAAACCATATGTGAAGCGCGGCAAGAACGACACCGCCGACGCCGAAGCGCTTTGCGAAGCGATGAGCCGGCCGACGATGCGGTTCGTGCCTGTGAAGACTGCAGAACAGCAAGCGGCGTTGATGTTGGTCGGCTTGCGCGATCGCCTTATTCGCAATCGAACGCAGCTCGCCAATGCGATCCGCGGCTATGCGGCGGAGTTCGGTCTAACCGCCGCCAAGGGGATTGTTCACCTGGCTCCGCTGCTCGATCGCATCCAAGCCGATGAGAGCCTACCCGGCTTGGCTCGAGAGCTGTTCGCGATTCATGCCACGCAGTATGCCCAGTTGCAGGCACAAATCGAGGAGGTCGAGGCCAAACTTATGGCCTGGCATAAAACCGACCCATGCAGTCGGCGCCTTGCTCGGATCCCCGGCGTCGGCCCAATCGGCGCAGTGATGCTGAGCATGAAAACGCCCGCCCCCGAAATGTTCCGATCGGGTCGGCAGTTCGCGGCCTGGATCGGGTTGACGCCAAAAGATCATTCGACCGCCGGGAAAGTTAGGCTCGGTGTCATCACGCGAGCCGGCGACGAGGGCTTGCGCAGCGTACTAGTGGCCGGCGCCACGGCCGTCATCAGGCATCTCGGAAACGCCAGAAGCCAAGGCGCACTCGCGTCTTGGCTTGCGCAGCTCCTCAAGCGCAAGCCGCCGAAGCTAGTCGCGGTGGCGCTGGCCAACAAGCTGGCCCGCATTGCCTGGAAACTGATGGTCACAGGCGAAACTTACGCTGCGAAATCCACACCCGCCTTGGCGGGTGCAGTTTAGAGATCAGCCAGGCACGGGGAGCACTGCCACCGTACCGAGCCGATGCCAAAACTTGCAGGGTGATGAGGAGATGGTGTGATCGATCGATCCAAGACGCGAGACACGCCGAAGATGCCAGTGGCCGGTCAAGGTCGCCGATTTGTTTGGGACTCGAGTCGCGGAAACCATCTTGGCTAGCGTTCATGTGCGGACGCAACAAAAAGCCGGACATATGAACGCAAGCGATCTGATCAAAATCATACCCAAATCTTCTTGCGAGAAGGGGGCCGTCCACATATGGCATCTCGACGAGGTCTATCTGAAAATTGACGGCCGGATGGTCTACCTTTGGCGGGTCCAGTCCAAGCGAAACAAGCACGCTGCGCTGAAACTGATGCGCAAACTCTTGAAGAAGTACGCCTTCGTTCCTGAGCGACTGGTCACCGATGACTTGCGATCATACAGCGCCGCGGTCCGGGATCTTGGGATCGAACGCTACCATGAGCGCGGGCGATGGAAGAACAACAGAGCCGAGAATTCGCATCAGCCGACACGGCGACGGGAGCGCAAGATGCAGCGGTTCAAGAGCCCGGGTTCAGCCCAGAAATTTCTTTCCATACACGCCGCCGTCTACAATATTTTCAACGTCCAACGCCATCTCACCTCGGCTCAAACGCACCGGACGCTGCGCGCCGCGGCGATGAACACGTGGCGCGAGGCGGCCGCTGCGGCGTGAGAATTCCTGCCGCAAATGGATAAATTACGCTCGTGTCACCGCAACGTGACAAGACCCCGGCAGGTCCTCATACCGTTCGGCGAGCAGAACAAGCTCATCGGCGTCGCTCATACGATCTTTTGGAACGGTGGATCGTGGTCCTTTTTTCGGTGCCCGAAGTGCGGAGCCAGAAGCAAAAAGCTCTGGCTCGTCGACGATGCGCCACGCTGTAGGCTCTGCCTTGAAAAGCTCGGCGTGCGCTACCGCGCAGCCTACGGCTTCGGCCGGACCGAGCGTCTGAGAGAGCGCGATCGCCGCGTCGACGGGCTGCAGGCGATGCTCGAAGGCACCCCGATGCGCTTCAAACCTGTGCCGCCAAATTGGGGCGCCGACGCCTCGATAGACGCAACCGCCTCACATGGGCGCTGCGGCGAGCGCGGATCGTCGCTCGCCTCGCTCAAATCGCGTACCAGGAGCAAGGCAGCAAGCCAGATGAGCCGCTGGCGTTCCTCAGCGCCTACAAACCACGCTCAGCCGCAATCCAGGCAATCCCAGACCTCAGATCGCTCTGGCGGTCCAAATCAACCGAAGAACTCGAACAAGCCCTCGACAGTGCCCAAAGCGTCATACTGCAAGCAATGGAAAGCAAGCATTTTCAAAACTGATGTTCAGGACGCGCGCGGCGAGAGAGCGCGGCTGGAGTAATGGGTCTGAAATAATCCGCGTCGTTGGCCAGCATGGCTCCTCTGACGCACCAGCCGTTGTTCCCGCAGTGTGGCCACGCGCCTTGTTGACGCAAGAAATATGATGGGCTTCTATGGGCAGGCTATTCCGCAGGGAGGCCCGTCTTGCCGTCAGCCGCAGTGGGCAACTTGCCCCAACCTGGGATCCCGCCGCTCGACTTGACCCCAATTGGCGCGGGCGAAGATGCTGATGAAGCAACGCGCGCCCGCCCGTTGCTGCGCGCCACGCTAGAAAAGGGAGAAAAGGGCAAAAACTGAGCCGAAGCGGCGATTTTTGTCGCTTTGGAGGCCGCCTGGCAATCATGGGAGGATGATATGGCGCTTCCTGAGAACAGGACGGAGGCGGAACGGGTGCTAGCCGCCGTTTGGGATTATGGGGATCGCAGCCCCAGGAAATCCAGTTTGCCGAAATGGCTGTTTGCTCTCACTCTGGTGGGCACGGTCCTCAGCGCCTTTGATCCGTCGGATGTCTACACTGCGGTTACGACCGCGCTTACGCCTGCACAAGAAAAGCCGACGGTTGACGCGATCGCGGCGGCGAATGTCGAGGAGGACATAGACTACCGCCTTGCCCAACACGCCAAATCATCGGCGGGGTGGCATGCGTTTCTTGAGGCTCACCCCGATGGGCCGCATGCGCAGGCCGCGCAGGCCGAGATCGAGCGGCTGCTGCCCACGCCGCCGGCCCAGCCAGTTGAGGTCGGGGAGCAATCCCCGCCGTCTCCTGCGACGACGACGCTGGTCAAGGTTGAGCCCCAGTCCCCGGCGCCGCCCGCGCCGCCGCCGGCCATGGTTGAGAAGGAGCCGGCCCCGCCGCCGGTCCAGATTGTGGAGTCGCCGCCCGCACCTACGCCGCAGCCGGTCATGGTCATGAGGGAGCCAGCGCCGCCGCCAATCCCGGTGTTCGCGCCCCCAATGTACGCGCCGGCAAGGGTCGTGGAGAGCGAGCCGCTGCGGCCATCAAGACCACGCGAGGTCGCAGTCGCAACGTCGGTCGAGCCAGCAAATCACGGTCATCGACGCGCCGAGCACTACGCCGCCCTTCGGTTGCAAGAACACGCGACGCTATCGGGACGCTATCGAACGGTATATCGCCCGCAGGCCAGTCAAACGAACGTTTTCGCGGTACTGCGCGCGCAACTCTTTCATCCTCATCGCCGCTGGGACGTCAACAGGCGGTGGCGCTTGACGTAAATCAAGCGCGGCCCCCAACGCCTGGATCGCGATCGCTGGCCAACGTTGGCTCCTGGGCGCTCACCGCTCGTATCCGGTTCGGGTCGTGCGCGGTCGATCGTCATGCGGATTGCGATCGTCTCAAAAGGGCGGAGAGCGCGCCTAAAGGCAATGCCCGCTTAGTCGCTCACTTGCGAAGTTCGCGGTCGCGCTCTGGAACGGAAGCTTCACGTCGTCGACTCCGGCCGTCCGCTGTGCGCAGTCACGCTCTCGACCGACAGCCCGCTCGGGACGAGCGAGGAAAATCGGAGGCTCCGCTGCATGGCGCTGATTCCCTCAGGAAAGCAGCGTACGACGCCATGAGATTTCATCGAAACTGAGTCAGCCCCAAAGCGCGCCGAAACACACCCATGTCTGCTTCGCTCTTGCCTTCTCCGGGCGGTAGCCGAAAGAGTACCAATCGTCGATCACCTGTTCGGGCGACCGCGGTTGCACAGGCCTACTTCCCGGACACACGGGATTGCCTCTGCGACGCAATGCCGTGCTTCCGTCTGCCCTTATATCGTCGTGAGCTCGAGCCGGAGCGGGCTGCGGAACGTCGAAGACGGCATCCACGACAAGCTTGTCTCGGCGCGTTCATAGCGTGGCATCGCCTTGTGGAATTCCTCCATCGCGATTTTTGAGGAGAGCCGCGCGATCGAGGCGCCGAGACAGGCGTGGACCGAGCCGCCAAATCCGAGATGGCCGCGCGGCTTGCGCGCGAGCTGATAGGCGTCGGCATCTGGATATTGCCGGTCGTCGCGGTTGCCCGAACCATAGGCGAGGCAGACGAAATCGCCCTCGCGCATCAACTGACCGTGCAGCTCCACGTCTTTTGTCAGGCATCGCCGGAAGCGCTGCGCCGAAGTGTTGTAGCGCAACGACTCTTCGATTGCGTCGGGCAGAAGGTCGGGATTGGCGACCACTGCCTCCCGCGCCCTGTCGCCGGCGATCAACGCCCCGACGACGGCCGCCCAGACGATCGATCAGCTCGAGGACTTTCTGCGCCGCCTCGGCTCAGTCGAACTCGACGCCGGCTCTGCCGCCGACGAAGGCGGCGCTCTTCGGCTGGTCTTCCCGACGCCGACTTGGGAGGACTATCTGACGCTCGCGTTCGACGAGATCCGACAGTTCGGCTCCAGCTCGGTTCAGATGCTGCGGCGGATGAGGTCCGCTCTCGTCGGACTTTTGGACTCGTTGCCGAGCGAAGAACGCGTGGAGGCGGTGCGACAATACCTCAAACACCTCGACCACGTCATCGAGGCCTCGCCGTTCGACCGCGAGGACCAGCGGATGGCGCTCCAGGAAGACCGGCAGGGTATCGGCCTGTCCCGCCGCCCTACCGACGCGGCCTGAGCCTGATCGACTGTTGGACGCCCCTGGGACGCCATGCGGCGCTCCCGCTGGGCGCCACCGATCGCTGGCTGGGGAGGCAACGGACCCTTATTTCGCCGGCTCTGCTCCGTCTGGTTTCTCACCCGTTCGTCGCTCGTGGCGTCGCTCATGGCGGCCGTGGCGCCTCGACTGGCGGCGGTTCATCCCGTGGGTCCCGGTGGTCGCAGCGGGCGCGGCGGGTGCCGCCTCCTGTGCCTCGGCCTCCGACGGCTCGAGCGCCGCCGACAGCGCGAAGCCCAATGCTGCCCCGAGGCCAAGCGGGAAAAGCAAACCGCCGCCTTTAGTCACCGGCGGCCTGATGCGGAGCCTTGGCTTTGCCCATTTTGCCTATGCAGAAGACAGGCTTCAAGGCCGACGACAACGCTCACAGGGTCGAGTTCGAACAATTGCGCGTGATCGCGTGATCTGTAATGGATCGCCGGCAAAGTGGCGGCCTGCAGCTCTCATCGCCTCCTCGTTCTTTACAGCAGAACGGGCCTATCATAGTGAAGCACTCAGGGACGCGCTCTCGAACAGAGAGTGGTGGCGTCACGTTCGCCGCCATCTCGTGAGGCGGCGGCGGGTTGATTTGGGAAAATCCACCGGCGCGACGCCAGGAAGGCGTGTCATGCGTGGGAGCCCCAAATGAAAACTTGCCATTGGCGCGCCTCGATGATCGCCCTGCTCCTGGGCGCGGGCTTGCTTGCCTTGACCATCGAGGACGTCGGGAAAAACGGCTATCCGGGATTTTTTTCCTCCGCGCACGCCCAGCCCCTGCGCAAATTGATCGCGCGATTGCGCGGCCAGACACTGCCTGCCGGAATCGCCAAAGCGGAAGGTCGCATCGAGGCGACCCAGGCCGACGTTTCGTCGAAATATCCTGGCCAACTTGCGGAAATTTCCGTGGAGGAGGGAACCAAGGTCGCCATAGGTCAGGTAATCGGAAGAGTGTCGTCGCCGGAATTCGAGGCCCGTTTGCGGGGAGCGCAATCAGATTTGCAAGCCGCGTACGACGGACTGGCGGGAGCCAAGTCCGAAATCTGAGCTGGACCCCGGATTTAGGACCATTGGCTAAGGTGTGAAATGTCCTGCTCTGTCGCAACCGATGGAGCGAGGAATGACGAAGTCACGCAAGAAGTTTGATGCGGCGTTCAAGGCGAAGATTGCGCTTGAGGCGCTGCGCGAGGATGCGACGGTTCCGGAACTGGCGAAGCGGCACGGGGTGCATCCGAACCAGATTTATGCCTGGAAGAAGCAGGTTCTCGACAACGTCGCGAGCCTGTTCGCGCGAGGGGCGAGCGGTTCGGGGGATGGCGAGGAGGAGCGCGAGCGCGAGACGGCCAAGCTTTACGCCAAGATCGGCCAACTGACGGTCGAACGGGATTTCTTGGCCAGGAGGCCAGGGCGATGAGCGCGCCCGATCGAAGAGCGATGGTCGAACGGCCTGGCAAGGACCTGTCGGTGCGCCGCCAATGCGAGCTTGTGGGCGTGGCGCGCTCGGGGATCTACCGCCCCAAGCCCGTCGCCGAGGCGGACGATCTGGCGGTGATGCGCCACATCGACGAACTGCATCTCGAACTTCCGTTCTACGGCTCGCGGCGAATGACCTTCGAGCTCAACAAAGAAGGCCGTGGGGTCAACCGCAAGCGGGTGCAGCGGCTGATGCGGGTGATGGGGATCGAGGCGCTGGTTCCGCGCCCCGGCACGAGCAAAGCCGCGCCCGGGCACAAGATATACCCCTACCTGCTGCGCGGCCTGAAGATTGTCGAGCCGAACCACGTGTGGGCGGCCGACGTGACCTTCATCCCGATGTCGTGTGGCTTCCTCTATCTGGTGGCGATCATCGACTGGGCCAGCCGGGCGGTTCTGGCATGGCGGCTGTCGAACACCAACGATGCGAGCTTCTGCGCGGCGGCGCTGGAGGAGGCGCTGCTTCGGTTCGGAAAGCCGCGGATTTTCAATACCGATCAGGGCTCCACTTTCACCGCCGAGGCTCACATGGGCATTTTCGGGTCAAGTGGTCAGGTTCATCGGCACATCAAAAAACTCCGGTGGTTGTTTCGGTATCCAAGTCTGAGCCCTATTTCATGACCTGGTTGGTTCCGCACCAGATCAAACTCACATCCGGTCGCCGCTCAAAGCAGCTGCACCAATATCCCGCGTTCGGCGGATGGGGCTCAGGAGGTCGAGACCATTCTTTCGAGACGCAGCGGCCCTGCTCCGCCGGGGGCCTTGAGATCGACTGTGCAGTCTCGATCCTCCGCTTGAACCGATGCCGTCGATGCCGTGAGAACCAGCGCCGCGCCGAACGCGAACGCGTAAAATGCCGTCTTCATGTCGCTTCTCCCTTTAGTTTGATGAAATTCACCAGTCCGAGGCTTACGATTGTTGCGCCCGCCAATCCGACGACGAAAATTCGGTTGAATTGACCGCGTAGGGCCATCTGACCCCCTCCCATTTCCTCAATACCCGCGAACTATGATTGAGGCGCCGGCGTTGAGTCGCTCGCTACCCCTCGCCCGGGCGTTCCATTTCCGATGTAGCACGTGTCACGAGGTTGGTCGAGCGATAGCGACGCTACGAAAGGGACAGCGGCATGTAACCTCGTAGAACTACGAGGCCGCGCCCCGAAAATTTACGAGGTTTCGCATGCGCGGAAATCAAGGCATCGCTCCGACGATGATCAGATCGTCGCGAGCTACGACTTCTCGATCGGCGCGCCTCGTAATTTTTCATCCCTAGAGCTAGCCCGCATTATGCATCGCCTGACGATTTCTTCAGGACTTTCGGCACGATTGCGTGATTTCGGCTAAGTCTGGACGCAGCGGTTCCGTACCGGCTTTGGGGGCCAGATTTTCGGTTGGAGGCGGTTTGCGGGTTGACGGGACGGGTTTGCGTTTTGGGGCTCACGCCCCGTCTGTCAGGTGACGAGGCGCGGGATGCGTTCCAAAGCGAAGCGCAGGATATCCTGGGCGGGGCATGAGGTCGGCAAGTGCACCCGGATGATCGTCTTCATTTCGACGACGCGGGCGGCGATCTTGATGAGGCGCAGGCGCAGCGTGTCGAACTGAGCGACACGCCACATCGAGCGTTTCGGCATCGAGACGCGAAGTCCCCACATCAACCAATAGGCGCCGGCGTGGAGGAAGAGGCGGAATTGATTGGCGGTCGCCTTGGTGCAGGAGGTGCGATCCGCCGCCAGATGGGTCTTCCAGGATTTGATGTGGTTTTCGGCCCGGCCGCGCCGGCAATAGACGTCTTCGTAAAGCCGGCGCGCGTTGCGATGCGTGAGATTGGTGACGACGAAGCGGGTGTCGAGCCCTTCCGCGCTGACTTCGACGCGGGCGATGATGCGCTCGACCCGGCTCCAACTGTTCGCGCCGTCGAAGAACTCCTTGAAGCGGCGGAGCTTGCCGTCGCGCGACACAGCCTCGAACCGCGCCTTCGTGCTGGCTTCGAGATCGGCAACATGACGACGCAACGTCGTGGTCGTCGCGACGCCGAGGATGTAGTCGAGGCTGTTGGCGCGACACCAGTCGAGAACCTCGGGGCCGCAATAGTGGCTGTCGCCGCGAAGCAGGATCTCGGTGTGGGGCCAATGAGCCCGGATCGCGCGCAATAGCCGGCGGAGAAAAGGCTTGATCTCCTTACCGCTGGGTCGTTTGGCGGGACGAAGCATCGCGGTGATGAAGCGGCCCTCGCCGTCGAACACGACAATCGGCTGAAATCCGTATTCGTCGTAGTGGGCGTTGAACAACCGCAGTTGCTGGCCGCCGTGGACCGCATCGAACGTGTCGTCGACGTCGAGCGTGATCCGTTTGGGAACCGTCGGAAAGGACTCGCAATAGAGATCCACCATCGCGCGGCCCATCCGCAACAGGGCGCGAACGTCCGGCAGATTTTCCAGCCGCGAGATCGTCGACTGCGAACAGAGTTCCCGATCCGACGGCGTCAGGTCGAGCGCCATCTTGAACATCGGATCGCTGCGCAAGCAGTTGGCGTCAATTCCGTCCTCGTAGCCGGCGCTGATCATCAGCAGCCGAAAGCGAATGACGTCCGCCAGACTGTGCGTGATCTGATCGGGCGCGCGGGGATCGACCATGCAGGCGGCGAGCCGATCCGCGACCCGAAGACGTTGTTCGACCTCGCGCAACGCCAGGACGCCGCCGTCCGACGACAAGAGCCCGCCGTCGAACTTGACCACAACCGATTTGCCCGAAACCGATGACAGACCAGGCAACGGCAGCGTAGGATCGTTCATGGCGGGTATGGCTCGGCTGAAATCGCGCAAATCGGCTTCGATAACCAAATTCTACGCAAATTCAGTCGTTTAAGCTATACTCGTCAACCTCCCACGCATAATCCGGGCTAGTAAATCTTCGAGGTCATGCTGACGCGTTCCGGATGCAAGATTCGCTCGAAAACTCAGGACGCCCCGGGCGGCAAACGCGAAATGAAGAAATGCCTGCAAAAGAGAGAGGCTGTGCGCTTTTGGCAGATCGGCATCTTGCCTTGGTTGAAGGTGTACGCGGCCTCCTTGAGACAGAGTTCGAGGCAGTTGTGGTAGTGGGCGACGAAGTTTCGCTGTTCGAGAGTGCGCGTCAGCTCCACGTCGCTATGGCCGTGGTCGATCTCTCCCTAACACGCGGAGACGGGCTCGGGTTAATTCGCCGAAATCCGGAGCCACTTCCCGCTGCTGAAGCTGATCGCTATCAGCGTCCACGAGGAAAAGAATGTGGAGTTCGCGGCGATCGAAGCGGGAGCCAATGGATTTGTCCTCAAACGATCCATCGCAACGGATCTGCTCCCCACCATCGACGCCGTGCTTGCGGGAAGCGCAACGTGACATTTGCGAAAGTGGATCTTGATCAGCGTGGAAAATTCTTATGGCGCTGACGCGCGTGCGCGCTTACCCGACGCGGGTTCGGCGACCGCCGCTGGGCCGGCCATTTGCGTCATAAACGAGCGTGCATTATGACCGCGCCCACTCCCAACTCCAACTCCACGTCGCCAATGCCGGGAAGATGGCCATCAGACCAAAGAAGGCCACGCCACCGGCGGTGGCGAGCAACCTGTTTTCCGGAATCGAACGAAGAACGTGCAAACCGATGTCAGCCCAAAGGGAAGGGTCTAAGGGCTGCAGTCGGGTTGCGGGGTGCGCCTTGACCGCCCGCGCGGCCTCGTCGTTCACGGCTGTCCGCCCCAGCTCTCCGTTCAAGCGCAAGACGACGGTCGTCGCCTTTATTGTTCATTGTCGTCGCGCCCAGGTCTTGATCCAAAGGCTTGAACTCTTCGCGTCAGCCACATAGCACGTTCAGTCAGCCGACCCCCCCCTGCACCGGACGTTCGCCGTCCACGCTGTCGCCGAACCCGGATTCGCGGCGGACGTTGGCTATCAGGAAAGATCTGTCGAACCGACCGGCAAGACGCCTACGCTCTCGCGGCGGTTGAAAGGTCACTTCGCTGTACAGGACAGGCCGCGCAAGTGGTCCCGCCGTTCGACTGCCGGCGATCGGCGAACTCGAGGTCAGCCGCCGAAGATCACCTTGCGGAAGCGGACGCTGGCGACGGTGAAATAGACAACGCCGATCGCTAACATCGCGACGAGCGGACGCCACACAAGGGTGATGTCGGCGCCGCGGAACAGCACGGCCTGAGCGAATTGCACGAAATGCGGCGTCGGGCTGATCGTTTGAATGAAATATTGCAGCCAGACCGGCATGCTCTCCATCGGCGTGCTGCTCCCCGAGAGCAGTTGCGTGACCATCAGCACCGGCATGGCGAGCAGGCCGAACTGGCCCATGGTCGTGGCGAGCGTGCCGAGCAGAATGCCGAGCGCGGCGACGACGAGCGCATAGATCGCTGCCCCGACCAGGAACAGCAGCAAAGACCCGTTGATCGGCGAGCCGATCCACCAGTGCACGACGAATTGCAGCGACAGCATTGCCGCGACCAGGATGACGAGGCCGTTGGCGATCATCTTGGCGAGCATGATTTCCGACGGCACGACCGGCATGACCAACAGGTGCTCGACCGTGCCCTGCTCGCGCTCGCGGATCAGCGCCGCGCCAGTGAGGATGACCGTCAGCAGCGTGATCTGGTTGATGACCTGGGTCATCGCCGAGAACCACGCCGTCTTAAGGTTCGGGTTGAAGGCGGCGCGCAGGACGAGATTGATCGGCGCGCCGGTCGAGCCTTCGCGGCCGGAGATGAACCGTTGGATCTCGGTAGCGACGGCGTTGCGGAGCGAGCTTGCGCCGTTGCCGGCCTGGGCGACCGCGGTGGCGTCGACATTGATCTGGAGCCCGGTCTTGCGCTGGGCGCGAACGTCGGCCTCGAAA
>CAWBBW010000008.1:0-120615 GCA_963787135.1 uncultured Alphaproteobacteria bacterium | reverse complement strand
GGCGGCGTGCAGCGCCTTTTGCACTGCCTTCGGCGCGCGCTCGATGACGAGCAGATAAGCGCGCGTCGGGCCTTCCGGCTGCCGTTTGCCCTGCTCCCAATGGCGCAATGTATTGACGCTGAAACCGAACTGGCCGGCGAACTCCTCCTGAGTCATCCCGAGCTTCGTTCGAATGGCGCGCACGTCGATCCGTGCCGGGACATGGACCTTGTAATCGCTTTCCTTGGCCCCGCCGCGCGCATAGGCGACAGCTTCGTCCAGGCCGCGGCGGATGCTGTCGGCTACCTTGCTCATCTCTTCATCCTTCCATAGGTCTCGGCCAAAAGCTTCGTCAGGCGCAACTTGCGCAAGCCGCCGGTCCCCTGGAATTCACGCAACCAGCGCGTCATGGCCGGGCTCAGCCCGTCGAAGGACGGGCGTCTCTCGACGCCCTACGTCCCGGCCATCCACGCCGTGCGGCCGGGGGAAGACCGCGGAAAGCGATCTTGCGGAGGCGCCGCGAGAAGCCGTGGCATTCTTTGCAAGTTGAACGGCGTGGATGGCCGGGACAAGCCCGGCCATGACGGTAAAGGGCGTCGCGCGAGAAAGAGATCGCGGCGTACTCGCTCGCCCAGTCGAGCTCTGGCCTTCGGCTGGCGGACTTCCGATCACACGGTCCGCCACGCGGGTTTCGAGGGGTCGATGAGTGCGAAGTTGATGGACCGATACCGCAGATTGCGATCACCGCCGGCTCATTTTGGCTGCGGATCACCCCGTCGTAATGCGGAGTTTGGGCCACGCGGTGAACGAAGCTGCCGGCAGGCGCGGGCACGCACGAAGCGGGGTCGAAATCAGCGCCGCTGTTGACCCACCACGTGCCCGAGACGACGATGCAGAACCGGTCGGTCGTATAGGTATGCGGCGCGCTCATGAAGCCCGGGCGCCAGCGGATAAGCACGAAGTAGAGGCCTGGCGCGGTGGTGTCCCCTGTCAAAGGACACGTGTCGGCGCTGCCCGGAGGAAACGAGGGCTGCGTTCCCCACTGCAACGCGTCCGGCAATTTGATGATGGTCTGAGCCGGATTGAGCGGACTGGCCGCGGCGCCCGTCAGGCTCAAGGGCAGCGCCGCAAGCAGCGATGTCAGCAACAGGTCGCGGCGGGTTGCAAAGGGTTCCATTTGGGACCTCCCTGATGCGCTGTCTGCTAGCACGTCCTCGCCTATGGCGCATTGTGAGCCGGCAATAAAAGGCCCTGGGCGGGCGCGCGGATTCTGGCCGATTTGCGATGCTTGCGGCGATCGTCTCAAATGGGAGGGCTGGCGTCCTGCGGGGCGGTGGCAAGCAACGCCGCCAGCCGAGGAACCCTTCGCAGAAGCTTACGTTGTCTCGTTCCACCCCATTTTTGTCCGAGCCCTGATGCCAAGCCGTATCGAGGATTACGCCGTCATCGGCAATTGCGAGACCCTCGCGCTCGTTGGACGCGACGGCTCGATCGACTGGCTCTGCCTGCCCCGCTTCGACAGCAGCGCGTGCTTCTCGGCGCTCCTTGGCGAAACCAGGCACGGACGGTGGCTGATCGCGCCCGAGGCGAGCGATGTCCGCATTTCGCGCCGCTACCGGGGCGACACGCTCATTCTGGAGACGGTGTTTCGGACCGAACACGGCGCCGTCAGTCTCACGGATTTCATGTCCCGGCGGGACGGCGCGTGCGACCTGATTCGCATCGTCCGCGGACTCGAGGGCGAGGTCGCGATGCGGATGGAGCTCGTCGTGCGCTTCGGCTACGGAAGCGTCGTTCCGTGGGTCTCGAAACAGGAGGATGGGCGGATCCAGTTCACCGCGGGTCCCGACCGGCTCCTGCTCGATACAGAGGTTCCGACGCGCGGCGAAGGTTTCCGCACGCTAAGCGATTTCACGATTCGGGCTGGGCAGGAGGCAAGCTTCGCTCTGAACTGGTCGCCGTCCTTCCGCCCCGCGCCCCAGCCGCTTCCAGCCGCACATACGCTGGAAGAAGTCGAGTCCTCCTGGTCGGGCTGGGCCGCGAGGTCCAATCCCTGCGAACACCGGAACGACGCCGTTCTGCGTTCGCTCCTGACCCTGAAAGCTCTCACGCATTGGGAGACCGGCGGAATCGTCGCCGCGGGGACGACGTCCCTGCCCGAGAAACTCGGCGGTTCGCGCAACTGGGATTATCGCTACTGCTGGCTTCGCGACGCAACCTTTACGCTTCTCGCCCTGATCGGCGCAGGCTTTCTCGATGAGGCGAAGGCGTGGCACCAGTGGCTTCTGCGGGCGGTCGCCGGCGCGCCGGATGACGTCCAGACGATGTATGGCGTGGCCGGCGAGCGCCGGCTCGACGAGTACGAGATTGCCTGGCTGCCGGGTTACGAAGGGGCGGCCCCCGTGCGCGTCGGCAACGCCGCGGTCGGGCAGCTGCAGCTCGACGTCTACGGCGAAGTGCTCGACGCCTTCTACGTCGCGCGCCGTGCGGGTCTTGTCACCAGCGCGGAGACCTGGGATCTCGAATGCGCGCTCCTCTTCCACCTCGAGACAATCTGGCGCGAACCCGACGAGGGGATCTGGGAGGTTCGCGGCGTTCCCCAACACTTCACCCATTCGAAGGTGATGGCGTGGGTCGCCTTCGATCGCGCCGTGCGATCGATCGAGGAATTCGGTCTGGGCGGTCCGCTCGAACGCTGGCGATCCATCCGGTCCGCGATTCACGACGAGGTTTGCGCGCGCGGCTTCGACCCGGCGCGCAATAGCTTTGTCCAATTTTTCGGCGCAGCGACGCTCGACGCCAGTCTCTTGCTCATTCCCCTTGTCGGCTTCCTGCCGGCGGACGATCCTCGGGTTCGCAGCACGGTCGCAGCGATCGAGCATGCCCTCGTGCGCAACGGATTGGTGATGCGCTACGACACCGGAACGGGGACCGACGGTCTCCCGCCTGGCGAAGGCGCGTTCCTCGCCTGCAGCTTCTGGCTCGCGGACAATTACGCGATGCTCGGCAGATATGAGGAAGCGGGCAACCTCTTCGAGCGACTGCTGGCGTTGCGCAACGACGTCGGTCTCCTGGCGGAGGAATACGATCCATCCGGCCGCCGCCAGCTCGGCAATTTTCCGCAGGCCTTCTCGCATCTCGCGCTGATCAATACGGCGCGCAATCTTGGGAATGCAGCAGGTCCGGCGGAATTGCGCGCGAGCCGAGGGGACGCGACCGCTCCTGTGACGGCCTCGTCTTAGCTGCGATTGGGGCGGGCGTGTCCGGCGTCAGGGGTCCTCTTGGCCACACATTGCTTGCGGTGGACAACGCCGGGGCCAGATGCTACCTCGTTGTCCACACTCTGACACGCGCGTGGACAACAGACCGTGAAATCAGTGCAACCCGCGCTGCTCACCCTCTATGCCGACCTTTTGCAGCAACTGCAGCAGGTCACCGCGCCCGCTGGTTCCGTCCGAACTCAAGACGTCAAGGGCAAGGAATACCTCAAGGCAAACTTCACCATAGGACTTCAACGCAGAACGCTCTACATCGGCAGGGCGACTGACCCTGAAGCCAAACGCAAAGCTGTCGCGGTCCAGGACGAGATGCAACGCGCCAAGGCGCGGAGGCAGACAGTCGGCCTTCTTCGTCGCGGCGGGATTCCTGCTCCAACAGCTGAGCTTGGCCGGGTGTTGGAAGTCCTCGCGTTAGCCGATCTTTTTCGCAAGGGGGCGGTTCTCGTCGGAACTGCCGCCTATCAATGTTTTTCGCCTTTGGTAGGGACCATACTCCCTGCCGCGTCGATGATGACACAGGACGTCGATCTCGCGACGGCTTCGCTTGCCTTGGCCGCCGGCGACGGACGGGGTGTGGGGATCGATAGCAAAGGTCAAACCGGCGCCCCTGGCTCAAGCCCAAGCCTCGAGGAAATCCTGCAGCGGGCTGACTCGACGTTCGCCGGAATCCCCGGGTTAACCCCGGCAGCATTTCCGTCGCACTTTCGGGCGAGGTCAGGGCTCATGGTCGACGTCCTCACGCCGCTCCGGAGCCGTGCAGACCCGGACCGGATGCCTGTCCCGGCGTTGTCGGCCGCCGCAACGCCTTTGCAGCACCTGGACTGGCTTATCGACAGCCCCAGCCCCGCCGTCGCCCTGTACGGCGCCGGGGTTCTGGTGCAGGTTCCTCAGCCGGCGCGATACGCTGTCCACAAACTCATCCTCGCCCAAAAACGAGGCCCTGGCTCCGTCAAGCGGCAGAAAGATCTGGATCAAGCCAAGGCGCTCATCGACGCCTTGAAACAGGCGGACCCTTTTGCAATCGAGGACGCCCTCGAAGACGCGAGAGGTCGGGGCGAGCGCGGCTGGCGAGATCGCATTAACCGATCGCTTCACCAACTCGGACTGACGGAACTCGCGACATCTCATACGGGTCGATAGCGTTTGCGGGCGCGGGGCGAACGCTGATTGTCGTTTCGGAGCACGGTCACGGAGGCGGCCCGACAGGGTCGATTTCCAGGACATGCTGGGATAGTAGTGCCAGGCTGGAAATATCAAGCAAAGCGGACGTGGCGAAACCGGTAGACGCAAGGGACTTAAAATCCCTCGGCCGCAAGGCTATGCGGGTTCGACCCCCGCCGTCCGCACCAGCTACCGATCCCCAGGAAGCCGGCCTGTCATGCGATCTGCTTCCTCAACGATCTCACCACGTGCACGCTACGGCGCATTGTCGACCCGGTAGTAAAAGACGCCTTGCGCGCCGGCGGGCGGAATCAAGCCCAGCGTTATCGGCGGGCCGCCATGGATAGACTTGAGAAACTCATGCCCCCTGTTGCCCTGGTTCTCGGAGGGGAAGAAGCACTGCCCGCCGCCCTCCCAGGCGACGTACACGCAACCGGAGGCAGGATCGAACTCGCCCTCCTTGGCGGCGCCGTTCGCTAAAAACTCCTGATCGCCGATCTTGTAGCTGCCCCAGATCAGCACCCACCAGCCATGCGCGGTCGGCGTCCCCAGCTCGATGCTGACCGTCTTGCCCTCGATCACGTCGAACGGCTTGGCGGTGGGCGGCACGCCGGGAGGATTGGCGATGACCCGGCTCGCGGCCACGACCAGGGCCAGAGCGACAGCGGCCTCGGCAAATTTGCTGCGCATCGCGCTCCCTCCGCACGGAATGTCCAAGCTTTCTACCTGCTGCCGGAACTACGATTGCTTGATTGCAGGCCGCAGCGAACGGGTCGGCGGGCAAAGCGCCAAATTGGCATGCTCGTGCTCCGCCAACCGTCGCGTTGTCTATCTAACAACCGACGCTACCCCCTCGCCTACCGCCGGCGGGCTCGCCCTTAACAACAGTCCGGCGGTTCGCCGCCGACGATGACTTTGACCGGACAGCATTCATCGCGGGCGCTCGCCAGGACAATGACGGTTGCGCGATCGCTCCATGCCTCGCGTATGACGCGGGCCATGCGGCGCTCCCGGCTTTGGAACCGCCGAACCCGGCCGCATCCCTCGTCCAGGGTGAAGCCTTCAAAGTCGCCGAAGTGATCGTAGATCAGCCCCCTGACCTTGCCCACGAACTCGGTCAGCGGCTCGCCCTCGCACGGCTCAGGCTTGTGACCGTCGCCCGGCAGGTGGCCAGTCCCCGATGGCGGGATGAGTCCGGGGTCGCCGCCAAAACCCTTCACCCGTCCGCCCACCTGCTTCAGATACCGTTCGAACACCGGGAACCAGCGGCTGGCTGTGGGAATCGAGTTGGCGATGAATTGCAGGATGGCGTAGTAGCGCTCCTCCCGCTCGATGAGGTCGGTCTTGGTGTCGACAGGGATCGTGAGCCTGAAGATGCCGCTCGTGTGACGCCAGGCGTATTGGTTCGGAGGGGCCGCCGCCTGCGCTTGCGCGCGCCTGGTGCGCTTTCGAGCCTCCTGGATCTGAATCACTGGCTCCGTGTAGTCGTCGCTGGTGATCTGACGCACGACGACTTCGTACTTGTCGCCCTTCTTTACCCCCGCAGGGAGTTGAAGAGATAGAAGGCCGGCAAAATTGACGTCCGTGCCCTTGGGAATCGGTATGTAGGTCGTTCCACCCGCGTTCACCTGAATCGTGTGGGGATCGAACGCTTTCAGATTGTGCGTCGTGTAGAGCTTCCCGGCCCAAGCCAGGATGGCGGCCGAAGTTGTTCCGGGCAGATAGACCTGGGCCACGCTTCCACTCGGCACGTTGCCCCAGTCGATCACAAGCTCGTCGGGCTTCTGGTCAATTTTGAAGGCTTTCGGCGAAGGCTTGAGTTCGAAGGTCTGAGGAATGAGGCGCGAAGGATCCACCCCCGGGTTGGCCGACGACACGAAGGCGAGGTTGCGCTGGGCAAGCTTGTCGGTATTCGACGGGTCGTCGCCGACGGTGATCGGATCCGGCGCGAAAGAGACTTCGCAAACGAGGCACTCGTGCTGGCTGCGCACGAGCTGCAGGATCGAAACGAGGTTATTGAAGCTGCCGTACGGTCCGTAGGCGTAGTCGGCCGGCGTGTTCCCCACCATCCGGTCCGGGAATCGCAGGTCGTTGGGCTGGTTGATGTCCAGCCAGCAGCCATAGAACGTATCGACCTCGGCGCCGAGCGGGTCGGGGTTGATGGTGTGGGTGTTCTTCGGGTCGGGCTGGCCGCTCAGCGCCTGAGACGCATTCACCCGCGGGGCGGCGAAGAAGGGGATCGTCACGATTTCGTCGCCCTGCAGGCCGAGCACCGGCACGACCGTCGAGCCGCTGGTGTAGGACTTGTAAGTCGTCGTCGGGTCGTAGGTCGTGGCGACCTGCTGCGCGGCGAACATACGGAAGAAGAGGCTGACATTGGGCGCCGACTGCGTGTCCTGGAACCGGACCCGCGCCAGGGCGAAGTTATAGATGTTGTTTCCGGAGCTGTCGGTCTGAAGCAGGTTCAACGCTGCCGTGTCCTCGTCGTTCGTCGGCAGCGCGTCGAACACCGGTCCGAGCCCGGCCGGGTCGCCATTGAGGTTGTCGATTGTCTTTTGAATCCAGGTCGTGGCGCCGTCCTGCGGACTTGTCCCTTGTCCGGCGGTCAAGCCAAACATCTTGTCGCCAGCTTTGAGCTGGAAGACCTTGATGTCGACGCTGAGGTACCACTCGGCGCCGGCCCCGCTGCCTCCGTGGAACATGTACGGGTTCGGCGTCTGTTGCAGCACAATCTGGGCATTGCCGGTCACTGTCTTGCCGGCCGCGGCGAACTGTGCGGAGACGACGAGCGTCTGGTCGCTGGCGGTGAACATCCCGGTGCCGGTGAACTGGGCCTGGAACGGAAAGGTCCAGCGCTGCGGCTGGTTGGATGGCAAGGTGGGGTCGGAAGGCGAACCGGGACCGGTTGAGGCATAAGTGAGTCCGCCGATGGGCGGCGCCACGCTTGGGACAGTGCTGCCGATGTCGTTTTGGCTGAACCCCTCGATTTCGACGTAGAGCGCGTCGTTGAAATTGCCGGCGCCCGTCAGGTTCTGCTGGGCTGTCACTTCGCCGACGGTGAAGTTGGACATTTCCAGGCGAACGACGAGATCCTGGGCGCCCACACTGACCGCAAAAGGCGCGGACGGGATGCCGTTGGCGACGACGAAAAGGTTGTACTGACCGAGAGGGATGTTCGTGGGTACGGAGACAAACGTGCTTACCGTCGCCGCGCCGGTCGCGACCGCCATCGTGGAGTGGTTCGCCGTTCGGAGGTAGTAAACATTGTTGCTCGAATCCTGGAGGCGCACGATCGGGTAGTTCGTCGCCATCTGAGCGTCGTCGCCGTAGCTGCATGCTTGCGAGAGCCCATTAAACTGCGTGCCGAAGATCTGGTAGGTATGGCCCAGAATCAGCGAATTCGGGCAGTTGGTGATGGTGGGGGCCCAGCCAGCCTGCGCTCCGCCGACCGACGCGAGAATGGAGATGGTGCTCGACTGGTTGGAGTAGAGCACCTCGCCCGAGGGCAGCAGGAGAAAGCGGCCTTCGAAGCAGGCGGTGCTGTTGTTCGTCGGGCCCGTAAAGATCGGCGCTTTGTTGGTCGAGGGGTTATACAGTAAAAATTTCGTCGGCCCCGGGTAGCTGCAAGGCGGGCTCGGACTCCCAGTGACCAGAACCTGGCCGTTCGTCAGGAGAACCGCCGGCGCGTCCATCGGAAACAGAGTCGTGTTGTTGTTGGTCGTATCGACCAGAGCCGGACCGTTCGACCAGGTCCCCGCGACTCCGGCGGCGCCCGGCGTGTAGATGGCCGTGTTGCCGGTGGCGCCGATCGCGAACACGTTTCCGTTCGGCAGCAGAATCGCCGGTCCGATTTCGGCCCCCTGTCCAGGACACGATTGGGGCAGGCTGACGCCTGTGCTGCCCATCTGAAGCCAGACGTCGGTCGATGGCGTGTACATCTCCGCATTGGCGCCGTTCGAGCACTGGGCGGTCAGAACGTCCCCGGTCGGAAGCAACGTAAGGGTCTCTTCAGACGAATTGTCGTTCTTGGCCGAGGTGAAGAAATAGGCCTGCGTCTGTGGGTCGAACAAGGCCATCGCGGCGTTGTTGGGGTTGCCGAACAGGACCCGCCCATCCGCCAGCACCGCCGACGCCGGGTCGCCGATATTGCTCCAGCCTGGGGGGTTGGGCAGGATTGTCCACGAGTCTATGGTCGGGTCGTAGAGCTGAACCTCGAGGGCGTCGACCGCGTTCGAGTTTGCAGAATACTGGACGTTGTACTCGCCTCCGTAGACGATCACGGTTCCGTCCTGGAGGACGGCGGAGCCGAAGAACACCGGTCCGTAGGTTGGGCCATTCTGTCCCGCGGGCATATTGGAGTCGCTGAGCATCGAGGCCGTCTGTTTCCAGGTCCCGCTTGCGTAAGATCCGCTCGTGTCCGGAATCAGCCGGTACCAGCTGGAGGAAGCCAGGACGTGCGCCATGACGCTGCCGTCCGTGAGCAACAGCATCGTGTCTATGCTTGCGGGAACGTTATTGACGGTCGACCAGCCCATCTGGACCTCCCTTGAGAGATCGAAAGCCGACACTGCCAAAGCCGCCTCGGCCCCCTTACGGGTTGGATAACGCGAAATTCAAAGGCGGCGCTGTGACGTGCGTCACAGTGTAAGTCGACGGGCGTGCGCCCGCAATGTGGGCTGCCCGGTCTTGCGGGGCAGAGGGAATACTGAGGCTTCCAAGGCGCTTCTCGCGCGAGGCCGACACGGACTGCATGGCCCCTTTCGGCGGCGCGTTTTTCGACTGGCGACTGGACCAAGAGCGAGATACGCTTGGACGATAGAGCAGCAAACGCCCGATGATCGGGGTCTCTCGCGGTTGCTCAATCATTTTCTTACTGCGGCTATCGGACTACCTCTTCGAGATAGGGTAGGATTGGTGAGTGCGTACGGACATTTCGTCGGGGTCCATGTTCCTGCTCATCACCATCACGTTAGCTGCCTATGTGGCTCGTTCGATCCACCTCGCCCCGCTCAGTCTCCACGGCAGGACCGAGCTTGCCGGTCTGGCCGGCCGCTCGCCGTGAAGCATCTTTGGCTCGTTCCTACCCTATGCGCAGGCCTGGCGGCCTGCCCGGCTTTCGCCAATTCGGCGGCAGCGCAGGCCTGCGATCCATTGACGAACGTTCACTGCCACCCCCATAGCCATCATCCGCGACCCGCCGCAGGCCCGGGGCGCCTCCTTCCGGTGCGGGAATATCTGAAAGCGACGGACATTCCCCCGTCCGGCGTGGGCGGGTATGGAATCCTCGCGTTCACGCCCAAGACGACCTCCGCCACGCGCGCAAAGCTCTTGATGGTTTGCCGCTCGTTTGTTGCGCATTTCCCGTCGAACGGCAGCATACCGCCGACATCGCCGCTCCCCGACCGGATGATCACCGTCTGGCCGCTCGACGATCCGAAGGCCGAGAAGCCCGCGGCCGAAGATTGTGATTACCTCGTCGACCACTACGATCTTTCCGCTGGCGAGTCTGCGATCGCGGACGCCGCACGCCAGCGCGTGAATTTGAAGGGCGAGGGGCCGTTCCTGATCGGCTGGTCGCCTTCGAACACTCAGGGGGCGCCTGACACTCTCGTGCTCGTCGTCGACATGTCGGCGGACGCTGACCAGGAGCGCATCGATCGCGACTTCGCGTTCTGGGAGGACAAGATCGTTGGGGACTCACCGCTCTGGGTTCGTCATCAATGATTTCGCCGACCAGTAAAGGAGCCGCGCTAGGTCCGGCCGAAGCGTAAAGTATGCCGACGCGGCCTGCTTACAGGGCCCGATCTATCCGCGGCCTTCATCAAGCAGGGAGCCGAAGGCAAAGGCGGCGAATCCGATGCTGATGGACACCCAATAGAACGGCAATTCCAAGAGCAAATGAATGGGCGCGATGCGCCTCAGCCCATCCATGAGACCATCATTCAATCGAACAAGTTCGACCACGCCGCCGATCGTCGTCGACGACCACGTTCCTCTCTCGAGCCACGTCTGACAGTCGTGGCCGAGGATGGCGAGGGCCGCCATCATCAAGGCGATGCCGAAGATCATGAAAAACTTGTACACGCCTCAACCTCAGGTCCCTTGGCGGCTTTCGAGCGCTGACCGAACGTTTCTCCGCCTCGATTGGGGCCCTCCCCAAAGATAGCACGTATGCCAGCACGGCCAACCCAACGGGACCGCAAATACTTCATAAACCTTAACGACGAACCCGGGATGCCGGGTGACATCCGGCCTATTTCCGGCCGACATAATGCACCTGGGACCGGCCGAGCGGTTTGAATTGCGCCGAACGTAGAGGAATCTCACAGAACGGTCTTGTCCCGGACCATCGTTGAGGCTAACCTTGCCTCCGCGTCCGGCGGCGGCGGGACGGCATGCACAGGTCTACTGGAGACGTGTCATGAAACGTTACGTGCTCGCCGTCTTGACGTCAGTCTATCTCGCCACGCCCGCCAGCGCCTCCTGGGGCTATTGCTCCGCCGAAGGCGTCGGGCGGAAGGTCTTGTATGTTTCCGCAGTCTTCGACAGCGACTTCTTCGACAACGCGGAGATGAAGACTGGTTATTTCCGGTTTCTCGAGAGAGAAGGCATCAAGACCGGTCCTGCGGTTTGCGCGTCCGGTCAGGATCAAATCGAGGCGATCACGATTCGCAATCACGCGATTGACAACGCGCTCAAGACCGGGGTTTCCGTGCAGCCTTTCGGCCCCCTCTGAGACGAACGACAACACGCCGAGCCCAGGAGACCGCCCCAGCGAGCCGGTCTTTCTTTTTGCGCCGTCCGGCAGACCGGCTAGAAGGCCCGCGAGCGCCGGCGCTTGCACGGCCTTGAACGGTCGGACGGAATGCAAAATACCTCTCCCGCCAAGATTCACTCCACGAAGCCCCGCCGCCTGACGACGCCCGCGGCGCTGATCGAAGCGGGGCTCGCGGCGCCTGAACGACTGGCCGAGTTCGAGGCGGTCGCCGAACGCTACGCCATCGGGCTCACGCCGGCGCTCGCCGGTCTCGTCCGCCCCGGCGATCCAGCCGACCCGATCGGGCGCCAGTTCATCCCCGATGGCCGCGAGCTCGTCCGCGACCCGGCGGAGACCGACGATCCGATCGGCGACGACGCGAATAGCCCGGTCAAGGGGCTGGTGCATCGCTATCCCGACCGGGTGCTGATCAAGCTTGTTGCGGTCTGCGCCGTCTATTGCCGGTTCTGCTTCCGTCGCGAGCGTATCGGGCCGGGCTCGGCGTCACTCAGCGACGGCGAATTTGCGGCCGCGCTCGACTACGTGCGGGGAAACAGAGCGATCTGGGAGGTCATCCTGACCGGGGGCGACCCGTTGACGCTGTCGCCCCGCCGCATCGCGCTTGCAACCGGGGCGATTGCCCGAATCGATCACGTGAGGACGCTGCGCTGGCACACGCGCCTGCCGGTCGCCGACCCTGACCGCGTGACGGCCGCCATGGCGCGCGCGCTCCGCGCCGACGGCCGGACGGTCGTCGTCGCCCTGCACGCCAACCATCCGCGCGAGCTCACTGTCGCCGCGCGCGCCGCCTGCCGCCGCCTCTCCGCGCAGGGACTGATGCTGCTCAGCCAGAGCGTGCTCTTGAAGGGGGTCAACGATGAGGTCGAGACGCTTGACGCGTTGATGCGCGCCTTCGTCGAAGCCGGGGTGAAGCCCTATTACCTGCATCACGGCGACCTTGCGCCCGGCACGGCGCATTGGCGTGTGCCAATCACGAAAGGCCAGGAGCTGATGCGTTCGTTAAGAGCCCGGCTCTCGGGGCTCGCCATGCCGACCTACGTGCTCGACATTCCCGGCGGCCGGGGCAAGGTCCCGATTGGACCTCAATCGCTCCGCCCGGACGGCGCCGGACGCCATGTCGTTACCGACCAGCAGGGCGTGGAGCACATTTACGTCGACCGCCTCGCCGATTGACAGTGCTTGTCGGCCTCCCGCTAGGCTCATGAACGGGAGTGCAGCATCGCCGAGGCCGAGCGGTGCGGCGGCGGGTTGCCGCCCGGGCCCAGAATGGCGAAACTCAGCACATATGCGGTCAGCGCCACCATCAGCGTGGTGACGGCCAGCGTGACCCACAGCCTGATTTTCTGGTCTGTCGAATCATCGCTGAAATTGTCGTTTCGACTCTCGATCCTCGTCATAACAACGCGTTCCTTTACGATCGGACCTGGACCTGCGGCTCGCGGCCGGCGGTCCAAGCCTGTTTTAACTGTCACTCAGAATTACCCTCGTCCGCGGTCCCCGCCATGACGGGCGTCACACTTTAAATGCGACACTGAAATGTTTAATCATGCGCGAAACTACCCGGCGATCGACTGGGGAAGTCGCGAGCCGACCCTCAGACGCCGGCCCGCCGCAGTCTTAAGGACCGATGAGGGAGAGCGCAGCGGGATCCTCCGACCGAGCGTTTCCGCCGGTTATCGCGGCGCCGAGCGCCAAGACCGTCAACAGGATAGCGAGAGCCGCGCCGATAAACGTCGTCAACGGCATGGCGTGCGGGTCGGCGCGGAAGCCGAAATCCCGGGTCTGACTCTGGATGTTGCTCATGACGAACCCTCCTACCAAGAGGCAACACATCACAAAGCTGAAAACCCGGCTGTGACGGCGCTCACAGCTCAAAAACCCGCAACGATCGCACGGGAGAAATCAGGGGCAGGCGCCCGGCAACGGCGCGCTGGTCTTGCGCTCCAGCGCCGACACTTGCAGCGAAGCGGATTTCCCGCGCAGCGCGATCGGCGCCGACGGCTCGACGGCGATGGCGGCGGGTAGATCGGCGAGGCGTTCGAGCAGCGCGGCGGAGGCGAGCACGTTGCGGCCGCTGTCGCGGCATGCATCGAGAATGCGCGCCGTGGTATTCATCGCGTCGCCGATAAGAGCAATCTCTTTCTTGAAGGTTCCGATTTCGCCAACGATGACGGGGCCGCCATGCAGGGCCGCGCGGAAATCGGCGCCGACGCCGAAGTCCCGCAGGTAATCGTCGCGACGGGCCGCGAGCCGATCGCGGGCGGCAAAACACGCCCGCACGATTCCCGCGTCGTTGCGATCGGCGTGAAGACGCCAGGTGGCGATGATCTCGTCGCCGACATATTTGTGAATCTCCCCGCGATTTTCGACGACGGCTTGCGACACGTCGGCGATGAAAGCGCTGAGGAAGTCGAGAAAGCGCGCCTCGCCCAGACGCTCGGCAGTCGCAGTCGATGCGGTGAGATCGATGAACAGGAGCGCCCGCTCCTCGCGCCGCGGGCGATGGTAGCGCCCGACTGCGAAGGCAAGCAGGACGCTTGGCCCGAGCAGTTGCGCCATGCCGAACATCAGGTTTGCGGCGACGGAGACGGCGAGCGCGAATGCGATGTCAACGAGGGTGATCCCGGCGCTCGACCACGGACCCAGGAACGTCCCCACGACGACCTCTTCGATCACGACGATGACGACGACGTAAGCAATCGAGCGCAGGCCGATATAGACGGGGAACGGGAGCCGGCGGGGGTCCGGTCCGATCCGCCCCTGGAATACGAAAACATCGAGCACCGGGAACGTCGCGCCGAGAACGGCGCCGAGCGCGACGCCGGTCCCTAACGTGTCGTGCGCGAAATAGCCGTAGACCCCGCCGACGATGGAGCTGACGAAGGCGCTGACCAGGACAATGCGAGTGAGGACGACGTTCGGCATGTTCGGCGACGGTATTCCCAGGTCGATGACCTGCACCCATTGCGCCGCATTCCACAAGGACGTCTGGCCGAAGGCTCAAGGCGAAATACTGTCGGCCGCGGCAGAGTAAACTGGCGCATCGAAGGCGAAGAGGGTCTCCACGCCTTCGATCAAATTCTCAAGCCGGTCATGCGCTGAACCCGTTTCGCACAGGTTTTTCACGAGGACGGGGTTGATTGCGCAGGTCCGATATCGCCGCTAGACCCTTCACGTCCCATACTGCGATTCGTGAAAAGGAATCATGACGTGACGGCCGCGAGAGCGCGCGCGAACCCCTCCGCCGGCTCAGGGGGCGAGGGCCCGCGACGATGAAATTCGAGCGCTTGCGCCTGACCGGCTTCAAGAGCTTCTGCGATTCCGCCGATTTCAAGATCGAGCCGGGCCTGACCGGCGTCGTCGGTCCGAACGGCTGCGGCAAGTCGAATCTGGTCGAAGCCCTGCGCTGGGTGATGGGCGAGACGTCGTTCAAGAACATGCGCGGCTCCGGCATGGAGGACGTCATCTTCGGCGGCTCCGGCCGGCGCCCCTCGCGCAACAACGCGGAAGTCGTTCTCCTGCTCGACAATTCGGACCGCCGCGCGCCCGCCCCATTCAACGACGCCGAGACGATCGAAGTCGCCCGCCGCATCGAGCGCGAGGAGGGCTCGACCTATCGCGTCAACGGCCGCGAGGTGCGCGCGCGCGACGTGCAGCTCCTGTTCGCCGACGCCTCGACCGGCGCGCGCTCGCCTTCGCTGGTGCGCCAGGGCCAGATCGGCGAAATCATCTCCGCCAAGCCGCAGGCGCGCCGGCTCATCCTCGAAGAGGCCGCGGGCATTTCGGGCCTCCACTCGCGCCGCCATGAGGCGGAGCTCAGGCTGAAAGGCGCCGAGGACAACCTGCTCCGCGTCGACGACGTCTTGAAGCAGCTCGATGTCCAGATCGACAGCTTGAAGCGCCAGGCGCGCCAGTCGAGCCGCTACCGCAATCTCGCCGCCGACATCCGCCGCCACGAGGCGCTGGCCCATCTCGTCGCCTGGCGCGAGCACGAGGCCTCCTTCGCCGAGGCGCGGCGGCGGCTCGACGCCGACCTCATCGAAGTCGCCGAGCGCACCCGCGCGCAGGGCGAGGCCGCGCGCCTGCAGGCGATCGCCGCCGCCGGCCTTCCGGCCCTGCGCGAGGAGGAGGCGCGCCGCGGCGCGGCGCTGCACCGGATTTCGCTCGCGCGCGACGCGCTCGAAGCCGAGGAGAAGCGCGCGAAGGAGCGCGAGGCCGAACTCGAGCGCCGCATCGCCCAATTCGCCCGCGATCTCGAGCGCGAGCAGGCGCTGATTGCCGATGCCGCCGCCATGGCCGAGCGGCTCGCCGCCGAGGATGCGACGCTTGTCGAGGCTGCCGACAGGTCCGATGGCCTCGCCGCAGAGGCGCGCGAGCGCGAGGCGAGCGCCGCGGGAAAGCTTCAGGGCGCGGAGGCCGAACTCGCCGAGGCTCAAGCCGCCTTGTCCGACCTCAACGCGCGCCGCCAGGCGCTCAGCGCCGCTGCCTCCGAGGAGAGCCGGCGTCTCGCCCGGCTCGAAGCGGAGCACGCAGGGATTGAGCGCGAGCTTGACGATCTGCGCGCGGCCGACTTCGGCGAGTCCGAGCGCGCGGCGCACGAGGCGGCGGTCGCCGAGCGCGAAGGCGCGCTTCAAACCGCCGAGCAGGAGACGCTCGCCGCCGAGGAACGCCACGCCCGCGCCCGCGAGGCGGAGGCGCTGACGCGCGGTCCGCTCGCCGAGGCCGAGCGCGCGGCGCAAAGGCTCGAGACCGAGGCGCGCACGCTGGCCAAGCTTCTGGGCTCAGGCGACGACAAAACTTTCCCGCCGGTCGTCGACGCCATCAGCGTGGCGCGCGGCTACGAAGCCGCGCTCGGGGCCGCGCTCGGCGACGACCTCGAGGCGCCGCTCGACGAGGCGGCGCAGGCGCACTGGTCGCTGCTCGCCGCCGACGGCGCCGATCCGCAACTGCCGCCGGGCGTCGAGCCGCTGGCCGCGCGCGCCAACGCCCCGCCCGCGCTCGCGCGCCGCCTCGCGCAGGTCGGCGTTGTCGCGCGCGGCGAAGGCAAGCGCTTGAGCTGGCTTCTCAAGGTCGGCCAGCGGCTGGTGTCGCTCGAAGGCGATCTCTGGCGCTGGGACGGGTTCGTCGCCGCGGCCGACGCCCCGACCCCAGCCGCGCGGCGCCTCGCCGAAAAGAACCGCCTCGGCGATCTCCTGCGCGAGGCGGAAGCCGCGCGCCAGGCGGTCGAAGTCGTGCGCAGCGATGCGGCGCGCGCCGCAACGGCGCTGAGAAACGCCGCCACGCTCGAGGCCGAGTGGCGGCAGCGCGCGCGCGAAGCCCGCGCCGCTTCGGACCGCGCGCGCGCGGCGCTCGCCGAATTCGAGCGCAAGCGCACGCAGACCCTGACCCGCCTCTCGGCGGTCGAGGAAGCAGCCTCCCGCGCCAGATCCGCACGCGACGAAGCGGCGGAGCGCAAGGTGTTGGCCGAAGCGGCGCTGGCCGCGCTGGCGCCGAGCGACGATCTCGCGCTCGCGCTCGAGCGCGCGCGCACCGCCGCCGCCGCGACACGGGCGGAGTTCGCCGAGGCGCGCGCCGCCTTGCAGGCGCTGGTCCGCGAGGCCGAGGCGCGCGCCGCGCGGAGGCTTGCCATTGCTGCCGAGCGCCGCTCCTGGGACGGCCGCCGTGAGCGCGCCGAAGCGCAGATCGCCGAGTTCGCCGAGCGGCGCGCGAGCGCGGAGACCGAGCGCGAGACGCTCGCCGGCGCGCCCGCCGAATTCGCCCGCAGCCGCCGCGCGCTCGCCGACGAATTCGATTCCGCCGAGACGCTCCGCAAAGCGGCCGCCGACGCCCGCGCCGAGGGCGAGACCGCACTCGCCGAGGCCGACCGCGCCGCGCGCCAGGCGCTCGACGCGATGGCGAATGCGCGCGAATCCCGCGCCGCCTCGGAGGCCCGCGTCGAGTCGGCTGAAGCGCGGCAGGAACAGCTTCTGCACGCGATCCTGACCGACCTCGACTGCGAGCCTTCCGGCCTCGCCGCGCTCGCGGATCACGAGCGCGACGCGCCCCTGCCCGACGCGGAAAAGATCGGGAAAAAACTCGAACTCCCTGCGCCAGGAGCGCGAGCGGCTCGGCGCCGTCAACCTCCGCGCCGACGTCGAGCTCGCAGAGGTTGAGGCCAGCCGCGACCGGCTGATCGCCGAGCGCGACGACCTGACGGAAGCGATCAAGCGGCTCCGCACCGCCATCGGCAGCCTCAACCAGGAGGGCCGCGAGCGGCTCGTCGCCGCCTTCGAAATCGTCAACGGCCATTTTCAGGACCTCTTCCAGACCCTGTTCGAGGGCGGCAAGGCCGAGCTGGCGCTGATCGAATCCGACGATCCGCTCGAGGCCGGGCTCGAGCTTATCGCCCAGCCGCCGGGCAAGAAACCGCAGACGCTGACGCTGCTCTCCGGCGGCGAGCAGGCGCTGACCGCGCTCTCGCTCATCTTCGCCGTCTTCCTCACCAACCCCTCGCCGATCTGCGTGCTCGACGAGGTCGACGCGCCGCTCGACGACTACAACGTCGAGCGCTTCTGCGATCTCCTCGACGAAATGCGCAAGCGCTCCGACACCCGCTTCGTCACCATCACCCACAACCCCATCACCATGGCCCGCATGGACCGGCTGTTCGGGGTGACGATGGCGGAGCGCGGGGTCAGCCAGATCGTGTCGGTGGAGCTGGCGGAGGCGGAGCGGCTGCTGGAGGCGAGCTGAGGGGGCGATCCGACGGCGCCGATCGATCCCAGACTACCTTATAGAGACAAGTCCGTCGGCTTGTGCTTTGCGTACAACTGGTGCGAGGCCCCCAGCGGCCTTATCTCCGAGCAAGGTGACAACTTTGCAAGCTCGGCTAACGGCAAGGTAAAGGGCGGACCCAAAGCGATCACGAGACAAGGCTGTTCGCCGCCCGAGATCATCCATTTCATTTACGTCTGCAACAATAACATGGTCAAATTGAACACCAGCGACATATTCTGGCATGCTAAAGACAATTCGACCTCCAACGTATTGCAATCGATTCAAACTATCGCGACTATCCACGACATAGAGCTTATTGCTATAACGGCCTGCGGACTTCACTTGGTCAAACGCTCTCTGACTTAACGTCAACAGGGCAATTTTGCCGCGCCCAAAGCGCTTGATCGACGATTGGGCCTCTGAGATCGCGTAGTCGTAAAAACTCAGTCGATCGTTTGCTTCGTGCGCGGTTGGAAGTTCCCCAGAGGGCAAAGCAGATTTTGCTGCCTTCGGAAGCCATTCCTCCGCGAGATCTGTCTCCGGAAACACCAAGTTTACGAAAACTAGGAGATCAGCGATTTGCGGGGTATACCTGAAGACATCGCTAAATTCAAAATCTCTGAGATTCTGGGCCTGACCTCTTTCCAACCGGACAGTTGCCCCCTCTGTCGGAAACGCTGCGTTGGAGCCCTCTGCCCCGAATACCGAAAGGAACACGGCCCTCGGTGATTGCCTTGGGTCAAGCGCCATAAGAATAACAGGAATGGAATCCTCCGACTGCCTCAATAACGGACGAAATGCCATTCTCTCTAGACTGTTGAACAGATGAAATTCGTCGACGAAGATCGCGTCATACCCAAGCCGCCGACGACGAGCGTCCCAACGAAAGCTGTCTAAGTAGCCCACATAGTCGGCAGTCAATTGGTCTACACTAATTAAGTTTTCCTTTTTTAATTGTGCCCGATAGCGATCGTAAATGTCGAGTATTACTTCCCTATCTCCGACGGTTTCAAGTGGCATCAGTGATCGAGACTGCCTTCGATCTCTAAGATACAACTCGCGTTTGTGTGCACTATCGCGGACGCCCTCGGCATCGAGGACTGTTGCGATTTCACTCATAACATCCCACACAAACTCCTCGTGTGCGGGACTACCTGCGGGTGCCTCAACAGACAGTCGCATTGACTCTGAAGCTGATTTTCGGCGGGTAATCCAGGGTCCTCGCTGATACAAAATAACAACATCTGAGAGTACGATAAGTTGGAGTTGCTTTCCCTCGTGAGCATCGCTGGAAATTGGTCTGAGATCACCAAGGTCGTCAGAGAGATCAGTAATCGCGAGATTCAGGAGAGTTTCTACTCGAATTAGCCTTTGGTCGTCGGTAGACGACATTAAGTTATCTTCGTCCAATCCATTTGCGTATTGCGAAGCCAACTCGGCTGCGCTAGAATTGTGCGTCAAGAAAAGAAACCGGTATTCTTCCTTACGCTCGAACTCTTAGTTTCGATTCCCACAATAGTTTAGCCACCATCGCTAGGGTTTTGCCAGTACCGGCGGCACCCTTGAGTCTCATCGGCCTGTCTAGCTCTGCGTCCACGAAGTCCCGTTGCTGACGTGTCAGTCTGTTCTGATAAAGGTACCCAAGTTTCCACCCCTGGGTGACAGTATCCACTTGTTCCGACGGGCGAAGGTCATCGAGTGTTAGAGCGGTCGGACTGACCATTTGGACGTTGTTCTTGGTCGGAATTGTTGATAGAGCTTTGGTTCGGTCATCTAGTACTGATTCCAAAAATGCAAAATCGGGATCTAGCGCATCGTAGTCGCTCTGTCGCTCCGTAACGTCAAAAATAAAAACACATGGATTAGGTGCCGGGGAAAGTCGGCGCCACAGAACCAAACGTCTGGCGTCGCCTTTTGCTACAGAGAGCGCTTGGAATGACAAATATATCCCTCGGGTGTAAGGTCGCCAGGATGAAGGTAGGAGGCTTATCCCGTTGACTCAGGTTCCGCTAGATGTAGTGTCTGAAGCTGGGCGCGCTTGAAGCCGCGCCGGTTCGGAGCGCGAAGCGGTGGGACGCGGGCGCACGCTGGCGGAGTTCCAGCGAGAATTTCCTGACGAGGCGCGCTGCGATGCGTTTCTGTCTGCGCGACGCTGGCGGGACGGGTTTGTTTGTCCCGCCTGCGGCGGGGGCCGCGCTGTGGCCTTGAAGAGCCGTCCGCGCCTGCTGGAATGCCCCGATTGCGGACGGCAGACCTCGCTCACCGCCGGCACGGCGATGCATCGGTCGAAATTGCCTCTGACGACGTGGTTCTGGGCGGCGCATCTAATGGCGACGCATTCCAACGGCATGTCGGCGCGACAATTGGAGGACCAACTCGGCGTCACCTACAAGACGGCCTGGCTGCTGGCGCAGAAGCTTCGGCGCTCGATGGTCGATCCCGACCGCGATCTTCTCGAAGGCGTCGTCGAGGTGGATCAGACGGAGATTCCCTTCCGCGCCGGCGACGCGTCCTTCGAGCCCGGCTCCGCCGGCAAAATCCTGGTCGTCGGCGCCGTCGAGGTGATCGACCGCGGCGCCGGAAGGCCGAAGCCGAGGCGCAAGGGCGCGAAGTATCTCGACACCCGTTCGGGCCGGCTGCGCTTGGCCGTGATCGCCGACAACTCGGCCAAATCGATCGAGGCGTTCGTGCGCCCCAATGTGAAGCTTGGCGCGACGCTGATCACCGACGGCCACGCCGCCTATCCGGGCCTCTCGGGCGACTACCGGCACGATCCGCGCGTTGTCGGAACATGGCGGCCAACGTCGTCCTGCCCTGGAGCCACCGCGCCTTCTCGTTGCTGAAGCGCTGGGCGCTGGGCACATATCACGGCCTGCGGCGCAAGCATGTCGACGCCTATCTCAATGAGTTCGTCTTTCGCTACAACCGCCGCTTTCACCGGCACGTCTCGTTCGAAACGGTGCTCGGGCTCGCCGCGGACCGCACGCCAGAAACCTATCGCGACATCATCAGCCGCCGCGCGCCCCACAAAGCAGTCCTTCGCCAGGACCCACTACCTATAGACCTCCCTTGAGTCAAAGGGATAAGCCTCGAAGGTAGCTCTCCATTTCCGTCGAGTATTAAGATTCCTGCGTCAATTATCCGCTTGAGCGCATCGAGGCGACTTAATTCATCTTTAAAGCAAGAAAATAATTTTCCCTCTGCTACTTGAATAACTATTGATTTTTCAATTATTTTCTCTCCACAATTGAATACGAAAGTAGCAGATCCAACAGTAACAGAGGCCAGCTTATCCGCGTTTGCGTTAAAGTCGAAAGGAAACGTCCATTTATCGGGGATATTAACCCCTGATTGGAATCGCCTAGCTGCGGGAAGACTGAAAATCAAAGCTTCGGGCATATTGTTAACCATCGAGAGGCGATATCTGCGAAGAAGACAGGCGAGCCAATGACGCGTCTCGGCGGTCATTATGCTCGTTGGGGAGGCCAATCTTCTGGAATAGGAAGGCAAAACGCTGTGCGACGGCGTACTTATAGGCCGGAAACAGGCTTCCAAAGCGATATGCTGATTTTTGTCCGGTCTTTACAGCTTCCATGGAATCCCCAATCTGGTCACGTCGCACGGTGCCAATCTGATCCAATAGGACGTAGTATCCAGAGGTATCTTCGGGCTCTGTGAGCGACGTGATGAAAAACAGCTCGTCGCGGTTGCTCCGAAGATCGTTGGCGGCTTAACTCAATGCGACCGAACGTTCTTGCCTCCGAAGCTGGAGCAAACGCTCGAGGCACGAGGAACCTATAGGCGCGTCGGCTAAAGACGCTGCGCTCCGAGTTTTTTCGACGTTCTTTATAAGTTTGTCTCTTTTTTCGTCGGTCACTCGGACGGCTTCCGCAATTTCATTAGAAGTAGAAGAGATAACCCACGAAAGAACGTCAGAACTCGCCAAGAGGCTCCACCTCCGGGAGAAATTCCGTTCTAAATTTGTTTAACTGCGGTACGAGGTCTCGTAAAGCATTCCTCCGGGCGATGAGTAGCTTTGCGCGGCTCCAAAAGATATCAACATAGTCTGATTGCGAAACTATACGGAGATAGACTAGCTCCTGATCCGGGTGTCCGTTTTCTATGTCACAATCGGCGGTTATTATCAATCCAAATCTGTTTAGAGGCTGACGTGTGCGCCAATCCCAAAATCCGAAGGCATCACCCTGTTGGATCGGCCAAGTTGTTCTAAAATTAGGATCAAGCTCCACCAGCCTGTCTCGCAAATGTCGGGCAAGAGACTGAAACGTCTCGGTGCCAGCGTATTTGATCTGAAGATATCGGGGTGCTCGACAAAGTCAATGAACGGGGAGCAGCTGCGTGTAACGCCGGAGTTAAGGTGACAGCTTAAACCCTAAAGGTTCCACCCCGCGCGGTCGAGCCGTTCCGCGATCCACGGCTTCACCAGCGCCTGCCGGGTCACGCCGAGGCACCGCGCCTCGCGTTCGAGCGCTTCGATCACCCAGGTCGGAAAATCGACGTTGACGCGCTTGAGGGCGAGGTTGGGACGCCGGGCCTTCTCCCAGTCGATCTCGCCCGACATATCCTCGCCCGCGTCGAACGCCTCGTCGAAATGGCGCGCTTTCATAAAACCCAACCTCCTCTTTCCGCAACCGGCGGACCGAGATGATCCCATGTCCGCTCACTGCGTTGAGCGCAAGCGGCGCCGCGCCCCCCTTCTCCCGTTTGGGAGAAGGGTCGGGGATGAGGGCCGCAGGCGGGAGGAGTTGGCAGCGAACTTTGAAGCGGGCGCGGCGCCGTCTGAAGGAACCGCCTGGCGCGCAGCACCCTCATCCGGCGCTTCGCGCCACCTTCTCCCGAACGGGAGAAGGGAACGCGCAGATCTGCCCGGCTAATCATCCGGCGCCGCGGTTGCTACTCTACACGATCCCTTGCGATAACACTTGCGCCGCCGGGCATGTATCGGAGCCGAGGGCGCCCCATGAAATACTGGATCGACACCGAGTTCATCGCAAAACCCTTCACCATCGACCTCGTCAGCATCGGCCTCGTCGCCGAGGACGGGCGGGAGTTCTATGCGGAGAGCAGCGAGGCGGACTGGTCGAAGGCGAGCCGGTGGACGCTCGAGAACGTCCGCCCGCAGCTCGACGGTCACGCGCGGAGCCTCGAGGATATCAGCAACAGCCTGCGCAACTTCACCGACGGCGACGAGCGCCCTGTGTTCTGGGGCTATTTCCCGGCATACGACTGGGTCGCGTTCGTCGGGCTTTTCGGCGGGCTCGAGGAGCTGCCGTTCCACTATCCGCAGCTCTGTCTCGACATCAAGCAATGGGCGATCGAGCTCGGCGATCCGGAGCTGCCCCATCAGCAGGGAACAAGGCATAACGCGCTCGCCGACGCCCGCTGGACGAAAGAGGCCTGGGCGTATCTCGCCGCGCTCCACCCGGCGGGAAGCGAGCGCCGCGCCCTCGGCCACAAGAACCCCGGCCAGGTCGGCGCGCGCCGCGCGCGGCTGTAGGGCGCGGTCGCTGACCGCGCCTCGGCCGGGTCAACGACCCGGCCCTACGGGGCGCCCGCGGGCGCTTTTGGGGGGCGACCCTCATCCGTCGCTTCGCGCCACCCCCGGGTCAAGCCCGGGGGCAGGCTCTTCTTCCGGATGTGAGAAGGAAACGCGGATCACCCGCGAAACCCCATTTCCTCCGCCAGCCGAGCGCGATCATGAGCGTCGCGCCGGCGCCGAGCATGGTGAGCGTCGAAGGCTCGGGGACAGGAATGGTTCCGGCCGCAATCGACATCGAGTTGTCGTCGCTGACCCAGTAGACGAGGCCGAGCGGCAACCCGGGCGCAAGGAAGCTCGCCTCGTACTCGCCGCCGCCGATGCCGGTCAGGAATCCGCTCGTCCAGAAGGCGTCGATTCCAAGCTCGAGCCCGTCCTCGCTGACCATATATTCGAGCTGGTCGCCGTTGAGGCCCATCCCCGTGGGATCCGTGACATCGGCCAGGAGGCTGACCCGCTCGCCGCCGACCGCCGGCGTTTCGGTCGCCGAAACGATGGTGACCGTGCCGTTGGAGGGCGGCCCGGCGAGGGCAACCTTGGTGTCGGTTTTCAGGTTTCCCTGCTCGCGCGCCAGAATTTGCGCGGTGGTGAGCGGATTGACGGCCCCTGCAATGGCCGCGATGGCGGCGTTGGCAATCGGCGCCTTGAAGGCTTTCGCCTCGGAGGTCGTCACCGCGGGCGGCACATCCTCGGCCAATGGCTTCGGCGGATAGGCCTCACGGTAGATCTCCAGCCCGATCTCGACGCTTGGCAGGAGCGACGTCCAGGACGCCTTCTGCACGTTCGCCTGGATGGCGAGCGCGGCGACGTTCTTCCAGTTGTACCAGCTCCAGAGCTGGTCCATTTCGCGGGTGCCCGGCGAGGTCGCGACCCGCAGCTGGCCGTTGGCGAACAGGTTCATCGCCATCTGCATCTTGGCGAAATCGACGCCATTGTTCGCCGCGTTGGGAAAATGTTTCTGCATGATCGTGAACTGCAGGGTCGACACACGATTGAGCGCGCCGCTGTTGGTGGCCTTCTTCAAGGCGTCAGCCAGAGCCTTCGTCTGCGCCGCCGTCGGCACGTTGCCGGCCGCGGTCACGACCTCGATGGCGTATCTCGCTGCGCTGGCAGCCATCACCTCGTTCATGTCGTCGGCGTATTGTCTCCCCGCTGCAGCGATTTGCGCCGCTGTGGGCGCCGCAACGCCCGGGAGATAGACGGCGTTGATGTCCGGCCCCTTGCCGCTCAAAGCCTGTTCGTCGAAGTCTTTGAAGAAAGCTGTCGCCTGCGCCAGCGTGACCTGGGCGGAACTCGGACCCGCCGTCAGGGCAATGGCAACGATAAACAAAGCGGCAAGTAAAAGATGCTTTCGCATATCCGCCTCCATACAAACCGGGCGCGATATCGGCCCGCGTCAGAACATTTTTCCGGGCTCCCTCCACCTTATCACCGGCAGGAACGTTTGATGCTTGCTCGGCGCCTGAGAGGACGGGCGGCGTGGAGGCTTATCCCGTTGACTCAGGTTCCGCTAGATGTAGTGTCTGAAGCTGGGCGCGCTTGAAGCCGCGCCGGTTCGGAGCGCGAAGCGGTGGGACGCGGGCGCACGCTGGCGGAGTTCCAGCGAGAATTTCCTGACGAGGCGCGCTGCGATGCGTTTCTGTCTGCGCGACGCTGGCGGGACGGGTTTGTTTGTCCCGCCTGCGGCGGGGGCCGCGCTGTGGCCTTGAAGAGCCGTCCGCGCCTGCTGGAATGCCCCGATTGCGGACGGCAGACCTCGCTCACCGCCGGCACGGCGATGCATCGGTCGAAATTGCCTCTGACGACGTGGTTCTGGGCGGCGCATCTAATGGCGACGCATTCCAACGGCATGTCGGCGCGACAATTGGAGGACCAACTCGGCGTCACCTACAAGACGGCCTGGCTGCTGGCGCAGAAGCTTCGGCGCTCGATGGTCGATCCCGACCGCGATCTTCTCGAAGGCGTCGTCGAGGTGGATCAGACGGAGATTCCCTTCCGCGCCGGCGACGCGTCCTTCGAGCCCGGCTCCGCCGGCAAAATCCTGGTCGTCGGCGCCGTCGAGGTGATCGACCGCGGCGCCGGAAGGCCGAAGCCGAGGCGCAAGGGCGCGAAGTATCTCGACACCCGTTCGGGCCGGCTGCGCTTGGCCGTGATCGCCGACAACTCGGCCAAATCGATCGAGGCGTTCGTGCGCGCCAATGTGAAGCTTGGCGCGACGCTGATCACCGACGGCCACGCCGCCTATCCGGGCCTCTCGGCGACTACCGGCACGATCCGCGCGTTGTCGGAACATGGCGGCCAACGTCGTCCTGCCCTGGAGCCACCGCGCCTTCTCGTTGCTGAAGCGCTGGGCGCTGGGCACATATCACGGCCTGCGGCGCAAGCATGTCGACGCCTATCTCAATGAGTTCGTCTTTCGCTACAACCGCCGCTTTCACCGGCACGTCTCGTTCGAAACGGTGCTCGGGCTCGCCGCGCACCGCACGCCAGAAACCTATCGCGACATCATCAGCCGCCGCGCGCCCCACAAAGCAGTCCTTCGCCAGGACCCACTACCTATAGACCTCCCTGAGTTCAAAGGGATAAGCCTCGCGGCGTGCACGACATGCTCCGCATGCCCCTCTCCGATACCGGCAGACCATCGCCCTGGGCCGCCACGTCCTTCCCTTCTGACCTTATCTTATTGCACTAAAGTATATCGGCGCAATGACAACATTTATCAAATCTAGGTGCGCCCAAAAAATAAGCTCACATGACTTGGAATTGATCAGATCGCCGAAGGACACCGGCTTTGCGCGCTCAAGCCCCGCTGGCGCCCCGCCCAAAGCTTGGGCTTCCGCCCGCGGGGCGCGGCTGGCATAATTCTTGGGTAATCGATTCGGGTTATGGTCGCGGGCTTACCAAGCGCGTTGATCGGCGAAAGGACGATCGGAAGGTTCGGTCAGGCGAGGAAAACAACCAACGGGGCTCCGACTAAAGGAGGTCCTCATGTTGAGCAAACGTTCTCTGGCACTGGCCGGCGCATTGACGGTCCTGCCCCACATGGTCTTTGCCGCCGGCGCCGCGCACTGCGTCGATGTCTCCGTGCCCAAGAAGGCGGTGGAGGCGAATAACGGCAAATGGATCGAACTCACCGCCGATCAGTGGGAGTTCCTGCGCGGGATCTACGCGATGAACCCGCTGACCCCGCCCGGCCTTCCTTTCGGCGACAAGGCGGCGCTGGCCAAGGTGGACGGCAATCCCGGAGGTCTGGTGTTCTTCATCGACGGCGACCGGGCCTGCACGCCGATGCCGGTTCCCAAAGAGCTGCTCGTGATGATGGACGACGTCGCCACCGCCAAGATCAGCCACGAGGGCAGCGGGCTCTAGAGGGCAGTTTTCGCTCTGGGCGGGAGCGTCGTGCTCCCCCCTGTTATCGGCCTGATAACCGCGAATTAGCGCCCTGTTATGGTCCTGTTACTGTCCTGTTCCGATGACCGCGGCGTTTTTCGCCTAAATCATTGGGGTTAAAGGTGTTTTCGCCATAAAGCGAGGCGGAAGACGTCCGATTCGGCCTGTTTTCTGCCTGCTAGCAGGCCGCGCGTGAACGCCGGCGCCCTCGACACGCGCGCCCCTTTGCTCTATGAGCCGGCCCTCAACTCAAAACAGCGCGCCGAAGCGCTTCGCCTGATCCACGACGGGTCGGGCGTCACGGCAGGATTGAAACCCATGAACGTCATCGAAAAGCTCGAGGCCGAGCACGCGGCCAAATTGCCCGGCGCGAAAATGCCGGACTTCCAGGCCGGCGATACAGTCATCGTCAATGTCAAAGTCGCCGAAGGCGAGCGCACCCGCATCCAGGCCTATGAGGGCGTCTGCATCGCGCGCAGCGGCGGCGGCCTGAACGAGAGCTTCACCGTGCGGAAGATTTCCTACGGCGAGGGCGTCGAGCGCGTCTTCCCGGTCTATTCGCCGATGATCGATTCGGTTAAGGTCTTGCGCCGGGGCAAGGTGCGGCGCGCCAAGCTCTATTATCTGCGCGATCGCCGGGGCAAGTCGGCTCGCATCGCCGAGCGGACGGACAACGCCCACAAAGACGCCGGCAAGGAAACCGCCAAGGAGTGAACCCTGGCCCGCACGGCGCGGGCGGATTCGTCTTTGGAGATAAAAAGCATGACAGCAGTCGTCGCCCAGAAGGCGCCATACGCCCAGGCCGTCGAAGCGGGCAAAACCTATTACTGGTGCGCCTGCGGCCGGTCGGCCAATCAGCCATTCTGCGACGGCTCGCACAAAGCCGTGGGCATGGCGCCGATGGGCTTTACCGCCGAGAAGACCGACACCGTCTATCTCTGCGGCTGCAAGACCTCGAAGAACGCGCCCTTCTGCGACGGTTCGCACAAGGCGCTCTGATCCGCGGGTGAAGCGGCGGCCGCCGCAATCCCTCGATCCCTGCCAATGGGCGGCCTGCTCGTGCTAGAGCCGGGGCATGCCTCCCCCGCTTCCAGACGTCGCCGGCGCAACGCCCGAGAGCGTCGTCGCCGACGTGCTGGTCCCTGTCGCGGTCGACACTGCCTATAGCTATCGCGCGCCTTCGGGCCTCGCGCTCGAACCGGGGGCCTGCGTCAGCGTTCCGCTCGGGACCCGCCGGGCGACCGGCGTCGTCTGGGCTTTGCGGCCGGGCGGTGGCGACAATCTGAAATCGATCGCGGGCCTGCGCGACTGGCCGCCGCTCCGCCAGCCCTTGCGCGACTTCATCGACTGGGTGGCGCGCTGGACGCTGAGCCCGCGCGGCATGGTGCTCCGGATGGCGATCCGGGTCGGCGAGGTGATCGAGCCGCCGCCGCCGAAATTCGGCCTCGTGGCGACCGCCAAAGCGCCCGCGCGGATGACCGACGCGCGCGCTCGCGTTCTGGCGGCGCTCGCCGGCTTGGAAACACCGATGCCGAAATCAGCGCTGAGCCGGATCGCCCAATGCTCGACCGGCGTGATCGACGGGCTGATAGAGGACGGCGCGCTGATCAGCGTTGCGCTCGCGCCGGAGCGGATCGCTGCCGCCCTCGATCCCGAATTCCGTCCGCCCCCGCTCAATGCCGACCAGCGTCAGGCGGCGGACGATCTGATCGCCCGGGTGGCGGAGCGCGCGTTCTCGGCGACGCTGCTCGAAGGGGTGACCGGCTCCGGCAAGACCGAGGTCTATTTCGAGGCGGTGGCGGAAGCTTTAAGGCAGGGCCGCCAGGCCCTTGTGCTGCTGCCGGAAATCGCGCTGACCTCGCAGTTCCTCGACCGCTTCGCCGCCCGCTTCGGGTCGCGGCCGGCTGAGTGGCATTCGGGCCTCACCGAGCGCACGCGGGAGCGCGTCTGGGGCGCCGCTGCGAGCGGCGAGGCGCGGGTCGTCGTCGGCGCGCGCTCGGCGCTCTTTCTGCCGTTCGCCGATCTCGGCCTCATCGTCGTCGACGAGGAGCACGAGGGCGCCTACAAGCAGGAGGACGGCGTCATCTACAACGCCCGCGACATGGCGGTCGTGCGCGCGAGACTCGAGAAGGCGCCGGTCGTGCTGAGCTCAGCCACGCCCGCGCTCGAGACGCGCTTCAACGCCGAGACGGGCCGTTATCGCTGGCTGAGGCTTCCCTCCCGCTTCGGCGCCGCGACCATGCCCGACATCACGACCGTCGACCTCAGGCGCGAAGGGCCGCCGCGCGGGCGCTGGCTCTCGCCGAAGGCGATCGCCGGAGTCGAGCGCGCGCGCGAACGCGGCGAACAGGCGCTCCTCTTCCTCAACCGGCGCGGCTATGCGCCCCTCACTCTCTGCCGCGCCTGCGGACATCGGTTCGAATGCCCGAACTGCGCCTCGTGGCTGGTCGAGCACCGCTTCCGCGCCGCGCTTGTCTGCCATCATTGCGGCCATGTCGAAGGGCGGCCAAAGATCTGCCCCGCGTGCCATGAGGCCGACACGCTGACCGCCTGCGGGCCGGGCGTCGAGCGGCTGGCCGAGGAGGCGGCGCTCCTCTTTCCCGACATCCGCATGCTCGTTCTGTCGTCGGACTTTCCCGGCGGGATCGAGACGCTTCGCCCGCAGCTCGACGCCGCCGCGCGCGGCGAATACGACCTCATCATCGGCACCCAGCTCGTGGCCAAGGGCCACAATTTTCCGCTGCTGACCTTTGTCTGCGTGGTCGACGCCGACGTCGGCCTCGCCAACGCTGATCCGCGCGCCGCCGAGCGCACGTTCCAGCTGCTGCGCCAGGCCACAGGCCGAGCCGGACGCGCCGAGCGGCCCGGACGGGCCATCTTGCAGACCTGGCAGCCCGACCATCCCGTCATTGCGGCGCTGGTCTCGGGCGACGCCGAGCGCTTCTACCGGGAGGAGACCGAGCAGCGGCGGATCGGCGGTCTGCCGCCGTTCGGACGCCTTGCGGCGATCATCGTTTCGGCCGAGGACCGCGGCGCGGCGGAAGCCCACGCCCGCTCGCTCGCCCGCACCGCGCATGGACTTCCGGTCGGAAAAGGTTGGCGGATCGCGCCGCTCGGCGGCCATCCGCGGGCCGACGAGATCGTGCTCCTCGGCCCCGCCGAAGCGCCGATCGCCGTCCTACGCAGGCGCCACCGCTTCCGCCTCGCCGCCAAGGCGCCGCGCCCGGCAGACCTGCAGGGATTTTTGCGCGCGCTCCTCGCCGCCGCGCCGACTCCTCGGGGCGGCGTCAAGGTGGCCATCGACATCGATCCGCAGAGTTTTCTGTGATGGGCGGCGGCGCTCGTCGCCGCATAGCGACGATCGGACGCAAGCGCAGGCTGGTGACAGGACGCGGCCCGATGATAGAGTGCCTTCCTCGGACGTCTCGCTTGCGGCGCGTGCGCTCGGCCCTGCGCTCTGGCGACAATTGAGGGAGCCTGAGATGCCAGATCACCCTGTCGCGACGCACGATGAGTGGCTCGCCGCACGCCGAGAGCTGCTAGCCGAGGAGAAGGACTTCACTCACCTGCGCGACGAGCTCAGCGCGAAACGGCGCGCGATGCCGTGGCTCAGGATCGACAAGGACTACCGCTTCGATGGGCCGGAGGGGAGAAATCTGACGCTCGGCGATCTCTTCGGCAAACGGCGCCAACTCATCGTCTATCACTTCATGTTCGGGCCCGACTGGGAGAAGCCCTGCAAGAGCTGCTCGTTCTGGGCCGACGGCTACAATGGCGTGACGCAGCATCTCGAGGAGCGCGGCACCCGCCTCGTCGCGATTTCACGCGCGCCCCTCGCCAAGCTCGCATCGAGAGCCAAGCAGATGGGCTGGACTTTCCCCTGGTATTCGTCGGGCGAGAGCGACTTCAACTACGACTTCCACGTTTCCTTCCACCCCGAGCAGGTGGCCGACGGCACGATCCGCTACAACTTCGCCCCGACCCAGACCAAGATGTCCGACCTGCCGGGAGTAAGCGCCTTCATCAGGGAGCCGGACGGGGGCGTCTATCGCACCTACTCGGCCTACGCGCGCGGCCTTGACATGCTCAATCCGGCCTATCAGCTTCTGGACATCACCGCGCTTGGCCGCCAGGAGGACGACCTGCCCTTCCCCATGGCCTGGGTGAAGCTGCACGACGAATATGCGTGACGCGAAGCCGGCGCGACGATCCGGCGCGCGCTGTTATTCGCGCGTCGCAAACCGGGAGCAGTTGAACTGTTCTCGACAGCGGACGTTGCGCAATGAACCTTGACCCGCTTTTTCTATCGCGTCTCCAGTTCGCCTGGGTGATCGCCTGGCACTTTCTCCTGCCCGCCTTTACCGTCGGGCTCGCCTCTTTCATCGCGGTTCTGGAGGGTCTGCATCTCGCGACGGGACGCGAGATCTATTTCCGCATCTCGACCTTCTGGATCAGGATTTTCGCCGTGTCGTTCGGCATGGGCGTCGTGTCGGGCATTGTGATGCCCTTCCAGCTCGGCACGAACTGGAGCCGCTATTCCGACGCGACCGCCAACGTCATCTCGCCGCTGCTCGCCTACGAGGGCCTGACGGCATTCTTCCTCGAGGCCGCCTTCCTCGGCGTGCTGCTGTTCGGCCGCAACCTCGTGCCGCGCTGGGCGCATTTCGTCGCCGCGCTGATGGTCGCGCTCGGCACGCTTGCCTCGACCTTCTGGATTCTCGCGACCAACAGCTGGATGCAGACGCCGGCGGGCTACACGATGGTCGACGGCCGCTTCATGCCGCAGGACTGGCTCGCGATCATCTTCAGCCCGTCCTTCCCCTATCGCCTGGCCCATACGGTCGACGCGGTCTACATCACCACCGGCTTCGTCGTCGGCGGCGTCGCGGCCTTCTATCTGTTGCGCCCGCGCTTCGTCGAGGAGGCGCGGACCATGCTGTCGATGGCGCTCTGGCTGCTGACCGTGCTCGTCCCCCTGCAGATATTTCTTGGCGATCAGCATGGCCTCAATACGCTCGAGCACCAGCCGGCGAAGCTCGCCGCGATCGAAGCGCTCTGGACTACCGAGAGCCGCGTGCCGCTGAATCTCTTCGCCATTCCTGACGAACAGGCCGAGACGGATCACTACGTGATATCGGTACCGGATCTCGGCAGCCTCATTTTGACCCACGACCCGAACGGGACCGTGCGCGGCCTCCGAGACTTCCCTGCCGATCAGCGTCCCCCCGTCGCTATTCCCTTCTTCGCCTTCCGCATCATGGTTGGCATCGGGCTGCTGATGCTCGCAGTGGTCGCGATCAGCTGGTGGCTGCGCTGGAGGGGAGAGCTCTTCGATCAGCGCTGGTTCCTGCGGCTCTGCGTGCTGGCCTCCCCCCTCGGCTTTGTCGCGGTGCTCGCCGGCTGGGCGACGACCGAGGTCGGGCGGCAGCCGTGGACGGTCTACGGACTCCTGCGCACCGCAGATTCCGTATCGCCGTCGCTGACCGGCCTGGATGTCGCGCTGTCGCTCGCCGGCTACAGTCTCGTTTACATGCTGGTGTTCGCGACCGGGCTCGCGCTGATGCTGAGGATCGTGCGGGCTGGGCCCGCAGCCGCGGATGCGGAGCCGGAGGACGAAATCGAAAGCGGCCGTCCGCGACGACCGGTCACCGCGCTTCCCGTAGGACAAACGGGGAGCCGGGGATGACCGCGCTGGTTTTTGACTTCGTGCCGGTCTGGACGCTCATTCTCGGCGTCGGCGTTTTTCTCTACGTGCTGCTTGACGGCTTCGATCTCGGCGTCGGCATTCTCTACGGCTTCGCGCCGGACCGCGACGCGCGCAATCTGGTGATGAACTCGATCGCCCCGATCTGGGACGGCAACGAGACCTGGCTCGTGCTCGGCGGCCTCGCGCTGCTCGCGGCCTTTCCGCTCGCTTTCGCCATCATCCTGCCGGCGGTCTATTTCCCCCTGCTGATCATGCTGCTCTCGCTCATCTTCCGCGGCGTCGCCTTCGAGTTCCGCTACCGCGACGCGGAGCACCGCACCTTCTGGGACCATGCATTCAGCTACGGCTCGAGGCTCGGCGCCTTCGCTCAAGGGGTGGTGCTCGGCGCGTTCATCGAGGGTTTCGAGATCGATGGCCGCCATTTCGCCGGCAGCTCGGTCGACTGCTTCACGCCGTTCACGTTTCTGACCGGCGTCGCGCTCGTCTTTGGCTATGCGCTGCTTGGCGCGGGCTGGCTCATCCTCAAGACCGAGGGACCGCTCCAGGATTGGGCGCGGCGACTCGGGCGCTTCGCGTTCATCGGCGTGCTCGCGGCGATCGCTGTGGTCAGCCTATGGACGCCGATGCTGCAGCCGAGCATCGCGAGCCGCTGGTTCTCCTGGCCGAACGTCGCGCTCCTCTCGCCGGTGCCGATCGCAACCGCGGTGATCGCCTATTGGGAATGGCGATCGCTGAACGACCGGTCGGAAGCTGCGCCGTTCGTCGGCGCGATCCTGCTGTTCGTCATGTCTTATTTGGGCATCGCGATTAGCATGTGGCCGATGATCGTGCCCTATAAGTATACGCTGTGGGAGGCCGCGTCGTCGGAAGCGACGCAGGCGTTCCTGGCGGTCGGTACGCTGTTCCTGCTGCCGGTCATCCTCATGTACACTGCATGGTCCTACTGGGTGTTCCGCGGCAAAGTCAGGGCGGATATCGGGTATCATTGAGTCCCTAACGCGAGGTGGCTTGCGCACTCCTCTTCTCGCGGCTTAGCAGGTATCGCAAGGGGACGCAGGCGGCGCACCTGGCCGTCTATAGCCGAGACCTCGCCCAAAAAATCTCCGGAAACCGCCTGTGAGGCGGTGTTTGTTTGCCGTCATCGCCTACGCCCGGCGAGACTCGCGCGTGTAAGTCTCCTGCGGTGTCGATGCAATTCCTGTCGATGGCAATTCCTTGTGGAAAAACAGAATGCATGGTATTGGAGATTGATGAGAACCCCAGATCTATACATGAGGTCCTACGCTGGAGCGCGGAGGCGTAACAATTTAGCATATTAGCGCTGTTTTATCGCGCGCCCGCGCAAAATTTTTTCGCGTTTGCGCTCGCAACCCCTTGAAAAGTCACGATTCGCAGGAGCAAATGAAAGCAAATTCTAGTAATTGAAAGCCCAGATTCAAGGAAAAGAAAAGAAAGAAAAGACAATTCAAGATTTTTCCAACTGCCGCGGCCAGCCTCGTTTGATTCAGCTCTCTCGGAGTCACCCCTGACGTCGATCGGAGGTCGCCGTTGTCCAAAGCCGTCCTGATCACCGGCGCGTCGCGCGGCATCGGCCGCGCTTCGGCCCTGCTCGCCGCCAAGCACGGCTGGGCGGTCGGGGTCAATTACCGCAACGACGTCGACGCGGCGGAAGAGGTCGTGCGCACGATCGCCAAGGCGGGCGGGCGCGCCGTCCCGCTCAAGGGCGACGTCGCCATCGAGGCCGACATTGTCGCCATCTTCGAACAGGCGACGCAGGCGCTCGGCCTCCTGACCGGGGTCGTGGTCAACGCCGGGATCATCGCGCCGACTGCGCGGCTCGTCGAGATGAGCGTCGAGCGCATGCGGCGCATTTTCGAGGTCAACGTGCTCGGCGCCTATCTCACGGCGCGCGAGGCGGCGCGGCGCATGTCGACCTCGTCCGGAGGCGCGGGGGGCTCGCTCGTGCTCATGTCCTCGGCCGCCGCGCGCCTGGGCTCGCCGAACCTCTATGTCGACTATGCAGGCTCGAAAGGCGCGATCGACACGCTGACCCTCGGGCTCGCCAAGGAACTCGGGCCCGAGAGCGTGCGCGTCAACGCCATCCGGCCGGGACTGGTCGACACCCAGATTCACGCGAGCGGCGGCGAGCCCGATCGCGCCCGCACGCTCGGACGCACGAGCCCCCTCGGGCGGCCGGGCGCGCCGGACGAAATTGCAGAAGCGGTCGTCTGGCTGCTGGGCGACGCAGCGTCCTACGTGACCGGAGCGCTCCTCGACGTCAGCGGGGGCCGGTGAGTGGGTTTCGTGAGCGCTATAGGTTCAGCGGAACAGCGGAGAAACGAAGATCGCAATCGCGGCGAGACTTGAGAGGCCGAAGGCCGCGGAGCGCAGCGGCTGGCGTCCGGCAAGATAGGCGGCCATGTGGCCGATGCGGAGCAGGACGTAGAGGACCGCAAGGGCGTCGACGAGCCGGCTCGGGCCGCCGACCATATGCGCCACGATCACCGCCGCGGCGAAGAAGGGAAAAGTCTCGAAGCCGTTGAGCTGGGCGCCGTAGGCGCGCGCCGTTTGGCCCGTGAGAGTCCCGACGCCGACGCGAGGCTCGTTCGGATCGAGCCCCTTGACGAAGTTAAAGGCGACGTAGGGCAAAACCGCAGCGATCAGTATGCACCAGATGGCGATGGTCATGGGACGTCTCCTCGCCGCGGCCGACGCGCGCGGGTTGCCGAATTGGGTCGTATTGCCGGGTCATGTCAACACAGGTCTTCGTTCGGCGTTGTGACTGCCCTGGCCTGCTGCCGAAATAATCCGCGATCGTTGTCTCGCGTTCCCGGTAACGCCTTGACTTGAAACGAGAAGTTTGTGCCACGGCAGCAGGTCGGCGCTATGGCGCGGAGAGCCGTAATCGGCTAGACCCTCGCCATGCGATTTGAGGTCACGAATTGAGCGACACCCACGACCGGCCCGGGCCCGAAGAGCCGTCCGATATCAAGCCCGTCTCGATCCTCGACGAAATGAAACGCAGCTATCTCGATTACGCGATGAGCGTGATCGTGAGCCGCGCCCTGCCCGACGTTCGCGACGGCCTGAAGCCGGTCCACCGCCGCATCCTCTACGCGATGCAGGAACTCAATTTCACGCCAGACCGGCCCTACAACAAATCGTCGCGCACCGTCGGCGACACGATGGGCAAATTTCATCCGCACGGGGATCTGGCGATCTATGACGCGCTCGTGCGCATGGCGCAGGACTTCTCGATGCGCGCGCCGCTCATCGACGGGCAGGGCAATTTCGGTTCGGTCGACGGCGACCCGCCGGCCGCCTCGCGTTACACCGAGGCAAGGCTCGACCCCGTCGCGCTCGCGCTGCTCGAGGATCTCGACAAGGACACGGTCGACTTCAAGCCGAACTATGACGAGAAGGAGCTCGAGCCGGTCGTCCTGCCGGCGCGCTTCCCCAATCTGCTCGTCAACGGCGCCGGCGGCATCGCGGTCGGCATGGCGACCAACATCCCGCCGCACAATCTCGGCGAGACGATCGACGGCCTGCTTGCGATGATGGATAGGCCCGACATCACGCTCGACGAGCTGATGGAGTTGATTCCGGGGCCGGATTTCCCGACCGGCGCCGCGATCCTCGGGCGCGCCGGCATCCGCTCGGCTTACGCAACCGGACGCGGCTCGATCATCATGCGGGCCAAGGTCGCGGTCGAAGAGCTGCGCAAGGACCGCGAGGCGCTGATCGTCAGCGAAATCCCCTATCAGGTCAACAAGGCGACCCTGATCGAGAGGATCGCCGAACTGGTGCGCGAAAAGCGCATCGAGGGCATCTCGGACCTGCGCGACGAATCCGACCGTGACGGCATGCGCATCGTCATCGAGCTCAGGCGCGACGCGGTCGCCGACGTGGTTCTGAACCAGCTTTGGCGCTTCACCGCGCTGCAGTCGAGCTTCGGCGCGAACATGATCGCGCTAAACGGCGGCCGGCCGGAAATGCTGACGCTGCACGACATGCTGCGCGCGTTCCTCGACTTCCGCGAGGACGTCGTCACGCGTCGCACCAAGTTCCTGCTCGCCAAAGCGCGCGACAATGCGCACACCCAGGTCGGTCTCGCGATCGCGGTCGCCAATATCGACGAGGTGATCCGCCTCATCCGCACGTCCCCCGATACCCCAACCGCTCGCGCGGCGCTGATGGACAGGCTATGGCCCGCGCGCGACATGGCGCCATTGATTGCGCTCATCGCCGATCCGCGCCATGCGCTCGACGCCGACGGCGCGATCCGCCTCTCAGAAGCGCAGGCGCGCGCGATCCTGGAACTGAGACTTGCCCGTCTCACCGCGCTCGGCCGCGACGAGATCGCCGAGGCACTGGAAAAGCTCGCGACCGAGATCGCCGATTATCTCGATATCCTCGGCTCACGCGCGCGGCTGATGGGCATCATTCGCGACGAGCTCGCCAAGGTGAAGGCCGACTTCGCCAATCCCCGCCGCACCGAGATCCTCGACAGCGACGCCGACATGGACGACGAGGACCTCATCCAGCGCGAGGACATGGTCGTGCTGGTGAGCCACGGCGGCTATATCAAGCGCGTGCCGCTCTCGACCTATCGCGCGCAACGCCGCGGCGGCAAGGGGCGGTCTGGCATGGCGACGCGCGAAGAGGATTTCGTCGCGCGCCTGTTCGTGGCTTCGACCCATCAACCGGTGCTGTTCTTCTCCTCGGCCGGACAGGTCTACAAGGAGAAGGTCTGGCGGCTGCCGCTCGCGGCCCCGCAGGCGCGCGGCAAGGCCCTCGTCAATCTCCTGCCGCTCGATTCGGGTGAGCGCATCACCACGATCATGCCGCTGCCGGAGGACGAAGCGACCTGGGAAGCGCTCGACGTGATGTTCGCCACCACGCGCGGCAGCGTCCGGCGCAACAAACTCTCGGACTTCGCCCAGGTCAATCGCGGGGGCAAGATCGCGATGAAGCTCGACGAGGGCGAGGGCATCGTCGATGTGCAGGTCTGCTCCGACAAGGACGATGTGCTGCTGACGACCGCGCGCGGCCAGTGCATCCGCTTCGCCGTCGACGACGTCAGGGTGTTCAAGGGCCGCGACTCGATGGGCGTGCGCGGCATCGCGCTCGCAGAGGGCGACAGCGTCATTTCGCTCGCGATCCTCAGGTCGTTCGACGCGACGCCGGGCGAGCGCGGTGCTTACCTCAAGCAGCGGCGCGCTCTTATGGGCGAAAGTCCGGACGAGGCGGCTGACGCGGAGACGGAGAGCGACAATGGAGACGCCAACGTCTCGGCCGTGCTGGCGCCGGAGCGCTTCGAGGCCATGCGCGCGGCCGAGCAGGTGATCCTGACCGTCTCCGAAAACGGCTACGGCAAGCGCACGGTTTCGTACGAGTACCGCGTGACGGGGCGCGGCGGCAAAGGCATCGTCGCCATGGCGGTCAACGCTCGCAACGGCGCGCTCGTCGCCTCCTTCCCGGTTGAGGAGAGCGACGAGATCATGCTGGTGACCGACGGCGGCCAGCTCATCCGCGTGCCGGTCACGGGCATCCGCATCGCCGGTCGCGCGACGCAGGGCGTGATCGTGTTCGACACCGCCGAGCAGGAGCGCGTCGTGTCCGTCGACCGGGTGGGGGAGACGGAAGCCGACGAGGTGGCCGAGGAGGATTGAGCCCCCCGCGCCGCTTCGCCATCGGTCGGTCGCGTCGGCGCGAACGACGCCGCACGATCGCCGCTTCTTGTCACGTTGTCGCCATCAATGCTTGCGAGGTTTTCCCCATCGGCAATTTCAGCATGAATCGCCGGGACAGCGACTCAGGGGTGCTTCATGGCTGTCAGCAGGAGTGTCGCAACTGTCGTTGCGACGTTTGCCCTGGCGTCGGCGGCGGGATCGGGCCACGCCAGCGCCTCGACGAACGTCCTCTATGAAACCTTCGGCGCTGACGGCGTCACCGCGCTTGACCTCGCCGACCCAGGTCTCGCGTTGCGCTTTCTCGGCATTAGCGCCACGAACATCGTGGTCGGCGGCGGCAAGGTCTATTTTGAGGACGGCGCCACCATTTACGAGACCAGCACCGATTTGACGGGTCTCCAGGTCTTCCATGTCAATGGCGAGGCGCCGACGGGCCTTGCCATCGACCCGGCGGCGGGTGTTTTCTATGAAACCTTCGGCGCTGACGGCGTCACCGCGCTTGACCTCGCCGACCCAGGTTTCGCGTTGCGCTTTCTCGGCATTAGCGCCACGAACATCGTGGTCGGCGGCGGCAAGGTCTATTTTGAGGACGGCGCCAGCATTTACGAGACCAGCACCGATTTGACGGGTCTCCGGGTCTTCCATGTCAATGGCGAGGCGCCGACGGGCCTTGCCATCGACCCGACGGCGGGTGTTTTCTATGAAACCTTCGGCGCTGACGGCGTCACCGCGCTTGACCTCGCCGACCCAGGTTTCGCGTTGCGCTTTCTCGGCATTAGCGCCACGAACATCGTGGTCGGCGGCGGCAAGGTCTATTTTGAGGACGGCGCCATCATTTACGAGACCAGCACCGACTTGACGGGTCTCCAGGTGTTCCATGTCGATGGCGAGGCGCCGACGGGTCTCGCTCTCTATCTCGCTCCAGTCGCCGCAGCCATCCCAGAGACCCCGACTTGGGCCATGCTGATGCTCGGCGTCGTCGGTCTTGGCATTGTGGGCCATTGTCGCACAAAAAGTATCTCGGCGTTGAACACCGTCGCCCGCTCTAGCAGCCTGTCGGACTGAGTTTTGAGATTGGGGGTCGAACGGGTTTTTCGATTTGCGCCGGCAGATCGGGCTTTGTGGGGTTCCGATTGAGCCTGTTGGAGGCGGTAGGCTGGATAGTCCGCGCGTCGGGTTTCGCTCCCTTTAGCAGGCGGGGTTGAGGACGAACATCCGTTTCAAATTCCAGGCCATGATCACGAGGCTCCACTCGCCGCGCACGTTTTCGAGCCCGCGCAGGGAAAATTGACGGAATCCGAGCGCGGCTTTGATGATGCCGAACACCGGCTCCGGGGTCTGCTTGCGCAAGGCGTAGAGCGCTCGGCCCTCAGGCGACTTCAGCCGATGCGCCATCGCCTCGACCGGCGTCGGGTCCCTCGGCGCCTCGGGCGCCGCCGCGAAGCGCTCGCTCAGCGGCGGGTGGTGGGGCTGGCGGCCCATCGCGATCACCGGTTCGACGCCCGCCTTTTCGCACGCGGCCACGGCGCCCGCGCTGAAATAGCCGGTGTCGGCCAGCAGATGGTCAACCTTGCCCAGGCCTTCGGGCAACGCGCCGATCTTCTCCAGCATCGGTTCGACCTGCTGCTTGTCATTGGGCGCCTGAACCACATCGACGGCCACGACCAGAAGACTTCCCGCAGCGACCGCGGCTTGCGCATTGTAGCACTGGTCGAAGCCGCCGCCCGCCACCGGCATGATGCGCGACTCCGCGTCGGTCAGGTTGACCTGATCGGTCGGCAGCGGCCCTTCGGTCGGCGGCGCCGGCGGCTTTCCCCCGGGCTTCTTGCCCGTCGCCGCGGTCTTCGCCTCGCGCGACGCCATTTTGGCTTGGTGCTCGGCCATCTCGCGCGCATGCCGTTCCTTGGCCCGAGCCTCGATCTTCGCCTTCGCCTCGGCCAGCTTACGAAGGCGCTCCTCGCGCCGCGCCAGTTCGTCGGGAATCGACATCCCGTCGGGAACGTCGGCCGCATCCGCAGCCTCGGCTCGGGCCAGCAAATCGGCGACCTCGGCCTTCAGTTGCGCCTCGATCCTGCCCACATGCTCATAGGAAAGCGCGCTGTGCCGGCTGGCGTTGGCGTGGATCTTCGTCCCGTCCAGCCCGATTATGCCCATCTTCAAGACGCCCATCTCGCGCGCCAACTGAAGAACCTCGACGAACAGCTCCTCGATCTCCTTTAAGAACCGCCGCCGAAACGCGGCGATCGTGTCGTGGTCGGGATGATCGTTCGCCGCGATGAACCGAAACGCTACCGAGTCGTAGGTCGCCCGCTCGAGCTTCCGGCTGGAGAATGTCCCCGTCGCGTACCCGTAAACCAACAGGCCCAGCAACATCCGGGGATGATACGAAGCCGACCCCGAACCTCGGTAAGCCCCGCTCAGCCGGCCCAGGTCGAGACCGTCGATAACTTCGACGATGAACCGCGCCAAATGCTTCTCCGGAAGCCACTCGTCCACAGAAGGCGGCAGCAGATACCCCGTCTGCCGATCGATCGTCCGAAAATTGGCCATCAAAAAAACCCGCCGCCCTGCGCCAATCAACGATTGATTCTAGCGTGGCCGCAGGCTCGGCGTTAAGTCCGACAGGCTGCTAGATCCGAGGTCGTGAATTAACTTCATCGGCGCTGGCGGGTCGTCGAGACGCGTCGCGACTATCCTCCCTTTCGAGGTGGCGATAACCGTCTTGCGAAGATCAATAGCCTTGCGCGCTCCGCCGCCCTTTCCAATAGACCATAGGGATTCCCGCGCCCGGGCCGACAGCATTCAGGCGGATAAGAGCCAAGCTTATGGCGGGCCCGGCTCCGCGCGGCGAAGCCGCGCCCTCAGCAGTACGCTAGGCCCCGCTCCATCGCAGGAGTCCCCCAATGACCCGACGCGCTCGCGACATTCTTCTCGACATCCTGCGCGACGAGGGGATCACGCATGTCTTCGGCAATCCCGGCTCGACCGAGATGCCGCTGATGGACGCGCTCGTCGACGCGCCCGACATCGCCTACGTTCTGGGTCTTCAGGAGGCGACGGCTGTCGGCATGGCGGATGGCTGGGCGCTGGCCTCGGGCCGCGCCGCCTTCGTCAACCTGCATGCGATGGGCGGGCTCGGCAACGCGATGGGCGTGCTGGTCGCCTCGAAGGCGAGCGAGACGCCGCTTGTGGTCACCGCCGGCCAGCAGGACACGCGCCATCTGATGACCGAGCCCTGGCTCTCGGGGGATCTGGTCGCGCTCGCGGCCCCGGTAACGAAGTGGGCCAAAGAGGTGCGGCGCGGCGAGGACGTCGGCAAGGCTTTGCGGCGCGCCTTCGCCATCGCCCGCACTGCGCCGAGCGGGCCGGTCTTCCTGTCATTGCCGATGGACGTTCTCGACCAGGAGGTCAGCGGCCCGACGCCCCCCGCCTCCGCCGCCCCGAGGCTTGGCGCCTCGCCGGACGCGGCGCGTCTTGCAGAGAAGCTCGCCGGGCTCGACCCGGAAAAAGTGATCCTACTGCTCGGCGATGATCTTCCCGCGTCCGCAAGCCAGGGACTGATCGCCTTCGCCGAAGCCGGCGGTCTTCCGGTCTGGGGGACGCAACTCACTTCTCGCACAGCCTTCCCTTCCGCGCATCCCTTATGGGCCGGCGTGATCAAGCCGGACTTTGCGATTATGCGCGAGCGTTTCGAGTCCACTGAGGCGATCGTGCTCATCGGTGGGCGCGCCTTTGTCGCCTACCCTTATCGCGACGCCGAGCCGGTGCCGTCCGGGGTCGCGGTGCTTCACGTCGCTGACAACCCCGAGGCGTTCGGACGCGAGCACGCCGCCGACGTGGCGCTCGTCGGCGATATCGGCTTGACGCTCGCCGCTGCGGCCGAGCGGCTCGGCGAACTTGTCGACCGGCAAAAGGTCGAAGCTCGTATGACCGGGCGCGCCGCGCGGAAGCGGGTCGCGATGGACGCGCTTCGCGCCGACATCCTGGCAGAGACGGCGCTGCCGCTGTCGCCCGACGCAGCGGTTCTGGCGGCGCTCGACGCGCTGCCGAAGCACGCCCTGATCTCCAACAACTCGGCGGCGACTTTCGGGCGCGTGCAGGAGCTTCTGACGACCGAGCCCGGCCGCTACTTTTTCTCTCGCGGCGGCGTTCTCGGCTGCAACATGCCGGCCGCGGTCGGCGCCGCGCTCGCAGGCGTGGGCTGGGTGGCCTCGTTCGTGGGCGACGGTGGGGCGATGTATTCGCCCCAGGCCCTGTGGAGCGCGGCGCGTTACCGGGCGCGGGTGATCTTCTTGGTCTTCAACAACCGCCGCTACGGGGTGCTGCAAAACGTTGCGACGTCGCTGGGATACGCCAACGCCGTCGCCGGCCGCTTCGTCGGCATGGAGATCGTGAATCCTCCGATCGACTTTCTGGCGCTCGCGGCGTCGATGGGAGTGCCGGCCGCGCAGGCTGACGACCGCGATGCGATCGGCGCCGCTGTAGGAAAGGCGCTTGAGCGCGACGGTCCGTCGCTGATCGAAATCCGAATCCGTTGAAAGCGCGCGAGATGAATCAATGCAAGTCGCGCGTATAGACGAACTTCGGCATGTTCCAGCCGTACCGGATCGCGAGAAGGCGTAGGCCAAGCCCAGTCGCCATCGCGGCGATCATGACCGGATCGTGGGCTAATCCCGCTGCGAGGCCCGCGACGTATAGGCCGCCGGCGACCACCGAAACGCTGGCGTAGAGCTCGCTGCGAAAGAGCAAGGGTATGTCGTTGCAGAGAACGTCGCGCAGGACGCCGCCGACGCAGCCGGTGATCATGCCCGATGATGACGACGAGGAAAGGCAGATTGAGATCGAGGGCAACGTTGCAACCGATCACCGTGAAGACGGCGAGGCCAATCGCGTCGAGAAGAAGAAAAACATTGCGCAGATGATGCATGACGCGGGCGATGGCGATCGTCAGCAGGGCGGCGCCGGCGGTCACCGCAAGGTAGTAAGGATGCTCGACCCAGGACAGCGGATAGTGGCCGAGCAGAACGTCGCGCGTCGATCCGCCGCCGAGCGCCGTCACGCAACCGAGAAGACAGACCCCGACCCAATCCATGCTGCGGCGTCCGGCGGCCAGGGCTGCCGTCATGGCCTCCGCGACTATCGCAACGAGATAGAGAGCGTGAAACAACATGAAGGTCCGAGGGTCCTGACGAAGTGCCTACGCACGCACGAGCTTGGTCTCGATCGCCGGCGGGCGCCTCAGCGTCTGCAACACCACGCAATATCGTTCGGTGAGCTTGATCAGCGTGTCGAGCTGGGGCTGGGGCGCGTCCGTATCGAGCTCGAAGGTCACCCTGATGTCGGCGAAGCCGACCGGGGCGTCCCGCGCGACGCCGAGCGTGCCGCGAAAGTCGAGATCGCCCTGCGCCAGAACGCGGCCCGAGCGCAGTTCGACGCCGATCGAGGTCGCGACCGCCTTTAGCGTTACGCCCGCGCAGGCGACGAGCGCTTCGAGCAGCATGTCGCCGGAACAGAGTTCCGCCCCGCTGCCGCCTGTAGCCGGATGCAGACCGGCCGCGACCAGCGCCTGCCCCGTCTCGACCTTGCAAGCGATCGCGGCCGAATCGAGCGTTCCGCTTGCGCTGAGCGTGATGCGTGCGGCGCCTGGTTCGGCGCGGTAGCGCTCTTTCAAAGGGGTTTGGATCGAGCGCAGTTCGTCGGCGTTCATCTCGAATTCCTCCGCATCGTTCGAAGCGGCGACGGTCGCATAGCCGGCGGCGCAGGTGCAACCCGCCGCTCTCGCGCCCTTGTCCCCGGACCCTCCGCGGGCTAGGGCTTGGGGGGCATGAACCGCACCGGCTTCTTTTCCGGCTCCTTCGACCCGATGACCAACGGGCATCTCGACGTGATCGAGCATGCGCCGGCTCTGTGCGACCGGCTCGTGATCGGCGTCGGCTCCAATCCGAACAAGCAGAGCCTGTTCACAGTCGAGGAGCGGCTCGACCTCATCCGTGAGGCGGCGGCGCCGATCCTCAAGAAGGCCCACTGCAAACTCGAGGTCGTAAGCTTCTCCGGTCTCGCGATCGAGGCCGCGCGGAAGGCCGGGGCGACGCTGATCCTCAGGGGCCTGCGCGACTCGACCGACTTCAACTACGAAATGCAGATGGCCGGCATGAATGGCGCGATGGCGCCTGAGCTGCGAACGGTGTTTCTGCCCGCCTCCTCGCCGGTGAGGCCGATCACGGCGACGCTCGTGCGGCAGATCGCCGCGATGGGCGGCGACGCCTCCCCGTTCGCGCCCCCGAACGTGATCGCGGCCTTGAAGGCGAAATTTGCTGGGAAGGATTAGCCCAACTCCTTCCCCCGCTCCTTGCGCAGCCGCGCCCAATAGTCGAGCCGTTTGCGCAGCTCCCGCTCGAAGCCGCGTTCGACAGGCTCGTAGAGCGTGCGGCGGCCGAGCGCGTCGGGCCAGTAGTCCTGGCCGCTGAAGGCCTCGGGCGCGTCGTGGTCGTATTCGTAAGCGGCGCCGTAGCCCTCGCGCTTCATGAGCCGCGTCGGCGCATTGAGAATGGTTTTGGGCGGCGTCAGCGAGCCTTCCGTTTTCGCTAGCGCCTGCGCAGCGCCGAAGGCCTTGTAGAGAGCGTTCGACTTCGGCGCGGTCGCGACATACACGACCGCCCCGGCGATCGCCAGCTCGCCCTCGGGACTGCCAAGAAAGTCGTAGGCGTCCTTGGCCGCGTTGGCGACGACGAGCGCCTGCGGGTCGGCAAGGCCGATGTCCTCGGACGCCATGCGCACGACGCGGCGCGCGATGAACAGCGGATCTTCGCCGGCGTCGAACATGCGCGCGAGATAGTAGAGCGCAGCGTCCGGATCGGAGCCGCGCACGCATTTGTGCAGCGCCGAGATCAAGTTGTAGTGGCCGTCCTGCGCCTTGTCGTAAATCGGCGCGCGCCGTTGCACGACGTCGATGAGCCTCGCGGCTTCGAGAACTTCGCCCGGCCGCGCCGCGCGCCAGACCTCTTCGGCCAGCGTCAGGATCGCACGCCCGTCGCCGTCCGCCATGCCGATCAGCGTCTCGCGCGCCGTCGCGTCGAGCGGCAGGGGCTTTTCGAGCAGGCGCTCGGCGCGCTCGAGAAGCGCCTCCAGCGCCTCGCTGGTCAGGGGACGAAAAACGAGCACGCGCGCGCGGGACAAAAGCGCCGCATTCAATTCGAACGAGGGATTTTCCGTCGTCGCGCCGATCAAGGTCACGGCCCCGGTCTCCATCACCGGCAGGAACGAATCCTGTTGCGCCCGATTGAAGCGATGGATCTCGTCGACGAAGAGAAGCGTTCCCTGCCCCTGCGCGCGGCGAGCCCGCGCGGCGTCAAAGATCTTCTTCAGCTCCGCCACGCCCGAATGGATCGCCGAGACCTGCACGAAGGCGTCGGCGCGCGCAGCGCCGATGAGCCGCGCGACCGTCGTCTTGCCGCTGCCCGGCGGCCCCCAGAAGATCATCGAGCCGAGCGACGGCTGCTCGAGCAGGCGCGTCAGCGCGCCGTCCGGACCGGTCAGATGCTCCTGGCCTGATACTTCCGCAAGCGACCCCGGCCGCAGGCGCTCCGCGAGCGGGGGAGGCGGCGGTTCAGCCTTCGGGCTCGCGTCGTCGAAGAGGCTCATGGCGCTCGTTCTCCCGCATGCGGCAGGCCGATGTCCAGCAGCACGCGCCCGGGCGCCAGCTTGCCCGGAGAGGTCGCGTGCAGCATTCTGACGTCCTGCCCCGCCCGAGAGGCCGCTCATGAGCTCATTCGTACTGCCCTATGCGCCCCCCGAGAACGTGGGCTTTCTGCCGGACCGGCTCGAGCGCCTGTCGGCCGTGATGGCCCGCCAGATTGAAGACAAAAAGGCGCCGGGCGTCTCGATGCTAATCGCGCGCCACGGCAAGGTCGCCTATCGCCAATGCCTCGGCCTGCTGCGTCCGGATGGCCCGGCTTTGTGCGAGGACGCGATCTTCCGCATCTATTCGATGACCAAGCCCGTCGTTTCCGTCGCTGCAATGATGCTGGTCGAAGAAGGGCGGCTGTCGATCATCGATCCCGTGTCGGCGTACATCCCCGCCTTCGCGAATGTAAAAGTCGGCGTCGCAAACGGCGGCCAGCTCGATCTCGCGCCGCTCAAGCGGCCGATCACGATTCAGGACCTCATGCGCCACACATCCGGGCTGACCTATGGATTCACGGGGGTCGCCCCGGTTCAGGAGCTCCTCAAGGCGGCCGATGTCCTCGGCCAGAAACGGAATTTGGCGGAAAACGTCGACGTGATCGCTGCGCTTCCGCTCATGCATCAGCCTGGCGAGGTCTGGGAGTACGGCGTGTCGACGGACGTGCTCGGGCGCATCGTCGAGATCGTCGAAGGCGCTTCGCTCGGCGAGGTGCTGCGCGCCCGGATCTTCGATCCGCTCGGTATGACCGATACTGCGTTCTATACCCCGGAGGCGAAACTCGCGCGCCGCGCCGCGCCTTTCTCGTTCGACTTCATGACCGCGGCGGGCGTCGACGGATGCAACGCAACGTCGCCGCCCAAGTTCGAGGGCGGCGGCGGTGGCCTCCTGTCGACGCTCGACGACTATACGCGCTTTGCCGCGATGCTGATCGACGGCGGCGCCTTCCAGGGCGTTCGCATTCTCGGGACGCGGACGCTGGCCTTCATGGCCAGCAACCATCTCGACGCCAAAGTGGACAGGAGCAACGTTGTGCTGTGGCCTGGCCACGGCTTCGGACTCGGTTTCGCGGTGCGCACCGAACCTGGAATTGCGCCAACCCCGGGAAGCGTCGGCGAGTTCTTCTGGGGCGGAATGATGGGCACGGCGTTCTGGGTCTCGCCGCGCGACTCGCTGTTCGCGATCCTGATGGTTCAGGCGCCGGAGTATCGCGAGTACTTACGCGCGCTATTCCGAAACCTCGTCAGCGCGGCGATCGCCTGAGCGCGCGGCCAGCCCCGCTTCACCACACGCCGGTGTTCGCCATCGAGGCCCAGGGCTCTGCCGGGGACAGCGAGCCGCCCTTCTGGATGAGCTCGATCGAGATGTTGTCGGGCGTGCGGATAAAGGCCATATGGCCGTCGCGCGGCGGGCGGTTGATCGTGACGCCGGCCGCCTTCAGTTTCGCGCAGGTCGCGTAGATGTCGTCGACCCGATAGGCAAGGTGGCCGAAATTGCGGCCGCCCGTATAGGCTTCGGGGTCCCAGTTGTAGGTGAGCTCGACCAGCGGCGCCTGATCCTTACGCGCCTGCTCGACGTCGCCTGGGGCCGCCAGAAACACCAGAGTGTAGCGGCCCTTCTCGTTGTCCATGCGGCGCGTCTCGACGAAGCCCATGAGTTCGAAAAAGCCGACTGTCGCCTTGAGATCCGTCACGCGAATCATTGTGTGCAGATATTCCATGGGCTTTTTCCTCGTGGGTTCGTTTCGCTCCGACTTTGGAGCATAGCGCCTCCTCGGCAAGAGAGGCAGCCCCTTCATCGGCGACCAACGGCGTCGCCGCGAGTATCGGCAATTCGCAATTCCCGGTACATCGGCAGCGGGGAGCGCCGCCGAGCCGCGCCTTCCAGTTGGGGGTGACATGCGAACCGCCTATTGCTTCACGCCGGACCGCACGTTCTTTCCACCCGCGGTCCGCGCGATCGCATCGCTCGTCGAGGCGGAGCCCGAGACGGAACACGAGATCTATCTCGTCTGCGAGCCGGACGACGTCACGCCGGGATTCGACAAGCTTGCACCGGCGCTTCGCGAGCGCATCAAGCTGATGACTCTCGACTTCTCGCGCTACGACGCAAAGCTTGCTGGGAAAGGCCGCTTTTCCCGGGCGGTCTTTCGCCGCCTTTTTCTCGACGAGATCCTGCCTGCCCCGATCGAGCGGATCGTCACCGTCGACTCGGACATGCTGATCGTCCGACCCGGCCTCTCACGGCTGGCAGGCTTCGACCTCGCAGGCAAACCGCTCGCGGCCGGCTATGACATGATCTTTCTCATGGACTTCAAGGCCGACGATGCGCTCGTGCGACAATTTCAGGCATCGCGTCGCTCGCTGGGGCTTGCGCTCGACACGCCCTATTTGAACGCCGGACTGATGACGATCGATCGCGCTGCTTGGCAGGCGGAGAAGCTAACCGAGCGTGTGACGAAGGCGCTTCGCGACGACCCGAAACGCTATCCCTTCATGGAGCAGGACGCGCTCAACGCGACGCTTGTCGGCCGCTTTGCCCCGCTGTCGCCCCGCTACAATTTCATGGGCGATTTCTTCCTGCTCGACCTTGAACGCCGGCTCGAGCCGATCGTGCTGCATTTCGTCAACGCGCCCAAGCCCTGGGAGCTCGCGGCGTGGCGGGGCGAAGCGCGTTTTGCGGAGAACTATCGCGACTGGTTTGCCGCCTCCCCCTGGCCCGACTGGGCGAAGGCGCCGGCGACGCCGCACTGGCGGCGCGCCCCGCCGGCTCGAACCCGGCTGCGGCAGGCCTTCGCCGCGCGCCTCTTGGCCTTCATCGAAAAGACCCCCTTTCTCGACCGATAACCGCGCCTGCGCCGCTTGACGGCAGCGCCGTTTCAGCGTCCCTTCGGCGGCCGCCCCTGAAGGACGCGAGGCCCATATGTTCCGGACCTTGATGACCTCGCGGCGGTTCGCGCCGCTGTTCTGGTGCCAGTTCTTTTCGGCCTTCAACGACAATTTCGTCCGCAACATGCTGGCGATGCTGATCCTCTTCCGCTTCGGCGGGGAGAACGGCAGCCTGAAGATTCTCTTCGCCACGATGATCTTCGTTCTGCCGGCCATCCCGCTCTCGGCGCTCGGAGGCGAGATCGCCGATTCGCACGACAAGGCGTTCGTGGCTCGCCGGCTCAAGCTGGCGGAAATCGGCGTGCAGATGATCGCAGCGGCGGGATTCGTCTTCTCGTCGCTCGCCCTTCTCTATGTGGCGCTGTTCGGGCTCGGGTGCATCGCGGCGCTGTTCGGTCCGATCAAATACGGCATTCTGCCCGACCATCTGCGGCGCGAGGAGCTCGTCTCCGGCAATGCGCTGGTTGAGGGCGCAACTTTCGCGGCGATCATCTGCGGGCTCATCATCGGCGGTTTCGCGGCAGCGGAAGGCCGTTCGAGCGTCAGCGTGGTGATGCAGCTGATGGTTGTCGCCGTCGCCTGCTATGGCGCTGCGCGATACATCCCGCCGACCGGGGTCGGCGCACCCGGACTCAGGGTCCATGCCAATGTCCTGGCCTCCACCTGGCGGGTGATCGCCGAACTGCGCGCCGACGACCGGCAATGGGTCGCGGCGCTCGGCACAAGCTGGTTCTGGACGGTCGGCGCGATCACGCTGTCGCTCGTGCCGGTCATCATCAAGTCGCGCATCGGCGGCGGCATCGACGTTGAAATCGCGATCAATCTCTTCTTCGCTGTCGGCATCGCCGCCGGATCGCTTGGCGCAGCGATCCTGTCCCGCGGCCGAATCGAACTGGCCCCCGCGCCGTTCCTCCTGCTTATCCTCGCGGCGCTGGCGATCGATATGGGCCTTGCGACCCAGGCGATGGCGCCGGCAAGCCGCGAGGTCCCGCTCGCCGAATTCTTCACCAGCGGGTTCGGCCTGCGCATCGCACTCGAAATCTTCCTCTATTCCGCCGTGGCGGGCCTCTTTGTCGTGCCGCTCTTCGCCGCGGTCCAGGCCTGGGCGGGCGAGGACCGGCGCGCCCGCGTCGTCGGCGCCGTCAATGCGCTGAACTACATCTTCATGGTCGGCGGGTCGCTCGTGACCATGATCCTGCTGCAGGTCGCGGGCCTGAGCGAGCCGATGGCGCTCGTCGTTCTCGGCGTCGTCAACATCGGCGCCGCGATCTACCTCTTCCGCCGCCTGCGGGCGAATTTCCTGGCCTTTGTCCTGCGCGTTCTGTGGCGCGTGCTCTATCGGCTTCAGGTCAATGGTCTCGAGAACCTGCCCCCGGCGAGTGCGCACAGCGTCATCGCCGTCAATCACGTCTCGTTCCTCGACGCGCCGATCATCCTCTCGCTGATGGACGAGCCTCCGGTGTTCGCCATCGACCACGGCATCGCCAAGCGCTGGTGGATCAGGCCGTTCCTCAGCCTCGCTGACGCGCGCCCGCTCGACCCCGCAAGGCCGCTGGCCACCCGCGCGCTCGTCGAGGAGGTGCGCGCCGGACGGCGGCTGGTGATTTTCCCCGAAGGACGCATCACGGTGACCGGCGCCTTGATGAAGATCTACGACGGCGCCGCCCTCATCGCCGACAGGAGCGAGGCGCTCATCACGCCCGTGCGGCTCGTCGGCCCGGAGCGAACCTATTTCTCGCGCCTCGGCGCGGCGCAGGTCGGCCGCCGGTTGTTTCCGAAGATGACGGTGACGTTCCTGCCGCCGCAACGGCTCAAGGTTCCGCCGGGTCTCCACGGCCGGGCGCGCCGTCGCGCGGCCGGAGCGGCGCTCTACGACATGATGTCGGATCTCATTTTCCGCACCTCCGACATTCGACGCACGCTCCACGCCGCGTTCGAGGCGGCGGCCAAGTCGCGAGGGCCGTCACAGATCGCGGTCCAGGACCCGCTTGGCGGTGCGCTGTCGTTGCGCATGTTTCGCATCGGCATCAGCGTGCTGGCGCGGAAGCTCGTCTTGATCTCAGCGCCGGGCGAGATCGTCGGCCTCATGCTGCCCAACGCCAACGGCGCGGCGGTGACCTTCATGGCGCTGCAGGCTGCAGGCCGAGTGCCTGCAATGCTCAACTTCACCGCCGGCGCGCACAATCTCGTCGCCGCCTGCGAGACGGCGAAAATCAATGTCGTGCTGACGTCGCGCGTTTTCGTGGACAAGGGCAATCTCGCGCTGGTGGTCGAGGCCATTTCGACAGTCGCGCGCATCGTCTGGCTCGAGGACGTGCGCGAGAGCGCAACGCGGATGGACAAGCTCCGCGCGGCTCTGACGGCCGGCCGCGCGCTCGCAGGACGCGAGCCGGACGAGCCGGCGGTCGTGCTCTTCACCTCGGGTTCGGAGGGCGTCCCGAAGGGCGTCGCGCTGTCGCACGCCAACATCCTCGCCAATATCGCGCAGATCGACTCACGCTTCGACATGACGATGACCGACGTCGTCTTCAACCCGCTGCCGATCTTTCACGCCTTCGGTCTCACGGGCGGGCTTCTGCTCGGCCTCATCGGCTCGATGCGGGTCTATCTTTATCCGACACCGCTCCACTACCGGCAGATTCCTGAGCTGATCTACGGCAACAACGCGACGGTGCTCATGGGCACCGACACCTTCCTCGCCGGCTACGCGCGCTCCGCCAATGCCTACGACTTCCGTTCGCTGCGTTATGTCATCGCCGGCGCCGAGCCGGTCAAGGCGGAGACGCGCCGCATCTATATGGACAAATTCGGCCTCAGGATTCTCGAGGGCTACGGGGTGACCGAGGGTTCGCCGGTGCTCGCGGTCAACACGCCGATGTTCAACAAGATCGGAACGGTCGGCAAGCTGCTGCCGTTCATCGAGCCGCGGCTCGAGCACGTGCCCGGCATCGAGGAAGGCGGGCGGCTTCTGGTCAAGGGCCCCAACATCATGATCGGCTATTATCGCGCCGACAATCCCGGCGAGCTCGAGCGGCCGCTCGGCGGCTGGCACGACACCGGCGACATCGTGGCGATCGATGCGGAAGGCTTTGTCGCGATCAAGGGACGGGCCAAGCGCTTCGCCAAGATCGCAGGCGAACTCATCTCGCTCGGCGCCGTCGAGGACCTGGTCTCGGGCCTCTGGCCCGACGACATCGTCGCCGTCGTCGCCGCGCCCGATCCGAAGAGGGGCGAGCGGCTGGTGCTCGCCACCGCAAAGCCAAGCGCAACCAAATTGGAGGTCCAAACCTGGATGAAGATCAGGGGCGCCTCGGCGCTCATGGCTCCAGACGCGGTCGTGGTCCTCGACGCGATCCCGCTGCTCGGCTCGGGCAAAACCGACTACATCGCGCTCGCCAAGCTACTGCGCGATCGGGGGGCGTGACCCGTTCCCAAGCCCGGCTCGCCCTTGCATCCGGGCGTTCTCCGCGGGGCGCCATTTCCGCGCCGGGATTCAATCTTTTCAAGTCTTTGCGATGACATTTCCGCGCCTGCCTGCTGCGAACCGTCATCGTGGTCCGGAGCTGGCCGTACCGTGCACGCCCTAGTATAGATATTTACATTATGCACCTGATATTTTGCGATTGGTGGCCAATGACGTTAGCATAAATTCTGATATTCAGCAAGAAAAATGCATCATAAAAATGTGCGGCCAGCCCGCGCCCGCGCCGGCGTTCCCCGACGAAGGCGCACATCGCCAGGGCCGTTGCCGCGTCGACTGGCAACCGCGGATGCTCGCGATGCGACACAAGCCGCCGGCTCTGACAGAGCTCGGGAAACACGATAGCCGGCGGCAAGCTTTTCAATCCGGCTCGTTCGAGAACGCGAGAAAACGGGCGATCCTCCAGCGGCCGTCGGGCTGGCGGCGGAAGACGTCGAGGCCCGGCTCCGTGCTGACGCGCTTCGTCGCCCCGCGCTCGACGGTGACCGTCCACACAACTCGAACGAAGGCGAGGTCCCCGCTCACGACGATCTCCTCAATGTCCGGCGCGTAACGCATCTCCATGCTTCGGTCGGCGAGCGCCGCGGCGATCCGCTTGCAGACGGCGTCGCGGCCCTCGTCGCGGCGGCCGCGCATGGTCGAAACGAGGTCGGGCGCGAAGAGGTCGCAGACGGCGGCCGCATCGCGCGCATTGAACGCGGCCGTCCAATCCGTGAGCCGCGCGGCGATCGCCGCCTTGTCGGCTTCGACGTTCGCCTGCGCCGGACCGATCGCGCCGGCCGCCAGGCAGGCGAAGAGCAGGAGCCGCCGCAACCTGGCGCATCGTTTGAACAGCCGCATGTCTTTCTCCCCGTCAGCCATTCGTACGGCGCCGCAACGCCAGGCGCCACAATCGTCGGCTGCGCTTTCGACGGCTCTCTGCACGGCCGTCGCCTTGCCTGCCTCGCCTCGATGTGTCACGATTCCCCTGCGCGAGATTGACCGGGTTGAACCCGGCGTTCGCCGCTCGGGAGGACCTCCATGCTCAAGACGTTTGTGCGGTTTATAGCGGTCGCGCTTTTCGCGCTCGCTTTGCCGCTCGCAGCCCAAGCCAAAACATTCTACTGGATCTCGCACGGATCGCCGGCCGATCCGGTCTGGACCTACTTCCTAGCCGGCGCCAACATGTGGGCCAAGGACACCGGCCAGACCGTCAAGACCTCGTTCCACACCGGCGACGTCCCCTCGCAGCAGGAGGCGATCCGCTCCGCGATCGCGGCCAAGGCCGACGCGATCGTCACGACAAGCCCCGACCCTGGCAGCCTCGTTGAAGTCGTCAAGGAGGCCCGCGCGGCCGGAATTCCGGTGATCAATTTCAACACCCCGGACCCGAAAGTGAACTTCAACGCCTATGTCGGCGGCGATCTCGGCATCGTCGGAAAAGGCTGGGCCCAGTACCTCGTCGACCACGGCCTGGTGAAGTCCGGCGATTTCGTCTGGATGCCGGTTGAAGTTCCGGGCGCAAGCTACGGCGTCGAGGAAGAGAAGGGGATCGCGACAGTCTTCAAGCCGCTCAACATCACCTGGGAAGTCACCGACGCCACGCTCGATCAGGCGAACGTCATCTCCCGCATGAGCGACTACCTCACCGCCAATCGGACCAAGGTCAAGGCGATCATCGGCCTCGGCGACATGGTCACCGGCTCGATCAAGCGCGTCTTCGATCAGGTCGGCGTGAAGCCCGGCGAGATTCCGGTCGTCGGCTGGGGCAATTCTCGCGACACGACCGGCGAAGTGCTTTCTGGATACGTCAACGCCGCCGAATGGCAGGACCCGCAGGCGACCAGCTATCTGGCGCTGTCGCTCGCCAATATGGCGACGGGCGGCATTCCTCCCGGATTTAACATCACCGTTGGTTCGCTATACGGCAAGGACACTGCCGGCGTGTACGACAAGATCATGTCGGGCAAGTAGACGGGGCCCCTCCTCGCTCAAAACCCTCATCCTCAAGAACGCTGCGCTCAGCGCCGATTCAAGGGGATGAGGGTTCTTCGCCCGAATTCCTCATCCCGGGGCGCGAGCGGACCTCGCGCCCCGAGGGATGGGAGCGCCAATCGCCGACGCCACGCTCGCGCGACCGTCGCCCATTCATCCATCGGTGACAGCCCGTGCAGAATGCTTCCCGCATGCGACGTTTCATCTCGGCGCCAGAATTTGGCCCGCTCGTCCTCCTCGTTCTCGAGCTCCTGGTCTTCTACGCGCTCAATCCCAATTTTCTCTCCGTCCTCAACATCGGCAACACGCTGACCTTTACGGTCGAGCTCGGGCTCATCGCTCTCGCCATGACGCTCCTCATGACAGCAGGCGAATTCGATCTCTCGGTCGGGTCGCTGTTCGGTTTCGCCCCCGTGGTGATGTGGACGCTCTACAACGCCGGCTGGACCTCGCTCGGCGTCGCCTTTTTTATCAGCCTCATCGTCGCGGCGCTGATCGGGCTCGTCAACGGGCTCTTCGTGACGCGGCTCAAGATCCCCTCCTTCCTCGTCACTCTCGGCATGCTGCTGGTCGTCCGCGGCACGGCCCTCTTCGTCACCGACGGTTTTCCGCAGCGTACCTGGAGCGCGAGCGGCCAATGGATCGCCAATCTTCTGGTCGGCGACTTCTACATCGGGTCGCTTCGGGTCTACGCTTCGCTCTTCTGGTTCATCGCCGCCGCCGTTATCCTCGGCTACGTGCTCACCCAATCGAAATACGGCAACTGGATCCAGGCGACCGGCGGCAATCCGGTCGCGGCGCAGGCGCGGGGCGTGGACGTGTCTTCCGTCAAGGTCGCGCTCTTCGTCCTGACCGCCGTGATGTCGTCCTTCGCCGGGATCATCAGTTCGATCCGCACGTCGGCCGCCAATCCGAATAGCGGATCGGGCTATGAGCTCGAAGTGATCGCGATGGTGGTGATTGGCGGGACGGCGCTGACCGGCGGACGCGGGACGATCATCGGCACTGTCCTCGGCGTCCTGATCCTGCGCGTGATGCGCAACGGGATCGTGATGATCGGCGTGCCAGGTCTCGCCTACAACATCTTCATCGGCGCCATCATTCTTGGCATGATGGCGCTGCATTCCTGGCTCGAACGCCGGCACCAGGCGGGGACGTGACCGCGATGACCGATGACCTCATTCGCATGGAGCATATCAGTAAGTTTTTCGGCCGGGTGCAGGCGCTCGACGACGTGAACTTCAGGGTCAAGCGCCAGGAGATCGTGGGCCTGCTCGGCGACAACGGCGCGGGAAAGTCGACGCTGATCAAAGTGCTCTCGGGCGCCTTGCGCGTGACCAGCGGCGACATTTTCGTACGCGGCAAGCGGGTCGAGATGCGGAGCACCACGGACGCCATCGCGCAAGGCATCGAGACGATCTACCAGGATTCGGCGCTCGTCACCCAATTGTCGATCGCGCGCAATCTCTTCCTTGGCCGCGAACCGCTCAAAGGACCGCGCTTCCTCAACCGGATGGATTCCGCTCAGATGGACGAGGTCGCCGGCGATCTCCTCAGACGAGTGGGGATCGGCAAGGCCATTCCGGCCTCGACGCCGATCAGCTCGCTGTCAGGCGGAGAGCGCCAGGCGGTGGCGATCGCCCGCGCGATGTATTTCGACAGCGACCTCATCATCCTCGACGAGCCGACCAACAATCTCGGCGTCGCCGAAACGCAAGGGGTGCTGCGCTTCGTCCGCAACGCCCGCGATTCCGGACATTCCTGCATTTTCATCGCCCACAACATCCATCATGTGTTCCAGGTGGTCGACCGCATCGTCGTCATGCGCCGCGGCAAGATCGTCGCCGACGACATCGACCCGAGAGCGACCTCCGTGGCGGAGGTCGAGAACGTCATCACAGGCGATCTCAGCAGCCTGGCGCATTGACGAGCAGCAGCGCGACGTCGAGCTGGGGCGAGCGCGGGGCGACCGAAAGCGCAGCGGCTCAGATGTCGCCGCCCCCTTTCGGGCGCGCCAGCGCAAAGAGGGATTCGACGGCGGCGTAATCCTGGTAGCCGCAGCGCGCGAGCGGATGGGCGCCTGCCGTATCGAAGCGGCCCTCACGGACATAGGCCTCGTCGATATGGAAAGCCACGACCTCGCCGATCGTCAGCACGCTGCCGCTCCATGAGCCGGAGCGAGTTCGAATCTCGACGATCTCCACCACCTTGCATTCGAGCGAGGCCGGGCTTTCAGCGACGCGCGGCGCGGCGACGAGGCGACACTCGGCCATCGTCAGCCCCGCGTGGTCGAATTCGTTCGCGCCGCGCGGCAGCGGCGCCGACGTCGCGTTCATCGGATCGCGCAGGTCGCGCGTTGCCAGATTGGCGACGAACTCCCCGCTCTCTCTGGCGAAAGTGGCCGAGTCCTTCCATCCCTCGCTGGAGAAACCGACGATCGGCGGCGCACTGCAAAATCCGTTGAAGAAACTATAGGGAGCAAGATTGATTCGCCCGTCGAGCGCGCGCGTCGAAATCCAGCCGATCGGCCGGGGCGCGACGATCGCCTTGAAAGGATCGTGCGGCAGCCTGGTTTTGTCGCGATGAGGCGTCTCGTAGAACATGGGCGCCCTCCTCAGGCGGGAAAGGTCGTGACGATGTCCTCGAGCGGCGGACGCGGCCGGTCCTCGATCGCGGGGGCGCGGCCGATATGGATGAAGCCCGAGATGCGTTCGTGCCCGGCAAGCCCGATCGCGGCCCGGAATTCAGCGTCATAGGCCGGCCATTCGGTGAGCCAGGTGGCGGAGAATCCCAGCGCGCGCGCCGCGAGGATCATGCTCATGCACACAGCTCCGGAGGACAGAACCTGCTCCCATTCCGGAATCTTGACATGCGGCGCCGCGCGCGAGACGACGCCGACCACGAGCGGCGCGCGGGCAAACCGGCTCAATTCCTCGGCCCTGCCCGCTTCGTCCAGGTCCGGCTGGCGCTCGAGCCGGATGCCGAGCGCAAGCCGGCCCGCGCGCTGCCGCGCGTCCCCCTCGAAGACGATCAAGCGCCATGGGGCGAGCTTGCCGTGGTCGGGCACCCGGGAGGCGATGGTCAGGATCGTGGAAAGCTCGTCGGCCGATGGTCCGGGGCCCGTCATCATCGCAGGCGGCGCGGAGCGGCGGCGTTGAAGCAACGCTATCGTGTCGTTCATCGGCTTGTCCTTTGGGGCGCGGGCGTTGCTTGACGCAATTCGTGGAGCCTGTAAACGGCCTTCGATCCGCCTCATTGGGGCTTCACCACCCGCGTCCGCCGCGGCCGGGCGATCGCGCGGAGGCGGCCGTTTTGGGGCGGCCGCGCGGAAATGGGAGCGATTTTGCGAATTCTGGCAAGGGCCGTCGCCCTGATCGCCATCATCATGCTCGCCGCCGGCGCGCGCGCCGACCCGGCGACCGGGGACGGGCAGGCCACTCTGAGCCTTTCCGCGACGCTGAACGGCGGCGCCGGCGCTCCGTTGACCGGAGGCCTGCGCTGGCGGGTATTTGGCGCAGAGCCGGACGCGGCCGGCGCGCATCCGCTGATCGTTGAATCCGCCCTTGCCCAGCCGACGTTGACCCTGACGCCGGGCGACTATGTCGTGCATGTCGCCTTTGGCCTCGCGAGCGCGACCCGCCGGCTGACGCTCGGTCCGGAGGTGCGATCCGAACAGTTGGCCCTCTCGGCCGGCGCTCTCCGGATCGGGGGCACCCTCGCAGACGCGCCGATCGACCCGTCAAAATTGTCGCTTGCGATCTACGTGCCGGAGAACCGCAATCCGCAGGGCAAGCTCGTCTACTCCAAGGCCAAGGCTGGCGACGTCATCGGGCTGCCGGAGGGCTCATATCACGTCGTCTCGACCTATCTCGACACGGTCGGGGGACGTTTCGTGCCCAGCGTCGCGAGCAATACAGGCAAGTCCGCCGCCCCGGCGCCCCCGGCGACCCTGCCCTCGAATTCTATCGTCAACGCCGACATCAAGGTTCAATCGGGGAAACTCATCGATGTGACGCTTCGGCATCGCTGCGCGACGCTGACGCTCAAGCTCGTCAACAAGGAGGGCGCGGAGGCGTTGGCCAACACGACCTTCACCGTCCTGACCCCGGGCGGCGACGTCATCCGCGAACTCGTCGGCGCGTTTCCCTCTCTGGTCCTCGCTGAGGGCGAATATGTCGTCATCGCGCGCCACGACGCCAAGACCTACCAGTCGACCTTCGAGGTCCAGTCGGCTATGGACCGCGACGTCGAAGTTGTTGCACAAGAGCCCGCCAAAGAGGGGCCGTGAGCGCATGCAGACCTTTTTCGTTGAGATCAAATGCGCGCTCGGACGCACCTACGAGGTGGCGAGCGCGCTGGCGGAAGCGGAGATCGCGTCGGAGATCTACTCGACCGCCGGCAACTTCGACATCCTGGCCAAATTCTACGTCGAGAAGGACGTCGACATCGGCCATTTCGTCGGCCACAAGGTGCAGGGGATTCCGGGCATCGTCGACACCCGCACGATCATAACCTTCAAGGCCTTCTAGAGCATGATGCGTTTAGACCCGAAGCCGTCATTGCGAGCCGGATGGCGTCGAAGACGCCCGTCTTTCGACGGGCTATGGCGACGCAGTCCAATGGGCCGTAGGGCGCCGCTTTTTCGCCGCCTCAGTTGCTTCGTCGCCGCGCTCCTCGCAATCACGGTTTTCGCCGACGCCGCCCGGGCCGCGGAAACGGAATTCCTGTTCGACGCTCTGCACGGCAAGACCGCCTATCACGCCGCCTGGGACAGACTGATGAAGCTCGTCCAGCCGACGCCCGACTGGCTCGTTCAGTTCAACAAGAATTTCGACGGCGTGGCGGGCCAGGTCACGGACCTCACCATCGATGGCAAGCCCTATTCGCTCTCCTTCGTCTGCAAGCCGAACGAATGCGCCGATCACAGGTTCGTCGTGCTGTTCGACGGCAACGGCGCCCACGCCTATGGCGCGCTCGGCGGCAAGGACAACGACCCGGCCTTTTTCGGCTCGCCCTCGCAGGCCGAGCAGGACGCGATGGCGAAGGCGGTGAAGTGACGGGCGACAGCAGCCCTATTCTCGGGGTTCCGGCAAGTGACGGGCAAGATCCATGGCGTCATGGAGGATGCGCAATACGTCGAGCACGCGAGCTTCGTCGGTAGGCGCGCGATAAAAGATGAAGTGACGTCCATGGCGCCCGCGCCTTGCGACGTGAAGCGACCGAAGACCCGGAAAGATTTAATCCCGCGCCATGCTTCCAGGCGCGTTCGGCCCATCCTCGAGCGCCGCAATCGCTTCCAGAAGAGTTGATCGGTAAATCTCGGCTTGTCGAACTCCAAACGCGCCACGGGTGTAATCGATGATTCGCACAAAGTCGTTTTCAGCCTCGACGCCAAAACGAATTCGCCAACGGCGCTCGCTCAAGATTCCGGCGAGTCCGCGGCTCGAAGCATCCGATCGCCGAGGGCGCCCAAATAGGCGACGAGTTCCTTCGCGCCAGCGAAATCTTTAAATTCGCCGCGATCGAATGCTGCAACGCCCACAAGCGCGGCGGCGCGCAGAGTCTCGAGTTTCGAAGCTTCCTCGACTTCGCGGCTTTCGACCAGTCGAAGGCCCTCGCGCAACACTTCGCTTGCATTCTGATATCGCCCGGTTTGAACGAGCGCCTCGATCAGCGCTTCGTGGCGCTCGGTCAGAACGACATTTCGAGTGGGCATGATCGGATCTCCTCTACCCCCATCATAGCCGAGATGGCATATTATGCCAATTGGGACGTGAGCTCGGTCTGCACCCCGGAGACGGCCAATTGAGTGACGCCTTGCATCCTCGCTTCGAGTTGGCGGGCCGTAATCCAAACTGTCAACGTGCAAGACGAGATCTTAAGCCAGCTCCAGCGTGAACGGCGTGCCCTCGAAGCACTCCTCGCCCCGGCCGATCGCCGCGATCGCTTCGTTCATGCGGCCGCCGCGCTGAAGCGCGGAATCGGCGAGCGCGACAAGGCGCGCGTTCGGGGTCGCGGTCGGAGAAGCGGCGCGCAAGCTTCGGGCGACGACGAACTCGTCGCGCTTTGGCGAAAGCGCGCAGGCGGCGATATAGGCCGCGGCGGTCGAGCGGCTGACGCCGGCGAAACAATGGATCACCATCGGCTCGGCGCGATCCCAGTCGCAGATGAATCCAAGGAACTCATCGAGATGCGCGGCGTCCGGCAGAACCTGACCGGGCATGGGCGCGACGATGTCTGAAACTGCGAGATAAAGATGGCGCTCGGGCGCGATTCCGGCGGGACGCGAAACCGCGGTGCCGGGACTAAGCAGCGTGACGAGGGAGCGCGCGCCGGTCTGGGCGACGGTGTCCCCGATCAGCGCGAGCGAGCAGATATGAAGGCGCGGCATCGGAGCCTCTTCTGGGCGAACGCGCTTGCTTAGGGCCTGGTCCCCGCCGCGTCGAGTTCGGCGAAACGACCGAGGAAACGCTCTTCCGCCTCCTGCGGACGGATCGGGTCGAGAAAGGCGGCGAATTCTCCGATCGGCAGTTCCGGCTGGCCGAACAACCGGCGCGCCTCGGCGACCGTGAAACCGGCGAGCGCCGTCGCCTCGATATAGGCGGAGGTCCGGTCGACGGCCTTGATCCGGAGGGCGAGATCAGCCGACCGCTCGGCGGGCAGGCCGAAGCGGATGTGGATCGCGCGCTGCAGGCGCTCCTCGATCCGCTTGTAATCGCCGCCGATCGCCGCCTTGAACGGCGAGATCATGTCGCCGATCACATATTCTGGCGCGTCGTGCAGCAGCGCGGCCAGGCGCGACTGCGGCGGCGATTCGGGGGCGGCGGCGGCGAACAGCCCATCGACGAGCAGCGAATGCTGGGCGACCGAGAAAATCTCCGGCCCCCGGGTCTGGCCGTTCCAGCGGGCGACGCGGGCAAGGCCGTGGGCGATGTCGGCGATCTCGACGTCGACCGGCGAAGGATCGATCAGGTCGAGCCGCCGCCCGGACAGCATGCGCTGCCAGGCGCGGGGCGTCCGGCTTTCGCTCATGGTCCGAAATCGCGCGCGAGCGCCCGGCAGGCGTCGTGACGGCAGCAGTCGACCAGATGATCGTTGACCATGCCCGTCGCCTGCATGAAGGCATAAATGATGGTGGGCCCGACGAAATTGCCGCCGCGTGCGCGGAGATCCTTGGCGATCGCGCGCGAGACTTCGGTCTCGGCCGGCATATCGGCGAGACTCCGGCGCGCGTTCTGGATCGGCCGTCCATCGACGAAGCTCCACAGGTGCCGCGCGAAGCCTTCCTTTTCGGCAAGGTCGAGATAGATGCGAGCGAGGGCGACCGTGGCCTCGATCTTGGCGCGATTGCGGACGATGCCTGCATCGAGCATCAGCGCCTCCTTCTTGGCCGCATTCCAGCGCACGATTTTTTCCGGCTTGAACCCGTCGAAGGCGGTGCGGAAGGCCGGACGCTTGCGCAGGATGGTGATCCACGACAATCCGGCCTGGAACCCGTCGAGGACGAGCTTCTCGAACAGCGCCCGGTCGTCATATTCGGGCGCGCCCCACTCCTCGTCGTGGTAGGCGACGTAGAGCGGCTCAGCGCCCGGCCACGGGCAACGCAGGAGCCCGTCGGCGCCGCGCACGGCCTTGACGTTTCGCTGGGGCTTCTCCCGCTCGGGCATGCGTTCCTCTTTGAAATTCGCCCACGCCCTCATCGCGCGGCGCGCGGCGGCAAGCAATATCAGATCAGCAATTCGCCCGCGCCCGCGCGGATCGGGGCCGCGAGCGGCCTTTGGACGCGCTCGTCGTCGTTGGCGAAATGATTGACCGCCGGCCCGATCTCGATGAGTTCGAGCGCCGATTCCGGCGCGGGCTTCAGGAGCGCGAGCGCCTTCGCGGCCTCGACGCCCTCGACGTCGAGCCAGGGAGCGAACTCGCCCGGCTCGAGGATCGCCGGCATGCGGTCGTGCACGGCGGCCGCAAGCGAGTTGGCTGAGGTCGTGACGATGCAGGCGGTGTCGATCTCGCCGCCGGTCGGGTCGCTCCAGGTCTCGTAGAGGCCGGCGAACCCCATCGGTTCGCCGCTCACGCGCCGGATGAGATAGGGGCGCTTTTCCATCCCGCGCGCGCCTGGATCCGCGCCCTTCCGCCATTCGTAGAACCCGTCGGCGATGACGAGGCACCGTCGCCGCATGAGGGCCGCGCGATAGCTGGGCTTGCCGGCCATCGTTTCGGCCCGCGCATTGATGATGAGCGGAAAGCCCTTCGGGTCCTTGACGAACCCCGGCAGAAATCCCCAGCGCATGAGCTGGAAATGCCGGGCGAAACCTGCGCTCCGGGGTTCGGCGGTCACCACGGGAATCGGCTGCGTCGGCGCGATGTTGTAGCGGGGTGGAAAATTCGGCGTCTCGCGGTAGGCGAAATAGGCGCGCACCGCCTCGGGCGGCAGGGTGATCGCATAGCGTCCGCACATGGCGCTCTCCGGATGGCGGCGCGCGCCGCGCCGGCTGCAATTCGCACGCCGGCATCAAAACCCCGCCAATTAACCTTTACAAAGAACTGGCGTCGCCTTCGCCGACTCGAGCCTCTAGTATGACGGCGATGTCGATCGCCATGCAAATCCCGCACGAAGATCGCCGCGACGAGGACGCGCGCCGGGCGGCGCTGACCTATGTCGGGGAGGCGTTCGCCCTGGCGGCGCTCGACGGAATCGGCGCCGACGACTTTGCGGAAGCCGCCCTGTGCGCGGCGATGTGCGAACTCGTCGCGATCCACGGCGAGGACAGCGCCGCGCTCATCGCGGGGCGCCTCGCCGACCGCACGGCAGCGGGCGAATTTTCCGTCTCACGACGGCAATAGACCCGGCATTCGCTGCGCCATTTGACCGTCCGGGGACGGGACCAATACACTTTGCGCCTCAAGCTCGATCGGCGCCCCATTCGGGCGCCGCGCTGTCCTGGAGGAAATCCGCATGACGTTTCGCGCCATCCGCGCCGACAAGACAGACGCCGGGCAGGACGTCCGTTTCGTCGAGATGGAAGACTCGGAGCTCATGGAGGGCGACGTGACCGTTCGCGTCACCCATTCGACGGTCAACTACAAGGACGGGCTTGCCCTCTCCGGCAAGTCGGCGGTCATCCGCCGCTTTCCGATGGTCCTCGGCATCGACCTCGCGGGCGTCGTCGAAACCTCGGCCCGAGCAGATTTCGCTCCCGGCGAGGAGGTGATCCTGAACGGCTTTGGCCTCAGCGAGACGCATTTCGGCGGCTATGCTGGGAAGGCGCGGGTGAAGGGCGACTGGCTCGTCAAGTTGCCTGCGAGCCTGACCCGGGCCGAGGCGATGGCGATCGGCACTGCCGGCTATACCGCCATGCTGGCGGTGATGGCGATCGAGCGGCTGGGCCTGACGCCGTCCTCCGGACCTGCCCTGGTGACGGGCGCCGCCGGCGGCGTCGGTTCGACCGCCATTTCGCTGCTGGCCGGCAAGGGTTGGACGGTGATCGCCTCCACCGGCCGGTCGAGCGAAGCGGACTATCTCAAGCGGTTGGGGGCGTCGGAGATCATCGAACGCTCCTCGCTCTCCGCGCCGGGCAAGCCGCTCGGCAAAGAGCAGTGGGCGGCGGCCGTCGACAGCATCGGCTCGCAGACGCTCGCGAACGTGCTGGCCCAGACGCGCTACGGCGGCGCCGTCGCCGCTTGCGGCCTGGCAGGCGGCATGGACCTCCCCGCGACCGTCGCTCCCTTCATCCTGCGCGCCGTGACCCTGATCGGCGTCGACAGCGTCCATTGTCCGATGGCGCGTCGGCTCGAGGCGTGGCGGCGCCTGGCGAGCGACCTCGATCGCGAGAAGCTCGCGGCGATGACGCAAACGATTCCTTTCGACGAGGCTTTCGACGCCGGCCGCCGCATTTTGAAGGGCGAGACGCGCGGGCGGCTGGTCGTGACTATCTGATCGCCGTAAACCCGGGCTTCGCCACTTGAGCGGATAGGGTCCATTCACTAAGAGGGCGGGCGTAAGCGCAGGCACGGAGGGCCCTCCTCCGGCCAGGAATGTCACAAATGCGCAATCGTTCTGCCGTCTCATGGGTTTAACGCGCGTCGATTCGATGCGCGAGGATTGCGACATGACCAACGACGCCGACAGTTTCAATCTGCTCCTGGGAACAGACGTCCCGACCCGCGATTACAAGGCAGGCGAGACAATCTTCCGCGAGGGAGATTCCGGCACGGAGTTTTATGTCGTTCAGCAAGGCCGGGTCCGAATCCTGTCCGGAAACCGGGTGCTTGAAACGCTCGGCGGGAACGAGATTTTCGGCGAGATGGCGTTGATCGACTCCGGGCCGAGAAGCGCCACTGTCGTCGCGGAGACGGACGTCACCGTCGCTCCGATCACCGAAAAGCAGTATCTTTTCCTCGTCCGTCATACGCCGTATTTCGCGCTCAAGGTGATGCGGGTGCTCGCGAACCGGCTCAGGCATCAGAACAAAGCGGTCTGACCGGGAGCGACTTTTGGAGGCCGCCCAGGCTTCAGCTTCGATCGATGTTCAGGAACATGCGGACGAGATCGGACAGGCTTGCGGCCTGCGTTTTCTTCATCACGTTGGCGCGGTGGACCTCAACGGTCCTTGGGCTGATCCCCATTTCGTAGGCGATGATCTTGTTCGGCTGTCCACGGATGAGACGGTCGAGCACCTCGGTTTCGCGCACGCTGAGCGTAGCCAGCCGCGCCAGCGCTTCCTGGGTATTGGCCTCGTTCGTCCTCGACCCTTTGCCTGAATCAAGGGCATTGCGAATGGCGTCGATGAGGTCGTCGGCGCGGAACGGCTTTTCGAGAAGGTCGACTGCGCCCTGTTTCATCGCGCGAACGGCGAGCGGAACGTCGGCGTGGCCCGTCACGACAATAACCGGCACCGAGAGAGACCGCGCCGAGAGATGAGACAGAAGCTCCATGCCGCTCATGCCGGGCATGCGGATGTCGGTCACAACGCAGCCGACCGGACCGTCTTCCAGAGCGGAGAGGAATTCTGTCGCGGAGGCATAGGTTCTGACGTTGAGCCCTTCGTTCACCAGGAAGAGCCGCACCGAATCGCGAAGGGCGTCATCGTCATCGATCACGTGAACGATCCGCGTGTCGCTCATTCTTCGATCTCCGCCGTCGCCAAGGGCAAAGTGAAGCTGAACGTCGTTCCCGCGCGTTGATCGGACTCGGCCCAAATGCGCCCGTAGTGGGCCTCGATGATCGACTTCGAGATCGAAAGGCCGATCCCCATTCCAGTCGCTTTGGTGGAGGTCAGGGGCTCGAACAGGAATTCCTTTACCTCGTCGGCAAGCCCGGGGCCATTGTCGGAAACATTGCAGCGGACCATGTCTGCTCCGGCTTGCGAGGTAGAGACTGTGAGCTGGGCGGTTGAGGAGTCCGGCAACGCCTCCCTGGCGTTTCGCAGCAGGTTCGACAGCACCTGTCCAATTTGAATCTTGTCCACGAGCACGTCGTCGTTCTGGGCGTCGAGACTGAGCGCAACAGCGCCCCGGAATCTCTTGCCTTCCGGGAACTCGGCCGAACAGATCTCGCGGACCAGGGCATGAAGGCTCTGGTGGGTCTTATCGGGCTCGCCGTGAGCCACGAAATCTCGCAAGTGATTGATGATGTCGCCCATCCGCATCACCTGCTCGATCGCGAGGCCCAGGGCGTCCTCGACACGAGCCGGGCGCTCGTCCGGGGGCCTGGCCAGCATCCGCCGAACTGTTTCGAGGTAAACGCCGATCGCAGCAAGAGGCTGGTTGAGTTCATGCGCCAGCGCGCCCGCCATTCCCCCCATCGCCGTCAGGCGCTGCGACGCGAGCTGATCGATGCGACCCTCGATCCGGCGTCTCTCCGAGAAGTCCCGTACGAAACCCACGAACATCCGATCGTGATCGACGACCACCTCGACGACCGCGAGATCGATCGGGAAAAGCGCGCCGCCCTTGCGCCGTCCCTCGGTCTCGCGGCCAACGCCGACGATCCTGTCGACGCCCGGCAGATCACTGGCTCCGTCGCTGTCGTGAAGCCGCGCGTCGCCGTCCGGGATCAGAAGGCGCAGGTTCTTTCCGACGACCTCTTCGCGCCGGCGCGCGAACATCTTGAGTCCGGTTGCGTTGATCAAGCGAACGACCCCGGACGCGTCGATGGAAATAATGGCGTCTTTCGCGCCATCCAGAACGGCGGTGAGGAGCGCGACCGTGCGCTGGGCGGTTTCCTCCGAGCGCCTTCGCTCGGTCACGTCTTCGACCAGATTGACGACCCAGCGGCGTTCGCCGCCTGCGTCGCGGGTCAAGGATAAGCTCTTGCGAACCCAAATGGCCTCGCCATCCTTGCGTAAATAGCGATTTTCGATCACGTAGCCGGGGATCTCTCCCGATCGCAGCTTTGCCGCCAGGACAAGATTTTCGGGCCTGTCGTCAGGATGAACGAGATCGACCAGCCTCATCGACCGGAGTTCGCCGATGCTGTAACCGGTCAGCCGACAGAAGGCCGCGTTGGCGTCGACGATCGTGTCCCCGGCCCGCGCCATCACGAAGCCAATGGCCGCCTCGGCGAAGGCGTTGCGGAATTTTTCCTCGCTCTCGCGCAGCGCCGCTTCCGCGAGCTTCTGGGCTGCAATCTCCTCGGCTGCGATAATGAGGCCGCCAATTTCGCCCGCGGCGTCGATCCATGGATAGCTCGCCCATCGGACCCAATGGTCTCGCCCCTCCGCATCCACCCAGAAGTCGTCGTCGTCGCTGTGGAATTCCCCTTTGAGCACCTGCCGATGGATCTCTCTCCAGCGCTCGGGGATGTCGGGGTGAATGCTGTAATGGCTCCACCCGAGGAGGTCGCTGCGCCCGAGACCGTAGGCGTCGATCCACCGACGGCTGACAGCCACGTAGGTCATTGCCCGATCGAGCATGGCGATGCTGATGGGCGCATTTTCGACGAAGTAGCGTATCTGCGCTTCGCTCTGCCTCAGAGCTCTTTCGGCAAGCCCCAGGCGCATCCACGCGCGGTGCGTCCATTCGGCCGCCCCCGAGACGGCGAGGGAACTGACGACGAACACCGCCAGCCCGACGACCTGGTCGAATTGCGTCAGAGGCGTGAACCAAAGATGCGTCGCGAGCACGCTGACCAACGTCGCGGCGGCGCCGGGGATGAGCCCTCCGAAGAGGGCCGCTATGGCGACTCCTGGATAGAAGGTCAGGTAGGTGAAATGTCCGCCCAGTTGTTCGCCGGTCAGGAGGTGCAGGAAGGCGCCCGTGAGCCCGGCAGCGGAGCCGAGCGCCAGTCGCTGAGGCCACGTCGACACGTAGATCGCGCCGAGGCCCGACAGGGCCGAGCGGACCTCCGCGTCAGCGCCGGCCCCCAGGCGCCCACGCCCGGCTTCGATCGTTCGCCCCGCGCCCGTGTGGAGGTTCACCTCAATCCATCCGCCGCCCGCTGCGGGCGCCGGAGTTTCACGGAGATCGGCCGTGCGGTCAATGCGGCGTGGATTCCAGCGCGACCCGGGAAGGTCACGCGACCTGGGCGAGGACGATGGCTCGAGCGCCGCGCTGGACTTTTGGAAGCAGGACCACGGCGACCGCGCCTTCGCCTGCCCGCGACCCGAGGCGCAGCGTCCCGCCGTGCAGTTCGATCAGCGAATTGGCGATGGCTAGGCCCAGTCCCGAGCCTTTCATGCCGTTGGCCATCACGACGTCGCCCTGCTCGAACGGCCGTCCAATTCGCGCAATGTCCTCGGCGGCGATGCCCGGGCCACTGTCCTCCACGTAGAAACAGATCTGCTCCGCCATGGCTTGCGCGCCGATTTCGACCGCGCCGCCTTCGGGCGCGAACTTGATCGCGTTGCGCATCAGCGTCGTCAAAATCCGTTCGACCGCGGCGGGGTCGGCTTCAATCATCAGGTCCGCGCCGACATCGACCGCCACCGCGATCCGTTTCTCGCGCGCGGTCGCGGCAATGTCCTGCACGGCGCGGCTGACCGCCAGCTCCGCCCGGAAGCGCGCATAGCAAAGCCGCTCGCGCCCGGCCTCGAGCCGGGACATGTCGAGAATGTCGCTTACGACCTGGAGGAGGTATTCGCCGCTCGCAAGAATGTGCCCGCAGTAGTCCCGGTATTTCTGAGATCCGAGCGGACCGAAGGTCTGGCTTCCCATCAGTTGGGAGAAGCCGATGATGGCGTTGAGGGGCGTACGCAACTCGTGGCTCATATTGGCGAGAAACTCGGCCTTGGCGCGATTTGCCGCCTCGGCCTGACCCTTCTGCTCGTGATAGCGCTCGGCGAGATCGGCAAGCTGCTGGGCCTGTTCCTCGAGCGAGTGGCGGGACTGGCGCAGCTGCGCGACGGTCGTCAGCAGCAGGCGCTCCGAATTGATCAGCTGCTCTTCGTGCTCCTTGAGCGCGGTGATGTCCGTTCCGACGGAGACATAGCCGCCGTCGCGGGTGCGGCGCTCGTTGACCTGCAGCCAGCGCCCGTCGGACAGGCGCGCCTCGTAGGTGCGCGACCGCAGTCCCGCCGCGATCGGCTCGTCTGCGCCCGCGGCCGCGAACTCGAGTCCCCCGAGCGTCGCCAGTTCTCCGTAACGAACCCCCGACCGCACGGCCTCGCTCGGAAGATTGTGGAGCCGCTGATATTTCGAATTGCAGAGGACAAGACGATTGGCGGAATCCCACAGGACGAAAGCCTCGGAAATAGCCTCGATGGCCTCCCGCAGCCGCTGGTCAGCGGTCGCCGACGCCTCGGCCTCGCGTTTGCGCTCCGTCACGTCGAAGACAATCCCGACGAGGCTCAATCCGCCGCCTTCCTCGTCCTCGACAATTTCCGCCCGCTTCCGCAGCCAGACCCAACGCCCGTCGGAGGCGCGCATGCGAAACTCGACCTCGACGCATTCGCCCTGGCGCTCGGCCGCCAGCCGGGCGATGCCCTCGAGGCTCTCGTCCTCGGGATGCATCAGCGCCCGCAGGTCGGCGATCGTCCACCAGCCCGGACGGTCGGGGAGATCGAGAACGTCGAACATCGAGGGCGACCACACAATATGTCCGCGCTGCAAATCCCAGGTCCATAAGCCGCACCGGCCGCGATTGAGCGCAAGATCGATGCGCGCCCGGCGGGCGCGTTCTTCCCGGATGCGCGCGCGTTTGCGTCGCAATTCGGAGCCGTAGAGGAGGCCTGCCGCGGCCATCAGCGCCAGCGTCCAGGCGAGAAGCGTCACGGTTGCGAGCGCGGCGCGGCGCCAGGCGGCCAGATGCAGGTCGACGGGCGATGCGAACGCGACTCTCGCGGCCGCCGCCGGCAGCGTCCTCACCGCCGTGAACCGGTCGCCCGCGCCGCCCGCGTCGACCCGCTCAACCCCGCCCTCATCGCCGCCGTCGCTCCACTTCCATCCAGCGCGCGTCAGTTCGTCCGCGATCACGGCTTCTGGCGGATCAATCGCGATCTGCAGACCGTTGCGATCGACCATGAGCGCCTCCGCCAGTCGCTCGTCGGGATGGGCGTCGAGAACCTGGCGGAGCACTCCGGCCGGCGAGGCCCGGGGAGCAGCGGCCAAGGCCGCGTCCAGGCGGGCCGCGAGAATGGTGGCGCGAATACCGACCTCGCGCGCGGCGGATTGAAGCGCGAGATCACGCTCGAATCGCAGGTGCTGGAGCGTCAGCGCTATCGTGCCGACGATCGCCAGAGCGACTCCGATTGAAGCGGCGGAGGGGAACCAGCGACCGTCAACGGCCGAGAGGCAAGACGCCCGAAGCCCCGTCGCAAGGCGGAAAACGGCGCCGCCGCTTTGCCGGACCGGTCCGCCTTGACAATCGTCCACGTTTGCCGCGCTCGCACGCGTCATCGTAAATGCCAGCCCTCGTTACAAGATTACGCTCGGGCAACCGCCGCCCCGTCCGAATCAGTACGATAAGAATCCTTGTGCGAATCTTTGTCCAGACCCTTGACAGGGCCACGCCGAAAAATCTTGCGGCAGGGCCAAGACCGCCCCGGATGCTCCCCGCCTTAAGCCTGGCCCCGACCGACCGCAATGTCAGCCAAGGCTCCGGGTCACGATGTCGCGGACGTCGGGCGACAGCGTCGGCTGGGCGGCGATCCGCCTCAGCATCGCCTCGGCTTGGCGCCGGCGCTCATCTTCGAGCGAGCGCCAGGAGCGCATCGCGGTCAGGAGCCGCGCAGCGATCTGCGGATTGGTGGGGTCCAGCGTCACGACCACCTTCTCGAGCAGCGCAAACCCTGCTCCGTCGGCCCGGTTGAATTGCGTATGGTTGGCCGAGAATCCGCCGATCAGCGCGCGCACCCGGTTCGGGTTGGACATCGAGAAGCCGCGGTGGCTCATCAACCCCTGCACGCGCTCCAGCGTCTCGCGCTCCGGGATCTGCGCTTGCAGAGCGAACCACTTGTCCAGGATGAGCGGCTCCATCGCGTACCGCCTGCCGAATGCGTCGAGCGTGTGTTCGCGGGTGGAGCTGGGCTTGAGGGCAATCACCGAGAGCGCGCCGAGGCGTTCCGTCATGTTGTCGGCTTCGCGCAGCTGGAGATGCGCCAGCGCAAGACCGTCGATCACGTTGCCGTCGACGAACAGCGCGAGCGCCCCGTTGCGCAGCGCTCGCCGTCCGGCCGCGGCCGCATCGGGGCTGAACGGCGACGAATTGGCAAGCTGCCGGTGCAGTTCGATGAGGGCGTCGCCGTGCGCGCGGCCGAGCGCGCCCCGCAACGTCTTCCTCGCCGCATAGATCGCGTCCGGATCGACGTCCTCGCCGATTTCGCGCGCAATGTCCGCCTCGCTCGGCAGCGTCATCGCAAGCGTCGCGAAAGCCGGATCGAGCCGTCCTAGCCGCGCGTCCTCGATCAGGGCGCCGAAGGCCGCGACGAGCCCTGCGTTGCGCTCGGGCGGCCGTCCGGCGCGAATCGCCTTTACGCCGCGCAGCAGCACGCGCGTCGCCAGACTCTGCAAAGCCTGCCAGCGGTTGAAATTGTCGCTGTCGCGCCGCGAAAGAACAACGAGATCGTCTTCGGTGAGATCGTCCTCGACCCGGACCGGCGCAGAGAAGCCGCGCAGGAAGGAGAGCGCGGGCCTGCGCGGCACGTCGTGAAACACAATGGTCCGCTCGGACTCCTTGAGTTCGAGCACCCCCTCCTCGAGCTCGCCGGGCGACGCGTCGGGCGAGATCAGAGGCATGTCGCCGCCCTGCGGATCGACAAGACCGAATGCAAGCGGCATCGTCATCGGCAGCTTGGACGCCTGGCCCGGGGTCGGGGCAATGGACTGGACGATCTCGAGACGATAGGTCCGCTCTGCCGGGTTGTAGCTGCCCCGGACCGTGAGCTTGGGCGTGCCAGCCTGAGTGTACCAGCGCATGAAGCGGCCGAGATCGCGGCCGGAAACTTCGGCGAAACACGCGATGAACTCTTCCACCGTCGCTGCGGTCCCGTCATGGCGCTGGAAATAGAGATCCATGCCGGCGCGGAACGTCCGCGGCCCGATCAGGCGCTTGAGCATCCGGACGATTTCCGCGCCTTTCTGATAGACGGTCGCGGTGTAGAAATTGCTGATTTCGTTGTAGACCTCGGGCCGCACATTGTGGGCGAGAGGGCCCGCGTCTTCGGGAAACTGCGCCGAGCGCAGCACCCGCACCTCGGAGATGCGCTTGACCGGGGCAGACCGCATGTCGGCCGAGAATTCCTGGTCGCGGAAGACCGTGAGGCCCTCCTTGAGGCAAAGCTGGAACCAGTCGCGGCAGGTGACCCGATTGCCGGTCCAGTTGTGAAAATATTCGTGTGCGATCACGCCCTCGATACCCGCGTAGTCGTCGTCGGTGGCGGTCTGGGGCGAGGCGAGGACATATTTATCGTTGAAGACGTTGAGCCCTTTGTTCTCCATCGCGCCCATATTGAAGTCGGACACCGCGACGACGTTGAAGACGTCGAGATCGTATTCGCGCCCGTAGACGCGCTCGTCCCAGGCCATCGAGCGCTTGAGCGCGTCCATCGCGTAGTGGGCGCGCTCTTCGCGCTCCGGCTCGACGTAGATCGCCAGCGCAACTTTTCGGCCTGACGCGGTGACGAACGAATTGGAGATATGCGCGAGGTCGCCCGCCACCAGGGCGAACAGGTAGCACGGCTTCTTGTGCGGGTCGGCCCAGATCGCCCAGTGACGCGCGGGATCGTCCGCCTCGCCGAAGTTTTCGAGATTGCCGTTGGCGAGCAAGACCGGCGCCTCGGCGCGATCGGCCTCGACCCGCACCCGATAGGTGGAGAGCACATCCGGACGATCGAGAAAATAAGTGATGCGGCGAAAGCCCTCGGCTTCGCATTGTGTGCAATAGGCGGAACCGGACCGGTAGAGCCCCATGAGCTTGGTGTTGGCGGCCGGATCGAGCCGGGTTTCGATTTTGAGCGTGAACGGGCCGCGCGGCGGGCGCGGCAGCAAGAATTGCGAGGCGCTCGCCTCAAAATCGGCGGACGCGAGCGGCGCGCCGTCGAGTTCCGCCGAAACGAAAACGAGCTCGTCCCCGTCGAGATCGAGCGCGACGCCCGCCTGGCCGGCCGGATTGGGTCTGATCGCAAGAGTTGAAGTGACGCGCGTCGCGTGACGATCGAGCGAAATGTCGAGTTCGACTGCCTCGATCAGGTAATCCGGAACGCGATAATCGACAAGACGAACGGGCTGACCGACCGATGTGCGCATGGGCGCGGGCCTTTTCGGGATATGGAGAATGGCTCTTTTGGGGACGCCGAGACTCGCGGACCATAGACGGCGACGCCGCTCGGCCGGGATTTCTGTCCGCTCAGGCCATGGCCAAGCTGATCGCCGCCGAGGGGGTAAACGTCAAACCGTACCGAAGCAAGGCCTTTTGCAGGCGCCTGCCTGGCGCCGCGCCGCTGGTGAAAATGGCGGCGCCCGGGCGGGGCGGGGCCGAGCCCCTCGGGGCCTCGCCGAGGAGCGCGTCGAGCCGCCGCGCGATCGCAGGGGCGGGATCGACAAAGGCGACCGGCCACGGCGAAAGGCGCTCCAGCGCGTCGATCAGCAGCGGAAAATGGGTGCAGGCGAGTACGACGCAATCGGTCCGCCGGCCGTCCTTTTCCACGAAACAGGGCGCGATCTCGCGGGCGATTCCGGCATCGTCGACCGCCTCGCCGCGCATGGCGCGCTCGGCGATGGGCGCAAGATCGGCGGAGCCGACGAGCGTCACTTCGCAATCTGCGGCGTAGTCGCGCACCAGGGCGTGGGTATAGTCGCGCGCGATCGTGCCCCGGGTCGCGAGAACGCTGACCAGGCCCGACCGCGATTCGCGCGCCGCGGGCTTGATCGCCGGCACGGTGCCGACGAAAGGAAGCTGCGGATAGGCGGCCCTGAGATGGGGAAGCGCAAGGGTCGAGGCGGTGCTGCAGGCAATGACAACGATGTCGGGGGTCTGCTCGGCGACTACCCGAGCCATCACCGCGCCGACCCTCTCGATCAGGGCGGCGTCGCTGAGCCGGCCGTAGGGAAAGGCTGCGTCGTCAGCGACATAGACGATTTCGACGTCGGGGCGAAGGCGGCGGATTTCGGCGAGCACCGATAGGCCGCCGAGCCCCGAGTTCGAAGACCAGCGCGCGGGGCGCGCGCTCCGCCAAGGCCGCTGGCTCCCCAAATCGTTCCATGCTGAAGCGCGCCTTTCCGGGCCCTTGTCAACAACTCCCAATACGCCAAAGTGATCCGCGCGGCAAAACCGGACCATTGACCGGGCGGGGGCCGATGGACCAAGGAGAGCCTTCACGTTTTCAGGGCGGAGCCCATTCTAGACGTCATGTCGTCGTCGGACGCTTCACTCAGCGCCGAACCGCTCGATCATCAACCTGCCCCGACGGCGCCGACCGCCGCCGAGCGCCGGGGGCTTGTGCTCGCCCTTGTCGCCGCGGCCGTCCTCCATCTGCTGATCCCGCTCGGGATTCTGGGCTATTACGCGCTGTGGCCGCCGGCCGCCGCGCCGGCCGAGCAGGAGATCCCGGTCGAGGTGGTGGTCGAGCCGCCGCCGCCCAAACAGGAGAAGCCCCAGGACAGGCCGAAGCCTCCGCCCATGCCGGACGACGAGAAGCCCGCCTACGACGCGCCGAGCGCGGCCACACAGGAGAAGGCGAACCGGGAATCTCCCGACCCAAAGACCCAATCGCCGGCCGCCGAAGCCGAGCCCCGGCAAAATCCGGGCGCGCCCCAGCAGTCCGATACGCCGCCGGCCGCCCAGGAGCAGAAGGCCCAGGCATCGCCTCCGCCCGAGGAGGTCAAACCGGCCCCCAACGCCGATGAGCCGGCCGCCGTGACCGCCTCGCCTTCGGAAGCGGACGCGACCCCGCCCGCGCAAGAGGTTGAGCCCAAGCCAGCCCCGCCGCCGGCTCCCAAGCCGCCTCCAATGGCGCCGAACGGCGAGCCGCTGCCCACGCCCGATGTGCTGCCGCAGTACAGGTTCGCCCATGCGGCGACCCAGTCGCCCGTCGTCGGGGGCAACGCCGACACGCGCTACTTCACCATCGTCTACGGCATGATCCGCTCGCATCTGCACGAGCCGTCGGGCCCGGGCTCCGCGCCCCCGAGCCGAGGCGGAGCGATCGTTTTCACGGTCGATGAAAGCGGCAACCTGATCCAGCGCAGGGTGGTGAACTCGAGCGGATCGCCGAGCTTCGATATGGCCGTCATGACGGCGATCGCGGAGGCTGCGCCCTACCCCGCGCCGCCGAACTGGCAACCCCGCTCGATGCGCCTGACCTATGGCCGGTGATCGACGCGTCCGGGGGCGGGTGACTCGCGTCCGGTTAGGGCTGGACGCATCTCCAGTGCGAGCGAACTCGCTGGTAGGACGTCCAGTTGTCCCATTCGTGAACGGCGACGAGCCCATATCTCGCGCATTCTTTCTGGGCGTCGGCCTCGAACTGGGAGATCGGCGGGAATGTGTTGCTGTGCGGGGGATCCGGGTAATAGACGAATGTGACGTCTCGCTGGATTGCGCATCCGGAAAGGGCCAGAGCCAGGCTGATCAGGCAGACATTCCGCATCGACGCGCGCCCCAACCCTTAAGAATCCGCCGGACCGTCTCGAACCAGCCCGAATTTGGCCGCCACTTAGCCTCAGCGCCGCGCGCCGCGCAAGTGGCTCGCAGCCGGAGAGGTTTCGTTCGCCTGCTGCACGAGACTGCTGGAGCGGGGCCTCCGAATTTCGCCGATCTTCTCGACACGGGACCCGGACGGTCCCGGCTTCGACGATGCGCCGCAACGAACTGATCGGCCGCCCGCTCGGCGACCGCGCCCTTCAGGACGCGATCAGCCGCCGTCTCGGCCGCGTCGTCACGCCCGGCAAGCGTGGGCCGAAGCCGAAGCGCCAGGTCGAGCACAGCTGATGCGCGAAGAGCGAGGAAAACGAAAAGCGAGGAAAAGGGAATTGAGGGCCTGTCACCGTAATTCCGTAATTCCGCCGCCTTTCGGCTTTGCTCGGCGCTGCGCGGCAAAGCCGAGCCCTCCGAAGCCGAGCAGCATCATCGCCCAGGTGGACGCTTCCGGGACGGGAATCGGAGTTTGAAGAAATAGCGACGTCCCGAGCACGGAGTTGCCGACCGAAAACTGAGGATATTCCGCGATCAGCCAATCGGCGTTGCTGTCAAGATAGTCAGTTGGCAATATTCCTCTGTCGCCAGCGGCAAAGTTATAGTCAACGATGGACATCGGATATTCCGTGCCGTCGTCGGTCAGAATTCCGAACACCGCAGTGGCGTTCGGAACAAGCAATGAATTCGCGTCAAGGACGCTGGTCGGGATCGCTGTGCTCGCCGCAAAGCTCGCGCCGCCCGGCAGGGCAACCGCCGGCAGGAGAGCGCTGCTGAGCTCCGCCAGATAGGCCGAAGTGACGTCCACCGTCTGGGTCGCGCTGGCGAGCATGATCGACCCGTAGACCGAGATGTCCTGGGCCTCGGCTCGCCGCTTCTTGTGGTTGGGCGGCGGCGGGGCGGGTTTATCCTCCGGAAGATTGTTGAGGAGCGCGCCCGCCGCAGTGCCCGCAGCGCCGCCCGCAGCGCCGGCTCCCCAGATCGCCGCCGGGACGGACCCGAGGCCGCCGGTCGTGGGAGCCGCCGCGGCGGCGGCGAGCAATCCTCCGCCGACAGCGCCAAGGCCGACAGCCACGCCCTTGACGGCCCAACGCCAGGAGAAATCGCCGATCTCGCTGTAGACTACCCCATCGGCCGACCCTTCGAGATAGGTGAGGGCCGCAGGATCCGACGGGTTATCCAAAGGGTAACCCAAGTAAAAAGCGTCTCCAGCGTCGACGCGGTCGACAAATCGATCAAGTACGTCTTGGATCGAGTTCCGCTCTTGCCTGGCTCACACAAAGGACGCACAAAGGAATTGTAACAAGAAAGGCTTTCCTCATCTCTGCCTCCGCCGCCGCCGCAGTCTCCGGAGAGTCGTCTGCGGCCGAACCCTAGCCGCACGTTCAGGACCGCCGCGTTGGGCGGCCCTAGCGATCGAGTTTATGTCTCTAAGACCCGGCGATGCGCGGCCTTGCGTTGCGCAGTATATCCAAGCCCAGCAAAGCCGAGGAGCAACATCGCCCAAGTCGAGGGTTCCGGCACTGAACCGACATTATACATCGAGGTGGCTCCGAAAATCCCATAGGAGCGGAACCAGTACCTTGTGCCATTGATATAAACGTCATCGTACAATACGCCGTACCGGTACCTGAAGCTCAGTCCGACATCGACGTCATGGGCTACGCCATTGAGCGAAATCGTCCCGATGCCTGGCTCAGCCGAGGCTGGAGCGCCGAGCATGAAGCCGTCGCTAAGGATCGTGCCGGGGAGGGTGAAACCCACCGAGGCGCTGTTCCCACCAAACACCAGAGAGTTGTCGAGCGTGAATGTAAAGGACGAAGGAGGGTCGGTGATCGCGCTTGAGCCGCTGCCACTTACCGCGCCGCCATTGAAGGTTCCGGTAGTCGACCAGCTTCCCGTGGTCGCGCTCGTTGTTCCCGCGTAGCTCAATCCGAAAGGCGTGCCCGACAACGAACCGTTGAGCGCGCCTGACCAACTCGACCAAGTCGGGTCCCCGGCGGTCGAGCTATAGGTATAGGTTACAGCGGGCCCTCCGATCGACCCTCCGGATAGGACTGTCAGGAGAACAGCGTCCACATCATTGAGAGTGGACTGCGTTAGCGCCGCAAGCTCAGGCTGGGTAAGCAGATCAGCCTTAGCTGGATGGATGGTCGTAATCGCACTCATTAGTACGAAAGCGACGGATGAACCAAGCAACTCCTTGTTCATGAAGCCCTCCTCGCGTCAGTAGAGCCCCCTTGCCATCGACCGTTCGTTGAAATCGAACTGGCCGTGGCAACTTTATGGCAACTCTACGTCAAGTTGTCAACATCACTGCCGCTGCAACCGGGCGGAATAACCCGCCGGGACGACGGCAAGCTGATTTATGGCGGCCACGTCGGAACGGGCGTTACGGCGTTACGGTGACGCGCCCGTATTTACCATTGGCGCATTTCCGCGATGCTGCGCGAGTGACCCGCATCGTGGTCCCCGGCCGGCCGCCACCACAGCTTGACGAAGGGCGACCCCGGCTCGCGGCGTCCGCATGGCCAGCGACGGCTTGTGAATTGGATAGGCCCCTCGCGCCATCGAGGTATTTTTGAAGAACAGAAATTTCCTAGCCAATGGAAAGGATACGTGGTATCATGGACCCTCGGCGCCAATACATATATACATTGTAAGATTGTGCATCTCACAAGTTGCGTAACAGCCAAGCCGCTCGATCCCTGCCCGAACGTCGGGACCTTGGGCAGAGACGGCCAGCGCGGAAATGGCGCCACAATCCCTTGAAAAGTCACGATCAGCGCCCGGAAATGGCGCCCCTCACGGTGAACCGTTGCTCGTGACGTTGGTGACCGGAAATAACTGGATTTCCTCGTAACCGTCGCATGATTTGAGCGGCAAACTCTTCAGCTCAACGTCTCGGCGCTGTAGCGGGCGATAAGGCCGGTCCGGATGGCCGTGTGGTAGACCGAGGTGAAGAAGAGGCACGCCAGAACGAGATAGACCATCGCCAGCCCGCCGCCGAGCGCCAGTCGATCCCACGGCGGAGGCTCGCCGGCGACCACCGCGCGCATGCCCTCGAAGACATAGGATGGCGGCAGGAGAGCCGCGATCGCCTGCATCCATCCGGGCAGGACGGTCACCGGATAGAACACTCCGGCGAAGGGCGAGATGAGCGTCGGGATCGGCCAGATGAGCCATTCCGACGCCGGCCCCAGGCGTAAGCCGAGGGCCGCCGCCGCCACGCCGAGCGCGATGCCGGTCAGGAACAGCACCATAAGGAACGGCGCGAGCGCGAGGCCATAGGACAGAAACGAGAGGCCGAAGGCGACGCGCGCGAACGTCACCATGACGACGAGGCTCACCGCGCTCGAGCCGACGGCGGCGAGGATGAGCCCGGCGAGATATTCGGAGATGCGAAGCGGGGTCGCGAAATAATTGAGGAAGTTCCTCGACCACACGTCCTCGAAGAACGCCATCGTCACGCCCTGCATCACGCGGGTCAGAAAGTCCCACAAGAGCACGGCGCCGAGAAGCACGGCGACGAAATTGACCTCCGCGCGCGCCACCGAAGTGAGATAGCGCGTGAGGAACCCCCAGAGCAGGATGTCGACCATGACCCACACGAAAATCGGGAACATGCGCTGCGGACTGCCGCGATAGAGATAGAGGATCCGCAGCACGATCGCGGCGACGCGCGAGCGGCTCATCGGCTGAGTCCCTCGTCGAGCGTCTCGTGGGCGACGGAGACGAAAAGGTCATCGAGCGTCTCCGCGCCGTGCAGATGCGGCAGCGTCTTCGGATCGCCTTCGAGCACGATCCGCCCATGCGACAGAAACAGCACCCGGTCGCAGACGGCCTCGACCTCGACCATGTTATGGCTCGTCCACAACACGCCGCAGCGCCCGCTCTCGACAACCTCGGAGATGCCGGCGCGGATGTCGCGCGCTGCCGATGGGTCGATCGAGGCGGTCGGCTCGTCCAGCAGCAAGAGCCTCGGGCGGTTCAGCATCGCCTTGGCGAGGCCGAGCCGTGTCTGCTCGCCGGATGATAGAACGCCGGCCTTCGTCCGGCGGAATTGCGAAAGGTTGTAGGCGACGAGCAGCTGTTCGATCCGCCTGGTCAGGTTCTCGACCGCATAGATCATGCCGAAGACGCGAAGATTCTGCTCGACCGTGAGGTTGCCCGGAAGCGGCGCATACACTGCCGCAAAATTTGCGCCCTCGAGCGCCGCGCTGCGGTCGGCGCGAAGGTCCAGGCCCTGGATGGCGATGCGGCCGGCGGTCGGCTCGAGCACGCCGAGGATCATGTTGATCGTCGTCGTCTTGCCGGCGCCGTTGGGGCCGAGGAGCCCGACGATCTCGCCGGCCGATACATGGAAGGACACGTCCTCCACCGCCTTGAGCGTCCCGAAGGACTTGGCGAGGCGCTCGACCGAAAGCACCGGGGGCGAAGGGGAACTCATCGGCCGCTCGTATCAGACCGGGCGGCGCCTGCGTCAAGGCGCGCCGCCGCCCGGGTCACGGCTGCCTTGTTCCGGACCGCCTCTAAAAGCCCGTATCGAGCGTGAACAGGTCCTGCGGCTTCCCCACACCCCGGAGCGCGTAGCGCCCGACAGATGCGAAGCGCCGCCGCTCCAGCGCAACCGATTCCGCGAAAGCGGCCGAGATCAGGATCGGCTGGTCCACCGTCCGGCACATCGCCGCGATGCGGGAGACTTCGTTGACCGCCGGGCCGACGACGGTGAAGTCGAGCCGCTCCTTGCTGCCGATGTTGCCGTAGAACACCACGCCGAGATGGAGCCCGAGATACATGTCGGTCGTCGGCAGTCCTTCGGCGGCGCGGCGCTGCGTTCAGCGCCTCGACCGCCGCTCGCGCTTCACTCGCAGCGTCGAGCGCGGCCGCGCAGGCGCGGGCGCGGTCCTCCGCCGGGAAGATCGCGAGCACCCCGTCGCCGATCAGTTTCAGGACGTCGCCCGAATGTTCGTGGACGGCCGAGACGATCGCGTCGGCGTAATCGTTGAGCAGCGGAATGATCTGCTCAGGCGGCGACGTGTCGGAGATCCGGGTATAGTTGCGCAGGTCGCTGAACCACAGCACGGCCTTGATCCGGTCCGTCACCCCGCGGGCGATGCGGCCCTGCAAAACCCGCCGGCCCGCGTCGCGCCCAAGATAGGTCTCGACCAGCGTCTCGGCGATGCGGCCAAGGGATGCGGATTTGATCGCCAGTCCGAGGAACGGCGCGAGCCGCTTCAGCGCCACGATCTCCTCGTCGGTGAAGCCATCCGGCCTATCAGTCATCCACGAGGAATAGATGCAATCCATCTCTCCGATCGCGCCGTCGGCGGCAAAGCGGTTGATGATCGCGACGAAATCGGTGATTGCGGCTGCGCGCAAGTCGGCAAACATCGGGAACTCGACTTCCCCGTCGGCGGCGATCCGGCGGCGCATCAACGAGTCCTCGTCCGCGAGCATGCGGAAGAACGGACTTGAGCGCCAGCGTTCGGCCGCTTCTCCCTCGGTGCTTCGTCCGTACTCGGTAAGCGTCGCTTCCGGCTTCTCGCGCTCCCAGCGGAAGGCTCGCCCCTCGTGAATGGGATGAAGCGTGTCGATGAAGATAATCGCACGCACGAGAGGCAGCCCCCCGGCTGCGCCGCGTTGGCAGAAGCCCTCGACGAGGGCGGTCTCCGTCCGCCCTTCGAGCCCCGCCTTGGCGAGCCAGCTCGCAAGCTTCGCAATCTCGGCTTCGGTCATGGCCCGATCATAGTGCGCGCCAGCCGCTTCGGCCACATCGGCGCCCTGTCATAGTTGTTCCTGGGAATAGGTTGGCTGGACCGGACGGGCCTGCTACGAAATGTGAAACGCCGCTCAATTGAGGCGTTCGAGACGGGAGGATTGAGGTGGGCAAGATCGCTCTCGTCGGGCTTGGGCTCGTGGGCCGCGCCTGGGCCATCAGTCTCGCACGCGCCGGCCACGAAATCGCGCTCTGGGACGAACGCCCCGAGGCGATCGGCGAAACGCTGAGCTTCGCCAACAAGGTCCTGCCCGAACTCGACGCTCAGGGGCTGCTCGACGGCGAAGCCGCGCTGAGCGTTCGCGGCCGGCTGCGCCGGGCCGGCTCGCTGGAGGAAGCGCTCGAGGGCGCGGCCCACGTCCAGGAGAGCACGCCCGAGGACGTCGAGGCGAAGCGCGCAATCTTCGCCCGGCTTGACCGCGCCGCCGAGGCGGAGGCGGTTCTCGCAAGCTCGACTTCCGCGATCCTCCCCTCGCTCTTCACCGAGGCGCTCGAGGGCCGAGCGCGCTGTCTCGTCGCCCATCCGATCAATCCGCCCTATCTCGTTCCGGCCGTCGAGATCGTGCCCTCGCGATGGACCGACGCGGGCGTCGTTCAGCGTACCACGGCGCTCTTTCGCGCGGCCGGACATGCGCCGATCGCGATGACGCGCGAGATCGACGGCTTCGTCGTCAACCGTTTGCAGGGGGCGCTCCTGGAGGAGGCCTTCCGGCTTGTCGCAGAGGGCTTCGCCACGACGGAGGACGTCGACGTCGCATTGCGTGAGGGCCTGGCCCTCCGCTGGTCGTTCATGGGGCCGTTCGAGACGATCGATCTCAACGCGCCGGGAGGCGTACGCGACTACGCCCAGCGCTACCAGCAAACATACGCACAGATTTTTTCCTCGACCCAGTGGCGCGCCGACTGGTCGGGTCCGATGATGGACAGGATCGAGGCGGAACGCCGCGCGAGACTGCCGGCGGAACAACTTGGCGAACGCGCCGCCTGGCGTGACCGCCGCCTGATGGCGCTGGCGGCCCACAAGCGGCGGGCGGCGGAGGAGATCGGCGAGTAGAGGCCGGGGGTCTGGGTCGCGTGGATGGTTAGGCAGCGGACGACAACTCTCCTGGCCGGCGCCCTGCTTGCGCTCGCATTGCTCGGCGGCGCTCGCGCCGGGCCATTTGAAGACGGCCAAGCGGCGTTCAAGCAAGGCGACTATGCGGAGGCAGTGCGGCAATGGCGCCCCCTCGCCGAGCAGGGTGACGCCAAGGCGCAATTCGCGCTCGGCGTGATGTACTACAATGGACAGGGCCTGCCGCAGGACTTCGATCAGGCCGCGACATGGTTTCGCAAAGCCGCCGACCAAGATTATGCGGCGGCGCAGAATGCCCTTGGCACGATATACGCTTTCGGGCGTGGCGCGCCAAAGGACCTGCAGCAGGCTGCGGCTTGGCGCCGCAAGGCCGCCGACCAGGGCAATGCGTCCGCGCAGTTCGCTCTGGCTACCATGTATCACGCTGGGCAGGGCGTGCCAAAGGACGACGTGCAGGCCGCGGCCTGGTTTCGCAAGGCTGCCGACCAGGGAAATGCGCCTGCCCAGTTCGGTTTAGGGACCATGTACCATAGCGGCCATGGCGTGCCGCAGGACGATGCGCAGGCCGTGGCATGGTACCGCAAGGCCGCCGATCAAGGCTATGCCCCGGCGCAGACTAACCTCGGCTCGATGTACAACTACGGTCTCGGCGTGTCGGAGAGCGACGCTGAGGCCCTGAATTGGTATCGCAAAGCCGCCGATCAGGGACTGGCCGACGCCCAGTTCCATATCGGCGCGATGTACGACGGCGGCACGGGCGTGCCGCAGGACGACGCACAGGCGGTCGCCTGGTACCGCAAGGCCGCCGACCAGGGAAATGCGCTGGCGCAGAACAACCTCGGCGCGATGGTTGCCAACGGCCGGGGCGCGCCGCAAGACTATGCTGAGGCCGCTGCTTGGTTCCGCAGGGCCGCGGACCAGGGATTAGCCCCCGCGCAGTTGGCTCTCGGCGAGATGTACGGCGCGGGCCAGGGCGTGCCGCAGGACGCCGCCCAATCTGCCGCCTGGTTCCGTAAGGCCGCCGACCAGGGATATGCTCCGGCGCAGAACGACCTCGGCGCGATGTATGCCGACGGCCGGGGCGTCTCGAAGGACGAGTCGCAGGCCATCTCGTGGCGCCGCAAGGCCGCCGAACAGGGATATGCTCCAGCGCAGAACGACCTAGGCGCTGCTTACTTCGAAGGCCGGGGCGCGCCACAGGACTATGCTGAGGGCGCAGCGTGGTTCCGCAAGGCAGCCGACCAGGGAAATTTGAGGGCGCAAAGCAACCTGGGCCTCGCGTATAAGAACGGCAATGGCGTTCCGGCGGACCAGGCGCAGGCTGCCGCCTGGTTTCGTAAAGCGGCGGAGGAGGGAGACGCCGTCGCAGAGACCAACCTTGGCGTATCGTACGACTACGGCCGGGGCGTGCCCGAGGACGTCACGCAGGCCGTCGCTTGGTACCGCAAGGCCGCCGATCAGGGAGAGGCAGACGCAGAGAACGATCTCGGATTGATGTATCTCAAAGGTCGAGGCGTGCCGCAGGACCCCGCGCAAGCCAACGCCTGGTTTCGCAAGGCGGCCGAGCAGGGCGAGGCTGAAGCGCAGAGAAATCTCGGGGCGATGTACGCGCAAGGTCAGGGTGTGCCTCGCGATTCGATCGAAGCCTACATGTGGTTCAGCCTGGCGGCCGGCCGTCTGGACGACGCTCAGGGTCGGCAGGCGCTTGCCGGGGAGCTTGAGCTGCTGTCGGCCATGATGACTGCCCCCGAGCTCGACGAGGCGCGCCGAAAGGTCATCGAGTGGGGCGGGAGGGCCAGTCAGTGGAGCCCGAAATAAGCCGTTGCGTCGAACGTCCCAGGAGCAAGGCGAGCGCGACATGACGGCGCCCACCCTTTTCGACCTTTCCGGCAAGACCGCCCTCGTCACCGGCTCGTCCGGCGGGCTCGGCCTGGCGATGGCGCGGGGTCTCGCCGAGGCCGGCGCGAGGGTCGTGCTCAACGGGCGCGACGGGACAAAGCTCGCGACGACAGCGAAGGCCTTCGAGGCTGAGGGCTGCCGCGCGCTGACGCGCGCCTTCGACGTGGCGGACGATGCGGCGGTCCGATGCGCGTTCGAGCGTTTCGACGCCGAGGGCGTCGCCATCGACATTCTCGTCAACAACGCCGGCGTCCAGTTGCGCAAACCCATGCTCGACCTCACGACCGACGAATGGCGGGGCGTCCTCGACGTCCATCTGACCGCCGCGTTCCAGGTCGGGCGCGAGGCGGCGCGCCGAATGATCGCGCGCGGGCGGGGCGGCAAGATCATCAACATCGGGTCGCTCATGAGCGAAGTCGCCCGCGCGACCATTGCGCCCTATGCGGCCGCCAAGGGCGGAATGAAGATGCTGACGCGCTCGATGTCCGCCGAGTGGGCTCAGCACAACATTCAGGCCAACGCGATCGGGCCCGGCTACATCGCCACCGAGATGAACCGGGCGCTGCTCGAGGATCCGAAATTCGACGCCTGGGTCAAGGGCCGCACGCCGTCCGGACGCTGGGGCCGGCCGGAGGATCTCGTCGGCGTGACGATCTTCCTCGCGTCGGCCGCCTCAGATTACATCAACGGCCAGATCGTCTATGTCGACGGCGGCATGCTTGCGGTCCTGTAGTGCAACGAGGTTCCCTTTTGGTCGAGCATGCGCCCGCACTCATCGCCCTCGACTGGGGATCGTCGAGCTTCCGCGCCTATCTCATGTCGCGCGAGGGCGACGTTCTCGATGAGATCGAATCGGCGGACGGCGTCTCGACCATCGCACCCCATGCCTTCCCCGCCACGCTCGAGCGCCTCGCCGGCGGCTGGTTCCTCGCCTATCCGGGGCTGCCGATCATCGCCTCGGGCATGATCGGCAGCCGTCATGGCTGGCGCGAGGCGCCGTACGTCCGCTGCCCCGCCGAGCCGCGCGACATCGCCGCCAATCTGACGCCCGTGGGGACGGACGAAAGAGAGGTTCATCTCGCGCCGGGTCTCGCCTACGAGGACGAAAGCGGGCAGCCCGATGTGATGCGCGGCGAGGAGGTCCAGATTCTCGGAATCGCGAGCGCGGGCGCGCGCCTGGTCGTCCTGCCCGGATCACATTCGAAATGGGCGAGCGTCGATCGGGGCCGCATTCTGAGCTTCAAGACCTTCGTCACCGGGGAGCTCTTCGCCGCAGTCAAGGATCACACGCTCGCCGGCGCCTTCGCCCGCGTGGCCAGGTCTAAGCCGCCGGGCGCCGCCTTTCAGCGCGGCGCAGCTGACGGCGCAGCAGCCACTCTCGGCGAGAAGAACGCGGGCCTCCTCGGCTCCCTCTTCGGCGCGCGCAGCCTGCCGCTGATGGGCAAGCTCGCCGAGGACGACGCGGGCGACTATCTGTCGGGGCTCCTGATCGGGGCGGAAATCGCGGAGGCGCGGCGCCTCTTCGCCGACGGAACGCCCCATGTCGCCGGCGCCGAGGCGCTCGTGCATCGCTACCTCGCGGCCTTCGATGCGCTCGGCCTCACAGCCCTCGCCGTTCCGCCGCGCGCCGCGGCGCGCGGGCTCCATCTCCTTGCGCGCGCAGCAGGCCTCATCCGATGATCCCGCTGACCCTGACCCCGACGCCGCTTATCGCCATCCTCAGGGGCGTCAGACCCGAAGAGGCCGAGGCGATCGCTTCGGTTATCGCAGAAGCCGGTTTTGGCGCGATCGAGGTTCCGCTGAACTCCCCCGACCCGCTGGCCAGCATCGAGGCGATTGCGCGGAAATGGGGCGACCGGGTTTGCGTCGGCGTGGGGACGGTGCTCTCACCCGACGAGGTCGATCCTGCCGCCCGCGCCGGGGCGAAGCTCGTCGTCGCGCCCAATACAGATGGAGCGGTCATCGCGCGGGCGTTCAACCTTGGCCTCGCGTCGCTGCCGGGGGTCGCGACGCCGACCGAAGCGGTCCGCGCGCTGGGCCTCGGAGCGTCGGCTCTGAAGCTCTTTCCCGCCGAAGCCATGCCCCCGGAGATCGTCAAGGCGTGGCGCTCGGTGCTACCGAAGGCCAAGCAGTTCTTCCCCGTCGGCGGCGTGACGCCCGAGCGGATCGCGCCCTATCGCCAAGCCGGCGCCGACGGCTTCGGCATCGGCTCTGCGCTCTACCGGCCGGGCGCCACGCCCACGGAGGTTGCGCGCGCGGCGAAGGCTTTTGTCGCGGCTTGGCGCGAGGCCGGATAAGGTTCCGTCGGCGCCTGTTGCGCTCGGGCGCTATCGTTCCGGACGGCCGGGCAGCGAGAGGAAACGCAATGGAAGTCAACGTTCCGTCGAACTTGCCCCGCGTTCCGGTGATGAGAGTCTCGGCCGGCGAAACCTGGTCATTTTCGGCGTCGGGACACTGGACCAACGGCTTCATCAGTTGCGGCCCCGACGGCTACCGAAACTTTCTCGCCGATGCGCTGGAGATCGAACCCGTCGCCGCGGGGAATCCCTGGTTCCGGCTCATGGGCCGAATCGAGGGCGAGCCCGACTCGACCTTTCCGATCGGCGCCGGATGCACCGAGACATTCGCCGCTGCAGGGGATCTCGTCGTCTTCGCCAACGACAGTGCGAATGGATATTCGAACAACAAAGGCTCCGTCACGCTGACCGCGCTTCCTGGTGGGGTCGCGCCGGCGCCGCCCAACGAGGGCGGCGGCTTCATCGGCGCCTGGCATCGTTTCCGCGACGTTTTCTCGCGAACGCACGGCATTCCGGTGATCGCGGCGCTCGTTCTCGGCGTGTCGTGGATCCTCGTCTTCATGCGCCAGGGACAGGACCTCATGCGCGGCGTCGGCGAGGACAATTTCTGGCAGTTCCCGTCAGGACTGTTGCAGATCGCGTTCGCGGCCGGCCTTCTGTTTCTGGCGATTCAGGCCTGGAGCTGGTCGCGGCTCGTGATCACGTCGAACTACGGGGCCGACCGCGATCTGTGGCGGCCGCGACGATTTCTCGTCTGGACGCCTCGCGTGCTCGGCGCCCTGCCCTTCGCCGCCGTCGCATTGGCGCTCTGGTTCAATCCGGCAAGCAATTCCTATTTCGTCTGGGCGTTGATCCTGCTCGGGCTCGCGTTCTTCGCGCTGGTGATCGCACGGCAGGACATCCAGCGCCGGGCCACAGGCGGAGCCGCCCCCGCCGGCGGACCGGGCGCGGGCGGCTTCCAGCGCCGATGGGTGCTTTTCGGTTTGATCGGAGCGGGCGTTACGATGGCGGTCGCGACCCTCTGGCCGGCGCATTTCGGCGCCTGGCTCGGCGCTCCGGCCGTCGTCTTCTTCGGGCTCGGCTTCATCATTCCGGTGATCGTGATTGCGATCCAGATCGGGACCAGCCTGCGCATTCCCGTCGTCGGCGCGCTCCTGCTCGCGGCGGTCGTTTTCGGCCTGTGGGTCGACAATCACGCCGTGGGGCGGCGCGCCTTCGTCGCGGCGACGACCGGCCCGACCGACCGTCTGAGCCTGGCCGAAGCCTATGAACTCTGGAGAGCGGCGCAGCCTGGCGGCGCAACGGCGAAAAAGACCATGGTCCTTGTCGCCGTGCAGGGCGGCGCGTCGAGAGCCGGCTACTGGACTGCGCTCGCGCTCGGGAGCCTGCGCGAAGCGGCCAAAGCGAAAGGCGTCGACATCGACCCGCATATCTTCGCCATTAGTTCGGTCTCCGGCGGCAGCGTCGGCGCGATCGGCTACGCGGCCATGCTGCGAGCGTCGCCGGACGCGCCCGACTTCAAGCTGAGGCTTTTACGTTTCGCCGGTGAGAACGCGCTTGGGTCAGCGGTGACCGGCATGATGTTCCCCGACCTCCTGCAACGCTTCATCCCCGTCGCGTTCCTGCCGGACCGGGCGGAGACGCTCGAGCGGTCGTGGGAATACGCCTGGAACGACACCATGACGGCAAGCGGCGCGCCGGCGAGCGCCTCGCTGATGCGCGAGCCCTTCCTCAATCTCGCGCCGAAGGCGGGCGAGCCCTGGCGGCCGATCCTCATCGTGCAGGGGGCGAGCGAGGACGGCGGCCGTCGCGTCCTCACCAGCGCCGTCAAATTCAGCTGCGACGAAGTCGACGCCGACGATTTCCTGGATAGCGAGGGCCACGATGTCGCGGCCTCGACCGCGATCCTGAACGGGGCGCGATTCCCCTGGGTCAGTCCGGGCGGGACATTTCCGGGGAACCGCTGCGGGACCCCCGGCAGGGTCAGCGATCACATTCTCGACGGCGGCTATTTCGACAACGCCGGCGCGGAAACCTTACGCGAAATGGAGCGCGCCATCCGCACGATCCGACAGCAAGGCGGGCGAGACGGACCCGCTCGATATTGTCTTCATTCTGATCGGCTATCGCGACCCCAATGCGGAGTCGGCGACTCCAGCGCTCGCGCCCAACGACGTGTTGGCGCCGCTCTTCGGCATTTTCGCCAGCATGTCCGGGCACGAGGCGCATCTGGCGCGCGAGATGAAGCTCGTCGGCCAGCCGAAGCTGGAGGATGCGGACCCCTATGTTTCACGCATGACCGGCGGCCCCGTCGACTACGCGGCCATCGTGCTCTGCAAGGGCCAGATCGACGCGGGTCGCGGGCTCAAGCCCTACGAGCCGCCGATGGACTGGACCCTCTCGGGCGAAGCCAAGCGCTACATCGAAAACGCGCTGATCGCGGGAACCGGCGCATGCGCGGCGGAGGCGAATGTGGCGACGATGGGGGCGGTGGTCGACAGGGTGGGGCGGTGAGGGCGGGCAGGTTCGTCGCTCCGACGCGGATCCTGCTTTGATTGCCAAGCTCGGACTCGATGCCACGACACGCTCCACGACCAGCAGACATTGTGGAAGCGTAGCGAACGGCGCTGCCTAACGAGGCCCAACTGCTCCCGGTCCGTGGCGTCACTCCGAGCGGACGGCGCTCTCTCCTACTCCGCCATTTGAAGCACCTAAGATGACTATTTGTTGCGCGCTGAATGCGTTCGCTTCGCGCATTAACGCGATATTAACCAATCTAAATAAAAATCTTCTGAACTCTACGTCCGATGGGACTGTGCAGATTGTGTCACGGCATTCACTAACAACTCAACCTAGATAAGAACAAGCAACAGCGTCCCAAGTTCGGGTGAGTAATTTATTCTTCTGACGGGGGCACGCTTGAGACCGTATGTTCCGGAAAGAAACTTGTATTTCCAATGGGGCGGTAATTGTTCGCATCCAAATATCCGCCTCCTGCCGCTACTTTTTCCGCTGCTTATGGTAGGATTGGCCGGGTGCAGCCAGTTGAATATGAGAACAGGCCCCGCTCCCATCCTCGACGTAACCTCGATCGACACGGCGACCAGCAACCAAATCGAAATTACGAACGCTCTTGCTCGAGATGCGGGCTTAAATGCAGATGGGACTGTCGACTACTATAGGGTCGCCGAGGCCGGCTTCAATTATGTCGATGATCAATGCCAAGCGTATTTCGACGAGATGTATTTTATCGATCGCGGTCGAAGCCAAGTCAAATCAGCCTTGGCAGCCGCGAGTTCGACGACCGCTGCAATACTCGGCGTTACAAACGCCTCAACCTTGACCCTATCGGTCGTGGCCTCGGCGTTCGGGTTCGCGTCAACGGCTACCGACATTGTCGCCGGCACCTATCTGTACGCCCTTCCCCCAGCCACCACTCAAGGCCTGGTCGATAAGCTCAAGGCTGCTTATCGAGATCAAGCTTCCAATATGCGCGCAGAGATAACCACCCCGACCGCAGCCTATCATCACATCCAAAGCTATCTTGCCTTGTGTCTTCCGCCGAGGATCGAAGCAGAAATCGTCAGCACCGTCAGCGCGGCTGGCGCCCAAGTTGTACAAGGGAATAGTGGCTCGACGTTCGCTGTCGAAAGCGTCCCCGCCAGTACCGGACCAACGCCGCGGCAGCAGCGGCCCGCCCCCCCGGCGCCGAAGCCACCAGTCCAAGCGCCAAAGCCACAGCCGCAGCCAAAAGCGCCGCTGCAGCCGCCTGTTCAACCAACAGTCATCAAGGTTACGGTCGCTGCGATAGATTCCATTCTCGTCTCGATGCAAACACAGCTTGCGACTTTCGACAAGGAAACTCCGCTGTCGACGCTTCAGAAGAATCTTGACCTCGCCAATAAAACGCAGGGTGTGTCTGACAGTCAGAAAAAGAACCTCGCAGATAAAATGAGATTGGCGACATCCGCGCATAAATCGATGAACGATGCGGTTCAACATGCCCTGTCCTTCGAGCAAACTGCACAAGGCCTTAAAAACACTACGGACATCGGCGCCAAGGCGACCGATCTTGTAAATCAGGCAAACCAGGCGCGAAGCGATTTCGACAAGGCCAGCGCCCAGTTCGAGGCCGCCAAGGGAGAAATCATGAATTTCGCCCTGTAATGAGCTCGCATTGTGACGGCGATCACAGCTCGTCTACTGTATCCGGTTGTACACCATGTAAATTCCGCGCTTCAGACTAAGCGTGGGCGTCACGCGGGCTCTCGAAAGCAAAGCCGGCTCGATGTCGGGGTACTGACGCGATGCAATGAACAGGCGGCCTTCATAGGGGACCTCGTTGCACAAGGGAGGGAAAAGTGACTGACGCGACGGGCGCACCATCTGCGGCGACGAATACGCCGCCACCGGCGGCCGACCTAGGCGATGGCGCGCCCGCTGCCAGTCCCGATGGCTCTCAACGGCCGCCAGAAAACAGCATGCCACCCAGTCACGCCGGATTGATTGGATTGGGGCTCATTGTTATTGGCCTTGGGGCGTTTGCCGCTTCGATGATTTTCGGCGCTTCGGTCGGCGCGGGCTCGCTCGGCTTCGCTGCGGTTTCCGGGATCCTCGTGCTTTCGGTCAGCCTGTACGGTCTTGTCCTCCTGACTCGCGCGATAGGGATGTCGGATCCGACCGAGGCGCTTGCGCTGCCCAACGGCTCCGTCAGGGCTCTGCTCGCGCTGGTGCTAGCCATCGTGTTTGTTGCGGTCGCGTCATGGACCCTCGGTGGCTTGTTCGACGCTGTCGGGCCTGCCGTCGATACGGAAAGCAATATCAATGTGAGCAAGGATTCCGAGATCACGAAAACTTATCCAGTGGACAAATATATCATTTCCAAAGTGGTCAAAGGCGACACTGAGGATGTCAAGGTCTATTTGAAGCGTGACCTGCCAGATAAGGACGCCATCGACATCGCCAAGCAGGTGATCACGATTACAGCAACCGTACTAGTGACGATCGTCGGCTTCTACTTCGGGAGCAAGACCGCGAGCGATGGCGTTACCACGCCCGGAGATACGCTGAAGGCCGTTCAAATGGCGCTCGCGGGGCAGAATGCGCCCAACGGGACTCAGTCTCAGGCCAGCGACGCCGGTAAGGCGGCCTCCGCGATCGCCGCGATGGCCAAGACCACCACGAGCGACATGGCCGCCGCGATAGACTTTGCTAAATCGGCTGGCCATGAACCGCTAGACGTCCTGCAGAAAGCCGCCCAAGGTCACAATGAACTTGCCGCGGCGCTCGCTACCGCCACCAGCGCCTATGCGACAATGCAGGCGGCCAGCAAGACTTGCGCGGACCTGGACCAGCAAGCCAAATCCCTCGTTTCAGCGCCCGACGGCGCCGACAGGCTTTCAAAGCTCCAGGAGCAGGCGGAACAGGCCAATCACGACTTCGCGCAAGCACAGGCCGCGTTCCTCAGCGCACGCGACCAAATTTTGAAGGTTGGCGCCGTCGGTTGACCAGGGGGCCATCATGTCGACAACGATCCAAGGCTCGACCGCCACCGTGACCGTTCCGAGCCTCATGGTGCGCGACAACAACGGCGCCGACACGGGGGACCGTTTTTCGCTTGATACGAAACTGACGGTGCTAAGCATCGATGCGACCGGCGCGATGCTCCAGGTGAGTGGGCCGAATATCGATGGCAAGCCGACAGTCGGATTTGTCAGGAAAGACTTTGTGCAACTCGATCAAACGCCTGATGGCCCTCAGCCGCCGCCGGGATCGACGACTCCAACTCCTGGCCCAGCGCCCTCGCAAGGGACCATCGATCCGGCGATCGGCCCTGCCCTACGCGCGGCGCTCAAGGAGAATGAAATCGGCAATGCTTCGCCGTACCGCTTATCCTATGCCAAGCTGGGGCAAAGCGGTGCGAGCTTCGGCGTCTTCCAGGGCGATACACATGTGAACCCCAAGGCGCGCAGCACGCTCTTGCAGGTTCTCCTGCAAAGCGGAATCGCTTCGGCGGACGCCGAAAGTATTGTCAACGCAGTCAGTGTCGCGCTTCCGGCAGGCAGCCCGTTCTCCGAGGCAGTCAACATCCAGATTGATACAGCATTGGCGAGCTCAAGTGGGCGGGCTCTCGTCGACGCCATGGATGAAGAGACTTTTGCAGATGTCGAGGCCAAGCTAACGAACTGCCTCCAGATTGTCGGCTCTCGCCATGCCACTTTGGAGGCGCCGGCGCAAATTGCCTGCACGCTGTGGATCAACATGAATGGCGGTCTGACGTTACGTAAGTGGCTCGGAGGGGATGTAGAATACGGCGTCCAGCCGGTGGCAGCTCCCAACGTGACCCGTGGGAATATTGAGACGTTCCTCAAGAATACCGACTATTTTGTCCTGCATCCCCAGAATTTTCGGCACTTTTCGGACTCAGTCAACGCTGGCGTCGGCGTTCTTCCGGCTGCACTCAATCAGGGGCAGTCCGCTTTTTGGATATACGCTCAGAGTTCTGGCAAGATGTATCATGTGACGAATGGAGCGCCGACCCTGATCGCCCGCGGCTACTCGGGGAATGGAGACGGAGAAGACAATCCCGACGAGCAGAACGTGCCGCAGCACGGGCCGATACCAAGAGGATCGTATAGTATCGGCGGCCCGCATGTCTTTAAGAATATGCAGGACTGCCTAACTCTCATACCAGACCCGGGGAACAATATGGAAGGGCGTGCCGGTTTCCTCATCCACGACGGACGATTTGGCGGTCAACCGCACGGAATGACGTCCGAGGGCTGTATCTGCTTGCAGCTCCCTTTCAGACAACAGATCTGGAACTCGGGCGATCATCGGCTCCAAGTCGTTTGCGACGATCCGCCGGGCGCCTGAAGCGAGCCGGGGCTGACGTCGAGCCGCCCTCACGAGTATGCGACCTCGGCCTTCCGGGCGAGATTCGAGGTCTGCGCGATGCCCATGGGTCCGACCAGGGTTACGTCCCCATTTCTCCGTTCTCGGATCAGGACCAAGATGGAGGAAAGCCCACGCCGTGAGCGTGGGCTGCGGGCATCGCGAGCGCGCGGCGGAGGCAAATGTCGCGAGGATGGGCGTGATCGTGGTGCTGGGGACTGATGCTTCACGGGCCGGGATTCAAAGCAGAGCAGGTCGGGAGCCAGCTCGCGCCGGATAAATCTTACCGGCGCCGTCCGACGGCGTCCCTATGGTCCCAATGCGAGGGCGCGTGCGCGGACCATGTCCTGGACAACGAAACCAACCGATAGCTGCGCGGCGCACGCGATCCTTAACTGCGCACAATTTTCAGGGAGCAAATCCCGGGACGGATCCGCCCCGCAATTAGCGCAACTTCCGCGTGTGACGACGCGGCCCCCGTTGGGACGTCGCCAAATCGACATGCTTGTCTCGGTGGACAGGCAGAAGCCCTTGTGACTGAACGAACTCGGGAGATTCCCGAGGCTCTTCAAGTCGCCAACTCTCTCTCCATCTCGTCGCGTCAAATTTCTAATTCTACTCGCGAGTTGTATCTAGAAAAGACATTTGCAAATCGCATTTACGCAACGTTAACTCTACCCGATATCGAACCGCGGAATCTCAAGCTCCCCAAGCCGGTCTGGCGCGAGGTCGCGGTGACCAACGTCTATATGTCGAACAACGAGTTCAGCATTCCGGGCGTGATCTCGGACCCGGTGAACGCCCATACCGGCTATTTCGTCAACCCGACCGTGATGGAAATGCTGATCTGCGGGATGGACAACGGCGTCCCGCGCCCGTGTCCGCCGGAGGTTTCGCCCTGACTACAGTCTCTCAACCCTTGCGTCTTTTGCATAATCCAAGCGCCCTATGTGCGATTTCCGCGGCGGCCGCTGCCCCTGTTTCACGCTTGTGTTATCCCCCTGATAAGCGCAATTTATCGCCCTGTTAGTATCCTGTTATTGTCCTGTTATTTCGCAGACACCATATCTGAAGACTTCTTCGCAAGCCGTTGGAAAGATGAACCTTCACGGGAGCCAGGTCGAGCGGATACCTATGACTATCGCTTTTTTCCCTGTTACTGCATGATCGTTCGTTGGCGCCTCCCACCCAAAGTGCATGCAAAATCCGCATAACGCGAACAGGCGGCAGGACGGAGCAGGCCGCCCGTAGAACGCCGCTCCGTTGCGTGCCGCAGCGGTCGGCCTTGCGCGCCGCCTCCGCTCGCGTTCCCGCCCCCTACTTCTTCAATCCCTTCACATACGCAATGTACCCCTCCACATCCTTCGCCGGCTCGGCATAAGCGGCGCCCAGCGCGTGCTTCACCGCCGACCAGTAGGTCCCGAGCCAGCCCGGGACGGGATAATCGATGGCGTGGAGGAATTCGAGGCTCGCGGCCAGGCGGATGTCGGCGATCGACACGTGGTCGCCGCCGATGAAGGTCTTGCCCGAGAGATAGAATTTGCGGAACACCTCGAGCGTCTCGCCCATGGCGGCAAGCGCCGCCTTCTGCGCCTTGTCCTTCGCCGCGGCGTCGGCGTCGCTTGCGCCGACCTCGCCCGCATAGAGCGGGAAGTTGAGCGCGCCATAGGTCGCGCGCGACAGATAGGGGTAGACCGTGCCGACGATATAGAACATCGCGCTGTCGACCATGGCGCGCTTTTCCGGCTCAGTCGGATAGAACTTGTCGAGATGATGCTTGTTGCAGAGATATTGCATGATCGCGCAGCTCTCCCACACCACGCCCTTCGGCAGGTCGGCGGCCTCCATCATCGGCGTCAGATGCGCCGGATTGCGGGCCAGATAGTCATCCGTGCGCGTCTTGCCGTAGACGTCGTCCTCGGTGAAGTCGAGCTTGGCCGCGCGCACGAACACGCGCGCCGTCATGTTGTTCACGCTCGGCTTGATCACGTGCAGCTTGATGGCAGACATTGGCGTTTCTCCTTATTTGGCTTCAGATTTGGCAAGGACGGGCGCAGCGCGCCGGTAGGGGTCTTTCGGCGCGCGGTCGGCCGAGAGGCTCTTGGTCGAACCCTTGACCAGCGCTTCGATCGCGTCGGCGAGATGGACTTCCTTGATCGCGCGGTCGCCGCGCGCGACCCGCAGGTTATGCGCCGCGAAGAGGACGTCCGAGCGGGTAAAGCCTTCGGGCGCGTCGAACTTCCAGCACGAGAGTTCAATCAGGAGCCCGAGCGGGTCCTCGAAATAGATCGCGTCGAAGATCATCCGGTCGCGGACGCCCGTGTGCTTGATCCCGCGCGCGTCGAGCCGCTCGACCGCCTGCATGAAGACGGCGCGCGAGACGTTGAAGGCCATGTGATGCACGCAGCCGCTTTCGGTCGGCGTGCGGCGCTGCAAAGGCTTGCGGTCTTCGCGGGTGAAGATGGTGATCAGCCGCCCGTCACCGGGATCGAAATAGATGTGGCTCTCGCCGGCGTTGTCGAGATTGGGCTGCTCGAAGATGAAGGGCATGCCGAGTATGCCCTCCCAGAAATCGATCGAGGTCTGGCGATCGGCGCCGACCAGCGTGACGTGATGCAGTCCCTGCGTCTGAAGCTTTTCCATGGCGTCTCTCCTCATGCCTTCTCGACGAGTTTCGATTTGTATTCGCTGCGCGGCAGGCTGCCCGCCGGCAGGAGCTCGATCTCGGTCGTCACCAGAAGCTTTTCGCGCAAGCGCCCGCGGATGCGCTCCTCAAGTCCCTCGACGTCGGCCCCGGGCGCGACTTCGACGGCGACGGGCAGCGGCGGCTCCTGTCTGACGCCCTTCGCGCGCGGCCGGATGACGATGACGCCGGCGACCGCGGGCTGAAATTCGTTGACGACCTCGCGGACGGCAGAGGGAAAGACATTGACGCCGCGCACGATCAGCATGTCGTCGGTGCGCCCGATGCAGCGCACGCGTGGGCTTGTGCGTCCGCAGGCGCAGCGGCCGACATTGAGGCGCACATGATCGCGGGTGCGGAAGCGCAGCAGCGGCGCCGAGCGGTTGACGAGATGGGTCAGCACCAGCTCGCCTTCGGCCCCGTCGACGATCGGCCTGGCCGCCCCGGTCTCCGGATCGATCAGCTCGATATGGACGAAGCCGCGGCCGCTGAAATGCATGCCCTGCTTTTGCTCGCACTCGCCCCAAAGGGACACGGAAATGTCGCCGATGCCCATCGCCTCGGTGACGCTCGCCCCCCATCCGGCCTCGAGTTTGGCGCGCATCGCCGGCTCGCCGCCGCCGGGCTCGCCCGCGACCAGAACCCGCTTCACGCTGGAGCTTGCGAGATCCTTGCCGCGCTCGCGCGCCCATTCGGCGAGATGCAGCGCGTAGGACGGGGTCAGGACCGCGACGGTCGGTTTCAAAAGTTCGATCGCCGTCATCAGCCGCTCGGTATTGCCGGAGCCGACGGGGATGTGGCAGAGCCCGAGCCGGTCGAAGGCGCCGAGCGCGGCGCCGGCGACAAAGGGTCCTGCGTTATAGGTCGAGACGAGGCGCTCGCCCCTCACGATCCCCGACGCCGCATAGGAGCGCGCCGAGGTGCGCACCCACACCTCGAGATCGCCAGGAGTGAGCGGAATGAAGCTCGGCGTCCCGGTCGTGCCGCTGGTCGAATAGATGCGCGCGATCTCTTCGCGCTTTGCCGTCAGATGCGCGCCGATCGGCTCTTCCGCGCTGCGCGACGCGCGCAGCTCGTCCTTTTCCGTTAGCGGCAGCGCCGCAATCGCCTCGAGGCCGCCGACCGCCCCGTGCGTCGCGAAGCCCGCGCGCTCGAGCTTGCCGCGATAGAAGCGCGAGCGTTCGAAGAGATATTCGATCTGCTGGAGATAGAGCGGCGCGTCTGACTGCGCCTGGCTTTCCCAGGGCGCGCTCTCGATCTCTGGATCGACCATCGGCATCAGGCGGCTCCCGCCTTGGCGGCGGTATGAGCGATCGCGTCCTCGCCCTTCGAGGCGAGAAAGAAGCCGATCGGCGTCTCCGATTCCTCCATGAGATGGGCGATGAGCCCGGCGGTGCGCGCGAGAACAGGGATCGCACGGATCAAGCCGGGTGGCACATCGACATCGCTCAATGTCGCCGCGATCGCCATCGAGACATTCATCGGCAGCGGCTTGCTCCACACCAACGCGATCGCCTTCGTCAGCGCGACCGCCGCCTCGACCGAGGGTCCGGCGACGCCGCGCTCGCGCGCCAGCGCGATCATGCGCTCGGCGCGAGGATCGACCGGTTTGTGCAGCGGATGGCCGTAGCCGGCGATCGGCCTGCGCGCCTCGCGATGCTCGCGAGCGACCGCCAGCGCCGCCTCGTCAAGCGAGCCCGCGACGGGAATGCGCGCGCGCACGTCGTCGATCAGCGCGCTGCAAAGACCGGCCGCGCCCAGGATCACCGTGCCGCAGCCGAGCACGCCGGCGGCGACCGCGCCCTGGAGCGCCGCGGGATCGGCGGCGAGCGTCATGCGCGCCGCCTGCACTGACGGCGTCAGGCCATGCTCGGCGATCGCAACGAGGCTCAGATCGAGGAAGAAGCGCTGCTCATCGGTCGGCATGCGGCCGGTCGCCGAGAGGAAAAAGAAGTCGGTGAAGGTCACGCGGCCCATGAGATCGCGGGCGAGGTCGCTGCCGCGGACCATCACCCTGTCGCTGGTCGCGACCGCAATCGCAGTGGTTGCGGCCCCCGGCTTGCCGATCAGCATGGATCCTCCCGGCGTCCGAACCCTCGCTTCCCGCGGGCTGCGAATGGGTGTAGGACGATTGTAGGACAATATCAGAGGGGCCGCGCGTGTCAATCGCCGCCGCCAGCAGCAAAAGGGCAAGGGCGCGCGCGCAGGACGCGGCGGCCCGTCGCAGGCGGAGCGGCCTCGCCGGCGCATGGCGCGACCGTCGCTTACATCGTGGAGCGGTTGCGCGAGGACATTCTGGCCGGACGCATGGCCCCAGGCCAGAGGCTTGTCGAAAGCGATCTCACCGCCCGCTTCTCCGTCAGCCGCGGGCCGGTGCGCGAGGCGCTGAGGCGGCTCGCCGCCGATGGGCTGATCGATCATTGGCCCAACCGGGGGGCGCTGGTCCGGCGCCTTTCGAAGCGCGAGATTGGCGAGTTTTTTCAGATCCGCGTCGAGCTCGAATCGCTTGCCGCGCGCCTGGCCGCGGAATCGGGCGATACGGCCGCCCGCGCGCGCTTCGCCGCGGCAATCCGACCGATCCTGGTCGACGGTCCTCGCCGCCTTCCCGATTATCTCTGCGAGAACGCGGCCTTCCACGAGGCGCTATTGACGCTCGCCGGCAATTGCCAATTGCGCGATCTGTCTACGCGGCTGCACCTGCCGCTGATCATGGCGCAAGTCGCCGACATCCTCACCCCCGGTGTGCTCGAAGCCTCGGTCCGCGAGCACCGTGCGATCGCCGCGGCGATCCTCGAACGCGACGCGCACGCCGCGGCGAACCTCATGCGCGCCCATCTGGAGCGCGCACACACGCTCGCGCTCCAGCGGCGGGGCGAGTAGAGAAGAACGCCCTCGCGCCGCGTTAGCACGCTTACGCGCGTGACGGCCGCGCTTCGGCGTCAGCCCTTGTGATGCGTCTGCTGCAATCCGTAGACCGGGGTTGGGATCCCTTCCATGCGCGCCTTGAGTTGCAGCGCGAGAAACTGCGAATAGTGCCGCGACTGGTGCAGGTTCCCGCCGTGGAACCAAAGCGACTCCTGCTGGGTCGGCTTCCACATGTTGCGCTGTTCGCCTTCCCAGGGACCAGGATCCTTCGGCGTGTCGGAGCCAAGGCCCCAGACCTTGCCGACCTTGTCCGCGACCTCCTGGCTGATGAGATCGGCGGCCCAGCCGTTCATCGAGCCGTAGCCCGTCGCGTAGACGATGAGGTCGGCCGGCAACTCCGTTCCGTCGTCGAGCTTGACGCCGGTCTCGGTGATTTCCTTCACCTGCCCTCGCTTGAGTTTGATCTTTCCGTCAATGACGAGCTGGCTGGCGCCGACGTCGATGTAATAGCCGGAGCCGCGCCGCAGGTATTTCATGAAGAGGCCCGAACCGTCGGGGCCCCAGTCGTGCCAGAAGCCCGCCTTTTCGAGACCGGCATAAAACTCCGCGTCGCGTTCTTTCATCTGCTGGTACAGCGGAATCTGGAATTCATGCAGGATGCGGTAAGGGATGGAGGCGAAGATGAGATCGGCCCTGTGGTGGTCGATGCCGGACTTCACCGCCTTCTCGGAATAGAGCGCGCCAAGACCGATATCCATCAGCGTGTCCGACCGCACGATGTGGGTGGATGAGCGCTGCACCATCGTCACGTCGGCGTCGTTCTCCCAAAGCGCCGCGGCGATGTCGTGGGCCGAGTTGTTCGAGCCGATGATCACCGCGGTCTTGCCCGCATAGGCGTCCGGACCGGGATGCTTCGACGAATGATGCTGGTCGCCCTTGAAGCGCGACATGCCGGGGAAGTTCGGCAGGTTCGGCTTGGCCGACATTCCCGTCGCGAGTACGAGATGCTTCGGCCTGAGCGTGATCTCCTTGCCGTCGCGCTCGACCACGACGGTCCATTCCTTCTTCTTTTCGTCGTAGCTCGCCTTCTTGCAGGTCGTCGAGCCCCAGTAGTTGAGCTCCATGATCTTCGCATACATTTCGAGCCAGTCGCCGATCTTGTCCTTGGGCGAAAACACCGGCCAATTGGGCGGGAAGGGCAGATAGGGCATATGGTCGTACCAGACCGGATCGTGCAGGCTGAGAGACTTGTAGCGATTGCGCCAGCTGTCGCCCGGACGCGCGTTCTTCTCGACGATGATCGTCGGGATGCCGAGCATCCTCAGCCGCGCGCCCAAGCCGATGCCCCCCTGGCCGCCGCCAACGATGACCACATAGGGCTGCCTCGTGTAGCCGAGCGTTCGCGCCTCCTCCTCGCGCTCCTCCTTCCAGGTTGGACGGTGTTTGGCGGCCCCGTGCTTCGCGCCGAGGGGACGCTGGTAGCCGACGGGCTCCTCGTGGCCCTTGAGCTCTGAGGCCGTGGTCAGAAGCGTCCAGATCTTGCCGTCCTTGAGCCGGACGAGCCCGTAGCCGCGCGCGATGTCGGTCTCGAACGTGAACCAGCCTGTCGTGACGCCACCTTCGTCGGTAATGCCCGCCGCCGAATCCACGGTCCATGCCGCGGGTTTCACCGCGGGAAGCTGAGCTTTGAGCATGGCTCGCACCGCGTCCTTGCCCTCCACCGTCTTGATGTTCCAGGTGAAGGCGACGAGGTCGCGCCAGTAGCAGTCGTCCTGGAAGAGGGCGACCGCGCGATCGACGTCCCCGCCCGCGAGCGCTTCCCCCAACTTGGTCAGAACATCGCTGACACGGCCCTCCGCCGCCACATCCAGCATGCGCTTCCTCCCGCTTTTCCAGGCGCCGGTTCTCGAGCTCGGCCCCGACGTCCGGACCGAGGCTATCTCGGCCTCCAGGCCGAGGCAAACCGCGAGGCTTCGCCGTCTGCCCGGAACCGTTTTGGCGCGCCGAGGCGCGACGCCACCTGGGGAAGCGATTGCGCGAACCTTCCCGCGTGCTAGGCTGACATGTCAGACGGCTTGGGGCGAGCGGTAAGAAGTCTCCGCCATAGCTCGGGAGGCGACTTGGCTGCGATTGCCGGCGATGCGCGGACGATGAGTGGTTGGGTCGCAGGACGTTCGTACGGTGCGAGCGGGCGCGGCGACGCGTTGGTCCGGTCATACTCCTGCGCGAGGCCGCGATGAATGCGCCGGTCCGAAGCGGTTCCGCCCTGCTCGCCATGCGCGGGGTCGTCAAGCGCTTCGGCGGCGTCCAGGCGCTCCGGGGCGTGGACTTCGACCTGCAGCCTGGCGAGATTCATGCGCTGCTCGGCGAAAACGGCGCCGGCAAATCGACGCTGATGAACATCCTTTCCGGCGTGATCGAGCCCGACGCCGGCGAAGTGCGGATCGACGGCGCGTCGGTCCGGTTCGCCGACCCGCGCGCGGCGCAGGCGGCCGGCGTCGCCACCATCTTTCAGGAGCTCGACCTCGTTCCCGGCCTCGACGTCACCGCGAACCTGTTCCTCGGCCGGGAGCTGACCCGCGCCGGCGTGCTCGACCGGGCGACGATGCGCCGCGAGGCGCGCTCCCGCCTCGAGGCGGTCGGCGTCGAGATCGACGTCGATCAGCCGGTCGGCGAATTGTCGGTCGGCAGGCGCCAGATCGTGGCCATCGCCAAGGCGCTGACCTACGCCTCGCGCATCCTGGTGATGGACGAGCCGACCGCGGCGCTGACGGCTGCGGAGGTCGAGCGCCTCTTCACCGTGATGCGCGAGATCGCCGGGCGCGGCGTCGGCATCGTCTATATTTCGCACCGGCTCGAGGAAGTCCCGCGCGTCGCCGACCGGGTGACGGTGCTGCGCGACGGTCAGGTCGCCGGAATTGCGCCCGCGAGCGCCCCGCAATCGGAACTCGTGCGCCTGCTCGTCGGCCGGCCGCTCGACGAGCTCTACCCCAGCCGCAGCGGCAAGTTCGGTCGCCCGGTGTTGCGCCTCGAGCACGCCGGTTTCCGGCCGAAAAACGCGCGCGCCGGCTGGCAGGAGCCGGTCGACATTTCGCTCGAAGTGCGCGCGGGCGAAATCGTCGGCCTTGCCGGGATCATGGGGGCGGGCCGCACCGAGCTCCTCACCGCGCTCTATGGCGCGGCCGGCGCCGGCGCCTGGTCGGGGGCCGTCGAGATCGACGGCGCGCCGGCGCATCTCTCCTCGATTCGCGGCGCCCGCGGCGAGGGCCTCGGCCTCGTCACCGACGACCGGCGCGGCAGTGGGCTCATGCTGCGCGACAGCGTCGGGCGCAATCTGGTGCTGACGGTGCTGCGCCGGGTGTCGCCGTTCTTCCTGATGTCGCGGGCGCGCGAGGCGGGCCTCGCCCGCGAGGCGATCCACGGCTTCGACGTGCGCCCTCCGCTGCCCGAGGTTCCCGTCGGCGCGCTCTCCGGCGGCAATCAGCAGAAGGTCGTGCTGGCCAAGGAAGTGCTCGGCGGTCCCCGGCTCCTGCTGCTCGACGAGCCGACGCGCGGCGTCGACGTCGGCGCGAAGGGAGAAATCTACGCCCGGATTCGCGAGCTCGCAGGAAAAGGCCTCGGCGTCCTGATCGCCTCGAGTGAAATGCCCGAGCTCATCGGACTTTGCGACCGGGTCATCGTGCTCAGGCGCGGCCGGACCGTCGCGGAATTCCCGGGCGGCGCGGACGAGCATGAGGTGCTGGCGGCGGCGGAGACCAACGAGGGTCAACACGCATGGATGAAGCCGCGCCCATCGCGACATCTCGTCCGCGCCGCCCGCCGCCTGGCGGCGCATCGACCTCTTCGCCATCGCCGTTCGCTTTCAGAGCGTGATCGGCCTCGTGCTGGTCGCGATCGGCGGCATCATCTTCTCGCCGCAGCGGCACGGCCACATCCTGTTCCTCGCGCCCGACAACATCGCCAACATCGTCCGCGCCGTGTCCGAGACCGGCATCATCGCGGTCGGCATGACCTTCGTCATCATCACCGCCGGCATCGATCTCTCCGTCGGCGCGCTTTTGAGCCTCTCGAGCGTGCTGACCGCCACCATCATGACGACCGCGGGCTGGGGACTGATCCCGACAATCCTCTTCGTCGTCGCCTGCGGCGCCCTCTTTGGCGCGATCCAGGGCGGCATCTCGACCCGCTTCCGGCTCGAGCCGTTCATCGTCACCCTTGCCGGACTGCAGGTTGCGCGCGGGCTCGCGCTCGTCATCTCCAACAACCAGTACATCAACATTTCCTACGGCGAGGGCCCCGGACTCGCGCCGCCCGTCTTCGCCATCCTCGGCGACCGGCTCTTCAACAATGTCGTGCCGGTGGCGACGCTGGTTTTCGTCGTCGTCGCGGCCATCGCGACTTTCGTGCTCAACTTCACCCGCTTCGGCCGCTATGTGTTCGCGGTCGGCGGCAACGAGCGCGCGGCGCGACTCTCCGGCGTGCCGGTGACGCTGGTCAAAGTCTCGGTCTACGGGATCACTGGGCTGGTCTCGGCGATCGCCGGCATCGTTCACGCCGGCCAGTTCAATTTCGGCAGCGCCAACGACGGCACCGGCTACGAACTGACGGCGATCGCCGCCGTCGTCATCGGCGGCACGAGCCTTTTCGGCGGCGCCGGCTCGATGGTCGGCACGGTCGCGGGCGCGGTGATGCTCGGCGCGCTCGCCAACATCCTCCAGCTCAACAACATCAATGCGGCGCTCCAGCTGCTCGCGACCGGCGCGATCATCGTGCTCGCCGCGGTTCTTCAATCTCTCGTCCGTCGCCGCGAGGGATTGGGTCGTTAAATAAAACGCGACGTAACCAGGGACGCGCAGGTCCGGCGATGAAGCCGGCGATGCGGTCGCCACCGGATCGACAAACCAAGGGAGAGAGTCGATGTTTTTTGCGACTGTCAGTAGACCCTCGGCCTTCGCGCTCGGGGTCGGAGCGTTCGCGCTCCTCGCGGGCGCGGCCAACGCTGCGCCCCTCGTCAAGGAATGCGGGAAAGACGGCAAGTTCGTCATCGGCTTCTCGCAAGCCAATAACGCCGAGCCCTATCGGCAGCACGTCAACGACGAGCTGACCGCGGCTGCGGCGAAAGTCCCCCAGTTCACGCTTCAGATCGCCGACGGCGCCGGCAACGTGAACACGCAGACCTCGCAGATGGATAACTTCATCACCCAGAAGGTGGACCTCATCCTCATCTCGCCGTTCGAGGCGTCGCCGCTGACCCCGGTCGTCGCGCGCGCGATGAAGGCGGGGATCCCAGTCATCGAGCTCGACCGCAAGACCGTCGGCGATCCTGGCAAGGACTACACGGCCTTCATCGGCGGCGACAATTTCAAGATCGCCCAGGAAGCCGGCAAATATGTCGCCGGCAAGCTCCTGCCGGACGGCGGCGAGGTCGCGGTGCTCGAAGGCCTGCCGAGCTCGACGCCGGCGGTCGAACGTCTCAACGGCTTCAAGGACGGCGTGAAGGCGAACGACAAGATCCAGGTCGTCGCCGAGCAGGCGGCCGACTGGCTGCCGGACAAGGCGCAGACCGCATTCGCCGCGATGCTGCAGGCGCATCCGAACATCAAGGCGGTCTACGCCAGCAACGACATGATGGCGGCGGGCGCGCGGCTTGCGGCCAAAGGCGCGGGCAAGAAGGACGGCGACATCCAGATTCTCGGAACCGACGGCCTGCCCGGGCCGGCCGGCGGCATCCGGGCCGTCGCCGAGGGCGAGTGGGCGGCGACGTTCACCTACCCGACCGGCGGCCCGCAGGCGATCGATATGGCGAAGGCGATCCTCATCGATTGCGCCGAGAGCGTCCCGACGACGGTCACCGTGCCGACGACCGCAATCACGCCCGACAACGCCAAGTCGATGATGGGCAAATAGGCTTGATCGGCGGCGGGCGCGGCTCGGCGACGGGCCGCGCCCCTGCGCCGCGGCGCCAGCCCTTGCGAAGCGCCGCGCTCAGTCGTCCCGTTTTCTGTGCGGGATCGGGTTCAGCAGGTCTTCCAGCCGGTCGTCGAGCACGCCCTGCTCGACGATACGCTCTCCGGGCAGCCCGACCGGGATTCCGTGCTGGAAAGCGACCTCCGGCGGCTCCTCGATCGGGGGGCCGAGCTCTTCCACCGTCGCCTTGTCCGCGCCCTCGCCTTCGATTTCGGCCCGTGCGGCGCGCCAGAATTCCTCGCTCCGCCCCTCCGGGCAGCCGGCCTGCTCCCAAAGCTCGTACGCCCGTCTGCGGATCACGTGTTCGATGTCGTCCATACCGATCGCCTCCCAAACGCGCGGCAGGCGACCGCCAAACCTGCACGCAGCCTGACGCTATGCGAGTTTCAGCGCTTTATCATAGAACCGATGCGTTGCGCGCGCCGAAGACCCGGCTTCTGCGCGAAGACGCCGCCGACCCCAGCCCGATGACGCGAGGGCGCCTGCAGGCTTGGATTGTGCGCCTCGGTGAGCCATTGTTTCGGACCGGCGAATCGGCACGGAACCCGGCGGCGCCAATCGATTTTGCGGCCTTTTCCAGCGGAACAGGCGATTCGACTTGGGCCGTCGGTCGACGAGGGAACATCAATGGCGACAGTTTGGGTTGGCGTTGGGGTCGCCGTGCTGGCCTTCGTCTTTGGCGTCGCCGGGCTCTATCTGCAGAAGCTCCTGCCTGAGACTCATTCCGTAGAAAAAGCGCGCGACATGATCGGCGCGATCGTCGGCCTTGTCTCGCTTCTGCTCGCGCTTGTGCTCGGCACGTTGATCGGCTCGGCCTACGCGTTCTACGCGACAGAGAAATCAGAAATCGAGACCATGGCCGCCAAGTCGGTTCAGCTGGACCTCGCGCTCGCTGAATTCGGGCCCGAGACGGCGCCGGCCCGCGCGAGGATGAAAGAGACGCTCCAGAGCGTGCGCGACATGGTGTGGGGCGACAGTTCGGGCGCCAGCGCCATGCCGGACTTTTCCGTGTCGGCGCCGATCCAGCATTTGCGGGAAATGGACGAATATGTCGCGTCGCTCGATCCGAAAACGCCGGCTCAACGGCAGTTTGCCAGCGCCGCGGCCGCCGACACGAGCGCGATCGAACAGACCCGCCTGCTCATTTCGATGCAATTGGCCAGCGCCATCTCCTGGCCTCTGGTCGTGATCGTCGTATCGTGGGCGCTGATCCTTTTCTGCGGATTCGGCCTGCTTTCTCGCATCAACGGCACCACGCTCGCCGCTGTGGCCCTGGGCGCTTTTGCGGTCGGCAGCGCATTGTTCCTGATCCTCGAACTGAGCCATCCCTTTACCGGATTTTTCCGGGTGCCCTCCGGCGCCTTCGACCAGATGCTGAGGGCCTTGAACAAGTAGGCGCCCGCTGAGACGCCGCTCTCACGCCGCGTAGCGCTCGATCTCGACCGGCTGGCGTCGCGGGCCCCATGAGCCGGGCTTGTTGGCGAAAACCCCGGCCATCGGTGTGCCGCAACCCTTGCAGGCGCCCTCCGCGTCGAGCTCGTAGGTGGTGATCCTGTAGCCGTCGCGACCGATGCAGCGCAGGCCGCAGGTCGGGCAAAGCGTCGCCTGACGCGCCGGGTCCTGGACGTTGCCGACATAGACGTGATGGAGCCCGTTGCGCAGCCCGATGCAACGCGCCTTCTGCAGCGTCGCCGACGGCGTCGGCGCGGTGTCGAGCATGCGATAGTCGGGGTGGAAGGCGGTGAAGTGCAGCGGAACGTCGCGCCTGAGTTCACGCGCGACCCAGGTCGTCAGCGCTTCGATCTCCTCCTCGCTGTCGTTCTCTCCGGGAATGAGCAGCGTCGTGATCTCCGTCCAGACGTTCGTCTCGTGGATCAGATATCTGAGCGTGTCGAGCACCGGCTCGAGCGAGCCGGCGCAGCGCTTCTCGTAGAAACGCTCGGTGAAGGCCTTGAGATCGACGTTCGCCGCGTCCATGCCGGCGAAGAGGCGCTTGCGCGGCTCATCGCAGACGAAGCCCGCGGTGACGGCGACATTCTTCACGCCCTTCGCGCGGCAGGCGTCCGCAGTGTCGAGCGCGTATTCCATGAAGATGACCGGATCATTGTAGGTATAGGCGACGCTGGCGCAGCCGAGCCGCTCCGCCGCGCGGGCGATCGTCTCCGGCATCGCGTAAGCGCTCAGTGCCGCGACTTCGCGGCTCTTCGAAATGTCGTGGTTCTGGCAGAAGGAGCAGGCGAGGTTGCAGCCCGCCGTGCCGAAGGACAGGACCGAGGAGCCCGGCAGAAAGTGATTCAGCGGCTTCTTCTCGATCGGATCGATGCAGAAGCCGGTCGAGCGGCCATAGCCGGTCAGCTCCATCCCCTCGCCGTCTTCGCGCGCGCGCCTGACAAAACAGAGGCCTCGATAGCCCGGGCGCATATGACAGAAACGCGGACACAGCCGGCATTCGATCCGCCCGTCCGCGAGCTTCGTCCAGTAGCCGACGTTGACGCTGTCGTCGCCCATTCCCGCAACGGCCGCTTCCGCGAGACCGCTCCTCGGCGTTGTTCCTTTATCTCGGGATTGCGACCGGCGTTTGCAATGCGACGATCTGGCGATGCGACGATCTGGCGCGGGAGCCCCGGTAAGCCTACATTCGCGGCAAAAGCCCCAAGTGGCCCAAATGTCGAATTACGCGCATCAGACCGAAGCTCATCAGGTCCATCCGGCGCAAGTCGCGGGCCTCTTTTATCCGGCCGAACCCGGCCGCCTTCGCGAACTCATCGCAAGGATGCGGGACCATGCCCGGCCCGATGGCGGCGTCGCGCCCAAGTTGGTCGTCGCGCCGCACGCGGGCATCGTATATTCCGGCGCGGTCGCCGCGACCGCCTTCGGGCCCTGGGCCAGGCGTCCCGATCCGCCGCGCCGCATCGTGGTCGTCGGCCCGGCGCACCGGGTCGCCTTTCGCGGGCTTGCGATCCACCCTGCCGCGGCCTGGAGCACGCCGCTCGGGGAAGCGAGGGTCGCGCGTGACCTTCATCTCAGCCTTGCGGAAGCGCGCGCCGCCGCCGTCGACGCGCGGCCGTTCGTCGGCGAGCACTCGCTCGAAATGCATCTCGTGATGCTGCAGGCGATGCTGCCGGCGCCGTTCGAGATCCTGCCGATCCTCGTCGGCGACGCCGAGCCGCAGCAGGTGGCCGAGGCGCTGCGCCTCGTCTGGGGCGGCCCGGAGACCGTCATCGCCGTCTCATCCGACCTGTCGCATTTTCTCGACCGCGCGAGCGCGGAAGCGATCGATTCCGACACCGGGCGCCGCATCGAAGCGCTCGAGGCGCCAGCGCTCGACGCAAGCCGGGCCTGCGGCTTCCTGCCGATCATGGGGGCGCTCGACATCGCCGCCGAACGGGACATGCGCGCAAGCGGCCTGCATCAGGCGACCTCGGCCGACGCCGGGGCGGACGCGGCGCGGGTCGTCGGCTACGGCGCCTTCGCCGTCGAATATGCGGCCTCAGCCCGACTCTGCGAGGCCGATCGCGCCCTTCTTTTGTCGACCGCGATGGCGGGGCTCGCCGCAGCGGCCAGACGTGGCGGACGGGCCCCGTCGCTCGCGCTCGACGGGCGCCTGTCCCCGGCGTTGACCTCTCTGCGCGCGACCTTCGTCACCCTGACGCAAAGCGGAAAGCTGAGGGGCTGCATCGGTTCGCCGGCGCCGCGCCGGTCCCTGATCGAAGATGCGATGGCGAACGCAGTGCAGGCGGGCTTCTCCGACCCGCGTTTCCCGCCTCTGACCCAAGACGAACTCGAAAGCCTCAGCCTCGATGTGTCGATCCTCTCCCATCCCCGGCGTGTTCCCGCGGCGAGCGAGGCCGAACTCGCAGCTGCGCTCGAGCCTGATCGCGACGGCCTCATTCTCGGCGCCGGACGCCGTCGGGCGCTGTTCCTGCCGAGCGTCTGGAGGCAGCTCCCCGATGCCCGCGACTTCGTGCGCCACCTCATGCCGAAGGCCGGCCTTCACGGCTGGCCGGACGGAATCGAGGCGGCGCGCTTCCGGGTGGAATCCTTTGGCGCGCCCTGGCGCCGGATCGAGGCCGCCGACATCGCTCCGGCGCGGATCGACGAGGCGCACGCACTGCATTGAGAAACGCGCGGAACCATCGCGAGCGTCCTGCGTTGAGATCGCGAGTCGAGCTGGGCGTCGATGTCGCGCGTTCACAAATTGGTGGAGACACGAATCTGGAGCCCTTGCTTTCTCAATAAAGCCCTAATAGCCTCCTACCCTATCAAACATATCCAGAGGACGTTTCCCCGAGGGGACGCTGGGCGGGCGCTCAACCAACAGGAGAGTGTCATGTGCGACTATTCCTTGGAAATGTACGGGTCTCGGCCCGCGCGTGAGGGCGAGCTCTACGTAACAACTCGCTTTCCGAGCGGTTCGATCGGGTTCGCCGCGCCGGGCGATCCGAGAATCCCGGTTTGCGTTCAATGCGACACCAAAGTCGTCTTGACCGACATCCCCGTCGCAATGCAGGCGACTTGGGCGATCGGCGCGGAAGTCCAGACGACCTTCTCCCAGCGCGACACCGGCCTCTATCGGGACGGCCTGCGTCTGGCGGACGGACGCTTCGTTTCCCTGCAGGACCTCCCGGTGGGCGTCGGCGCCTATATCCCGACCCTGCTGGAGCGCGAGGGCGCGAAGCGCGTCAAAGTCCCCGAAGCGGTCGACTGACGACGGCCTATTCCTAGCCGACGGGCCTCGCGCCCCGCGGACGTGGCGGGACGCGAGGCCCTTTTTTTGGCGACATAAAGGGCGTAAGGTTCACCAGACGCCCTCCCGCGCGCGGGAGAGTAACTTTTCCCAACCGGCGACGAAATCTCCAGACAGACGCAGCGACGTCTGCTGGAAACGCCCATGGCCAGCATTGGAAAGACCGCGTTCGTCCTGGCCGGCGGCGGCAGCCTGGGCGCGGTGCAGGCGGGCATGCTGGCCGCCCTCTGTGACGCGGGAACGGTCGCGGATTTCGTCGTCGGGGCGTCGGCGGGCGCGGTCAACGCCGGCTTTTTCGCCGCCGAACCTTCGCTCGAAGGCGCGAGGGCGATGGGGGCGGCTTGGCGGGGAGTGACCCGCGCCGACGTCATGCCGCTCACCTTCGGCAACGCGCTGAACGTCGTGATGCGGCGCGGCTACCTCTTCCACAATGGGCCGGTGCGGTCGCTTCTGGAACGGCACATCCACTACGCGCGGCTCGAGGACGCTGCGGTTCCAGTCCATATCGTGGCGAGCGACGTGCTCACCGGCGACGAGGTCGTGCTCTCGCAAGGCCCGGTCATCGATGCGATCCTCGCGAGCGCCGCGATCCCCGGGGTCTTCCCGCCGGTGCGCATCGACGGACGCGATCTCGTCGACGGCGGCGTTGCCAACAACACGCCGATCTCGACCGCGATCCGCCTCGGCGCAAGGCACGTTATCGTGCTGCCGACCGGCTTCGCCTGTGCGCTGAGCCGGCCTCCGAGCGGCGCGGCGGCGCGGGCGATGAACGCGATCAGCCATCTCGTGGCTCGCCAGCTCGTCGCCGACATCGAGCATTACGGAGCCCATGCTCGGATCTCGGTCGTTCCCTGCATCTGCCCGAACGACGTCTCGCCTTACGACTATTCGTCCTGCGCCGGCCTCGTTGATCGGGCGGAAACGATCGCGCGCGCCTGGATCGAGGGAGGGGGGTTGAAGGGAAGCGGCGTCGTCCCCGAGATGCTGCACGAGCATCGGCACTGAGGGCCGTTTAACGACGCCACGTGCCTAACTTCCCGGCACCTGGCGCAATCTCCCGGATTATGGAACTAAGATTACCCAGTTTGCGCGGAGGTGACAGCGCCGTTACGGCTGCTCCAACTGCGCCTTGTGCGCCATGTAATAGGTGTTAGCCACGTCAGCTGCGGCTATGCCGAAAGCCCAGGTCGGGTGGGACCGGCAGAAGTTGTTAACCTCCCCCATCAAGCCGTCGAGGTCTGTGAGTTTAAGAATGTCCGCCAAGCTGTCGTGAAACACATTGAAGGCGGTCAGATAGCCCGCGAACCAAATCTTATAGGGGGCAACGTCGCTTTCATGGGTGGCCCCCAAATACTTCCCGCACGACATGCCTGCCCATTCAACTTGAAACATGCCGTTCGCGTCCGCTGCGAAGCCCGCGGTCAGGCAAAGGGGCGTTGAAAGCAAGCCTACGACCGCCGGCCAGACAAAGGCTAGCAGCCTGTCGGACTTAGCGCCCCGCCTGCGGCTGCGCTAGAATCAGGCGTTGATTCGCGCAGGGCTGCGGGCCTTTTTGATGAGCAATTTTCGTACGATCGATCGGCTGACGAGTTATCTTCTGCCACCTTCGGTGGACGATTGGCTTCCGGAGAAGCATTTGGCGCGGTTCATCGTCGAAGTGATCGACGGTCTCGACCTGGGCCGGATGAGCGGGGCTTACCGAGGCTCGGGTTCGGCTTCGTATCATCCCCGGATGTTGCTGGGCCTGTTGGTTTACGGTTACGCGACGGGGGTGTTCTCCAGCCGGAAGCTGGAGCGGGCGACCTACGACTTGGTGGCGTTTCGGTTCATCGCGGCGAACGATCATCCCGACCACGACACGATCGCCACGTTTCGGCGGCGGTTCTTGAAGGAGATCGAGAAGCTGTTCGTCGAGGTTCTTCGGTTGGCGCGCGAGATTGGCGTTCTGAAGATGGGCACGATCGGACTGGACGGGACGAAGATCCACGCCAACGCGAGTCGGCACAGCGCGCTTTCCTATGAGTACGCTGGCAAGCTCGAGGAGCAACTGAAGGCCGAGGTCGCCGATTTGCTGGCCAAGGCGGAGGCAGCGGACAAGTCAGATGTTCCCGACGGGATGTCGATCCCCGACGAACTGGCGCGGCGCGAGGAGCGTCTGCGCAAGATCGCCGAGGCTCGGGCGACGATCGAGGCGCGAGCCAGGGAGCGGCACGCGCGCGAGAAGGCGGAGCATGAAGCCAAGATGGCGGCGCGCGAGGCCAGGACCGCCGCGACGGGCAAGAAGCCCGGGGGCAAACCGCCGGCGCCGCCGACCGAAGGGCCGCTGCCGAGCGATCAGGTCAACCTGACGGACGAGGAGTTGCGCATCATGCCGGCGGCCGGCGGCGGCTTCGACCAATGCTACAACGCGCAGGCGGCGGTGGCGGCGGGTAGCCTTCTGGTGGTGGCGACAGACGTGGTCCAGGCGCCCAACGACAAGAACCAGGTCGAACCGATGCTGGAGAAGATCGGCGCGTTGCCCGAAGGCTTGGGCAAGGTCGAACATCTGCTGGCCGACACCGGCTATTTCAGCGCGGGCAACGTGGCTGCGTGCGAGAAGGCCGGCGTGGAGCCCGCCATCGCGATGGGCCGCCAACCGCATCATCCGCCGCTGAGCGAGCGGTTCGAGAAGGCGCCAGAAGCGCCGAAGGACCCGACGCCGGTCGAGGCGATGGCGCATCGGTTGAAGACGCCCGCCGGCCGAGCGCTCTACGCCTTGCGCAAACAGACCCCGGAGCCGGTGTTCGGCATCATCAAATCCGCGCTCGGGTTCCGTCAATTTTCCCTGCGCGGGCTCGAAAACGTGCGCGGCGAGTGGAGCCTCGTGACCATGGCCTGGAATTTGAAGCGGATGTTCACCCTCGCCCCGGCCTATCGAATGGCTTGAGCCGCCGCCTCGCGCCGAAAATGGGCATACAGCCGCTCCAAATGCATCAATGCGAACCCACCAAGGCTCAGATCGCAATCGATCCAAGCCGTAGCCTCGAAAATCGACATCGCAACTTGATCGCAGACAACTCAGTCCGACAGGCTGCTAGAAGCTGCCCCTTTTGCGATGCGCGTCTGCGCCCATCCCATGCCCTCAACCCATGCGGGACTTTAGGTCAGGTGTAGTTGAGCCGCAATGAGAGAGTGGTGCTGGTGGCCATTCGGCAGACTGCGGCGGCCAAGGTTCAGTGGCAAATCGGTTCTGCTTTCACACAGTTGACACACCGACGACAGTCACGAAAAAAAGTGACACGTTCAGCCGATGTGGCCCGCGCGGCGCGCAGTCGAGTCCGCTTCATGTTGGCGCGCGTGTCTGCTCGGGCTTCCCCATCCCTTCGATCTTAGACTTGAGATCGCCATCTGCTTCGTCGCGCGGAAGGGCGTGCAACAATGGGAGGCTATTTTTGCACGCCTGTACGAACAGCACGGCGAGTCCCTCCCAATCTGGCGCAAGAAGTATATCCGAGGGGTCGGCCGCGACGATCTTTCCGGAAAATTTGATATGCTCGATGTTCGCGTAGAACGCAGACACTCCCCCCGCCAACCGAGGTCCCAAGCGCCCGATTTTGTCGGCCACTGCGGGATAGACGACGGGCTGTCGAATCTCTGTGAGCTTCATCACATCGCGCGCGGTCATCCGATTGTTGGGGCGAGTGAGCTTTTCGAAGACGCGGTGCGTCTCGTACAGGGTGGACAATAGCAGCCGTATTTCCGGAGCCAAAGACGCAAGGATTGCGTCGTTTTCCCTCCGTTCTTTTCGACGCGCGAAATACTCGCCGCCCCCCACTGCGATCAAAGCGGCGACGAGCGCGAGAACACCGGCCGCAAACGATTGCCAGTGGTCGAGCAGGTCGAGCGAGGTCGTGAAATGCCAAGGCTGCACGTCCCCCATCCGCCTGCGCCCCCGAACTCTTTGTTGTGTGTCTGCGACGAGAGGCCCACAGGGGTATCTGATTCGGGCCCTCGGCCGAGTGCACCAAGCATGTTTGGCCTCGCGCCGTATTCCTATGCCGCGACGAAACTGTCGAGAGCAGATTGTTGTTTCAAATTTACAGAATCAATGTTACTATGGTTTCGGATATGATCGATGCAAGTCCACGGCCGCGGAACCAACAGCCCTATCTCGGCAGCGCGGACCGGGGCATTCATTACGCTTTTATAATGTAATTTGTTCAAAAGACATTTTTCCGCCCGTAACCCATTGAAAAGCCCCAATTCGGAGAAGCAGATTCAACTTAATGAAAGTAAATTCTAACCTAGGTGAAAGCAGAATTCAACAAAACGAAAGCAGAAGCAAGTTCAATAAAACAAAATGAAATTGTTTAATATGCGTTTGATCTACCGCATGCGCGAGAAGATGTCGCGCAACGGCGCGCCGCCCCAGGCGGAGGTGACGAAGTCGTTGTGATCGACCGTGCCGGCGTCGACGAAGGCGATCTCGCCGGGCGAAAGGCTCGCCGGCAGGGCGTCCTCGGTCTTGAGGCCCGCCTGCCGGAGCTCGGCCTCGACCGCCATGTTGCCCTCGCGCGAGGAGGTCGAATAGGCGCTGACGAAGAAGGCGTTGCGCCCCGGGCCCTCGACCCAGCTCACGAACTTGTCGCGCTCGCCGTAGAGCGCGTCGAGCAGCACGAGGCCGCGAATGCGGCCCTCGGCCCCGCCGACTGCCAGCGAATAGACCGCCGGCAGGTAGCCGCCGCTGTAAGCCACGATCACCACGGGCATGCGCCGGAAGGCGCCGCGCGCGCCGGGATAGAAGTCGCCGAGCTTGCCCTCGGCCTCGCTGAGGAAGGCGGCGAAGGCGCCAGCCGTCCAGAACCGGCCGGCGCTCGAATCGGGCGCGTCGAGCGCAAGCTGCGGCGCGATCAGGACGCCGTTCAGCCCCGAATTCGGCAAGCTGGCGCACGATCTGCTGGCGGGCGATCACGTCGCGGGTCAGCGTCGCCTGATTGCCGTGGAAGAAGACGATGATGACGCCCGACTGGCTCGGGTCGAACGACTGCGGCGCGGCGAGCAGCACCGTGCGGTCGTTATAGGTCTGGTCCTCCCACAGGAGCCCGCCGCGCGGGCTCGAATGGCCGAGGCGGCCGTTGTCGTCGACATCGAGGAATGGCCGGGTCTTGCCGCTCTCCTGATAGTTCGGAATGAGGCCGTGATACGGGAAGGCCGAGTTCTGGAAACTGGAGAGCTCAACGTTCGCGCCGTCGATGGCGGTGATGCCGCTTTGCGGCTTCGGTCCCGCCCCGGAGGGCGGCGGCGGGGCGGCGCAGCTCGCCAGCATCAGCGCCGCGCCAAACCCCAGACCTGCCGATCGCGTTCGCTGAAGAGAAGGACCCCGCATCGCCTGATCCTTAACAATCCGTCAGCGCCCTCGAAAGACCTTTTGCAAAGCCCGCTTACGAATTGATGAAGATCGGCGCGGTCACGAAATCGACGCGAGCGCAGGGCAAAGCGCTCTTGGTTAACGAACTGCTGACGCGCTCGGCTTAAGGCTGCGGTTCCAAGTTCAATGGAGAGGTCATGCGCGCTCGCCTGATAGGCCTTGTCCTGGCATTGGCCGCGGCGAGCGCCGCGCCCGCCCTCGCCCAGGACAAGGGCACGCTCGACGCCCAGCCGCTCCCTCCGCTTGCCAATCCTGCCGACCCCGGACTCCCGGCCAAGGAAGTGTTCGGCCGCGTAATGACCCCGATCGAGGCCAAGACCCGTTCGATCGGCTACTACTGGCGCGGCTGCCTCGCCGGCGCCAAGGCGCTGCCCGTGGATGGGGAGTCCTGGCAGGTGGTCCGGCTCTCGCGCAACCGGATGTGGGGCAATCCGGCGATGATCGCCTTTCTCGAGCGCTTCTCGCGCAAGGCCAAGGCGGAAGGTGTGTGGAACGGCATTCTGGTCGGCGACATCTCCCAGCCGCGCGGCGGCCCGATGCTGACCGGGCACGCCTCCCACCAGGTCGGCCTCGACGCCGACGTCTGGCTGACGCCGATGCCCGATCGAACGCTCACCCGCGAGGAGCGGGAGGAGATGTCAGCAGTCAACATGGTGACTGAGGACGGGCTCTCGGTCGACCGGTCGCATTGGTCGGAGGCTCAGGCCGGCATCATCAGGGCGGCTGCCGAGGAGCCGCAGGTCGACCGCGTCTTCGTCAACGCCGCGATCAAGAAGGCGCTCTGCGAGACCCATAAGGGCGAGCCCTGGATGAACCGGGTGCGCGCTTACTGGGGCCATAACTACCACTTCCATATCCGCATCAAATGCCCCGCCGGGGATGCGTCCTGCGAGCCGCAGGAGGCCATACCCCCAGGCGACGGTTGCGACAAGTCGCTGGCCTGGTGGTTCACCGAGGAGGCGCTGCATCCGGCTCCCGAGAAGGCGAAGGCGCCGCTCACAATGGCGCAATTGCCCCCCGAGTGCCGGACCGTCGTTCTGGAGAAGTAGCCTCAGGCGCCTTCGGCGCCGCCGCCAGCCGGGCGCGACCGTTGCCCGAGACGGTCGGTGAGCGCGAGCAGCAACGCCGAGACGACGAAGGTCAGATGGATGCCCGCAAGCCACCCGAGCTCGCGGTCGCTTTCATGGGCGACGTCCATGAAGCCCTCGAGCAGCTTGATCGCGGAAATTGCGACGATCGAGGCCATAAGCTTCAGTTTCAGTTCGCCAAAGTCGATTTCGGCGATCCAATGCGGCCGCCCGTCGTTTTCCCGCATCGCGACCGGCGCGACGAAGTTCGTATAGCCCGAGATAAAGACGATTACGACGAGGGAAGCCGTGAGCGTCATATCGACGAGCGTCAGTTCAGACAGCAGAACCCCTTCGTCGTTGAGGGAGGGAAGCTGAACGATGAACTGATACAGGTGCAACCCGGTCTTGGCGAGCAAAGCGAGGAGGCTGAAGGCGAGCGCGAGATAGAGCGGCGTCAGCAGGAACCGGCTGGCGAACAACAAGCGCTCGATTGCGTCTTTGATCATCGATCCCCCGCAGTCGGCAATGATCGAGCCAAGCTCGGACAGCGCCCATTTAGGATTAACCCGCGAGACGGCGCAAGCGGCTCATTTGGCGCGGAGGACGCGTCCAGCTACGGCGTCGAGCTTCTTGACCAGTTCCGGATCGCGGCCTTCAGCGTGGGTGATGATGGCGTATTCAAGCGAACGATCCGACCCGACCGGACAGGGTTCGTGCTCGGCGGGAAATTCTCGGAGCGCTCGGGCGACCAGTGCGCTCGCCTTGTCGGCGTTGTCGCCCATCACGTTTATCACCGCTGCGACGTCGACCGCATCGTGCTCCTCGTGCCAGCAATCGTAGTCGGTCACCATGGCGACGGTCGCGTAGGAGATTTCCGCTTCGCGCGCGAGCTTCGCCTCGGTCGCGCCGGTCATGCCGATGACGTCTGCGCCGCGCGACTGGTAGCCAAGCGATTCGGCAAGCGACGAGAATTGCGGTCCCTCGATGCACACATATGTGCCCCCGTCCCGGCACGGAATGCCTTCGGCCTCGGCAGCAGCGAGAAGGCGACGGCGCAGGAGCGGAGCGATCGGGTGCGCCATCGAGACATGGGCGACGCATCCCGTGCCGAAGAAAGTCGACTGACGCAGATAGGTCCGGTCCTCGAACTGATCGATCATCACGAACACGCCAGGATAGAGGTCGCGATGAAACGAGCCGCAGGCGGAGAGAGCAATGATGTCGGTGACGCCGACGCGCTTCAGCGCGTCGATATTGGCGCGATAATTGATGGTGGAGGGCGAAAAGCGGTGGCCGCGGCCGTGGCGGGCCAGAAAGACCGCCTCTGTCGCGCCGACCCTGCCGAAGCGCAGCGCGTCGGATGGATCGCCCCAGGGGGTCGAAACGGCCTCTTCGCGCATATCGGTCAGACCGGGAAGATGGTAGACGCCCGAGCCGCCGATCACCCCGACTATCGCTTTCGCCATTCGTGTCCCTTTGCGCCTTTGCCTGCACTATCGACCCGCCCCGCGGCAGGATCAATCGCCCGCCGCCGCCCGACATGCAAACGCCCGCGGAGGCCGCGTCCACAACGATGAGACGCAACCGATCGGTCAGTGGGCCGTTTCCCAGACCCGCTTCTTGGTGAAATAGAGCAGACCCGCGAGGACGAACAGGAAGATCATCACCCGAAGACCGATCTTTTTCCGCTCGGGGAAATTCGGCTCGGCGGCCCAGGTCAGAAACGCCGTGATGTCCTTGGAATAGTTGTTGAGTGTTGGCGCCGTGCCGTCCGTGTATTTGACCGCGCCGTCCGTGATCGGCTGCGGCATCGCGATCTTGTGGCCGGGATAGTAGAGGTTCCACTGCAGATCGTCCGGCTTGGTGTAGCCGTTGAGGATCGCGTTGATGTAGTCGGAGCCCACTTCCTGGTACTCGAGCCCGGGAAGCGCGTCGAAGACGAACCATGGGAATCCGCGCTCGTACTTGCGCGCCTTGGCGAGGAGGTTCATGTCCGGCGGCGCCTTGCCGAAGACCGCCGCCGCAGCCTGATCGTTGGGATAGGCTTCGGGCCGCGGGATGAGGTCCGCCGGCGTGCCCGGGCGCTTGAAGATCTCACCCTTGTCGTTGGGCTCGGCGTTGGTGACCTGGTAGCTCGCCGCGAGCGTCTTCACCTGATCCTCGGCTGTATCCTGGGCCATCAGGATCGGCGAGCGCGCGGAATGGGATGCTGAGCGCGTGGCAGTTGCTGCATACCTCCCGGTAGACCTGAAAGCCCCGCTGCAACTGCGCCTGATCATACGTGCCGAACATGCCGGCGAAACTCCATTCCTGGCGCGGCGGCTTGGGCTGCTCCGCCTCCTCCTGCGCAAGGGCGAACCCGCCGAGAGAGAGGGCAAGAACTGCCGAGGCAAGGGCGGCGGATTTGAAGCGGATCATCGGTGTCTTCCCTTGGGATCGGTCGCCGTTCAAGCCTGGGCTGCCGCGGCGGCGTCCGGCTTCTTGGAAAGCACGGCGTCCGCGATCGAAGCCGGAATGGGCTTTGTCTTCTCGGTGAAGCTGAGCAGCGGCATGATGACGAGGAAGAAGCCGAAATATCCCACGGTGAGGAAGCGGGCGATCAGCGTCAGGCCCTCGGTCGGCTCCTGGGAGCCGAGCCAGCCGAGCCCGATGCAGATCGCGGCAAACACCCAGAAGAAGAAGCGATAGGTTGGACGGTACTTGGCCGACTTGACCGGCGAGCGGTCAAGCCACGGCAGGAACGCGAGAACGGCGATCGATGCAAACAGCGCGATCACGCCCATGAGCTTGTTCGGGATGGCGCGCAGGATCGCGTAGAACGGCAGCAGATACCATTCCGGCACGACATGCGCGGGCGTCGCCAGAGGATTGGCGATGTTCGAGTTGTCGGCGTCCAGAACGTAATTGGGGATGTAAAAGATCAGCCAAGCGTAAAAGATGAGCCAGACCGAAACCGCAAAGACATCCTTGATCGTGGCGTAGGGCGTGAACGCGACGGTGTCGCGATCGACGTTCTTGACCTCGACGCCGTCGGGGTTGTTCTGACCGGTCACGTGCAGCGCCCAGACGTGCAGGCCCACCGCGCCGACGATGATGAAGGGAAGCAGATAGTGCAGCGAGAAAAAGCGGTTGAGCGTCGGATCGCCGACCGCGTAACCGCCCCAGAGCCAATGCGTTATCGCAGTTCCCACCAGGGGAATCGCCGAGAGGAGGTTGGTGATGACGGTCGCGCCGGCTAAGCTCATCGAGCCCCAGGGCAGGACGTAGCCGAGAAAGGCCGTCGCGGCCATCAGGAAGTAGATCACCACGCCGATGATCCAAAGAAGTTCGCGGGGAGCTTTGAATGAGCCGTAATAGATGCCGCGAAACATATGGATGTAGCAGGCGAGGAAGAACAACGTCGCGCCGTTCGTATGCATGTAGCGGACCAGCCAACCGTAGTTCACATCCCGCATGATGTGGTTGATCGAGGCGAAAGCCTCCGTCGCCGAAGGCACGTAGTGCATCGCGAGCACGACGCCGGTGACGATCTGGACGACCAGCATGAACGACAGGATCGCGCCGAAGGTCCACATGTAATTGAGGTTGCGCGGCACCGGAAAGGCCACGAACGAGGAATGGACGAGGCCCATCAGGGGCAACCGCGATTCGAACCAGCGTCCGATTGCGCTCTTGGGAACGTAGGTCGAGGGACCGCTCATGGCATGGATCTCTTGATGGCGTTGACCGAACTGAACCGAAAATGGAAAATTGAATGAGGCGTTCAACGGACTGGCGTCAGCCGATCTTCACCCTTGTGTCGGTGAGGAACGCATAGTCTGGAACGGCGAGATTGAGCGGCGCCGGTCCCTGACGGATGCGCCCCGACGTATCGTAAATCGAGCCGTGGCAGGGGCAGAGCCAGCCTTCGTACTTGCCCTCATGCCCGAGCGGCACGCACCCCAAATGGGTGCAGACGCCGACGACGATCAGCCATTCCGGCTTCTTCACGCGAGATTGGTCGGTCTGCGGATCCCTGAGTTCGCTGAGCGGAACATTCTCGGCGTCCTCGATCTCCTTCTTGGTCCGATGACGAATGAACACCGGCCCACCACGCCACTTGACCGTGACGATCTGGCCTTCGGGGATCGCGCGATGTCGACTTCGGTCGACGCCATCGCGAGTGTCGATGCGTCCGGATTCATTTGGTCGATTACGGGCCAGGCGAGCGCGGCAGCGCCGACGGCGCCAACAGCGCCAACGGTGAGGAAGAGGAAATCCCTGCGATTTGGGGTCGCGATCATCGTCGCGCTGACAATTCAGCCCCCAACACAGTTCAGTGTGGCGCGCCGTTCGAGACCGTCGCGCATCCAGTTGCGGCCTTTGGCTGATGATTAGCCTACCGATCATGCCGCCGGGCGCAACAGGCTTTGAACGCGCGGCCCGGGCTGGCGCCGGTCGACATTCGAGGCGGCTTTTCGCATCGATCGTTTTGTGTTGTCATAGCTGGAGACTTGGTTGTCCATAGCTGGAAACGTCGCCGCGCTCGGCATTTGGTGGTGTTCT
>CAWBBW010000007.1:0-364945 GCA_963787135.1 uncultured Alphaproteobacteria bacterium | reverse complement strand
TTGAGACGCAACTCCGTGATATTGGATATGAGCTTTATGTCACGAGCTAATGGAAATAAATTTAATAGATATGCGGGATTTTTACCTAATGATCATTTATAGAAACTGGCCAACCGCATCGAGCATTCGATAGAAATTGTGAAAGGATTTGAAGGACAGAGCTTCCTGAGAGATGCTCATCCGATTTGGCGTGCTCTTCGGGAATTCGTATTCTGATCTAAAATACAGTAGGAAAGAAAGTTGCAATGTTACAATATAATGCAGGCTAAAAGTCGTCGTGTTTAGGATAAAACGGAGGACACTTTCGTGAAAACTACGTATCTATCTTAGCGCTGCTCATTTTTTGGTAATGCTTATGTTGTAAACATAACTGCGGTAGACCTACGACGGGCGAAATATCCCGAGCTCAACGCTGCATCGACTCGTCACATCAACGGCGAGCAGCCCCGACGCAGGCGCGCGCCCGTGTCCTGGCGGAAAGAACTTTTTGTCCGTGCCGAAACCGGGAATCATCCGACGCATCTGCAATCGTGGTCCGCTTGCGCCACTTCCCGCACGGTCTTGGGGGTCAGGTCGTAGCGGGCGGCAAGGGAGCGGGCAGTTTCTTTCGACGCTTGGAGTTCCGCTGGAGTGCGCGGCGTCGTGCGGGTGCTGCTCTGAAGTGTGCGGGCGCTGCTCTGAAGAACGCGTGCTATAGGACGTCCTCCTCCTGACGACCGAGGAACGATGATGCACCGCCGCAGCGCGGGACCGCAGCACACCTAGTCGGCCCATTTCCCGGGCATGCGTTCGCCAGCGCTCCAATTTCGCGACGCTGAACCGAGACTATCCCGGACGGGCTTCACCCGTATGGCCTCGGGCGCGCGCTTCCCGACAGACGCGGTCTTCCCGAGGAAGATAAGGCATGCTACGCGAGGTTGCGTAAATCGTTTGATTGGGTTTAAGACTGGTCATAGGGGCAGGCGATTTTGTCCCTCGAGCTTTTCGAGAGCAGAAGTGGCGGATCGCTCGGCGTCGTTTCACAGTTGCTGAGACACCTTGATGAACGATTACGAAGTCAGTGTCGTCATTCCCTGTCTCAATCGCGAGCGATTGCTCTTCGAATGCTTCCGCGCCCTGTCGGAACAAACTTTGGCGCGCGAGCGCTTTGAGGTCATCCTGGTTGATGACATGTCGCCGAAGCCGCTCGAAGGGGTCGTCGAACGGGCGCGCCACGAACTCGGCCTCAACATCCGCTACGCGCGAACCAGGGTTCGCCGCGGCCCGGCGCCGGCGCGTAATCTCGGAGCCTCGTTGGCGACGGGGCAGATACTCGCTTTCACCGATAGCGACTGCCGGCCGGGGCCGGACTGGCTTGCCAAGGGGCTTGCCGCTTTTACCGACACCAACGTGGCGCTGGTCTCCGGCCCAGTGCATCCCAAACCCGAGCAGCCGATCAAGCTAACCTCGAAACAGCACTTCAACTACGACGAGCATCCAATTTACACTACAATGAATACTTTTTATCCCCGGACGGTATTCGAGACGCTCGGCGGGTTTGACGCCAGTCTGTGCGTGCGTGACCCGCTTGGCCGCGCGGTCGAAGCCGCTGATCCCGATCTCGCTTGGCGCGTCATCAAGGCTGGCTATGCCAAGCGCTTTGTGCGCGAAGCGATTGTCTATCACGAGGTTGAGGATCTAGGCCTGGTCGGTTACATACTCGAAGGCAGCCGCTATATCTTCGTTCCCGAGATCGTTCGGCGATACCCGGAGTTGCGTTCCGAACTGCTGACGGCACGCCTCTTTATCCAGCCATCGATGTGGCTCGTCTACTCGGCTCTGATCATCATCCTGCTGGCGGCCAAGATGCAGCCCTGGCTGCTAGCGGCTCTCCCGTTGATGCTATTAGGGCGTGCCCTTCTGCGGACCCGCAGCCTGAGACCGGCGACTCTTGGGTGGTTTTGTGCAGGCGCTTGCGTGCAGCTGCCCCGCTTCATGGTCATGACTCTTGCCCTGATTTACGGCAGCATCCGTTACCGCTGCCTCGTCCTCTGAGACCAATGGCGGAACGCATCGGCGTAGCGAAAGACCGCCCGTTCACCCCTTCTCGGCGGCCGACGCAGGCGCGATAGCTCAAGCAGTTATTAGCGACTTCTCGGCCCGCTTGGCGCCATAAGGATAGCTCCGGCGCCCGGCGGCAGTCGGGGGAGCGCGACGCCGAGCGACACAAAGATGCAGAGCAAGAGGTTCACGCTCGGCTCGTGAATCATTGGATCGATCTGGTTACTAATCTCATAGGCTATCATCCCGAGAAAGGCTGCGAGCGCCAAGCGGCCGGCGAGGTCGCGGCGTTGGCGCGCTAGGCTCAGCAGCCGCCAGGCGGCGCAGAGCAGGATGCCGACATAGGGGACCACGCCGAAGATCCCCGCCTCCACCGCAGTTAACAGGACGTCGTTGTGTATCAAATTGCTGAACCAATCCAGCACGAGCCAGTCTTGGTCGTATCGCGGATAGACGAATATCCAGTTACCCGGACCGATGCCGAACAGAGGATAGTCGGCGACGACATGCAAAGCGGCCATATATACCGGAACACGCGCGTCGAACGTATCCACATGTTGCGTGAGGCGATCGTATAAGAAATGGGCCGTGAACGGCACCGTCAACGCGAGCAGCAAGCCTAAAACGGCGAGCGCCGGCACCACCTGCCGTTCTCCCCACAGGATTAGGATCAAGACGACCCCGAGCGCCATTGAAATGCCGGCGCCAACGTAGGCGCCGCGCGACAGCGTGAAGACGATTGTCATTGCCGCGGCGCCGCCCGCAATTAGCGACAGCGCCCTCAATGCTGGGCGGAGTCTCGGAGTCAAGAAGAGTACCGCGCAAAATGGCAAGAGCATTTCGAGGAACGCTCCTAACGCATGTGGCTCGATAAGTGTGCCGCTGGCGCGATGAAGGTTCCCCTGCCCAGGGACCGCCGCGAGATCGGCCGTGGTGTTGAGAGTTGTGGAACTGCCAAGCCCCTTGTCGACAGCGAGCCCAACCAGCTTTCCAGTTGCGAATTGATAGGCGCCGAGGAGAGCTTCGATGGCGATCGTGGATCCGAGCGCCACAAGCAACCACGGCAGATGCCGCTCTTGGAGATTTCGTGACAGGTAGAAATAGAGTAGCGCGTATTTAAGGAAATAGGTAGTCGCGCCGATGCCGAGCCTCGGGTCGACACTGCCTATCGTCGCGACAAAATTGGCAACGACAAACCACATGATAAAGGCATCCAACAGGTTGAAGCGCCGGGACAGAGATTCCTTGCGGACAACAAATACACGATAAAACCAGCTGAGATAAAGACCGACGATCACAAAGTCTATGACGCCAATATTATTAAGACCACTCCAGGCGACCGCAACATTTTCCTCGACCGAGTAGCCGTCCGGCCAGAGAAACTTGACGAACGTCGCGATCGGAAGACAGAATAGGCTCGACACGAGAAGGAAGTCAGAAAAAAAGCGAACAAGACACATCGAGATAGCGACTGCAGTAACCGCGATGACTACAATCGCAGACCAGCGCGCCTCGAGTTGCCAGACCTGATAAAGCGCCAACGACAGGATGCAGCCGAGGACGACGACGCAGATCAGGCGAACTGCGTTGCCGACCAACCGCGACACGTTCAGGGGCGCGGTGTCTCGCCCTTCCCGCGCCGGAATGCTCATAAATTCATCTTTCGCAGTGCATAGGACGCGGCCAGCGCAACGGCCACAGCGAAAACCGTTGCCACCGTGAGCCGAAGCCACAGCGGGGCGCGGCGGCGCGGCCGGACCGATGAGGGGACCTGCATTGCGGCTCCTTTGTGATCGTCCGGGATTCCGTGTCTATCTCAATCGAGGATGGCGCCCGCCGCTGCACCCCCCGACGCCACCGCAGCGGCGGGCAATGCAGCGGCGCGCCGCCCCCGCGCGCCCCCGGCTGCCGGCAGGAAAAGTTTGATATCGAAATAGTCGAACACATAGGCGAGGCCGATCGCGATCATCAGCGCCAACGCTCCGGCCGCACCTACATGATAGATCTTAATCGGTGAAATTGGCACAGGCGGAGCCGTTGCTTCGGCCTGAAGCTGTAGTTGGCTCTGGCCCGTCGCCGACTCGATCGTCGCCTCCAGATGGGCGTCGCTCAGCGCCGCAAAATCGCGCTTGGCGGCCGTGAGCCGCGCCGCCAGAAAGTCGTACTGCGCCTGCACCTGCGCGAGGAGCTGAAGCCGAGCGTTGGCGGCGCCGGTGGTTCGATCGATCGACGCCAGCTTCGCGCTCAGTCCCCGGCTCCGGACCTGGGCGTCGAGCTTGTCAGAGGTCAGCCGGGTGTAGTCAATTGGGCTCAGGCGGCTAGACTGCGGGGACGCAGACAGATCGTCGGAGCCGGCATGCGTCGCCGCTGGAGTGAGGAACCGAACCTTCGCCGTCAATTCCGCCAATTTTGCGTCACTCTCGCGCAAATCTGCAGTGGTATCCGCTTGTTCGCTCTGGAAGTGCGACGCGCGTCTGGTGGCCTCGGTCAATTCGTCTGAAAGCGAAGCGACCTGATTACTTGCTTGCAGATCACGAATCTGCTCCTCGATGCTTTGAACCTCGCGGCTCTTGTCATCTTGCAGCTTGGCGAGCCGCTCCCGCCTTTCGTCGGCCGAGCCTAGGTCGGCACCGCGAAACGTTTCTATGAGGCGGGCGCCGAGATCGTCAGCGATCGCTTTCGCACGCTCCGGCGTGGTCGCCACAACCTTCAGACTGTAAACGTAGGATTCGGTGCTGGTGACCTTTAGATCGCGACGCAATTGGGCGACTGCGCCATCGATCGGATCATCGATGATCCGGCCCCATTGCATGAATTTCCATGCGTTAACGGCAAAATCCTCCAGACCATATCTTGCTTGCTTGTAATATTGGACATACCACGGGCCTGACGTATCCCGCGGCGTGGGAACCTCGAGATGCAGGTCGGCGACGACCTGGCGAAGCAGCGCATCGCTGTCCAGCATCTGCGTAATGGTCTGATCGATGGCCTTGAAAGCGGTATTCGAGGGAAAAGGCGATCCGAGCGCCTGCGTGGTATGCTGGGTCAGCTTCGTCAGCTCTGCCGGTTTGAACAAAATTGTCGCTTCGCCCCGATATCGCTCCGAGTAGATATAAGTCAATGCCAGAGCGCTCAGCATAGCCGATAGCACGAAGACCACTATGAACGCTATGTGCTCGCGCAGCGGCTGCATCGCATCGCGGAGCAACTCGGAATCAACGCGAACCGTGTCTTCAGCCAAGCTGTCGACCAATCCCATCTCCTGACTCGGGATTTTGGCCCATCAGAACGCGCCGCGTCGAGTTAAGCCGTCTTCTAAACTTGCCATAACTTACCTTTCCGGCGAATATACCACCTGCCGATATAACGCAAGCTCGGGTCCGGCATTGTCGGTCCTGCCGCGGCTGGCCATCTGCAGGGATCCGCTTGGCCGCGGTGCTGACGTGGCAGGGGCAGGCGGACGAGACGCCGCGGCCGAGACGATCGCTTCCTATCGCGAGCCATGATTACATGTGTTCCTCCGCCCGGGCCGCTTGCGGAATGGGCAAAATCGACCTGCTTGTAGACGCTGCCGGTTTGAATTGCGCTACTCAGATCCGAAAGCTCAGGTGTCCGTCCGCTTTGGCTGCATGCCGATCCGGATTGATAACGGGCGCCCTGCTATCGCGCCACCGAGATCGTCGGTGATGCTTATGGGCAGGCATTTGGCGAGGGCTCCGATGGCGCCCGCGACAAAAGCGTTTTGAGCATCGGCGTCGCCGAGTAGTTGCGAATGGGTTATTCTGGGCTTGCCAAGCAAAGAGCCGTCACGCTTCAAGGCAAAGACGATCGTGAGTTCGGAACCTACACTGCCCCCTGGCGCTTTCACGCAAGCACTGAGTTCACGCCAAAGATCCGGGAGCGTATTGGCCGGAGCGCTCCTCGCTTCGATTGGGGTTGCGGCGAAGAAAGCCAAAGAGGCGATGATCCTGATTTTCGGTTGCATTCAGTCGCTCGTGATTCGCCCCGAGGGGCTTGCCGGTTGTGCGCCCACGGCTTCGTGATTGGGCGCTCGATCGCTTCGTTGAGTTTTTATAATTTTCTGGTTGATCTGGAAGGGCTGCTCCCAGCCTTGATCAATTTTGTCCATTCGTGCGCTCTTCAGCGGCTGGGAAGGACCCACATAAAAATGGCGAGTAGACCGGTGCCGGTTGCGATGGCAGCTGCGCTTATCGCGGCGAAGGCCGCAATCCATGCGGCCCGTTCAGCGCTCAAGGCGATTCGCATTTGCGAAACTTGAAAGGCCTTGTTGCGCGTACGGTCATTCTCATCCAATTCGGCCAACCAGTGAGCCGCGGGGGCGACTAGGTGGCGCGCCAAATCGCCCGTTGTCAAAAGAAGCCGCGTCTTCGGGGCGCCAATTTTCTCTAACTGCTCTCGGGCGAGACGTACTCGCTTTTCATTTTCGTCCAGGCTCGCCTGTTTCAGTTTCCTCGCGACGGCCTCGTGGACGGCGACGGACGTTTGGGCATGGATTCGTTTTATAAGACCCATGTGGGGTTTGGCTCCTTTGATTCCGGGAGAGATGTTGCGCTGGGCGCGACAAATCCGGTTGCGATGATCCCGAATTACCCGTGACGGCTGGCGTGGGGCTCAACTTAGTTACACGAGCATCTGTTTTTCTTGCCCGATCTCCCTCGCCGCTACACCCGACACTCGAAAATTCCGGCTAGGGATGGCGCTTATGCATCGCCGCCCGGTCGCCAGAAGAGCTGTCGGCTTCGCACATTTTGGTGTTTCAGTAATTGCGCTTCCGGCGAAGCGAAAAACGCGCATTCGCGTGTTTACCAAGGCGAAGGTGTTGGTTGGGCAATAGGCGGCGCCTATTGATCTGACGTAAACTCGCTCGTCCCGGTTGCCGCTGACGCAGGGTTGTACGTTGCCGAGGCTGGGGCAGGAGCAGGAGCGGAGGCGGGGCGGAGTTGACACTCGCAACTGAGCGGCCGTAAACATAGGAGTGCTTGAGTGAGCACAAGCGATGAGGTTCCTCTGTCGTGGCGCGACTATCGGCATACAACACTTGTTATATGGTAATCATGCTGGGCTTCACCGCGGTGCAGGTAGCGGGCTCCGCCCATGCGAGCGTCTCCGGATTTTATGGCACCGGCGTGGATATTGTGGGCGGCGTTGATCAGGCGTGGTCTCTCATCCCGGGGGGCTCGACGGGCACTCCGATCGTGTCGGGGCGCGCTTACCCCTTCGAACCAAGCTCGACTTCGGTCTTTCCGTACGGTCACTGGCTGGTGCCTTCGACCGGCTATTGGGACACGCCGGATAGGGGCAACACGCTGGTCAATACCAATAGGGACCCGAGCGTTATCGGCGTTTATGAGTGGCAGACAACCTTTAGCTCGACCGGCACGGGACCCCTGACGCTTGACTTCGCGGCAGATGACGCAGTCAGCTCGATAGCATTGAACGGCGACACAGTTTGGACGTCTGACCATTGCCTCACGGGGAATAGCTGCCCCAACGACTTTTCCAGCCGGCTGACCGCGACGATTACCGGCGGCTTTGCATCGGGAACGAACACGCTGGACTTTTTCGTGGTGAATTACGCGCAGAACGGCGGCAACCCAACGGGGCTTTACGTTGCGTCGGTTTCGGAAGCGGCCTCTTCCTCGCCGATTGGCTCCGTTCCGGAGTTGCCGTCCTGGGCGATGACGCTCCTCGGCTTCGCCGGCCTCGGCTTCGCAGGATATTGCTCGTCCTGCAAGGCTGTCTCGACCGCGTCCTGAGCGTCAACCGCCAGGTCTTCTCCGATAGCGTCCGGGTGGTTCGACACCGCCTTGAAGAGCAGCTCAACACGAGTTCGGCGGAGTGCGGTCAATCATCGCCCGGACCGTCTCGACGAGTTCCGCCACGTCCACCTCGAACGAGAAAGGCGAGTCCTTGACATGTCGGGGCGTGGCGGCAAGCGCCTCCTCCGACTGCACCTGGAACAGGACCACGTGTTCGAGCCCGAGCATCGCGAACAGATGCGACGACCATGGGTCGTGCTGACCCTCGGCAATGATCTCGACCACCCTGGTCCCTGGGCGGCAAAACATCGCATTGGCCACCGCGGCCCCGAATTCGCAGACAATCATGTCAGCCTGCGCGAACAGGAGCACCTGTTTATCGAATGCGAGCATCTCCGGCTGGATCGCAGCAAAGCCGAGGGCCTTCAACGCGTCGATCATTGCGGCGCGATTGGTGACGTTGCGGCTGTTGGTCAGGCCCCGGCAGATCAGCACGCGATGGGGCGTGGCAAACGCAGGCGCGTGCCTTACCACATTCTCGAGAATTCGCCCGAAAGCCTCGCGATGTTCGGGGTGAGCGTTCTGGCAGCTGACGCCGCTGACCCTATTGCTGGTGATCGCATGTTCGAGAAAGACGGGCCTAGGCTTAATCTCGCGGATAAGCCCCGTCGGGACTTCGAGGCGCGCGATCAGCGCCCGCTGCCACGGCCTGAGCGTCCAGCTTAGCATGGGGAGGCGCATCGTCGCGCCGAAATGGAGGAGTGGCACGATGTCGAGCAGGTAGTGCCCGTAATTCGGCTTGTCCGAGCCGGCGATTAGCAAATACTCGCCCTCGATCGCGGGGACGCGTGTCAGCCGTTCGATATGCAACAGATGCTCTCGCCCGCCGTCGGCGAGCTGCCTGTCGACAATCGCCTTAATGGACGACAGAAACCCTTCCTGGAATGGTCCGAGAAAGGAGTGGCGCCAAACCTGCCCCTTCTTGGAAATCAGGAGGCCGAGTGCCGGGAACCAGTATTGATCGACGAGATGCTCGAGCGTCATCGCTGGGGCGTGGACGACATGGTTGAGGTAGTGCATCGCTTCCGACGTCGTCGAATTGCGGCTGAGTGGGTGCAGGTGGGTTTGATACTCGCGGGGCTCGACTACGGTGCACTCTGCGAGCGGAGGCGGAATACGTCCCTCAAAGCGCACGACCGCAAGAGAGGTCGTCTCATCGACTGAGACCGGAATTCCGCCTTTGGACGGCGCAAGGGCGCTGCGCAGTCGGCCCCGGAAATTCCTCCACGGCGCGCGCACAGCTTTGCGCCAAGCCTCATGCAACGACCGCCTCGCCCGCACGAGCCTTTCGTTTTCGACGCTGCCGTGCGCTAAAGTCCGGCTCCTATCCAAGGTGTCGTGTCCCGACGGGCTCGCTCGCTCAAACTGGCCGGTCTATGCCTCAACCCGCCCATAGCGACAAGCGCTCGAGCTGGTCGCCGAATAGTGCCGCCGATTTCGCGGCGGAAGCGAGCAACGACTTCTATTTGCGCACAGCGGATGTGGGCGGTCATCTTCCGGCTGCGGACCCGCATCTGGCATTGATTGACGTAATTTTAGGACAGTTGGGTTACGGGTGGCATCCGAGGTCGGTGAATGAAGCCGCTATGCCGTTCTGCGTGGCGGTGTTGGGAAAAGGTCAATCGTGTACAAAAGACCTCTTGCATTTATTATTGCTGGGCTGTCCGGACTATTTGCACTGGCCGCACAAGCCCAGGAAATTAGAGACAGCATGGGAGGCAAATTCATCGTCGGGCCGGACGGAACACCATACCTCCTCATGGCCGACGGATTGCGAGGTGTTTTCGTAGATGCCCCGGACGGAACACCATACCTGGTCATGGGCAGCGGGTTACGAGGGACGTTCGTAGACGGACCTGAGGCAGGAGCGTCATTTCCCGTGATGGACGGTGTCGGCGGAGCCGTCCGGTGAGCTCGAAGAGCGGTCCGTTTGACCGCGTCCGTCGCGCCGTCAACGCTGTACAGGCGGAAGCGGGGCTTCTCCATCGTTTGTTCAGCGAACCTTCGCCGCCTCCGCGCAAAGCGCTTTCCTCGCTCGGCATGTTCAAGCTATGAAAAGTTTTCCTACTAGACTAAATTGGAGGAGTTCATGCGAAAGGTACATGCTACGTTTGTCGGGCTCGTGATTTTTCCGCCGTCCTGTCCTCGGCGGTGACGCCCGCGTTGGCGTTAGGCGGGTGCGGTCCAAACGGCCATCGCAATGCGTACGGCCGATGTGTCTTTGGCGGTCAAAACGAGCACTGGTGCGTGAACCATGCAGGTCACAGAGCCTATCGTGCTCCCAACGGGGAGATGATCTGCCGGTAAACGGTCTGCCTCGGGCGTCGCGCAACTCGCGGGTCGCGCGGCGCATTTCGTGGTTCCGACGCCAATCGCGTATCTTACGCCTCTGCACGTGCGGAATGATGACATGTGTCTATGCAAATGCGAGACCGCGGAAGGAATCCAAATGCTTTCGTCTGAGATCGCCGCCTGGCGACCAACGGGCGAGGCTGAGCCGTTCAACTGGGCGCGATACTCAGACTAAGCACATATGCAACAATAGCAAACATCGCGATCACCGCGAAAATTTCGTAGGCCTTCCGGAAGAAACTCGGATGACGTTGTACTATGCCAATTATCATGAGAACGTCTCCGTCACGACCCAGTGACAATCTGTCGCTTCAAAAGAGCGTGTTATTAACGGGCACCCGACGCTCAATGTAGTATGTTGACTGTGACGCGCGCGCATCCAGCAGTCTCCTTTCTATATTCCTAGAGCGTTTATCCCCTAATCCGAGTTATTCGCAATTTTCGCTTGGAATAAACCTTAATTGTAAAGCGTGAATTCGGATTGCGCAGTCTAAAAACGACGACCGCTCTGCCTCGCCCTCGTGACACCGCCCTTCGCAGCGCTTGCCCAAACTTGATGAATTCCCACCAGCGAGCCGACAAGAGGCACTGCGGCCACCATAATTACAGCATTACAGCGATCCAACTCGCAATCACGGAGTATGCGAATTCCATGACACCGACTTCGCTGCGTACAAAGTCTGAGGGGAGGGGGGTATAGCGGGTTTTGCGGGGTCTGCGGTGACTGATGTAGGACTGGTCTGATCGTCGTTCTGTCAGGGAGCAGATGGATTCCGGCGCGACGCGGCGGGTTGACAGCGAGGGTACGTGAGTTGGGGGGGAGGGGAGCATGCGGGATGATTGGAGTGCGGTGGGGGGGGGGGGGAGGGGGGGGAAGTTGACAGGCAGGATGGAAGAGGTGAAAGGCAGGCCAGCAGAGAGGGGTGGCAGGCGAGGGAGGCGGCCGGGAGGAGATTCGGGGGGGATCGGAGGAAGGGAGAGGAGAGGGGGGGGGGGAGGGGGGGGGGGAGGGGGGGGAGGGGGAGAGGGAGGGGGGAGGGGAGGGGGAGGGTAAGGGAGTAGGTAGTAAGAACAATGCCTCTCACTGAGCTGGACCCGGATTTAGGACCATTGGCTAAGGTGTGAAATGTCCTGCTCTGTCGCAACCGACGGAGCGAGGAATGACGAAGTCACGCAAGAAGTTTGATGCGGCGTTCAAGGCGAAGATTGCGCTTGAGGCGCTGCGCGAGGATGCGACGGTTCCGGAACTGGCGAAGCGGCACGGGGTGCATCCGAACCAGATTTATGCCTGGAAGAAGCAGGTTCTCGACAACGTCGCGAGCCTGTTCGCGCGAGGGGCGAGCGGTTCGGGCGATGGCGAGGAGGAGCGCGAACGCGAGACGGCCAAGCTTTACGCCAAGATCGGCCAACTGACGGTCGAACGGGATTTCTTGGCCAGGAGGCCAGGTCGATGAGCGCGCCCGATCGAAGAGCGATGGTCGAACGGTCTGGCAAGGACCTGTCGGTGCGCCGCCAATGCGAGCTTGTGGGCGTGGCGCGCTCGGGGATCTGCCGCCCCAAGCCCGTCGCCGAGGCGGACGATCTGGCGGTGATGCGCCACATCGACGAACTGCATCTCGAACTTCCGTTCTACGGCTCGCGGCGAATGACCTTCGAGCTCAACAAAGAAGGCCGTGGGGTCAACCGCAAGCGGGTGCAGCGGCTGATGCGGGTGATGGGGATCGAGGCGCTGGTTCCGCGCCCCGGCACGAGCAAAGCCGCGCCCGGGCACAAGATATACCCCTACCTGCTGCGCGGCCTGAAGATTGTCGAGACGAACCACGTGTGGGCGGCCGACGTGACCTACATCCCGATGGCGTGCGGCTTCCTCTATCTGGTGGCGATCATCGACTGGGCCAGCCGAGCGGTTCTGGCATGGCGGCTGTCGAACACCAACGATGCGAGATTGTGCGCGGCGGCGCTGGAGGAGGCGCTGCTTCGTTTCGGAAAGCCGCGGATTTTCAATACCGATCAGGGCTCCACATTCACCGCCGAAGCTTTCGTCGGCAAGCTCGCGGCGACCGGCGTCGCGATTTCGATGGACGGACGCGGCCGCTTCATGGACAACATTTTCATCGAACGGCTGTGGCGCTCGATCAAGTATGAAGAAGTGCATCTGAAAGCTTATGCCGACGCCAGCGAGGCGCGGGCCGGCATCGGTTCCTGGATGACCTTTTACAATTTTCGACGCCCGCACCAGGCGATGAACAACCAGATGCCGATGGCGGTGTGGCGCGCCGGCATGGACAAAATCGAGGCGGCTAGGGCTGTGGATATGCCGCTTCGCTTGGACAACGCAAACGCGTTGCCCACATACCAACAGCAGAAGCAGCAAGAAGCGGCTTGATTCTTGAAGGACAAGGGCAGGCGAGATCACACCTTAAATCCAACGTCCCGTGGTCCCACAAATGGGGTCCAGTTCACACTGAGCATGGCCCCTTGCAAACATTTGATCAAAAAAACTTGCCGGACGACTAATTTATATCCTCAAAACCTAAGGGAACAGGCGTTTTCTCCGGCTTTCCCCGCTAGTTCACTTGCCGACGCACCGTGATTTGACGCGGGTCTATTGCGACATTCCCTTACGCCCTACACCGGTCACCTATCCGTTCCTGTGCAGGGACTCCCGCGAATACGATGACGTCTGGGCGCAAAAGCGGACACGCCCCTGGGCGAAGACGCTCAACGGCCCTCCAATAACGGGCCCGATGGCCAATCGCATTTCAACTGGGGAAGCGCGTTCGAGGCTATGCAGTTTCTGTTCCTCGAGTCGCCCACCCTGGCGATGTTTATGATCGGCTTCGCTGGCCTCGCGTTCGTGGGTTAAATTATTGGTCGCGGAAGGCTATCGACGCGATTTTCGAGTTCGTGGCAGAAGTTGCGCGATCTGATTTTCCTCAATCGGGGTTCAACGTGCATCGGCTTTCGCAATACGTGACGCAGATGTTGTTGCACAAGGCATCGCTGCCGAAGCGAGAGATCGAGGACGCGGCATACGCCGCCGAGTCGGATGCAGGCGGCAGACAGTTTCGGGCAAGGCGCCCAGCGCAATAGACCTTCCGGTCTGTCTGGTGTCTTCCTTCAGAGCTGTAAGTCTCTGCGCGGCCGCAAAAGACCGATTGGTCACGGAATGATTTCGCAGCGTTACCTTCGAACGGTGCCGAGACTTGCCAACCTCCAGCATGGGCAGGAGCAACGGTGGCTAGCGCTGCGCGGCCGTGGGTCGTCGCCTACCTTCGTTCTCGCGGGCGTTCTCGTAGCGTGCTTGCCGGTACAGGCGCTGGCCACGGACGGAAACGGCAGCGGAGGTTCGGCTGGCGGCGGCCAAGTTGAACATTGGGGCGGAGGCTCGGCCGGTAACGAGAAATCGATTGTTGGCGGAAGGCGTGCGGGCGCGAATGCGCTGACGCTATCGGGAATCAACATGCATTCCAATGCATCGGCCGTACTGGCCGGCGCCACATTGAACGTCGGGAGCATTTCCACCCTCGGGACGGGTACGGTGACGCTGAACAGTGGATCGACTTTGGGCTTCAGCAGCAGCGGCCTTAACATCGCGAACAATTTCGCGGTCGGTCCAGACGATCCGACCTTCACGGTCTTGTCTGGCACGACGAATACGATTTCCGGCGTTATATCCGACAACGGCGGGGTCGGCGCGGTCACGATCAACGGCGGCGGAACTCTGATTCTGGCCGGCGCCAATACCTATTCCGGCGGAACGACGGTCAACGGCGCAACCGTTCAGGTCACGAATTCGTCGTCGATCGGCACGGGAGGGCTCACGCTCGACAACGGCACGATCCAGGCGGGCGCCAGCGGGCTCACCTTCAACAACGCCGTCTCGCTGACAAACAACGGCGGGACCTTCGACGCCTTCGGCAATGTGCTGACCTGGAACGGCGTCATCGCCGACGCCAGCGGTCCCGGCGCGCTGACGATCACGGATACGTCTCCCACCGGCGGGGGCGTGGTCGTCTTGGCCGGCGCCAACACCTATTCCGGCGGAACGACGATCACCAACGGCGCAACCGTTCAGGTCACGAATTCGTCGTCGATCGGCACGGGAGGGCTCACGCTCGACAACGGCACGATCCAGGCGGGCGCCAGCGGGCTCACCTTCAACAACGCCGTCTCGCTGACAAACAACGGCGGGACGTTCGACGCCTTCGGCAATGTGCTGACCTGGAACGGCGTCATCGCCGACGCCAGCGGTCCCGGCGCACTGACGATCACGGATACGTCTCCCACCGGCGGGGGCGTGGTCGTCTTGGCCGGCGCCAACACCTATTCCGGCGGAACGACGGTCACCAACGGCGCAACCGTTCAGGTCACGAATTCGTCGTCGATCGGCACGGGAGGGCTCACGCTCGACAACGGCACGATCCAGGCGGGCGCCAGCGGGCTCACCTTCAACAACGCCGTCTCGCTGACAAACAACGGCGGGACCTTCGACGCCTTCGGCAATGTGCTGACCTGGAACGGCGTCATCGCCGACGCCAGCGGTCCCGGCGCGCTGACGATCACGGATACGTCTCCCACCGGCGGGGGCGTGGTCGTCTTGGCCGGCGCCAACACCTATTCCGGCGGGACGACGGTCACCAACGGCGCAACCGTTCAGGTCACGAATTCGTCGTCGATCGGCACGGGAGGGCTCACGCTCGACAACGGCACGATCCAGGCGGGCGCCAGCGGGCTCACCTTCAACAACGCCGTCTCGCTGACAAACAACGGCGGGACGTTCGACGCCTTCGGCAATGTGCTGACCTGGAACGGCGTCATCGCCGACGCCAGCGGTCCCGGCGCGCTGACGATCACGGATACGTCTCCCACCGGCGGGGGCGTGGTCGTCTTGGCCGGCGCCAACACCTATTCCGGCGGAACGACGGTCACCAACGGCGCAACCGTTCAGGTCACGAATTCGTCGTCGATCGGCACGGGAGGGCTCACGCTCGACAACGGCACGATCCAGGCGGGCGCCAGCGGGCTCACCTTCAACAACGCCGTCTCGCTGACAAACAACGGCGGGACCTTCGACGCCTTCGGCAATGTGCTGACCTGGAACGGCGTCATCGCCGACGCCAGCGGTCCCGGCGCGCTGACGATCACGGATACGTCTCCCACCGGCGGGGGCGTGGTCGTCTTGGCCGGCGCCAACACCTATTCCGGCGGAACGACGGTCACCAACGGCGCAACCGTTCAGGTCACGAATTCGTCGTCGATCGGCACGGGAGGGCTCACGCTCGACAACGGCACGATCCAGGCGGGCGCCAGCGGGCTCACCTTCAACAACGCCGTCTCGCTGACAAACAACGGCGGGACCTTCGACGCCTTCGGCAATGTGCTGACCTGGAACGGCGTCATCGCCGACGCCAGCGGTCCCGGCGCGCTGACGATCACGGATACGTCTCCCACCGGCGGGGGCGTGGTCGTCTTGGCCGGCGCCAACACCTATTCCGGCGGGACGACGGTCACCAACGGCGCAACCGTTCAGGTCACGAATTCGTCGTCGATCGGCACGGGAGGGCTCACGCTCGACAACGGCACGATCCAGGCGGGCGCTAGCGGGCTCACCTTCAACAACGCCGTCTCGCTGACAAACAACGGCGGGACGTTCGACGCCTTCGGCAATGTGCTGACCTGGAACGGCGTCATCGCCGACGCCAGCGGTCCCGGCGCACTGACGATCACGGATACGTCTCCCACCGGCGGGGGCGTGGTCGTCTTGGCCGGCGCCAACACCTATTCCGGCGGAACGACGGTCACCAACGGCGCAACCGTTCAGGTCACGAATTCGTCGTCGATCGGCACGGGAGGGCTCACGCTCGACAACGGCACGATCCAGGCGGGCGCCAGCGGGCTCACCTTCAACAACGCCGTCTCGCTGACAAACAACGGCGGGACCTTCGACGCCTTCGGCAATGTGCTGACCTGGAACGGCGTCATCGCCGACGCCAGCGGTCCCGGCGCGCTGACGATCACGGATACGTCTCCCACCGGCGGGGGCGTGGTCGTCTTCGCCGGCGCCAACACCTATTCCGGCGGGACGACGGTCACCAACGGCGCAACCGTTCAGGTCACGAATTCGTCGTCGATCGGCACGGGAGGGCTCACGCTCGACAACGGCACGATCCAGGGGGGCGCTAGCGGGCTCACCTTCAACAACGCCGTCTCGCTGACAAACAACGGCGGGACCTTCGACGCCTTCGGCAATGTGCTGACCTGGAACGGCGTCATCGCCGACGCCAGCGGTCCCGGCGCGCTGACGATCACGGATACGTCTCCCACCGGCGGGGGCGTGGTCGTCTTGGCCGGCGCCAACACCTATTCCGGCGGGACGACGGTCACCAACGGCGCAACCGTTCAGGTCACGAATTCGTCGTCGATCGGCACGGGAGGGCTCACGCTCGACAACGGCACGATCCAGGCGGGCGCCAGCGGGCTCACCTTCAACAACGCCGTCTCGCTGACAAACAAGGGCGGGACGTTCGACGTCTTCGGCAATGCGCTGACCTGGAACGGCGTCATCTCCGGCAGCGCAGTGCTCAACAAGCAAGGGGCGGGGACGCTGATCCTGGCGGGCGCGAACACCTTCGTCGGGAACATCGTCGTCCTGGCCGGCACGCTCGGAGTTGCCAACAGCGCTGCGCTCGGCCCGAAGGCCACCAACACGCTGTACCTGACAGAGGGGACCATGCTGCAGTTCAAGGCGAGCGACCTGACGATCGCGAATGCGATTGTGTTCGGCTCCCCCAGCGGGGGCGCCGGCGACAGGGGCAGCTTCCGGGATCCCACCGTCGACACCGGGCCGTTCACCGATAGGATCTCGGGCGTCATTTCGGGCTCGGCCGACCTGACCAAGAGCGGATCGGGCGCGCTCATCCTCTCCGGCGCCAATACCTACACCGGCGGAACCGATGTCCAGGCGGGAACGCTCGATGTGACGGGCTCGATCGCTTCGATTGTCACAGTAGAGCAGGGCGCGACGCTAACCGGGACCGGCTCGTTCGGCAGCATCGTCGCCAACAGCGGGGGAACGATCGCGCCGGGCGCGGTGGCGCCGTTCTCAACGCTGAATGCGTCGACAGCATCCTTCGCGTCAGGCTCGTACTTCGCCGTCAACATCAACCCTGCCGGCCAGAACGACAAGCTCGTCACGACCGGTGCTACCACGATCTCGGGCGGCACGGTTCAGGTCACGCCCACCGACGGGATCTACACGCTGTCGAACAAATATACGCTTATCACCTCCGGCGGCGGCGTGTCCGGAGCGTTTGGCGCGGTCACAGGGCTGTCGAGCCTTGCTTTCGTAACGCCGGTCTTGAGCTACGATGCCGACGACGTCTACCTGGGCTTCGCCGAGAAGATCGACCCCCCCGGGCCTCCAGGTCCCGGCCCGATGCCGACCCCGACACCTCTGTTCACCTCCGTGGCGCAGACGCCGAACCAGATCGCAACCGCGACCGCGCTCTCGACGCAGCCAACCGGGTCGCCGCTTTTCAACGCCATCATCGACCAGACCGTCCTGGGCGCGCTGACCGCCTTCAACGCGCTCTCGGGCGAAATCCACGCAAGCGCGGTCGGCGCGGCGCTCGACAATTCGCGGCTCCCGCGCGAGGCGGTGCTCGACCGGCTCGCCGAACCTTACGGGGCGGCGCCGTCGGGCGGCGGCAAGAACGTGCAGAACTACGAATTCTCGACGCCTGCCCAGACCTTCTCGGCCTGGGGCCAGGCCTTCGAACTCCTGGGGCCATCTCGGCGGCGACGGCAACGGCGCGACCGTCTCCAACAACCTCGGCGGCTTCATCCTCGGGGCCGACGCGACGCTTTACGGGCGGTATCGCCTCGGCGTCGCCGGCGGCTACACCAATGCGAGCCTCGACGTTCCCGCGCGGGCCTCCACGGGCAATGTGAGCGCAACCTATATCGGCGTTTACGGCGGCTACGGCGACGTGACCGCGCTCCAGCTGCGCGGCGGTGCCTATTACGCCTACAACCAGTACGGCCTGAACCGGTCGATTTCCTTCCCCAACTTCGATCTGGCGGAGGGATCGGGCTATGGCGGCGATGCACTGCAGGCCTTCGGCGAGGCGGGCTGGCGCGTTCCCGTCGGCGCGCCCTATCTCGCCGCCTCCTGGGCCGAGCCCTTCGTCGGCGTTGCGGGGGTGAGCCTCCGTACCGAGGCGTTTTCCGAGACCCCCGGCCCGGCCTCGCTCGTGAGTAATTCGCAGCAGCTACGGCTACGGGATCACGACCCTCGGTTTAGGGGTGAAGCGTCGCTCTACGCCTCAGCGCCGCTAACGGCCAACGCCATGATCGGCTGGCAGCACGTTTTCGGCGACGAGACGCCGAACGCGAACCTCGCCTTTGCAAGCCTGCCCTTCGACGCGTTCACGATTGCCGGGGCGCCGATCGCGGGTAACGCTCTTGCGGTCGAGCTCGGCCTCGACTGGCGCCTGACCCGCAACCTGAAGCTCGGCGTCAATTACTCGAGCCTTCTGTCATCGAGCGCGAGCCTAAACGCGGTCAAGGCCAAGCTTGAGGCAAACTTCTGAGCGCCGGAGGTCGTCCGTCCCAGGAGCGACGGTTTGGTCACGAAGAGACGAGAGGGTCAGTCTGGTTCGGCTTCGATCCGGTCAAGAGATCATCACTCCCCCGCGCAGAGGCCTCTCATGGTCGAATGAACGGCTCGCTTCTTGGTTCGGGAACGGTCGCTCCTGGCGCGGTCCTTCCCTACCGGGACCGGTCGATTTGATCACGGCGAACGGCCGCTATTTGGCACAGCTGCCGGCCCAGTCTCCGCGGGCCGTCATGAGTTAGGTTACGATTTGTCAGAAACGACAGAGGCCCCAAGGGGTTTCTCACCTCCCCGATGAACCTCCGCCGCATTTCGAATCGATGAGTTCTGTCTCTCTATCGCTCCATCCTATCGAGGACCGGAGCCTCCGGAAAACTCTGTACCGGTCGATGGCGCCAACACCGGCCTCCGACCAATTTCCTCGCGGCTGCGTCGCCATGCAAGGAACAGGACAGCCAGCGTTATGGCGGCCGGTACGAAAATGGCCGACAACATCGCGTGCACTATCAAAGGCCCCTCGGCTCCTGCGGCGATGGCGACCCGGTTTCGAACTCGAGATACTAGCAAAACCCAGCAGAAACCAGGAGATCAAATACAGCAAGCCAAATATCGTGAACGTGTCCACAATGGGCAAATGTATGTATGCCAGGAGCCGGGGGATTACGATGAGCCAGGAGACCGAAGCGATAAGTGTAGAAACAAACAAAATTGTATTGCTCGGCGTTCTGCGGGGCGCACTAACTTCAGATGACGGGAAAGCTCGCGCAGACAATGTCAACAATAACATCAAGACTATAAGGAAAATAAACGCATATGGATTGATTGGAGGTTGCCGAAAAGTCAGGATCATTCTCTGCGCCACAGTAATCATGAGAAGCAGAATAAGGAATACAAGTAATGACATGTTGCCCAGCAGACGCTGATATACGAGGGACGGGAACAAGGCATCGACGATAATGATCGGAACAGCGATGCTGAAGACCGCGTGGAATATGGTTATTTCCAGCGCCCAGACGACGTTGACCCCTCCCCACCGCCCGTAGTTCTCGAGCGCATTGCTGGCCACCGCATAGAAGTGCGGATCGAAAAACCCACCGGTCTGCAATCCTTCATTGAACATCCCGTAAACGGCGCCGAGTATAAGGATCGAGGCAAAGCCCTTCTGCCAGCGCCGTGTCAACTCCCTGGCGAGTACCGCGCCGGAGCCGTAACTTCCGAAAAGCATTACGAGGCTGATTGGGTCCGCAAACACGGCGATTGTTGTGTTGCCGGTCAGAAATTCGACGAGCACTGACGGCACAAGGAAGAGCGTAGCGACTGCCGCATACCTTGTTAGCAACATCTGAACCGTCCGCTTGTTCTTGACCGTTGGCCGGCGCCGGCGAGAGAAGTCGCTGGGCTTGGCGTGGCAGCAGTCGCACAAGCACCACGTCGTGAGTACTGAACGCAAAGAAAGACAGATAATAAAATTTGGTTGCTACTGCCGTAGTGGAATGCTATCGTCTTAAGATTGTGCACGCGCATCGTATGGCAGGCCGATGAGAGTTCCCGCTTATTATACTTTTAAGGGTGCCGGCATTATAAACCGCACTACATTATTAGCCGCACTATCGACGCACTTTTAGGCTAAACGCTAATGCGCGCACGAAATCCTGATCGTCGCTACCCTCGGCCGGCCCTGTCTCTAACATGCCAGCGTGGTACCCCGCCTGCAAGACCTGGAACCGGGCGCGGCAACAGTTTGTGCGGGGTTGCGCTTTGCGAGCTCCTCGGTGAGTATTCGAGATCGAGGGGTCGAGGCAGTCCATGATTCGCTTTGGCGTGTTGGGAACTGCTAAAGTCGTGCCCTACGGGCTCCTGACGCCGGCCAAAGAGACGCTAGGCGTCGAAGTTCGCGGGGTTGCCTCTCGAACACCGCAAAAAGCCGAAGAGTTTGCCGCACGCTATGGCATTCAGCGCGGGTTTGGCTCCTATGAGGCGCTCGTAAGATCTGGCGATATTGATGCGGTGTATATCGCGCTTCCGCCAGCGCTGCACTACGACTGGGTATGCCGGGCCATCGAAGCCGGCAAACATGTGCTCTGCGAAAAACCGCTTGCTGAGAATGCCCGTCTGGCACAACAGCTGGTGCTCTCTGCGAGGCGACACGGCCGCGTCTTGGTTGAGGGGATGCACCTTCGCTACCATGATGGGCTCCGTCGGCAACGCGAGTTAGTGGCTGGGGGTGAGTTGGGTCAGATTGCTTCGCATCGAATCGTGCCTTCGAACGCCCTATATGCGTATGGCCAGGAATGATTTCCGCTTACGCTTCGAACTAGGAGGGGGCGCCGCACTCGACTTGGGTTGCTATGCGGTCAGCTGTTTGCGGTATGTCGCAGGAGAGGAACCTGAAGTCATGTCGGTGCGTCACAAGTGCAGCGGTCCTCAAGTCGATCGTTGGATGCGCGCGCATGCTTCGATTCCCATCCGGGGCGGAAGGTGTTGTCGAGTTCGGGTTCCGCGGCTTTTACACGCCTAGGGTTGGCCTCGTAGTTACGTGCGAGAAGGGATGGATCAAGTGGGACGGTGAAGAAGGCCTCGTATACGCAAAAAGCGGCAATGTGGTTCGCGAGTCGTTTCCCAAAAAGTCGACCTACCAACTCCAGCTTGAGGCATTTGTGAAAAGCGTCAGGGCCGAGGAGTCGAACGCGCTTCCGGCCGATGACGCAGTCCTAACCGCGCGCGTCCTAGACGCTATGTACCAGAAGGCGGGTCTTGCTTTGCGAGGCTCGCTCCAAACGCCATGAAGGCAGTCCCCTCTGGAAGTTTCTCCGCAGGACGCCGAAGGCCACCTGTGGGACGTCATCGTTATCGGCACAGGCGCCGGCGGTTCGACAGCTGGCTTCAACCTCGCGCGTTTGGGGCGGTCGGTGTTGTTTGTCGAGCGCGGAAAACTCCTTCATCGTGATCCAGCAGTCGTGAGAGGCGTTCCGTTTTCATGGACAGGCGACCCCGAAACGGCGCTAAACCACGGCTGGTGGCCTCGCCCTTTCTATTATCGCGACGAAGAAGACGGCGCTACAATTCCGACGAGGCCGCCTATTGGTTCCGGCGCAGGTGGATCGACGGCGCAGTTTAATGCCATCATGGACCGGTTTCGTCCGCAAGATTTCACACCGCGTCGTTTTTTTCCGGGCATATCTGATTCGTCACTGCCCGAAGCGTGGCCAGTCAGCTACGAGGAAATGGCGCCGTTTTACGAGCGGGCAGAGAGCTTGTACCGGGTACGAGGCACGCAAGACCCACTCGCGCCAACAGGAGCCGGCCTCCTCGAGCCATCGCCGGCATCCGCCAGGGAGGTCGCCGTTTTTGACGCAGCTGAAGGGCGTGGGCCTCCACCCATACCGCATTCACTCCGCATTAGAGCGAGTGCCTGGTTGCGCTGGCTGCCCTGGAATGCTTTGCCCGCGTGCATGCCGAAATGATGCCGCCCGAATTTGTCTCTATCCGGCGCTCGACCGCTACGGGGCCAAGATCCTTCCGAACTGTCGCGCAATCCGATTTGAAGAGAGAGGCCGGGTCATCGAGCGGGTGATTTGCGAGTTGAACCGGCGGCGGACCTCGCTTGCGAGCGCGGGTCTTCATTCTTGCGGCAAACGCTTTTCTGACACCGGCTCTGCTTCAACGCTCCGCAAATGAGCACTTTCCCGATGGTTTCGCGAATAGCTCCGGCTTGGTAGGCCGCAACCTAATGCTGCACGCGTCCAACCATCTATTCGCCCGACTTAAACGCACCGCGCCGGGCCTTGGGTTTCAACATGAATCACGGCCTGTCCCTTAACGATTTCTACGTCCATAACGGGACGAAGTTGGGGAACATTCACGCCCATCCTATTGCGACGCGCGATGAGTTGATGAGATTCCTTCTACAATACTACGCGCTGTCGGGAGGGGCCAGATCGGGCTCACCCCGACGGCCTAGGCGGGCCGCGTATCTGCCTGGAGCCCTCCTCTCTATGATCACATCGATGGGCAACATTCTTGTGCCGGTCGTGGACAGTGTTTGCCGGCATCGTCGAGGATCTCCCGTATCCAGGAAACTATGTCGCGGCAAAGGCCGGGCACAGAGGAGGACATTGTCTATAATTACCGCTATCCCGACGAACTGCGTCGTCGCGCACAGATGATGTGCGACAGCTTCAAGAGCGCGGTAGCCCCGCTCTTTGACGTAAGTCCCTTGCAACCCATCGGCGCGCTCAACGGCAGTCATGTGTGCGGCACCTGTCGTTTTGGCGACGATCCTCAGTCGAGCGTGCTCGACCGCGACAACCGCGCTCACGACCTCGACAATCTCTATGTCCTTGACGCCTCCTTCTTCCCGTCGAGCGGCGGGATCAATCCGAGTCTGACAATCGTGGCCAACAGCTTGCGAGCCACCGACAAGATCGCTCAAAGGTTATAGTCAAAATGATAACGGCGTCTACTAGCGTTGCTCAAAAATAAACTTAATCGCTACCTCACGGAATTGACTTCCACTACCAAAACATCCAACTCTTGGTCCCGAGGATAGAGAACGTGCTGATTGAACGTAGCCCCAAGCCGGCCTCCGCTCCAACTCCAGGCGCGTCTGTGTTGGGCCTTGCTCATGCCCGCATCTATTGTTCCAGCGCTCCCGACGGGTGATCGGGAGCGAGAGACCTGACCCCTCGATTGTCGGATTTGGTGAGCTGCGTGCCTTGGCGGATCGGGCGGTGGGGGATCCTGGTTGTGGGAACGGTCGTTAGCCTGGTCCGACGGCGCGCCCCGCTCAGTCGGCCGGAGGCGGATAGTTGGAGGGAAATAGCGCTCGCCGGGTCTCTTCGTCCACTTCTCTCTTGAATGTGAATCTTGTGCCAATGGCCCGGGCGCGAGCCGCCGCGGGCCGGGCGTCGATGGCCTTGAACCAGCGTTGGAGGTTGGGGAAGGCGGCGAGCGCTGGCGTTTCGCCGGGAAGGACCCGCCCAGCCCGATCCAACCAACCCCACGCGGACATGTCGACAATCGTATAGTCGCTCCCGACGATAGTGTCGCGTCCAGCCATATGCTTGTCGAGGATCTGGTAATGACGTTCGGCCTCGCGCCGATAGCGGTTGACGGCGTAAGGGAGCCGTTCCGGCGCCGCATGCTGGAAATGCACAGCCTGACCCGAGAAAGGGCCCAATCCCGATGCGATGAAGAATAGCCAGGACAAGAGCTCGGGCCGATCGCCAGGCGATCCGATGAACCGCTCAGTCTTGTCGCCGAGGTAGAGAAGGATCGCGCTCGAATTAAAGACGCGGGCCTCGGCTCCGGCCGGACCTTCCGTGTCGACGATAGCAGGCGTCTTGCTGTTTGGATTGATGGCCCGAAACCCGGGCGCATGCTGCTCGCCCTTCGCGGTGTCGACGGGCACGACTTCGTAAGGAAGGTTGGCCTCCTCCAGGAACAGCGCGATCTTTAGGGGATTGGGAGACGGGTGGTAGTAGAAGCGAATCATGTGATGCTCCCTGGCGTCCCTAAGTCGCGGCAGCTTGCGGCGGCTTGGGATGACAGCGACGGGTTGAGGGCGGACGCCTCGAAACGGCATCGACCTTAAGGCATAAAAGAACCGGCGACAAATATACTTAGTTCAGAAAATCCATCGCAAAAAGCCCAAGGCCAAGCCGATGCCAGAGGCCATCGCCAGGGCCAATGGCAAGAAGTCGAAGGTCCGCGCTTTCGTCGAACACGTCTTTCGACGATCCCCTTAAGCCGCTCCAGATCGTCGCCCTTGGCGGAAAGCTCTTCAAGACGCCCGTCAATGTCGAAAAACCCAGGATCGTCTCGCATCGAGCAATCTCCCATCCCAATTCCGACAAGGAATCAGAAAGCGCGCGATTCGGCGAGGTATTTAGAGGCGTCCAAAGGATTTGGCGGAGCAATTGGCGAACTGGCGCCGACGACAGGATGAGCTCGCCCGGCCCGTAGTGTTGTCCTGCCACGCGCCGCTCTGTCCGCGGCCCGACTCTCGACATCCAGGGTGTCCCAGGTTATGCCGACGGCGGACACAGAGCCTCGTGCATGAGAAATGAGCCTGATGGATCTATCACCTGATTGAATGTGGTAGCGCTTGCCGAGGACGTTCGCGACGGCCAGGTCAGCTGCGTCTAGCCACCCACTCCGCCCCCAGCGGAAACAGATGACCGCGTTCGACCTCCCTGAAAGCGAACGTGGGAACTATCTGCTGAATAGGCCGCGGTTGCCTGCGACCCGATGCGATACTATGCGATCGGTTTGGATCTCGACCGATCTTCCGCGTCCGACTAAGCGACGCAAAATTCCCTCATGAATTGTTTTGAAATCCCATTTCAACAAGCTGCCAAAAGGAACCGGTAGACCCATGAGAGTGCTCGCCTATACTCACACCTTCAATGACGCCGACGTCATCGGGCAGATGATCGAGGCGTTTTTGCGACAGACCCGCCCCGTCGACGAGATCCTCGTCGTCGACAACGCCTCAACCGACAATACCTTGCAGCAGCCCTGCCTCAAACATGCCACCGTCGTGCGCCACCCGCAAAACCTGGGAACGGCCGGCGCGGTTTGTACGGGGTTGCGCTTTGCGCTGGAGCACGGCTACGATTGGATGTGGATTTTCGACCCCGACGGCGATCCGGCACCCGATGCGTTGGAGAAGATGCTGGACCTCTTCGTCGGCTGGCCCCACAGTCAGCAAGGCGAGACGGCGTTCATCAGTTGCCTGCACCCGGAGCAGTGGCGTGATAGCGCTTTGCGCGTCTTTACTTGGCGTGGGCTTGTGCCGATCAGGCCGGCGCCGGCGGGGCGCTCTTATCCGTGTGATGTCGCGTGGTGGTCCGGTACTCTCTACCGCATGGCTGCGGTCCGCGAGGTTGGCTTGCCCAATGCCGACTATTTCGTCGACTGGGAAGAAGCGGAGTACGGATATCGGATGATGAAGGCGGGTTACAAAGGTTTCGTCTGCCGGGAGGCGACGATGGACTCCAACGTCCGTGGTTATGCGAGCCTGCGTCCGACCGAGATCACCCGCGACGGCGCGACCTCGACGGTTCTGGAACACCCGCCGTTTCGCTGCTACTACACGGCGCGCAACAGACTTTACCTGACGCTTTACGGATTTGCAGAATTCCGTCCCGTCATGGTTCTGCGCATGTTCGTTACACTGGCGATAATGATGACGAAAATTATGCTGCGGCCGGGCAGACACGGAATGCAAATGCGCGCGTTCTGTCGCGGAATCTGGCACGGGCTCACCGGCAATATTACGGCTCGCTACTAGACAACTAGTAGAGATACTGCCGGCTACCTGGCGCCGGCTACCCTGAGGCACCGGTCATTAGAGACCCCTCGTTGTCGCGCTAACAACGGTTGGCGCCGCGCGGGAGTCCCGACGCATCACCAGACGCTGCAACATCGTGCGGTCCCCCGCCTCGAGGCAGAAAAACCAAATGCTGGCGCCGATCACCGTTCCCATGATAGCGAGACGGCAAAATAGAGCCGTGTAACCACTGCCGGGTCCGATACCGAGCAGTTCGCTGACCGCCCAAATCGCCCACGTCAACGGCATTGTTAGCAAAATGGCGCGGAGCGGGGTGAAATCCAGCGTGCGCAAGCCGAACACGCGACGAACCTGCAGACAACGAACGACGGCCAAGCCGATAAGCGATGTTGCGGTCGCGAGCGCCGCACCGGCGAGCCCAAAAAATGGGATAAATATCAGGTTCAACATGAGGTTGGCAATGGCCGCAATGGCGACGTTGACCGCGTCAAGTTTTTGCCGGCCGCCGATGATCAGCGCGACCGTCGCCGGGCTGAGCGTGCCTTTAGCGAACTGTCCGCCCGCCAAGAGCAGCAGCGCCGGCGCGCCGATCGCGAAGTCCGGCCCCAGGACGCGAAGCAAATCTGCTGCGTTAATCATGATTACAAGCAGGAGTGGCAGGGACATCAATGTCTGCAACCGAATGGCGGAAGTATACATATCCTGCAACCGCGCGCCCTGCCCCTCGGCGATCAGTATCGCAAATACCGGGGCGAGCGCCGCCGCGCACGCGTTAGCTCCGAGGTCGAAAACGAGGACGATCTGCATACAACCACGATAGGCGCCGACCTTACTTGCGTCCGTCAGCAGACCGAGCAAGAAAAGATCTGTCCAGGCAATCCCCAACGATGTCATCAAGTTGACACCCAAGGGCAGCGCGTAGCCGTAAAGCTGCCGAAGATGCAGGACCGGCCGCACCCAGCCGATGTGGCGCTCCACCAGCAACCACGCAAAGACAAGCGCGACAGCGACCCCGACCGCGTAAGCGAACACCCGTCCATAGACCACGCCGATCTGCGGCCCATGCCAGACCATCAATGAAATCAGAACTGCCGCAACGCACAGCTGCGGCACGATATTATAAGTCACGACGTAAGGCAGCGCCCGACCAAACCCCCGCGCGACGTTGCCGAGCACGTCGATCGCTACCATCAGCGGAATGGCGAAGCCGAGCACAGCAATAAAAGGACCGGCGGCGGCTTGACCCAGCAGATGCGCCGCAATCCAACCGCCACCGGACCACAGCGCCAGAGCAAAGCTGATGCCAATCGCGATCGGCAAAAGTAACGACCCGAGGATCGCGCCGAGCGCAGATCCGCGACCGCCGCGGCTCAGCAGGACAGGGAGGAAGTGCAACATGCTCAGCGGCACGCCGAACTCGGCGATGATCTCGCCGCTCTTCGCTACCATGAGCGCCAGAGCGTATAGGCCGTAGGTGGAGACGCCGAGAAAGCGCGCGGCAAGGACGTCGGTGCCCATCGTCAACAGAGCACCCGTCCCCGCGCCGATCAGCGTGATGCCGGCGTTTCCGATGAACCCCCCGCTCGCATGCAATATGCCGCCGGAGGCTTCCGGCGCAGGCAGGGGTGTCAGGCTTGCTTCGGTTGCGCCGCCGGCGCGCTCGTCCATGTCCTGCCTTTGCGGTATCCACGATATGTGTGGTAGGCGATGATGCTCCGGTAGAACCGAGGACGCATAAGCCCCGCGATAGCGGGGCTGCGTTCGGCGCGCTTGGCGAGCGGCGTCCAAAGAAAATTAACGGTCAGCGCGTTGAATGCCAGGCCGCGGAGCAAATAACGGCCGAGCAGCAGCACGGGGTTGCGATCGCTTGGTGGGACCAGATTCCGGCGCGGTCCGAACCAGACGCGCAGATGGTCCCCCACAGTAGATATGTCCCAAAAATGACAGGCGACCGAGAGTTCCGGCTCATTCACCCAGATGCGGGTCTGATTGAAGCTCTCGCCTTGCTTGTACTGGAATCTGCACATCTGGTCGAATGTCATGTCGTGATGGTGAAAAGCTAGCGCTGCAGGGGAGTAAAGAATTCGCAAACCGCCCTGCATTAGCCGGTGGCCGAGCACCCGGTCCTGATGCGCAATCGCGCCGCCAACTCCAACCTCTTCCGGCATTCCGCCATAGCGTAACACGAAGTCTCTCTTCGCCGAAATATTGCAGCCCCAAAATTGATACCATGGCAGCTCCTTGCCGCTGTCAAAGTCACTGCAGCGGATGCGATCAAATTTGCGCAGAAAAACGCTCTGCAATTCCGGCGATATCTCTGTACGGCCAAATATCGCTACCTCTTCTTGGGGATGTAGCCGGTGCATCTCAACGTGCTCCTTAAGCGCCTCTGGAGACAGGAGAATATCGTCGGCGACCAGCAAGACGATCGGCGCCTCAGCCGCCTCGAAGGCGCGGTTATAGGAGTAGCCCGGACCGTGATTGCTTTGGCGAATGTATTGCACGCGACAGGGTGCCTGCGCCATCCACTGTTCGACCACGGTACGCGTGTCATCAGACGAGCCGTCATCGACGATAACCACTTCGTATTCGCCACCATCGAGTTCTTGATTCGCCGAAATGCGCCAGGGTTCGGCGGAATGTCTCCGCTCGATTGTAGGTGGGCACGGTGACGCTGATTTTCGGGCGCCGGCTCTCACTCTCGACCATCAATCGCATCTCCTGTTACGCGATAGCGCCACTGGCTAAAACACTGACCTCGTTGCTCGCAGTCAGCCCGCGCCAACCGTATGGTATTTTCCCTCAGTAGCCGCAGTCAAAACGCGCCAAGTCGGGTTATGGCGCACTTCAATGTGGCCAAGACGGACTTCAGGTCAAGCCACACGACGTGTGTGGCGTCACCCTCAAAGCTAACGGCTGCCTTTGCGCCGGTCAGGGTGCGCTTGGGCCAGCAACATTTACGCCTCGCGGTTTCAGTGATGCCGCTGACATGAGCGACCCCCACCCGCGTGCGACTGGCAAACGCTTACACTGCCGCGAAAAAACGGTTGCCAAACGACACGGGCCCCTGTTAGCTTTCACAGGGGAGTCGTCCCCAACTGAAATAGCGTTGCGACGATCTAGCAACGATCAAGCAGTTCCTCGACTTCGCCAAGTACGGCCGATTGATCATTCCAGCCGGCCCGTCGCCTTCCGACCCGACCAACGTTGACTTCAACAAGTGGTTGGGGTCGGCGGCGAGGCGCCGCCGCCGGGGCGGAAAGCCAGTCGCTGTCCCGAGGCTGCGGCTCCGCCTGCCTGCTGGTATTACGCGAGAAGCATAATGGACCTTTACGGGACTCAATTGGCCGCCACGGAACCGATCCTCCTCGAACCTGCACGCTTGCAGACGCTGGCCGAACAACATCGACGCGAATACGCTGCGGCAGAACCTTTTCCTCATATCGTCATCGACGACTTTCTGCCGAAGGCGGTGCTCGAGCGCGTGATCTCGGAGATTCCCAGACCGGGTGAGGTTGGCTGGATCGAATTTGACGACGCGCGCGGTAAGAAACTTGCCTCCAAATTCGAGACCCAACTCGGCAGTGCGACACGGGCGCTGTTATATCAGCTGAACTCCTCGGTATTCGTTGACTTCCTCGAGACGCTGACCGGGATCTCTGGCCTCGTCCCCGATCCGCATCTTTGGGGCGGCGGGGTTCATCAGATCGTCCGGGGCGGATTTCTCAAAGTCCACGCCGATTTTAATCGCCATCCGCGGCTGAAGCTCGATCGTCGCCTCAATCTCCTCTTATATCTCAATACCGAGTGGCAAGAGGAATGGGGCGGGCACCTGGAGCTATGGGACCGCGACATGACCGAGTGTCGCAAGAAGATTCTACCCATCTTTGGGCGATGCGTCGTCTTCAGCACCACAGATTTTGCCTACCATGGGCATCCCGACCCGCTTAACTGTCCGGCGGGAACGACCCGCAAATCGCTCGCCCTTTATTATTACTCGAATGGTCGGCCCCGAAGCGAGACCGCCGGCGAGCATTACTCGACTCCATTTCGCCGGAGACCGGGCGAAAAACTCTTACTCACACCGGAGACGATCGCGCAGAACCTGCTGCCGCCGATCGTGATGTCGATGATCAGTGCGTTGCGGCATCGACGGCGGCGCTAGCAACACTTAGAGCTAGGGGGCCTCCTCGCGGGAGCTCTTCGTGTGGAACCGCCTCCCCGAGGGCAGCGCCTCGGTGCGGCTCATCTCTCAATTTGCCGCCCGCGTTGACCGCAAGCCCGACCGCGCGGCGCCGACGAGCTCACCGGCGAGTTGGACCGTCAGCATTGCTAGAAAATTCGCCGAGAGAGCAGCGAGAATAACAAGCCGCATCGGGCTCCAAGCCGAGCGCTGCATGTGTTTGCAGTAATAGACGTAACAGTCGACATGGAACGACAAGAGGGAGCGCGCCCGGAGTTGCGGGCTGACCATCGTTCCGCCTTTGTGATTGAGGTGGATGACGGTCGCATCTGGTAGGTAGTAACATTGATAGCCCGCCTCGGCGATCCTCTTACAATAATCGGCGTCGACATGGTAGAACATGCGACTGTCGAGATGGCCGACCTCGTCGATAACCCTACGTGGTATTATTTTCGAGGCGCCGGACAAATAACCGGCGACGAACGGTTCGCTGATGTTCCGGTCGGGGTACGAGAAACGGCGTCCGCGTGTAGCGATTGTTCGGAAACAACCGGGTGATCATGCCCCGACCGCCGAACAAGGCGGACCCCAAATCCGGCAGAGCCTTGACGGACCATTGGATTGTACCGTCCTCGTTGAGCAGCTTGCTGCCGACGGCGCCTGCTCCGGATGGTTCCTTAGGAACGCTACCATGGCGTCGATCGCCTGCGGCAGAACGATCGTGTCGTTGTTGAGCAGGTGAATATATTCACCGCGCGCACGGTCGAGAGCGAGATTGTTGGACCGCGTGTAATGGAGATTGACCTCGTTGATAGCAGTCGGACCTCAGGAAACCGGGCGCGCACCATCTCGCCCGTGCCATCGCTGGAAGCGTCGTCCACGAGGATGATCTCGTAGAACTCGTTCGGCGGGTTGCGGTAGATTGACGTCAGGCAATCCGCCACAACCTCGCGCGCATTATAGCTGGAGATGATCACCGAGATGACGACCGGCTCTGATGCATCGTCACCGAGCGGCTTTCTCAAGGCGTCCGATTTATCGCGGCTCACCTCAGACGACAACGCTGCAGAAGCCCCCATTCCCTCTGATTTCGTCGGCCATGCAATCTCGCTGCTTCCTATGAGGCGCCCGCCGGCAATCCCCGGGTTTCACGCCTTAGCCGGCAATCGTTCCGGGCGCCTCCAGCTCGGGCGCCAGCCCGGTTAGGTGTTTCCCGGAATTTTGAAACACTCTCGACTGGTTGTCCCAGCACACGTTACGCGCCCCGCGCAATCCGTTCAACCAGGATGTGGCAGTCGTCAAATTCGGAGAAAACCGACTTCACGCAACACCCGGATTGTGGTCAACGCAGCCTATCGGGTCCGACCAGCGTGGCGCAAAGCATCCGAATGGCGCGAGGCTACGTCATCGCGTTACCGCCGAGTTGATCGCTGATGAGTTGATCGCCGTCGATGCGCCACCGCCGACTGCAGCCGTGTATTGCAACCCGAACACGCCTTGGACCGCGCGCGGGACGATCTGATTGATGTATTGATCGACGAACTGGTCTGCCTGGGCGATCGCGGTTTGTGGCACGTAGACGATATCGTGCTGTCTTAGGTAGATCTCGGGGGCCTCATTGCTCAATACCTCGGCCGCATTGACCTGGAACGTCCGGAAGTGTCCATCACTCGCCTGGCGCACAATCAGCACCTGTTCTTTATTGGCGGTCCTACTAAAGCCTCCAGCGGCGGTAACGCTTTGCAGGAAACTCAATTCCCCTTTGATCGGCACAACCGATGGTTTGCCAACTTCACCTCCGACATAAACCGCCAGCGCGGCGCTGCCGCTGAGAGTGACGGTCACATCCGCGTTCTCAAGGAACTTGCTGTATCGGCCAGTAAGCTCTTGGCCCACCTGTTGCAAGGTCTTGCCCGCGGCTGTGACCGTTCCGACAAGCAGCAGCGAGACGCGACCGTCGTTCTGCACTGTCACTGGCTGCTTGAGTTCAGAGTGGTAGAAGGAGTTAATCAGCAGATCATCGCCAGGCCCAATCGTATACTTAGGGGTCAGCGGCCCAACAAGTTCCGATCCAGCGCTCTCGGTGGCCAAGGGGGGCACCCGATCGACAGAATAGCTGCTTTCGCAGGCGCTCACCGACAACGCCACGGCAGCAACCATCAACAACCGCATAGGCAAGAGGGGAAGAGCAGCAATCACAGCACAACGGCCGGGCGCGCCCGTGTGCTGCATGACGTCATGGACAAGATCAGGACGCCAACACATGCCCATGATTTCGCGATGAACCCGTTCTTGCTGCTCGACACCGACGACTGGGGGCGGCCCACCCCACGTGTGCCGCGGGCAGGTGACCCGGTACGACGTCGCGAAGGAGATCGTCAAGGCCTGCGAGCTCGAAAACGAGGTTGAAATGGGGTCCGTGGATTCGCGCTTTTTCCAGACCGAACTTTGGGGCCACGGCCGGATTGCGAGATGCCGGCGTGCAAGAGGCTTAAATCCCCGTGCACAATGCCAAATTCGCGACAAGCCAGGTCAGTCGGTTTCGACGTCATGGAGCGGAGCGATGGTTGGACGCGCAGCGCGCGCCGTCGATGGCGCTTCAAGCTTCAAGCGGTCGCGCGTTGAGATAATTGCATCATCCGCTTGCCCAACGAGGCAAGTCTTACGAACCGGCCGGATCAGCCGCAGCCGCGCGATCCGTTTCTAGCAAGTACGGAGGTGATCCTGGTATCGAGCCCGGCAGCCGCTCGTTGCGCCCGCGATTTGCCGCTGGGGATGACGGGCCGAAGTTGGTCTGCGCTATTGTCGGCTCCGACCCATAGCGCCTCTCTAGTGGCGCTTAGCAGTGTGCGCGACAGCCATGAATGATCGAGCGTCTTGTTGCAATTCGACAGCCGCAGGAAATCGCGCAGCGAGAACGAGTCCGCGCAACGCCATGCAATGCCGCGCTCGCTGTCGATCCCCTCGAAATAGCCGATCATGTGCATGCGGAAGTACCGCCCCGGCGGCAGCGACGGCGCGCCCATCCTCGGCGCATAGTAGGGCCTGCACAGCCCTTCCACGAACGCGTCGAGCCCCGCGCCCCCGAAGCAGCTCCTGCGGCCGGTCGTAGAACGCGTTTCCTGGCGAGCGCGGCATCTGCGCCCAAGTCGCCATCAGGTCGCCCTGAACCCCCTCCGACCGCCCCATCGCCAATCACGCTGCCCATGCGCCACAAGCAGGGAATCAGCAGTTCCAGACTCGTCAACGGGCTGTTAGGGTGGCGCTGTAATCGTTAGCGTAGGAGATACCGGAGTAATCGCTTTTGGGAATGAAATAGCGCGGTTCAGTGAAGACATCCCGTATATTGTGTCTTAGCGTGACCTTATGCATTATTTGGACATAGGCTCGTGGCCGCGAAGGGATTAGGCATGGAATCCAACCCAGCGTACTATTTCGGCAACGCGTCCGTCGACCAGGTGCACGAAAGCGGCTGGTTCGTCGGGCAGTTCGTGCCGGAGTCGTTAGGACTGCGGCACCAGACCGAAGTCGAGGTCAAATGGGGAGTCCACCCGGACGGCGAGAAACGGAACAGGCCCTGGGCGAACAGGCGCGCCACCACGATCTCTGTGTTAATTGGCGGCAGCTTGCGGGTCACGTTCTACATCGGTGAGACCCCGCAGACAGTCACGCTGCGGAAGGCGGGTGACTACATAATCTTCGCGCCTGATACTGTGCATTCCTGGGAGGCGATCGGCGACACGATCGTCCTTTCGATCCGCTTCCCCTCGGTCGATGTGTGGCAAGCGGCCCGGGCCGGTGATCATCGGGGCGCCGGTTGAATTTCGTATGGGACACCGAGGTTAACGCAATCTATGAGAACTCACCGGCCGAAAAAGCTTGCGGCAGCCGCGGACTTTGATGCAACGATGCGTTTGCGTCATCGGCAAGACAGCGGGCTGGCGCGAGGGGCGATCGTCTGTATGCTGAAGTTAGGAATTCGATATTTCTTACACCGAATTTACGCTGTGGTTGACGCCTCGAGAGCCGCTTCGATCGAAGCTTCGGTCGATCATCTGCGATTTGGCGGCGAGCCTCGATGCGGTCGATTTCGAACCGCACGTTACTCTATTCTGCGGCCCTGGCGTCGACACGGAGGCGCGCGCGGTCGCCGAGTTCATCGCCAATCGATTTACGCCGATCGAGCTGACCCCCAATCAACTCGATCATACGGAGCAGTACACAAAGACATTGTTTCTGCAGTTCGAAGAGTTCCGCCGTCGCGCGCCAGATGTTCGAGGTCGCAGCGAACGGCTGGTCCGCGCCATCAGGCTACGCGCTAAATCCCCATCTTAGTCTGCTCTACAAGAAACTGCCCGAGGCTAAACGACGGCGGCTTTCCAAGACCCTCGACCTCCCGACGGGCAAGTATATATTCGACCGAATCCGAGTTGTCGAAACGGAACTGCCGATCGAGGACTCGGGTCCGATCCAGCGGTGGCGGGTCGTGTCAGATGTCGCGCTTCGCCCACTGTGACAATAGGAACAAAGGCCCCCTCGGCGTCGGGCGTCGGCTCCGCGGCCGCACTTCAGGGCCGTTGGCCCTGCAACACCTTGGGATTCGAGATTGCCTGCCGCTCGGCGGACCGGGCCAAAGCCAGGCGAGCCAAGGGCATTGCGATGGCCGTGCTGAAAAGCGCCATCAACAGCATAGACGCGAAGATTTTGGGGGAAACGATCCGAGCATCCAGGAGAACGGTCAGAACTATCAGTTCCGTCAGGCCTTTTGACTGCAACAAGCAGCCAAGGCCGACGGCGAACGACCACGTTTCGCCGAGAGCACGCGCCGCAACCGCGGTTCCGCCGATGATGCCCACTGCCGCGCATCCCGTTGTGACAACGAAAATTTCGAGCAGTTCCGGCGAAGTCAGGTCCAGCATGGTCCGCATGCCAGTGAGCGTGAAAAAGAAGGGCATTAACACAGCGACAGTCACGACCTGAAGACAGTCCAGGATCGGCCGATGCAGTTTGCTTGGCAGTATCGCGCCGAGGACAAAGGCCCCGATGATGTAATGCAGTCCCGCGAGGTCGGTGACGAGCGCGGACGCGATGGTCGCCGCGACCACGACCACAGCGGCGCGTGTGTTCATTCCGCCATTTCCCATCCGTACCGTCACCAGATTACTGAGGGCGGGTCTGACGATCCACACCATGAGAATCAGATACGCTGGCGACAAGACCAGGAGATAGCGCAAGGGCAGCTCATGTCCGATTTTCGCATGCTCCGTAGCCCCCGTTGCCAAGAGAATGGCCAATACGAGCCACAATGCCATATTGTTGATGCCAGCGACGCCGAGCGCAAGGTGGCCGATACGACTCCCGAGGAGGTCCATCTCTCCAAGGATCGCTCCGAGGACCGGCAACGCATTCATGCTGAGGCATATGCCCACCGCCGCGATGAATTCCACCGGCTTGACTCCGGGCAAGAGCTCATCCGGATAGCGCGTCAGAATCCACAGTCCAGCCATACAACCGAGCGCCATGGGCACGGCGATGCTCGCCGCGGCCACGCCCCAAAACGCACGCTGGTCGCCTCTGAATACGCGCGGGTCGACGTGCAGACCAGAGATCATGCCGAAGATGATAACCGCGAGAGTGGCAACCCCCGTCAGGCCCGTCAGCACTGGCGGGCTCGCGAACGTTTGATATACGTCTGGAGCCACCCGGCCAAGTATCGACGGACCCAGTGCAACGCCAACGAAGATCTGGACCGCGACGAGCGGCATCAGACCTTTTAACCCGGAAATACGCAACAGAACAACAGGCAGCGTGATTATTATAAACGCCTGGAGCAAGAAAATAGAGCTAGCGGTCACGGGGTCACAGCGCGCCGTGCGCCGTTATAACTTGCCGGATCGTGAGAAGAACTATCTTGAAGTCGAGCGCCATACTACGCGTGCGCACGTATTGCAGATCCAAGGCCAGCATTTGTCCCCAAGTAAGCAGTTTGCGGCCTCTTATCTGCGAGAGACCGGTGACTCCAGGCTTAAGTGTGAACTTAATCATCTCCTCCGGCGTGTGATATTGGAGCACCTCGGGCGCCTCCGGACGCGGCCCTACCAGGCTCATGTCTCCGACTAGTACGGACCAAAGGTTGGGGAGTTCGTCCACAGAGAGTTTGCGCAGCACGCGACCGACACGGGTTATGCGCGGATCATTTTCGACGTGCGGGAATTGGCAGCGGAAGTCCTCCTTCGCATAGACGTCCGGAAAATAGGAGGGAAAGCGAGCCCGCGCGTCCGCATACATGGTGCGAAACTTGAGCAGGGTGAAATAAGTCGGGACCCAGTATTGGACATCCGGATTGAAGCCGCCCGGCGGCGGACGGAGGTCGTTGCGTCCCTCGAGATCGCGCCCGAGGACGCGAATTCGAGCGGGCGGGCCGTCTATGCAGGAATAGCACCGGGCCCGGAGAATCGACACGGATCACGACCGCTGTCGCCAGCATCAACGGCAGCGCCACGATCAATCCGACCGACGCGAGCGCGATGTCGAAAAACCGATAGACGGCTTCGGACGTGAGTCGTGGGTTTGCCTCCGAAGGTCTGACCGGAATCGCATGAACCCTTCCGGAATGCGCGTGTTTCGAACTAGCCGTTGTATGGAACATCGTCGTCTCGTCCTTATCCATGACGACGCCACAAACGGGCTGACTAATCACCTTCGCTTCCGGCATTGGCCTCGAACCCGATTTCCCGAGTAGAATAGCTTGCTTCTCGCTTTGAACTTCCACCGCCGGCAGGTCGTCACGCGTGCTGCTCCGGGCTCCACGGCCCGACCCGAGACGCCTCTCTCGCCGATTTCATTACGTCGCGTGGGGCTTCCTCGATGCGCACGATGCGCACAAAAAGGCGCAAAGCGTGGCGGATCTTTTAATCCGTCACCGCCTTGCTCCATCAACCGGCCGCGTTTATCCGGCCTCAGCCAGGGACGCCGCCCACTTGTCGAAATACGACTTGCTCAGTCCCGATAGCGGCAATCCAATGGGTAGCCGGGACCGGCCGTACTTGGAGAACTCAAGGTATCTCTTGATCTCCCTCAGGTCGTCTGCGCTGGTCAGTTGCAGATCTTCATTAACAAAATGAATCACTCCGCCCCGCTTCACCGCCGTCTCGAGCAGTTGGTTGCGCTCATTCTCTTCCTCAGGCAGCGCGAAGATGCTGTACATGACGATGTTGCACTCGCGGTCATTGACCAAGTGCACCAACGTCGGCAGGTGTACCATGTCTTCGAGGTCGAACAGCTCGTAGTTGAACTCGATGTTCTTCTTTTTGCAGTAATCCACCAGCATGTAACGCTGGAGGTGTACCGGGATGCTGTAAGTCGCCGCCGTATTGTTGGCGACGTAGAAGATATTCGGCTTTCCATTGGCGAACGCCTTTTCCCGGGGCGGTCGCGCCGCAAGCACTTCTTCCTCGTCCTCTGTCTCGGGAATCAGATGGAAATAGCCCGCCGGGATCTTGCGGCCGAGATAGTCGCCATAGATTCCTTCCGCGATGCGGAAGTCCATGCTGACGCGCGTCTTGCCGGTATCATTCGGTCGGCCCGAGCCGTGAATATTTTCCTGCGTGAAGAAGCAGCCGCTACCCGGCCCCGCCTTGATCTGCCAGCTTTCTTTCGCGAAGAGGTCGGTCATCTGCTGCATGCTGAGTTGGTGATCGATCGCGTACTTGATTAACTCGCGTGACCTCTTGATCCCTATGATCTGCATGGAGCGGTTTCGATCTTCAACTGCCGTCACGTCGACGAACGGCAACCACATGCTGCGGGAAGCGATGCCGTGACCATACAGCAATCCGGTATGATACGGGAAGAACAGTTCCGGCGTAGTGGGGAGCATGACGCGTACGTTCATAAACCGCTGCACGGCTACCGGAAGTCTCAGTTGACCCTGAGTCACGACCTGTTCGCGCACGAAGCGGTTTAGCATTCGACGAAATTCGGGTAGATTCGTGTCGGCGCAGAGTTGCTTCGTGACGTTGTAGACCTCTTTCAGGGGAACCGCCTCGTGCAAGAAACTAAGATCGTCCAACTTATAGCCCATGCCCCGGACGCGCCCCAAGATCCACTCATTGAATGGGTATTTCGAGTTGTCCCAATGATAGATCTTCGCGTCCCACAAGGTCGTTAGACTCTGCTCTAGAGCCGCGTCCAGATCTTTTGTGGCGACTAACGTCTCGGTGAAGTGCCGTGTCACGCCCGCTCCCCCTTCTCTCTATCGTAAAAAGCACCGCTGATTAACGGGTGCACAGATACCTGACTGCACTGCCAGAACATGGCCAGACTATGGCACGATAGCACTTTTTTAACGAAACTCCAATAAAATTCCGCCGGGACGCGATAGCAATGTCAAGCTAGTTGTGGTGATCTCAGAGCCGTTTGATACTTGGACGTTGGTGAATTGGACATTGATGCATTAAATGTTGGGGGTTGTTTTCCACGCATTCCTCTGCGATCGGCGGGTAACAAGCAATGTTCGGATTTCGTCCAGCGACGTGCACAACCCTTTGGTTGCGCGGCTGCTCTCTTTATTCCGCAGACCCACGGCAATCTCAAGTCCCTGTCGAGGGTCGACAACGCTCTCAACTATTGGTCCGCTAAAATCGATGTCTGCGACCGGCGCAGGATCGTCGATGCGTTCGCAAGCTTCGCCGACTGGCTCTACGTCGAGGACCATGCGCGGGCTCTCGATGTCATCGTTCAGCGCGGCCGCATTGGGGAGAAGTACAATGTTGGCGGCGAGCGCTGCAATATCGACGTGGTGCGACGCATTTGCGTCCTTCTGGATCGTCTGCGCCTCATCGGTCGTCCATACGAAGAGTTCGTCACCTTCGTTGCGGACCGGCCTGGGCACGATTTGCGCTATGCCATCGACGCGACCAAGCTTGAGCGTGAGCTCGGATGGCGCGCGCTCGAGACCTTCGACAGCGGGATTGAGAAAACGGTTCGCTGGTATCTCGACAACGAATGGTGGTGGCGTCCGCTGCGCGACAAGGTTTATGCGGGCGAACGGCTGGGCGTGCTCCCCGAAGAAATGCGGCGCGACGTCCGACAAGCGAGGCCGGCGCGTCGGCATCGGCGTCGATCGGGAACTGAATGATGAAGGGCATTATCCTGGCCGGCGGCGCGGGCACACGCCTGCATCCGATCACTTTGGCGGTCTCCAAGCAGCTCATCCCAGTTTACGACAAGCCGATGATCTATTATCCGCTGTCGGTCGTCATGCTGGCTGGCATCCGCGAAGTCCTGATCATATCGACCCCACACGACCTGCCCCTATTCCGCAGGCTGCTCGGCGAGGGCGGAGACTGGGGAATGCGGATCGACTACGCCGAGCAGCCCATGCCGAACGGGCTCGCCCAGGCGTTCGTGATTGGCGAGACGTTCGTCGGCAGCGACCAGGCGATGCTGGTTCTTGGTGACAACATCTTTTATGGAGCTGGCCTGGGCGAGCAATTGCGGCGGGCGGCCAAACGCGAGCGCGGCGCGACCGTCTTCGCCTATCATGTGCCCGACCCGGAACGCTATGGCGTTGTTGAATTCAATCGCGCCGGACGGGCAATCTCGATCGAGGAAAAACCTGCAAAGCCAAAGTCAAGCTGGGCGGTGACGGGCCTTTATTTCTATGACTCGAAGGTGGTCGAGATCGCCAAGGCTCTCAAACCATCCGCGCGCGGGGAGTACGAGATCACCGACGTCAATCGCATCTATCTTGACGCGGGCGCGCTTAACGTCGAGCGGATGGGCCGGGGTTTCGCGTGGCTCGACACCGGCACCCCCGACTCGCTTGTCGACGCGGCGAGCTTCGTGCGCACGCTTGAAGTGCGCCAGGGATTCAAGATCTGCTGTCCGGAGGAGATCGCTTTTGATCTCGGATTCATCGACGACGCGCAACTCGAGGCGATCGTCCGTCGGTTCGGCAAAAGCGCCTACGGGCAATATCTGCGCTCTGTACTGGAGGACCATCGTCAAACGCGCGGCAAGCCGTTGACCAGAGGCATCGCTCTCTTTTGAACGGCCTGAGAACTTTGGCGAGTTCCTCCGCCCGACCACGGATGCGCCCATCCCCTTCCGCCGGGATGTACACATCTTTTCCGCAGAAATGTCGAGGAGAACATCAGCTCCGCGGTCGACTTGCCCAGGTAGCAGCCCGTCGCCGTTTAAGGGCATGATATCATTTGGTATTATGTTTCTTCAAGATCGGGAAACCACTAATAAAATCGATGGCCCGAAGGTTAAGTCCGACAAATACAGCGTCTTGCAACTTCCGCGTGCCAGCCTCACGCCCGACTTGAACAGTAAACTGGCCCTCGCGCTCGCAAAGCATTGATATCATTTAGGGCGGTGAGCGGTTTTCGCAAAATGTAGTGCCACGTTTGCACAGTTTTTGTGCTTGATCTTTGGCGGCGAGTTGGATTTCGTGGTGCTCGATAGCGAGGGCCCATGTTCTTCCGCCTCAAGAAGTCCGGCCAACGCGGCTACGTGCAAATCGTCGAGAACAAGCGCGACGGCGCGGCCGTGCGCCAGAAGGTGATCGCCAATATCGGCCGGGCCGACGAACTGGCCGCCTCCGGCGCGCTCGCTTCGCTCATCGCCTCGGGCGCCAAGCTCACCGATCAGGTGCTGCTGATCAACGCGCTCGACGAGGACGCCGAGGGCGCGCTGTCGGTCGCCGCCAAGCGGATCGGCGGGCCGCTGCTGTTCGGAAGGATCTGGGAGCGGCTCGGGATCGACGCCGTGCTGGCCGACCTGCTCATGGAGCGGGCGTTCGAGTTCCCGGTCGAGCGCGCCGTCTTCGTCGCCGCCTTGCATCGTCTGTTCGTTTCGGGATCCGACCGCGACTGCGCCTCGTGGACCAAGGACTACGATATCCCCGGGGCGGAGGGGCTCGATCTGCATCACTTCTACCGCGCCATGGCCTGGCTCGGCGAGGAGCTGGAGGAGAAGCCGGATGGGGCGCTGGCGCCGCGCTGCCTCAAGGACCTGATCGAGGAGAGGCTGTTCGACCGCCGTCGCGACCTGTTCACCGACCTCTCCGCCGTGTTCATGGACACCACCAGCCTCTCCTTCTACGGCGAGGGCGGCGAGACGCTGGGCGAGCACGGCTATTCCAAGGACTATCGGCCCGATTTGAAGCAGATGATCCTCGGCCTCGTCGTCGACGGCGACGGCCGGCCGATCTGCACCGAGATGTGGCCGGGCAATACCGCCGACGTGACGACGCTCCTGCCGGTCGTCGATCGCTTGCAGCGGCGCTTTTCCATCGGCCGGGTCTGCGTCGTCGCAGACCGCGGCATGATCTCGGCGGCAACCATCGCCGGGCTCGAGGAGCGCAAGCTGGAGTACATCCTCGGCGCGCGCGAGCGCTCCGACGCCGCCGTGCGCAAGCTCGTCCTCGAGAACGACGATCCTTTCGTGCCCCTCCTCGTCGAGCGGAAGGCGGGAGAGACCCAGCTGTTCGTCAAGCAGGTGAACGCCGAAGGCGTTCGCTATGTCGTCTGTCGCAACGAAGCGGAAGCCGAGAACGACCGAAAGGACCGTGAAGCGATCGTCGCCGCGCTCGATGCGCAACTGAAGAGGGGCGACAAGGCGCTGATCGGCAACTCCGCCTATCGGCGCTATCTGCGCAAAGCCGGAGCCAGGGGCGAGCGCTCATTCGAGATCGACGCTGGCAAGCTTGCCGAGGAGGCGCGCTTCGACGGGATCTTCGTCCTGCGCACCAATGCGAAGGTGACCCCGTTGCAGGCAGTGTTGCGCTATCGCGATCTGCTCCAGGTCGAGGACCTCTTCCGCCGGACAAAGGCGATCATGCGCACCCGGCCGATCTTCCATTCCTCCGACGCCGCCATCCGCGGCCACGTCTTCTGCTCCTTCCTGGCGCTGTCGATGCAGAAGCATCTCGACGACCTCGCCCGCCAGGCCGGCCTCGCGCCGGAATGGAAGGAGCTGTTGCGCGATCTCGACCGCCTGCAACAGGTGCGCATCCACTACCGAGCCGCCGACTGGCTCGTGCGCACTGACGCCGCGCCAGACGTGATCAGGCTTTTCAAATGCGCCCATGTCGCCCTGCTGCCGCGGGCCCGCCAGGCCCGTCCTCCGCCGCCGGCCCCCTCCAAATCCCCCCGAAAACGCCGCGGCCGCCCCAGGCGTAGTGCCACGCCAACTTGAATTTCGTCAGAACGCCAACACAATCAACCCCTTGCGAAATTCAGGTGTTCAAGTCGGGTCACACTGCCCACTGCCCACTGCCCACTGCCCACTGCCCCCACTGCCCACTGCCCACCTCCGTTCGAACGACGGATCTACTATCCAATTTCCTCGGCGCGGCGAAGTGGTGCTCATCATCACGTAATACAGCGGGCAGATTTTTGCGGATATGATGCATCAGCTCAAGCTGTCCTTCCCGCCACTCCCGCCCTCCATTGACCTGGCCGGACATCAAAATCCGGGCGCAAGTCCCGCAATGCGGCAAAGCCGGCAAGGCGCATAGTAGCGACTGCCCCCGAGCCGTTTCCATAAATCTACCAGGAATGATAAAGAGGGCGGCAATGACGGGCGGAATGCCGCCACAGGATTGGAACGCGCGGCGAACCGCCGCCGCGAAGGGTGGGGTTATTGTTACTCTGGCGCACAGCTCGCGATCGCATCAGCTCCTTTCTCAACTCGCCCTCCAACGCCCTTCTGCGCCGGCTTCTGCTGGATGAAGGCGCCAAGCACTGGAAGGGCTACGTCTTCGCGTTCGCGATGATGGGCCTGATCGCCCTCACCACTTCGCTTTCGGCTTGGATCATCGGCCGGATCGTTGACAAAATCTTCGTTGGCCGCAACCTCAAGGCAGTCTGGGAGATCACGGCCGCGATCGTGGCCATCTACACGGTAAAAGGGATAGCGACTTATGGGCAACAGGTAGTCCTGTCTCGGGTCGCCAACAGCATCGTCGCAGACATTCAGAAGCGCATGTTCGACCAGATGCTGCGCATGAAGGTCGCCTACTATAGCCGCGGCCATTCCTCCGTGTTCATCGCGCGGCAGGCCTTCATTGCCCAATCCGCAAGTAGCGTCCTCAACCTCCTCATCACCACGTTCTCACGCGATGCGCTGACAATTGTCGGTCTTGTCATCGTGATGGTGTCCCAGGACCCCCTGCTCTCGCTTCTCGCGCTCATGTTCGTGCCGCTCGCCGCTGTCGGCGTGCGCAAGATTGGCGTTCGCGTACGCAAGATCATGGCGAGCGAATTTCAGGGCGCGGCTCAAATGATGGAGTTGTTGCAGGAGACGGCGCAGGGCATTCGCATCGTCAAGGCCTTCACTCTGGAGAACTTCATGCGTGGCCGCCAGGCCGAAGCGATCGACGGGTTCGAGAAGGCGGCGAACAAACTCGCGCGCGTGAGTTCGCGCACCAGTCCGATCATGGAGAGTCTCGGCGGCTTCGCGATCGCCGCCGTCGTGCTCTATAGCGGCTATAGCGTGATCATCCGCGGCAATCCCCCAGGAAGCCTGTTCTCGTTCATCACCTCGGTCATCATGCTCTATGAGCCGATGAAGCGAGTGGCGAGGTTGCATGTCGATCTATCCGCCTCACTGTTTGGCGTCGGCATGCTCTACGCTTTTCTCGACGAACGCGACTTCGAGGAAGATCCGCCGCGCGCGCAAGAACTTCAGGTCACGGAAGGCCGAATTCGAATTCCACGACGTGGTGTTCGGCTACCGGCCGGAGGAGCGCGTCTTGCATTCAGTCAGCTTCGTCGCCGAGGCAGGCAAGACCACGGCGCTGGTTGGTCGCTCTGGCGGCGGCAAGTCCACGGTCATGAACCTCATTCTCCAGCTCTACGAAATCGAGTTCGGTGAGATCCTTTGCGACGGCGTCGACATCGCGACGGTGACCCGCAAGTCGCTACGTCAACAGATCGCCTATGTGGCTCAGGAGAACTTTCTGTTCAAAGGCTCCGTGCGCGACAACATCGCTATGGGCTGTCCCGGGGCGAGCGAGGAGCAGATTGTCGCGGCCGCCAAGGCGGCCTACGCGCATGACTTCATCATGCGCTTCGAGGCCGGCTATGAGACGCCCTGCGGCGAGCACGGCATGCAACTCTCCGGCGGACAGCGTCAGCGCATCGCCATCGCCCGCGCCTTCCTCAAGGACGCACCGATCATACTTCTGGACGAAGCGACATCGGCCCTCGATTCCGAGTTCGAGCAGGCGATCCAGAAGGCGCTGGGGACGCTTTGCGAGGGCCGCACCACCATCGTAATCGCGCACCGCCTGTCGACGGTGGCACAGGCCGACGAAATATGCGTGATCGACCACGGTCGGATTGTCGAGCGCGGACGGCACGAAGGACTCCTGGCTCAGGGCCGCACGTATAGCCAAATCGCCCAGACCCAGTTTCCGCCGCACGATGCAGCTTCGCGGGTCGTCGTCCCTCTGCGGGCTGGCGTGTAGTAAGGGAAGGACGAGTACGTGGATCAATCCTAATGGCCCTTCGGTGGCGTTGGCCACGCCCGACACATACTTTGATCCGGACGCCGACCTGTGCTTTGGCTAGTCGCACCGCCGCAGTTGTTCGTTCGGGGTCGCAACGCGCGACAGAGACAGCGTTAACCCATTGGGGGCTCCGCTGTAACCGGAGTTTTGCTGCTAACGATTGGTTCCGGGTAAGAAGCTGGAGAACGCCATTCCATTTCGGGCACCCCGAGCCAACTTCAACGGGAGGCTCCGGTCGGGCGCTCAAGGGTTTGAATCACTCGCTCGAGCGTACGCGGGTACAAGGTCCTTTAGTTCCGTGTATCTAAATTGCACACACCAGCGAAAGGCCTGTTGAACGTGCGTTTATACCTGAATTTGAGTGCCATATTTCGACATCCACTAAACCAAGACAAGCGAAGAGAATTTCGGCGTAATCAGCGTCAAATCCAAGCGTTGGCGCAATTTGCCGCAACTGCTTACTTATTTCGCGGGTCAGCGTTGCAAACAATTTTGATGGTCACACACAGCTGGGGCGGCGGGACTCAAAGACATGTTAATGATTTGTTAAACGCAGTGAGAGGCTTGGCCAATGTTATAGATTTGAGAATTGTTGAATTTGGATTTGAACTGAGAATTCCTGAATATCATGATCATTCTGTACTTGAAATATCAAACGAGAAATACGATAATTTGATCAAATCTCTGCGAGCTTTCGATCTAAGTCGTGTTCATATTCATCAAATACTCGGGAGCTCGGCATTTTTACGTTCCATGCTGGAAGAAATATCCATTCCGTTCGATATTACAATACATGATTATTATATTGTTTGTCCACAGATACATCTTCGCACTCCCACGATTACAAAGTATTGTGGTGAAATAGGAGTAGAGCAATGCAACAAGTGCATCGGGGAGCATAACTCCTTCGATGCGCGCGATATCGTAGACTGGCGAAATAGTCATGCCTGGTTCGTCGAGAATGCAGATCGCGTAATCTGCCCGTCGAAAGATGTTAAAAATAGGATCTCAAGGTACTATCCGAAAGGTAAATTCGTCATCGCACCCCACGAAGCCAATTCATCCGAGTTGTGGGTCGTGAACGCTCCTCGGGTAACAATCGATCAGCGTCTCCGTGTCACCATAATCGGACATCTCACCGCTCTTAAAGGGCGGGATATTGTTGAGGCTTGCGTAAGGGAGAATGCCAACGTGCCAGTAGAGTTTAGTTTGATCGGCGCGGCCCAGCCGCCTTTTGGACAGGAGATTGCAAAGGCCATTCTGGAGACTGGCGTGTATCAGGAGTCCGATCTTGTCGTTCACTTAAAAAATCTCGCGCCACATGTTATTTGGTTTCCCGTACAGGTACCAGAAACTTACAGCTACACACTCACCGCGGCCATTGACAGTCGTTTGCCGATTGTCGCCTCACGAGTTGGCGCTCTGGCAGAGCGGCTCGGTGACCGGCCGCTGACCTGGTTTATGGATGACTTGGCGGCTCCGGCGAGCGAGTGGCTAGCCATGTTTGAGTTGATTCGCGAACGCTTATTAATATGCCCGGCTGAGCCGCAAGTGGGGAAGAGGGCGGTATCTGAATCATATTATCCTCAACACTATCTTGAGTTCATCGGGGGTAATAAGCGACGCCACTGAACTGTCTGATTGTCGAAAATATCTTGCGAGCAACTTGGGATTGAAATGATAATTTTTAACCAACGAGTGCTATTTGTTCATAATCCCAAAACGGCCGGCACATCGGTGCTCGCCCATTTGCAAGCCGTCTTAGCTGGACCTGTCCATATGGCTGGCGCAAACGAACTTGGCACCCATCATCCGGCGCTCTCTACCGCTCTAGGTTACGCCTGTGGCGTGACAGGGAAATCGCGTTTTGATATCGTTTTAACAGTCGCTCGCAATCCGTTCGACCGCGAAGTTTCAATGTACCACTACTTTCGGGAGGTGCTAGCTACGTCGCCCGGCTTAGAAAGTGATATGCCGGACTCCGCGATGCGACGACGCGTCCACAAGGCAGCGGAACTCGAGTTCAACGCCTATCTCCAGTGGTTGTGGGACGAGGAAGGCACCGTCGATATTTGGCGCTCTAGGTTCTTCTACGAGCTGGCGGAGGGCACTCGCCTAGAAGGCCTCAGGGTGTTGCGGTTCGAGACGGTCGCTAACGACCTTGCTCAGGCCCTGGGCACGGACAAACCTTCTTTGCCTTATCTGAATGCCACCCCCAAACATTCCGCTGCATGTCAATTTGACGCCCACTCCATAAGGGTTGTCCAGGCATCCTATGACTGGGTCTTCAGGGCGGGCTGGTATTCCCCAAAGGATTATTCGACTGCAAACCTAGCCAGGACGTGCTAAAAAACGACCGGTTTCGGCGTCAGATTTTGTCCTTAGAAGAATCGTTGTTCGCATAGATACGCACAGGTGGCGACAGTTGCCAAACCAACCTGGTTGGCGCTGAAGGAGCGCGCTGCCTGGCACGAACATGGTGGCGCGATATCGGCGCTGCGCAGCATATGTGGAGCCTCGATGACGAGCGTTTTCGAAGAAATTTACCAAACGAATGCGTGGGGTAACTCAGAGTTCTCATTCCGGCCATGGTTCCTCCGAAAGCGCGACTTGTTTCCTTCGCGCCGAGCTGCTTCGGCTTTTGTCCGAACTGGGCGTCAAGTCGATGCTCGACGTGCCCTGCGGCGACTTCAACTGGATGCGACTGCTGGACCTGCCAGTCGATTACTTTGGGGCCGATATCGTTCCCCAACTGATCGAGGCGAATCAGAAGAAATATTCTCGGCCGGGGCGGGCGTTCGGCCTGCTCGACGCCGTCAAGGACCCGCTCCCCAGAGCCGATGTCGTCTTCAGCCGCGATCTTCTGGTGCATCTCTCCGAACAGGACATCCGGTCAGCTCTACGGAACATGTTCGATTCCGGCGCCACGTACCTGGTCACGACTACGTTCACAAGCCGGGGCAAGAACGTGGACATTCCGACCGGGCAGTGGAGAGTGCTGAATTTCCAACGGCCGCCGTTCTTTTTCCCTCGGCCGATCCGGCTGATCAACGAGCATTGCGAGGAGGGGGACGGGCTCTGGGCCGACAAATGTCTGGGCATATGGAAAATCAGTGACCTGATGACCGGCGCGCCCGCGGCGGCCCCGCCTTCCGAGCGGCCACGAGTTTCCATCATCATTCCGACTGACAACCGGGCGAGATTCTATCGGCGACGCGGTCGCCAGCGCACTCGGGCAGGATTATCCGGATATCGAGGTCATCGTCGTCGATGTCGGCTCGACAGACGAGACGAAGGATGACCTGGCGACGTTCCGGGATCATCGCCTCGTGTGCTTGGATCAGGATAACCCCGGCCCGTCGCGCGCGCGCAATCGGGCACTCACCATGGCGCGCGGCGAATACATCACGTTCCTCAACCCGGATGATTACTACCTTCCATCAAAAGTCGGGACCCAGGTCGCCTTCCTAGACGCCAATGCGCAATTCGGGATGGCGTACATGTCCGGTTTCGGCGTTAGCGGCGACCGGTTCGTGATCGACTTCAAGTATGAAGCGTCAGCGGCGGGCGCCTTCTACCCTCGCGTAGCCTTTCCCCATCCGCGCGGAATTACATTGCCGGACGTGATGGTCCGCCGAGAAATCCTCGATCGGGCCGGCGGCTTCGATGAATTGATGCAGCGCTTCGAGGAGGCCGACCTGTTGCGCCGGTTAACCAAGCTCACTCCGGCGGCGCCGATCGATGAGATCGGCTGTCATCGCCGAACGCTCGCAAGCCAACCCGAGTTGTTTGATACTGAAACCATCGCCTCCGCGATCGACCACTACGCCGCGAAGATCAGAGCGGAAGACAGGGATGTCGATCCGCTCACGGTCGGCGCGGGCGTTCGTCGCTTGTATGAGTTCTATGCTGGAGCCGCTCGCCTGGGAAAACCGACTAAGCAAATTGGCATGAATCTGAGCGAGCGAGGGCGAAAGTATTTTGAGCCGTTGGTCTCAATTGTGATACCGGTTTATAATGGGGCTAACTATCTGAGTCTTGCTATTGATAGCGCTATTTCTCAGACTTATAAGAACACCGAAATAATCGTTGTAAACGACGGCTCCAGTGACAACGGCGCCACAGCCCGAATTGCTCAGGCGTACGGGGACCGAATACGGTATTTCGAGAAGAAAAATGGAGGGGTTGCTACGGCACTCAATCTTGCTGCCGCAAAAGCGAAGGGCGAGCTCATCGCATGGCTGAGCCACGATGATGTGTTTATTTCGGACAAAATACAACGACAGATTGATTTTCTAGCGAAACAGGCAGAGCCGGGACGCTGTGTTGTTTACGGTGACTATTCGGTTTTTTCCAATGACTCGACCGATATTGCGGAAGTTGCTTTACAGAGCATAGATCCACAGGATTTCCGCTACTTCATTACGGTGCAAAATATCCTACACGGGTGCACGTTGCTGATCCCAAAGGCGGCGTTCGAGAGACACGGCTTGTTCGACGAGCGTTTGAGAACGACCCAGGATTACGACTTCTGGTTCAGAATTGCTGAGGACTTCGACTTCCTTCACTTGCCGGGGGTTGTGGTCAGGTCAAGATCGCATGAGGAGCAGGGAACGCGTAAGCTGCGCGACGTGGCGCTTACAGAGGCGAATAATCTGCTTTCCCGTTTTGCTGAACAGTTGACGGACGATCAGATCAGAAGGGGTTCCTCCCTACATCCGTACATCGGCTGCCACGCCGTCGCCGCCAGCTTCTTTGCGAGGGGATTCGATGCGGCCGGACAGCGAGCCACGGAGCTCGCCGGCGAAAAGCTGCGAGCGCTCGCCAGCGACGATGCGGCCAGAGACGAATTGAACCGAGCGCTCGCTGCTTCCTTCGGGAAGAGAATGGCGAAGAGCGAGAAAGAGAGCGAGTTTATGACTGCGATCGGGCCGGCCAGCGAGGTTGAAATCGCCAGATTGCAACGCCGACTGGACGAGGTCTACTCGTCCTCGTCGTGGAAGATCGCGAGGGAGATCGTCAGGCCGTTCCAGCGCATCCATCGGTCGATTTCGAAGCGGACGGCGAGTTGGGACCGACGACTCGATATGCTTTTTGCTTCCACGTCCTCGAAGGCGGCGCGGGAGGCGATCAGGCCATTTCGTCGTATCAGCCGGTCGCTATCAAAGCTCGCGGCTCAATGAGATCAGGCGCCCCTCCAATAGACGGCCGCCCCGTCCACGTCGTGCAGGGGCTCGCTGATCCTGTGGTGTTCGCGGAAGTCGTCGACGGCCTGGCGGCAGGCTGGCAGGATGTAATCGTCGATGATGATGAAGCCGCCGCGGGCGACACGATGGTAGAGGGCCTGCAACGCATCCATCGTTGACCCGTACATATCGCCGTCAAGGCGTAAGACTGAGAGTTGCTCGATCGGGGCCTGGGGCAGGGTGTCCTTGAACCAGCCCGGCAAGAAGGCGACCTGCTCGTCAAGCAATCCGAAGCGCTTGAAGTTGTCCTTCACTTCATCGAGCGAAACGGAAAGCTGGTCGAAGGTGTGGTGCGTGTCGCCTTTGTCGGCGGGATAAAGCGTCTCGTCCGGCTTCGGCAAGCCAGCGAAGGAATTGGCGACCCAGACCGTGCGGTTCTTGACCGCGTGCGCGGCTAGGATTGCGCGCATGTAGATACAGGCGCCCCCGCGCCATACGCCGGCCTCCAGCAGGTCGCCCGCGACGCCCTCTGCGAGAGTTGTCTCGACCAAACGGCGCAGGTTGCGCATCCTGGCTGTGCCAATCATCGTCATGGCGGACTTCGGCCAATCGCGACCATAGAGCCTTCGATCTGGATCGAATTCTTCGCCTCCCCAAGGCGCTGCATTCCCGTCACGGGTGAGCGTGCCGGTCAGCGCGGATTCGAGCAAGTCGAGATAAAGGCGCCGGGTCTCATCCGAACCGATTTGTCGCCCGGCGGAATCAATGCTGCGACGAACATCGAAAAGCTCGTGCGTCAGGAGCTCCAGCCTGCTCGCCAACCGATCCCGCGCATCGGCGAGTTGGTCGGAGAACGCAACCCGCGTCAGCACAGTATCGACATCGGCTGCAATAGCAGCGCGTTCCGCCAGAGCGGCATTTTCCGATCGAAGCGCCACGAGCGCGGCTTCGAGCTCGCCGCCGCTTTGATACCGCCGCTGCACCAGGCTCAGCATCCCGATCCCGCTCAGCCAAAGCATCAACGCCCCGCGCTCCACCGCCGCCTCACCGAATCAGAGGAGTACAAGTTAACCATTATCAACAGAGAGTGTAAATCACTGTTCCGTATACGCCCCACATAGCACGGGGATTGAGCCACAACGTCAGCACCGCCGAGTAGGCGAACGCGACCCCTTATGGGTCCATAAGGCACCCCGATAACGTCATCTGTGATCATGAACAGCGGAAGGTGCAATCTTCAAGGTTCGTGTCCAGCCCCCTTGAAAAGATCAATCATTCTAAAGGATTGATAATCGCAAAGATAGCAATCGCCGGAGCTAACGGAGACCGCGTCGCCCGAAGACCAATTGCCGGCACCATGGCGACCTCCTCCTAGGAAGCAAAGCTACAGCTCTAAAGCGCGACTAGGCAGTTCGATAACTGCCGCAGATAATAGATTTTTATACAAGTTTACACGCTGCAATAGATTAAGTATTCGTGATTTAGTTGAATTTGACCTTTCTTAATAGTAACCTTTGCCAGATCGATATATATCCTAGTAATCCTCCGAGCTAGCCGAGCCTATTCTTCATTCAAATTGGAGGACTCAATGTAACAAGCTATAATAAAACGCCGCAAGCTACGGGTATGTTTGTCTTACGACACAAACTTTCCATGCGGTTTAGGATGTGTAAAAATTTACTTCGCGCTTCCGTTGTACAGACCTCCCCCCCCCCGCCGCCTTCGGCTCCGGTCGCGCACAGCTCGCCGCCCGTGACCGCTCGCGCGCCGACTGATGTGGCTGCACCTCCTCCCGCTTCCGTCGCAAAGACGTCCCCCTCCGCGCCGCGTCCGAGCTCGCCGCCCGTGGCCGAGGCCGCGGATGCGACACCCGGCTCCGGGGACAAGGCCCTCCAACCCGACTTGAACACCTTATTTCCGCAAACCATTGATTATGTTTGCATTCCGACGAAATTCAAGTTGGCGTGGCACTACACCTTGGGCGGCCGCGGCGTTTTTGGGCGGATTTCGACGGGGCTGGCGGCGGTGGACGGGCCTGGCGGGCGCGGGACGGCAGGGCGACGTGGGCGCATTTGAAGAGCCTGGTCACGTCCGGCGCGGCGTCGGTGCGCACGAGCCAGTTGGCGGCTCGGTAGTGGATGCGCACCTGCTGCAGTCGGTCGAGATCGCGCAACAGTTCCTTCCATTCCGGAACGAGGCCGGCCTGGCGGGCGAGGTCGTCGAGATGCTTCTGCATCGCGAGCGCCAAGAAGGAGCAGAAGACGTGGCCGCGGATGGCGGCGTCGGAGGAATGGAAGATCGGGCGGGTGCGCATAATCGCCTTTGTCCGGCGGAAGAGGTCCTCGACCTGGAGGAGATCGCGGTAGCGCAGGACCGCCTGAAGAGGAGTGATCTTTGCGTTGGTGCGCAAGACGAAGATCCCGTCGAAGCGCGCCTCCTCGGCGAGCTTGCCGGCGTCGATCTCGAATGAGCGCTCGCCCCTGGCTCCGGCTTTGCGCAGATAGCGCCGATAGGCGGAGTTGCCGATCAGCGCCTTGTCGCCCCTCTTCAGTTGCGCATCGAGCGCGGCGACGATCGCTTCACGGTCCTTGCGGTCGTTCTCGGCTTCCGCTTCGTTGCGACAGACGACATAGCGAACGCCTTCGGCGTTCACCTGCTTGACGAACAGCTGGGTCTCTCCCGCCTTCCGCTCGACGAGGAGGGGCACGAAAGGATCGTCGTTCTCGAGGACGAGCTTGCGCACGGCGGCGTCGGAGCGCTCGCGCGCGCCGAGGATGTACTCCAGCTTGCGCTCCTCGAGCCCGGCGATGGTTGCCGCCGAGATCATGCCGCGGTCTGCGACGACGCAGACCCGGCCGATGGAAAAGCGCCGCTGCAAGCGATCGACGACCGGCAGGAGCGTCGTCACGTCGGCGGTATTGCCCGGCCACATCTCGGTGCAGATCGGCCGGCCGTCGCCGTCGACGACGAGGCCGAGGATCATCTGCTTCAAATCGGGCCGAAAGTCCTTGGAATAGCCGTGCTCGCCCAGCGTCTCGCCGCCCTCGCCGTAGAAGGAGAGGCTGGTGGTGTCCATGAACACGGCGGAGAGGTCGGTGAACAGGTCGCGGCGGCGATCGAACAGCCTCTCCTCGATCAGGTCCTTGAGGCAGCGCGGCGCCAGCGCCCCATCCGGCTTCTCCTCCAGTTCCTCGCCGAGCCAGGCCATCCCGCGATAGAAGTGATGCAGATCGAGCCCCTCCGCCCCGGGGATATCGTAGTCCTCGATCCACGACGAACAGTCGCGATCCGATCCCGAAACGAAAAGGCGATGCAAGGCGGCGACGAACACGGCGCGCTCGACCGGGAACTCGAACGCGCGCTCCTCCAGCAAGCCGACCAGCACGGCGTCGACGCCGAGCCGCTCCCAGATCCTGCCGAACAGCAGCGGCCCGCCGATCCGCTTGGCGGCGACCGACAGCGCGCCCTCGGCATCCTCATCGAGCGCATTGATCAGCAGCACCTGATCGGTGAGCTTGGCGCCCGAGGCGATGAGCGAAGCGAGCGCGCCGGAGGCGGCCAGTTCGTCGGCCCGGCCGATATTGGCGATCACCTTCTGGCGCACGGCCGCGCCGTCGCGCTTGTTCTCGACGATTTGCACGTAGCCGCGTTTGCCGGACTTCTTGAGGCGGAAGAACATGGGCCCTCGCTATCGAGCACCACGGAATCCGACTCGCCGCCAAAGATCAAGCACAAAAACTGTGCAAACGTGGCACTACATTTTGCGAAAACCGCTCACCGCCATCAATGATATCAATGCTTTGCGGGCGCGAGGGCCAGTTTACTGTTCAAGTCGGGTCAAAGTCCGGAGAGACTCCCATGATGGTCGTCGTCTTTCGCGCCCGCCGGACGGAAGCGGGCGACGGCGATGAGTATAAACATCAGTTTCAGCGCATGGCCGAACTTGCCCGCAAGATGCCGGGCTACATTTCGCATAAGCCATTCGTCGCCGAGGATGGCGAGCGGCTGACCCTGTTCGAGTGGGAGTTGCCCGAAACGTTGCGGGCCTGGGCTCAGCATCGCGAGCATGTGCCGGTCAAGGAGCTGGGTCGGCAGAGGTTCTATGCCGAGTACCATCTTCAGGTTTGCGAGGTCATGAGGGAGTTGAAATTCACGCGCGTTGCCGAGCCTGCGGCTGAGACAGGTTGAAAAACGCGTGTTTGCCGCGGAGAATGGCGGGGTCCTGTTAAGCCCTGCTTACAGGCAGAAACAAGAGTTTACGCCCAACTGTGATGCTTAAAAATGCTCTTGATTGCAATCGCTTCCATCTAAATCCTCGCGCGGGCCGCGAGCAAAATAACAGGAATATAACAGGGAGATAATTCGCGCTTATCAGGGCAGCAACAGGCGACGGAGGCGCGCGAAAAACCGCCCCCGCCGCAAAATTCTCGTGCGCTTGAGGAGAGGGGTGCATCTGTTTGATCATCCTCGATAAATGGCGAGTTTCGTCTCGGGCAGCCCTTCTCCGTGTCCTCTGAAGTTCGCCGCAAGGGCCACGAAGGTCAGGGCGGCGCGTCTTGTCGCCAGGAGCGTTTTGCGCGGGGCCGAGCGACGCCAGCGGGCGCGGGCGATGGCCCGGCCCCTGGAACAAAACTCAGTCGGGAACGACCAGCGGCAGTTTGGGAAAATAGGTGCGATAGCGCCTAACATCCCGCGTCATCAATTGATATCCCGCGACGGCGGCGTGCGCGCCGACGAAAAAATCCGGAAGCGGAGAACGTTTTGTTCCGCCTCGCCGTCGATAGGCAAGATACGACTTGCCCGCCATGTAGGCTGCTTCGTAGGGAATTGCCTCACGGTCGAACATGGTTTTCGGAAGCGCGGCGTCGAGATCCTCGATCCGCGAGAACCGCATCGAGACCTCGGCGAAAATGACCGGATTGATCACGAGGCGATAGCGGTCGGCCGCCCGCTCGATGGCTTCCGCCGACCCCTGAAGCCAACGCGCGTCTTCGGTCATGACGTCGAGAAGGACGTTGGCGTCAATCAATACCGAGCTCATTCAGTCGTCGCGGGTCAGCGCCATGATCTCGTCGGTGCTCATCGCGACATCGCCGCGGCCCCTCAGATGAGCGACGAGGCGAGCGCCGCGTCCGGCCCTTTTGCCAGCCTTGGCGCGAACGATGCGCACCGCTGCGCCGTCGAACTCGAATTCCACTTCGGTCTGCGGCAGAAAGCCCGCCTGCTCGCGGATTTCCGCCGGAATGGTCACCTGACCCTTGGAAGTGATGCGCACGGCGGTCTCCTACTCTTACGTGTAAGAGTAAGGATCCCGGCGGCGACTTGCAAGCCGAGAGCACGCAATCACGAAATGATACGCAGCCAGCGAACGCGGCCGAAGTCGCGGTCGTGTGTCACCAACGCGTCAGCGTTGATCGCGAGCGCGCTGGCGGCCTGGATGGCGTCCCGCAGCTTCAGCCGGCACGAGGCGCGCAGCCTTGCGGCGCTCTCCGCAATGTCCGCGTCGATCGAGATTGTTCGCCAGCTCCCCAGAGTGGCGCGATAGCGCGACGCAAGCTCATCGTCGCCCACTTGAAACGGACCCGTCAGCACTTCCGCGATCGTGATCGCCGTCACCGCGAAACGCAGCTTTCCGGCGGCGTGAGCCTCGAAGACCGGCCTGAAACGCGGCCCGAACGTCGGATGCGCCTCGAGCGTATAGATGATGGGCGCGGTGTCGATCAGCAGAAGCGGATCGTCCGGCAATCCGTCGAGGTTCAGCGGCTCCATTCGTCGCGCAGATCGCGCAGAGTTTGCGCGCTGTCCGGTCCCCACAGCCCGCGCCCGGACCCGGCAAGAGGCGTCAGCGGGTGCTGACGATTGGCGGCGCTGTAGGCCATGATCGGCGCCAGCACGGCTACTGGGCGGCCGCGCTTCGTGATGACGGTCGGACGGCCTTTCTCGGCCGCGTCGAGGAGTTCGGGAAGATGGTTTCGCGCCTCTTCTGCGCCTTTGCTGACGGCCATGGTCACCTCTCTGCGGAGATATCCGTACAGCGCCGTACAGTTTCTGTCAACAATATTGCCTTGTGTGACACAAAGACGCAGTTTTAGCGTCCGGCCGGGCTTGTCCCGGCCATCCACGCGGTTCAACTGCAACAAATGAGACGGCTTCGCAATATTGCCTCCACAAAACCCAGCAAGATCGCATTTGACCGTCTTCCCCCTGGCGCATCGCGTGGATGGCCGGGACAAGCCCGGCCATGACGGATCGGCTGTGTGAAATGTAATAGCGCGCCGTTCGGGCGCGCTTGCGACAAGGATTTGCGTTCAGGCCTTGCGATAAGGATTTGCCTTCGGGCCTTCGGCGAATCACAATGCGGACGTGAGAGTCTTCTTCTTCGGGATCGGATATTGCGCCGAGGCGCTCATCCGGCGGACGCCTGGAATAGAGGCGAGCGGCACGGCGCGGTCGGACGAGCGCGTCGCTGCGCTTCGAGCCGCCGGGGTCGAGGCTTATGTCTTCGACGGCGCCAGATGGGAGCCGGCGCTCGAACAGGCGATTCAGCGGGCGGAGGCGATCGTCGTCTCGATCCCGCCCCGGGCAGGGGGCGGCGCGCCGACCCAGCTCTTCGCCTCGGCGATCGCGGCTGCGCCGGCGCTCCGCCGCATCCTCTATTATTCGACCATCGGGGTTTATGGGGACCACGGCGGCCAATGGATCGACGAGACGAGCGCGACGCTGACGCGTTCGGACCGGGGTCTCGCGCGGCTCGCGGACGAGGCGCGCTGGATCGAGGCGGGCAGGGCGCGCGGGGCGGCGGTCGACATCCTCCGCCTTCCCGGCATCTACGGCCCCGGCCGCAACGCTCTCGTGAGGCTGCGGGAGGGCGACGCGCGCCGGATCGTCAAGCCCGGCCATGTCTCGAACCGCGCCCATGTCGACGACATCGCCGAGGTGACGCTACTCGCGCTCATGCGCGGGCTCGACGGCCAGATCTGGAACGTCGCCGACGACGAGCCGGCGCCGCCCCAGGACGTGATCGCCTATGCGGCAGCGCTGCTCGGGGTCGAGCCGCCGCCGGAGGAACCCTTCGACGAGGCGAGGCTCTCGCCGATGGCGGCGAGCTTCTTCATGGACGAGAAGCGGGTCTCGGCCGCCAAGGCCAAGGCGCTGCTCGGCTTCAAGCCGGCCTATCCGACCTACCGCGAGGGGCTAGACGCACTGGCGGCGGCCGGGGAAGGGCGCGAGTTGGTTCAACCGGATTGAGTAATTCTCACACAGAAATATCATGCTAAATCTTTGAGGGAGCGATCGAATCGCCCTCAAGCGCGGCAGCTCTTCCACGCGATTTCGCGGACTTCCTGACGGCGGCCAAGGGAAGCAAAACGGTCGGAATCCCTGCGGAATCGTGCAGGCGAAGGAAGAAATAGCCTATCCCCGCCAGGCCCAGCATAAGGTTGGGCGATTCCCCTGCGCTCGGCACGCCGCAGGGCCATGGCGAGCGCGTGTCTTCGAAGCGATCGAGCGCGCGGATCGCAGCAGATTCGGCTTCCTTCCTGAGTTCTGGCCTCCGGAGGAGGTCGGCTCCCAGGAGCAGCAGGTCGGCGTTTCCGCCATCGCCATGGCAGAGCGAGAAATTGCCGGTTCCCGGCGAGACCTGACCTAGGGTCGCGGCTGTCGTGCGCAAAGCCGTCTCTGCCTCGAACAGGATGGACGGGTCATCGGGCATGAGCTGATGGAGGATCAGGCGCGCGAACCCGACCCCGGGAGCGCCGTGGCACCAGGCGATCATGCACGGCGCTTCGCCGGTCGGTCCCGCTTGCACGAAGCTGCGCAAGTCCGGCCAATTGCCCTCGGTCTCGCGAAAATAGGCGCGTTCGTAACGGATCCCCTCGCGCGCAGCGTCGACAAAGTCGCTCCGGCCCGTCGAAGCGCCCAGCAGCGCCAGCGCGTAGGCAATCCCCGACGCTCCGTGGGCGAAGCCCAGGAGATGCGGCTGATCCGGCATGGCGAGCGTGTCCCACGACCAGCCCTTGTCGCTGCGCGTCGCCGACGCGACGAGATGAGCCCCGTGGCGGACGGCGGCGTCAGCGAACTCGGCCTCGCCGAAGCGTTCGGCGGCTTCGAGAAGCGTGGGAATTGCCCCTGCGCTGCCGTTGACGATGTCGAGCCGTTGCGGTTTGGGCGGGAGCCTGGCGCAAGCCATCATCGCCTTGCGGCCACGCGCGACAATATCCTCGCGGCCCAGCGCCCAACCGGCCACGATGCAGCACTGCGCGACGCCCGAGAGCCCGGAATAATATCCATATTCGCCGGTCTGCGTGAGGTCCTCGACGGCGGTGAGCGACTGCGCCAAAGCGCCTTCCGCGGTCGCAGCGATGATGGGATCGCCGGTCAGGCGGGCGGCACGCGCCAGAAAGAGGCCAATCCCGGCCGTGCCGTCATAGACGAGCCCGCCCATGGCGCGATAGACGCTGACCCATTGCCCGCCATGCGGCTCCATGGCCCAGCCAAGCCAGCCGCAACGGCCCTCGTGCCACACCGCATCGCGGCAAAGCCGGCGGCCGATCGCAGCCGCCGCATTGAGAAAGCGCTCGCGTTCAGCGGTCACGGGAGCCTCGCGGATTGGGGGCGTTCAAACGGATCGAACCCTGTCGGGCCGAGCCATGGGCGCGTAAGGTCGAGCCCCGCGCCGAGAAAGCGCTTCGCGATCGCCACAAGGCGGGCCTGGGTCTTTTGTTCGCCTTCGCGCCAGGCGTCCACAATCCCCTCGGCGGTCAGGCGGCACCGATGCGAGCCGAAGCTTTCGCCGGAGCCAGGTTCGACTGCCGCGCCGATCCCTGGCCAGAGGGTCTTGGTGAAGAGCGGCGTGGCGGATTCGAGCGTAATTTTGTTGCGAACTTGCTCGACGATCCGCGCCACGATGGGGAAGTAGCGTTGGCCGACATAGAGAACTGCGGCGTCTGTTCGCCCATAGAGCGCCGGCGCAGCCGGCGTCTTCATCTGGAATGGCGTCTGAAAGCGATTGAACGCGGAGGTCAGTTCGCCAACAAGCGAAGCGGCGTTCTCGGCGGCGCAGTGGAAATAGAGGCGCGTTAGGCTCAGCTGGTCGGCGAGCTCGTCGAGCGTCTCGCCAAAGGCGAAGTAATAGCCCGGCTGCGCCTCGAGCGTCTCGCAGGAAGCACGAAGGCTGATTTGCGATCCGATCTGCGGCGCCATGCCGGGCGGGCCGTCGAAAATGAAAGCTCCCGGCATGGCCGCGCGTTCGCGGTCGCCCTTGCGGACGAACGCCTGGCCGTTGGGCCCAAACTGATGAATGATCCAGCCACGGTCCCAGCGTTCGCGCCCGGTGTTGGCGGCTCTGAGCCGCGCTGAGAACGCGGCATCCGTCGCCGCGCCGTCAGCGCCGTGCCGCTCGGCATAGCAACGGTCATAGAGGGTCGCCTGGATACCCCTCGCCAGCATGTCTTCGCCCGACGCTGGCGGTCCGCCCCAGGAGGACGGCTGCTGCTGAGTCCTCGCGTCGACCGGCTTCTCACCGGCGAAGGCGAATTCGACCGGCGATCGGATCTCGATCTTGTCGAGCGCCGCGACGAGCCGATTCTGCGCGTCGACTACGCTCGCGCCCGGCCGTTTGGATACTGGCGCGCGAGGGCGCTTCGACACTGACGCGCGGGGACGTTTAGACGTGGAAGCGCGGGGCCGCTTAGACATCGACAAAATCCCGCACCGCGCGCGGCGGATCTTTGAGGATGTTGAGGCTGACCTGCAGAAGCGCGGTCGCCGCCGGGTCGAGCTGGGAAACGTACAAGCGCTGCTCGATCGCCGACCAGGTCAACCGAGCCGCGCCGAAGCGCATGCAGCGCGCAAGTTCGCGCCGCCCCTGCTCGTCGTTGAAGCCACGCGTTTTCGCATATGCCTCCCAGAAGGCCTTGAGCACCGGCCGCATCGCCTCGAGCGGCTGAGCCGCCATCCCGATATAGGCTTCCGGAGCCAGGCCGCTCGCGATCGGCATGGACATGATCCACGTCGAGAGAAAGCTCTGCAGGACCGCGCCCACATCCCAGGCGGCGTCGCCGAAGTCCGCCATTTCCCAATCAGCAATGCGAAAGTCGAGCCCGTTCTCGCCCGGAAAAACGAGCACGTTGTCCCATTTCATGTCGCCGTGGATCAGGCTGTCGAATCGCCACTCCGCGCCGAGCGCGTCGAGCAGGCCTTCAAAGTCCTTGTGCTGCTGGAGCACCGCCGAAACCGTCGGCCCGATACGGCCGAAGCGGCTGAGGATGTCGTGGCCGCCGCGGCCCAGCGTGAGGATCACCGGCGTCTGCCGCAGCAGCAGCGGTTTCAGTTTCTCGTTCTCGACGAGCGCGCCGGCCTTGGCGTGATAGAGGCCGATCCCTTCGCCCAACATTCGTCCGATCTCGACCGGAAAGCCTTTGTGGCGGCCATGGTAAGCGAGGAGGCTCTCGGCGTCGGGCAGGAGCTCGAGCACAATCGTGTGTCGATTTTCATCGTAGCGAATGAGGCGCGGCATGATGCGGGCGACTTCAGGAGTGTCGCGCGCGATCTCATAGCAGGCAGCCTCCCGCTTCAGGGTGAGCATGGCGTCGGTCTGCATGTCGCGCATCTGCTTGACGAAGAGACCGGTCGCGCCCTGGCGCATTACCTTGAAATTGCGGTTGCGCCGGCTGGCGTCGAGGACGGAGACGCGGCCCGAAGCCAGCTCGTCGGCGCCGAGCAGGGTTCGATCCATGAGAAAGTACGGCAGATTGGCGGCGGTGAGGTGCATGGCGTCTTTCACTCCCGCCGCTTGGCGCCCGCTTCAGGGACTGTAGCCATTTATGGTCATCGGGGAGGCCCAGGCAAGGCCGTGCGATGAGAGCAGCGCACCGCGCGTGTTCGGGATGCCCAGAGCCATCGTCCAACGTTATCGCGGCGCTCCGGCGGAGCGCCGCGATTGGGCGGGTCGTTCGTCTACTGCAAACACTCCACCGTCATAGGACGGCAAACTCCGGGACATGAGTGGTTCCCGAAAAACGAACCCGCTCCCGCGAACGGAGCAGGGCCCTGTCCACCGCAACCGAGACTCTGCTGCGGGCATCCGAGGCTCTGCGGCGGGCACCCTATCGCCGACGCGATGGGGCAGACGGCCGGATTGCGCGTTATGTAACAGTCGTAATTGCAGGTCAGGTGCGTCGGGCAGAGCTCGGAGCAAGCGATCGCCAGACGCGTTTGCCAGCACACGACGACATTGCAGGTGTGGACCGACGGACAGGCGACCGAGCATGCAATAACCTGAGCGCTTCCGTGTATCGTGCCATATCCGCAGCCGTATTGCGCGTCCGCCCCCATCCCGGCCTGCGCCCCTTGAGGCAGCGGGCAGTGCCCCAAATGCGTGCACTGCGGCAAGACCTCGGTGCAGAGTTCCGTCCTCACGCAGGGCACGCAGGTCGCATGGCATCTCCTTCCATCGCCGCGTCCCCACGCCACTGGTTCGTGCCTCCGGCGCGCGAGCAGCGGCCGGAGTAGTTGTCCCCCAGCATCGCCGCGCTGCCCGGCCCGCCTTGCGCTCCGCGAATAGTAGGCGAGCGCTGCGCCGCTTGCTGCGCCGCGCACCTGTGATAGCGCCGCGTCCTTCTCACCCACATACCCCCGTGCGGATCCTGTTCCTTGCTCGCGTGCTCCCGATCAATCCTCCTGGCACCTCCACTACCGGCTAGTCACACCAATAACGCTCATCCTCCTCAGACCCATACCTAACCATCACGTTTTTCGGATCGGCGACGATATGGTGAACGAAATTTTCGCCGCCGTTTTCTGCTGCGTTTGGCGCACGAGCCATGGCCTACCTCCCCTGAAATTCCGTCGCGAAGACGGGCGTTTGCGCAGCGCATTCAATCAAAGCTGCGCTGACATTGCTCTTTGGATCGGGAGCCGTTCTCAGTAGGAATAAAATTGCTGACCCGGACGCCGCCCGATCAGAAGCAAAAACCAAAAATAATCGCTACGTGTCCTGCCGTGACGGAATATCCATATTGAGGCGATACTCCATAACTCTCGGTAAGTCAATAGTGTTTTTTGAACCTGGAGTTACGTGGTAACAGGTCTTACATTATATACTCTAGGCTGACGACAGTTGCTTGCCCGCAGCCTTGTCTTACTTCTGGTTACTCAGGCGGCCGCAGTATCCTTTTCCGCCGCGCCGCTCGACGAGGTCGCGGCGCCTTGAGGGCGCCGCGATCCGCCGAGAGTCTAATACGGGCACGCGGGGCTCTGCCCCGGGCAGACAACTACCGACACGATGCACGGGCCGCCGGCATGCGTGATGCACTCGTAATTGCAGGTGTTGAAGCAACTCGGGCAAACCTCCGAGCAAGCGATCGGCAGACGCGTCTGCCCGCAATCATAGCAGGTGTAGTAACGCGTCGGGCAGGCGGCCGAACAAGCGATCTGAACGCTTGCGGCCCTGGTGAAATTCGCGCAACCGACTTGCCCCGCCGCGCCCATGCCCGCGGGAGCTGCCTCCGGAAGCCGGCAGTTCGGCAACTGCGTGCACGGCGCGACGTGAGTGCAGATTTCCGACGGGAATGGACAATCCGGCTGGTTCAACGTCGGCCGCACGCAGGGCGTTGCGTGCGTGCACACAGGGATGCATGTGGCGTGGCACGTCGCGTGACATGTCGCCACGCAAGTTGCCGCGCACGTCGCGTGACACGTTGCGACGCAGGTCGCCGCGCAGGTCACATGGCAGGTTGCGATGCAGGTCACACCGCAAGTCGCCAGCGTGCACGCGTGCGGGACGCAAGTGGCATGGCAGGTCACGTGGCACGTTGCCGCGCAGGTCGCGGCGCACGTCGCGTGGCAGGTTGCGGCGCAAGTCACGATATGGGTGAGGCATGGCCCCACATGCGTACACTCCGCGGTACATGCTATTGAGGCGGGACAGGCGGCCTCGACGATGGTTTGCGGGGGTCCGCCAGGGCCCATTGCCTGCGCGCCGGCCGCGCCACCCTGAAGGGCTCCGGCGAAATAATAGGCGAGCGCTTGCTGGGCTGCCTGCTGCGCCGGCGCCATCTTGTTGATGAGCGCCGCGTCCTTCTTCACCCAGAGGGTGACGCCGCCGTGCGGGTCCTGTTCCTTGCTCGCGTGTTCGCGATGCAGGATGGCGGTCCTCGGCACCTCCACATATCGGCTCAGATCAGCAGATAAATAGAGGCGTTCATGACCTTCCTCGGACGAAGCGCCGGGATAGCCATAAAGCATCATCACGTCGGGAACGTTTTTTGGATCGGCGACGATGTGGTGAACGAAATTTTCGCCGTTATCCGGCGTGTTTGGCGCACGTGCCATGGCCTACCTCCCCTAAAATTCCGCCGTGATGACGGCGTTCAGGCAGCGCATTCAATCAAAGCTGCGCTGACGTTGCTTTAAGCTGGGGGCGTTTTCAGTAGGAATTACTTTGTTCACCAGGACGCTGCCGCACCGGCCGCGCCCGAAAAAAATCAAAAACAAATGATACGCGTCCCGCTGCCGAACGCCGCTCCAGCCTCTTATCGATTACTCCAAAACTCTCGGTAAGTCAAGAGTCTTTTTTTAATCCAAAGCTTACACAGTAAAGGCCATGTCAGCATTTACTTTGCGGCAGTCGTAATTACTTGGTATCAGTTGGCTTTACCCTTGTTAACGGCTGCTAGGCCAGTATCTCGTAGCTGGACGACAGAGCAAGTGTGATATCCGTGTCGAGATTTCCATCAGGATTTCAACGAGCCAGTCGCGATCGGCGGACATCGCGAAGTAAAACGTGATGATTCGCTCTATTCCGATGGCGCCCCCGAACCCGCCTGCGCGCGCTGAGCCGGCTAGCGCCTCTGCGCCGGCGATCAGCACCATGCGGGTGGGTTTTAATTGCACGGCCGGTTTCTCTCGGTTGCCCTCCGGAATTTTAGCCGGCCATTCCGATATGCGCTCCAGATATGCCAATGAATTAGGCAGAGCGGGTCGTAATTTGCTCATGCCCCAGCACGGAGTCCTGAAAAGACTGCCCTCGCACCCCCGACGATCCGAGCGCCCGCGCCCGGTTCCGAACTGGCGCGCTCATTGCTTCGGTTCGAAGAGCCGCGATCAGGCGATGAAAAGAGGCAGGTTTCCTCGTCTGGGAACGCCCGCGGGCGACGCCGCGGTTCGGCTTCCATTCGGATGAAGTCCGCGGCCGCCCCGCGGCCTCACGGAAAGTCGAGCTTGCGAGATGAATGCACATCCAGCGGCCGCGCGCCGCATTGAGCGGCTTCTCGTCGCCAACCGCAGCGAGATCGCGATCCGCGTGTTTCGCGCAGCGGCCGAACTCGGAATTCAGACGGTGGCGATCTATGCCGAAGAGGACAAGCTCTCGCTCCACCGCTTCAAGTCGGACGAGGCCTATCTTGTCGGGCGGGGCGCTTCGGGCGAACTGCATCTTGGACCGCTCGAGGCCTATCTCTCGATCGAAGAGGTGATCCGGGTCGCGATTGCCGCAAAGGTCGACGCGATCCATCCTGGTTACGGCTTTTTGTCTGAGAGCCCGGAATTCTCGGAAGCCTGCGCCGACCATGGCATCCTCTTCATCGGGCCCAGACCTGAGACCATGCGCACGCTCGGCAACAAGGTCGCCGCGCGCAATCTCGCGGTCTCCGTTGGCGTGCCAGTCATGCCCGCGACCGAACCGCTTCCCGACGACCCGGATGAAGTGAAACGGCTGGCGGCGGCAGTCGGCTATCCGGTCATGCTCAAGGCGTCCTGGGGCGGCGGCGGCCGGGGCATGCGGCCGATCGAAAGCGAGGACAAGCTGCTCGACGCCGTTCAGGCCGGCAAACGCGAAGCCAAGGCGGCCTTCGGCAAGGATGAAGTCTATCTGGAAAAGCTCGTCCGGCGCGCCCGCCACATCGAAGTGCAGCTGCTGGGCGACACCCACGGCGGCCTGGTCCATCTCTTCGAACGCGACTGCACGATTCAGCGGCGCAATCAGAAAGTGATCGAGCGCGCGCCGGCGCCGTATCTCGACCCGGCGGTCCGCGAGGCCCTTTGCAACGCCGCTCTCGCGATCGGCAAGGCGACCCAGTACCGGGGCGCGGGCACGGTCGAGTTTCTCATGGACGCCGACACGGGCGCCTTCTATTTCATCGAGGTCAATCCGCGCATCCAGGTGGAGCATACCGTGACCGAACAGGTCACGGGCCTCGACATCGTCAAGGCGCAAATCAAGATCCTCGAAGGCGGCCGCCTCGGCCATATCGACGAGACCGGAATTCCGCCGCAGGACGAGATCGAACTCAACGGCCACGCGCTTCAGTGCCGCATCACCACCGAAAATCCCGACAACAATTTCATTCCCGACTACGGCCGCATCACCGCCTATCGCGGCGCCTTCGGCTTCGGCATCCGGGTCGACGGAGGCACGGCCTACTCCGGGGCGGTCGTCACGCGTTACTATGACGCGCTATTGGAGAAAGTCACCGCCTGGGCGCCGTCGCCCGAGGAGGTCGTCGCACGGATGGATCGTGCGCTCCGCGAGTACAGAATCCGGGGGGTCGCCACCAACCTCGCCTTCCTCGAAGCCGTGCTCAATCACCCGAAGTTTCGCAAGAACGAGTACACCACCCGGTTCATCGACGAGACGCCGGAACTGTTCGCAGTCAAGAAACGGCGCGACCGCGCGACCAAACTCCTGACCTACATCGCCGACGTCACCGTCAACGGTCACCCCGAAGTCAAAGGCCGCGCGAAACCCATGGCCGACGCCCGCAAGCCCGAGGCGCCGGTCTTCGCGCTTCCGCCTCAGCCGCATGAAGGCACGAAGCAACGTCTCGATCGATTGGGCGCGGCGAAATTCGCCGCCTGGATTCGCAACGAGAAGCGCGTCCTCGTCACCGATACGACGATGCGCGACGCCCATCAATCCCTGCTCGCGACGCGCATGCGCACCCATGATCTCGTCGCGATCGCCGGCGCATATGCCTCGGGCGCTGCCGCAGCTATTGTCGCTGGAATGCTGGGGCGGCGCGACATTCGACGTGTCGATGAGGTTTCTCACCGAAGACCCGTGGGAGCGGCTCGCGCTGCTGCGGGAGAAGGTTCCCAACATCCTGACCCAGATGTTGCTGCGCGGCGCCAATGGCGTCGGCTACACCAACTATCCCGACAATGTGGTTCGTTATTTCGTTCGTGAGGCGGCGAGCGCCGGCATGGACGTGTTCCGCATTTTCGACTGCCTCAACTGGGTCGAAAACATGCGCGTCGCGATCGACGCACGTCTGCGAATCCGGCAAGCTCGCCGAAGGCGCGATCTGCTACACCGGAGATATTCTCGATCCAGACCGGACGAAATATTCGCTCCGCTACTATGTCGACCTCGCCAAAGACCTGGAGCGGGCGGGTTGCCACATCCTCGGCCTCAAGGACATGGCCGGCCTCCTGAAGCCCGCCGCGGCGAGGGTTCTGGTCAAGGCGCTGAGAGAGGAGGTCGGGCTGCCGATCCATCTCCATACGCACGACACCTCGGGGATTTCGGGCGCGACGGTGCTGGCCGCGGTCGAAGCGGGCGTGGATGCGATCGACGCGGCGATGGACGCGATGTCCGGCGCGACCTCGCAGCCTTGCCTCGGCTCGCTGGTCGAAGCCTTGCGTCACACCGACCGCGATACGGGGCTCGATCCCGAGGCGATCCGCCGCATCAGCTTTTATTGGGAGGCGGCGCGCGGCCAGTACGCCGCCTTCGAAACCAACATGAAATCCGGCGCCTCGGAGGTCTACCTGCACGAGATGCCGGGCGGCCAGTTCACCAATCTCAAGGAGCAGGCGCGATCTTTAGGACTCGAAGCGCGCTGGCATGAAGTCGCCAAGGCCTACCGCGAGGTCAACGACATGTTCGGCGACATCGTCAAGGTCACGCCTTCCTCCAAAGTCGTCGGCGACATGGCGCTGATGATGGTGTCGCAAGGGTTGGGACCGGCCGACGTTCTCGATCCAAAGCGCGATATCGCATTCCCTACCTCCGTCGTCGAAATGCTGCGCGGCGACCTTGGTCAGCCGCCGGGAGGCTGGCCGGTCGAATTGCAGGCGAAGGCTCTCAAGGGCGAGGCGCCGACGACGGCGCGTCCCGGGTCGCTGTTGGCGGACGCCGATTTCGCCGCGCAACGATCCGAGATCGAGAAGCGGCTGGAGAGGCGCGTCAGCGATCAGGAGCTCGCCTCCTACCAGATGTATCCGAAAGTCTTTGCCGACTTCGCTCACGCCGCGCGCAAATATGGACCGGTTTCGGTGCTGCCGACGCCGGTCTACTTCTATGGAATGCAGGTCGGCGACGAGGTGAACCTGGGGATCGAAAAGGGCAAAGCGCTTGACGTCAGGCTTCAGGCGATCGGCGAAACCGACGAGGAGGGGCAGGTCCGCATATTCTTCGAACTCAACGGCCAACCCCGGATCGTCAAGGTGCCCAATCGTTCAGCGACGGCGTCACTGCCGGCGCGCCGCAAGGCGGAGGACGGCAACGAGCAGCATATCGCCGCGCCGATGCCGGGCGCCGTGGCGACGATCGCCGTGAAGCCGGGGCTGCAGGTGAAGGCAGGCGATCTCCTGCTGACGCTCGAGGCGATGAAGATGGAGACATCGCTCTCCGCACCCCGCGACGGCAAGATCAGCGAGGTTCTGGTTTCGCCTGGCCAGCCTGTCGACGCCAAAGACCTGCTGATCGTCCTGGAGCCCCAACCGTAATTCGACGCTGGCCCCAAGGGCCGACGGCGCGGCGACTAAGTTTGGCCGTCGTCATCGCTGGGTCGAGCGGCCTGGCGGACAGGCTTCGTCGAGCAGCGGTTTCGCGCCGACGAGCGCATCGATGTCGAACGGGACCGGCGCCCAGGCGCCATCCGTGCCGGCCTCATCGTCGAATAAGGTCAGCGTCGCCGTTCGTGCGCCGCGCAGCCCGCAGAGCAGCGAGAGGGGGACTGTCATCCGCAGCCGTTGGTCCTTGCGGGGCAGCGCTGCGAATGCCGGCCCTGCGGGTCCGACGATGAGGAGCGCCCCGTTCTTTCCCGCTTCGATGGCTTCCTTCGTGGCAGGGTCGCGAACGGCAAGATCGAGGCGGGCATTGCCGCCCGCGGGGTGGCGCCTGATTTGTATGTTCACCTCCACTGCGCGTCCGTCGCCAAGCGTCAGCGGCGCGGCGCCCTCGGCGAAAAAGTCCCCGTTCGCCCCGTCGTCGATGCTGGTCGCCGCCAGTCCATTGAGGCCCGCGCCGGCGTTGATGGGAAACGCGCCGTTGAGGACGTGGGTGGCGAGACGGGAGTCGCGCAGCTCCTCCGCGGAGAGGCGGCGGATCGACGTGGAAGGGGTCGTCGACGTCAGATGCACGACGGGCTCTCCCACCCCCATCTCCGCGAAATAGCCTGCGGCCGAGCGTTCAAGGTCCTCGCCTGCCTCGGAGACCGTCGAATTGGTCGAGCTCTTCTCGCTGATGAGCTGCCGCGAAACCTCCTGCTTCCGGCCCCCGACAATGCGATAAAGGATCTCGTACCGACGCAGGGTATGCGTGATGGTCCGCACCGTCATCAGCTCATGGACGCCAACGAAGCTGGCGTCGCTGACGTAGCGTCGTACCCCGCCCGCCAGCACAAGCGAGCAGGCGGACGCGCATATCGCCGGGAGCGAAGTCGCGGCGCGCTGGTCCTCGCAGCTTTTGCCAGCGGGGACGCATTCGGCGAGGCGGGTGTCCGCCACCGCGACGCTGAGGCCGCTGCGACGGATGAGCCGGCCCATCGCCATGGCGTCGGCGACGAAGCCCCCTGGCGAATTGACGAGGATTGGCAATCGCCGGCCAGCCAGCGACTGGATCACCAGGCGCAGTTTTTCCGCGGTCCCTGGCATGATCTTGCCCTCGGCGGCGATCCATGTCGGGCAGTTCGGATCGCACGCCGGCCCCTGCGCGCGCACAAGCGCAATGCGCATCGGCTCGCCGCCAAGCAGCTGAGCCGGCGTCGGCAGCGCCGGCAGTGTCGGCTGAGAGTCGGCGACCGTAGGGCCGGAGATTCCGGCGGATCCTATGGCGACGTGCACATGTACGACCCCGTTCAGAGACGTCGAGTCGTAGTTGAACGCATCGGGGCCCTCATTGACGCGGGAGTAATACACGGCTTTTCCCATGCCGCTGCTGCCGACGCAGCCGCCTCCGAGCTCCGCATCGGTCGAACGAACAATTTCGTCTCTTATTGCAAGCGTTCCGTGCTGAGGCGCCTGAATGACGGCTATGGCGGTCGGGACGACGTCGCTGCAGTTGTGCGAATAATTGACATGGCCCCGAACCCTCACTGTCTGGCCGATAGCCGCATCGCGTTGCACTTGCCGTTCCGCTTCCTGTTGCCCCAAAGCTGATACAATGACGCTCAAAGCGCCCGCCAGGGCCAAGGCGCAGGTTAGAATGTTCCGAAATATCATCGGGAGGTCCTCCCAAAACCTGGCTCTCTCCCCTCTAATTTCGAGGAAGTTAAGTTAAATCGCCTTTAGGGCTGGGTTGGCAATACCCGGCGCGGATCGCGGAGCTGGCTTCTTCGGCAGGCGGCCGGTGGGGTCACCTCGCGCCGGCATTCGGGTCAAAGATCACGCTGCGGTCGAGTTTCGCGAGGCTGTCCCAGCTCCCAAGCGCAAGCGCGCGGTCGATCTCGCGGCGGAAGAGCTCGAGCACCCAAAACACCCCCTCCTCGCCGGCGCAGGCGACGCCCCAGAGATGGGGCCGGCCGATCAGCACGGCGCGCGCGCCAAGCGCCAGCGCCTTCACCACGTCGACGCCGCGGCGGAAGCCGCCGTCGATCATGACCGGCGCTGCGCCGCCGACTGCATCGACGACGCCCGGCAGCGCCGTGATCGAGGCGACTGCGCCGTCGAGCTGGCGGCCGCCGTGATTGGAGACGACGATCGCATCGGCGCCGCGCTTCAGCGCTTCGCGCGCGTCGTCGGGATGCAGCAGGCCCTTGATCACCAGCGGGCCGCGCCATTGCCGGCGGAGCCATTCGACGTCGCTCCAACTCACCGCCGGATCGAGTTGCTCCGCCATCAGCGGGCCGAAGGCGCCGATCGACGTCCGGGCGCCGTAATTGACGAAGGTCGGCGACGGGGTCCGGGACATGCGCATGAGCCAGCCGGGATGGCTTACGAAGTCAAAGAGGCTCCGCGGACCCCACCGCAGGGGAAAGCTCAGCCCATTGCGCGCGTCGCGGTCGCGGCCGGCGGTCACCTGATTGTCGACGGTGAGGATCAGGCCTTGATATCCGGCGCTCGCGGCTCGCGCCGCGAATTCGGCGGTCAAGGCCCGATCCTTGTAGAGGAACACCTGCATCCATTTCACCCCCCGCGTCGCCGCGCCGATCTCCTCGATGGTCGCGGTCGAGGCGTGGCTGGTCGAATAGATCGTTCCGAACCGCGCCGCCGCTCGCGCCGCTGCCAGTTCGGCGTGCGGCCACAGGAGGCCCGCGAGGCCGGTCGGCCCGATGATGACCGGCGACGGAAGCCTCAAGCCAAACAGCTCGACCGATTGGTCGCGCTTCGGCGCGCCTTCGAGCAGCCTGGGCGCGAGTTCGATCGCAGCGAGCGCCGCTTCGTTGCGCCGCATGGTGATCTCGTCGCCGGCGGCGCCGTCGACCATGTCGAACACCATGCGCGGCAGCCGCTTCATCGCGAGCGCGCGCAAGGCGGCGACGCTGTAGCCTTGGCGCTGCAGGGCGGCGGCGTCCATCAGACGCTCAGGCGATAGGCCTTGACGGCGTTGTCGCGGAAGAGCTTGCGCTTGTCGGCGCTGGAAAAGCCTGCGGTCGCCCAGTCGAGCGTCATGAGCCACTGGAGATAGCTGCCGGCAAGTTCGGAGACCGGCCAGTCGCCGCCGTAGAGAATGCGGTCCGGGCCGAAGCATTCGACGACGTGGTCGATGCAGGGCCGCAATTGCTCACGCGTCCAGGACTTGGGATCGGCCTCGGTCGTGAGGCCCGAGAGCTTGCACACGACATTCGGCAGCGCCGCCATCTCGCGGATGTGGGCCCGCCAGGGATCGGCGAGACCCGCCTTGATCCCGGGCTTGCCGATGTGATCGAGGACGAAGGCGACCTCGGGACAAAGGCGCATCATCTTCAGCGTGTTCGGCAATTGCGGATGGAAGACGCAAATGTCGAACGAGAGATTGTATTTCGGCAGGAGCCGCATCGCTTCGAGGAACGCCGGCTTCAGCACATACTCGGGATCGGGCTGGTTCTGGATGAGGCGGCGGACGCCGCGGACTGATTTGAGCCCGGCGATGCGGGCCATCTCCGGCTCGATCGCGGCGCCCTTTTCCAGAGGCAGGCAGGCGACGGCGCCGAGCACCCGACGGTCGCGTTTGGCGAGCTCGTCGACCCAGGCCGCCTCGTCCAGATATTGCGGCGTGTCGACATCGACTTCGACGAAGACCAAGCCTTCGATCTCGAAGGGTTTAGCTGCGCCGGCGAGGTCGTCCGGCGTCCAGTCGCGCTTGAGGGCCGGCGCGCCGCTCGCCCAGGCGTAGCCGAAGCGCTTCTGGTCGAGCAGATGGATGTGGGAGTCGATGATGGGGAAATCGATCATGCGCCCAGCCTCCGCAGCCTTGCCTGCACGGCGACGCAGGCTTCCGCCGTCATGTCCGGCTCTCGGGACGCCGCGCAAGGGGCGTGACGGGAAGTTCTCGTAAGCCCGCGCGCACGCGCTCCAGCATTGCGGCTTCGGCGGCTTTGACCTGGGTCAGATTGGCAAGCGTTTCGGCGAGCCGCGCGCGCGGCACGACGACGACGCCGTCGCGATCGCCGACGACCACGTCGCCGGTGGCGACCGTTGAGCCGCCGCAGACGATCGGCAGACCGACCGTGCCCGGGCCGCGCCTGCCGGGAGAATTCGGCGTCAGGCCCATGGCGCAGACCGGCAGGTTCAGCGCCTCGAGATCGGCGACGTCGCGCACGAGGCCGTCGGTGACGAAGCCGACGACGCCGCGATTGCGCGCGACGCCGAGCAGAAGATCTCCGGTTACTGCGGCGCCGGCAAAGCCGCCTGTCGCCGCGACCAGCACGTCGCCGGGCTCGCTCTCCGCGCAGGCGGCAATCAGAGCCAGGTTGTCGCCCGCGCCGCAGTCGCAGGTCAGCGCGACGCCGAGGAAGGAGCGGCCGACGATCGGCCTGATGCGCCAGTCGAGCGCGCCCGAGCCGCCCATCGCATCGACGATGAAGCCTGTCGGCGCGCCCCGGAATCCCTCGACCAGCTCGGCTGGCGGTCGTTCGACGGCCGGCGCGAACACCAGCGGGGGCGGTTCCTCGATCATTCTGGACCCGGTTGCCTATGTCCGAGCACGCCCACAGACGCTTCTCGCCGGTCGTCCGTTTTGCGCGAGAGCGCGCAGAATGCACATTCGAGGCGGACGGGGCAACCGTTGCAGGGAGCCGCTCAGGGCGTCCGTGCGCTATGACCGATCGTCTTCCTCTGACGGCACGTAGAAACCGGAGTTGGGCTCGATCCAGGACATGCGGTCGTGGACGGCGGTCACTCCGGGCGTGTTCTCGGCGATCACCTTGAGGCCCGAGCGCATGCGCTCGTCAGTGATTGCGCCCTCGAAGGTGACCACGCCTTTGGCGACTTCGACGCGGACGCTCGCGCGGGGCGCCCAAGCGAGTTTGTCGAGGTCGGCCTGAATGGAGGCCTTGATCTCCGCGTCCGGATGCGGGGCGCCCGCCTTCGGCAACGACGCCAGCAGGCCCTTCAGCAAGTCGGAGCGCGAGATGACGCCGACGACCGAGTCGCCTCGCAGCACCGGCAACCGCTTGACGTTGCGCTTGAGCATCAGGTCGACTGCCTCGCTGAGGTCTGCGTCCTCGGGGATGGTCACCACCTTGGCGGTCATGACTTCGCTGGCCCTGCGCCCATGGCTGTGCGCGTAAGTCTCGGCGAGACGGCCGCCGCTGAGCAGGAACTCCAGCCAGTGCGCGCGCTTTGTTTCCGTGCCGAGCTCGGCCCGGCGCAAAAGGTCCCCTTCGCTCAAGATGCCGGCCAAAGCGTGCTCGGCGTCGAAAACAAGAAGGGCGCTGACGTGCGAGCGGAGCAGGGTCTCGATCGTCTCGGCCAGCGTCGCCGTCTCGGGCACGCCGATCGCGCCATAGGTCATCACCTCCCGAACGCGCATGCCTCACGCCTCCAAAAAACCCCTCCTATCGCCGGTCCCCCGGCTGCGCTAGCAATTTAGTCTTCCGGCGCGGGCTTGCCCATGCGCCGATTGGCCGCGCTTTCGAGGAGCCGGAGATGGGCAATCCCGTGATCGCCGAGGTTTTGCGCGGCGATCGGGTCGAATCGGCCCATCGCGGCGCTGGAGCGGTGGTCGACGCTACCGGCGCGATCGTGATGGCGTTCGGCGACATCGAGCGGCCGGTCTACCCGCGCTCCGCCATCAAGGCGCTGCAGGCCCTGCCGCTGCTCGAGAGCGGCGCCGCAGACCGCCTCGGCTTGAGCCCAAAGGAGATCGCGCTCGCCTGCGCTTCGCATTCCGGCGAGGAGGACCATGTCGCAACCGCGCGGGCGATGCTTGCGAAGGCCGGGCGCGACGAGAGCGTGCTCGAGTGCGGCGTTCATTGGCCGCTTGGCGAGGCCGCGGCGAGGGCGCTTGCGCGTTCCGGTGGGACCCCGAATGCGCTGCACAACAATTGCTCCGGCAAGCACGCGGGTTTCATCTGCCTTGCCTGCGCCGAAGGGGTCGACCCCAGGGGCTATCTCGCTCCGGATCACCCGGTCCAGCGCGAGGTTGCGGCTGCGGTCGCCGACATGACAAAGGCGCGGCTCGACGAGGAAACGCGGGGGATCGACGGCTGCTCGATCCCGACCTATGCGATTCCTCTGCGCTCGCTGGCTTATGGTTTTGCGCGGTTCGTGACCGGCGACGGGCTCGCGCGGTCGCGCGCCAACGCGGCGGCGCGGATCCGGGCGGCGGTGGCGGCCCATCCGGCGGCGGTCGCCGGGGCAGGGCGGTTCGATACCGAGATCATGACTGTGCTGGGCGCACGCGCCTTCACCAAGACGGGGGCCGAAGGCGTATTCTGCGCCGCGCTGCCGGAGGCAGGGCTGGGGCTTGCGGTCAAGGCCGACGACGGGGGAGCGCGCGCGGCGCAGGTCGCGATCGCGTCGCTCCTCGAGCGCTTCGGCGGATTCGAGCCGGATGTCCGCGCCAGGCTCGCGCCCTTCGTCGCGCCGCGGCTTGTGAACTGGAACGGCCTCGAGACCGGCGTCTTGCGGCCAGCGGGGCCGCTGGCGTAGCGGGCTAGACGAGTTTGGGCAGACTGGGGCTCTATCTGCGCTGTTGCCCCCGGCCGACGAAGTGAACGAGCGAGAAGCACCGGACGCGTCGGGCCGGGGGCGTTCGGTACCTAGGCCGCGATCGGGGCGGGGCTGCGCGTGCTGCGGATCAGATCGGCGGCTGTCTCCGCGATCATGATCGTCGGCGCGTTGGTGTTGCCGCGCACGACGCTCGGCATGACCGAAGCGTCCACGACCCGGAGCCTTTCGACGCCATGCACCTTGAGCTCGCTGTCGACTACGGGCCCGATCGCGCAAGTGCTTGTGGGGTGTTGGTCGTGTAGGCGTAGCGCCGGACGTAATCCCAGACATCCGTATCCGCCGGCGAGTGCGGGACAAAATTCGGCCCCTTGATATGGGCGCGAAGCGCCGGTTGCGCGGCGATGTCGAGGCCGATCCGAACGCCTTCGATCATGCTCCGCCGGTCTTCCTCGGCGGCGAAGAAATTGTGGAAGATGCGCGGCTTCGAGCCGGGGTCCGCGGTGCGCAACGATAGCTTGCCGCGGCTCGTCGGCTTTAGCACGCACGGTCCGAACGCGACGCCGTGACTCGTCGGCCTCGTCAGCGCCTCCTCGCCGATAAGGGCGTTGGCGGGCGCCGCGTGAAACTGGATGTCTGGCGCTTCGAGATCGCTCCGAGTGCGGAAAAACCCGCCGGCCTCGGAGGCGTTCGAGGTGAGCGGCCCGCGACCTTCGCGCTGAAGGCGCTCTACGTTCGCGGGCGAGCGCGCGCTGAGCAAGCCCTCGGTCTCCGAATGCCAGCTCATCACGACAATGGGGTGATCCTGCAGGCCCTCGCCGACCGGCAGATCGACACGGACCGGGATCATCAGCTGGGCCAGGTCGCTCGCCGGGCCGATCCCCGAAAGGAGCAGCAATTGAGGCGAATTGTATGCACCGGCGGACAAGATAACCTCCGTCTCTGCGTGGATCTCCTGAAGCTCGCCGTGGCGGATGATTTCGACGCCGCTCGCCCGAGGCCCATCGAACAGAATCCGGGTCGCGAGCGCGTCCGTGACGACCTTCAGGTTTGGACGGCCGAGAGCGGGATGGAGAAAGGCGACGGCGGCGCTGCAGCGCATGCCGTTGCGCTGGGTGAGCTGATAGAGGCCGACGCCGTCCTGCTTCTCGCCGTTGAAGTCGGGATTGCGGGGATGGCCCGCCTCCACCCCCGCCTCCACGAAGGCGTCCATCAGCGAATATCGCGACCGCCCATCGCTGACCGTCAACGGGCCGAGTTTGCCGTGGTACTGGTCCTCGCCGCGCTCATTGGCTTCCGACCGGCGAAAGTAGGGCAGGAGATCATCGTAGGCCCACCCCTTCGCGCCCTCGCTCGCTAGCCGTCGTAGTCGGCGCGGGCTCCCCGGATGTAAATCATCGCGTTCATCGAGCTCGAACCGCCGAGCATCTTGCCGCGCGGCAGGTAGACGCGACGGCGGTCAAGCCCGGGCTCCGTCTCGCTTGCGTAGTCCCAGTCGTGCCGCGACTTGAAGAGTTGCCTCCAGGCGACCGGGATGTGAATCTCCTGCGCCCGGTCGGGCGGGCCCGCCTCGATGAGCACGACCTCTGCCGCCGGATCCTCTGAGAGCCGCGCCGCCAGTACGCAGCCGGCCGAGCCGGCCCCGACAATCACATAGTTGGCCATGATCTTCCTCCCATAGATCTCGGATGCTTGGAAATTCGCCGAACCGGCGATTTTTCATATTGAAACGGATCGACTATGGAATAAGGGGGCTTGGACCGTCAATCCGGAGTCCCGCGCGTTCCGTCGGGACTGGAGGGGAACGCGCGGTTTGGGTCAGGACTTCGCCCGTTCGCCAAGCCGTCAGGGAAAGCCCGCTCTTTGCGCCAGGCGATCGGGTCGCCGGCGTAAGCAGAGCGATGGGGTTTTGCCCCTACACCGACTGGCCCGTCAGCCGACGCGCGCTCGCCTCGTCGGTCACGAACGCCGTCGGCCTCAGGAGCTTGAGCGCTCCCTGAATTGCGGCGAGCTTGTGGGCGCCGCCGGCGGCGAGCACCCGGACCGGCGCGGTGCAAACCGCTTCCATCGGCACTGACATGACCCGCTGATTGAGCGGATGGTCGATGAAGCGGCCTTCCTTGTCGTAGACGTTGCAAAGCAGTTCGCCGACGCCGCCGTATTCGCTCATCACGCGCCGGTCGGCCTTGCCGATGAGTTCGAAGCGCGAGATCGTCGCCAGGTCGCCGAGCGAGCCGACACTGACGACGATGGCGTCCAGCGCGTTGGCGAACGCATAGACGGCGCCGAGGCCGCAGCGCTCGATCAGCGCCGCCTTGGTCGCCGGGCTGTCGACCAGCGCCGGCGCCGGAATGAGATAGCAGTCCGCGTTGAACGCGCGAGCGAAGGCGGAAGGAAATTCCGCCGGATTGTCATGCGCGAAATGGGTGACCCCGCCAACCAGCGAGACGACGCTGAGATTTTTCAGCGAGCGCTCGCGCAGATACTCGAGCGAGCGGTTCAGCGTGCGACCCCAGCCGAGGCCGATTTTCATCTCGTTGCGCAGCAGCGCGGAAACATATTCGCCAAGCGCCGCGCTGATCGGGGCAGTGGCGTCGGCGGACGGCGAGGAAAGCGGCGCGACGATCGCCTCCTCGAATCCATAAGCCTTGCAAAGGGCGGCCTCGAGGCCGCCGAGCTCGGCGTTTCCACGCGCGAGGGCAATTCGGACCTCGCCGAGCGCCTTCGCCTCCGCCAGCATCCTGACGACCGTCACCCGCCCGACCCCGAGCGCGTCGGCGATGGCGCTCTGGGTCATTTCCTCGACGAAATACATCCATGCCGCCCGCTGGCGCAGGCGTTCGCTGCGCCGGGGCGTTCGATGGAGTTCGTGGGAAGGACGGTCTCCTGTAATTTGGTCCATGCGCGCGCTCGGTGGTCAGGCTGTCGAAGGATGGGGCGATGAAGATGATGAGTTCCGCCAAAAACGCAACCAGCGGGTAGCCTGCGACCAAGACACGCTAAATGGTCCAGCATTGAGGCGCGAGCGGGGTCGCGCCGGGCGCGCGTCATTCTTGTCCAACGGCCAGACTCTCCTCGAGCATCATCCGCGCCCGCGCCCGCAATTTCTCGCTTTCGCTCTTCAGTTGCCCGCAGGCGGCGAGGATGTCGCGGCCGCGCGGCGTGCGCACCGGGCTCGCATAGCCCGCGTTGAAGACGATTTCCGAGAATCGCTCAATCGTTTCCCAATCAGAGCACTCGAAGGGGCTTCCGGGCCATGGATTGAATGGAATGAGGTTGATTTTGGCCGGCAGGCCCTTGAGCAGGCGCACGAGCTCCTTTGCCTCCGCCGGCGTGTCGTTCACGCCCTTCAGCATCACATATTCGAATGTGATGCGCCGGGCGTTGGACGCGCCCGGATAGTCGCGGCAAGCCTGCATAAGCTGCTCGATTGGATATTTGCGGTTGAGCGGCACGAGCCTGTCGCGCAGCGGGTTGTTGGTCGCATGCAGCGATACCGCGAGCATGGTCCCGCATTCGGCTCCAAGCCTCGACATTTCGGGCGCGACGCCAGATGTCGAGACGGTGATGCGGCGCCTGGAGAGCGACAGTCCGTCTCCGTCGGTCATGACCGCGATCGCATCGCGCACCGCCTCGAAATTGTAGAGCGGTTCGCCCATCCCCATAAAGACGATATTCGACACCGCGCGAACGCCCTCGCCCGACGGCACGAGGCCATCGGTCGGCGCGACGCCGCCCGGGAAATCGCCGAGCCGGTCGCGCGCCACCAGAACCTGGCCGACGATCTCCGCTGCGGTGAGATTGCGGACGAGCGGCATGGTGCCGGTGTGGCAGAACGAGCAATTGAGGGTGCAGCCGACCTGGCTCGAGACGCAGAGGGTGCCCCGGTCGGACTCTGGGATATAGACGCATTCGATCTCGGCGCCTTTGTCGCGCGCATGGACAGGAGGAAGGCGCAGCAGCCATTTGCGGGTGCCGTCGGCCGATACCTGCTCGGCCACGATTTCCGGACGCCCAAGATTGTGGCGTTCGCCGAGCCTGTCGAGCAACGGCCGGGCGATGTTGCGGATCGACGAGAAATCGCGCGCGCCGCGATGGTAGATCCAGTGCCAGAGTTGCGAGACGCGCATCTTGCGCTCGCGGTCGGCGACGCCAAGGTCGGTGAGAGCGCTGGCGAGCTCGGCCCGCGTCGCCCCGGCGAGCCGCACGGGCCCGCGGTCTTCTGCGGCTGAGACGGCGAGGGTCATGGCGCGGGCTTCTAGCATGGGGGGCGAAGGCGGCCAACGCTGTTCTACCAGGGCCAGGCGGCGCGCGGAGCTTGATAGTTACGAAGCGAATATGGCATCACCCCTCACGCTCTCGAATTCCGGACGGTCCAAGAGGTGGCGGGCTACGGTATTCACACGTCTAGAATTGCGGCGCGGGTTCCTTCCCCAGCTCTGCTGGGGAAGGTGGCGCGAAGCGCCGGGTGGGGTGTGGCCCGCTGCTTCGAAGCCGCAGGCTGGCACGACTACCAGAACGATCCTTGGACGACGCGTTCCTGCTTTCCGCACCCCATCCGTCGGGCTTCGCCCGTCACCTTCCCCACTTCGTGGAGAAGGGGCGCGCAACCGCTTGATCCAGCGCACTCGTGGGCTACGCAGATGTGTGAAATCCTGTAGGGCGGCGTGTGAGGTGGAATTGATAAGGGTGTTCAGCCAAGGTTCAGCCCTGTTTCCCTTCTATCGTTTCCCCGAATCATCTTCGATAAACTTGGAGCCGCCCTTATGCAGTCTGGAGACGTCGTGAGAGCCCTGTCGATTGCCGCCCTTGCGGCTTTGGCCTTCGGCGCCGGGGCTGCGCGCGCGGCGCAGTGCGGCGACAGTCCGGAAGGCTTCAAGGCCTGGCTCGAAGACTTCAAGCAGGTGGCGATCAACGACGGCGTTTCGCCCGATGTGGTCGACAGCGCGCTGACCAACGCCAATTTCGACCCATCGGTGCTGGCGCACGATCACGGCCAGGCGGCGCTTCAGGGCAACTACGCCGCCTTTGCCGCGCGTCATATCACGCCCGCCCGGATCAAGCGGGGCAAGACGATGCTCGTCGCCTATGCCGAACCGCTCGACAGGATCGAGCAGCGCTACGGCGTGCCCGGCCCGGTTCTGGTGGCGATCTGGGGGCTCGAGACCGACTTCGGCTCCGGCCTCGGCTCCTATCCGACCTTCAGCGCGCTGGCGACGCTGGCCTACGACTGCCGTCGCGGAAATCTCTATCGGGCCGAGCTCATCGACGCGCTGATGATCGTCCAGCGCGGCCTGCTCACTCCCAGCCAGATGCGCGGCGCCTGGGCGGGGGAACTTGGCCAGACCCAGTTCATGCCCTCGGCATATCTCAAATATGGCGTCTCCTCGAACGGCGGCCGGGGCGGCAATCTGATCGGCAATTCCGCCGACGCCCTCGCCTCCACCGCCAATTTCCTGCAGGCCCACGGCTGGCAGCGCGGCGCGAAATGGGATGAGGGCGAGCCCAATTTCGCCGCCATCCTCGAATGGAACAACGCGCCGGTTTACGCCAAGACGATCGGCGAATTCGCCGACCGGCTGGCGGAGCCGTAGGCCTTCGGCTTTCGGCATCAACGGACCCGGGTGAAGCGAAAGGCGCGGCGCCGTTCGTCTGAACGGATTAAGCGGGCGGAGTCGACGTAAAGGGGTCATTCAGATCGCGATAGCGAACTCGCATTGGGGAACGCGAATAGCATTCAACGCCAGCGCGAAACTTGGCGCGACAGAACGTCGCAGGCGCGCGTCGTGGAGTCGTCATAAGGAATCGACCTAGTTGATAAGGAATTGACCTAGTTGGTTTAGTCTGGTGTGCGAAGAAGGCGATAAATGCGACTCGCTTCACGCGCAGCGTTCCAGGCGGTGCGCCAGGAGAGACGCGGCCCACCCTCAACACCGGGCAGCAAAGCAAAGTGGAGATGGCGATGAGTTTGTGGCGAACATTCTTGACGGCCGGTGCGGCGCTCGCCGCGCTAGCGACGGCGTCGGCGCTGCCAGCGTCGAGCGCGATGGCGCAGACGACAGCGACCGCAACGGCGCAGACGACGTCGAAGCCCAACATCCTGTTCATCATGGCCGACGACATCGGCTGGATGCAGGTCGGGCTCTACCACCGCGGCCTCTCGCTCGGCGAAACGCCGAACATCGATCGGATCGGGCAAGAGGGCGGCCAGTTCATGGACTATTACGCCATGCAGAGCTGCACCTCGGGCCGCAACGCCTTCTTCACCGGCATGTATCCGCTGCGCACCGGGATGATCCCCCCGCAACTGCCCGGCAGCCCGACCTATCTCAAGCCCGGCACGCCGACGGTCGCCAAGTTCCTGCACGATCTCGGCTATACGACCGGCCAGTTCGGCAAGAACCATCTCGGCGACCACACTGAGGCTTTGCCGACCGCCCATGGCTTCCAGGAATTCTGGGGCTACCTCTACCATCTCGACGCGATGGAGCAGGTGAGCTTCCCGGACATCAACAAGGACAGGAACACGTAGGCGATTGCGCCCCCGTGCAAGAATGCGCCGGTTCCGGGACTGTCCGATCCGCCGGGCGCCGTCGATCCGGCCACAACCGTCTGCTTGACCCCGCCGAGGCCGATGATCTCGTGCACCTCGTCGGACGGAACCCAGGCGAACCAGACGTGCAAGGACGAAGGCCCGCTCGGCGCTGGAGAGGTCGCGCACGGTGGACGAGGAAATCTCGTCGCATGTGATCGACTTCTTCGACCGCAACGACCCGAAGAAAACCGGCAAGCCGTTCTTCGTCTGGTACAACCCCGCCCGCATGCACATCACGACGATGCTGCCGCCGAAATATCAGGCGATGGTCGGCGAGCCCGGCGGCAAGGACTGGGGCGAAAACGAAGCCGGCATGAAGCAGCTCGACGACAATGTCGGCTATGTCCTGAAGAAGCTCGAGGACATGGGCCAGCTCGACAACACGATCGTCGTCTTCACCACCGACAACGGCGCCGAGGCGATCACCTTCCCCGACGGCGGCGTGACGCCGTTCATGGGCCAGAAGGGTGAAGCCTGCGAAGGCGGCTATCGCGTGCCGCTGGTCGATCCGCTGGCCGGGCACATCAAGCCGGGCACGCTCACACAACCAGATGTTCGCGTCGCTCGACTGGCTGCCCACTTTCGTCGAGATCGCCGGCGGGCCCAAGGGCGACGACCTCAAGACCGCAGATCGAAGCAGGGCGCCTACCCGGGCATCGTCAAGACGACTCTCGACGGCGTCAACCAGCATCGACTACCTCGACCGGCAAATCCGACAAGTCGGCGCGCGACGTCTTCTATTACTTCTCCGGCGCGACGCCCGCCGCGGTGCGCTACAAGAACTGGAAGATGTACTACCACGATGTCGCAGCCGGGCGCGACGGGCTGGATTCTGCCTCTCATGCCGCTTGCACTGGACGCTAGTGCAGAACATCAAGCGCGATCCGTTCGAGCAGGCGGTCGGGCTCGCCCAGAAGACTGCGCTGAGCATCGGCGGCGCGACTCGCCGCCCGATCGACCGCCTATCTCTACGACTGGAACATGCTCCCCATCGGCCAGCAGCTCTGGCTAGAAGTGGTTCGAGACGCTGCGGGAGTTCCCGCCGCATGCAGGCGCCGGCGAGCTACAATCTCACGCAGGTCCTCGACGCGAGATCAAGGCTGCCATCGGGCGACATCCGTCCGAGTGAGCCCAATGTCGAAACGAGCGGGCCGGCAGCGTCGCCCGTTCCTCGTGGGCCGGATTTCGAAGACTCGTAGCGCCCCGCTGCGAACGGCGTTCCTCGATTGCCAAGGGACGCCAGGCGCGGCAGTTCAACGCTCAGTTCCCAACAGGAGAGTCACGATTGATGCCTCTCCTCCGAATTCCGATCACCTTAGCCGCCGGCTCTATTCTCGGCGCCCTTGCAACGCTTGCCGGCCCTGCCCGCGCTCCTCTGCGCAACGAGCGCCGAGGGCCCAGCCCGCAACGCCGCTTCGCATCGTGGAACGACGGGCCGGCCAAGCAGGCGATCCTCGATTTCGTCCACGCGACCACCGACGCGGTCGAGCCCGAGTTTCGTCCCGCCCGAGGAGCGCATCGCGACCTTCGACCAGGACGGCACGCTCTGGGTCGAGCATCCGATGTATACCCAGGTCGTCTATTGCCTCGACCGGGTGCCGGTCGTGGTCAAGGAGAAGCCGGAGCTCGCAGAACGTCGAGCCGTTCAAGACCGTGCTCTCGGGCGACCGCGAGGCGATCGCGAAACTGTCGATGCACGACCTCGAGAAGATCGCTGGCCGCGACGCTCACCGGCATGACGGTCGACGAGTTCGAGGCCGAAGCGAAGGCGTGGATCGACGACCGCCAAGCATCCGCGCTGGAAGCGGCTCTACACCGAGCTCACCTACCAGCCGATGCAGGAGGTGCTGCAATATCTTCCGCGCCAACGGCTTCAAGACCTACATCGTCACCGGCGGCGGCCAGGATTTCGTGCGCGTCTATTCGCGAGCGCGTCTACGGCATTCCGCCCGAGCAGGTCGTCGGCACGGCGGGCGGCGTCGAAATACGGCTACGACAAGGACGGCAAGCCGTTCCTGACCAAGGAGCCGAAGCTGCTGCTCAACGACAATTACGCCGGCAAGCCCGAGGGCATTCATCTCGATGATCGGCCGCCGGCCGCTCGCCGCCTTCGGCAACTCGACCGGCGACCGGCAGATGCTGGAATATACCAAGGCCGGCGACGGCGCGCGGCTCGCGATGCTCGTGCTGCACGACGACGCCGCAGCGCGAATACGCCTACGGGCCGGCGCAGGGGCTGCCGGACACCAAGGTCGGCACCTTCACCCAGGCGCTTTACGATGAGGCGAAGAAGGACGGCTGGTTCGTCATCAGCATGAAGAACGACTGGAAGCACATCTTTTCGTTCGGAGAATAGGAGGGCCCGAAGGCCTGTTTTGGGTCCGAGTTGGCGAATGTCCGCTTTTTGCGTGCGCCGTGGAAAGGCGGCGCTTTCCAGTGGGTGAGAGCCCCACCCGGCGAACGCTCCAGCCGGAAGCAACCGGAGCAGTCATGGAGGTGACGAAATGGCTGAAGCCTTCGGTATAGCGCGTCACATATAGGTGACGGCGCGAGTGTGCGGGCCGCAACGCGAGTGAACGCCGAGCAAGCCTCACATGAGCAGGTGGCAGTCAAGTGGGTCGTTTCCGGGTGATTAGTCTCCAGCGGTTTGACCGGTATCCGAGGTTCTGAACCCTCTTGCGTGACGCGGCTCGTTTCCGAGCACGATCAACCTCACATACGGTCGCCGTTCGCGACGGCTGCACCAACATCCCGCTTGCGGCGGGCAGGGCTCAGGAAGACGAGAACCTTTCTCGAAAACGGCGTTTCAGGCCACGGCTTGCTTCGGTTCGTCCACCTGGATCCGTCAGGACTGATCACGTCCTGAGGATTACGGTATTGGATGGGGTTGAAGACGGGCCTGTCGTCAGGAAGGCCTAATCATTGCGCCTTCGATCACGACTCCGGCGCTCACATATTTCCAGAGCGCGACAAGTAGTTTTCGCGCCAGCGCCACGATCGTCGTCTTGCGCCGACGACCGCCGTTACGTTCGATTCGGTTCTGGAACCAGAGGGTGAGCGCCGAGCGCGGCTGATGGCGTAGCCAAAGCCACGCGAGCTGAATCATCGTTGTCCGAAGTCGCGAGTTGCCCGATTGCGAGATGCCCTGCTCACGATTGACCGACCCGCTTTGCCAAGGGGTCGGGGCAAGACCGGCATAAGCGGCGACCTGTCGACGGTTATCGAAGTGTCGGGAGAGTCCTTCCGACCAGAGGATCGAAGCGAACTCCGGCCCAACGCCATGGACTCCCAGCAACATCGGCGGCGGGGCGGACGCTTTGGTTTGTTCTGCGCCGAGCAGCGCGTCTCGCTCGGCCTCCACAGCCTTGATCTGCTCGAGTAGCAATTCGAGCCGATCGAGTTCTCGACAAACCTGGGCTTTGAGATGTTGGGGTAAGCGACGGCCATCGCCAGTCTGGAGCGCATCCAGCCGCGCCCGCCGATCGCGACGCAACGGCTCATACCCAGATGCGCCCTGAGAGAAGAGCAATCCTTTGATCCGGTTGACGTGCTGAACCCGTTCCATGATCAGCACCTTACGCTCGCGGCAAATCCGGCGGCGGTCTTCATCTTCAGGCGTCGGGGCCCGAACCATTGAGCAGACCCGCGGTTCGCCGCGCTTGTGGGCGAGCAGCGCGCGAAGCAACGTCTCGCCATCGATTCTATCGGTCTTCGCCCGACGCCTCCGGCGCGACGTCGCAATCGAAGCTGCATCGACAACGTGGCTCTCAATTCCTTCGCTCAGCAAGACACGGTGAATCCAGAAGCCGTCCAGCCCCGCTTCTTGAATGACGATGATCGGGAAGGATTTTCCGGTCCGCGCGCACGCTTTCTTTCTGAGCTCCGAAAAACGCGCCAGCAGCGCAGCGATATCCCCGGCAGACACGCTGTGCTTTGACATCTTCTCCCCGCGGCCTGGCGACAAAGACGTGACCAGCCAGGTCGATCGGCTCAGTTCCAATGAGACAAATATTGCGCGAAGATCGGCCCGGATCGTGGTCGGTGCTACGGATTGATCAGCTACGTCTTTCATGGTCGCCTCCAGAGTTGGTGGTCAGCGACCTCATCCTCCCAAATCGCCGGTCGCTAGCCACCCAGCCTCATGGGATCTCGAAAAGGACGATGTGCAGGCCGACCCGACCGCAATTTCGGGGAAGGCTGATACGGGTGGGTGAGATGAGCGAAGACGACGCCCAGTCGCTGCACCGGGGTACTGGCGGCGGCACGTACATGAAGGAAAGCGCGCGCAACACGGGAAGCCCCATGGCGCGGTCAGGGATGACCAACCGGACGCCCGCGAGGGATGGGCCGGGCCTCATGGGGTGGCGGAGAGGTTCGTAGTACCGCTGAAGCCGGATAACGCCGGGGGAGGGAAGGGACCTCAGTTCAAGACAGACGCAAGACGCAGCGAGGGACCTGGAGATTGGGCAACCTATCAACTCCGGACAGCGTTCAGAAACTGCAGACGGCGTTGCACGCGAAAGCGAAGGCAGAACCCGGCTACCGCTTCTACGCCCTCTACGACAAGATCAGCCGCGAGGACATTCTGGCGCATGCCTATGCCCAGTGCCGCTCCAACAAGGGCGCGCCGGGCGTGGACCGTCAGGACTTCGAGGCCGTCGAGGCGTACGGGGTTGAGCGATGGCTGGGCGAACTGGCGCTTGCGCTCAGGCAGGAGACTTACCGACCGGAACCAATCAGGCGCGTGTACATACCGAAGGCCAACGGCAAGCTCAGGCCGCTGGGCATCTCAACCTTGCGGGATCGGGTCTGCATGACGGCAGCGATGCTGGTGCTGGAGCCGATCTTCGAAGCCGATCTTCCACCGGAACTCTACGCCTACCGTCCCGGGCGAAACGCCCAACAGGCGGTGGTCGAGGTGGAAGCGCAGCTGTTTCGCGGCCATCCGGACGTGGTGGACGCCGACCTCGCGGACTACTTCGGGAGCATTCCCCATGCCGAGCTTATGAAGTCGGTAGCGCGCCGGATCGTTGATCGGCGCGTGCTGCATCTGATCAGGATGTGGCTGGATTGCCCTGTCGAAGAAACCGACGATCGGGGTCGGAAGACGCGCACGACCGAGGCGCGGGACAAGCGGCGCGGCATTCCGCAGGGCTCGCCCATCTCACCCCTGCTGGCGAACATTTACATGCGCCGGTTCGTGCTGGGATGGAAGATGTTCGGGCTCGAGCGAGCTATGCGGGAAAGTGGGTGACGGAGTGAGTCAAGCGGCGGATTTCATATCGGCGGCTTCTTCGATTCCGTCTTTGAATTTTACACCGTCGATGACTTTCGGCAACTGGTTCTGACCGCGCAATCTCCGCCAGGTCTTCGACGCCGCCATCACCAGTTTGAACACCATGAGACGCGCGGTATCTTGCGACAGCGCGCCCTTCATGCGGACGGTGCGATGCCTCACCGTCGCGAACACGCTCTCGATCGGATTCGAGGTTCGCAAATGGTCCCAATGATCCGCGGGGAAGTCGAAGAACGTCAGCAGGGTCGGACGATCCTTGATCAGGCATTCGATGGCCTTGTCGTATTTGGGCGCGTATTTCTCGGCGAATGTCGTCATCGCCGCTTCCGCCGCGGCCCGGTTCGGCGACAGCCAGATCTCGCGCAGATCCTTGTGCGCGTTGGGTTGCATCGACTTCGGGAGCTTGTCGAGCACGTTGAGTGTCTTGTGCAGCCAGCATCGCTGATGACGCGTCGTCGGGAACGCCTCGTCGAGCGCTTTCCAGAACCCGAGCGCGCCATCGCCGATGGCGGCTTGCGGCGCGACGGCCAAGCCGCGCGCTTTCAAGTCGACAAGCAGTTCCTTCCAGCTCTGCGCGCTCTCCCGCATGCCTGTCTGAAAGCCGATCAACTCCTTCTTGCCCTCCGGCGTCGCGCCGATCAGCACCAGCATGCATTCGGCCTGCGGCTCCATTCGCGCCTGCAAATAGACGCCGTCCGCCCAAACGTAGACGTATTGGCGCGCCGATAAATCGCGCCTCTGCCATTGGCGATATTCGTCTTCCCATTCGCCCTTGAGGCGCGCGATCACCGCCGACGACAAGTTGGGCGCGTCCTTGCCGAGCAATGCGGAAAGGGCTTCCTGGAAGTCGCCCGCGGAAATCCCGCGCAGGTAGAGGACCGGCAGCAGCGCGTCGAGGCTCTTCGTGCGCCGCGCCCATTTGGGCAGGATATGCGAGGTGAAGCGTATCCGCGCGCCTGTCGTCGCGCCCCGATCGCGAGCCTTCGGCTTTTGCACGTCCACCGGTCCGATCCCCGTCTGGATCGCGCGGACCGGATCATGCCCGTGGCGAACCACGCGCCGACGACCGTCGGAAAGAACCAGCTCGGCGTTCGTGGCCAGGAATGTCTCGAATTCCGCTTCGACCGCCTGGGCAATCAGCCGTCGCGCGCCAGCCCGTAGAATCTCGGTGATGGAGTGGACGGCGCCCCGAAGCGGCATCGGCGTGCCATGATGGGTGTCGGTGAAACAACCGTCAGATGGAGAGCCGTCCGTGGGCAAGTCTATCAAGAACCTGTCTTCTGTCACCAGCGTTGGTCTGGATATCGCCAAGAACGTATTTCAGGTTCATGCCGTTGACGCACAAGGCGCGGTGATTGTCGCCAAACCTGTCCGGCGCGGCCAGTTGCTGAAGTTTTTCGCCTCGCTTCCCGCGTGCCTAGTTGGCCTAGAAGCTTGCAGTTCGGCGCATCATTGGGCGCGGGCGCTGATCGGGCTTGGCTTTTCGGTTAAGTTGATTCCGCCTGCCTATGTGAAGCCCTTCGTCCGCCGCAACAAGAACGACGCCGTCGACGCCGCGGCGATCTGCGAGGCGCTGGGGCGTCCGAATATGCGGTTTGTGGCAGTGCGTTCGGTCGACAATCAGGCGCAATTGATGCGCCACGGCGCGCGCGAGCTGCTGGTCGGCCAGCGGACGCAAGCGCTCAACGCCTTGCGAGGGCATTTGGCGGAAATCGGCGTCATCGCGGCGCAGGGCGCGCAAAACGCCTACGTGCTCAAGCGCCTGGCCGCCGACGGTTGCGACGAAAACGGTGAGATCGTCGTCCCCGATTGCGTCCGCGCGGCGCTCGCGCCGCTGATCCGCCAGATCGACGCGCTGGATGAAGAGATCGACAGGGTCGACGCCGAGATCGAGACGCTGGTTAAGGCCGATGAGAAAGCGCTGCGGCTGATGACCATTCCCGGGGTCGGCCCGGTGACAGCTTCGGCGGTCGTCGCCACCGTGCAAAACGTCAGTGCCTTCTCCTCGGGCCGGGAGTTCGCCGCCTATCTCGGCCTGACGCCGCGCCAGCACTCGAGCGGCGGCAAGGTGAAGCTCGGCCGCATCTCGAAAATGGGCGATCGCTATTTACGTAAATTGCTGGTCGTCGGGGCCTGTGCGGTCTTGTGTCATCGCAAGGGCCATCATGACGCCCTGCGCGTGTGGGCCGATCGGCTGCTGGAGCGCAAGGATGTCAAATACAAATTCAAGCTGACCGCGGTGGCGCTGGCCAACAAGCTGGCGCGCATCGTCTTTGCGCTGCTGACGCGGGGCGGTGTTTATGCCGGCCAGCCGGTCAGCGCCTGACGCTGAGCAAAGGATTTTCGCCGCGAGGCGAGACGGAATCGAGGGTGACCAAGTAGTGATGTGAACCACGGAAAGGCTCGGAAGCCTGAGATCCGCTCGGCGCCAATTGAGCGCGCTTCGGTGATTGAGGCAAAGAGCCAGGCGGACGAACCATCAGGGCCAGCGGCGAAAAATCCGCATCGACAGGCCGAAGACATGACCGCACCCGAGATGTTCGCAGAGCCGCAAGAAAACCCTTGATCAAGGGGCGCCGTCCAGACATGAGCGGATCATCGATCGCCCCTTTCTGTCGAAGGGAAACGACTCTATTCTCGTCCATGGCGTAACGCTCCTTTCCGGAGATTCGGGTGGCTTCAGCACCAACCCCGTTACGCCGCCTTCCTCATACCCGTCACCCAGTCTCCCGCGTAGCTCGCTCGAGCGAACGCTGGGCACGCGGCTCGTGACCTACGCCGACGACCTCGTGATCCTGTGCAGAAGGGGCAAAGGCGAAGAAGCCTTGCAACGACTGCGCGAGATTATGGGCAAGCTGAAGCTGACGGTGAACGAGGAGAAGACACGGATCTGCAAAGTGCCGGAAGGAGAGTTCGACTTCTTGGGGTACACGTTCGGTCGGATGTATTCGGCGAGGACCGGCCAAGCCCGTATCGGCTACCGGCCGTCAAAGAAGAGCATTCAGCGCGCGGTCGAGAAAATCCACGCGCTGACCGAGCGATCGTGCACATGGCAAGAGACCACGACGCTGGTGGGCAAAGTGAACCGCATGCTGCGCGGATGGGCGAACTACTTTTCGGTAGGCGCTTTCAGCAAGGCGTATCGGGCGCTTGACGCCTACGCGGCGGCGCGGGTGCGCCGGTGGTTGCGCCTCAAGCACAAGGCCAGGCGACGCAGGGGCGGGAGCTATCCACTCTCGCACCTCTACGGGCACTTTGGGCTCGTACGTCTGGGTCGGCTTGGGCGCGACGTGCCGTGGACGAAGGCGTGAGGTCTTGTCCGAGAGCCGGATGCAGGAAATCTGCATGTCCGGTTGTGTGTCCAGCGAAGGTTGGCGTGTTCAGCAGGGGATAGACCTGCCGGGGCAAGAGTCAGAGGCCCCGTAGTTTGGATAGCAGAGGCGAAGGAAACCGAAACTCTGAAGCCTATCGACAAGGTCTCCCTATCGGGGAGATCCACGAGTCACCGGGCCGTAACAAAAGTGAACGCGATGTGGCCTCGAAAGTGAGTAATCCCGAGGGCCAAGTCTTCAACCGGAGGGCGAAGGCAGCATGAATGGTCGAAGTCTGACTGACACGGCTATTCACCTCGGCGGGGTGGAAGCGGCAGCACGGTGACAAGGACATGCCGAGCAACTGGAGAAACCCTACTCGTCCCGGCGCGAAATCGCCGGAGCAGGGTAGATCGTATAACCGGCGAACCCGGGAAATCGGTTGACGACGAGAGGGTGGCGGACGGGTCCGTATTAGCGATGAACCGGAGCAACGTCCGGGGAGCGAAGGGGCCCTGCCATTTGTAACGACTCCGACCAAGGGAAGGCGCGGACGGGATGACAAAGACGTCCATCGAATTGCAGGACCTGAGGCGGAGGATATACGTCAAGGCGAAGGCTGAACCGTCTTGGCGTTTCTGGGGACTCTACGTCCACGTCTGCAAATTGGAGACTCTGCGAGAAGCGTATGAGGCGGCCAAAAGGAACGACGGCGCCCCGGGAATCGACGGGATGACTTTCGAGGCCATCGAAGCGCAAGGCGCAGAGGCTTTCCTAGAGCAGATACGGGGCGAACTGGTTGGGCGTATCTACGCGCCTCTTCCGGCGCGGCGGCAGGAGATACCGAAGGACGGGGGCAAAGTCCGCGTCCTTTCAATTCCGGCCATTCGCGATCGGGTGGTGCAAGGGGCGCTCAAACTGGTTTTAGAGCCCATCTTCGAGGCGGATTTCCAACCGGGGTCGTTTGGATACCGTCCCAAGCGGACAGCGCATGAAGCTATACAGCGCGTGGCTGAAGCCATCGTCCAAAGGAAGACGCGAGTTCTCGACTTCGATCTGCGCAGCTACTTCGACAATGTCCGGCACGACCGGTTGTTGGAAAAGGTGGCCAAGCGGGTGGAGGACGCGGACATCATGCATCTCCTGAGGGTCATTCTCAGGGCTTCGGGCAGAAGGGGCGTTCCTCAAGGCGGAGTGATCACGCCCCGAACGCAAAAGGCAATTTCTGCTTCGATCGGGTGATGCCGTTTGATCGTTCCCAAGTTGTTCTTGATTTGCGTCTCAAAAGGTAATACGTATATGTCATATGTCGCGATCGACCGAAGCGCAGAAGGCGGAACGGCTCAATGCGGCCCTTGGGTTGCTCGCGGGTGGCCAGAGCGTAGCGGAGGCTGCCGTATCGTTGTCGCACCGGTTCGCGATGTCGCGTCGTCAGTCCTATCGATACATCGAGGAGGCCCAGATGATCGGCCGCCCGGTCGTGGTTGCAGAGTTGACGGCGGCGGTGACGTTCAAGCTTCCGCCCAGCCTAGTCGACGCCGTTCGGGCGCGGGCGGCGGCCGAAGGGATGACGATCAGCGACATGGTGAGCCGGGCGCTGCGGGCGTTTCTCGGCGAAGCCCGCGGCAATGGCTGAGCGGCGCAGCCATGATCGCAGCGTCCAATTCGAGCACGCCTTCGACCGTCTCCTCGCCGTCAAACTCGAGCAGGTGTACGAGATCCTGGTCCCGGAAAAGATCCGCGCCGTCGGCGCCGATCCGCACGTGAGGGGCGAGAGCGATGAAGGCCGCCGCGATCTACGCGAGAGTCTCCTCCGAGCAGCAGAAGGAGGAGAACACGATTGCGAGCCAGACAGCGGCGCTCATCGAGTTTGCGCGGGAACAGGGATACGGCGTACCTGATGAGTGGGTCGTCGAGGACGAGGGGTTCAGCGGCGCCAGCCTGCTGCGGCCGGGTCTGGAGCGGCTGCGCGATCTTGCCGCCGAGGGCCACATTCAGGCTGTCCTGATCCACGCGCCGGACCGGCTGAGCCGCAAATACGCCTACCAGGTCCTGCTGACCGAGGAGTTCGCCCGCCACGGCGTCGAGACGATTTTCCTCAAGGCGCCGCATTCTGGCACGCCGGAAGATCAGCTGATGCTGCAGTTCCAGGGCATGATCGCCGAATATGAGCGTGCGCAGATCCTCGAACGGTCCCGCCGCGGCAAACGCCATCGCGCCAAGACCGGGGAGGTCTCGGTTCTGGGCGGCGCCCCGTATGGCTATCGCTACATTCGCAAGACCCGCGATGCGCCGGCTCGCTACGAGATCGACGCCGTAGAAGCGGAGGGCGTGCGGCTGGTGTACGACATGTACACGGTGAAAGGTCTGAGCATCGGAGCCATCGCCCGGTTGTTGCGCGAGATGGGGCCGCCCACGCGGCGCCAGGTGACCCGCTGGGAGCGATCGGTCGTGTGGGCGATCCTGCGCAACCCGGCGTACAAAGGCGCGGCCTGCTTCAACAAGACGCAGGTCGGACGGAGGCAAAAGGTGACGCGGCCCTTCCGCCTGTCGGGGCGGGCGGTCCGCGGCGAAAAGAGCTGCAGTCACGAGCGGCCGCGTGACGAGTGGATCGAGATACCGGTTCCGGCCATCGTCAGCGACGAAACTTTTGCTCTTGCGGCGGAGCGCTTGGCCGACAACAAGCGCTTCGCGCCCCGCCGGACCATCGAGCCCAGCATCGTTCAAGGATTGGTCTGGTGCCGCAAATGCGGCTACGCGCTGTCGCGGACGTCTACGCGCAGCTCTGCGCGCAAGATCCACTATTACCGCTGCCTCGGCTCGGACGCGTGGCGCCATCTCGGCGGCTCAGTGTGCGACTGCCGACCGATCCGCCAGGACCTGCTCGATCAGATCGTGTGGCAAGAGGTCGTCCGCCTGATCGAGGACCCGACGCTCATCCAGGCCGAACTCGACCGGCGCCTCGACGCAGCCCGCGGGGCCGAACCGACCAAGCGGCGGCAAGACGCTCTCGAACGCGAGCTGACGCGGATCAGAAACAGCATGGAGCGCCTGGTCACGGCCTACCAGGAGGACCTCTTACCCCTGGACGAACTGCGGCGCCGAATGCCCGAACTGCGCGCCCGCGAACAGTCCGCGCGAGCGGAATTGGAGGCCATCCTCGATCAGGCCGCCGACCGGATGTCGTTCCTGCGCCTCGCCGAAACCCTGACCGCCTTCCTTCAGCGGCTGCACGAGTTGGAGCAATCACTGGAGATCGCCGATCGGCAAAAGATTGTCCGCCTCATTGTCAAAGAAATCCTGGTGGACAATGACACCATCACGATCCGGCACTCGATCCCGTCGCACCCGAGAACGCCGCCGCCCGGAACCGAGCCGCCCTCCGACGGCAAATCGCGGATGGAGGGCCAAGGTTACCTTTTGCGTTCGGGGCCTGGTCTCCCCGCTGCTCAGCAATCTCTACCTCAATGAGGTCGACCGGATGCTGGAGCGGGCCAAGGAGGTCACTCGCCAAGGCAAGTACACCTACATCGAATATGCGAGATTTGCTGACGATCTGGTGATCTTGATCGACGCCTTCGCGCGACATGACTGGCTGATTGGGGCCGTGGAACGACGGCTGCGGGAGGAGTTCGACAAACTGCAAGTCGAGATCAATGATGAGAAGAGCAGCATCGTGGACCTTAGCCGAGGCGAGAGCTTCGGCTTCTTAGGCTTCGATTTCCGCTATCTCCGCGGTCTAAGCGGGAAGTGGAGGCCGCACTACACGCCCAAGCTCAAAAAGCGGACGGCGCTCGTGCGAGGGCTCAAAGAGGTGTTCCGTCGCCATCAATCGCAACCGGTAGAACGGGTGATCAGCTTGATCAATCCGGTTCTCCGAGGGTGGGTCAACTACTTCGCCGTGGGGCACTCTAGCGAGTGCTTCAGCTTCATCAAGGACTGGGCAGAAAAGAAGGTCAGGCGTCATCTGGCGCATGCACGGAAACGACAAGGCTTCGGTTGGAAGCGGTGGAATACGCGTTGGCTCTACGACACGCTGGGGCTGTTCGACAGCTATCGCGTGAAGCGATCCGCGCCGAAAGTCGTCCCAGCAGGATAGGTCCCATAAACCTCGACGCGAAGCAGATGGGGGAGCGCAGTGCGGGAAATCCGCAAGCTGCGTTCGACGTGGCGGGGACAGGAGACGAGGTACGGTCGAGATACTGAGACACTCGCAGACGAAAGAGCGAGCCAACAGGAAACTCAAACTTCGACCTAAACCGGCGCGCCTGTCCTCGACCCTACCGATGAGGGGGGTGTGGAAACGGAGCCACGGCTGAGCCACTAAGGCACCGCCAGACGAAAGGGGCGGAAAACAGACATGCTCAACCTAAAGCCACCGCGCCACATCCCTACTCTACGCAATTCCACCGTTCATTGAACCAGCCGGAAGATCAGCTCCGGGTCCATTGCAGCCGTCGACCTACGGGCGCCCAGCGTAAAGATTGGCGCCGGCCGGTTGGGGGTCGGGCGGCCGGCCGCGCGGGGGTCCGCCCGAGGTTGTCATGATCGCGAAAGCGGACATCCGAGGCCGCGGCAGGCGCGGGTCGAAGGCGGCTCCTCCGAACGACAGAAAATGCAAAAATTTCTTGCCAGTTGGACGATTATGTTCTATGTTTGTTCCTCATGTCCGATCGAGGAGAGCACATCCTTATGTCCGATTGTGCCGACGCCGCCTTGCTGGCCGCCCCCTTAGCTCCGTCGACGGATGCGCGCGCCGCGCGCCTCAAGAAATTCGAGCGCGAAAGCCTGATCGTCGACTATCTCAACCGCGGCGCTTCGGTCGCCGAGATCGCAGCGCGCGCTGGCGTTAGCGAGAAGCGCATGCGCGCAGTCATCCGCGAGATTCTCGCGCGCCGCATGCCCGTGCCGCCCGAGGAATTCGTGGCGGTCCAGGTAAGCCGTCTCAACGAGGCGATGCTGGTCGCCTATAGCGCCATGGCGCCCACGAACCTCAAGGCGGTCGACCGTGTGGTCAGAATCGTGCGCGAACTCGACCGCTACCATGGGCTTTTTGCCGGGCGGCGCCTCCACGAGGCGTCTCCGCGGACCACAGTCCGGGCGCTCGAAGCGCCGGTTGAAGGAAGCATGGCGTTCGGCGCGGCGCTCACCTGCCGTCCGACAATTGCGTTGCAAGACTTTGAAATGGTTGAATTAGTTAACGGAGTTAATTCACCGTGCGAGGACGGTAATCTCGTGGAGCCGCCGCGGGAGGACGGTTCTGATTGTAGGGCGCGGTCGCTAGCCCGTCGAGAGACGGGCGTCCTTCCGGACGCCCTATGGACCGCGCCGCGGCCGGGTCAGCGACCCGGCCCTACAGCGCCGCGACAGGGTCGAGCGCTGAATGATCGCCCGGAAAACCCGCCGCAAGGCCTTGAAAAGATTAAATCTGCGCCCGGATCTGCGACGACTCCCGAAGCCTCGGGCCGCGCGGATACGGCGCGAGAGCAGGTCAGCGCATTCGCGCCCCCCGAGCCCGCGCGGGAGCTTGGCGCGCCCGACGCGCCGCTGAACGATCGCCCGGAAAACCCGCCGCAAGACCTTGATACTGTTGAATCCGCGCCCGGGAACACTTGGCCCGCCGACGCGTCAGCGCCCGCCGGAGCATCCGTCGTCAGCCCCACTGGCCCGAGCCGGACCGAGGCCAGACGCCCGAACGTCCGGATGACGCTCAATGGCGTTGCCGCCTGCTGAAAGCGTGAGGGGCGGATGGCGGCGGGCGACTGCCCCCTAGCTAGTGCCCGTCCATAAACGATTGTTTTATTTTGAGGAATGGCCGTTCTTGGAGGTCGCGCGAGGGCACGGAGGGGCTTTTTCTTTTGCGTGTAGGCTCGAAAGCCGTGATGAGGGGCGCTGAGGGGCGGAGAGCGATGCGGGTTCGATCCGAGCTCAGGCCGGTCGAGCGAGAGCTTTATCGGCGACGGGGTCGATCGGTCAGCCTGGCTTGAGCCGGGCAAAAAGAGCAAGATTGTAGGCGACGACTGACGACCAGACGTATGCCCTGAAGTGGTCCAGCCCGCGCCAGATGCAACGCGCCAGACCATAGGCGCGCTTCAAGCACGAGATGTCTGATTCGATGCCGGCTCGGAAGTTGCGCAGCTTGCGATAGACCCAGTTGCTCTTGACCATCTCCATGACGCGCAGGCCGGCCTTCTTGTGGAACGCCACGTCGCGGACGCCAAGGGCCTTCGCCTCGCCGAGATTATGACGGCTGGCGAAACCGCCGTCGGCGGCCGTCTGTCGAGGCGCCTCGCCATAGAAACCGATGTGGCGGTTGAGCATGGGCAAGAAGCGTTCGCTGTCCGCCGGATTGCCGGCCTCGATCACCAGGTCGAGGATCAAGCCGCTGCGGCCAGCGGTCAGGTTGAGCTTGTGGCCATATTCAACCTCGCGGCCGCCCTTGACGATGATGTCGGCGTGCGGCTCGAACAGGCTGACGATCTTTTCATTGGCGGCGACCGCCTCGCCATGAAGAACGCGACGCTCGGTTTGGGCGATGATCCGCTCGATCAGCGGGCGATAGTGGCGGAACTCGGCTTGCCACAGCGCCACCGTCATCGGGTCCGGCGCCCGCCATAACTGCATCGCGGCCTGATCGGCATAGGCCAAGGTCGCCTGGGTCAGCTTGATCAGCTCACGGTAATGGGGGACCCGGTTCGGTCGACCGCGGGTGAACTCGATCGCGCGCGCCCGCTTCTTCGCCGCGCGCCGATGATCGCGCCACACGAGACGGCCGCCGATCAAGGCGTCGGCTCCCTTCAACAGCCGCACCATCACGCGAACCGCATCCCAGAGAAGACTGCTGTCGCTCGGATCATGCATGAGCGCGGCGGCGACCGTGCTGTCGAGCCGTACGACCTTGCCGGTCTCGACTTTCTCCTGACGCGCGCTGGCAAGCAGGATGCGATTGATCGCCTCCCATGTTTCGGCCCGGATGGCGCTGATTGTCATGTGCAGCACCGACTTCTTCGGCGTCCACGACAGCGGCAGCCGAGCGAAGGCGCGGAACGAGGCGGAGTCTTCCAGATGAAACGCCATCTCCTCGTAGCTCAGCTGGCGATGCTGCTTGAGAAGCCCGCAGCGCAAGACCAACTCGGCCGACAGACCCCGTCGCCCGGTCTCCTTGACGCTATGCCGGCGCAGATCCTCCGCCACCAGCCCGACCAGCTCGCGATGCTCGTCCAGCCATTGCGACATCGCCTTCAGTTCGCGGCCGATCTCGTGCCCGGCGAAGAGATCGAATAGGCTGGCCTGGACGGTGCGTTCCTGACGCATTGTCGGCTCCGGCGGTGGCGGTTTTGCTTTTGGAATCAGTGGCTTGATCCCAAAGTTTACCCGAAACCGCCGGGCCTTGCACTCGATAAAACAGCAATTCCTTAAATAATTTCAGCGTCTTAGCGTTTATGGACGGGCACTAGCTAGCACTACTTTGGCACTTTTTATTCGAGCGATCTGCGGATTTGCCGGCGGCAGTGCGGGCATCGGTAGGGTGGAGCGCGCGCCAGGGCTGCGACGATGGCTTTTCGTATGGCCGGCAGCGTTGGCTGAGGCGGCCCGCGGGCAATTCTTTTTTCCCCGCTCGCGGCGGCGAGGCGACGATGCTGGAGGAAGGCGTATGCGATCATGGCCATGAGCGCGTGGCGATGAAGACCTTGCCATGAGCGGCCTTCGAAGTGGTCGAGGCCGAGCTCTTCCTTGAGCTGCTGGTGAGCCTGCTCGCAGACCCAGCGCGCTTTGATCGTCGCGGCCAGTGTCCTGAGATCGGTGTCGGCAGGGAGGTTGGCCAGATAGTATTTCTGCTCGCCAGAGGCGCGCCGCTCGCCGACGAGCCAAACTTCGTCGCCGGGCATATGTTGCATGCCCTTGTCGCCGATCCGTTGCGGCGGCCCGTCGGCGACGCGCACGCGGACGGCTGCGAAGCGGGCCTTTAGAGGTCCCTTGGTTCCTTTGCGCCAGGCGAGCGTGCGCCATTTCGCTTGGGTGAGCATGTCTTCAGCGCGAACGGAGAGGACATTGGGCACATGGCGTTTGCGCGGGCGGCCGCGCGCGGCCACGGGAAAGACGAGTTCGACGTCGCGCGGGTAGACCTTCTGATGACGGGGAATCCCGACCGCCCAGGCTAACCCGCCTGCGCTCAAGGCCTGACGGAACTCGGCGCTCATGCCGTACCCCGCGTCGGCGAGGACCGCCCCGAAGCGAACGCCCGCGGCGATCAGGCGATCGAGTTCGGCGAGCGCGATCTCCGACTTGGTCCGGGCCGAGCGATATCCGGCGGGCACGCCGGCGCGATCGAGCCGAGCTTCGTCGCCGGTCCAGGTCTCCGGCAGGAACAGCCGCAGGCCGACCATCACCGGGACCTCGCCGCGCGCCAGCGTCAACGACACCAGGGTTTGGCAATTGGCCGTCTTGCCCAGGGCCGATGCATATTGCGGCGCGACCCCGACCGAATGCGTCCCCTTCTTCGGCAACGTCGTGTCGTCGATGACGAGGAAGGCGCCCGCGCCGCCGACTAGCTTGTCCGCCTGGATCGCAAGCTCACGCTCCAGCGGAGCCTCGTCCCAGATCCCGTCCGACACGAAATGGTGCAGCTGATCGTAATCGCCCGGCGCGACCCGCTCGGCCATCGGGCCGACGCTCTTGCGATCACCCGGCCCGATCAACCCCGCCACATAGAGCGGGCACATCCGCCGCCTCGCCTTGTGGCCAAACCGGTCCATGAACGCGCCAGCCACCGCCCAAGCTCGTCTCGCCAATCCGACATGCCCGCGCTCCCAAATCAGAGCGCGAATCATCGCCTGCGTGTGGTTAACAAAATCCTATTCTGTCAAAGTAGTGCTAGAGCCTGCTGCATAATTGAATTGGTGGCGTCGTTAGCGCACCCGCCCCCTCTTGTGGGGGCGGGCCGGGGTGGGGGGTCGCGCGGACCGGCGAGATTATCGAATGCCCAGCTTGCTTGTCCCCAAGACCGGCGCGACCCCCCTCCTTTGTCCTCCCCCACAAGGGGGGAGGAGACGCGGCTGAGCCCTCCCTCAAGAGCGGAAAGCTCTAGAAGCAGGCCAAAGGCCCGCGTTGGGGCGTCACTGGCCCCCAAAAACGTCGTTGGTCTGCGCGGTGACGCGAACGAAAGTCGTCCTTTTGGACACCTCCTTCAGGTGCGCCGCGCCGATATAGGTCATCATCGAGCGCACGCCGCCCATGATCTCGCCGACCGTGCCCTCGACCGGGCCGCGGTAGGGGGTCTCGACCGATTTGCCTTCGGCGGCGCGGTAATGGGCGACGCCGCCGGAATGCTTCTTCATCGCCGTCTCGGACGACATGCCGTAGAACGTCATGCCGACCGGCACCTTCTCTCCGTCCCGCTCCTCATAGCGGACGTCGCCGTCGCATTCGTCGTGGCCGGCGAGCATGCCGCCCAGCATGACGAAATCGGCCCCTGCGCCATAGGCCTTGGCGACATCGCCGGGAACCGTGCAGCCGCCGTCGGCGCAGACCTGACCTTTCAGCCCGTGCGCCGCGTCGGCGCACTCGATGATGGCGGAAAGCTGCGGATATCCAACCCCGGTGACGCGCCGCGTGGTGCAGACGGAGCCCGGGCCGATGCCGATCTTGACGATGTCCGCGCCGGCCAGAATGAGCGCCTCGGTCATGTCGCCGGTGACGACGTTGCCGGCCATGATGACGGATTCCGGATGGTCGTCGCGCACCCGCTTGACCACTTCCAGGAATTTCTCGGCGTAGCCGTTGGCGACGTCGAGGCAGATGAGCCGAATCCGGGCTGTTTTCGCCACCGCTGCGAGCTTCTTAAGGTCCGTGGCGGTGGTCCCGAGCGAGTAGAAAGCATGCGCGCCGTCCGGTCCGGCGAAGAATTTGACAAGCTCGGCCTCGGGATAGTGCTTGTGCAGCGCGGTCAAAGCCCCATGTTTGCCGAGCGCGCGCGCCATCGCCATGGTGCCGGTCACGTCCATGTTGGCGGCGATGATCGGAAACCCCTTCCATTCCGAGCCCGTGTGCAGAAAGCGGAAGGTGCGGCTGACGTCGACGGCGCTTCGGGTATTGAGGGTCGAGCGCTTGGGGCGGATGAGAACGTCCTTGAAATCGAGCTTGACGTCGGTTTCGATGCGCATAACGGTTCCAAAGTCGGTGGGGAAAAGCAGGCGCCGCCTGCCGTCATCGATTTATCATAAGTGGCGGCCGAAGCGAATGAGGGAGCCGGGAGAAGAGATGACGGAGCTTGTTTTCTACACCCACCCGATGTCGCGCGCCCGCATCGTGCGCTGGATGCTGGAAGAGGTGGGCGAGCCTTACGAGACCAGGATTCTCGAATTCGGCCATTCGATGAAGGGGCCGGATTATCTGGCGATCAATCCGATGGGGAAGGTGCCGGCGATCCGTCACGGCGACACGGTCGTCACCGAGGCGGCGGCGATCTGCGCCTATCTGGCCGACGCGTTTCCCGCGGCAGGCCTCGCGCCGCCGCCGGGTTCGCCGGAGCGCGGTCCCTATTACCGCTGGCTCTTTTTTGGCGCCGGGCCAGTCGAATCCGCGGTGATGGATAAGGTGCTCGGGTTCGAAATTCCTGTCGAGCGCGAGGCAATGGTCGGATACGGCAATATCGAGCGTGCGCTGGCCGCGATCGAGGGCGCGCTTTACCGGACCGAATATATCGCGGGCGACAAGTTCACCGCCGCCGACGTCTATGTCGGCTCGCAGGTCGGGTGGGGGATGATGTACCGCGGGATCGACAAGCGGCCGGCCTTCGAGCGCTACTGGGCGCTCTTGAGCGCGCGCCCCGCCTATATCCGCGCCAAGGCAATCGACGATCAGATCATCGAAGAGCGCAAGAAGGCGAGCTGAGCCTTCGCGAGGGGTTGGGGCCATGCGGCTGAAGGGCAAGACGGCGCTGGTGACCGGCGCGGGGCAGGGGTTCGGCTTCGGCATCGCCGAGATTTTCGCCCGCGAGGGCGCGCGCGTCGCCTGCCTCGACGTCAAGGCCGACGTCGCCGAGGCGGCCGCCAAGCGTTTCGGCGACGCCGGGGCGCTCGCGGTTTGCGCCGACGTGTCGAAGCGCGACGAGGTCGAGCGCGCGGCCAAAACCGTCATCGAGGCTTTCGGCCGGGTCGACATCGTCGTCAACAACGCCGGCACGACCCATCGCAACAAGCCGCTGATGGAGGTCGAGGAAGCGGAGTTCGACCGCATCTTCGCCGTCAACGTGAAGTCGATCTTTCTCACCGCCCAGGCCTTCGTGCCGCATATGCGCGAAAAGGGCGGGGGCGTATTCATCAACGTCGGCTCGACCGCGGCATTGCGTCCGCGCCCCGGCCTCACGGTCTACAACGCCTCGAAAGGCGCCGTGCATGTGATGACGAAATCAATGGCGGTCGAGCTCGCGCCGGACAAGATCCGCGTCTGCGCCCTGGCGCCGGTGGCGGGGGAGACGCCGCTGCTCGCCATGTTCATGGGCGAGGACACGCCGGAAAAGCGCGCCGCCTTCCGTGCGACCGTGCCGCTCGGCCGGTTCTCGACCCCGCACGACATCGGCGCCGCGGCGCTCTATCTCGCCAGCGACGAGGCGGCGTTCCTGACCGGCGTGGTGCTGGAGGTCGACGGCGGCCGCTGCATCTGACGGCCGCCCTGGTCCATCTCACAATCCCCTCGCCTTGAAGTACTTCAACAGGGTCCAGACGGCGGCCTGCTGTTCATCGTCCATCTCGTTCGGGTCGAGGTGCATCGAGAAGGATTTCGGACGGTTTCTTGTCCTCGAGGCGAGGCGTGTCCGGTTGAGGGCGTGACGGTCCTGCTTCGGGTTCCTTTGCCGGCGCGGGGGCAGGCGCATGTTTCCTGCGCGGCGTCAGCGACCGGGGCTTCCGGCCCTTGAGGACCCGGCCGCTGATCTTCACGCCCGCGTCATTCGCGGCATAAAGAAAGAACGTCACGCACTTCTGGACAACCGCATCCGCCGCCGGGAAGGCCTTCCGGAACGCCTCGTTGAAATGGGAAGGCGTCGCGGTTTCAAGATCGATCGCGAACATCGGGGCGTATTCCCGCCGAAGCAGCTCCAGCAGCGTCTCGGGCCAATGCCCCGCGCCATGCGCGTCCACCAGCTCCCTGAGACGCTGCGTCGGAATTCCATGGTCTTCGATCAGACCGAGGAATTTTAGCGCGTGCATGAGCTGCGTGCCGACCACGCCTGAAAAGCGCGTCAGCACGCTGCGGTCGATGCGCGAGGGAACGCCGTGGTCGCGAAGATCCTCGATGAAGGTCTTGAACGTCCGATAGGACGTGTACGGCGGCGTTCTCCTGGACTTTGCCTGTTCCGAACCGCCGCCGGGCATGACGGTCTCCCATCCGTTCGGAATGCTCAGTACCCGTATTCGAGCCGCGCCGCAAACATACCGTATAGGCGATACGCGCCGGACAGTTCCAAATAGGCCATTGCGCCAGCGTTCCACCTGCGCAACGCATTGAAATTAAGAGACATTAACCTTTGAACTGACGGGTCGCAGCCGTTGTGGCGTCCGAGCGCCGGCCTGCGACGAGAATAGCCGGATCATTCCTTCTTGCGGCTCAAGAACGCCGCAGCTTCAGCCATGGGGCGGGCAAATGCGGTGGACAGCCGAGGCGATCGAGAATCTCATCAGGCTGGCTCTCGAAGGAAGAAGCGCGAGCTTCATCGCGGCGGCGCTCGGCGCCGCGTCCCGCAACGCCGTGATCGGCAAAGCGAGCCGGATTGGGGTCAAACTCAACGGCGATGGGCGCGCTTCCGTGCGCGGCGGGACGCCCGCTCGCGCGTATCGGGCGCCATTGGCGGCTGTTCCGCACAAGCCCGTTCCCGGCAGGCAGAGCTTCGCCCCCGCCCTCTCTCGTGATCCCCGGGTCATCCCCGGGTCACAGCCCGGGGACTCAGGATGCGAGGAAGGCCGCATGGAGCTTTGCCGGGGCGGAGGTTGGCGAGATGCGGCGGGTGAGGTTCGAGGACATTCGCGGATTGGCCTGCCGATGGCCCCTCGGCGATCCGGGGAGCGGGGATTTCGCCTATTGCGGGCTCGAGTCGGCCAAAGGGCACTCCTATTGCGCCGGCCACTGCCGGATGGCCTATCGCCGGCCGGAGGCGGGAGGCAATCGCCGACGGCCTTGGTCCCGCGCGCTCGCCGGTCCCTGACGGCTGCCCTGAGGGCGCTCAGTTCTGGGGCAGCGACCTCATTTCGTCGAACGCCCGCTTCGGCCGACGAACGACCGCTTCAAGTTGGCTCGGGCGGTCCGGTGTGCGCGCAAGAAGGGGGCGCTCCCGGATGGCTTGGTGAATGCGACATATCCGTCTCCTTGCTACCCTTCCCGTTCGCTCCGGTACGGCGGAAGGCCATCGGAGCAATCCTCCAAGCTAAATTCGTTCGATGTCCAATCCAACTGAATGCGCTAAAGTACTTCGCGCGCCGCCTGGCGGCACAACTCTCCGAACTAATACTTGGGCGCGCGGCGGTCTCCGAAACTACGATCCCGTATGCCTGATGCGCCCTGATGCGATGTCGGTGCGCTGCCTGCTTTGCTCGGTTGCCGCAAATCGCCATGCTGCACCAGCGTCGCGCATGTCCCCTCGTATGGTCGGCGAAAAAGAGCGTGCAGGTCGGCCCCTCGCAGGATTTAATATTTGAAAAGTCCTCGGTGCAGACGAGTTGAGCCAGGACCTCGGCGGTGGGGAGCAAAAGCGCGTCAGGATTACGCCACCGTCGCAGGGTTTCGAGCTGGAAGGGCCCCGGAACTCGTTGGCGAAGGGGTGATGCGACTGAAGATCTCTTCGCGCTCAAGCAGACGATTAATCGGCGCTAACTCGGCAGCGCCTCGGCTGTCAGAGGGCGGCCCTTATGCTGACCCACGAACGCCCTGAACCACTCCCGTAAGCTCCTCGCTTGATCAGCAAGCTTGTCAAGTTCGCCAGAGAGCGCGCGGGCCCTCATATCGATGCACGTGAGGGGCTTCACTGCTTGCTCGAGCACGGCAGATCAGGCCTGGACCGCTTCGGAGCGGATCGAACCTCGCCGCCTGCGCGAAGCGCAATAGCCCACCGCAGCCGAAGCCCGCGAGCGACGTCGGTCCATCCTCACTCCTCTTCTGCTGGGCGGCACAGGCCCGTTAGCGTCTCCGCTCACTTCGATAACCCCTCCAATATCGCTTGACAAGTTACCTATCTGTGAGTAACCTCTCTGCAGTTGCTATTATGGTTACGACGCGGAGACTTCGTCAACCCAATTCCAACCGCCTTCCGAACGGATGCCAGTTGGAGCTACCCGTGAGTTCGCCATGGAGATGCATCAGGTTCGTTATTTCCTCGCGGTGGCCGAAGAGCTGAATTTCACCCGAGCGAGCGAGCGGTGCAATGTGACGCAACCTTCGCTGTCGCGCGCCATCAAGCTTCTCGAGGAGGAGCTTGGAGGGCCGCTCTTTTACCGCGAGCGCAAATCGACACGCCTCACGAATCTTGGCGACATGGTCCTTCCACATCTTCAGTCGGTTTACGAGCACTCGAGGTTGGCGAAGCGCCTGTCTCTGGAGTTCGTGAGAAAGTCGCCGCTCAAACTGGGATCATGAGCACGATCTCGCCGGACGAGATCATCGATCTCATCGCCAACATTCGAACCCGCCATCCTGAGGTGGAGCTGAAGCTTTGCGATGCGAATGCAGCGGAGTTGCGCGCGCGTCTCTTGGATGCCGATCTCGAGGTCGCCATCTACGCTCTGCCTGCGGGAACCGGACGAGCGATTCATTCGATTCCGCTGTGTCGCGAGCAGATGGTTCTCGCCGTTCGTGCGTCCATCGTCTCGCCAAGGCCGGCGATTTCCCCGTTCGAGATCCCGGTGATCCTATATCCATGCGTGACCTGCGAGTTCGCCGTTAGCGGAGAAGTTTTCGCGCAGAAGGATCATCCTGGAAACCCGTCTATTGGAGCGAGCGCGACGACTGGACCTTGGCCATGGTCGCCGCCGGGTTGGGATTTGCGTTCATGCCTGTAAATATGGTCACGCACCCCGGCGTTATCGGACTGCCCGTGGTCGTGCCGGTTTTGTCGAGAAATCCGCCTCCTGGCGTAAGTGTGCGTCGCCCTTCGCCTGGGGTCGGCTCGCTGGTGCGCGAGGCGATGCGGAAGACGTGGTTCGGAAAACAGCCGAACCGGGCGATGAGTTCAGAAGCCGCGCTTGAGCCGGCGGACGTCGGGGAAGCGGCTGCTTCGTCGAACGGCATCGCAGAGGCTGCGCGGTCGCCCTGAAGTCGGACCGCCGGCTCTATAGACGGCGGCTATCGCATCGATTGCGAATAGGCATTTCACCTCGAACTTCGTCCCTGCGCCTAATTGCGCCGCGCTCACCGGCGCCAAGCCGCAGGAGGCGATCTCAATGAATTCCATGAAACCCCGCTGCTTCGGTGGCCAGGCACGCGGTCTCACCGACGCTCTTGCAGCGATTGTCGCCGGTCCAGCGCGGATAAGTGCGGAGGCGTTTTCGGTCGAATGAATGAACGGACGGTCGTGCCGCCGCGTCAGAACTCCTCCGCAAGTTCGAGAGCGAGTTCGTAATCACCCTCAAAGGAAGGCTCCTGATATGAAAGCCATAACTTTTGCTACCATGCTATTGTTCTCGAGTGCGGCAGCGCCCCTTGCCGCCGCAGCTTCAGAAGCCGATGCGCTCAAAGAAGCAACCGCAATTCAAACCGCCGAAAGCAAGGAAACAGAGCGGCCGCCGTACCGCCCCGGCCATGGCGTCAACTTCAAGCCCAGCGACCATGTCTTCGTCAAGAGCGCCCTAGCGGTCGATTTCACCTATCGCAACGCTAGCGTCACGCTTCCACTGTTCCGCGGTCTCTCGCCGGACGGGAAGGATGTTTTTTACATCATCACGAAAGCATCCGATTTCGAAGTCGCACGTCGCATGGGCATCAACTACGCCCCCAAGCTTGCCGAGGCGATCGGTTCGCCTGGCGTGCAGAACGTCACGCTCCAAGACGGCATCGTGAAGTTTGCCGGCAATGTGGATTTCTCCCCTGAATACAAAGTCGTCCCCGGCGACCCGCTCGGCTACTTCCCGCCGAAGGTCGCCAATCCAGGCGCCGTCGCCGACGATCAATGGTCATCCATCGTCGTGCTCCCGAGCGGACTCGTGCTCAACGCGCAGATCGTGCAAAACGCCTCGGGCAAGCACCTTCGGGTGAAAGCCATCGACACCAAGGCCGGGACGGTGATGCTCTCGATCCTCGACGGGGTGCAGGGCGGCAACCAATACTTTTATCACCTCGTCACCGACGCGTCGGTCCCCATCGCGGCGGTGCTTGAGAAAGGCGTCTTCGCCCCGAAGCTGGCGAAAATCCCACTGTTCGGAAAATCTATGCCGGGGGAAAAGTCGGCCCTGCTCGCCTTCTCGCCGGTGCTCAACGGCCGCACCGACAAGAACTCGCGAGAAGACGAAGGTTTCTCGACCGGCTCGCCAACGCGGAATCGCTCCGATATTGTCTTTCCGATCGGACCGGACAACGACAATCCGTCGCGCGAGAACAACTATAGTCCCCTATGGGATGCGCATGTCAGCATGTGGACGCAAGCGGCCATCGACGCCGGCAAGGTGCATCGCATCCATTCGATCGACGAGCAGAAGTCCCTGATCCGCGAAGGGCTGCTGACCAGCGCTTCGATCAATCCGCCAGGGCCAGGCAACCCTTATGTCGGCGGCCTGAGGCCGACCCAGGCGATCATCAATTGTCCAGTGATCGCGCAGCCGGATCTGCCGCCGCAGTACGGGGTCGGCGATCGCCGTCCCGACCAGGGTCCCGCCGCTGGCGTTGGCGATATTGGCGTCGAAACCGTGAGCTTGTCCGTCGTTTCCAAGATAGAACCCGACGATCAGCGCCTTTGGCAGCGCGTGGTAAAACGTTGACGCGCCTTTGCGTTGACGACGGTCCCGGACGGCGTCCCGGCGGTTGATCGACGCTCGAGGCGTGAAGCCTCCGGTCGTGCTCGAGGCCACGCTTATGCTGGGGCGTTCATTGGCGCGGTCCGCAGCGACAAGGTGAAGGCGCTTGTCTATGTGGCCGCGCTCGCCCCCGACGAAGGCGAGACGGTCGCGGATGTGTTCTCTCGCAGCAAGCTGATCCGATGGTGGTGAAGCTCATGCCGGACGCGCATGGGTAGATTCATCTGCCCGAGGCGTCCTTCGCCGCCGCCTTTGCGCATAACGCTTCCGAGTTAGAGCTTGCGGTGCTGGCCGCGGTCCAGCGCCCAATCTCGCCCGCCTGCATCACCGTCAAGGTGGGCAGGCCGCTGTGGAAGGACCGGCCTGCCTGGTTCCTCGTCGCCGAGCAGTACCGCATGATCGTCGAGGACAACCATCGCTTCATGGCCGAGCGGATGAAGGCCCGGATCCGCTCGCACCCCGTCGATCACACCCCGTCGGTGACTGCGCCCCCATATGTGCTCGACATCATTCGCGAAGCAATCCGCGCGGCCGTCAATGGCTGAAGTGAGCGACACTGTGAACGCACTCATCACTAATCTCTCGACGCTCGCTCTATTCCGACGATATTGCCAAGATCGTTGATCCCGAACGCATTGTCTGCACGTTCTTCATCTTCGGCTACCAGAAGTGGTTCAGTTTTGAAGCTCATCAGATTGCGCCGTTCATCAGCCACAGCCCGCTGTTCTTCTGGCTGATCCCCGCGTTTGGGATTGGGGCGCAAGTTTCTTCCTCGGCACGACGGAATGGCTGTTCGTACGCTGATCTTCCTGGGCTTCAGGTATCGAAGCCTCGGCGTCGTCGGCGCGCTTGCTCGATCGTCACCTTTCTCGGCACCGTCACCATCATCCCGTTTTTCCCCAACGCGTGGCGACGGTGCGGGCGGATTTCCGTCCATGTATCTGCCGGTCGCGTTCCTGATGAAGGATTTCCTCTTCCTGTCGGCTTCGTTCTACCTCCTTAAGCAGGATCTGACGCGTGCGGCGCTGTAAGACCGCGCCGGCATGGGGAGAAGCTAGACATAATTGTCTTGAGCCAAACCTGGTTATCGACGAGCGAAAGGAGAAGCTTCATGACCTCGACTCACTATCGGACTGCCAAAGTAGACGGCCGCGCCGTCTTCTACCGCGAGGCCGTCCCTAAAGGCGCGCCGAAGTTTCTGCTGCTGCATGGTTTCCCTACCGCCGTCTACTGTTCCGCGATCTTATCCCAGCTCTGCCGAACGCTTTCATATCGTCGCGCCCGATCTGCCGGGCTTCGTCAACTCTGATATGCCCGATGGCCGCAACCGTTCGACCGGATCGCCGAACGATCGATCGCTTCACCGAGACCATCGTCTTCGGCCGCTATGCGGTCTACGTGTTCGATTACGGCGCTCCGACCGCGTTCCGGCTCGCGTCAAGCATCCCGACCGGATCACTGCGATCATCTCGCAGAACGGCAACGCCTACGAGGAGGGCTTGAGCGACGGCTGTTATCCTATTCGGGCGTACTGGAAGGACGCTTCGCCCTCTAACCGCGCAGTCGCTGCGCTACTTTCTGAAGCCCTAAAGCACTTACTGTCAGTACACTCACTTCGTAATCTACACTACGAAGGTTTCCCCGTACTGCCATTCTCTCTACTATTTCTATCTCTCCCGGCCCCGCGTGACCGAGGTGCAGCTCGACCTGTTCGGCTACTACAAGAGCAACGTCTCGCTCTATCCTACTTTCCAGCAGTACTTCCTTACCCACAAGCCGCCCTTGCTGGCGGTGTGTGGCAAGAACGATCCATTCTTCTTGCCGCCTCGCGCGGAGGCCTTCAAGCGCTACATCCCGAACGCGACGTGCGCTTCTTCTACACCGTACATTTCTCGCTGTAGACACACTCTCTCCGAGATCTCGACAGCCATCCGTGAATTCCTTCCACGCTGACCTCCATTTCGCAATCGAGTAGAACTCCAATGGCGAAGTCAGTCGCCATCGTCACGGGCGCGAGCCAGAGCATCTGACGGGCGACGCGATCCGCCTCGCGCGCGACTTCTCGGCGCTCGTCCTCGTCGCTCGGGACCTTGTCTATCTGGACGAGACGGCGCGAGGCGGTGAAGGCCGCCGGCGCCGAAGCACTGGTAATCGATATCGACCTTTCTGAGCTCCGCGTTGCCCAGACCGTCGTTGATCAGGCGCTTGTCTGCGTTCGGTCGCATCGACGCGCTGCTCAATATCGCCGCGCGGTGCCTCAGATCGACCTCTTCGAGATGACCGACGAGCAATGGGAGGCGTCTGGCGCTCAAGCTGCACGGCGCGCGGCGTCTCACGATCGCGGCGTGGCCCGCTTTGATGCCGGCGGGGGTCGTCAATGTCTGCAACTTCCTCCGTTTCCGGCAGGCCTAGAACGCCGACGACCCGCTACCGCCGACCACGTCGCCGGCGCTATTGATCCCGAACGCCGGGTCTGGCAGGGCCGCAGCGAGCGCCGGACTGGTATTACGGTCGCCGTGCCCGTGTACCCCCATTGGGCGCCGGTGGGGACATTACGTTGACGTCGACCTGCGATCCCGAGACCACCATGCCCGTTGTTGCTGATGCCGGGGGATCGCGGCTGATGGCCTTCCTGGTCTCGCCAGGCGCCGCTGGATGACCGGCTCTACGCTCCGCATGGACGCGGCGAGGTGAAGTCCATCTGACCGCGAGAGCTCATTGGGCAGCCGCCTCCCACACGCCTCGCCCTTCGGGTCGTTCGCGTTCGACCCCACTCCGAAGGTCAGGGTTGGATCGCATCGCAGAGCTTTGAGCGGCCCTCGGAATTGCCTGAACCGGGTCTCTACATTTCTGTGATCGACGCCTCGCCGATGCGACGGAGACGAATCTTCTGCGGTCGTCGAACGGGCCCGGCCGCTCACTCCGCCGCGGGCGCGACCTCCCGCTTCGGGGCGCCGTAGGTGTCCGGGATCTTGTCGGCGAAAGCGGTCACGAAATCGGCGTTCTGGTCCGCTTCGGTCGGCGGAATCAGTGATTCGTCGACATAAGCCGCGCCCTCCTTGTCGGCCAGGACGCGACGCAGGATCGCCCGGTAGCGCAGCGCGAGCGCGGCCCATTTTGCCGCGACCCTGAAGAAATCGAACGCGCGCCAGGGATAGAAGATCAGCGGATGGACGATCGCCATTCCGTGCCGGCGCTGCGTGCGGATCTTGCGCCTCACATAGCCGAACTGCAGGGGGTGCACCCCCTCGATCCGGGACGAGCCGGAAAAGACCGTCATCGCATCGACGATCTTGCGCGGGTTGATGCCGCTTGCGAGCGCCCGGCGAAGCACGGTCTCGACATGCGCGTCGGAATAATAGCGCGCCCAGGCGTCGCGATAGACCCCGCGCCAGGTCTCGGCCGACATGATCGGGTGATCGGCGCAGACATGCTCGAGATCGTAATTGTTCATGTCGGGGTCCATGCGCGCGCCCTTGAGGTAGAGCGTCTTGTGATCCTCCGAGCCCGGCAGGGGGGTCAGGAAAAAGAACTCGAGAATATCGATCGGCAGCTCGCGCTTGATGGTCTCGATGTCGCGCGCGATCGATTCGGGGGTATCTGTCGGGAAGCCGAGGATATAACCGGCCCAGGTCATGACCTTGGCGCGGCGCCAAGCCTGCAGCATGTCGCGATATTCCCAGATCTTGTTCTGGCGCTTCTTGGCGCCCATCAGCGACTTCGGGATTGATGTTCTCGAGGCCGATAAAGACGGCGTTGCAGCCGGCGCGCGCCGCCTTCTCGATGAAGCCCGGAATGCGATGGCAGAGCGTATCGACCTGCAGCAGGAGCCTGATCTTGAAGCCCTGGACTTCGCGCAGTTCGATGAGGCGATCGAGGATCGGCTCCCAGTTGCGGTTGCGGGCGAAATTGTCGTCGGTGACAAAAAAGCGCGTTACGCCCTGAGCTGCGTTGGCGCGCACGATCGCCTCGACGTCGTCGGTGGTGCGATAGCGGGACTTGCGCCCCTGGACGTTGATGATCGTGCAAAAGCTGCACTGAAACGGGCACCCGCGCCCGGCGTCGAAGCTGGTGTAATGTCCGGCCACTCGCGTGACGACGGCACGCGGAAGGACCGGAATTGCGGCAGCAGCCATATCCGGCATGTCGTTCAGGTAATTGTACGCCGGTTGCGCCGCGCCGGCGTCGATATCGCGCAGCAGGCCCTCGAGCCGGCCTTCGCCCTCGCCGGCGTAGAGGATCATGCCCAGTGCCTGCGCTTCCTTCAGGTCCGGCGGCAATTCCGGCAGCATGGCCATGCATCCGGAGACATGGAAGCCCCCGACCGCGACCGATATGCCGCGAGCCCGAAACTGGCGGCCAATGTCGAGCGCGCGGGGGAACTGATTCGACTGAACGCCCACCAGCGCAACGAAGCCACCCCCAGCGGACTTAATCCGATCTGAAATCCCGGGAATGTCGACGATCGTGTTGCACTCGTCATAGACGTCAATCTCGATGTCGACGTCCGCGCCGAGAACGCGTTCTTCGGCGCATTGCGCCAGCAGGCCGTAGACGCTGGCGAGGCTGTTCGAGGGGATGGTCGAGCGGCGCCATTGGATCACATAGCCGTCGCCGTCGTAATGCGACGGCTTGATCAGAACGATCAAAAACTTGCGCCCGGACATCGTTCGTCCTCGGAAAGTCGAACACGTGTCGGTAGACTCTGCCGGTTTGAGGGGGTTTGGGCAACTCCAAATCGAAAGAGCGTCAGCCGCCGGTCCCCGACCATCCGCCTTGTCGGCTAATCCCAGCGCCGATGTCCCCACATCCACTGCTCGGGCGCCTCGCGGATGAAAGCTTCGAACTGGGCGTGAAGGGCGGCTGTGCCCGCCGCCGCATCCGCATCGCGGTCGTTGGTTTGCGGCACAAAGACCGGCTCGATGCGGATCGAGAAGCGCACGTTGGGCCGGCGGTAGACGGCGCAGGCGTAAAGCGGCAGGCCGGTCGCGCGCGCCAGCAGCGCCGGAAAGAGGCTCGAGAGCGCGGGACGGCCGAAGAACGGCACCGGCGCGCCGCGGTCGTCGCGGAGGTCGGCGAGGAAGGCGGGGCAGCCGTCTCCGCCGCGCGCCCTTTTGAGAAGCGTCCGCGCCGTCGCCGGCGTCTTGGGCAGGAGCCCGCCCTCGTATTGCGGGGCCCGCAACTTCACGGTCGCGGCGTCGACGTAAGGATTGCTGAGCCGCTGATAGACGCTCGTCACCGGCACGCCGAAGCGCTTGCCCGCCTGCGACATGATCTCCCAGTTCCCGAGGTGCAGGCCGCAGACCACGAACGGGCCGCCATGCGCGATCTCGTCGAAGCGCTCGAAGGGCTCGAGCGCGATTCGGCCCTCGGCGACGATCCTGTCGAGATGGAAGAATTCCGCGTAGGTGCGGCCGAGGTTCTCCCACATGTCCGCCGCGATCCGCTTGCGCTCGCGAAGCGATGTCTCGGGGTAGGCGGCGGCCAGATTGTCGAGCACGCGCTTTTGCCGATGCAGGTGAGGCGCGATCAGCCGCCACGCCGTTCCCGAGCCGCTCGACGCCGTCTCGAGCGGCAGCGCCAGAATCGCCAGTTCGAGCAGCCGGAATACGGCGTATTCCAGCCGGTAACGCAGGTCTTTGAAATCGATCATCACTCGGCCAGGCCAGTCGGCTCTCCGGCCGAAAGCGCCTGATTGCGCGGCGCCTCCCGTTGTGTCAAGCGATCCCACCGCCACTTTGCGTGGCGCGCAGGTCCGCCCGATCTGCCTCGCGCGCCGGGTGAAAAAGCCTTTCAATGTTGGCAAGCCGTTGTGTTAACTTGCCGCCAGGTCGCCCAGGGTGCGGCTTCGTCGGGAGGGACATTTGAGCGATCAGCACAAATACGTGATGGGCGAGGATCGCATTCCTCATTCCTGGTACAACGTCATCGCAGATTTGCCGGCGCCGCCGCCGCCAGTTCTGCACCCCGGCACCGGCCAGCCGATCGGTCCCGCCGACCTCGCGCCGCTGTTCCCGATGTCGCTTATCGGCCAGGAGGTGTCGACCGAGCGGCACATCGAGATTCCGGGACCGGTTCGCGACGTCTATCGGATGTGGCGCCCAACCCCGCTTTACCGCGCGCACAGGCTCGAGAAGGCCCTCGGCACGAGTGCGCGCATTTTCTACAAATACGAGGGCGTGAGCCCCGCCGGCAGTCATAAGCCCAATACTGCGGTGGCGCAGGCCTATTACAACAAGGCAGAGGGCGTCAAAAAGCTCTCGACCGAGACGGGGGCAGGGCAGTGGGGGTCGGCGCTCGCCTTCGCCGGGGCTCTTTTCGGTCTCGACGTTAAAGTCTACATGGTCAGGGTCTCGTACAACCAGAAGCCGTACCGGCGGGCTCTGATGGAGACCTACGGGGCGCGATGCGTCCCAAGCCCGAGTATGGAGACCGCCTCCGGCCGCGCGATCCTCGCCGAACATCCGGATTCGCCCGGCAGCCTCGGGATCGCCATTTCGGAAGCCGTCGAAGTCGCCGCGCAGAACGACGACACCAAATACGCGCTCGGCAGCGTGCTCAATCACGTGCTCCTGCACCAGACGGTGATCGGCCAGGAGGCGATCGCGCAAATGGAGATGGCGGGCGCTTACCCCGACATCGTGGTCGGGTGCACGGGCGGCGGCTCGAATTTCGCCGGCATCGCCTTCCCGTTCCTTGGCGCGAAACTCAGCCACAAGCGGGACGTGCGGATCATCGCGGTCGAGCCCGCGGCCTGTCCGTCGCTGACCCGCGGCAGGTACGCGTTCGATTTCGGCGACACGGCCCATCTGACGCCGCTGGTCAAGATGCACACGCTGGGCTCAACGTTTATCCCGCCAGGCTTCCATGCGGGCGGGCTGCGCTATCACGGGATGTCGCCGCTGGTCAGCCATTGCAAGGAGCTCGGCCTGATCGAAGCGCGCGCCTATCATCAGAACCCATGCTTCGAGGCTGGCGTGCTGTTCGCGCGCGCCGAGGGAATCGTGCCGGCCCCGGAAGCCAATCACGCGGTCAAAGGCGCGATCGACGAAGCGGTAAAAGCGCGGGAGGAGGGCAGGTCGCCGACGATCCTGTTCAATCTCTGCGGCCACGGTCATTTCGACATGCAGGCCTACACCGACTATTTCGCCGGAAAGCTCGTCGATCAGGACTACGACGAGGCGATGCTCGAGGCTTCGCTCGCCGCGCTGCCGAAAGTCGCCGCGGAGTAACGGAAGGCTCGGGGGGCGTGCGCGCCCCCCAAAGCATTACCCCATCGCGAAGTCCGAGAACGAACGCCACAGACAACGCTTGGCTGGGTTCTTGAACGAAGCGGGGTCGAAATAGGCGAGATGCCCGGTCGATCCGTCGTCCGGCCAGCGGAAGCCGACCTCGACCCTGCCGGGGAACAGCTTGACGAATTGTTCGACCGGGCCCAGGTCGTCCCTCGGGTTGGATGGGTTGATCGGTCCCGTCACGCCGTCCCGATACCGCCAGATCTGGCCGTCGCGCGTCGTCACGGTCACCGAGCGCCTCACCTCGTCGAACGACACCTGGAGGGGTCCGAGCTTGCCGTCGCCCTTGTAATCGCAGCTTCGAGAGAGGGGCTCAGCGGAAACTTGCGTCGCGAGGATCGCGACGATCGCAGCGAGCGCCAGACCAGAGCAGTTCATCCTAACTCCATCGGTTATGAGTTCGAACGAGCCTAATTTGCCCCGGGGCGACTATGCCCGCTGCGAGGCCGTGTTCCAAGACTTTTTTTTGCGGCTGCGAAATCGCGCGTGGCCGGGGCCTCTGGGCCAACACTCAAGAGCCGCCGCCCGGAGGATCGCGCGCGGCCCGCATGGAGCGCCGGTTGCAATGCGCCTTTAACCTGCTATCACCCCGCGCCGGCGATCCCGCCGCCGCATCCCGAGGCCCTGCATGCTCGTTTTCAGCCGTCGCGCCGCGCTGGCGCTTCCTCTTCTCGCTGCTCCATCCGCCTGGGCGGCGGCGGACGCGGACAATACCGTCATTCTGTCGACGAAGAACGGCAAGGTGGTCATCCGGCTGCGTCCCGACTGGGCGCCAAAGCATGTCGCGCAGATCAAGACGCTGGTGAAGCGCGGGTTCTATGACGGCATCGTCTTCCACCGGGTCATCCCCGGCTTCATGGCGCAAACCGGCGATCCGACAGGCACCGGGACGGGAGGCTCGGACCTGCCCAACCTGCCGGCGGAATTCAACCAGACGCATTTCACCCGCGGCATCCTCGGCATGGCGCGCTCGGAGGACCCGGATTCGGCCAATTCGCAATTCTTTATCGTGTTCGGCGACGCAGGCTTCCTCGATGGCAAATATACCGCCTTCGGCGAGGTCGTGTCCGGCATGGATGTCGTCGACAAGATCAAGGCCGGAACCGAGGCCAACAACGGCCAGGTGACGAACCCCGACAAGATCGTGACCATGCGCATGGCGAGCGCGTCGAAGTAATCAGGAGTTTCAAGTCATGAGCGCAGGCAACACGCTGACCCTGGAGACCACAAGGGGCCCGGTCGTCATCGAAATGAACCCGGCCCTCGCGCCGGGCCACGTCTCGCATATCAAGAAGCTCGTCGCCGAAGGCTTCTACGACGGCGTCGTCTTTCACCGCGTGATCGACGGCTTCATGGCCCAGACGGGCTGTCCCCACGGAACAGGCACGGGCGGATCGAAATATCCCGACCTCAAGGCCGAGTTCAGCGCCGAGCCGCATGTTCGGGGGACCGTTTCGATGGCGCGCGCCGCGAGCCCGAACTCGGCCAATTCCCAATTCTTCATCTGCTTCGGCGACGCCCGCTTCCTCGACAAACAATATACGGTCTGGGGCAAGGTGACCTCGGGAATGGAGAACGTCGACAAGATCAAGCGCGGCGAACCGGTCAAGGATCCCGACAAGATCATCAAGGCGACGCTGAACTGAGGCCCTCGTCCCGCTTGCGGGAGAGGGACGGGGTGAGGGTACTTGACGACCCTCATCCGGCCGGTCGAAGGCCGGCCACCTTCTGCCGCGCGGCGGGAGAAGGGCGAAAGGTTCCGATGCGCGTCGATGCTTTCGATTTCGAACTGCCGCCGGAGCGGATCGCGCTCGAGCCCGCCTCGCCCCGCGACAGCGCGCGGATGCTCGTCGTGGGCGCCGATGGCGCGCTGACCGATTCCTGCGTCTCCGACCTGCCGGACTTTCTGCGCGACGGCGATGCGCTGGTCGTCAATGATACGCGCGTCATCGCCGCGAGGCTCGAAGGCGTGCGCGTCCGGGGCGATGCCGCTGCATCGATCGAAGCGACCCTCATCCGCCGCGTCGACGCCTGCCGATGGCGGGCGCTGGTTCGCCCCGCCAAGAAGCTCAAGGTCGGCGAGCGCATCCGGTTCGGCGAGTTGAATGAAAGTCTGGTCTGTCTGCTCGCAGCGCTCGACGCGGAGGTCGAAGAGAAGGGCGAGGCGGGCGAGGTCCTGCTGCGCTTCGAGTTCACGGGCGCTGCTCTCGACGAGGCGATCGAACGGATCGGCGCGCCGCCGCTGCCGCCCTATATCGCGACGCGACGCGCGCCCGGCGAAAAGGACCGGGCCGACTATCAGACGATGTTCGCCGCCGAACCCGGGGCCGTGGCGGCGCCGACCGCGGGGCTCCATTTCACGCCTTCTCTCGTCGAGCGCATCGCCGCGCGCGGCGTCTCGCTTCATCGTGTCACGCTGCATGTCGGCGCCGGCACTTTCCTGCCGGTGAAGGTCGAGGACACGAAGGATCATGCGATGCATGCCGAGGAGGGCTCGATCGACGCCACGACAGCCGCGGCGCTCAACGCCGCGCGTCGCAACGGGGGACGCATCGTCTGCGTCGGCACGACCTCGGCGCGCATCCTCGAGAGCGCCGCGGACGAAAAGGGCCGTATCCAGCCCTTCGCCGGCGAGACCTCGATTTTCATCACGCCCGGCTATCGCTTCCGCGCAGTCGATGTGCTGATGACCAATTTCCATCTGCCGCGTTCGACGCTTGTCATGCTGGCGAGCGCCTTCAGCGGCCTCGAGGCGATCCGCAGAGCCTACGCGCACGCGATCGAGGCAGGCTATCGCTTCTACTCCTACGGCGACGCCTGCCTGCTGATCGGCGCGCAAGACGGGGCCCATGCTGCGAAGCGATCATGAGCGACGGCATTTCCTTTGCGGTCAGCGCGCACTGATGGCGCAGCCCGGCTGGGCGCGCTCGCCACCCCTCGCGGCGTCATACGAACGCCGGCGTTCATGCCGGTCGGCACGGCGGCCACGGTCAAGGCGATGTATCCCGAGGCGGTGCGGGCGCTCGGCGTCGATGTCGTGCTTTCCAACACCTATCATCTGATGCTCGCGCCCGGCGCGGAGCGGATCGCCGCGCTCGGCGGCCTGCACAAGTTCATGAACTGGCCGCATCCGATCCTCACCGACTCGGGCGGCTTTCAGGTGATGAGCCTCGCCAAGCTGAGAAAGCTCAGCGAGAAGGGCGTCGCTTTCCAGTCGCACATCGACGGGTCCCTGCACGAACTCACGCCCGAGCGTGCGATGGAGGTTCAGCGCCTGCTCGACTCTGACATTCAGATGCAGCTTGATGAATGCGTCAGGCTGCCGTGCCGCCCTGAAGAAGCCGAGCGCGCGATGCGATTGTCGCTGCGCTGGGCCGAGCGCTCGAAAAGCGCATTCGGCGAGCAGCCGGGCAGAGCGATCTTCGGCATCGTTCAGGGCGGCGCCGAGAAGGAGTTGCGCATCTCGAGCGCTCGAGCGCTGGTCGCAATGGGTTTCGACGGCTATGCGATCGGGGGGCTTGCGGTCGGCGAGCCTCAATCGGTGATGATCGACATGGTTGAGACGGTGATCCCACATCTCCCCGAAGGTCAGCCGCGCTATCTGATGGGGGTAGGCGCGCCCGATGATCTGCTGCAGTCGCTGGCGCGCGGGATCGACATGTTTGATTGCGTGATGCCGACCCGCGCCGGACGACATGGCATGGCTTTCACGCGCCGCGGCCGCCTCAACCTGCGCAACGCGCGCTTCGCCGACGACCCCCGGCCGATCGATCCGTCGTCGTCTTCGCCGGTCGCGCGAACCTATTCGCGCGCCTATTGGCGCCATCTCGTCAAGTCGGGCGAGATTCTGGCGATGATGGGACTGACGGAGATCAATCTCGCCTATTATCAGGACCTGATGGCCGGGGCGCGGCGAGCGATCGGCCAGGGGCGCCTGAGCGCCTTCATTGACGAGACCAGGCTGGCATGGAGAGAGGGCGAGGCCGAAGACACCTGATGCCGTTATATTTGGCAGTATCGAGCGTGCCTGAGTAGATTAAAGAGGCGCCGCCAAATGCAAGAGGCGGGACGCCAAACAGGCGGCCCGCCTCTTTTCTCCGTCCTCGCATGCGCATCCAAGTCCCGTGTTTTCTGTTCTTGCCCGAGCGCTTGGTTAACGCTTGGGTTGGGACAAATGAAGCGCTTCGTCCTCCCACAGACTTTGCGGCGTCCGGCGCCAAACTTTTTGGCAGCGGCCTCCTTTTCGCACGGCAGTGCTAGTCCACTTTTTTGTCCCTGTCACGAGGCAAAGCACCCCTGCCATGCAATTTTTTCGTGGCTGGGGCGGATATGGTCAATTGTTTTGCAGCGGAGGCAAATGTGCTGTTTCCGTACCCGACGTCCCGGCCGTGTCTTTCGCCTGTTGCAGCAATGGCGTAGAAGCTCAGCGGAAACCGCCAGCACGCAAGAGCATAGATGACCGCCATAGTGAACGTCGTGGCCCGCGAGATCCTCGACAGCCGGGGCAATCCGACCGTCGAAGTGGATGTCGTGCTGGAAGACGGCTCGATGGGCCGCGCTGCCGTGCCTTCGGGCGCATCGACCGGGACCCGCGAGGCGGTCGAATTGCGCGACGGCGACAAGGGCCGCTTCGGCGGAAAGGGCGTGCTGAAGGCGGTCGAAGCGGTCAATCACGACATTTTTGACGCGGTCTCCGGCCTCGAGGCGGAAGACCAGCTCAAGATCGACGAGACGATGATTGCCCTCGATGGGACCGAGAACAAGTCGCGTCTCGGAGCCAACGCGATCCTGGGCGTGTCGCTGGCGGTCGCCAAGGCCGCGGCGGAGGCGTCCGGGCTGCCGCTTTATCGGTACGTCGGCGGAACGACGGCGCGGATGCTGCCGACGCCGCAAATGAATATTGTCAATGGCGGCGTGCATGCCGACAACCCGATCGACTTCCAGGAGTTTATGATCCTGCCGGTCGGCGCGCCATCCTTCGCCGACGCGGTGCGTTGGGGCGCTGAGACTTTTCATGCCCTCAAGAGCGCGCTCAAGAAGGCCGGGCACAACACCAATGTCGGCGACGAGGGCGGTTTTGCCCCGAATCTTCCCTCCGCGGAAGCAGCCCTCGAATTCTGCGTCAAGGCGATCGAGGCGGCGGGATTCAAACCCGGCGAGGATATGGGGCTCGGTCTCGATTGCGCAGCGTCGGAATTCTTCAAGGACGGCGCCTACGTCTATTCCGGCGAGGGAAAGACCCGCTCGATCGAGGAGCAGGTCCAGTATCTCGCCAAGCTCGCCGACTCCTATCCGATCCTCTCGATCGAGGACGGCATGGCCGAGCAGGACTGGGGCGGATGGAAGTTTTTGACCGAAAAACTGGGCGCGCGGCGCCAGCTCGTCGGCGACGATATTTTCGTCACCAATACGAAAATCCTCAGCCGCGGAATCAAGGAAGGCGTCGCCAATTCGATCCTGATCAAGGTCAATCAGATAGGCACGCTGAGCGAGACATTGGCCGCCGTCGACATGGCTCAACGCGCCGGCTACACCGCCGTGATGTCGCACCGTTCGGGCGAAACCGAGGATTCGACAATTGCGGACCTCGCCGTCGCGACCAATTGCGGGCAGATCAAGACCGGCTCGCTGTCGCGCTCGGATCGTCTGGCGAAATACAACCAGCTCATTCGCATTGAGGAAGAACTCGGCGACCAGGCGCGCTACGCCGGCCGGGCGGCGATCAAGGCGATCTGACTACGCGTCAGTAACGTCTTCTTAATCACGTCCTCCCAAGATCGCCGTATGGTGGTCAGAACGCGCCTGCGCTCGATCGTTTTGCCGATCGTGTTCTATCTCGTGCTCGGGGTCGCGAGCGGCTACCTCGTATGGGGCGCCTCCAATGGCGAGCATGGCCTCAAGGCCAAGTTGCAGTACGACGCGGAGGCGGAGACGCTGAAGGTCGAGCTCACGGCCCTGAAGGAAGAACGCGCGCGCTGGGAGCGGCGGGTAGCCGCGCTCGGGCCGCAGAGTGTGGACCGAGACCTTCTCGATGAAGAGGCGCACGCGAAGCTCGACCGCGTCGCGAAGGACGAGGTGGTCATTTTCACCGCGCCCGACCCAACCCGCTGACCCTCTATCGCATCAATCCGCCCTTAATCTCCGAGCCTGTAGCATCGGGGCGCTTGGTTCTGGGCGCGCAGGATGCTTTACGCCGTCGTCTTCTTTCTCAACGCCGCGGCGAATTTCGTGCTTGGCGTCGCAATCAGCGCTCTCCTGGGACCGGCTGAGTTCGGTCGTTACGCAACGGTCGCGCTTGGCGCGTCGATCCTGGCGATGGCGTTCTTCGACTGGCTGCGCTTGTCGTCGATCCGGTTCTCCGCGGCGGGCGAACGCCGCGAGGTGACGGCAGCGAGCCTCGAGGCAAGCTATATCGCGATGATTGTCGCGGCGGTCCTCGCGGTCGGGGCGCTTCGGGCGCTTGGAATCGATTTCGGCATGGGCGCTTCGCTGCTGTGGCTGACGCCGCTGATGGCGATCGCCTATGCGCGAAGCGACTATACCGCGGCGCAAATGCGGGCGCGCTCGCAACAGGGCGCCTATGCCGCGCTGGCGGGAATCCGTCAGTCGCTGACCTTCACGGTCGTCATCGGGATCGCCACCGAGACACGCTCCGCTGGTCCGGTGGTGGCGGCGCTTGCAGCGACCACGCTCCTTTCGATCGTGGCGCTTGGACCGGCAATGCGAACGCCTGGCGCGGGCCTGGCGCTGGCCGATCGCCGGACGATCGGCCGTTTCATCGCCTACGCAAAGCCGATCGTCGTCTCGAGCGTCCTTTATCTGATGATCGCCTTCATCGATCGGCAGCTCGCATTCGAACGGTTCGGCGCGGCGGCGGCCGGCAAGCTGTCTCTGGCGACCGATCTTGGATTTCGGCTGTTTTTCGCCATCAACTTCATGCCTGAAACGCTGCTCTTCCAGTATGCGGTTCAGCGCGAGGCCGAAGAGGGGCGCCCTGCCGCCGAGCGGCAGATCGCGGTCAATATCGTGCTGAGCTTCGCCGTCCTCGCCCCGCTCACCGTCGGCTATATGGTGATGGCCCCGACGTTCGAAGCGCTTCTTGTGCCCGCCGCATTCCGTGGCGATTACGCGCGGCTGACCCTTTTGCTCGCGCCGGGCCTGTTCGCGTTCTGCGCCATCTACTCGATGTGCAATCCGGTGTTCCAGCTCGCCCGAAAGACCTGGCCGCTGACGCTTGCGGCTGCGGTCGCGCTCATTGCCAATCTCATCCTCATCAGGTTGCCGTCATTCTCGGCGGACGTGGACGGACTGGCCAGGGCTTACACGATCAGCTTCGTGCTCGGACTGGCGGCCGCTGCGACGCTGGCGCTCAGCGTCCGGCCGGTCTATCCATCGGTGCGGGATCTGCTGACGATTGCGGTCGCAACGGCCGTCATGGGCTTCGCCATCCGGCCGATCAACGCCATTCAGCCGCCGATTCTTGCCGCCGCCCTCGCGCTCGTGGTCGGCGGGAGCATCCTCGCTGCGGCGATTCTCGGGTTTGACGTCGGCGGATGCAGAACATTCGTTGTGGCGAGGCTGCGCCCGTCTCCCTCTCCGGCTGTCGGACGCCGCCAGGGTTAGCCTGACGATTCTAACCCTTCTTTTGCTCGCGCCCGGCGCGTGCTAAGGCCCGCGTCCAGCAGTCCTTGCTTGACGCCTCGACCTTAGGGAAAGGCTTGCACCATGAATGTCGCCGCCCAGACGCCGGTCCGCTCCAACTCGTTCTTTTCCGCTCCGCTTGCCTCAGCCGACCCGGAAATCGCCCGCGCAGTCGAGCTCGAACTGGGCCGTCAGCGCGACGAGATCGAGCTCATCGCCTCGGAAAACATCGTGTCGCGCGCCGTGCTCGAGGCTCAAGGGTCGGTGCTGACCAACAAATACGCGGAAGGCTATCCGGGCAGGCGATACTACGGCGGCTGCCAGTTCGTCGATATCGCCGAGACGCTCGCGATCGAGCGCGCCTGCATGCTGTTCGGCTGCCGCTACGCCAACGTTCAGCCGAACTCCGGCAGCCAGGCGAATCAGGGCGTGTTCATGGCGCTGATGCAGCCGGGCGACACCTTCATGGGTCTCGATCTCGCAGCAGGCGGCCATCTGACCCACGGCTCTCCGGTCAATATGTCTGGCCGGTGGTTCAAGCCCGCGCCCTACGGGGTCGACCGCGCGACCCATCGCATCGACATGGACGAGGTCGAGGCGCTGGCGCGCGAACATAAGCCCAAGCTCATCATGGCGGGCGGATCGGCCTATGCGCGGCACTGGGACTTCGCGCGTTTCCGCGCGATCTGCGACGCTGTCGGCGCCTATTTCGTCGTCGACATCGCCCATTTCGCCGGACTGGTCGCGGGCGGCGCCCACCCCTCGCCGTTCCCCCATGCCCATGTCGTCACCACCACCACCCACAAGACCCTGCGCGGCCCGCGGGGCGGCATGATCCTCACCAACGACGAGGACCTGGCCAAGAAGATCAATTCGGCGATCTTTCCGGGCATCCAGGGCGGGCCGCTGATGCATGTGATCGCCGCCAAGGCGGTCGCTTTCCATGAGGCGCTGACGCCCGAATTCAAGGCCTACGCGCATGCGGTCGTCGCCAACGCGAAGGCGTTGGCGGAGCCCATTCTGGCCGGTGGATACAAGCTCGTGACCGGCGGCACGGACAACCACCTGATGCTGGTCGATCTCAGTCCGAAAGGTCTCACCGGCAAGGCGGCGGAAGCCGCACTGAGCCGCGCGCACATCACCTGCAACAAGAACGGAATCCCCTTCGATACGCAAAAGCCGATGGTGACCTCGGGGATCCGCCTTGGTTCGCCGGCAGCGACGTCGCGGGGCTTCGGGCGCGCGGAATTCGCCAGGGTCGGCGAATTGATCGTCGAGACCCTCGACGGCTTGGCGGCCAACGGCGAATCGGGGAATGTCGCTATCGAGGCGAAAGTGCGCGCGGACGTCGCGGAACTCACCCGCCGGTTCCCGATCTACTAGGAGGTCGGGACGGCCTGAAAGGGACGGCTTGCGATGCGGTGCCCTTATTGCGGCGGCCTCGACACGCAAGTGAAGGATTCCCGTCCGACGGAAGATTCCTCATCGATCCGGCGGCGGCGCGTATGCCCCGATTGCGGCGGCCGGTTCACCACCTTCGAGCGCGTGCAGCTGCGCGAATTGATGGTGGTGAAAAAGAGCGGCCGGCGCACGCCGTTCGATCGCGAGAAGCTCGTGCGCTCGGTGCAGGTGGCGCTGAGGAAGCGCTCCGTCGCTCCGGACCGCGTCGAGCGGATGGTCAATGGCATCGTGCGCCAGCTCGAGAGCCAGAGCGACGGCGACATCCCGACCGAGCGCATCGGCGAACTGGTGATGGAGGGCCTGAAGGCGCTCGACGACGTCGCCTATGTCCGGTTCGCCTCGGTCTATCGCAACTTCCGCGAGGCGCGCGATTTCAACACGATCGTCGGCGAACTTGAGAGCGAACCTGAGCCGGCGGAGCGAAGTCGGCAACGCAAGGAAACGCCAGCGCAATGATTGCGCCGGAAGGCCAGGACGATGATCTTCGCTGGATGGACGCTGCTCTGAACCTGGGCGAGCGATCGCTCGGCCTCGCAGCCCCCAATCCGTCCGTCGGCGCCATTCTCGTCAAGGATGGCGCAGTGGTTGGCCGCGGGGTGACAGCGTCGGGCGGGCGGCCGCATGCCGAGCGAATCGCGATCGCGCAAGCCGGCGAGGCCGCCCGCGGCGCGACGCTTTACGTGACGCTGGAGCCGTGCGCGCATTTCGGCGTGACGCCGCCATGCGCGGACGCGATCGTAGAGGCGGGAATCGCGCGCGTGGTGTCCGCGATGGAAGACCCGAACCCGGACGTAGCGGGGAAGGGCCATGCGCGCCTGCGGGCCGCGGGGATCGAGGTGACCGTCGGGCCAGGTTCCGCGCAGGCGCGGCGCGATCATCGTGGCCACATCATGAGGGTCACGGCCGGGCGGCCATGCGTGACGCTGAAGCTGGCCGAGACCGCGGACGGCTATGCGTCGGGCGGACCGCACGATGCGCGTCTCAGGATCACCGGACAGATCGCCAATCTTCGGGTCCAGATCATGCGCTCGACCCGCGAGGCGATCATGATCGGCGTCGAGACGGCGCTCGCCGACGATCCCGCGCTGACCGTCCGGCTGCCCGGCCTCGACCGGAAGCCCTGGCGGGTCGTGCTCGACACCCATCTGCGGCTGCCGGCGGGCTCGCGGCTCGCACGGGGCGCCAGGCATTTGCCGACGCTCGCGATCTGCGGCCGTAAAGCGCCGAAAGACGCGTCCGCGCGCCTCGCCGACTGCGGCGTTGTCGTCGAACGGGTGGGCCTCGACCCTGAGGGCCATGTCGATCTCGGCCAGTCGCTGAGGGCGCTGGCGGAGCGCGGCGTGACCCGCGTGTTCAGCGAAGGCGGTCCGAAAGTTGCGGGGCGGCTCATCAACCTCAGCCTCGCGGACGATGTCGTCCTCATCACCGCGGAAAAGCCGCTCGGGCGCCCGGGTCAGCCGTCGCTCAGCGAGCAGGCCCGCGCCGCGCTTCTCGACCCCCAGCGCTATGCGCCCGTCGATCGCGTGATTTATGGACCCGACGTCATGCGGCGGTTCGAGCGGGCGCCGTAGAGGAGACGGGATGTTCACCGGAATTGTCAGCGACGTCGGCCAAGTGATTGAAGTGAAGCCTCTTGGCGAATTGCGCCGGCTGGTTGTCGCGAGTGTCTATGATCCGGCCTCGATCGAGATCGGCGCTTCGATCGCCAACGCGGGCGTTTGCCTTACGGCTGTCGGCGTCGAGGCCCGGAATGCCGGCGCCCGCATTGCTTTTGACGTGGGCGCCGAGACGCTGGCGGTCACGACGCTGGGCGGCTGGCGCGAAGGCGAACGCGTCAATCTTGAGCGGTCGCTGCGGGTCGGCGACGAGCTTGGGGGCCACATGGTCAGCGGCCATGTCGACGGGGTCGCCGAGATCGTTTCGCGCCGCGACTTCGACGGCATGGCGCATTTCCGGTTCCGCGCGCCGAAGGATTGCGCCAGGTTCATCGCGGTCAAGGGATCGGTCGCGCTCGACGGCACGTCGCTGACGGTCAACGCCGTCGATGACGAGACGTTCGAGGTCCTGCTGATCCCGCACACGCTGGCGGTGACCACCTGGGGCGAGCGGAAAGCGGGTGACCGCGTCAATATCGAGGTCGACCAGATGGCGCGCTATGCGGCGAGGCTGATGGAGGTCGGGCAAAGCCGGTAGATGCGAGCATGTCGGCCGCGTCTGTTCGGGTGCCCTGCACTTTTGTACGCGGCGAAGCGTTTTCAAAGGGTTAGGCGCCAAAAACTGTCGCTTTTTTCGCCGGGCCGGCTCTCCGGCCCGGGTGGCAAGGAATTGAAAGCCCAGCGCAAGGAATTGAAATCCGGAGCGCAAGGAAATGAAAACCCCGCACAAGGAAATGAAAATCTGGCGCAAGGAAATGAAAATACAGAGTTTAGCTTTTTCAAACGGTTAGGACGGAATCTGGTGCCCGGCGCGCCATTAACCTTAACTCGTGCGGCTCACGGTCATTGATGGGGCGCCTCCGTTCTGTCATAAGGGCACAATACCATAGAATTCTGATTTACGGAAGCAATTTCCGACTCCTTTGCCGACGGTCGGGTTATCTTCGGCTGCGCGCGATGATGGAAGCTAATCGTCATAGTTGTCGATGACCGCGTCGGCGATCGCCCGCTTGGTGATCACGCCGACAATGTCGCTTGCGCGCGGCCGGTGCGTCCCGTGGAAGACGATCGCGGCGCCGGACCTATGGCGCTTCAGGCGAGCCAGCACCAGGCTGAGCAGGTCGACGTCGCGGCAGACGACAAGTTGGCTCTCGACGAAATCGTCAACCAGACGATCGGAGTTGCTTACGCTCTCGCGCCACAGGCCCGAGCGCGGGGGAATGAGGCCGACGATGCGGCCCTCGCGCTCGACGATGATGGCGCGCAGATCGTCAACGTCCTCCCACCCCATCGAGTCCCGGAGCGTGGTGCCCGCCTCGGCGAGAATGAACCTCCGCTCCATGATGTCCTGCGCCTGCTGGACCAGATAGAGATTGGTGTGCCGCTCCTTCGGGATGCGATGTCCCCGGTGGCGCAGCTTGATCGTGTAGATCGTTTCGCCGATCAGCGACCGGCGCACGCCTGCCGCAACCGCGACGGCTACGATCACCGGGACGATGATCGCATAATCTCGCGTCATTTCGAAAACCATGACGATGCCCGTCATGACGCCGCCGGTTCCGGCGCCGACCATCGCCGCCATGCCGACGATCGCCGCCGAAGGCGCGGTCACGCCGGAGAGTGGGAGAAGGAAGCCCGCAATGCCGGCGAATGCCGCCCCAAGCGTCGCGCCGAGGTAGAGCGAAGGCGAGAAGATGCCGCCCGAAGCGCCGCAACCCAGGCTGATGGTCGTCGCAAGGAGCTTGAGGACAAACAGGAGGGCCAGAAGCCCGATCGCGGTCATGTCCTGGTCGAGGACCGACTGGATGACGCCGTAGCCGACACCGTCGACATAAGAATGCCCGAACGCATGCGTGAGGGCGACCATCATCAGTCCGACCAGCGTCATGCCGACGATATTCTGGGTGTAGACGTTTCCCGGCAGCCTCGGGAACGCATCCTCCATGACGACGAGCAGGCGAATGAACGCCCAAGCTGCGACTCCGCACAGCGCTCCGAGGGCGACGAAGGCGATGGCCTCTTCCAGGCCAAAATAGCGGGCTGCGGGAAACAGGATATCGGGAACGGTGAAGGCCGGATTGGGGCCGATGAGAATGCGGCCAAGAAACGTCGCCGAGCCGGTCGCAACAACGACGGGCAGGAAAGTGCGGTTCGAAACCTCAGGCAGCAGTATCTCGATCGCGAACAGCACCCCGCCGAGCGGCGTGTTGAACGTCGCCGCGATGCCGGCGCCGGCTCCGGCCGAAAGCAGGGTGATCTTCTGTCCGGTTGAGAGCCCGATCCTCTGCGCAAGCGAGGACCCCAGCGCGGATCCGATTTGAATGATCGGTCCCTCGCGCCCGACCGCGGCCCCCGAGCCAATCGACAACGCCGAGGCGAGCGACTTCACGATGGCGACGACGCCGCGAATGTTTCCGCGCCGATAAAAGATGGCGTCCATCACCTCGGGCACGCCGTGCCCCTTGGCCTCCGGCGCGAAGCGCTCGACCAAATAAACAACGACGAGGCCTCCGAGGATCGGCGACAGAATCAGCCAGTTCCCAAAGCGACTCGGGCCCTCGAGGACATTGGCGTCGTACGCGACTTTCAGGACGCCATTAAACATGAGGTTATGGATGAGGCCGATCAGCGACCGAAAGAACACCGCCCCGAGGCCGGTCAGGAGCCCGACGCCCAGGGCCAGGAGGCAAAGAGCCAGCAGGCTGACGCGCCGCTCGTCCTGCGGCTTGGCCAGGCGGCCAGCAACCACGCCGACCGCCTCGTCCCCCATCTCGGTCGCTGTCGACGTCATTTTGGCTCCAGGCGTTGTGGCGGGCCGAGCGCGCCGCGCTTTATAGGAGGCTGCCCGCTTCATCAAACGAGTTGCCAGAGCGTGCGATTATCCCGCCGTGGGATTTTCGCGCAAGCTGCTGGAATCCCCCTGTTAGGGCGGGCGGTTTGGGCCCGGACCGCAGAAGGAAAGCGAGAAACCCGGCTATCTAAACGCCGCTTGCCGCCGAAACGATCCCATGCAACTCAACCCTGCTCACATCTCGCGGAGAAGCTGGGGCGGCGGCCGAAGGAAGGTCTGGCGGCCATCCTTCCAGCCGGTGACGGCAGGGGCGATCTGCGCGACGGCGTCCGAGCTGGACAAGGCATCGAAGATCACGAGGTCGGCGGAAGCGCCGACTTCCAGGCTTTTCCGCCCCTTTCCAACAAGCCTCGCCGGCAAACTCATGATCATGTCGAAAATCCCCGCGAGTTCCGCGGGCGCACCGATCTGAGCGATATTTGCGTAGAGGTTGGCCATGCGCATCAGGGATACGTCGCCGAAAGGCGTGAACGGGTTCATGACGTTGTTGGTCGAGAGAGTCGTGACCACGCCATGAGCTGCGAGGCGGTGGATGGGCGCGACGCCGCGAGGGGTCAGGCGGCCGGCCCCGCGGCCCATGAGGAAGAGGTCGGTCGCGGGCAGGGCGGTCACTGCGATCGCCGCCTGCGCGAGCCGCTCGCCGAGCGCCTCGAGGTCTTCGGGTGTCATCGCCGACAGGTTGGTGACGTGCCCGACCGACACGCGGCCTTCGTATCTGCGCGCGATCGTTTGGGCGATGACCTCCGGCAGATCGGATTTCGTCGGGTCGAGATGGAAATCCAAATGGAAATCGACCGGGACATGGAAGCGCTCGCCGAGGTCGAAGATGCGGCGGATGTGCTCGGCCGGCTGCGGATCGGTATAGGGGCAGCCGCCGACAAGATCGGCTCCCGACTTGAGCGCAGTTTCGAGCATCGCCTCTGTCGCGGGCTCATTGGTCAGACCTTCCTGGGCGAAGGCGCAGATCTCGATCTCTATCGCCCAGGCATAGTCGACCTTGAGCCGCTTGATCGCGTCGAGGGAGCGATACCCGGCGCGCGGGTCGACCTCGACGAACGTCCTCAGCCGCGTCGTCCCGTTGAGGACCGCCTTTTCGAGGACCACGGAGGCGCGCTGGTAGACATCCTCCTCGGTGAAGGCGGCCTTGGCTTTGGCCGTTTCGCTCACCGCCTCCGCCAGCGTGCCTGCGCAAATCGAGCATCTGCCGATGATCCCTGCCTTGTCGAGATGAATGTGGGATTCGATCAGCCCGCCGCAGACAAGCCTGCCGCCGGCGTCGTATTCGGGCGCGTCGCAGGCAAAGCCGGGCTCAATGACGGCGATCAGGCCGCCCTCAACGCCGATGTCGGTTGGCTGAAGAGCGTGCGGCAGGCGAGCATTGCGAAGGACGAAATCAATGGCCATTGGTTCTTCGACGTCTAGGCGCCGGCCGCAAGCAGCCGCCCGTTGCGCGCGACCATGACGCCATTCCTGAACACGGCGCGGTCCATCGGCCGCGACGCGACCGCCTCGGCGATGGAGCCCGCGGGCAGGATAAGAAAGTCGGCTCTCGCGCCGACCTCAAGCGGGGTCGGGCGGCCCAGCACCGCGGCCGGCGCGTCAGTCGCGAGCGCAAAAGCTTCCTCCAAATCTGCGTCGCAACGGAAATTCTGACGGTCGCAGACGATGCCAGCGCGCTCCAGCATGTCGCCGTTGCCGAACGGAGACCAGGCGTCGCGGATATTATCCGAGCCGCAGAACACCCGAACCCCGTAGCGCTTCAAGCGCTTGACCGGAGGCATCGGAACCGGTCCCGGGCCTGTCGTCATGATTGCGATCCCAGCCTCGGCCAGAGCTTCGGCCGTCCAGCCGAAATCGGCGTCGTCGAGTTCGCCGAGGCAGAAAGCGTGGCTGACTGCGAGCCTGCCTTGGAGGCCAAGCGCGCGCCCCCGCGCGGCGATCTCGCGCAATTCGAATGCGCCGAGCGCCCCGCCGTCGTGGAGGTGGATGTCCAATCCGACGCCGTGTCTGGAGGCGATGCGGAAAATCGCGTCAAGATGACCGTCGATGTCGTTATCGATGCCGGCCGGGTCCAATCCGCCGACGAGATCAGCGCCGGCCGCAATCGCCGCGTCAAGCAGGTCCGCCGTGCCGGCGTCGCGCATCACGCCCGATTGCGGAAAGGCGACAGTCTCAATGTCGACGAGATGGCCGTGGCTTTGCTTCAGCGAAAGCACCGACTCGAGGCCTTTGAGGCCGATCTCCGAATCGATGTCGACGTGGCTGCGAAGAGCCAGCGTTCCGTAGGCGACGACCTGCTCGATCAGCCTTCCGCCGCGCGCCTGGATCGGCCCGGACAATTGACGGCGGATCCGTTTCTCAGCTTCGATCCGCTCCGCGATCGTGTCGCCGGGAATGTGCGGAGAGAACGGCAGGCCAATCAGGGTCTTGTCGAGATGCATATGGCCGTCGATGAACGGCTGACAGAGAAGGCCGCCCCTCGCGTCGAAGCGCGGGACGTCCGCTGCCGTCTCCGAGCCGGCGCCGGGGCCTATCGCGGCGATGGTTCCTTCGGAAATGACGACGTCGATTGGACCGCCCGAACCGTTCCGGGCGTTCGCGACGACAAGCGTCGCCTTCGAGCGGCTCCCGATCACCGAACGGTCATGGGATCAGCGCCAACCGCCGCGCCGCTGCAACTCGGTAGAGGGGATCGTTCCAGACCTCCTCCTCCTGCAAGCAAGAAAAGGTCAGGCTGATGTCGTGCTCGTCATCCGACCGGATCGCCGCCGCCTTGATCGCGGACCAGGGAGGCGCTTCGCGGCGGCGCATACGCTCCAACTCGCCGGGCGAGGGGATGCTCGGAAAGCCGATCTTCGGCACAAGTGACGCGATGACCTGCCAGAAGGCGCGATAAAGCGGCTCCTGGTTCTGGAGACAAGGCGAGACGAGTCGCGCCCAATGGAGGCCGGTCACCGCGTGCACCGCCGCGAAGTCCATGGTCCCCACAAAAAGCGCAAGCGACGTCGCGGCCATGCGGCGCGGCGCGTCGGCATCAAAGGCGAGCCAGTCCACAACGGGGCGGAACCCCGGCAAGGCGCCGACCGCGCGGATATTGTGCCAGAGAAGGTCTGATTCCGGCTCGTAGTCATGGACGCCCTCGATCGCGTCGACAGCGCCCAGCACCTCCGCCGGATCCTCGGTTTTCGGCTGAGCGCCGGTGGCCGCGGGAAGCGGCAGATAGCAGGCCGCCCAATAGGCTAGCGCCACTCCGACCTCTCGCCGGTCTTGCTCGAGGATCCCGTAGGCCAATCGCATGAGCGGGTGCGTTGCGCTCGCGGCCACGCCCTGGACGAGGCGCGGCAGGTAGGTCTGGACGGCGCCGGCGATGCCGAGGCGCCGGACCTCTGCAGCAAAGAAATCGCGATAATCGGCCTCACGGGCGCGGCCGCCGAGCGCGGCTTCCCAAGTCCGCGCGTCAATTGGCGCGACAGGGTCGGGGATACGGATCAGACCACTTTTGGCGCGATAGGTTTCGTACCATTCCTCGAGTCTTTCCGGAGAAGCGCCTAGTTTATCGAGCGCGACCAGAACCATCGGGGCGTGGTTGGCCAGGAAGTGCGGGAACTCGACGCTGTCGTTGCTCGCCCGCGCCGATAAGGCGTCGAGCCCGGAGCGTCTGACTGCGGCGGCGAGTATCATGCGAGTCTTCCAGCTTGCTGACTGATAACCGGGTGGCCGCTCCCGGATCGAAATGCAAGGCAGAACAGGCGGCCAAGGAAACAAGGTAACGCGGCGCCTGCCGCATGAACAGCGTCCTCAGCCGCCCCGCCAGCGCGCCGTTTCCGTCTGTTCAATCGCGGCGCGGCTCGTCGCGGCTTCCGCGCTTTGCACAAAAGATAGGCGATAAGATCATGTTCCATTTTGTAACTTCAGTGGCCTGCGGCTCACTGTCAAGTGCGCTTGAGTGCGGTTTTGTTTGCTGTATAGTCATTCTCCGTCCAAGCAAAAACGGAGCCGTCGCATGCAATCGATCAAAGGTTTCGTCAAGGAAATCATGATCGCGGGGCTGGTCTCGGCCTCCCTCGCCGGAGCGGCGGCAGCAGCCGACAAGCCGTTCGAGGGCGTAACGCTCACCCTCGCGTCGCAGAACGATCAATTCGCGGCTGTCCTCGCAGCGCTCGCGCCAAAATTCACCGAGCAGACGGGAGCGGTCCTCAAGGTCGACATCCTGGATTATGGTTCGCTGCTCACCAAGACGACCGCGGACTTCGTCGGCCACACCGGCGGCTACGACCTCATCACCATGGACATCGTATGGTCCGGTCAATATGCGGAAAACGGATACACGGTCGACCTCACCGACTGGATCAAACGCGACGCCGCCGAACTGCAGCTCGACGATATCTATCCCGCGCTTCTCAATGCGCTCGGCCACTATGGCGACAAGCAGGTGGCCTTCCCCTTCGCCGGTTACGCCAACGTTCTCGCCTATCGCAAGGACCAGTTTGATGGCGCGGGCTTGAGCCCGCCGAAGACCATGGAAGAGTTGACGGCGGACGCCTACAAGCTCACCGATCCGGCGCAGCATCATTACGGTTTTGTCGCCAACGGACAGAAAGGTCCGGCCGTCGCACAGGACTGGATGCAATTCAATACCGAGATGGGCGGCTCGATCCTCGGACCGGACGGGAAGCCCGCCCTCAACTCGGACGCCAACGTCAAAAGCCTGACCGTGTACCGAGACCTTTTCCAGAAGGCGGCGCCTCCCGGCGCGGTCAATTATGATTGGGGCGGCCGCGAGGAGAGCTTCCGTCAGGGTCTCGTCGCGCAGATGCAGACGTGGTCGGTCGGGGCGCCTGGATATTACGATCCGGCGATCTCGAAGATCGTCGGCAGGGTGGCGATTGCGCCGGCGCCGCGTGGCGCCGGGCTCCCGCAACTCTACGGCATCGGCGGCTGGGGCCTGGCGATCAACGCCGACATCAAGGACAAACAGAAAGAGGCGGCGTGGGCGTTCATCAAGTGGCTCGACAGCCCGGCCGTGCACAAGGAATTCAACCTGATGGGCGCAGGCAGTTTCCTGCGCAAGAGCGAAATGACGGATCCGGATCTGCTGGCGAAGTTCCCGTTCCTGCCGGTGATCGCGGTCACGTTCGAGCATGGCGATGGCGAGTATCGCCCGCGCATCCCGCAATATCCCCAGATCCAGGACATCCTCGGGACAGCGGTGAACTCCGTGCTTGTCGGCAACGCCGATCCGAAGGCTGCGCTCGACGCCGCACAGCAGGCCGCCGTCAAGCTGTTCTGACGGACGGTTATCGCCTAGCCTTCCGTAGTCGCGGCCACCCTCAACCGGCGCTTCGCGCCACCTTCTCCCGGAGGGAGAAGGGGAATGCCCGTCGCCCGTTTGCGGGTTGGGCTGTGGAAGGCAACGCGGCTGAACTGGAGTGCCCGAGTGTGCGTGATCGCGCGGCGACCTTATCTCCCCGCGCGGCCCTGAAACGGCCGGCCTCTGCAGCCCGCATGTCCTACGCGGACCGCCGGCGCCTGTTCTTAGTCTTCATGGCGGTTCCCGCTCTGTCCTATGTCGTCGCGGTGGGCGTGTGGCCGATCGCCAAGGGGATCTGGTTCAGCCTCTACGACTACAGTCTCCTCAGGCCCGCGCGGAACCATTTCGTGGGCTTGGGCAATTACGCTGACGTCCTGACGGACCCGGTGACGCGGCGGGCCTTCTTCAACACCGTCGTTTTCACGGTCTCGGCGGTGGCAGCCGAGCTCGCGCTCGGATTCGCCGTCGCGCTTGCGCTGTGGCGGGACGATCGCTTCAACCGGATCTGCCTCGCGCTGATCCTGATCCCGGTCACCATCACGCCTCTGGTAGTGGGTCTAATCTTTCGGGCTCTGCTCATGCCGGACTACGGCCTCGTTGGATATTATCTGGCCGAATACGGCCTCTCAGGTCCGCACGGACTCTTCGCCTACGGACCAAGCGCACTCGCGACCCTCATTTTCATCGATATATGGGAGTGGACGCCGCTGGTGGCGCTGATCCTGCTTGCCGGGCTCAAGGCTCTTCCGGGCGACATCCTGGAGGCGGCCAGGGCAGACGGCGCGACCGCAATCCAGCGCCTGCGCCTGGTCGTCATCCCGCTGATGGCGCCAACGATCGTGCTGGCGATGATGCTGCGCATGATCGACGCCTTCCGCATTTTCGACTCGATCTATGTGACCACCGGGGGCGGACCGGGCGACGCGACCAACAGTCTGATGCTCCACGCGGTCAAGCAGGGCCTCGAATTCTTCAACATCGGCCTGGCGTCGGCGATCGCCAACGTCACCCTGCTCGGCATCGCCGTGATGGCGACGGTCTGCATTTTTCTCTTCCGCCAGGCCGACAGAAGGGCGCACGGAACTTGAGCGCCGCGCGGCTTTCCCGGCTCGGCGAGCGCGCCTTCGTCCTCGCCATGACCGCGTTCTTTCTCCTGCCGTTCCTCTGGCTGGCGACCACGGCCTACAAACCCTCGAGGGACATGTTCTCTGTGCCGCCGACGCTCCTCTTCCAGCCGACGCTCGAGCAGTTCGGGACCGTGCTTCGCCTGTTCGACGTGCGAAGCCTGCTCTCCTCGAGCCTTCTCATTGCCGCGGGTTCGGTTAGTCTTTCGCTCTTGCTCGGCGTGCCCGCCGGCTATGCGCTCGCCCGGTCGAGCAGTCGATATGCGACCGCAGCCGCCTACTTCTTCATGGCGCTTCGGATGGTCCCCGCGGTCGCCGCGCTCATCCCCTTCTATCTGATGATGCGCGACGTCGGCCTCCTCGGCAGCTGGGTGTCGGTCGTCCTGATCAACTCGATGTTGAACTCGGCCTTCGTGACCTGGATGATGTTCCTGTATTTTCGTGGGCTTCCAAAGGAGCTCGAAGAGGCCGCCCTGACCGACGGGTGCACGATGTTCGGCGCCTTTTGGCTGGCCGGTCTGCCTGCGGTTCGCTCTGGCGTCGTCGCCTCGGCCCTGTTCTGCCTCATCTTCTCCTGGAACGACTTCCTCTACCCGATGTTTCTGACGAGGCTGTCTTCCAAGCCTCTATCGGTCGCGCTGCTCGCGGCTTTCGGGACCAAGGACATCACCTGGGGGGCGCTGGGCGCGCTGGCCCACTTCTCGACAATCCCCATCGTTCTGATCGTGCTGGTCCTCAACCGTTATTTCGTTCAGGGACTCACCAAGGGCATTCATTGAGCCGTACGATCGGAGCGTCTGTTCAGATGGCGTTTTCTGTCGCGGGGTCGAACAGATGGATGCGGGCGGGATCGGCGACAAACGAAAGCCGCGTGCCCGGCCGGAAGGCTTGCGAACTGTCCATGAGCACCCTGAGCCGGTGAGAGAATGCCGCCGGCTCGTCAGGGTCTGAGACCAGCGTTCTCAGGCGGTCCGCGGCTTCCATGTCCACATGTACGAGCAATGTCGCCCCCAGGTCTTCGACGAATGCGATTGTCCCCGGTATGCCGGATCCTTCCGAACCAGCGAGGGCTACAGGCTTGAACGCCTCGGGGCGTATGCCCAATACCACGGAGCGTCCGACGCCCGACTTGATCGCTGGCCGCTTCATCAGCGCCTCGCGCGAAAAAGCAATGGAGCCCCTGCCAAACCGGGCCTCCACACCGTTCTCGGTCTCGACCAGCTCCGCTCTTAGGAAGTTCATCGCCGGAGCGCCAATGAACCCCGCGACAAAGAGATTTGCCGGCGCATCATACAGCGTCCGCGGTGATCCGAGCTGCTGCAGAACGCCGCCGTTCATCACAGCGATCCTGTCGCCCATCGTCATCGCTTCGACCTGATCGTGCGTCACATAGACGGTGGTGATCCCAGACATTTTTTGCATTGACGCGATCTCGGCGCGCATCTGGGCGCGAAGGCGCGCGTCAAGGTTGGATAGCGGCTCGTCCATCAGGAACGCCTGCGGACTGCGGGCCAGCGCCCGTCCCATCGCCACCCGCTGCCGCTGGCCGCCCGAGAGCTGGCTCGGCTTTCGGCCGAGATAGGGCTCGAGCTCGAGAAGCTTGGCCGTCTCGCGCACCTTGCGGGCGATCTCCGCTCGTGGGGTACCTCGGACACGCAGGCCGAAGCCGATATTGTCCTCAACTGTCAGATGCGGGTAAAGCGCGTAGGACTGGAACACCAGCGCGACGTCGCGATCCCTGGGTGCAAGATCATTGACGACGCGTCCACCGATGGAAAGCCGGCCTTGCGTGATCTCTTCGAGACCGGCGATCATCCGCAGCACCGTCGACTTGCCGCAGCCGCTCGGGCCCACGAGGACAAGGAACTCGCCGTTGCCGATCGTCATGCTGAGGTCGCGCACCGCCGGCGCGCCGATTCCATAGCTCTTGCCGACGCTGTCGAAGACGATCTCGGCCATTCACTCCAACTCGTCGGCTCGGGCGGCGCTCGATCATGACGGCCGTCAGGTCATGTAGACGCCGCCGGTTACGTTGACGCCCTGGCCCGTCATGAAGCGAGCGGAGTTGGAGCACAGAAAAACAGCGACGTCAGCTACGTCGTCCGGCTGCTCGAGCCGCCCGAGCGGCGTTTGGGCGATATAGTCATCGACCACGCGTTCCGGGGTCACGCCGCGCAGCGCGGCTTCCCAGGCGACTTCGCGCTCTTGCATGCCGGTGCTCACAAAGCCGGGGCAAACGGCATTGACGCGAACGCCGAGGGGCGCCAGCTCGCGCGCAAGCGCCTGCGTCCAGCCGAGCACCGCAAATTTGCTGGCGGAATAATGGGCGAGCAGAGGGGCGCCGACTTTTGCGGCGAGCGAGGCCGTGTTGACGATGACGCCATGGCCCTGGCTCTTGAACCGGCGCGCGGCGATCTGATTGGTGAGGAAAATCCCGCGAGCGTTGACGTCGAAATTATAGTCCCATTCGTCGTCGGTCAGGTCGAGCGCAGGCCGCATCGTCGAAACGCCGGCGTTGGCGACCAGAATGTCGTAGCCGCCGAGCGTCGCCTCGACCTCCGCGAAGGCGGTGGTTACCGATTCTCGTTTGCGCACGTCGATCGCAACCGCGATCGCTTCCGCGCCAATGGCCGCGGCTGTAGCCGACGCGGCCGGGGCGTCGATGTCGCAGATTGCGACCCTGACCGATTGGCGAGAGAGCGCGACGGCGATCGCCCGGCCAATTCCGGTGGCCCCTCCGGTGACGATGGCCCTGCGGCCCGCCAGTTCGGGAAAGGTCGGCGATGACATCGGCGCCTCACTATGGCTTGACGACGTCGATCATATATCAACAAAAATAGACATAGCAACGATAGTATATGTTTGAATTTGTGCGACCCGTCTGATAGATGTCGGGAGCAAAGAGAGATCACAGCCTCGGCAAAGCCCCGGGAGGAGAGAGACAGGCGGTATGGAAGCGGAATCGCAGCTCATCGGGCAGGGGCCGAAGGTTCTTGCGCAGGTTCGACACGAGCGGATCCTGGAGGCGCTGGCCAGGAGAGGTGCGGTGTCGGTGAGGGACGTCGCATCCGAGTTCGCAGTGTCCGAAATGACGGTTCGCCGCGACCTGATCGAACTCGAGAAGGAGGGAAGGCTTGTCCGAGCCCATGGCGGCGCTGTCCGGACAAGCAAAGCGATCGACGCCGCTCCTGCCTCTTCAATTGACCGGGAGGAGCCCGTGTTCGAGGCGAGGCTCACCCGCAATCTGGCGGCCAAGCATGCGATCGCCAGCGCGGCGGCGAAGGTCGTCGCGGGCGCCCAGACGCTTGCGATCGACGTGGGCACCACCACGTTTCTCCTGACGGGGCTTCTTCTCGACCGACCTCACACAAAGATCTTCACCAACAGCGTGCGCAACGCAACGCAACTGGCGTCAGCGCGCGGCGAAGTCTACTTGCCCGGAGGGCAGATGCGCCGGGCGGAGATGTCGATCAGCGGCCCGCTCGCGGTGTCCCAGTTCGAGGCGTTGTGGTTCGATATCGCCTTCGTCGGCGTGTCCGGCATCACCGCGCAGGGAATCTACGACTATTCCTTCGAAGACACCGAGATGAAACGCGTCTATCTGCGCCGCGCGACAAAGAGCGTTGTTCTCTGCGACTCCTCCAAGTTCGACCGGATGTCGCTGGTGCATATCGCGTCGCTTCAGCAGTTCGATATGCTGATTACCGACGCGGCGCCACGGTCCGATTTGGCCGCGGGGCTGGCCGCGGCCGAAGTCGAGGTCCTGATCGCCTCACGGACGAATGACGGCGCGGGGCCCGCGCCAGGCTGAGATTCCGCCTCGAATCCGCGAACATTCCTGGAGCCGCCGGATGGTCTTTGACTTCTTGGGCAATAAGACAAAGGCGGTGATCGCCATGGCGCATATCGGCGCGTTGCCGGGTTCGCCGGGCTACGACGCCGACGGCGGCCTCGACAAGCTGGTGGAGGGCGTTCTGAACGACGTCGCGAAGCTGCAAGCCGGCGGCGTCGACGCGGTGATGTTCGGCAACGAGAACGACCGGCCCTACGTTCTCAAGGCGCCGCCCGAGGGGCTGGCCGCGATGACCGCGATCGTCGAGCAAGTCAAACCCCACCTCAAGATTCCGTTCGGCGTCAATTATCTCTGGGACCCGGAAGCGAGCGTCGCAATCGGCGCAGTGACCGGCGCAAGCTTCGTGCGCGAAATCTTTACCGGCGTCTTCGCCTCTGACATGGGCGTCTGGCAGCCCGACTGCGCCACGGCCGCCAGGCTTCGCCACGCGCTCGGTCGCGACGACATGAAAATGCTTTTCAACATCAACGCCGAGTTCTCCTACTCGCTCGATCAGAGACCGATCGAGCTGCGCGCCCAGAGCGCGGTGTTTTCCTCGAAGGCTGACGCCATTCTCGTCTCCGGTCCATTGACCGGGCAGGCGGTCAACCAGTCGGACCTCCGCCGGGTGAGCGAGGCCGTGAAGGACAGGCCTGTGTTCGCCAACACGGGGGTCAACAAGGAGAACGTCGCCGATATTCTGTCGATCGCCAGCGGGGTCATCGTCGGCACCCATTTCAAGGTTGACGGCGACACATGGAATCCGGTGGATGCAGAACGGGTCGAGCGGTTCATGGCGATTGTCGAGAGCCTGCGCTGACGCGTCCGTTACGGAGCCTCCATGCCGCTTGTTCTGGGTCTCGACATCGGTACGACCTCGACGACCGGCATCCTGATCGACGTTTCCGGCCGCGCTTTGCCGGCCGTCTCGCGACCGACGATGCTGAGGTCTCCACATCACGGCTGGGCCGAAGAGGATCCGGCGGAGTGGTGGGCCAACGTCCGCGAAATCACCGCTGAGCTGATCGCCTTGTGCGGCGGCGATTCGACTAAGATCGCGGCGGTGGGCGTGACCGGAATGCTGCCCGCCGTCGTCCTGCTCGACAAGGATGGCTATGTGCTGAGGCCGAGCATCCAGCAGAGCGACGGCAGGTGCGGCCGCGAGGTCGAGGACCTGCGCCGGGAGTGGGATGAGTCCGATTTTCTCTCCCGCGCGGGAAACGGCATCAACCAGCAGCTCGTGACGGCGAAGCTGCGCTGGGTCGCCCGCCATGAACCGGACGTCTTCCGCCGCATCGCCACGGTTTTCGGCTCATACGACTTCATCAACTGGAAGCTGACCGGTCAGCGCGCCATCGAACGCAATTGGGCGCTCGAAGCCGGCTTCGTCGACGTGGGAAGCGGCGCCCTGGACGACGGGTTGATCGCGTTGGCCCGGATCCCGCGCGACGCGATTCCGCCGAAAATGATGTCGCACCACATTCTCGGCCAGGTGACGGCCGAGGCCGCCGCTCAAACCGAACTTGCCGAGGGCACGCCGGTGATCGGCGGCGCGGCGGACATGATCGCCTCCGCCTTCGCGGCGGGGATCGACAGAACGGGCGACGTGCTGCTGAAGTTCGGCGGAGCGGTCGACATTCTCGCCGCGACGGACTTTGCGCGTCCCGACCCGCGGCTCTTTCTCGACTATCACCTGGCGCCGGGCCTTTACATGCCGAACGGCTGCATGGCGACGGGGGGCTCCGGGCTCGACTGGTTCGTCGCGACATTCGCCAGCGGCGAGAAGGCCACCGCCGAGCGTGAGGGTCTCTCGGTTCACCGCTTCCTCGACCGTCTCGCCCAGAGACATGCTGCGGGCGCAGACGGGCTCACGATCCTGCCCTACTTCCTCGGCGAGAAGACGCCGATACAGGACGCAGGCGCCCGTGGCCTGATCGATGGCCTCACCCTGTCGCACGACATCGGGCACTTGTGGCGCGCCATGCTCGAGGCCTACGCCTACGCCATCCGCCATCATATCGACGTGTTCAATGAGATCGGACATCGGACGGATCGCTTCGTCGTCTCCGACGGAGGGGCGCAAAGCCGCGTCTGGATGCAGATCGTCGCCGACGTTTTGCAGCGGCCCTTGCAATGCCTGACCGGCCATCCCGGCTCCTGTCTTGGGGTCGCATGGACGGCGGCGATCGGCGCCGGTCTGACGAAGGACTGGTCTGGGGTCAGCGCCTTTGTCGGCCGAGGAGAGCTTATCGAACCGGACGCCCGCAACGCAGTCGTTTACAATGAGGGCTACCGGACCTATCGCGATCTTTACCGGCCAAGCCGTGCTGTTCACCAAGCGGTCTGAAACAGCCGGAAGTCCCGGCGGACAGGGATCATGATGCTCGCGAGCGGCCGTAAGGGGATGGCGGCCAGTCCTCACCCCTTGGCGACCGAGGCGGGCTTGAGCGTGCTCAAAGCCGGCGGCAACGCCATAGAGGCGGCCATTGCAATCGGCGCCACGATCGGCGTCGTCTGTCCGCACTTCTGCGGTCTCGGCGGAGACGCCGTGTGGCTTGTCGCCGACCCTAGCGGGCGTCGTGACTGCTTCCTCGGCATCGGACAGGCGGCGGCCGACCTGCCGGATTTCGAGACCGATATTCCCGTGCGCGGACCGATGTCCATGCTGACCTCCGCCTGCGCTGTGGATGCGTGGCGGCACGCCCACGAATATTCGACCCGGCATTGGCGCGGCGGATCGCCGTTGTCCGCGCTGCTGACGGACGCCATCCGGCGCGCGCGCGAAGGCTTCCCGGTCACGCGATCGCAAAGCTTCTGGCTCGACTTCCGCCGGAGCGAAGCAGCAAACTGGGCAGGTTTTGCTGATCTCTTCATGCCGCAGGGCGCGGCCCCCGAGGTCGGAAGCCTTTTCCGTCAGGAACGCTTGGCGCAATCGCTGGAATTGATTGCTCGCGACGGGCCGCGGAGTTTCTACGAAGGGGAACTCGCGGCGCGCATCGCGGCCGGGCTCGCCGCAGCTGGGTCGCCGCTGAGCCCGGCCGATCTGGCTGCGACCCGAACGCGCGAGGTAAGTCCTCTCAGCTTCGTCTATCGAGGCGTCGAATTGCTGGCGCCGCCGCCGCCGACGCAGGGCGTGACGACGCTCGCGATCATGGGCGTCCTTGCGAATTTCGATCTGGCCCGGCTCGAGGCGGGAGGCGCCGACCACCTCCACCTCTGTGTCGAAGCGGTCAAGCAAGCCTTTCTAACCCGCGAAGGGATTGCCGACCCCGATTTCGTCGCCCAGCCGGTCGAAGAATGGCTAAGCCCGGATCGCCTCGCCGCGGCCGCCAGATCCATCGACTGGAAGCACGCCCTCGACTGGCCGGCGCCGTTCCGCGGCGGCGACACAGTGTTCTTTGGCGCGGTGGATGGAGAGGGCGGCAGCGCCAGCGTGCTGCAGAGCATTTACTTCGATTGGGGCAGTGGCGTACCGGTTGGCGACACCGGTATCCTCTGGCAGAACCGCGGCGCCGCGTTCTCGCTTCTGCCACACCATCCGAACCGCATTGCGCCCGGAAAGCGTCCCTTCTACACGCTCAATCCTGGGCTTGGTCTGGCTGGCGGGAAGCCCGCGCTGATCTACGGGACGCAGGGAGCGGACGGTCAGCCGCAGACGCTCGCGATGATTCTGACCCGCCTCCTCGATTATCGCGAGGATCCGTTCACGGCATTGGCGGGTCCGCGTTTCCTCCTCGGAAAGACTTTCTCGGACAGCCGCGACAGCCTGAAGCTCGAATCCGATGTCGGCGCAGCGGTCTCATCCGAGCTGGCGCGGCGGGGCCACCAGCTCTCGCTGATCGAGCCGAAGAGCCCGCTCGCCGGGCAGGCGGGCGTTATTGCGGTGGACCCGGACGGCGCGCTTTGCGGCGCCCATGACCCGCGCGGGGATGGGATCGCGCTCGGGTTCTGAGTCGAACCGGGATTGCGCGGGCGGATCGACCGGGTGGAAGCGAGCTTCGGCCGGAACTCACTGACGATCAAACGGTCCTCAGGTGTCGAGCGCAAGTTGCAAGCGACGCAGATCGTCCTGCAAGCGCGCTTGCGCGGCGAGCCGCACGGGTGTGTTGGCGGCGCCGAAGAGATCGTAATTTCGCCGCTGCAAGATTTCGAAGAAGAAGCGATCGTGGAATGTCTGCGTGTAGATATGCAGAAATTCGCCGCCCTTGACGCGATCGTAAAGCACGCCGAGATCGCGCATGCGCGCCATCAGGTCAGCCGCAATGTCGAAGCGCGCCTCGAGGTCGTCGTAATAATTGTCGGGGATTGGCAGAAACGCGACGCCGGCAGCGCGTGCGCGCTCGACGCTCGCGAAAATGTCGTTGCTCGCCATCGCGATCTGTTGATAGCCGGCGCCGCCGGAGGCGTCGATGAAGCGCGTGACGCCCGTTTCTCCGCCGTCGGAAATATTGAGCGGGATCCGAAGCGCGCCGTTGCCGCTGCGAAACGAACGCGAGAAGAAAGCCCCATGCGGGTCGGCGATTTCGACCGCCGCCTCCGCTTCAAGGCCAAGCACGGTTTTGTAGAAGAGCGACCAAGTGAGGAATTCCGAGCGCCGCACGACATTGGAGAGATGGTCGATCCGCGTCAGCGCTCCGGCGACTTCCGGCATCGCCTCGAGCCGGAAGTCGCCAGGCCATTGCGGGGCCGACTCGTCATCCATCAAATAGATCAGGCTGCCCTCGACGCCCGCGACCGCCGGGATCAGCGTTTCACCCGGACCGATGCGGCCGAGGTAATTCGGCGCATCCATCGCGCGCGCGCGCTCGACTGCTCTGGCGACGCTATCTACCCTCAGCGCGAGCGCGCAGAGCGCCGACCCGTGCAGGCTGTTGAAGGCATGCGCAAAACCCTCGCGGTCCCGATTGATGACGATGTTGATCTCGCCCTGGCGGAACAATTCGACGTCCTTGGAGCGGTGCCGCCCGGTGGGCTTGAAGCCCAGCCCTTCGATCAGCTCGACGAGCGCGCCGGCATCGTGATCGCCGGTCGCGAACTCGATGAATTCGACGCTCTTCACCTCGGGCGCCGGGGGGAGCGCGGGCAGATCGGGGAGCGGCGGCTCGCCGCGTCCGGCGCGGGCCGCGTTCACCTTCTCGCCCAGCGCGCGCAGCGACCGCATGCCGTCGAGCGCAATCGCATTAGCCGAGGCGCCGCGGAACTGATCGTTGAAGATCTCCAGCGAGACCGGGCCGCGATAGCCCGTTCCGGCGACTGCCTCGAGATATTCGGCGATGGGATAGTCGCCTTGACCGGGATAGCAGCGGTAATGGCGGCTCAGCGACAGCGGGTCCATCTGCAGCGCAGGCGCGTCGGCGACCTGCACCAGCGCAATTTTCTCCGCCGGGATGGCGCTCATTGGAGCGAGCGGATTGCCACGCACGCAGGCGTGGAAACTGTCCAGCACGATGCCGAGGTTGGGCCGGTCGGCGGCCTTCACCAGATCCCATGCCGCGGTCCAGTCGCGAACGTGCCGCCCCCAGGCCAGCGCCTCGTAGCCGATGGTAAAGCCGTGGCCACGCGCACGGTCGGCGAGTTCGGCAAGATCGCCGGCGGCGCGCGCCGGATCGTCGATCGCGTCTTCCGAAACGTTGGAGCACAGGCTCAGAAGCCGCGCGCCCAGCTCGTGCATCAGTTCGAACTTCCGCCCGGCGCGTTCGAAATTGCGGTCGCGGATCGCGTCCGGCATGGCCTCGAAGTCGCGCATGGGTTGTAGCGCTACGATTTCGAGCCCCAGGTCGGCGGCCATCTCGCGGGCGTCGCGCGGCTTGCCGCTGAAGAAGGTCAGATCGTTTTCGAACATCTCGATGGCGCGGAAGCCCGCCTTGGCCGCCGCCGCGAGCTTGCCTTCCAGGGCGCCCCCCATGCAGACCGTCGCGATCGACCATCTGAGCATTCCGAAAATCTCCTAGACTTATTCGATCCTACGCGGGTTTCGCTCGAAGAGCTTAAGGCAGATCACCGAAATGCGGCAATTGCTCGAATGCCATGCGCTATTTCTGGCCGAGCGGACCGTGGCCGAGGTTGGCGAGATCGAAAGCCGCCACGTCGCGCAGAAGCTCGATGAAACCCTCGACCCCGTAATCCGCGCAGGCCTCGCCCTTGGCGGCGGTCGCTTTCGAGGCGTCGCCGGCCGCGCCGAGCTCGTTGAGGTCATTGGCCATCCAGCCGATCGCGATCGGCTGGGTGACGCGGAGCCGCTTGAAATCCCTTTCGATCGAAACCGCAGAACTGACGAAATCGCGCGCCTCGTCCATGCGCACCGTTTGCGGCTTGAACGCGAGCATGAGCGACGTCTCGGCGTCGCCGCCGTGAATGCCGTGCGCGCGTTCGCTCGCCGTGAACATGCCGTCCGGATAGCCGAGCGCATGCCAGCCGGCGTGGACGGCGAGCATGGCGTGGCGCACCCGCAGCTCCCGCACCACCGCCGCCAGGACCGCGACATTGCCGCCGTGCGAATTCATGAAGATGAGCTTCCGGCAGCCGGTGCGCGCAACGCTGTCGCCGATCTCGGTCCAGGCTCGGGTCACGGTCTCTATCGAAAAGGTCAGCGTGCCCGGATATTCGATGTGCTCGTTCGACTTGCCGATCGCCTGCAGAGGCAGAAAGAGGACCGGCAGGTCTGGCGGCACGCGCTCGATCGCGCGCGCGAGATAGCCCTCGTTGATGAAAGCGTCGACACCGACCGGCAGGTGGGGCCCGTGCTGTTCGATCGCCGCCACCGGCAGCACCGCCACGACCTTGCTCATGTCGGTCGCGGCGAAGTTACGCCAGCTCATCTCTGCCCAATATTTGGTCGGAAGCATGCCCTATCTCCGTCGTCAGGACGCCTTCGCCGCGATGGCCTCGATCTCGACCTTGAACTCGGGCCGCGCGAACCCCTGAACGATCATGAGCGTCGAGGCGGGCGGTGGTTTGCCGACGAATTGATCACGGACCTTCATGTATCCGCCCAAATGTTCGGCCGAAGACACATAGGCGTTGAGGCGCACCACATCGGACAACGACATGCCGGCCTCGCGCAGGATCGAAGCGATGGCTCGAAAACACACCCGCGCCTGGTCTTCGACCGAATCCGGCACGGCGCCGTCTTTGTTGATCCCGAGCTGACCCGAACAGAACACAAGACGGCTTCTCGGCTCGACTTCGACGCCATGGGCGTAATTAGCGAAGGGCGGATGGAGCGTGTCAGGGTTCAGCCTGCGCATCGGAAAACCGGTCTCCGGGCCTCGTCAGCCTTGCATCGCACGGCCGCACCGCGCCTCGCAATGGCGCCGAAGTTGCAAGACTCGGGCCTTGCGCATTGTCTCGGGAGAACGGCTCATGAAACACGTTGGCGTTTGGCTTTCCGCAAGCCTTTTCCTAGCCGCGTCTTCTGCGGTGGCCGCAGACAAAGTCTCCTTTGGCACCAACTGGCTCGCCGAAGCCGAGCACGGCGGCTACTATCAGGCAGTCGCAGACGGCACTTACGCCAAATACGGGCTCGACGTGACGATCGTGCAGGGCGGTCCGCAAGCCAACAACCAGCTTCTGCTCGCGGCGGGCAAGCTCGATTTCTACATGGGCGGTAACCTGCTGCTCGCCTTCGACGCGGTCGACCAGAACATCCCGATCGTGGTCGTCGCCGCGGATTTCCAGAAGGATCCGCAGATGGTCATGTCCCATCCTGGAGTTGGCCTCGACCAGTGGACCGATCTGCCCAAGGCCACCGCCTATATCGCGAAGGAGGGTCTCGCCTCCTTCTATCGCTGGATGGAGACCAACTACGGCTTCAAGGAGGAAAACGTCAGGCCGTACACGTTCAACCCGGCTCCGTTCATCGCCGACAAGAACGCGATTCAGCAAGGCTATGTGACATCGGAGCCGTTCGCCGTCGAACGCGAGGGGCACTTCAAGCCCAATATCTTCCTCTTCGCCGACCGGGGTTACGACACTTACGCAACCACGATCGAGACCCGCACCGATGTTGTCGCCAAGCACCCCGACATCGTCCAGCGCTTCGTCGACGCCTCGGCGATCGGCTGGTACAATTATCTTTACGGCGACAACTCCAAGGCAAATGCGCTGATCAAGCAGGACAATCCGGAAATGACGGATGAACAGATCGCGTTCTCGATCGCCAAGATCAAGGAATACGGCCTTGTCGATTCTGGCGATACGCTCAAGCTCGGCGTCGGCGCGATGACGGACGATCGCATCAAGTCCTTCTACGACTCGATGGTGAAGGCCGGCGTCGTCAAGCCGGGGCTCGATTACAAGAAGGCTTACACTCTGCAATTCGTCGACAAGGGCGTCGGCCTCGACTTGAGGCCGAAGTGAAAGTGCGGCGGACGCAGGCACGGATGACAGCGGCGGTCTCGATTCGAGCCCCCGCGCCCGCGGTGACGGAGCGCTCGCCGTTCGTTCGCCTGGGCGCGGTCGGCAAGACGTTCGCCAACGGAGTCGAGGCGCTGAGGGGCGTCGATCTCGACATCCGGCGCGGCGAGTTTCTGTCGCTGCTCGGTCCGTCCGGCTGCGGCAAGTCGACGATCCTGCGCCTGCTCGCCGGCTTGACCGGGCCAAGTCGCGGCTCGATCGACTGGATTTCGACCAATCACGACCTCGGCTTCGTGTTCCAGGAGCCGACCCTGACACCGTGGGCGAACGTGTTCGACAACGTATGGCTGCCCTTGAGGCTTGCCGGCGTTTCGAAGGCCTCGGCGCGGCCGCGGGTCGAAGAGATGCTGGCGAAGGTGGGTCTCGCCGGCTTCGAGCGGGCCTACCCGCGGCAATTGTCCGGGGGCATGAAAATGCGCGTGTCGATCGCGCGGGCTCTCGTGACGCGGCCAGCGGTGCTCTTGATGGACGAACCGTTCGCCGCGCTCGATGAGATTACGCGGATGAGGCTCAACGACGATCTCGTCGCGCTCAAATGCGAGCTCGATGCGACCGTGGTCTTCGTCACCCATTCGGTGTTCGAAAGCGTCTATCTCTCGGACCGGATCGTCGTGATGGCGCCGCGACCGGGCCGCGTTGTCGCCGAAGTTCACGTTCCTCATCCGTCGCCGCGCGACGAGGAATTTCGCTTGGGCGCAGGCTATGCCGGGATCTGCCGAGAGACGTCGCTCGCGCTCCATAACGCGATGGGCGTGGTCGCCGTCAGCGGGGGGATCGCCACGGCGTGAAGACCGGCGAGGTCATGCGATACGCGCGGCCGATGGTCTCAGCGCTCCCGCGTCTCATGCGGCGCGCAAGCGCATGCGGCTGCGAAACGTGAACGCGCCGTTTTCTTTCGCCGGGACTAAACGCTTCGCGCTCGCCGGCGCACGGATCCTTGCGTCGCGCCTGCCTTACAGAGATGCGCCCGTGGACCGCGACGGCTTTGCCCTGACAGACGTTCTGATCGATGAGGGGCGAATTGCCGAGGTCGCGCCGGCAGGCCGCAGCGATTTCGGCGACGCGCCGAAGGCTTCGCTTGCGGGCGGCGTCGTCCTGCCGACCTTCGTCGACGCCCACACCCATCTCGACAAGGCGCATATCTGGCGGCGCGCGCCCAATCCGACCGGCGATTTCGAGGGCGCGCTCAAGGCCGTCGCCGAAGATCGCGCAGCCCGCTGGACCGCAAGCGACGTCGCCGGGCGCATGGATTTCTGTTTGCGCACGGCTTACGCCAGCGGGACCGCCGCAATCCGCACGCATATCGACAGCATCGGCGCCCAGACGCGCATCAGCTGGCCGGTTTTCGCCGAGGCTCGCGAGCGCTGGCGCGGGCGGATCGATTTGCAGGCGGCGCCGCTGTTCAGCGTCGAATTCGCCCTCGACGAGGCGCATATGGCCGAGATCGAGGCGATGCTCGACGCCTGCGGATCCAACATCCTCGGCGCCGTCACTTATATGGTTCCCCGCCTCAGCGAGGGCCTGGACATTCTTTTCGCGCTCGCCGAGCGCAAGGGATGGGATCTCGATTTTCATGTCGACGAATCCGCCGATCCCGCAGCGCGTTCGCTCGGCGTCATCGCCGAGACCGCCATCAGGCGAGGGTTCCCTGGACGAATCCTCGTCGGCCATTGCTGCTCGCTGTCGCTTCAGAACGAGGAGCGGCAACCGCGGACGATCGAGGCGGTCGCGAAGGCGGGACTAAGCGTCGTCTCCCTGCCGATGTGCAACATGTTCCTGCAGGACCGGCAGGGCGGGCGCACGCCGCGCTGGCGGGGCGTGACCGCGTTGCACGAACTCAAGGCCGCGGGCGTCAACGTCATGATCGCCAGCGACAACGTTCGCGACCCCTTCTATGCTTACGGTGATCTCGACATGCTCGAGGTCTGGCGCGAGGGGGTCCGAATTCTTCATCTCGATTACCCGTTCGCCGACTGGGCGCCGGTGGTCCGCGAAGCGCCGGCGAGAGCGATGGGCCTCAGCCTCGAGTTGCTCCGCCCAGGCGCCAGGGCCGATTTCATTCTTACCCGCGCCCGCGATTTCACCGAGCTCTTCGCGCGGCCGCAGGCCGACCGCACGGTGTTGCGCGACGGCGCGCCCGTGGCGCCCGCGCCCGACTATGCCGAGATCGATGGCCTGGAGGGTCTCTCTTGAGCGACGCCTATGACATTGCCGCGTTCCGCAGCCTGATCGGACCGATCAAATGCGAGGACAATCCCGTCCTGGTCAAACAGAAAAGCCGCGACTTCTACTGGTATTCGCCGGTGCTGAAGCGCGAGCTCGACGCGGTCACCGCCGATATCGTGGTGTCGCCGGTGAGCGAAGCCGAGGTCGGGGCCGTCCTCAAGGCGGCGCACAGGCTCAGGATCCCGGTTACGGCACGCGGCGCCGGCACCGGCAATTACGGTCAGGCGATGCCGCTGACCGGCGGGGTTCTTCTGAACCTGATCGACATGAACAGAATCCTGACCATCGGGACGGGGCGGGTGGTCAGTGAGCCAGGCGCGCTGATTGGCGACATCGACAAGGCGGCGGCGGCCTCGGGGCAGGAACTGCGTATGTTCCCGTCGACCCGCGGGACCGCGACGATCGCGGGCTTCGTCGCGGGCGGGTCCGGCGGGATCGGCTCGATCACCTGGGGCGGCTTACGCGATTTCGGCAATGTCCTGAGACTGCGCGTCATGACGATGGAAGCCGAGCCGCGCACGCTCGAACTGACCGGCGAGGACTTGCACAAGGCCGTGCACGCCTATGGCACGAACGGCGTCATCACCCTTGTCGAGATGCCGCTGACGGCGCGATACGACTGGGTCGACGTGATCGTCGGCTTCGACAGTTTCGACGCGGCGGCGTCTTACGCGCTCGCGCTTGGCGAGCAGGACGGCATCCTGAAGAAGCTCGTGACCGTGGTCGCGGGGCCTGCGCCGCACGACTTCTTCCTCCGCCACCGGGCCCTGATTCCCGCGGGCAAGAGCGTGGTGCTGACGATGATCGCCCCGCATGCGCTCGACGCCTTCGAGGCGTTCACCCGGCCTTACAAGGCCGCGCAAATCCTGTTCGACTCGAGCCGGGCTGCGCGTGAGACGCTGACAGGCCTGCCGCCCAATTACGAACTGTCCTGGAACCACACGACGCTGAGGGCGCTTCGGGTCGATCCGGCGATCACCTATCTGCAAGTCCGCTATCCCGAGACGGGCGCGCTTCCGCTGATCAAGCGCATCCACGATCGCTACGGCGCTGAGGTGACCGGCCATCTGGAGCTGATCCGCTTCAACGGACGCAACGTTTTCGCCGGGTTGCCGATGGTCCGCTTCTCGACCGAGGAACGGCTGCAGGAGATCATCGCCGAGCACGAGGCCATGGGCGCGATGATCTTCAATCCGCATCGCTACACGCTGGAGGAGGGGGGTATGAAACAGACCGACGCAACGCAACTCGCCTTTAAGCGCGAGACCGACCCCGAGGGCCTCCTCAACCCGGGCAAGATGATCGCCTGGGAGGACCCGAACTTCGACTTCTCGGCGAGAAAGAACTTCCTCTTTCCCGGCCTCGAGGCCCGCGCCCTCGCCGCTGAGATGTGAGCGAACGCGTTGCGCGTCCTGGTCCTCTTTGCCCATCCGGTCGAAACGAGCTTTGGGGCCGCGGCGCATGCGAGGTTGGTCGCGACCTTGCGAGCGCGCGGCCATGAGGTCGACGACTGCGACCTCAACGCCGAGGGCTTCGATCCCGTGATGAGCCGCGAGGATCGGATCGAGTATCACAACGTCGCGGTCAACCGGCGTCGCGTCGCGCCCTATGTCGAGCGGCTGCTCGCGGCCGAGGCGCTGGTGTTTTCCTTTCCGGTCTGGAACATGGGCTTCCCCGCGATCCTCAAGGGCTTCGTCGACAAGGTCTTTCTGCCCGGCGTCAGCTTTACACTGAGGGACAACGGCGACTATGTCCCGACCCTCCACAACATCAGGCGTCTCGGCGTCGTCTGCACCTACGGCGGCAGTCGGGCGTGGACCATTCTGATGGGAGATCCGCCGCGCCGGTTCCTCAAGCGTTCGATGCGGCTGATCTGCGCTCCGGGCGCGCGCTGCGACTACGTCGCCCACTACGACATGAACCACACGAAACCCGAACGCCGCGCGAGGTTTCTCAAGACGGTCGAAGCGAAGTTCTCGACCTGGTGACGCACGGTCGCCGCTGAGCGGCGGTCAGCCTCGGGCCAGCTTCGCCATCTGATTATCGGAACGAGCTGGACTCGAGTCGTTGGCCGTCGGATCGGTAACGCTAAAGTCCATCAGATTGAGGCTCCTTGCGATCGCCAGAGAGACCAGGCGAAGGAGGGGATCGGATGCAGTTCGATCTGCGCGCGCTTCTTGTCGTTGCAGCACTGACGTCGGGCGGCGCGGCGACGGCCGGTCCGGCAAATGACAAAATCCCGGCCGATCGCGCCGAAGTCGACCCGTCGGAGTCGACCAACCTCCTCGCCGATCGGGGAGACGCCTCGGAGCAATTTCGCGTGGGCCTCATGTACGAGCGCGGCCAAGGCGCGAAGCAGGACTATGCCGAGGCCAGGCGATGGTATCTGAAAGCGGCGGAACACGATGATCCGCGGGCGGAGTTCGGCCTTGGCGTTCTCGCCGCGCGTGGGCTCGGGGCGCCGCAAGACTATGCCGAAGCGGTAAAATGGTTCCACCGGGCCGCCGATCACGGCGTGGCCTCGGCGCAGTTCAACCTCGGCGTGATGTACGCCCATAGCCTCGGCGTGCCGCAGGACTATGTTCTCGCGCGAACGTGGCTGAGCCTGGCTGCCGTCCAGGGGGAAGAGGGCGCGAAGGAAGCGCTCGACGACGTGACCTCCAGGATGACCGCCGCCGAAATCGGCATCGCAGAGAATCTGGCCAAACAGCTGGAGCCGCTGGCCTGGAACCTGCGCCTCTAGTCGGCGCCGTAACTGGCGGGAACGGTGCCCTCGAATTGGCGAGCCGCGCTTTGCTCCCTATATGCAAGCGCCGGCGGCATTCGCGGCCGCCTCTCATGCGATTCCATGGACCTCATTGTTTCGACCGATCGCGGCCTCTATTGCGCCGCGGGCGATTTCCATATCGATCCCTGGCGACCCGTCGCGCGGGCGGTGATCACGCATGGCCACTCCGACCACGCGCGGCTCGGGTCGGAGGTCTACGTTTGCCATCGCGACACCGCGCCGGTCTTACGCAAGCGCCTCGGCGACGTTGCGATCGAGACCGCGGATTACGCCGAGATCCTCACCCGCAACGGCGTCGAGCTTTCGCTCCATCCGGCGGGCCATGTGCTGGGCTCCGCCCAGGTGCGGGTTGCGCGTCGCGGCGAAGTCTGGGTGGCGTCGGGCGACTATAAGCTCGAGAACGATGGGGTGTCGGCGCCGTTCGAGCCGCAGCGCTGCCATGCCTTCATCACCGAGTTCGACCTTCGGCCTGCCGATCTACCGGTGGCGCCCGCAGGTGGAGATCACAGCCTCAATCGACGCCTGGTGGCGCGAGAACGCCGCGGCGGGCAGGGCTAGCGTGCTCTACGCCTATGCGCTCGGCAAGGCCCAACGCGTGCTCGCCCATGTCGACGCCGCGATCGGGCCGATCGTGTGTCATGGCGCAGTCGAGGCGATCAACGCGCTTTATCGCGAGGCCGGCGTCGCCCTGCCGCCGACCCGAACGGCGGGCGAGCTCGGGAACAAGTCCGACTTCGGCCACGCCCTCATCCTTGCGCCGCCGTCCGCCGCCGCGAGCCCCTGGCTCAAGCGCTTCGGCGCCTATTCCGATGCGCTCGCCAGCGGCTGGATGCAGCTGCGCGGCAACCGGCGAAGGCGGGGTCTCGACCGCGGCTTCGCGCTGTCGGACCATGCGGACTGGCCGGGACTCATGGCCGCCATCGAGGCGACCGGCGCCGAGCGGGTGTTCGTGACCCATGGAGCGGTCGGTCCGCTGACGCGATACCTGCGGGAGAAGGGGCTCGACGCCACCGCGCTTGAGACCGCCTACGGCGACGAGGATGAGGCCGCCGAAGGCGCGCCTACGTCGGAGAGCCCGCCGTGAGAGGCTTTGCCGAGCTTTACCGGCGGCTCGAATCCGCCACCTCGACCCGCGCGAAGCAGGCGGCGCTGATCGACGCCTTCACCGCCGCGAGGGACGATCCGTCGCTTTGGGCGAGCGCGGCCTGGACGGTCTATTTCCTCAGCGGCGGCAAGCCGCGCCAGACCGTGCCGACGCGCATTCTTCGGCGCCTCGCGGTCGAAGGATCCGGGTTTCCGGAGTGGCTCTGCGAGGAGTGCTACAGCAGCGTCGGCGACCTCGCCGAGACGCTGTCGCTACTTCTGCCCGAGGGCGTCACGGGAGAGGAGGTTTCTCTGGACGTCTGGATGCGGGAGCTCTTGCAAATTCCGGCGCTGGACGACGAGGAGAAGTTCGCCCGGCTGAGACGCTGGGTCGGCGAACTGCCCGCGGATCAAAGGCTCGCCTTCTTCAAGCTCATCACCGGCGAATTGCGCGTCGGCGTCTCGCGGCTGCAGGTCGTGAAAGCGCTGGCCGAGGTCGCCGGCGTCGACGAAAGCCGGATGGCGCAGCGCATGATCGGCTACGCCCAGGCGCGACGGACGCCCGAGGCGCATGATTTCGAGGCGCTGATCAGGGAGGTGGCCCATGCCGAAGGCCAGGCGCTCGACGCGGGCCGGCCCTATCCCTTCTATCTGGCGCAGTCCTGGCAGCGGCCGGTCGCCGACATGGAGACGACGCTCGGTCCGCCGGCCGGCTGGATCGTGGAATGGAAATTCGACGGCATTCGCGCGCAACTCATCAAGCGCGGCGAGAGCTGGCGCTTGTGGTCGCGCGGCGAGGAGCTCATTTCCGACGCCTATCCCGATCTCGAGCCGCTCGCGCGCGCTCTCACCGTGGACGCCGCCATCGACGGCGAACTCGTCGTCATGACGCCGACCCCCGATGCAAGCGTCCACTCGCTCGACGGTCTTCAGCCTTTCGCCAGCCTTCAGCAGCGGCTCGGGCGCAAGATCGTCAGCGAGAAGACGATGCGGGAGCTGCCGGTCGCGTTCATCGCCTACGATCTCATCGAGTACGACGGGCGCGACATTCGCGCCGAGCCGCAGCACGTGCGTCGCGCAATGCTCGAACGGCTCGCCGATCAAGCCTTCGAAGCGGCGAAGAGCCGGGGCGAGCGCCTGCCGCTGCGCATCAGTCCGGCGGTCGTCGCCGAGACCTGGGAGGCGCTGGCGGCGGCGCGCGAAGAGGCCCGCGCGCTCGGCCGGGAAGGCCTGATGCTGAAGGCGCGAGACGGCGCTTATGGCGTCGGGCGGCGCAAGGGCGGCGACCGCACGGACGTCTGGTGGAAATGGAAGCTCGACCCGATGAGCGTCGACGCGGTGCTGATCTACGCCCAGCGCGGCAGCGGCCGGCGCTCCGGGGTCTACAGCGACTATACGTTCGCCGTCTGGAGCGCCGACGGAGACGCAGCCCAGCGCGAGCTCGTTCCCTTCGCCAAGGCCTATTCCGGCCTCTCCGACGCCGAGATGCGCGAGATGGACGCCATCATCCGCCAGACGACGCTCGAGACCTTCGGCCCCGTGCGCAGCGTCAAGCCGACCCAGGTGTTCGAACTCGGCTTCGAGGGCATTGCGCCGAGCAAGCGCCATAGGAGCGGCATCGCGGTGCGCTTTCCGCGCATGCTGCGCTGGCGGCGCGACAAGCCGGTCGCCGAAGCCGACACGCTCGCGGCGCTGCGGGCGCTGTTGCCGGCGGGGAAGCGCGGGTGAGAGGGGCAAACCTGATCGGCGTGCTTATGCTAGCGACTGCTAGGAAAACGACACGAAGACAGCCGGGCGGCTGACGGCAATGCGCACAAAGAGTGGTCGTCGCTCGACGGCGCGGCGAACGGATGTCCCTAAATGTCTCGGAGGAAGATTGATCATTGCGCCGTGAATCGGCTGAAGTGTTTCCTTTGCTGCGGCTTTCCGCGAACGAAGTCTGTTCGTTGGCTACCGTTCCGTTTGACTAATCCTTCAATCGAGCACAGCATATTTTTGCCACCAACGATGTCGAGTTATGAGCCTTCTGTTGGAGATGATCGGCCGTGGTTGGAATAACTTTCTCGCGCGGCCAAATGGCTCCCTGAGTTTGCGGTTCTACGTCCAGCCGACGATGGCGGGGCTGTTAGCACTGCGGGCGGGAATACAGGATGCGAGGGAAGGACGCGAGGGCTATCTGTGGGCGATGCTAACGCGTCCTGAGAGGCGTCTCCAGTTGCTCCACGAGGGCTGGCGAGGAGCGATGACGCCGTTCCTGTTGGCGATCGCGCTCGACTGCATCTATCAGCTCATGACGATCCGGTTTATCTATCCGCTGGAGCTGCTGTTTACGGCAACTGTGCTGGCGCTCGTCCCGTACGCCTTGTTGCGAGGACCCTTCAATCGCCTCGCGCGCCTCTTCCTGCCGGCGCTCGGCCGCCGCCAGTGACAGGACCATCCCAACCGCAATAGAATTCATCTCACTGAGGAAACACTCAAGGAGGGCCAACACAATGTCGAGCGAATCCAAGACGCCGGACTGGTCGAAGCCGGCCGCAATGGCGATCCCAAAGGGAGGGTACTTCGAGGACAAGGTCGAGCAGGGGCGTTACGGGCCGATCTTTCCCAAGTCCCCGGCCTGCTACGGCTTCTCGATCCTGGCGAAGATCATCCCGGGTCGGGAGGACGTGTTCTACAAATACGCCAAAAACATCGAGGAAACGATCGCAGCGCAGCCCGACGCCCTGGCCGTCCTGCAGCTGCATTACCTGCGCTGGGTGCTCTTCCCCATCAAAGGGGACACCTACTTCATGTACCAAGGCATTTTCGACACCGACTTCGATAAATATACCGAAGACGCGGTGAAGCTATTCGGCACCACCGGCCTCGGACGGTGTTCGAGAATCTCGAGGGGTTCCCGATGGACTGGCAGACAAATCCCGCCGCGTTCGTCAAGTTTGTCCGCGATCATCAATGCCCGAGCTTTCTCGAATACGCGGAATATCCGTATGTGAGCGCCACTGAAATTAAAAAGGCCCTGAAGCTGAAGGCTGCCTTCTCGACCATGCTCGACCAGATGCAATGATTGTCCCATGAGCAGGACTGTCGGATGGACTTACGACTTCCACTCGAACGGGTGAGAAGAGCTACATGCCTGACGCGACGAAATCCGATGACCCTTATTGACAATCTACATCAACGGTTTCAACACACAGAATATGTGAGGCTTTGCCGGCGCATTTTTCGATGACATCTGCTCGATCCTTGACGGCATGGCGCCCATGCGCTGGCTGAACCCGAATGCCTCCGACCATTGGTTGCTGCCGTGGAGAAGTGGGTGAGGACTTTGGCGTCTCGTCCGAGCACCTGTCTTATCGCCATCGGGAGCTCTCGCATGTGGATGTCGCTCGGCGACAATGGTTACGCGTCATAGCCGGCGACCATGACGCTCAAACTGCGGGCACCAGCAGGTCACCAATCCGTCGCGTCTGTACTGGTCACGCCTCGCATATACTTTCTCGCTAGCTCGGCGATTGAACCTGGAGCTCGAGCGCAAGGCGCTGCGGGGCGCACGTCGTAAAGCGCGCGCAATGGTCATCCATGCGCCGGGGTCAGACAAACAGGGAACGTCACGATGCTCGAATTCGACGACATCCAGCACCTGCTGCTGACGCGCGCCCCGGCGCTCACGGCCCGCTACGAATTTCTGTCGTTTCGCGACGGAGCCGGCGGGCGCGCCTGGGTCTCGGCGATCAAAGAGACCATTCATTCGGCGGCGTCGATGCGCGCCGGCGTCGACCAGAACAAGCGTTGGGTGACAGCCGCTTTCACGTGGAACGGCCTAAGCGCGCTCGGACTGGACGAGGCTTCGCTCGCCTCTTTCCCGGAGGAGTTCAAGCAGGGCATGGCGGCGCGGGCGGAGGTGCTCGGCGACACCGGCGCGAACGCCCCCGAACATTGGGTCGGCGAGCTCGCCAGCCCCGATCTGCATGCGATCGTCATTCTCTTTGCGCGGGACAAAGCGGAGCAGGCCGGTGCGTCTCGGAGCACGGAAAGCTTATCGCCGGCTGCCCCGGCGTCGAGGTCCTCTCGGTGCTCGACCTTCAGGCGCATTCCGCCGTTCGGCTACGCGCACGAGCATTTCGGCTACCGCGACAGGTTGTCGGAGCCGGCGATCGAGGGAAACGGCGTTGAACCGACGCCGGGAACCGGCGAGCCGCTAAAACCGGGCGAGTTCATCCTGGGCTATCCCGACGAATACGGCGTCATCGCCGACAGTCCGCGGCCAGAAATTTTGGCGCGCAACGGGAGCTACATGGCGTATCGACGGCTCGAGGAGCATGTGGGGAAGTTTCGCGAGTTTCTCCGGCAGCACGGCGACAGCCGCGGAGGAGCAGGAACTGATCGCGGCCAAGCTGATGGGGCGCTGGCGCAGCGGCGCGCCGCTCGTGCTCGCGCCCGAAAAAGACGATTCCGGCGCTCGGCGCCGACATGCAGCGCAACAACGACTTCGCCTACAAGGAGAAGGATCCGCATGGCTATGCGGTCCCGCTCGGCTCGCACATTCGCCGGATGAATCCTCGCGATACCGCGCACATCACATGAACCGGCGCCGGATGATCCGGCGCGGCGCGCCGTACGGGCCTCCTCTGCCGGAAGGCGCACCCGACGACGGGGTCGAACGCGGGATCGCCGCCTTCGTCATCTGCGCGAGCCTTATCCGCCAGTTCGAGTTCGCGCAGAACGTCTGGATCAACGACCGGAACTTCAACGAGCTGGGCAACGAACGCGACCCGATTATCGGCGCGCACGACGGCACGCTCGAGTACAAGATTCCCAAGCGGCCCATTCGCAAGAAAATCGCCGGTTTGCCGGCCTTCACCACACTCAGAGGCGGCGCGTACTTCTTTCTCCCGGGGCTCAAGGCGCTTGGCTATCTGGCGTCGCTGACCACATAGAGCCGGGGGCTGAACCGCCAACAGGAGCAAAGGGAGGATCTAATGCCAGTGCAGGCTTCCGCCCGGACGTACAATCAGAATCACATTCCCCGCAAATACACGCCGGGCAAGCGGCGCGTGAGCATCTACTGGACGTGGAGCTACCCGTGGGAGTCGCAGCGCGACCTTGCGGAGATGGACAATCGGTTTTCGACCATGACCGAAGTTCGCCGCGTCGCCTGGCCGGCCTACGAAACGGAGGAATGGAGCGCGGCGCAGTTCCTTCAGGGCATCGCGGGAACGCTCGAGCTGTTTCATCGCTCGACGCTCAGTTTCCAGAAGATCGCCGGGGACACGACGGGCCATCCGGTTGCCGTCTTCCAGCGCATCGACCAGGCCGGATACAAACTGCCGATCGACGAACGCATTCTCGCCGACACTGACACGCTGATGGTGTTCGGACTCGATCATCTTGTCGCCGAACAGGAGGCGGCTCCCGAGGAGATCGCTGCGATCCGCGAGTGGTTGAAGCGTGACGGCGCGTGTCTTCTGCTCGCGCCCCATCACGACGTCGGCTTCACCAGCGACATGAAGCAACGCCAGAAGGAATATCTGCACCACGGCGACCCGCTCGTGCCTCGCCAGCAGCGATTTGGCCAGTACACGCGCTCGTTGATGGAGGGGCTTGGCGTTCCCGTGCACAACACTTATGGGCTTCGGCCGGCGGTCGTGAAAGGCACGAACGAAATTGCCCCGCTCACCGCCTTCCACGACCTGGACAGCCTCGGGCTCTTGCAGAACGTCCCGACCCTCAACTTCCACCCGCATCTGCCGCATTATGAACTGACGGGAGGCGCGGACTCCATCCAGGTGCTGGCGCGGCAGCCAATCGACCCCGAACGTCCGCATCCTTTCACCGAGGCGGGCAACAAGGAGTTCAACTGCCTCCTTTGGATGCCGCCGAACGATGAGAGGGCGGGAGACATCGTTCTGGTCGATTCCACCAATTTCACCACACTCTTTGGCGGCACGAAGAGTCTCGAGACCTTCTGGAGGAATCTCGCGGCGATGAGGTGAGCGGCGGTTCGGCAGTGCCGCCGAAAGTGGCGCGCGTTTTGGACGCATCGTCACTTCTCGCCCTTGCGCGTTGCGCTTCTCTCGCGGGCGCTTTGAGCCTGGCCGGGCCGGTTCTTGCCGGCTCGGATCCCCCAGACGTGGCGAACGGGACCGGCGACGATCCAACTCAGCCGTTGGGCAAGATCGAGCTTCTCGACCGCTATACCGAAGCCCCCGGTCCAGGCGTCGAGGAGGGAACGACCAAAACAATCCAAACCAACACGCCGTTCGTCCGGATCGAGGAGCCGTTCAGGCTCACACCGCAATGGGAGCTGAACTTCCGAGCCGAAATTCCGGTCGTATGGACAAATGGAGTGACGCCCACGAATCCAACCGGCGCGACCGTGTCCGGCTTCGGCAACGTGCTTGGTCAGGCGTGGGTCGTGCACGACCTCGATCAACGCTGGGCGGTCGCGCTCGGCGGGCAGCTGATTGCGCCAACCTCAACCAACGGAGTGGCGTCGGACGCCTGGGAAGAGGTCACCATTCTGACTCTCCGCGCCATGCTTCCGGAGATCAGTCCGGGCAGCTATTTCGCGCCGCAGGTGCGTTATGGGGTCGATTTCGAGGGCAACGACGACGGCCGCTTGTTGCGGCAATTGCGCTTCGCCCCGTCCCTCAACATCAATCTGCCGCACAACCTGTTCTTCACGCTCTACCCGAGCCCCGACATTCGATGGAACTATGGAACGCCGGTGTGGAACCAGACGGGCCGGTTGTTTCTGCCGCTCAACTTCATGATCGGCTGGAAGCCGACCGAGCATACAGTGATTTCGGCCGAGTTCGGCATTCCGATCATCAAAGATTTTCCCGTTTATACTTTTAAAACTCAATTGAGGATGGGTTATTTGTTTTGATTTCGGCTCGGCCGACGACGGGCCGCAAGGCCTGGTCGGGCTCGTGCTCCACCGCGTTTAGGGGGATCGCCAAATGCTGGCGGAGCCAGGACTGCGCCCCGGGCAGGCGTCGCGCCCAATCCTGGGCTTTGCAATGGACGCCAATGTCGACCGGCGTTAGAACCCGCGCACAGCGTTTCGGGAGGATCGGATGAGGAAGGCGTTCATGTCATTGAGTTTCGCGCTGGCGGCGCTCTCCGCGGCGCTCCTGGCGGCCGCGGCTCCAGCGCGGGCGGACGGGACCATCAACCTTATCGACCTCGCGGAATTGTCGGGCTCCGGCGCGACAGTCGGCACCAATTTCAAGAATGGCGTCGATCTCGCGGTCGAGGAAATCAACGCGAAGGGCGGCATTCTCGGCGCCAAGATCGTCGTCACCCATGTCGACACGCAATCGAACGCAGGCGTCGCCAAGGGGCAGGCCGAGAAGGCGCTGGACAGCGCGCCTTACGCGCTGCTCGGCCCCGGCTATTCCGGATCCGTCAAGGTCGTTGCGCCGCTCGCCGCCGAGGCGGGCGTCACCGAGATCATGGGCGGCGAGGCCGCTGATCTGACCCGCGCCGGCAACGCATTCTCTGTTCCGCACCTCGTTCGGGCAGCAGTCGAGCATGCCGAAGATCGCGAAATACATCGCCGAGACGCTCAAGGCGAAGACGGCGGCGGTGGTCTATGTCAACAACGACTTCGGCAAGGGCGGCCACGACGCCATCCTCAAGGAATTCGCCGCGCGCGGCATAAAGGTTCTCGTCGACGACTCCACCGAAGCCGGCCAGGCCGACTTCGCCGCCGACGCGCTGAAGGTGAAGACCGCAAACCCGGACGTCGTGTTCATCTATCTCAATGAGGAAGAGAGCGCGCGCATCCTCAAGGAGTTGCGAAAGGCCGACGTGAAGGCGCCTCTGGTCGGCGAGACCACGCTGATCGGCCAGAAAGTGATCGAGCTCGCGGGCGACGCCGCCAATGGCGCGCTGGGACACGTCGGCCTGACGACGGATGCGCCGGTGCCTGCGCTCAGGGCCTATCGCGACAAATTCATGGCCAAATACAATTATGTACCCGACCACAACGGCATCAAAGGCTACCTCGCGGTCTACATGATCAAGGCCGCGACGGAGAAGATGGGCAAGCTTGATGCCAAAAATCTCGCCGCGACGCTGCATGGCCTGACGATCTCCGCCGACAAGGAGCCTGGCATTCTGATGGACGTCACCATCGACGAGCACGGCGATCTCGATCGCGAGAGCTTCCTCGGCGAGGTCGTCGACGGCAAGCAGGTGATCAAGGAAGTTCTGCCGAAGCTCAAGAACTGACCGGGGGCGAGCGCAAACACTCAAAGCCCATCGCGAGGCTTCATGGCCAATTTCATCGCCATCGTCATCGCGGGTCTGGCGACGGGCGCGCTCTATGCGCTCGTTGCGGTCGGGTTCACGTTGCTCTGGCAAACCTCGCAGACGATCAACTTCGCCCAGGGCGAATTCGTGATGCTGCCGGCCTTCTTCATGCTGGCGGCGATGAACCTGGGTCTGCCGTTCTGGGCCGCGATCCTCATCGGCGTCGCACTATCGACAGCGATCCTTGGGTTCGCTTTCAAGCGACTGCTTGTCGATCCGATGCTGCAGCATGGCGTTCTGCCGCTGGCGATCGCGACCATGGCGCTCTCGACCTTCCTCAAGGAGTTGGTCAAGACCTTCTATTCCGCCGAGGCCTCGCCCTTTCCCTCGATCGCGCCGGAAGGCGATCTGCACATCTTCGGCGTTTCGATCGCCTGGCAGAATATCGCGGTTCTGGTCGTCGCCATCGCCGCGGTGGTCGGACTGCAATTGCTGCTCAACCGGACGCGGCTCGGCCGCCAGATGCAGGCGGCGGCGCAAAACCCGACAGTGGCGCGCATCCTCGGCGTGCCGGTCGAGCGGATGATCCTCTACACCTTTCTCATCAATGGCGCCCTGGTCGCGCTCGCTTCGCTGCTGATCTCGCCGATCTATCTCGCCAAGTTCACCAATGGTGAAACCCTGGGGCTCGCCGCGTTCATCGCGGCCATTGTCGGCGGCTTCAACCAGATCCGCGGCGCGATCGCCGGCGGCCTGTTGCTTGGCGTCGTCGACAATCTTTCGGCGGAATATATCTCGACGCAATATCGGGGCGCGATCCCGATGGTGCTCTTGATCGTCATCATCCTCTTCCGGCCGACCGGATTGCTCGGTCGACCCGAGGAGCGCACGGTATGAGCAACGGGCTGCGGTCGCGTCTGGGCTGGCTCGGCGGTCTCGCCGTGCTCGCCTTTCTCCTGTTTGCGCCGCTTGGGTTCCACCGCTACGGACTCTACATCCTCAGCCAATGGGCGGTCATGACGATCGCCGCGATCGGCCTCAATCTCACGCTGGGCTATGCCGGCCAGGTTTCGCTGGCGCAGGGCGCCTTCGTCGGCGTCGGCGCCTATAGCGCGGCGATCCTGACGACGCATGGCTGGCCGCTCGGGCTCGCTATCCTGATCGCCATCGCGCTTTGTTTCGCAATCGGCTGGATCCTCGGCTATCCGGCGCTCCGGGTGCAGCATCACTATCTGGCCTTCGTGACCCTGGCGTTCTCGACGCTCGCCTTCCTCGTCTTTCGCAACGAAGCCTGGCTGACGGGAGGGACCGACGGCATCGACGGCGTCCCGCGGCCGGTGATCCTTGGAATCTCGACCAAACCGCATCTCGCCTATTACTATTTCTGCCTCATCGCGCTTGCGCTCGTGACATTGGCGATGCTCTGGCTGGTCCGCTCGCCCTGGGGCCGCGCCTTCGTCGCCTTGCGCGAAAATCCCTTGCGCGCTCTGTCGCTCGGCGTCGACACGCGGCGCTATACGCTGATGGCCTTCGCCATCGGCGCGGCGCTGGGCGGCCTCGCCGGCGCGCTCTACGCTCCGCTGGTCGGCCTCGTCGAGCCGCCCGCCTTTACGCTGGCGCTCTCGCTCAATCTCCTGATGATGGTGATCGTCGGCGGCTCCGGCTACTTCCTGGGGCCGTTCCTGGGAGCGATGGTTGCGGTGCTGCTGCCCGAATGGCTGCGCTTTCTCGAGAGCTACTATCTCATCCTCTATTCGCTCCTGGTGATGGGGCTTCTGATCTATTCGCCAACGGGCCTGATCGGCATTCTCGACCGTTACATCATTCGCCGGCGCACCCGCGCCGCCTCCACCGCGCGGGCGGCGCTGAGCGCCTCGATCGAGGGCCGGTGAGATGGCGCCGGTGCTCGAAGTCGCAAACATCAAGAAGCGCTTCGGCGGCATCACCGCGGTCGACGGCGTTTCGTTCGAGGTGCGCGAGGGCGAAATTCTCGGCATCATCGGCCCTAACGGCTGCGGAAAGTCGACCCTGTTCAACTGCATCCTCGGCCAATTGCAGCCGAGCGAGGGCGAAGTCAGGTTCGACGGTCGCGTCACGACGGGCATGCGCCCCTGTGACCTGAACCGGCTGGGCGTCAGCCGGACTTTTCAGCTGCTGCAGATCTTTCCGCGACTTTCGGTGCGCGAGAATCTGATCCTCGCAGGGCAGGAGCACGAGGGCACGATGCTGTCGCGTCTTGTGGGACCTCGCGACGCGGGCCTCAGGTCGGTCGCCGACCAGATGATCGAATTCTTCAAGCTTGGCCATCTCGCCGACGAACGGGCGGGCGGCCTCTCCTACGGCCAGCAGAAACTGCTCGACGCCGCGATGGCCTTCATGGCCGGGCCGCGCCTGGTGCTGCTCGACGAACCCGCGGGCGGCGTCAATCTGACCATGCTCGCCAATCTGCAGGACCGGTTGAAAGCTTTCAACGTCGAGCGCGGCGCGACCTTCGTCGTCATCGAGCACAATATGGACTTCGTCATGTCTCTGTGCACCCGGGTCGTCGTGCTGGCGGAGGGCAAGGTCCTGGCCGAAGGCCTGCCGGCCGAAGTCCGCGCCAATCCGGCCGTCATCGAGGCCTATCTTGGCCACTGATCCAATCGTCGAGATGGACAATGTCGTGGCCGGCTACGGCGCGATGACCATTCTCAACGGCACGAGCTTCAAGATCGCGTCCGGGGCCATCACAACCGTCATCGGCCCCAACGGCGCTGGCAAGTCGACCGTGTTCAAGACGATCTTCGGCCTGCTGCGGGCGCGCTCGGGAGCGATACGCGTGTCGGGGCGCGATGCCACAAACTGGTCGCAGCGCGAGTTGCTGGCCGCGGGCGTCTGCTACATCCCGCAGGGTCGCAACATTTTTCCCGAGCTTTCCGTGCGCCACAATATCGAGCTTGGGGCCGTTTCCGCCGCGCCGGAGGTTAGAGATGTGCCGGCGCGTCTCGAGGCGGCGCTGGACCGTTTTCCCGCCCTGCGCCGCAAGGCGAACCAGCAGGCCTCGACTCTTTCGGGAGGCGAGCAGAAGCAGCTCGAGATCGTGCGCGGCCTGCTGCTCGACCCCAAACTGATCCTGATCGACGAACCCTCGATCGGTCTCTCCCCCCTGATGGTGCAGGAGACCTTCGCGCTCCTCACGCGGCTCCGCGACAAGGGCGCCTCGATCCTCATGATCGAACAGAACGCGCGCTCGGCGCTGCAGATGTCGGACTACGGACTGGTGCTGGAGCTCGGGCAGACGCGGATGCACGACACGGCAGCAGCGATTTTGAATGACCCGCGGGTGGCGCAGCTTTTCCTGGGCGGGGTGATCGAAGTCTAGGCGCGCCGCCGCGGAGCGAGCGAGCGCCGCGTCGAGAATCTTGCCGTGCTCCTTGGCCGATTACGCCCGGGGAAACGGCTTCGTCTTCAGCGACAACATGCGATAGCGTTGGTGGGTTTTGACCCCCAGCCGGGCCGCAGGCTGGAAGCGATCTTCCCAGCTCTGGACGAGCCGCCGATAACGTGGCACGCCTTTGCGCTTTCCGGCTCACGGGGGAGGCCGACATTGGATCAGTCGCTCGCCATCGCGCTCGTGGTCGTCGGCGTGATCGCCGCCGGCGGCCTTGTCGGGCTCACGCTCCAGCGCGTCCTCCCCGAGCGCTATACGATGGACAAGGCCCGCGACATGATCGGGGGCGTCGTCGGCCAGCTGACGCTCCTGCTCGTGCTGGTCAACGGCCTCCTCATCTGGACGGCCTACGGGGTCTACAGCACCCAGCAGACGGAGCTGCAGACGCTGACCGCGCGCGCGCTCGAGTTCGATCTCGAAATGCGCCAGTACGGGCCTCAGGCGGATGAAGGCCGCAGCATCCTGAGGACCGATCTCGTCTGGGCGCACGAACAGTTCTGGGGCGACGACAACTCGCGCGCCGCGGCCTACGAGGCCTCCTACAAGGCGATGGGCAATATGAACAAGTTCCTCGACGGCCTCGAGCCCAAGACGCCCGCGCAGACGAACCTGCTCTCCGCCGCGCGCGCGAACTACGCCTTCATCGGCGAGCAGCGGCTCCTCATGTCGCTTCAGGCGACGACCCCGGTCCCCTGGCCGCTGGTCTATGCCGTGACCTTCTGGTCGTCGGTGATGTTCGGCAGCATGGGGCTTCTGTCGAAATTGAGCCCGATGTCGGTTGCGATGCTCGTCCTGGGCAGCGCCTCGATCGGGCTTGCGATCTTTCTGATCCTGGAGTTCAGCCAGCCCTACACCGGCTCGATCCGCGTCTCGCCAGCCCCGCTGGAACAGGCGATCCTCGCCCTCGACCAGCCGGCGACGGACGCGGGCGCTTCGAAGTGAAAGCAAGGAGGCTCAGGCCATGGCGAATTACAAAATTCTCAGCGACGCAGAAATCCGTTCGGCTCTGGCAGGTCTTCCCGACTGGTCGCTCAAGGCGCCGAATATCGAAGCGACCTTCGCGCTGAAGACGTTTCGCGACGCGATCGCCTTCATCGTCGAAATCGCGATCGAGGCTGAGGTGATGAACCATCACCCCGAGTTCCACAATTCCTACAACATCGTCTCGTTCTCGTTCTGCACCCACGACGCTGGACATAAGATCACCGATCTCGACATCGAGACCGCCAAGCGCATCAGCGCGCTCGCCAAACGTTTCCAGGCGATGCCGTGATGCATTGTAGGGCGGGGTCGGCGACCCCGCCGCGGCCGGGTCACCGACCCGGCCCTACAGCGCTACCCCTGACGCGAACCGCGTGAAAGGCCATGTGACGTGACTGAAGCCGCCCGCGTCGAGCCTGATTTCGCCGGCAAGGTCGCGATCGTGACCGGGGGAGGCGCGGGAATTGGCTTCGCCATCGCGCGGGCCTTCGCCCGCTCGGGCGCCCGCGTCGCCATCGCCGGCCGCACCAAGGAGAGGCTGACGCATGCGGCGAACTCGATCGGGGAGGAGTCCGGCGCGCCGGTCCTCGTCGTCCCGGCGGATGTGGGGAAGCACGCGGACTGCGAGCGCATCGTCGCGGCCACGGTCGAGCGCTTCGATGGGCTCGACATTCTCGTCAACAACGCAGCCCTCTTCGCGCTCGTGCCCCTGATGGAAGCCGACCACACCGAGGCGGCGCGGTTCATCAACACCAACGTGATGGGTCCGCTGCAATGTTCGCGCGCCTTCGCGCATTGGGCGGTCAAACATGAGCGCGGCGGGGCGATCGTCAACGTCAGCAGCATCGCCGGCGCGCGGCCGGCGCCGGGATGCGGCCTCTATTCCGCATCGAAGGCGGCGCTCGAGAGCCTCACCCGGTCGATGGCGGTCGAATGGGCGCCCTTGGGCATGCGGGTGAACGCGGTGGCGCCCGGCCATGTCAACACCGAGGGGGTGCTGGAGGACTTCCGCGCCGGCCGGCTCGACGAAGCGGCGATGATCCGCTCAATCCCCGCCGGGCGCATCGCCGACGTCGACGACATCGCCGACGCGGTCCTCTTCCTCTGCGGCGATCATGCGCGGCACATTGTGGGTCAGGTGTTGACGGTGGATGGCGGGGAGGGGTTTTGAGAGCGTTCTGCGCCAGTGTTCCATGCGAAGGTCGCATAGCGTCGACGCCCCGTACGCGTCTTTTGCGGCAGTCGGTTCCCCCTTTTCGCCCACCTGATATCGTCCTGATAAGCTCGAATTATCGCCCTGATATCGCCCTGTTACCGGCCTGTTAATTTGTTCTCGCCGTACTTGAGAGTCCTTTCGGAAGCGGCTGACCAATTGCGGTCTTTCCGCGCGCAGGCTCGCTCAAGCGCCCCCTGTTTTCTCCCGTTTATCAGGCCGATAATGGCGCGGCGGATCACCTTCGCACTATGCGCTGGTCGCATAACGCGCGGGCCGCCCCTCAGGCGAAGGCCCTCGCCGCCGCCTTGTGCCTGGCGATCAGCGCTTCGAGGTCGAGCCCCTCTGGCGCGCCCTCGATCACCCGCCAGCGGCCGGCGACCATCACCCGGTCGGCGCGATGGGCGCCGCAAAGGGCCAGCGCCGCGATCGGATCGTGAGCGCCGCTGAAGCGCGGCTCTTCCAGCCGGTAGAGCGCAAGGTCAGCCTCGAGGCCCGGCGCGATGCGGCCGATGTCGTCGCGGCCGAGGCAGCGCGCCGATCCCTCCGTCGCCCAGCGGAGCGCATCGAGCGGGGTCACCGCCGAAGGCCCATAGCGCAGGCGCTGCAGCATCAGCGAATGGCGGATCGCTTCCATCATGTTCGAGGAATCGTTCGACGCCGAGCCGTCGACGCCGAGGCCGACCGCCACGCCCGCCGCTTCGAGTTCCCTGGTCGGGCAGATCCCGACGCCGAAGGCCATGTCGGAAGCGGCGAGATGACAGACGCCCACGCCGGCGCGGCCGAGCCGGGCGATCTCGTCGGCGTTGAAGTGGATGCCGTGCGCGACCCAGGTCCGGGACGTGAGCCATCCGGCTTCCTCCAGAAGATCGACCGAGCGGACGCCGAACGCCTGCATGGCGTAGACATCCTCGTCGGGCGACTGGCAGAGGTGGCAATGCAGCCGGGCGTCGTAGCGTTCGGCGAGCCCGGCCGATTCCACCATCACGCGCTTCGGCACCGCGAGCGGCGAACAGGGCGCGAGCGCGACGCGGATCATGGCCCCCGGTCGGGGGTCATGGAAGAGATCGAGGACGCGCTCGCTGTCTTTGAGGATCGCATCCGAATCCTGCACGATCGAGTCCGGCTGCAGGCCGCCGTCCTTTTGCGAAATCCCCATCGAGCCGCGCGTCGCCGTCATGCGCATGCCGAGCTTCCGCGCCTCGTCGACCTCGATGTCGATTGCGCTCTCGAGGCCGGGCGGGAAGAGATTGTGATGATCCGCGGCCGTGGTGCAGCCGGACAGCAGCAGTTCGACCAGCGCCATCCGGACGGCGAGGCGGAGCGCTTCGGGGGTCATGCGGCCCCAGACGTGCTCCATCGCGACCAGCCATGGGATGAGCTCGAGGCCGCGGCCTGCCGGATGGGCGCGCGTCAGCGTCTGGTAGAAATGATGGTGGGCGTTGACGAGCCCAGGCAGCACGACATGGCGCGACGCATCGAAGGTCAGATCGCACGGGCTTTCGGGCGAGCGGCCATGCGCGACGCATTCGACGATCTTCGACCCGTCGACGACGACGCCGCGCTCGGCGCCGGCGGCGAGGATGGCGAGCGGCTCCTTGATCCAAAGGCGCATAGGGTGAAGAACTCCAGTCCGAATGCGCCGGTTCGTTTAGGCGCGCGGCGAGGCCCTCGGTTAGCCGCGTTTCAGGCCGGCCGCCAGTCTCTCGACCTTGCGCGACGAAATTGGATTCGACGCGTCGGAATCCGGCCCTTATGGTGATCCCCTGCGCGGGGCGCCGCTGAAGAGCGTCCTGACGCGGACCGTCGGGGAAAGGGAACACGAGCCGGACGGGCTGGGGGGAGGCGACGCCTGCGTTTCGGCGCCTCCGGGAACTTAACCGAATGGAGTCTGGAATGCGCGTTGCAATGATTGCGGGGCTGGTCGGGTTGGTGGGCCTGGCGGAGCCGGCCTGGGCTCTCGACAAGGTGACCTTCGGAACCAACTGGCTCGCCGATCCGGAAGCGGGCGGCTACTATCAGGCTCTGGTCGACGGCACCTACGAAAAATACGGGCTCGACGTCACGATTCTGCAGGGCGGACCGACGTCGAACGGGGGCATGCTGCTGATCGCCGGCAAGATCGAGTTCTTCATGGGCGGCGACATGATCGGCGATTTCCTCGCGGTCCAGAACAATATTCCGACCATCACAGTTGCCGCCGACTTTCAGAAGAATCCGCAATGCTTCATGTCGCACCCTGGCGTCGGTCTGGACAAATGGGAGGACCTCCCGAAGGCCAATCCTGCCTTTGTGAGCGCGGGTGCGGTGAACACCTTCTGGGCCTGGATGCGTCTGGCTTACGGTTTCAAGGACGAGAACATCAAGCCGTACAATTTCAATTCGGCGCCGTTCATCGTCGACAAGAATTCGATCCAGCAGGGCTACATTACCTCCGAGCCCTTCGAGGTTGAAAGGCAGGGCGGCTTCAAACCAAATCTCTTCCTGCTTACTGACTACGGCTATACGACCTACGCGACCCAGATTGTCACCCGGCGGGAAGTCGTGGAGAAGAACCCCGACCTCGTCCAGCGTTTCGTCAGCGCCTCGGCTATCGGATGGTACCACTACCTCTACGGCGACAACACCAAGGCGAACGCGGCGATCAAGAAAGAAAATCCGGAGATGACGGATGAGCAGATCGCATTCTCGATTGCGAAGATCAAAGAATACGGCATCGTCGATTCCGGCGACACGCTGACCAAAGGCATCGGGGCGATGACGGACGAGCGGTGGTCGGACTTCTACAACAAGATGGTGAAGGCCGGAATCGTCAAGGCCGGGATCGACTACAAGCAGGCCTACACGCTTCAGTTCGTCAACAAGGGCGTCGGGCTCGATCTGCGGCCAAAGAATTGATCCGCGAGCTCCGATGCTCCCCGCCTCCTCACTTCTGCGACGCTGGCAGCGCGTTGTAGACCTCGGGCGATAGCACGGCCGATACCGATATCGGGACCGTGTCCGAGGATTTGTACCGCCCGACGACCTTGTTGGTGACCGGCGGAATGCTCTTGAGAAAGGCGGCGATCGCCGCGGCGTCCTCGTCGGTCAGGCGTGAGAAGGAGGCATAGGGCATCACGCCCGAGAGTTCGCTTCCGTCCGGCCGCTTGCCTGTGCGGATTGCCGCGACGATCTCATCGCTCGTCCACCCGGCCAGGCCCGTCTCCTTGTCTGGCGTGAGGTTCTGCCCGACATAGACGCCCTCGCCCGGAATCGAGAAGCCGACATCCGAGCCGCCGAGGTAGCGTTTCATGTCCGCAGCCCCCATCATGCCGCCGGGCGTATGGCAATCCGAGCAGCCGGCGATGCCGACAAGATAACGGCCGCGCGCGATCTGCGCGTCGTCGGCGGCGGCCGGCGGCGCCAATCCACCGGCGACGACTGCGAACGCCGCGATCGCCGTCGCCATAGCCCCTGTAATCCGCATCATTCTCGGCTCCCTCTGTTTCAGCCGCCTGCCATCGCGCCGGATATTGCGATCCCTCTCAGGTGGTCGGGAATATTCCAGCGCTGTGTCGGATCAGGCTTGTGCGCGACCGGCGCGACCTCACCGCGCCAGGCGACGCCCAGCATCTGCGCGGTCTGATAGGCCATCACGTTCCATCCGCGCTGCTCAAGGCCGCGCAACCCCTTCGCCACGTGCGGCGAGACGAGATCATGGAAGAGGACCATAGCGGTCGCCTCGAGAAAAGGGGCAGTGGCGAGCGCGTCGCGGCTCGGCGCGTCGCCGTCGTGATCGCCGTCGATGAATGCGAACGACCATCGAACGCCGGACTGGCCGAGGCGCGTGACCGCTTCCGGACTTGTCTCCGGAACGAGAATCGTGGTCGCGCCGCCGCCGGCGCCGTGCGTCACTTCGAGGAACTCGGCCCGCCAGTCCGGATCGGCGAGCAGCGGCTCGACGACATGGAGTGTCGAGAGCCCCGAGGCGATCAGGTGCGCGGTCGACCAGCCGCGCCAGGCTCCGATCTCGAGGCCCCTGCGTCCGGCGAAAAGCCGCGCGTTGGAATAGAGGATCGACGCCTCGTCGCGGTTGATGAAGCCGACGATCGGATTGCGCCGGTCGACGCGAAAAGCGTGATCGATGTCCCGGCGCAACCAGGGCCAGGTCGAGACGCTTTTGTCGACTTCAATCATGTTGGGAAACAGGTGATCGAGAGACGGCACCGCGAGATTGTCCGCGACATAATCCTTCGCCATCGGTCCGAACCCCATCCGGATGAGCCGCCGCGCGCGGACGTCGTCGCCTAAGGCCGATCGCACGCCCTCAGGTTCGGGGTCAAGGACGGTGCTTCCTCTCGTTTTCCTCTCGCAGACGCAGATATGGCGGGTTTGTGACGTAACTTGAGCATCCGTTTGACCACGTGGGGAGAGGCCTATAAAGTCTGCAATTGATTACTATATCATTGGACGCCCGAGCCGGCGTTTACGATGGACAATGGGCTGAATGCCGGCGGGAAGAGCAAGGTTGCCCGTAAGGGGGGAAGCGGACGAATAGAATGCCTCCTTTCGGTTGTTTTGACGATGCTCTCGACTGACCGGCTGGAACCGGCAGAGCCTCAGCCCCGTTGGTTCGCCAAATGAGCAAGATTGTGGCTTTGAGGACAGGTGGAGGGCCGGTCGCATCCAATGCGAACCGTCCCACGCTCGCGACCTTTAAAGGCGTGGACAAGGTTTTCGCCAATCGGGTCACCGCATTGTCGGGTCTAGACTTGGAGATCCGCTCGGGCGAGTTCCTGTCCCTGCTTGGGCCTTCCGGTTGCGGAAAGTCGACCGTGCTGAGGCTGCTGTCGGGATTGGCGGCGCCGACGAACGGCGAGATTATCTGGGCCTGCGACCGCCCGGAATTCGGCTTCGTGTTCCAGGAGCCGACGCTGATGCCCTGGTCGGACGTTTTCTCCAATGTCTGGCTCCCGTTGCGGCTGACGGGCGTGTCCAAGGAGAAGGCGCGGGGGCGCGTCGAAGAGGCGTTGGCGTCGGTTGGATTGGCGGGTTTCGCCAAGGCCTACCCGCGCCAGCTCTCCGGCGGAATGAAAATGCGCGTGTCGATCGCCCGGGCCCTCGTCACCCGGCCGGCGGTGCTGCTGATGGACGAGCCTTTCGCCGCCCTCGACGAAATCACGCGGCTCAAGCTCAACGACGATTTGGCAGAGCTGCAGGCCTCGCTCAGTGCGACGGTCGTTTTCGTGACCCATTCGGTGTTCGAAAGCGTCTATCTCGCCGATCGGATCGTCGTGATGGCCGCCCGGCCGGGACGCGCTGTCGCCGAGATCAGCGTCGACGCGCCGCCGATGCGGCGGGAAGGGTTTCGCTTAACCGCTACCTACGCCGACACCTGCCGCCGGACGTCCCAGGCGCTGCATGTTGCGATGGGCGAGGCTCCGCCGGGTGATCTTTGCCAATGAACCGGGACGACTTCATCGGTTACGCGGTGCCGGCTCTCACGCTCGGGCTGGGACTTGTCGTCTGGGAGGGGGTGGTGCGGTATTTCGCTATCCCTCCCTATCTGTTGCCGGCGCCGAGCGTCATCATCTCCACGCTCTTCACCGACTGGCCGACGCTGTCGAGCTCGCTTTGGGTGACCTTGTCGATAACCTTGAAGGCGCTCCTGGCTGCGGTCGTTGGAAGCGTGGCCTTGGCGGTGATCTTCGCGCAATCGCGGCTCGTCGAGCGCGCCTTCTACCCCTTCGCGGTCGCGATGCAGGTGACGCCGATCGTCGCCATCGCGCCTCTGCTCCTGATCTATTTGAGCCCGACCGTCGCCGTTCTCGTTTGCGCTTTCCTGGTCGCGTTCTTTCCGCTGCTCGCCAACACCACCCTGGGACTGTCGTCGGCGGACCATAATCTCGTCGATCTCTTTCAGATGTATCGTTCCACGCGCTTTCAGCAGTTCATGCTGCTGCGACTGCCATCGGCGCTGCCCTATTTTCTCGCCGGGCTACGCATCAGCGGCGGTCTTGCGCTGATCGGCGCCATCGTCGCCGAGATTGCGGCTGGTTCCGCCGGCCAGGGCTCCGGGCTTGCCTACCGCATCGTTGAATCGGGTTTTCGCCTCAATATTCCGAGAATGTTCGCGGCGCTGCTCTTGATATCGGTCGCCGGGATCACAATTCATGTCCTGCTCACGGCGTTTTCGCATTGGCTGCTGCACGAGTGGCATGATAGCGAACGCGCGAGCGAAACCTGAACCAAAGAAGAAAAATCCCCGTAGAATTTTAGAGGCAGGCCTCCGGTCCGCCGCCGCATGGCCAACGCGTGGGACAAATGCGCGGGCCCAATAAAGGCGAAGCGACATGAACGTTGAAACCAGGGTCGGGCCGCGATTGTCGGTCCTCCGGAAGCTTGGCCTCGCCAATCTGGTGAATACGGAGCGCATGGACATTGCGGCGGCGCACGAAGCGCTTGTCCGCCGCCAGGCGGTTCCGGAGCGCATTCACACCGACGGCTTGATCGTCGACGTGCCGGCCGGGGTCTACCATCCTCTGCCTGACTCAAGCTCGGAGTTCTTCATTCGCAACATTAAGGGGATGAATCCGAACCTGGTCGCGAAGACGCTCGAGATCGGGGCCGGTTGCGGCATTATCTCTTTATTTATCGCCGCGAACTGGACCTCGAGGACCGTGGCGACCGACATTTCGCCGATCGCCGTGCAGGCGACGCTCGACAATGCGCGGCTAAACAATCTCAATCTGACCGCATATCAATCCGATCTTTTCGAAGAAATCGAAGAAATTGGCTTCGATCTCATCATTTTCAATACGCCGATGATCGACAAGAATCCCGAAAACGACATTGAAAAATTCAGCCTCTGCGACCCCAATGGTCGCATCACGGAATCATACCTGCGGCAGGCGCGTCATCATCTGTCCAAGGACGGTTTGATCATTTTTTCGATATGCAACAATTCCGCTTATGAGGTGCTGGATTTGGTCGACCTCGACTATTCGATTGTCGGACTGGAACTCGCCTACAGCGGCTTCTGGCGGGCGATCGTGGGGGCGCGAAACTGATCGTTCGCGGCGACGCCGGCCGAGCCGGCAATTCATCGGGCCGCCATGATCAGGTTTGAGCCGATCTCCGCGATCGCAGTGAAAATCGTCCTGTCGGACGCGCTGACCGTCGCAGATTTCCGGCAGCTTGGACCTCAGATCGACACGATGATCGATCGAAGCGGACGAATCCGGTTGCTGATCGACGCTACCGAGTTTGGCGGCTGGGAAGACTTCAAGGCCTTCGAGCTTCACGCCGGCTTTGTCAAAATGCACCAGATGTACGTCGACCGACTCGCGGTGATTGCCGGCCGCGACTGGCAGCACTGGCTTGTCGACACGCTGCGCATGTTTCTGCACCCTGAGGCCAGGGCCTTCGACAAGGGGCGCGAGAGCGAAGCGATGCAGTGGATCGCCGAGCCTTGACTCGAATTTCGCCAAGCGGTTGACACCCCGGAGCGCGGAAGGCCAATGTCTGATCGGCTGGCGATATCAATATCGCCGCGGCGACGGCGTCGCTGGCACGGGCGGATTCGGCAGGGTGGGATTCAATATGCTTCAAAAATCGATTGTTGCGGCGATCTTGACGGCTTCGCTGGCTTTGGGCGGATGCGTCACCCTCGGCGCCCAGGAGAAAGAGAGCCAGCTCGCGGCCGCCGGTTTCACAAGGCTCCAGGCGGACACGCCGGCAAAGGTCGCCAAGCTCCAGGCGCTGCCGCAAAACACGATCGTCTACGCCCAGCGGAAGAACGGCAACGCCTATATCTACGCCGACGCCGCCGGCTGCAATTGCGCCTTTATTGGCAACGACGCGGCCTATCAGCAATACCAGCAGCTGCGCGCCGCCAACAACATCGCTCAGATGCAGGAAACGACGGCCCTTTTGAACGCCGAGGCGGCGAACGACTGGGGCGGCGCCTGGGGTCCGATGGTGCCTTACTGGTATTGACCGCAAGCGAGACGCCGCCGGCGACATCCGCCGCGCGCTGCGCTCCCAAAGTTTGCTTGTGAGGAAGCAGGTACGCTCGTGGAGTGGCCGCTTCCTCTTTTGAGACCGCGGCTGATGGTCCGATCCCTCTCGCGCTGGCCCGGCGCCGCGTTGATCATACTGTGAGCAATGGCGTCCTATCCAGCTGAAAGATCCGCCGGCCCGATCTGCATTCTCAACGGCGCTTCAAGCCGCCTGGAGGCGGCCCGCGAGCATCTCGTCCGCATTTCCGCGGAATTCGGCGTAGAGCCGCGCATCGTCATCGCTCGTGGCGCCGACCTTCCGCTTTCGGCCGCGCGGGCTCTGGGGGAGAACAGCCGGCTGGTAGTGGCGGGCGGAGGCGACGGAACGATCAATGCGGTCGCCGGCGCGCTGGCCGGGCGCGATACGGCGCTTGGCGTTCTCCCGATAGGCACGCTCAATCATTTCGCCAGGGATGTCGGCATCCCTTTGAACCTCGAAGCGGCAGTTCGGATCCTGTTCACTGGCCAGGTGAAGAAGGTCGACGTCGGAGAGGTCAACGGCCGCGTATTCGTCAACAACTCCGGCATCGGCCTCTATCCGCGGATCGTTCGCGTGCGGGAGGAGGCGCAGCGCCGCGGCCATGTTAAATGGGTGGCGTTCTTGCTCGCGGTCGGCTCGGTGATGCGGCGCTATTCCTTGGTGAGCGTGAGACTGCGCTCGGAGGAAACGCACGCGGCCGCGCGCGGAACGCCTTTCGTGTTCGTCGGCAACAACAGATATGAAATCGCGGGTTTGGAGATTGGGACGCGCTCGAGCCTCAACTCGGGTCGACTATGGGCGTGCGTGGCGCCCAAGACCGGCCGCCGGAACCTTATGCGCATGGCTCTGCGCGCGTTTCTTGGACATGTGGCGGATCATGAGCTCGACGCGTTCGAAGCGGAGGAGTTCTTCGTCGAGACCGCAACCCGATCGGTCAATGTCTCAACTGACGGCGAGGTGACCATCATGGATGCGCCGCTTCACTATCGCATTCGCCCTGGAGCCCTTGGCGTCGTCGCGCCGTCGCGGAACGGCGAGCCGCCTTGAGACGTCCGCTTGGCTTTCGAACCGCCGGCGGCGCGCGAGACCGGCGGTCGAAACGTCAACGCTTGGCGCCTGAAAGGGAGTCCCGCCGCGCCCGGCCGATCCTTTGAGGACTGTCGCAAAGTTGCGGAAAATGCCCGCCCGTCAGGTGGCAGATTTCGCCGCCTGACGTTCGAACAACCGCATGGTCGCGTCAAACGCACGATCAGAAAGGACGCTGCGCAGGAAGAGGATTGGTTTGGCGCCGCCGCCTGTCGCGTAGCGCGTCTTTGGCTTGCGCGCCTGTACCGCCTGCACAATGGTCCTGGCGACAACGCTTGGCGGCGACGGCAGCGAACCCCGATCAGCCGACGCCATCATCTGGGCGTGAGCGCGGGCGCCCTCGCGATAGGCGCCGTCGCCCGAGTATTTCATCAGGCCGTCACGCGCGATGCTGTTCCACTCGGTGAGGATTGCTCCCGGCTCGATGATGACGACATCGATACCGAACGGATGGAGCTCCATCCGCAGCGAGTTGCTGAGCCCTTCCACTGCAAACTTGGTGGCGTGATACCAGCAGCCAAAGGGCTCGCCGAGCTTTCCCCCGATGGAGGAGACGTTGACGATCCGTCCGGAGCGCTGCGCCCGCATCGTCGGCAGCACCAGCTGGATGAGGCGCGCGAGACCGAAAATATTGACATCGAACTGCCGGCGTCCCTCGTCCAGCGGCACCTCTTCGAGAGCGCCGTAGGAGCCGTAACCCGCATTGTTAACGAGCACGTCGATGTGTCCGGCTTCTTGCAAAACGGTCTCCACAGCGGTGGTCATCGACGTGTCGTCGGTCACGTCCAACGCCAGCAAACGCGCGCCCGCGCCCGCGAGCGGCTGCATCCGATCAACCCGTCGTGCGCCTGCATAGACCGTGTAACCGGCTGCCAACAGGCCCTTTGCGGTCTCTTCGCCGATGCCTGAGGACGCCCCTGTGATCAGCACCGTTTTCGCCATGATTTACCCCTTTTCGACAGATGACAGATATCGTCTATCCGGTGCAGAACGTAGGGGCGAATGTCCCCAGATAAGGCCGGACGACAGGCCGCTTGCGGGTGCTGGAGCAAAGCGAAAGTCGCAACATTTTCTTGCTGATTTTCAAAATTCGTGATATTCTGGAGTTGTCGCCATTAACGGCGAGGCCGCTGCGGAACGGAGCGTTTTGGGGTGCTCGGGAATTCAGCCCTCCGAGAGGTGCGGAAATGGCGCCGCAAGCCTTTGAAGTCATGGATTCAGCGCCCGGAAATGGCGCCCCACATTTGACCGGCCCGAAGCTATATTCCCAGCGCCTCGAAGTCGATGATCGGGCACGCTTCGCCTGCCTTGGCCGCTTCCGCGTGCCGCGGTCGGATGATGAGACCGTTGGCGCGGGCCATGGTCTTGACCAGCGATGAATCCTGCGAGGCGGACGGGATCGCGACGAGAATTCCGTCCGCGTCGCGGCTGAGCGAAGCTCGCATGTAGTCCTGCCGTGGTCCGTTGGCGGGAAGGTCCGCGCCGAGGCGGCCGGGCTCGCTCGGATCGGCCGCGGCGCCGGGCTCGCCGTGCAGCGCGCGTAGGAGCGGGCGCAGGAAGAGGATCGCGCAGACCATCGACGACGTCGGGTTGCCCGGGAGACCCAGAACGCGCATGGCGCCAAGCCGTCCGTGCATGAGCGGCTTTCCTGGGCGCATCGCGATGCGCCAGAAGCCGAGCTCCATGCCCGCGGCGACGAGCGCCTTCTGGACGAGATCGTGATCGCCGACCGATGCGCCGCCGAGCGTGACCAGGACGTCCGCCTCGGCGTCGCGCGCGCGCTTAATCGCCTGATCGAGCGCTGCCATCGTATCGACGGCGATGCCAAGATCGATCGCGACGCCGCCGCACGCGGCGACGACGCCTGCGACCGCGAAATTGTTCGAGGCGATGATCTGCGCCGCGCCAAGCGCGCCGCCGGGCGCGACCAGCTCGTCGCCAGTTGCAAGGATCGCCACCCGGGCGCGCCGGCGCACTTTGAGATGGACATGATTGCCCGCGGCCGCCAGCGCGACATCGCGCGGCGTGAGACGCCGTCCTGCCGGGATCAGCGCCTCGCCCTCGCGAAAATCCATTCCCGCCGGGCGCAGATTGTCGCCTGTCGCAACGCTGCCGATGAGGGCGATGCGATCGGCCTCGCGGCGCACTTCCTCCTGAACGACAATGGCGTCGGCGCCCTCGGGCATTGGCGCTCCGGTGAAGATCCTGATCGCCTGGCCTGGACCGACGACGCCGCCAAACGCGCGTCCAGCCGCCGATTCGCCGATGACAGTCAGCGTCGTCGAAGCGACCGCCGAATCCGCGGCGCGCACGGCGTAGCCGTCCATTGCGGAATTGGCGAAGGGCGGCTGGGTGCGCCGGGACGTAAGGTCTCGCGCCAGCACGCGGCCGTGCGCGGCTTCGAGCGCAATCTCCTCTTCCTCGAGCGGCGTTTGGGCCGACGCAAGCACGCGGGAGAGCGCGTCCTCGACTGTGATCAAGCCGCTCACCCGCCCCCCATCCGCCATTCGCCCGACTTGCCGCCGCGCTTCTCGACGAGCCGCACGCCCTCGATGCTCATACCCCGATCGATCGCCTTGGCCATATCATAGACGGTGAGGCAGGCGACGGCGACGGCGGTCAAGGCCTCCATCTCGACGCCGGTCGGGCCGACGCATCGCGCCTCCGCCCGGACCTTGAGGCCGGGCAGGGACTCGTCGGGCTTGATGTCGACTTCGATCTTGCTCAACTGGAGCGGATGGCAGAGCGGGATGAGGTCGGCGGTCTTTTTGGCGGCCATGATCCCGGCGATCCGCGCCGCGCCGATCACGTCGCCCTTCTTCGCGTCGCCGGCGAGAATGGCCTGCAATGTGGCGCGCCCCATACGCACGCGGGCTTCGGCGATCGCGACACGACTGGTGGCGTCCTTTTCCGAAACGTCGACCATGCGCGCCTCTCCCCTGACGCCGATATGGGTCAGCGCGCCTGTGCGGTCGTCTTTTGGTGAGGAGACCATCATGCGCCTTCGTTGCGCTCTTGAGCGCGACCCGCGGAACTGCAGGGCGCAGTTCAAGCAAACTTCGCCGCGGGCGGCAATCACGATCAGTGGTTGTCCAGCGGAAGGGCGGCATGTAAGGACCGCCGCTCCACGGCCTTCAAGGGCCCTATGAGTTCGACAATGGCGCGCGACCCGACAATCGCCTACGTCCTTTTGCGCAACGCGCATTTCGGGCCCCGTCTCGCGTCCGCCGTGGAACTCTGCGTTCGCGACCTCGTTCGCCATAGTCGCTACGCTGCCTCAACGCTGGTCGTCTGCCCGAATGTGGACAGGCCATTCGACGGCATCCGGATAGAGACCGTGCCCGACGCCCCGCTGGGCGGCAATTTGGCCAAAGCCTGGGGCGTCGGCAGACTTCTGCGGCGGCTCCGAGTTGATCTCGCGGTCGTAGAGAACCATCTTCCCGTCGCGGCTTTGATCGCGTCGGCGTCTGGCGCTCCGACGATCCTGCACAGCCACGCCTATGAAAAGGCGCCGTCGGGCGCGCTCAAGCGCACGGCGCGTGATTTCGAGCTGCGGCGAATTGCCGGCCTCGCCTTCGTCAGCGAGGACTGCGCGAACCGCTTCCGCTCGAACTTCCCGAACGCGCAGGCGCCGATGCGCGCTGTCCCGAATGGGCTCGACATGACCGAGTGGTCCGATTCTGTCCCGAAGGAGACGACGATCCTTTCCGTCGGCCGCGGCCTCGACGACAAGGGCCATATCGAGGCGATGGCCGCGATCGCGCGTCTCTTGCCGTTGCGGCCCCAATGGAACGCCCGCTTCATCCTGTCCGCGATCGACAGGGAGCCTGGGATTGTGCGGGAGCTTCGCAACGCCGCGGCGCAGTTCGGCGACAGGATCAGGATCGATACGAACCTGCCCTATGGCGAGGTCAAGGCGGCTTGGGAGAAAGCCGCGGCCGGGATGGTGCTGACGAAGACGCCGGAGCCGTTCGGCCGGACGGCGCTGGAGGCGCTCGCGAGCGGGACCGCGCTCATGGCCTCGGGCCTCGGCGGTCTCGCCGAAGTCTGCGGCCCCGATGCGCTGATTGTCGATCCCGCGGACCCCGACGGAGTCGCGCGAGGCCTCGCGTCCCTCATCGATTTGCCCGGGCTTCGCGCGAAGCTGGCGCGCTCAGGGCGCGCGCGCGTCGAGCGGCTCTTCGATATCCGCGCCGTCGCGAAGCGGATGGACGACTTCGTCGATGAGGTGCTGGCGCGGCGGGGGTGATGCGGGCGGCTCGAGCCCCGTGCGCAGCATGCCCTCGTAAATGTCGAGGATCGCGTCAACGTGCCGCCCCGGGGTCTGAGCGTCGGCCCAATAGGTTTCATAGGCGGTGTTCGAGAGTTTTTCGACCAGCGCGTCCTCTTTCAGCCGGTCGAGCGCGACGGCGAGCGCATCCGGATCGCCGCTCCTGAACCAGAGCCCTGATTTGCCGTCCTCGATCGCTTCGCGCCCCGCGCAGACGTCCGATACGACGACGGGCGTGCCCATGGCTTTTGCTTCCGTCACGGTCAAACCCTGAACCTCATACCAAAGCGACGGGAAAACGAGCGCCCGCGCGGCGCGCATCATCGCTCGCGCTTCGTCCGGCGTCTTCCAGCCGAGGATGCGCGCTTCGGGGTAGCGCACGGCCAATTCCTCGCGGATCGGCCCGTCGCCTACATAAGTCGGGACGACCCCGGCTCGGCGAGCCGCTTCGGCAAACAGCAGCGGGCCCTTTTCCCTGGCGATGCGCCCGACAAACAGAAAATCGCCGCTCGCAGGCTCCGATTTGGGACCCAACTGGTGCGCCTCGATCGGATTGGGGACGCGATGGACGCGGGCGCCCTTTGGCAGTCTCGACCTGACGATCCCGTCCTGAAGATCGGAGATGACAACGAAATCCGAAAAGACCTTCGGCAGGCGCGCGACGCGACCCATGGCCGAATGCCTTGCGCAACGCCAGAGCTTTTGCGGATAGGAGCGCGAGTTGCAATTCGTGGTGAGGCAGGCGCCCGACATCGGCTCGAGTTGACAGACTTCGCTCGTGTTGTAATTGAAGAACCCGCCGTTGGGGCAGAACAGGAAGTATTCGTGCAGCGTGCAGACCGCCGGCAGTCCGGAGGCGGCGATCGGCCGGGCGATCGAAGGCGACAGGGCCTTGGCCCACCCGTGCACATGCACAACCGAGCGCCCTTTCGGCAGGCTCGCGAGCAGCGCCTCGAGGCGGCGGGCGGCCTCGAAGTTCCATATCCCCCGCGCGGCCGCGCTGAGGCGGGAGGGGTCGTTCAGGATGTCGTGCTGGCCGAGGCAAACGACTTCGACGCCCTCTTCCGTCAAACGCGGATCGATCGGGCCCGCGGCGGCGAACACGATCGGTCGGTGGCCGGCCTGCCTGAGGCCGAGCGCGCTGTCGAACGCCACCTTGGCCGCCCCGCCAGTCACGCTGGCGTGGTCGAGCACAAGAGCGACGGAGATGGGAGACGAGCTCAAGACACGCGCGCCCGACAAATAAGCATCGCCGGCACCCTGCGCCGCAATTCCTTTTTCAGAGTTAAGCTTGCGCAACTGGTTCACGGCTATGGAGCCGCCGGTCGAAGGCGCGCCCCTCAGGTCGCCTCGCGCGGCTCCTGGGCGTCGCGCCATTCAAGCGTGACGACTTTGCCGTTCTCTACCGTCAGCGCCAGGCGGCCGCTTTTCAGTTCAAGCGCGCGCTCGCCGAAAATCTTCCGTCGCCACCCGGAGAGCGCCGCGACGTCGGCCTTGTCGTTCGAAGCGATCGATTCGAGATCGTCGACAGAGGCAATCAGCTTGCCGGCGACGCCGCTCTCCTCGCTCACCTGTCGCAACAGCACCTTGAGGAGTTCGACGGTCGCTCCGACATTGGCGCCATTGCGCCGCTCGCGTTCGATTTTCGGCAGCGTCTTCGGGTCGCGGGCGAGCCCGCGCTCGATGGCCGCCAGAATTTCGCTGCCCGCCCTCGAGCGCTCCATGCCGCGGGGGAAGGCGCGCAGGTTCCCAAGCGCCTCAACGGTGCGCGGGGCAGCCGTTGCCAGCTCAATCAGAACGTCGTCTTTCAGCACGCGCGATCGAGGCACGTCGCGCGCTTGCGCCTCGCTCTCGCGCCAGGCGGCGAGCTCCATCAGCGTCGCCAGATCGCGGGGTTTGCGCACCCGCGACTTATGACGCTCCCAGGCGCGTTCCGGATGCTGTTCGTAGGTGGCGGGCGAATTGAGAACCTTCATTTCGTCTTCAAGCCACGACTGGCGCCCAGTCGCCTTGAGGCGCGCCGTCAAGGCCTTGTAGATGTCGCGCAGATAGGTCACATCGCCGATCGCGTAATCCACCTGCGCCTCGGCCAGCGGCCTGCGCGCCCAGTCGGTGAAGCGCGAGGACTTGTCGATCGCGACCCGACAGACCGATTGCACGAGTTCGCTGTAAGAAACCTGATCGCCGTAGCCGCAGACCATCGCCGCGACCTGAGTGTCGAATAAGGGAGTCGGCAGAACCCCGGAAAGTTTCCAGAAGATTTCGAGATCCTGACGCGCCGCGTGGAACACTTTGACTATGTCCTCATCGGCCATCAGCCTCAGGAGCGGCTGGAGGTCGAGCCCTTCGGCCAGCGCGTCGATCGCTAGCGCTTCATCGTCCGAGGCAAGTTGGACCACGCAAAGGATCGGCCAGAACGTCGTTTCGCGAAGGAACTCGGTATCGACGGTGACGAACGGATGGCGGGCCAGTCTGAGGCAGGCAGCTTCGAGTTCGTCCGTTGTCGTGATCAGCGACACTGAGGCCCTATCCGTTGCCGACCTGCGGAGCGGCGGGTTTCGCACGCTCTTTGCGCGCGGGCGGGGGCGCATGACGGGGCATGCCGAGCCGCTTGTCGAGATAGGCGCCGACCACCGTCTGCAGGTCGTCGATGCAATCCTCGAAAAAGTGGTTGGCCTCGGGGATCACAGCGTGTTCGATGAGGATGCCCTTCTGGGTTTTCAGCTTTTCGATAAGCGCCAGCACCTCTTTCAGCGGCGCGACCCGATCCTTGTCGCCATGGACGAAAAGACCCGACGACGGGCAGGGGGCGAGGAAGCTGAAGTCGAAACGGTTGGCGGGCGGCGCGATCGAGATGAACCCCTCGATCTCCGGGCGCCGCATAAGGAGCTGCATGCCGATCCAGGAGCCGAAGGAGACGCCGGCGATCCAGCAGGCGCGCGCCTCCGGGCTGATCGACTGCGCCCAGTCGAGCGCTGATGCTGCGTCCGACAATTCGCCCTGGCCATGGTCGAAGGCCCCTTGAGAACGCCCGACCCCGCGAAAGTTGAAGCGCAACACCGAAAACCCGCGCTCGGCAAAGTTGTAGTAGGTATTGTAGACAATCTGGTTGTTCATCGTGCCGCCGAATTGCGGATGGGGGTGCAAAACCACGGCGATGGGGGCCCCGCGCTGTTTGGCAGGATGAAAACGGCCCTCCAGCCGACCGGCGGGACCGTTGAAAAAAACCTCGGGCATGAAATCTCCAAAAGATCTGCGGCCCGCGCCGGTGAGACTTGAGATCCTGCAGGCTTGCGCGCTTCAGCCTTGAAGGCCGCGCGTCGCGCGCGTATGTCTCGGTAAGTCGGCGGGGGCTCGCCTCGGAGGCTGCCTCATAGCACGCAAGGCGCCGGCAATTGCAAGGAAAAACCGCTGCGCCCGACCTGGATAAGGCCGTAAGCAGCGTTTCGATCACTCGCCGGAGTTGCGATGGCCCCCTCGAGGCCGCAGTTCAGGACCTATCTCGATTATAACGCGACTGCGCCCCTGCGGCCGGAGGCGAGGGAGGCCGCGCTGTCAGCGATGTCGACCACCGGAAACCCGTCCTCGATTCACGCCGAGGGCCGTCTCGCCCGCAGGATCGTCGAGGATGCGCGGGCCGACGTCGCGAGGCTCGGGGGCGTGGCGTCCCGTTGCGTGACTTTCGTCTCGGGCGGCGCCGAGGCCGCCAATAGCGGGCTAAATCCGCATTTCGGAGTTGGGATGGGAGGCCGGCCGCTCGAGCGGCTCGTTGTCAGCGGCGGGGAGCACCTATCCGTTCTCTCTGGCCACCGGTTCCCGGCGTCAGGGGTCGAAATTGCGCCGCTCTCCGCCGACGGGCGCATCGACCTTGACTGGCTGGACGCAGCCGTCCGGAAGCCGGGACGCGTGCTGTTGGCGCTTCAGGCCGCGAACAATGAGACCGGCGTCATCCAGCCCATCGCGCAAGCTTCCGCGCTGGTCCACGCGGCGGCCGGATTCGTGTTCTGCGACGCCGTTCAGCTTGCCGGACGGGCCGATTGCACGATTGACACGCTGGGTCCCGATGCGCTGGCGCTGTCCGCCCACAAGATGGGCGGACCCAAAGGGGCGGGGGCGATTGTCGCGGCTCGCCCCGGCTTTAGCCTTGGGGAGCCCCTAATCCGCGGCGGCGGACAGGAGCGCGGCGCGCGCGCCGGCACCGAAAACGTGACCGCGATCGCGGGCTTCGGCGCAGCGGCGCGCGCCTGTCTCACCGAGTGGAGCGTTGAGGCCGAGCGTCTGCTTACCCTACGAGAGCGCCTTGCCCGCGTCGTCCGGGACGTTTCCCCCGACGCGGTCATTTTCGGGGAGGCGGCGCCGAGGTTGCCGAACACACTTTGTTTCGCCGTGCCCGGCGTCGAGGCGGCGACCCTCATGATCGCACTTGATCTGGCGGGCGTCGCAGTCAGCTCAGGTTCGGCGTGTTCTTCCGGAAAAGTGGCGCCGTCGCATGTGTTGGCCGCGATGGGCGCCGCGCCGGAACTGGCGCGCGGCGCCATCCGGCTCAGTGTAGGATGGGCGTCGGAAGAGGACGACGTGCGCCGCTTCGCGGCCGCTTTCGCCGCCTCGATCGGGCGGATGGCGGCGGGACGCGAGAGTTTCGCAGTCTGACCGGCGTGCGCAAAGACCTTGCATCTTATGCGTCTGGCGTGTAGATGGCGCGCTCGCTTCCCAATCCTCATCGCTTGAAGGAGTCTCTATGGCTCGCGTCACTGTCGAAGACTGCGTCGACAAGGTCGACAACCGTTTCGATCTCGTCTTGATGGCCAGCCATCGCGCCCGCGCCATTTCCTCGGGCTCCACCATCAACGTCGCGCGGGACAACGACAAAAATCCCGTTGTCGCCCTGCGCGAAATCGGCGACGGCAAGCTCTCGCCCGGCGACCTGCGTGAGGATTTGATTCACGCCCTGCAGAAGCACGTCGAGGTCGACGAGCCCGAGGCCGAGGCCGCGCCGCCAATGGTCAACCCCAACGCCCAGGCGCAGATCGAACTCGGCGTCGAGGCGCAGTTCGACCGCATGACGGAGGAAGACTTGCTTCGAGGCCTCGAGGGCCTCGCGCCCCCGCCGGAGCCGGAAGAGGACAGCGAGTAAGTCCTGCGCGCCTCGCGGCCATTCCGTACGTCATCAAACCTTCCGCCGGCCGCGTGCCGGCGGATTTTTTTTGCCCGTATCCACAGCCACGCTCAAGTTTGGAGTGATTTTGATACGCAACGCGTGACGATTTGCTATCTTGCGAACGAGAATCACTTGCGTTGCGGATCTCGGCCTCAGCGGGTGGTCCCAATCGCGAGGCGCAACAGGTTCGAAGGCGGTGAGTCGCGCCGCCGACGCGTTGAGTAGGGGGCCGAATTGGGCGAGGAATTCACGAAGCCGCTGGAGACGACGCGAAGCGGCGAATCATCTGACGAAGCCCCGGCCGGTCTCGTCGAGGTCGCCGGACGCGTGAAGTGGTTCGACGCCGCAAAGGGATACGGATTCATCGTGCCCGACAGCGGAGAAGCGGACATCCTCATCCACGTCACTGTGTTGCGCAGGGATGGTTTCTCCGCAATCCGCGAGGGGGCGAGGGTTGTCGCCGAGGCGACGCAGCGTGAACGCGGCCTTCAGGTGTTCAAGGTGATCTCCGTCAGCGATCCGGAACCGGGCTACGCGCCGCCGCTTGCTCCCGCGCGCACGCGCGCTCAGGCGACGACTGTCGGCGGATTCGAGATCGTTATCGTCAAGTGGTTCAACCGGTCGCGCGGCTTTGGGTTTCTCACCCGGGGCGAGGGGACCGAAGACATCTTCGTCCATATGGAGACGCTGCGCCGCTACGGCTTCGTCGACCCCAAGCCCGGCGACAGCATGCTGGCCCGTTTCGGTCCGGGACCGAAGGGTCTGATGGCCGCCGAGGTGCGCCCGCTCGACGGCTCGCGGATTATCGCTCCCCACTAGCGGTCGCGGGCTCCGCGCTTGACGGCCGTCGACCGTTCGTCTTGAAGCTCAGGCCGGCGGCTTGGCGAGCGAAGAGACGATGACGCAATTCGGATTTCGGCTTTGGGCGGCTTTGGCGATCATCGTCCTCATCGGCGGCATGCTCGCTGCGCCCGTCCGCGCCGACGGTCCCGAAATGCTGCAGATCGTGACCGCCAGCGGGACGCATGACTTTCATGTTGAGATCGCCAAGGACGACGCGAGCCGGGCGCAGGGGCTGATGAACCGCCGATTCATGCCCCCCGATCGCGGCATGCTGTTCGAGTTCGAGCGTGAGGAGCCCGTATCCTTCTGGATGAAGAATACCTACATCCCGCTTGACATGATCTTCATTTCTCGCGTCGGGGGTGGTGACGAACATCGTGGAGAAGGCCGAACCCTTGTCCGAGCGCGTCATTCCCTCGGGCGGCCCGTGCCTGGCTGTGCTCGAACTCAACGGCGGCGCGGCCGCCTCGATCGGACTGAAGGTCGGCGATACGGTCCGCCATCCCTTTTTTAAACCCTGACATAACGGCGTCCTCCAGCCTCGCGTTGCATCCGCCGCCAGCCTTGATACATTCAAATTTGGTTTTGCGGCCCCCGGGGCGAAGCGCATCGGGGGAGAGGTCGAGGTCTGGTTGTGTCCGAAGTTTTCACGTTGAGTCCCGATCGGGGGACCGACGCGCCGCGGCCGGGGACGCCGGCGCCAGGACGCTCCACCCCTGCGACTTACGCGGCTCTCGACCTCGGCACGAACAATTGCCGACTCCTGGTCGCGAGACCGACGGCGGAAGGCTTCCGGGTTATCGACGCCTTCTCCCGAATCGTGCGTCTGGGCGAGGGTCTGTCGCTGACCGGGCGCCTGGGAGAGGCGGCCATCGTGCGCACGATCGAGGCGCTGCGCATTTGCCGCGACAAGATGGCCGCACGCGGCGTGACACGCGCCCGCACCATTGCGACCGAAGCCTGCCGCTCGGCCGAGAACGGCGCGGAGTTCGTCAATCTGGTGCAGGAGCGCCTCGGCATCGATCTCGAAATCGTCGACCGCGAGACCGAAGCGCATCTCGCCGCGGCCGGCGTGGGCGAACTGGCGGACCGGAACGCACTGTCGATCGTCATGTTCGACATCGGTGGCGGATCCTCGGAAATCATCTGGCTCCGGGGCGGCGAATTGTCGGGAGGCGCCGGCCGGGTGGGGGCTTGGGAATCGATGCGACTCGGCGTCGTGTCGCTGGCGGAAAAGTTCGGCGGCGTTGACGTCACCGATGAGACATTCGCCGCGATGACTGCTCACGTCGCCGAGGCCCTCGCGCCCTTTATCGCCAAAGTCGCGGATGAGACGCGCTGCGACCGGTTTCACCTTCTCGGCACCTCCGGAACCGTAACGACCATCGCTGGCGTCCACCTCAATCTGCCGCGCTACGACCGGCGCGCTGTAGACGGGCTCTGGCTCGGCCGGGCGGAGGTCGACGGCGCTGTCGCGCGTCTGAGGTCGATGAGCTACGCTCAGCGAGCCGCCAACGCCTGCATCGGCCATGAGCGCGCCGATCTCGTGCTCGCCGGCTGCGCGATCCTCGAGGCGATCCGCGAGCATTTCCCGGCCGAGCGACTGCGCATCGCCGACCGGGGTTTGCGGGAAGGCATTCTCAGCCAGATGATGCGTGAGGATGGGGTCGGGCCGCATCGTCGCGGACGCTGGCGATGACCGGCGGCGGGTCCGGCCGCGAGGGCGGCCGGGCGCTGAAGACCCGCGTCAAGACGGCCCGAAAACGCTCGCTCTCCTCGACGCTCTGGCTCGAGCGCCAGCTGAACGATCCCTATGTCGCCCAGGCCAGGCGCGAGGGCTATCGCTCGCGCGCCGCCTACAAGCTCCTGGAGATCGCCGACCGGCACAAGCTCTTCCGGCCCGGGCAGCGCATCGTCGATCTCGGCGCCGCGCCCGGTGGCTGGAGCCAGGTCGCGGCCGCCGAGACGCGCTCGAAAGCCGGCGCCGGCCGGGTGATCGCGATCGATCTTCTCGAGATGGACCCGGTCGAGGGCGTCGAGTTCAGGCGCATGGATTTCCACGATCCGGACGCGCCGGGGCAGTTGCGCGAATGGCTCGCCGGACTCGCCGACGGCGTGCTCTCCGACATGGCGGCCAACGCGACCGGCCATCGCAAGACCGATCATCTGCGCATCGTCGGACTCGTCGAACTCGCCGCCGACTTCGCCTCGGAGGTTCTGGCGCCCCACGGCTTCTTCGTCGCCAAAGTGTTGCAGGGCGGGGCCGAGGGGGAACTCCTCGCCCGCCTCAAGCGCGAGTTCGCGACCGTGCGCCACGTGAAGCCCAAGGCAAGCCGCGCCGACAGCGCCGAGCTTTACGTCGTGGCGACGGGGTTCAGGGGACCGAGGCCGGCGGTGTAGAAAGCACGTGGCGCTGGGACGGAGGTGCTGTTCGGACGCCCGCACTTTTGGCAACGGCGAAGCGTTTTCAAAGCGTTAGGCGCCAAAAACTGTCGCTCTTTTCGCCCCGGGCCGGCTGTCGGCCGGGGGCAAGGAATTGAAAGTCCAGCGCAAGGAATTGAAAGCCAGGCGCAAGGAATTGAAAGCCCAGCGCAAGGAAATGAAAGTCCGGCGCAAGGAAATGAAAGTCAGGCGCAAGGAAGTGAAAATATGTGATCTATATTTTTCAATAGGTTATGGCAGATTCTGGTGCCCTGCGCGCCATTAACCTTAACGTCTTGCGGCTCGCGGTGAGTTGAGGGTGCCTCCATTTGTTCATGAGATCCACAATACCATGGAATTCTGATTTAGGGAAGCAATTGTCGACTCAGTTGTGGACTGTCGGGTTTCCCACAGCTGCGCTCTCTAGAGGATCAAAAACCCAATCCGGGTGTTTGCGCCGATCCCGCTTCGCGCAAGAAGCGGGTGTTCCCTGATGGCGCGTCGAACGGGTAAATTCGACCCATTGGAGACATTCGCTGGCACCACCAGCACGCAGAGATGGGTGACAATTTCGTCAAGACGCCGAAAGGATATACGTGAGATTACGTGCCAAAGTGCTTTTGGATCAGAGCGGGTTTTGTCGAACTGCTCGCTTCCGCGCCCGGCATTGCGTTTAGGTGTTTGCGGAGCTGCCGCCGTTCTTGCGCGCTCGTTTTGGCACCTTCCAGGATCGACGTAATGGTCGGATCGAATAGGACTCTGTGAAGCATTTTCGCAGTAATGCTCATAACGCCGGTACTAAGGTGCACGTCTACGTTGGACAATTTGGCGTCAAGGTGGGTCAGATGCAAGCCAAGTCGCACGCGGCCGTCTCTTCCATAAGAGCCATGTGAGAGTTCGCTTCGGGCGCTATACATTTCTTCAAGTCGTTCCCTGGTCACCGCATTGTCGTGGCCGTCAATTGGCACCAGTTTCAACGAGTTTATGTAAATCTGCTCTGCCGTATTACCTTCTCCTTTGTTCAGATTTGTGAAGGTTTCGATTACCGTCACGAGTGCGACGAATGCTAACGTACTCTCGCGTACGAATAGAGCATTCCAAAAATTATGCAGGGCGACAGCAATCCGGTTTCCAACCCAGTTATTGTATTGATAATACTTCCCCAACACATTGACAGCCCGAATGACGTCATCGCACGTAATGGTACCACTGCTGGTAAGGTTGTAGCCTGATGGGACCGCATACCGTTGCCACGATTCGAAGATTACTTGGACTGGTGCGCTTAAAAAGCCAGGATAAACAAAATTCTTATCGTACTCTTCTGTTATAAAATATCGTGTGACATAAAGCGGAACAAGACGAAATAGATGCAGTGCGGTGACAATCATTTTATAGATATCATCGATGCGAAACCCTTTGAGGCGGAGTTCTGTACTTTTTCCGGTCTCACGATGGATTTGTTGCTCGACATAGTGACCATAGAGTTGTTCATCGATGCAGATAACATGCGATGAACGTGCTAACGGCACCATGTGCATCCTCGACAGCGTTGAAGCCCACGTTTTGTTGAGCTCGTCTAGACGGTCGATGTCGGTTTGGGTTGCCTCGCGGATTTCCAATCCCGGCGCGATTATGCACGCCGAGAATCCGATGACGTTGGGAAAGCCAATGGCCAAAGGTACGGTGTGACGCTTGGCGGGAAAGTCATGGTCGCGAGGGGGGTCAACGTAACGCTCGCTGAGGTCCGTTGGGTCTGGTCGGGTTGTCATAATGGAGCACCACAATATAATTGACTGGCGCGCCAGTCTCGCAAAAGCCAGTGAGGGCTGCCCCCACGACACCATGCGTCGCGGCGAGCCTCCCCAATCAATGAGCCTTGGCAATGAAGCTGCCTCGTGGCCATCACTTCATTCCTGCGCCTTCTATCTGAAGCAATGGATCGCCAGAAGTCCGCTTCCCGCCCAAGTGAGGCGTCCAAGGCCGCGATCGGCGACGGGTGCTCTACGTCGCCAGCCGTCCGGTCCGCGCAAGAGGCAGCCGTCGTTGACGGCTTGCCGAAGAGGCATGTCCGACCCTTTGCTACTGTTCTCGCTCCGTCCCGAACGCACCTCGCCATCTTCGTTCACGAACCGGCCGTCGTTCGGATTCAGAAGGATGACGAGGGCCGCCTCCCATGGTCGTAGAGGAGGTCGGGACGAAAAGGAGTTAGCCCAGCGCTGTCGCCCGCTGTTCGATCTTGACGGGCACGGCTGCCGAGGCGCCTTCTGGGGCGCAGCAGCGGGAGGCCGCCCATGAATGTCCGGGTGCTGATCGGGTCCAAGAAGGGCGCGTTCATTCTCGAAAGCGACAGCGAGCGCCGCGATTGGCGCGTGCGTGGGCCCTTGTGCGAGCACTGGCCGCTGACCCACGTCGCCGCCGACCTCGCAGACGGGACCATTTACGCGACCGGCGGCAACGCGTGGTTCGGGCCGGCTGTGTGGAAGTCGAATGACGGTGGCACAACATGGACCCATTCGAGCCAGGGGTTGGCTTACCCCCAAGGCGAGACGCCGGTACAATGCGCCTGGGTGGCTCATGCCGCGCACGGGCGGCTGTACGTCGGCGTCGAGCCGGCGGGGCTTTTTGTCAGCGGCGATGGCGGCGAGAGTTTTCGCGAGGTGGAGGGTCTGCGCCGACACCCCTCGCGCCCTCAGTGGCAACCGGGCGGCATCGGCCTTGTCCTGCACTCCATCGTTTCCGACCCCACCAACGTGCGTCGCCTCTGGGTCGGCATCTCCTCGGTCGGCGTGTTTTACACGGAGGACGGCGGCGAAACCTGGAGTCCGCGCAATTCGGGCACGCGCTGCGATTTTCTGCCGGAGGGAGAGCGTTATCCCGAGTTCGGCCAGTGCGTGCATAACCTGACGCTCGCGCCGGGCTGTTCCGACCGCCTGTACCAGCAAAACCATTGCGGCATGTACCGCAGCGACGACGGCGGCGCGTCCTGGCGCAGCATCGAGAACGGCCTCCCGTCGAGCTTTGGCTTTCCCGTTGCGGCTCATCCCCGCGACGCCGACACGCTGTTCTTCCTGCCGCTCAACGGTGACACCAAGGGCCGCTATCCGCCAGACGCACGCGCGGCCGTCTGGCGCTCGCGCGATGGCGGCGCGCATTGGGCTGACGGTCGTGCGGGGCTGCCTCAGTCCGGCGCATATTTCGGTGTGATGCGTCAGGCCCTGGCAACCGATGCGCTCGATCCCGCCGGCGTCTATTTCGGCACGAGCAACGGCTCCGTCTATGCAAGCCGCGACGAGGGCGCGACCTGGGAGTGCATCGCGCGCGACCTGCCAGCGATTTCGTCGGTCGAGACGATGACGGCGGCCTGATGCGCGCGCCCGCCGTCGTCCGGCTGCCGGCCTTGCTGAAGGCGCTCTTTCCCGACTCCGAGCGCGTCGTGAAGATCGAGGCGGAGACGGTCGAGGATGTGATGAACGGACTTGAGGCGCGCTGGCCGGGCATGCGGGACCGTCTTTGCGATACGACGCCAGCGATTCGACGCCACATCAACGTGTTCGTCGAAGGCGAACGCGCGCGTCTCGACACCCGGCTCGAACCGGGCGCCGACGTTTTCATTTTGACTGCGATAAGCGGCGGCTGACGCTGTGGCCGAGATTGAGCCCTGAAGCGATCTTGCGTTTGCTGTCGTTCTCGCCGTCGGCTTCGAGCGCCTCATCATTCTTTTCCCGGAAATTTGAGTGTCTCTTCAATATCGCATCGCCCGGCGTATTTGGTGAACGATCCGCCGTACGTGCAATGCCATTTCGACTTGCCTGATATACCGGTGTATTTACCACCTCCCATCAATATCTGAGATGTGCCGTTCAACGCCGAGGCATATTGGTTGTCTTTGGTCGGATCCATTTTCCAGATGATCTTGTCGCCGTCCTCATCCGCCTCGACGCAGTAGCCGGTCGAAAACGCAAGTTTTCCGTCCAATTCAGAAAACCCGTAACAATGCGATGGTTTCATTGGCGGCCATTGGGTTTGACCACAATCCTTATCGCCAGGAGTTTCCGTTTCATCCCAATACGCGATACCGTCATTTTTCGCGACATTCAACTCGTCAACGGTTTGCTTGCCGTCTACTTTCATCGCGTAACGACATGTGCCTTCCTTAGGTAGCTCCGTCGCGATGGCAGGCGACAAACAGACTATGGCTCCTGACAAAATTAGACGTCGACTGATCATCGTCTCTCTCCCTCTTAATATCAGTTGATTGGGCTTGCCGTCGCTGCGCAAATCACTTGCGCATATTGCGTGTACTTAAAGGGCTTGGAACCTTCCATTGTCAGTCTGTTGATATCAAACCCAAAAAACAAACTGTAACTGAAAATCCGCGAGGCGCGCTGTGATCTAGATCACAGTGGAGACTTGGATTAAGCCAACGGGCGCTGGGAGGCGAAGCAACCGGGAAGCGCGTCGGCCTGCTCGTCAGCGGAGCAGCGCCTGACCGCTGCGCGCTGGAACGGTGGGCGACGCGGTGGCTCTCGCGGCGCTCAGCGACAAGAGGAGGAGCGGGGTCGTCACCAGCGCCAGGCCGAGGAAGAACCCAGGCCCGGAAATGAAGCGTAAGTCCGCAATCCACCGCGACAGAGCGAAGGAGATCAGCGAGGTCAGACCCGGCATCAACAGGAAAAACATCGTCACGTAACCATTGTCGTTTTGCGTCGCCGTCAAGGCCTTCTGATAGAAGACGCGCCCGGCCGCCGAGTTGGCCAGGGTTCCTACGAGCAATAGCAAGATTGCCGTCTTCGACTCCCCGGTGAAGTGAGACTGTCGGCCGAAATCCGACATCACGAGCGCGACGGGGATCAGAACCAGGGACGAAACGACGAAATTCGCCGCAATGGCGGCCTGTTCGTCGAACTCCGAAAACCATTTGAAGACCAAGGTTCCGCTCAAGGCGAAGAATATCGGTGTCGGAACGGCGTAGATCCATTTGCTGTGCAGGGCGCTCTCGATCACGTCATGCAGAAGAACATCGGGTTCGACGTCGATCTGGCTCCAGGCGATCACCATGGCGCCGCAAAACGCCGTGAGGAAGCTGCCGAAGAACAAGGTCGGCGAAATCGAGATCGATCGTTTCGTGACGACGAAGGCGACCAGGGCCGCCCAGAACGGAGTGAGGTTCAATGTCGCTGCGGTTATGATCGGATGCGTGCTGCTCAGACCGATGTCGAACAACGCCAGGCCGATGACTCCGACGCAGAACACGACCGCGAGCTTGGGCCAATAGCGAACGTCGAGCAGGATGACGGCGAAGTCGCGGCGACTTTCGGCTTGCGCGATCAGCAGCGGGACGGAAAACAGCAATGCGCACTGGGTGAAGCCCATGAAATCTATGGAGGTGAGGTTCCGCGCCGCCGGAGCGGAAAAGGGCGGCTGGAGCGCCAGGAGGATCGCGGTCGCCAGCCCATACAAAGTTCCCAAACGGTAGTCGGCCTGGGGAGGCGAACTCTTCTTTTCCAGGTTCACCCTAACGCCTCGGCGCATCACTCGGCCTCCGCGAAATTCGTTTCGATGGACTTCCGCGACGCGTCGGCTGGTTCGACGCGGCGCAAATTGCCTGGCTTAACTTTCGCCGTCGACCGAACGCGTGATCATTGAGCCCGTGGCCATTGCCCATCCCGCGGGCCGCCCAGCGTCGCGCCTCTTGCAGCTGAAAATAATCCTGCGGAAGCCGCAAGACAAGATTTTGTAAGCTAAAATAACATTTATAACGTTATTTGTAGTTTTGACTGTGCGTTGAATAGAGCAATGCCTGCCTTTCGGTTGACGCAGACACCGCCCGGTCTGGCGTCTGTCCACCCGCGATCGATGCGTGCTTTGGGCGGAAGCCTGCGTTTCCGATCGTGGAGATCTACAACCGCTTGCCTCCTGCTTGCCCCGTTCCGATTGCGATCCGCGACGGCAGGTTTCGTCGAAGCGTCCAAGCTGATTGGGCTTTGACCCTGGCTGTCAAACGGTCCAGGGTGGCGGGGCTGACGGACTGACGCTGTAGCGTTCGATGGCGTTGGCCGCGACTTCACGCGCGATCAAGCCCTCCTTGGCGAGGGATGCAAGGGCTGCGATCACGATCGATGAGCGGTCGACCTCGAAGAAGGCGCGGAGCGCTTGACGCGTGTCGCTGCGGCCAAATCCGTCCGCGCCAAGCGCAATAAACCGGGCGTCGAGATAAGGGGCGATCATGTGCGGATAGGCTCGAACGTAGTCTGACGCTGCGATAATGACCGCGGGACCGGGCAGGCAGGCGGCGAGGTGGCTGACGACCGGATCATCGAGCGGATTGAGCCGGTTGCGGCGTTCCGCCTCCCGAGCCTCCCGAGCAAGCTCGGAGTAGCTTGTCGCGCTCCAGACCTCGGTGGAGACGTCCCATTCGGCCTCCAGCATTTTTGCCGCTTCGTCGACTTCCGGGAGGATGGCGCCGGAGCCGAGCAGGCGGACAAAGCCGCCGCCCGTCTTCGATCCATGCGACGCGAAGAGGTAGAGACCCTTGATGATGCCCGCTTCCGCCTTCTCGGGCATCGACGGCTGGTCGTAGTTCTCATTCATCGCGGTGACGTAGTAAAACTCGTCCTTGCCTTCCTCCATCATCGAGCGCGCGCCGTGATCGAGGATGACCGCCATTTCATAGGCAAACGCCGGGTCGTAAGCGCGGCAGTTCGGAATGGTCGCAGCCACAAGATGGCTTGAACCGTCCTGATGCTGAAGTCCCTCGCCGGCAAGGGTCGTGCGTCCAGCCGTGGCCCCGATCAGGAATCCGCGCGCCCGCTGGTCGGCGGCGGCCCAGATGAGGTCGCCGACGCGCTGGAAGCCGAACATCGAGTAAAAGATATAGACCGGAAGCATGGCGAAGCCATGGACGCTATAGGACGTAGCAGCAGCGACCCATGACGAAATGGCGCCGGCTTCAGTAATGCCCTCTTCAAGAAGCTGGCCGTCCTTCAATTCCTTGTAGTAGAGCATCGAGCCTGAGTCTTCCGGCTCGTAGAGCTGGCCGACGGACGAATAGATGCCAACCTGGCGGAAAAGGTTGGCCATACCGAAAGTGCGGGCTTCGTCAGCAACGATCGGAACGATACGCGGCCCAAGCGTCTCGTCTTTGAGGAGATTGCCGATGAGCCGGACGGCAGCCATGGTGGTCGACATTGTCTTTCCGTCCGCGTGAAGCGCGAAATGGGCATAAGTTTCGAGCGCAGGCGTAGCGACTGTCGGCGCAGCGCGGCGACGCGCGGGCAGAAAGCCGCCGAGCGCCTGGCGCCGGCCGCGGAGATAGGAAAGCTCCGCGCTGTCTTCGGGCGGCCGGTAAAAGTCGAGATTGCGAACCTGCTCGTCGCTCAGCGGCAAAGCAAAGTGGTCGCGGAAGGCGAGGAGCGAATCGGCGTCAAGCTTCTTCGTCTGATGCGCAGTTCATTCGCGACTCCCCGACGCCGCCCATGCCAAAGCCCTTCTTGGTCTTGGCGAGGATCACCGTCGGTCGGCCGCGTGTCGATGCGGCAGCCCGGAAGGCGGCGAAGAGTTTCCTGAAATCGTGGCCGCCTCGCTTCAACCCGTCGATCTCGTCGGCGGACATATCCGCAACGAGCGCCCGGACTTCCGGGTCCTCCTCGAAGAAATGCGCGAGATTGTAAGCCCCGTCTCTCGCGCCGAGCATCTGGTACTTGCCGTCGACCGTCGCTGCGAAGCGACGCAGCAGCGCATGATTGGCGTCTCGGGCGAAAAGGCCGTCCCATTCCGAGCCCCACAGAACCTTGATGACGTTCCAGCCCGCTCCGCGAAACGTCATCTCCAGGTCCTGAATGATCTGGCCGTTGCCCCGCACCGGTCCGTCGAGGCGCTGCAGATTGCAGTTGATAACGAAGGTCAGGTTGTCGAGTTTCTCGCGCGCCGCGAGAGAGAGGCCGGCGATCGATTCGGGCTCGTCCATCTCGCCGTCGCCGAACACCCCCCAGACCCGCCGGCCATCCGTGTCGAGGAGACCGCGATCCCGGAGGTAGCGCATGAAGCGCGCCTGATAGACCGCACTGATCGGGCCGATGCCCATGGACCCTGTCGGGGTCTGCCAGAAGTCCGGCATCAGCCAGGGATGGGGATAGGACGAGAGGCCTGGGGCGCCGATTTCCTGCCGATACCGCGCCAGGCGCTCCTCGGTGAGGCGGCCTCGAGGAAAGCGCGGGCGTATACGCCGGGGGCCGAGTGAGGTTGGAAGAAGACGACGTCGCCGCCGTGCGTGTCGTCCGCGCCGCGGAAAAAATGATTGAAGCCGACCTCGAAAATCTCGGCGGCGGAGGCGTAGCTCGCGACATGACCTCCGAGTTCTCCGTGGGACGCGTTGGCGCGCATGACCATCGCCAGCGCGTTCCAGCGAATGATCGCGGTGATCCGCGTCTCCGTATCGAGGTCGCCGGGAAACGAGCTCTGCTTTTCGAGCGGGATGGTGTTTCGATACGGGCCAAAGGGCAATACGTCGGGTACGACGCCGAGATCCTTGGCTTTCCGGCCAAGCGCCGACAGAATGAATTCTGCGCGCTCGCCTCCCGTCACGCGGAAGACCGATTCGAGCGCGTCGAGCCACTCCGCTGTCTCGGTCGGATCGCTATCGTCTGCCAAGGTCGGCAAGGCCGGCAGGGTCGGATTGTCGCGCGCCAGCGCCGGATTGGGTTTCTCGAACATACCGCAACTCCCTGCGAATGGTCGGTCGCCTCATCATAACCCCAGGCCAGGTCGCCCATCCTATTTCGGCGTGGGCGCATCACGGGAGATCAGGCCTTCGTTCTTCAGGTCCGACCAGAGCGACGCCGGAATCGAACGGCGGCAATAGTCGACGTTCTGCCGGACCTGATCCGGGCTGATTGCGCCTGGGATGATCGATGCGACGATCGGATGAGCGAGCGGGAATTGCAGCGCCGCCGCCGGGAGAGGCACGTTGTGGGCCTTGCACACGGCCATGATTTTCGCGACCCGATCCATCTGTTCGGGTGTCGCATCGCTATAATTGTACTTGGCGCCCGGTATTGGACCGGTCGCGGTGATTCCGGAATTGAAGACGCCGCCCACCACAACGCCGACGCCGGCCCGCTCGCAGCGTGGAAACTCTTCATTCAGAACATCCTGCTCCATCAGCGTGTATCGGAGCGCCACCAGAAAGAAATCCAGTGGGACCATATCGAGAAACCGCGGCATCATTCCCAGTTCGTTGATCCCCGCGCCTACGCCGCGCACAAGACCATGCGAGCGCAACTGATCAAGCGCCCGCCAGCCTGAGGTGAAGAGTTGGCTGAGATGGGCCGAGACCTTCGCCTCCGTTAAGTGGAACCAAAAGTCGAGATCGTGAATCAGCAACAGGTCGATGCGGTTCATGCCAAGCCGCATTTGCGACTGTTCGTAGGACCGCATGATCCCGTCGTAACTGTAGTCATGCACGTGATCGAACCGGAGCCCGCCGGCCCAAGGCTCGGCCTGAAACTCTAACGGCTTCGCCGGCGGAAAGAACCAGCGCCCCACCTTGCTCGACAGAACGAAGTCGGAGCGCGGCTTGGTGTCAAGGAAGCGGCCGCAGCGGATCTCGGCCAGACCCCGCCCGTAATAGGGCGCGGTGTCGTAGTAGCGTATGCCGACGTCCCAGGCTGCTTGCAGTGTGGCCGCGGCCGTCGCTTCGTCCACCCGTACGAAGAGTTCGCCGAGAGGCGCGCTGCCGAAGCCCAGTTGCGTGAGCTCGACCGCGGTCTTTCCGAGCTTTCTTATGTCGAACGGATTCATCGGCGACAACCTCCCGCCCATCCTTTTGTCTCGAACGACCCTCCAACGTCGGCCGTGGAGTTTCGAACACCGCCGAGGATGATGAGCCAGTCGCGTCCTTGCTCTGCGACAAGCGTGCGCGACACCCCTTCAGGTCCCCGCAGCAAGATAGTCGTGAATAACGCGCCCAGGGACAAGGGTGAAGTCCGCCCGCCAGTAGAGACCGTCGAGCATATCGACGACCGGCAGCCGATGAATGGGGGCCTGGGCGTTAGGACGCAATTCGACGGTGCACGGTCCACCCCAGCATTCGTGCACGCTGACGTCGGCGAGTTGCCGCGCAGTCAATTGACGGATCGCGGGGCGCCCGTCGATCTGGTCGATCGCCTTCAGATTGATGTTGAGGGCGAAGTCGAAATGCCGTGTCAGACTGTCGAGACTGTCTGGCCGTTGTCTCGTCGGCATGGTTCCGGTCAGCACGTCGATCCCGTTACGCCTGACGATGCCGACTGTGAGGTCGCCGCGAATCTCGAGGAGGGGCTCGCCAATCTTCTTTGGCTGGCCGTGCACCTCCCGGCCGTGCGCGACTCCGACATCGGACGAGAGAAAGAGATAGGGCGAATAGGACCCGGCTATATCCGCGCCCGGCAGACTGCAGCCGACCGACACGTTACTCTCGCCATAGGCGCCGAGCCAATCGACATCGTTCATTCGATAGACATGGGCGAGCACGACGTCCGATGTCGGCTCGAGCGGCGGCGGCAGCAGGCGCGCGACCGCCGCCTCGCGAGTCCGCCACGCGAGAGTCAACACCTCGACATTGCGAAAGGTGAAAGGGAAGGGTGGGATCGTCGGCGCATCCCAGGGCGTCGAAAATCCGGGCGTGAGAATGTCTTCGACGGTCAGCCGGTCGAGACCGCCGCGACGCAGGTCTTTTCCGCTCATGCCGTTTCCCCGCGCCAACGCTCCGCCAAAGCAGTCACACCTCTTCAAGGCGGGCGGATCGGGCCGACCGGTAGAGCGCGTCCAAAACCTCGACGGCGCGCATGCCGACCATGCCCGGCGACTGGTTCTCGACCGGCCGGCCAAGACAAATATCCACCAGGACGTTCAACGGCTTTTCGCATGCGTAGGCGCCGGAGCCGGCGGGCATCTCGACGACAGTATCCCGTCCGTCGCGGCGGCGCACTTCCAGACGCTCACGTTCGATGTCCAGCAGAAGCACGCCTTCGGAACCAAAAATGCGCAGATCGATCTGGTTGCCGCGGTGCTTCGGCGATGTCGCCGAGCCCGAGACGGAAGCGGTCGCGCCGTTGGCGAACTGCACGACGGCGGCGTCGTAGTAGTCGACCCCGGTCGGCGACTTGCCGGTGATGGCGAAGACGCGGGACGGCTCGAGATCGGCAATGCGGAACAACAGCCCCAGCGCATGCACAAGCTGGCCCCAGCCGTAGCCTCCGGCCCGCGCGGGATCGGCCCAGGTCGAAGGCGGAGGACGGAACATGTGCCCCTCGGTCTCCTTCATCGGCTGGCCGGCAAAAAGATCCTCCAGCGCCGAGGCCATCTGGAGCACGACGTGCTCGATCCGGCCGATCTCTCCCTTGGCGACCAGCGCCCGGGCTTCGTCGGTCCAGCCCTTGAAGTTCCAGCCGTAAGGTACGATCACCTGTCTGCCGGCGGCGTCGGCCCTGGCGATGAGGTCGCGCGCATCTGCGGCAGTCGTCGTCAGAGGCTTTTCCACCAGCAGATGACAGCCTTTGGCAAGCGCTGCGACTGCATGCTCGTGATGCAGCTGGTGAGGCGAGGAGATCACCACCCCGTCCATCGGAACCTGATCGAGCATGGCGCGATAATCCTCGAACCCGAGCGGCACATCAAATTTCCGCTGCAGCTCGGCCAGTTCCTCCGCGCCGAGGCGATTGACGGCGACGACCTCGCAATCCTCGTTTGCTGATAGCACCGGCAAATGGTTGACCGCCGCCCACCAGCCGGCGCCGATCACCCCAATCCGCGCCCTTCGAGTCATTCCGCTTCCGTCCCTTGCGTCGTTCGCCCCGTCGTGGCGGTTTCACAGGTTACGCCATGCCGAGCGCGTTGCAACTTCGGGAAGTCGCCTCTGATGCGTCGGACCCGGCTTATCCTGCCTTGACCCTCTCGGGCCCTCCACATAGCCTTGGACAATCTCTCGCAATCGAGCATCTGATGGCGCCGCAGTTGAGGATCGAACGCATTGAATGCGTGCCGCTCAGCATGCCGCTGCCGCGCACTTTTCGCGGCAGCAACTACTTCATGACGCATCGCTGCACCATCATTACCCGGGTGTACACTTCGGGTGGAATCGTCGGCGAGATCTACAACGGCGACGAATTTGAAACGCAGGGCGAGGTGGTCAAGATCATCCTCGATGAGATCCAGCCGCTGCTGATCGGCAAGGACGCTTTCAACATCGAAGGCTGCTGGGAGCTCATGCGAAAACCGAGCACCAACATCCTGCGTGACCGGAAGCTCGCGATGTGCGCGCAGGCTTGCGTCGACAGTGCGCTATGGGACGCCGTCGGCAAGGCGCTTGACGCGCCGCTTTACAAGCTCTGGGGCGGCTATGCCGATCGCCTCCCCTCGATCTGCATCGCGGGCTATTACGAGGAAGGCAAGACGCTCGCCGATTTCGGCCGCGAGATGGAGCAGATCAAGCTTCAGGGTCACGCCGGCTGCAAATTCAAGGTCGGCGGCCGGACCCCGGCCGAAGACGCAGAGCGCGTGCGAGTCGCGCGCAAGGCGGTCGGCGATAACTTCGTCGCTCGTCGTCGACGCCAACCAGGCCTGGACATTGCGACAGGCCGTCGAATTTTCCCGTCTCGCGGCCGACCTTCGACATTCGCTGGTTTGAGGAGCCGGTGCGCTGGGAGAACGACCGCCTTGACATGGCCGCGGCGCGCAGCCAGACGGGCATTCCGATCTGCGCCGGACAGAGCGAAATCTCCCGTTCCGGTTGCCGCGACCTGATGATGTCGGGCGCGATCGACGTGTGCAACTTCGACGCCAGCTGGGGTGGCGGGCCGACCGAGTGGCGACGCGTGGCGGCGCTGGCGGCCTCGTTCGCCGTCGAGATGGGACATCACGAGGAACCGCAGATTTCCGCCCACCTGCTCGCGGCCATTCCGAACGGGACCTACCTCGAGACATTTCATCCGGATCGCGATCCGATGTTCTATCGCCTCGTCGCCAATCGATCGCCGCTCAAGGACGGATTTTACGAGGTGCCGTCGGGGCCAGGTTTCGGACTGGAGCTCGACGCGGACACGATCCGGAAATATCGCGTATAACCAGACCAACGAAACATTGAGGGAGCGAAGCGCGATGGCCGAGCCGGCGCCGGCCGATTGTCGGGAGCGCGAGCAACAAGACCGCAGCTCTGAGCGTCGAGGATAGGGTCGGCCTCTACCGCACCATGACGCTGATCCGGGAGTTCGAGGAACAGGTCCAACGCTCTTACCTCGAGGGCCTGGTTCACGGGACGACCCATCTGTGCAACGGACAGGAGGCCGTGTCCGCCGGCGTCGCCAAGGCGCTGCGCGACGACGACTACGTCAGCTACACCTATCGCGGACATGGCCAGTGTCTGGCGCGAGGCATGGATCTCGAAGCCGCATTCGCCGAGCTATTCGGCCGCGCGTCGGGCGTTTGCGGCGGACTTGGCGGCTCGATGCACCTCACTGACATCGATCGTGGCCTGATCGGCGCCTTCGGCATTGTGGGCGCCGGCCTGCCGGTGGCCGTCGGGGCAGGGCTGTCGGCGCAACTCGCCGGGCGCAGCCAGGTTTCGGCCTGCTTCTTCGGCGACGGGGCAGTCAATATCGGCGCCTTTCACGAGGCCATGAATATGGCCCAGGTATGGAAGCTGCCGGTGATCTTCGTGTGCGAAAACAATCTCTATGGCGAGTTCAGCCACATCCTGCACACGACGCCCTATGAGGACCTCGTCATCCGCGCCGCCGGCTATTCGATGCAGACAGAAAAGGTCGACGGCAACGATGTTCTCGCCGTCTACGCCGCCGCGGCCGGAGCGGTCGCGCGCGCCCGGAATGGAGACGGCCCAACCTTCATCGAGTGCAAGACCTATCGCCACCGCGGCCATTCGCGCACCGATCCGGCCAAGTATCGCGATCCGGCGGAGGTCGAGGCCTGGTTGAAACGAGACCCGCTCTTGCTCTACCGCGCTGAGCTCAGCGCTGCGGAGCTTCTGACCGACGGCCGATGCAGAACAAATGACAATCGAGGCGCGTTCGGTCGTCAAGGCGGCCGCCGACCGCGCCGCCGCGGCCCCTTGGCCCTCGCCGAATGAGGACTTCATGGCCAGGACCTTTGTCCAATGACGGCGAGCGAGAAAATCAGGTCGGCAGGGCTTCAGCCCATTGACGCGCCGCATGCAGGAAATCAGCTACCGGGAAGCGATCGCCGCGGCGTTGCGCGAGGAGATGCGGCGCGATCCGAAGACATTGATCATGGGCGAGGATATCGGCGAGTCCGGCGGTCCCTTCAAGACATGCCAGGGCCTTTACGAGGAGTTCGGCGCGGCGCGCGTCCGCGATACGCCGATCTCGGAGACCGGGTTTGTCGGCGCGGCGCTTGGTCTTGCTCTTACAGGCTACAGGCCGATCGTCGAGATCATGTTCGCTGACTTTCTCGGGGTCTGCTTCGACCAGATCGCCAACAGCATCGCCAAGCACCGCTTCATGTCGGGAGGCCGCGTCAAGACGCCGATCGTCATTCGGGCCCTTGGCGGCGCGGGCCTTCGCTTTGGCGCGCAGCATTCGCAGACGGCGGAGTCGTGGCTCTTGTCTGTGCCGGGGCTCAAAATCATCTGCCCCTCAAATCCCGCGCAGGCGTATCTGATGCTCAAGGCTGCGATTCGCGACGACAATCCGGTCCTCGTCCTCGAGCATAAGGCGCTCCTCTCGATGAAGGGGCCTGTGCCGATCGGCGCCGAAGAGGCGCCGATGCCGAGCGGCCCGAAAATCTTGCGGCCCGGCCGGCACGCGACCGTTGTCGCCAGCCTTGCGATGGTCGGCAAGGCTCTTGCCGCCGCCGACAAGCTGGAGGCCGAGGGCATCGAAGCGGAAGTGATCGATATCCAGGTGCTGCGGCCGCTGAACGTCGCGCCAATCAGCGACAGCGTACGACGCACCAACATCCTTGTGACTGTCGAGGAGCAGGCGCCGACCGGCGGCTGGAGCTCGGATGTCGTAGCGGATGTCGTCAGTCAGGCCTTCGACTATCTCGACGCGCCGCCTGCGCGAATCACGTTGCCCGACCATCCGCTCCCCTACAGCCCTCACCTCGAGGACGCGCTTATTCCCTCGCCCGAGAAGATCGCGGCGACGGTCAAGTCGCTGCTCTGAGAGGCCGGATGGACTTTCTCGTGCCCAAGCTCAGCGCCACCATGGAAACCGTCAAGGTTCTGCGCTGGTTGAAGCAAGCTGGCGACAAAGTCGCGATGGGCGAGCCGCTCGTCGAACTGGAGACCGACAAGGCCACGATGGAAGTCGAGTCGCCGGTCGACGCGACGCTCGAAGCAGTGCTGGGCGCAGAGGGCGATGACCTGTCGGTCGGCGCCGTGCTCGCCCGGCTCCGACTTTTGGGCGAGGCCCCATCCGCGAGTGAGACGCAATCGACGGCGCCGAGCGCCGCGGTCGCGCCTCGCATCGAAGTCCGCCTCTCTCAGCGTCTCAGTCGTCCGGTGAGGCTCCGGCGCCGCGGATCCTCGCGTCTCCATTGGCAAGGCGCCTGGCCAAAATGAATGGGGCTGACCTGGCTCATCTGGCCGCCGCAAGTCCATTCAGGCGCATTCGTGGGCGCGACGTCATGGCTGCCGTCGAAGAGCGGGATGCAAAGCAGAAGCACGCCGCGTCGTCGTCCGCGGACTTCGAGCCGTTCTCCTCCGTGCGACGCCAGATCGCCGAGGCGGTCACGCTCAGCCGCAAGACGATCCCGTCCTTCGTCATTGACCGCTGGGTCGAGACCGCCGCAATCGATCAGGCGCGTCGCGCTCTCACTCGCCGGATCGAACAGTCGACCGGCGGGAAGCCAACCCTTACTGACTTTCTCTTGTTCGCGTTGGCCCAATCTTTGTCCGCCCATCCCGGCATCCTTGACCGTTGGCATGAAGACAATGGCCGCGTCGGAAGGATGCGTGCGTCGAGCGTCGACATCGGCATCGTCGTCGCCCTTTCCGATGGAGTGATGATCCCGGCGTTGCGCGATCTTGCGGGCAAATCGATTGATGACATCTCGCAGGCGCGGCGCGAGGCTGTCGGGCGCGCCCGCTTGGGCCGCCTGCTGCAGGCCGATCTGGAGCCGGTGTCTTTCTCGCTTTCCAACATTGGCGGGAGCGGCGCCGACCGCTTCGAAGCGATCATTTATCCCGGCCAATCGGGCATTCTCGCAGTTGGGCGCAAGCACGAGCGGGTCATCGCGCGTGCCGGCGGGATCGCCGTCGCGAAAGGCGTCAACCTCACGCTTTCCCTGGATCACCGCCTGATCGACGGAATTCTCGGCGCACAATTCATCGAGACGCTGGCCGAGCGGATCGAACGTGGGCCATGGCCGGCCAGCTGACCAGATCTACCCTTACCGTTTTGCTTCCGCGCCATCATTGCGAGCGTGACGCTCCATTCGCGCGATGTCGGTGGCAAGAGCCTCGACGTGAGGATAATCGCCGACCACGATCGCCCGCGACAGCCCGCCGTCGACGACGACATGCGCGCGATCGGCGGCCTCGTAAACTTCCAGCACCTCGGTGCAGAACATGATCACCGCATTACCCGCCCCAACGTAGTCACGCAGCAGCCGATAGATTTCGCGCTTGCTGTGAATGTCGACCCCGCGGGTCGGCTCCTCGAGCAACAGCAGGCGCGGCGTGCAATTGAGCGCCTGCGCGATCGCGACTTTCTGCTGGTTGCCGCCGGACAAAGAGCGGATGCCTTGGGCGACAGAGTGAGCGCGTATCGAGAAGCGCCTGACCGCTTCGTTGGCGAGTTGGCGCATCCGCTTCTTTCTCAGCGCCATGCCCAGTCCTGCAATATCGGGGCTGCCAAGACGGACAAGCAGGTTCTCGCCGACGGAAAAATTGCTGTAGAGACTGAGCATTCGGGTCGCGGGCACGTAGGCGCTGAGGCGCCGCGCCCCGGACCCTATCTCGCCGGCGATGTTGATTTCTCCTGAACACGACTCGAGCCCGGCAAAGGATCGCAGCAACTCCCGTGCGCCGGAGCCCTCAACCCCCACCAGTGCGACGATTTCTCCAGGCTTGGCATCCAAGGTGATGTTGTGAAAGGCGGCGCTGTGGGACCAGCCATGGACCGCGGCCAGAGATCGTCCGGCATGATCGATTGCGGCGCCTGCCTTGGCGCTCGCCTCGGCGCCACGGCTGACGACAAGCTGCTGGGCTATACCGTCCTCGGTCAGCGCTTCTCCTTCGAGGATCGCGCGGACTCGACCGTCGCGGATCACTGCGACGCGGCTCGCGTGTTCAAAGAGATCGCCGAGGCGATGGGTGACGAGAAGGACGACCCTGCCTTCCGCGGCAAGCTTGTGCATCTCTCGAAACAGTTCGTCTGATTCCTCGTCCGTCAGCGCCGAATTCGGTTCGTCGAACAGAAACACCTGGGCGTCGCGCGCGACCGCGCGTGCGATCTCAGCCCGTTGCTGCGTCGCCAGAGTGCAATCGCCGAGCGGGGTAGCGGCGAAACGGTCGATGCCGAACGCCTTCATCACCTTGGCGTCGGCGGCGCCCAGCTTCGGCCAGCCGCTGCTCGGGCCTTCCCGCCCTGCCAACACGTTTTCGGCGACCGTGAGGTTGGGAAAGAGCTGGGGCTCCTGGTGAACGACGGCGACGCGGCGCCAATCGAGGATTGGCGTCCAGGGGCGCCCGTTGAAGACCAGTTCGCCGCTATCGGGGCGTTCCTCTCCGGCGATGATCCGGACGAGGGTGCTTTTTCCGGCGCCGTTCGGCCCGGCGATGCCGAGGACCTCGCCGGGCCGGATATCGAGGTCGAGACCGGCGAGCGCAACTGTAGCGCCGTATCGTTTCTGCAGGCCGCGGAGACGGATGCCGTCGGCGCCGCCGTTCATGCCGCCCTGCGCTTGCGGATATTGGTCAGCGCGAGGTCGAGTGCGACGGCGCCGATCGTGACGAAACCGAGGAAAAGCTGCTGGACATGCGGCCCGGGCGAAAGCAGGGCGAGGCCCTGTTGCAGTTCGGCGAGCAGCAACGCTCCGCTCATTGCCCCGATCACTGTCCCCTTTCCGCCCGAAAGACTGGCGCCGCCGATGATCACCGCCGCAAAAACCGGGAACGTATAGGAAAGGCCAATGTTCGGCTGGGCTGTCTGGATGAAGGAAAAATCCAGGATTCCGGCGATTGCCGCCAGCATGCTGCAGATCACGAAGGCCAGGATCTTGTAGCGCGTGACTGGCAGTCGAGCGAGCTGTGCGGCGACCGGGTTCCCGCCGATCGCCATCAAGCGAAAGCCGAAGAGCGTACGGTGCAAAAGGAACCCGACGACCAGAGCGAGCCCGAGCATCCAGATGACTTCGAGCGAGATGGGATGGGCGCCGAAGCTCGCCGTCAGGCCGGTGAAGAAATCAAGCTGTGCGGGCGGGATCTCGGAGCCGGGCGGCGGATAGACCGGGTTGAACGTCGATGTCTTGGTGATCCATAGCGAAACGCCATAGAGCAGGTTGTAAGTGCCGAGCGTGACGATGAAGGAGGGAATGCGCAGCCATGTGACCAGGGCCCCATTGAAGAGGCCGACCAATGCTCCAACGCCGACCGCCAGCGGCAGCGCGGCATAGATCGGGATGCCGAGCAATATCCACATGACAGCGAGCGAATTCGCGCCGAGGCCGTACATGGCGCCGAAAGAGAGATCGATCTCGCCGACGACGATCACCAGGGTCAGTCCGAGCGACATAATCGCCACCGAGCTCATGGCGCGGAGCACGGAAATGCCGACGTCGACGTTGAACGACTTCGGCTTGAGCACGAACATCAGAAGCGCGACGAGGATGATGGCGAGGAATAATCCTCCCATGCGCAGCGCCAGGTCGAACGTCGCCGCACCGGTGGAGGATAGAGTTGCCCGCGATGCTTCGACCGGGGCAGGGTCGCGGGAGTCGGCGCTGGACATTGAGCTTATGCCACCACGCTCTCGAGGAGATGCGGGGCCAGGATAGGCCTGGCCCCGGACGCTTCAATCTATTTCTGCCCGAGGATGCGATCGAGTTCGGCGCGCGCCGCCGCCACCTGATCCTTCATCACCGGCAGCAGCGTCTGAGTGTTGGGCAGGATGACGCCGTTCTTGAGGAACTGTGCGCAGGCCGGCCCGCCGAACGCCGCCTGATCGGACCATCGCTGATCAAGAGCCGCCACCTGGATGCCCTTCTCGATCCCGTCGAGCTGGCCCTTGGAGACATTCCAGCCAATGGTGAAGACCTGGCCTGCCTTGTTCAGGCTCGTGATCGCACGATCGGCATGCTCGGCGCCGATGTCGACATTCTCGATAAACTGCACGTCCGGATTTGCTGACAGGAACGTCCTGTAGGCGTCGTAGGTCTGGCCGGGATCGTAGCTGACGTTGAGGCCATTCGCCTCGGTGGTGACGAACTTCGCGTCCGGGATCGCCTTGGCGATCGTCTCGTGGAAGCCTTTCATTCGGCCTTGCGCCCAGAACTGGGTCGGGTCGCCGCCCGATACGGCGAACACCTTGAGGTCCTTGTTGTTGGCTTTCATCCAGTCGAGCACGATCTTGCCCGCGGTCTCGCCCTCGAGCTGAGGCACCTGGGTGAAATTGGTGAATTCGTGGCCGCGAGACGTGACACCGACCGTGAAGACCGGAATCCCCTGATCCATGAGCTTGTTGACGATCGCAGTCGTCGAGTCGGAAGTCACAGGCTCGATCGAGATGCAGTCGATCTCGCCAGCCGCAAGCTTGGCTTCGATCTGCGAAACCTGCTGATTGGCGTCGGTCTGGACCGGAGCGATTGACGCGCATTCGAGCGGATCAATCGCGTTGCCAAGCTTGCAGCCGGTGTTGAAACCCGCAGCGTATTGCGGCGAGAACAACGGAATGCCCGAGGCCTGGTATGAAAAGACATAGCTGATCTTCTCGCCGGATTTGACCTTGGCGGCGATGCGGTCGGCGAGCTTGAACGTGCCCCAGTCGCGCTTGACCTCAAACGGGGCTCCAGCAACCTTTTCGCCGCTCGTCGGGATCTGCGACTGGCTGTCCTGCGCTATCGCGGCCCCGGCGCCGGCTGAGCCGGCAACGACAAAGGCCGCAACATAGAGCTTCAGCTTCGATTTCATTTTCAATTCCTCCCTGGGTTCGTCGATTGCCGATTTCTTATCGCCCGTCCATTTTTACGACGACAAAATCTTTTCGCTCCGATAGCTGTTTACCACGTCCTCGATAACTTCAATGCCGAGGCCGGGGCCGACGGGCGGATAGACCCAGCCCTCAATGTGTTCAAACGGCTTGGTCACCAGATCGTGCTGCATCGGATTGCGTAGCGGCTTGAGCTCAAACAGCTTGCAGGCCGGTGAATTAAACGAAATCGCCAGGCTCGCCGCGCTGACGATCGCCGACGACCAGGCATGAGCATTGGCTTGCCGGCGATAGAATTCGCATCGCTCGGCAATCTTCTTAAATCCCGTGATGCCCTCGGCGCGGCCGGGATCGACGCCGACGACATCGACTGTGCCGGTCGCCAGCACGCGCTCAAATTGCTCGAGCGTCCATTCGCGCTCGCCATAGGCAATGCGCGTCGTAGTCTTGGCGCGGAGGTTGGCGTAACCCTCGGGATCCCAGGCGCCGAGCGGCTCTTCGATCCACGAAAGATTGTACTCCTCCATCGCCTTGGCTCGCCGCACGGCGTCGGTGACGTCCCACTTGATCGCGATGCCGTTGTCGATCATCAGCATCTTGTCGCCGAGCACTTTGCGCATGGCCTTGACGTAGGCGACGTCGCGGTCGTGATCGTAGCCGAGGCGGGCGGAGCCCCGCTTGCCGAAGCCGGTCTTCAGCCCTTGCAGCCCCGTGGAGACCCATTGGGCGGTCTCCTCGGCCATCTCTGGAATCGATTCATAGTGGGCATGGCAGGAGGCGATGGCCGGCAGTCGATCATGAACGGGGCCGCCGAGCAGGTCGAGAACGCTTCTGCCGAGCGACTTGCCCTTGAGGTCCCAGAGAGCAATGTCGATGGCGGCGACCGCGTAAGACGCGATGCCGCCGTGATAGCCGTACCACCAAGCCTGTTGCTTGTTCTGTCGCCAAAGCGTCTCGGTCTGCACCGGATCCTTTCCGATCAGGTTCGGCGCCATGCCCTCGATGATCGCCTTGGCGGCGAAATTGGCCTCGGGAAACTGCGTGATCGACTCCCCCCATCCGACCTGCCCGTCGTCCGCTGTGATTTTGGCGAGGCAGAGGTGGCGAAGTGCGTTGAAGTCGTTGGGTTCGGGATAGCTGACCGGGATGGCCTCGACCTTGGCGATTTTCATGGTCAAAAGATCCTCACCCGACCGCGCCGCGGAATAGCGGCATGCCTTCGACGCCAACGTCGACCCTGATCAGCCTGCCGGTCATGGCCGCGCCGGTGACGTCGAACGGTCCCATGTCGCAGCAATAGAGCGCGCCGCCCTTGCCAAACACGCAATTGAGGATCGTGCCGCCGGTCTCGAGGAAATGCAACGGCTTGCCGTCTCTGTCGATCACGTCAACGCCGCCGGCCGCAACCGCAGTGATCCAGAAATTGCCGTTGGCGTCGATTTTCAAGCCGTCGGGAATATGGCCCTCTGGCATCGTATGGATGACCCGTTTGGCGCCGTCAGGCCTGCGCCGCACGACCCTCAAGGTGTAGGATTCGACCCAGACGATCGACCCGTCCGGTTCAACGACGACGCCGTTGGGATAGACATGGTCAAGTTCCTCGAGCACGCTTGCCTTGCCGTTTTTCTCGACAACAACGATGCGCCCGGGATGCGGCTTCGTTTCGGGCGCCCAATCGCCCGAGTCGGTGAAATAGAGGCGCCCGTCAGGCCCGAAAGCCAGATCGTTGGGTCCGTCGAATTTGACGCCATCCGCTTCGGTGACGAGGATCTCGGCTTTTCCGGAGGGGTTGGTCTTCTGGATCGACGGTGGGCGGTGGACCGGAGCCGACCAGGCGCCGACGTTAGGTGTTTGCGTGGAATAGACGCAGCCGTCGCTTCCGAGCATGCAGGCGTTAGGACCGCCGCCGACGTGGGCATAGGCGCCAGCCTTCCCAGTCTTCGGGTCCCACACTCCGATCTCGCTCATGTAAGTATTGGCGTAGATGACCCGGCCATCGTCAAGTTCGTAAGGACCCTCGGGGTGACCGAGGCCGCCTGTGCAGACCGTAATCGGCTTTTTCATTTGTCTCCTCCCTTTCACGTCACCAGGTGACGAGGCCGCCAGTGAAATTGATCGCCTGTCCCGTCATGTAGGCAGCCTCATCGGACAAGAGGAACCATATCAGCCCCGCGCATTCCTCCGGCGAGGAGCCGCGTCCAAGCGGCACCAGCCTGGTTCGCGCATGGTGCAATTCCTGCGGAGTGAGACCGCGCATGGGAGCCACCCGCTCCAGCACCTCCTCCTGCATCGGCGTGTCGACAATCCCTGGCAGGATGGCGTTTACCCTCACCGGTCGCGAGGCGAGGGCGTAGGCGAAAGACCGCGTGATCGAGAGGATTGTGGTCTTGGATGCTGCATAGGCCGCCACCTCGACGGTCGTCGCAAACTTGGCCGAGCTTGAAGACAGGTTGACGATGGCGCCCCCGGGGCGAAGCCGCGGACCAATCTGCTGGCAGAGGAAGAACGTCGCCTCGGCGTTGATCGTCTGCAAGCGGCGCCAGTCGTCGACCGTCACATCGAAGATCGGTTTGATCATGATGACGCCGGCGGAATTCACCAAAAAGTTTGCGCCGTCAGCCCACTCGGCAAGTCTCACGCGAACTTTAGGATCGGTGATGTCGGCGACGAGCGTTTCGCAGCCGGCGTTCTCTAGCTGGCTAAGTTTTCCGGCATCGATATCGACCGCGAGCGCCTCGACGCCTTCGCTCAACATCCTGAGAACCACGGCTTTGCCGATGCCGCTGCCAGCGCCGGTCACGATTCCACGACGTCGTTGCGATGGCGAGTTCATCCGCGAAACGCCTTCTTCACACGGGGCGCTTCGAGGACCCGGGGACGCGCGCGTTTCCGCGGTCTCGCCCAGCAGGCCGCCTTGATGCGCCGCTCCCGCTATTGCTTGCCGACGGCAAGCTTCACCCTTTGACCCAAACTATATTGAGGCAGTGACCGCGTGTGCAAGCCTATTTTGCGCTGGAGTTTCAATGATCAGCAGACGAGAGCAATCAATCGAGGCGCATTGGCTGCGCCGTGAAATTTAGCCACGCTCATTGTTGCGCGGGCGCGGCCGCTCGGCTATGGATCGCGACAATAGGTCTTTGCTTCGTAACGGTGTCGGCCTCTTCGCAGGACTATATCCGGAGCGTATCGACGAGGGCTGCAACGGTGACAGCCCGCCTGGGAGGACCCGCCGGAATGGCCGAAATTCCGTTCGTCGACACTCATTTTCATCTCCATGACCTGAAGCGTCCGGAGCTGCGCTATTCGTGGCTCGAGCCGGACTCTATCCATGGTTTTTTGGGCAACATCGACGCGCTTAAGGCGCAGCACTACTGGATCGACGACTACATCGCGGAGATTCGGTTCTCGAATGTGCGGAAAGCGGTCCACGTCCAGGCTGCGCTCGGCGTTCCGGACCCCGTCAACGAGACGAAGTGGCTTCAGGCTTTCGCCGACAAGACCGGCTATCCGCACGGAATCGTCGCCGAGTGCCATCTGGCCGATCCTGACGCTGAAGAGGTGCTTGACCGCCACATGCATTACGCCAACGTGCGCGGCATCAGGGACTTCGGCAACGGACGCTATCTCGTTGATCGCGCCTGGCGCGCGGGGTTCAAACACCTCCAGCGACATAATCTTGTGTCGTGCATCGACACGCGGATCAAATTTTTTGACGATCTCCTCGACCTCGCCGGCGCTTTTCCGGACACCATGATCTGCGTCGATCACTGCGCTATCCCCGAGGCGCGTGACGACGGATATTTCAAGCGCTGGTCGACAGCGATGCGCTCTCTCGCGAGAGCAGACAATGTCGTGATGAAAATATCCGGCCTTGGAATGATGGATCGCCGATGGACGGTAGAGTCGTTGCGTCCGTGGGTGCTCGGCAGCATCGAGGCGTTTGGCCCCAACCGCGTGGTCTTTGCTACGAACTGGCCTGTCGATCGGATGTTCAGCTCCTATCCCGATCTGATCAACGCTTATGCGGAAATCATCTCCGGCTTCACCAGAGATGAGCAGGTTGCGATGTTCTCGAGCAACGCCGAAAAACTGTTCAGGATCTGAAGGAGAAGGCCTTGGCGAACGCGACAAGTCCGCCGGGAGCGATCGCGACCGCTTCCGCAGTCCATCATATCGGCATGAGCGTCGCCAGCATTGATGACGCGCTGGCGTTCTGGGAACGCTTTCTTGGCGCTCCCGCGCTCTGGCGCGAGCTCCTGAACCGGCCCTATCTGTCGAAAATCATCGGCATCCCCGGCGTCTCGATCAAAGGAGCGTTCGTCGAACTGCCGGGCGGGGTGATCCTTGAGCTTTTGGACTACGAAGCGCCGGAAAAGCGTAGCAACCCGGAGACGACCGCAAATCCCGGCAACATCCATCTTTGCCTGGCTGTCGAAGATGCTGGCGTCGCGTGGAAGCACGCGGTCGACTGCGGAGCAAAGCCCGTGAGCCGTGAGGGCCCCATCGAGGTTGACGGCGGCCCCAACACCGGCGCGCGCGTCGCGTATCTCCGCATCCACGACGGCATCACGCTCGAGCTGTTCCAGCCGCCGGCGCGCGTTTGAGGGCCTTATCGACCATGATCAGGCGCGTCAGTTTCATCCGCCGCAAGCCGGGCCTCACGCCTGCAGGAATTCTCTCTCGCATTGGACAGGGCGCCATGCGGAGATCGTGCGTCAGCTTCCCGGCTTGCGGGGCCTGCGTTTCAGCCGCGTCGACCGCTGTGTCCCGCAGGAAGCCCAGTGGGATGGCGTCGGCGAGACCTGGTTCGACAGCATCCCCGACGCCGACCGCGCCTTCGCGACCGATCCGTTTCGCGAAATGCTGATCGAGGATCGCGCGAAATTCATTGGCGACGCTCATTCCTGCTATGTCGAGGAACCGTCGGGCGCCATGCCGCCCGTCGAAGCGAGCCCGCTATGACCTGGAATCTGGCGTCGGGCCTTGATGGCAAGCGCGTTCTGGTGACGGGCGGAGCCGGCGGGATCGGGCGCGAAGTCGCGCTGGCTTTTGGCGCCGCGGGATCGCTCGTCGCAGTCGTCGACCTCGACGAAAGCAAAGTGAAGGCGGTCGTCGCCGAAATGGAGGGCGGACCGCATCTGCCGCTAGCCGCCGATCTTCGACCTGTCGCCGGTCACGCTAAACTCCTCGAAAGCGTCGTCGCTGGGCTGGGCGGCCTCGACGTTCTCGTTTGCGCGGCGGCGGTCCTGGTGCGCCGCGCGAGCGTGGACGATGTCTCCGAGGCCGACTGGGACTTTCAGCACGACATCAATCTCAAGTCGACCTTCTTCCTCAATCAGGCTGCGGCTCGGGTCCTTCGACAACAGGGACGCGGAGGCCGCATCATCAACTTCACCTCGCAGGGGTGGTGGAGCGGCGGTTTCGGCGGATCGGTGGCCTACGCCGCGACAAAGGGCGGCGTCGTCTCGATGACGCGGGGCCTTGCCCGTTCATTGGCCAAGGACAACATCACGGTCAACGCAGTTTCGCCCGGCGCGGCGGACACCGCAATGATGCGCAGCGGGATGACCGAGGAATCGTTGGCGGCGACGGTGGCCGCGATCCCGCTTGGACGAATGGCGGCGCCCTCGGAATTGGCGGGCGCGGTGCTTTTCCTCGCCTCGGACCATGCCGGCTACGTCACTGGCGCGACGATCAACGTCAGCGGCGGCTGGTTGATGTACTGAGCCGGTCGAGCCGGAAGGAGAATGCCGATGACCAATTCCCTTGCTGGCCGCGCCGCCGTCGTCACCGGCGCCGCGCGCGGGATCGGCGATGCGATCGCCGAAAGGCTGCTCGCCGACGGGGCGAGCGTGTTCTCCCTCGACAAGGCGCCTGCCGCCGAGCCGCGCGCCGGCGTTGTCTATCTCGAAGCCGACGTCACGGATCCGTCCAGCGTCGCCGAAGCGTTCAAGTCGATCGACGCGAGGACGGATGGGATCGACATCCTCGTCAACAACGCCGGCATCCAGCGCGTTGGCCTTGTCGGGAAGATTTCGTTTGCCGAATGGTCGGCGGTCGTCTCCACCCATCTCAATGGCCTTATTCCTCTGCGCATCCGAGGCTGTGCCGCGCATGGTGTCGCGCGGCAAGGGCGGCGCAATCGTCAGCATCGCATCGACCGCTGCCTTTGTCGGGTTGCCGGGGCGCAGCGCCTATTGCGCCGCAAAGGCCGGCATACTTGGCCTCACCCGCGCGCTCGCGCTTGAAGTGGCTTCCGCCGGCATCAGGGTCAACGCCGTCGCGCCGGGCTTCACCCGGACCAAATTGATCGATCAGGGATTGGCCGATGGCTCGCTGCAGGAGGACTGGATGGTCGCGCGCGTGCCGATGAAGCGCCTCGCCGCGCCGCAGGAGATCGCCAACGCCGTACGCTATCTCGCCGGGGACGAAGCCTCCTACGTGACGGGCCAGACCATCATCGCCGACGGCGGCTGGACGGTGCAAGGGATCCCGCAGGCGCCGACCTGGTTGCAGGCGCCTGCGGCTGAGTGACGCCGCCATCGCAATCGCGCATGGCTCGCCGCGCCCGTGCGCAGGCTGTTTTCCTGTTTAACAGGGAGAAACAGGCGAGACAGTGGCGCCTTTCGCTCCATTGGTTGCGATAAAGTGTTAGATGTCAGTGGGTTGATAGAGAAACTCCACGCAAAAGGCCAGCCGCGGAACAGGGGGCGTAACAGGGCTTATTTCGGCCTTAACAGGGCAAGAACAGGCGGCGGAACGGGGGTTTAGGCGATCAGGCGGATGAGGCCGAGGTCTGCAATGGTCGCATGGCCGATCGCGCTTTGGACATCGTTAAGACGGCCGCTCGCGGGGCTGGGAGCGTTACGGTCGCTGCGACAGGTACCTGGCCTGCAGGCTCCTGATCATCCAGACCATGGCGTCGTTGAAAGGCGTCGGCACGGAGTGCCGCCTGCCGGCCTCCACGATCGCTCCGTTGACGACGTCGATCTCCGTCTGCCGGCCTGCTTCCACATCCTGCAACATGGAGGCGCGCGCGCCGATCGCCTGCTTGAGCAAGCCGGTGATCGCCTGCCAGCGCTCCGCGTGGTCGAGGTTGATCCCTTGCGCCTTTGCCACCGCTACGACCTCGGCCAGCAACGCCTCCATGAGCGCGATCGTTCCTTCGTGCTGGATGAGTTCATGCGCAGGGAAATGGAGCAGCGCCGCCGTCGGCAAGGTGCAAACGTTCAAGGCGAGCTTCTTCCATATCTCGTCGACGATGCGCGACGAGGGAGTCGTATCGATGCCGGCTTTGCGAAAGGCGGCGACCGCAGCTTCGAGACGGGGCGACGAAGAGCCGTCGAGCTCGCCCACGTGGGTCATTCCATTTCCCGAATGCTTGACGCGGCCGGGGCCGAGCAGCGTCCCCGAATGATAGGTCAGCCCAACCATCACGCGCGATCTGCCCGCCAGCGCCGCAATGCGATCGGCATTGCCCCATCCGTTCTGAAGGGTGAGGATGGCGGTATCCTTGCCGAGCATCGGCGAGGCGGCCGTGATCGCCGCCTCGGTGTGGTAGCATTTGACGAAATTGACGATGAGATCGACCGGGCCGACATCCTTTGGCTTCGACGAAGCCTTGACGCGGATGGTGGCCGTCGAGCCGTCCTTCTCCTCGATCGCAAGGCCGTTGCGCTCGATGGCGTTGACCGAGGCATGCGAGACATCGACCAGAACGACGTCTTCGCCGGCGCGCGCAAGATAGCCGCCGAACAGTCCGCCCATCGCGCCGCCGCCGCCGAGAACTGCAATCTTCATGGGTGATAGTCCTCCCTGCGCGGCTTTCGCGTAGCTTCGCCCACCTCGGGAAAGCGGGTCAAGGTCGCTTGCGAATGAACCCCTTGTCTTTGGTCAGCATCGGCATTGCAAAAGCTTTGCGACTGCGCCAATCTTGTTTGCGTGGAGCTCGATAACGGCTTCAATCGCTCCGGGTTAGAGAGTCGAGCGCCATGTCCAAAACCATTCTCGTCACCGGCGGCTCGCGCGGCATTGGCCGCGCGACGTGTCTTCTTGCGGCGCAGCGCGGCTGGTCCGTCGGCGTCAACTACCTGAAGGACAGCGCCGCCGCGCAATCGGCCGTCGCCGAGGTCGAGCGTTCGGGCGGGAAGGCGGTCGCAGTGGCGGGAGACGTGTCGCGCGAGAGCGATGTCATCGCCATGTTCGAGGCCACGGCAAAGGCGCTCGGGCCGCTCGATGGCGTCGTCGTCAATGCCGGCGTGGCGGCGACATCATCGCGTCTTGTCGACATGAGCGTCGAGCGGATGCGGCAGATCTTCGATGTGAACGTGCTAGGCGCATTTCTGGTGGCGCGCGAAGCCGCGAGACGCATGAACAAGAGCCGCGGCGGCAACGGCGGCTCGCTCGTCCTGATCTCTTCGGTCGCCGCACGGATCGGCGCGCCCGACACCTACGTCGACTATGCCGCTTCAAAGGCTGCAGTCGACGCCATGGCGCTGGGCCTGTCGAAAGAATTGGGTCGCGAGGGCGTGCGCGTCAACTCGATCCGCCCCGGCGTCATCGAAACGGAAATTCACGCTGCCTACGGCGAGCCCGAGAGGCCATACAAGATCGGCGCGTCAACTCCGCTTGGGCGTCCCGGCACCCCGAACGAGATCGCCGAGACGATCGTCTGGCTGCTGAGCGATGCTTCCTCCTATGTCACGGGCGCGATCATCGACGTGACCGGCGGGCGCTGACAGGCATGATCGAGCCGCACGAGCTCGCCGACGGAGCGACGGCAGATGTCGCGCCGGTCCTGGAGATCCGCGGCGTCGCCAAGCGCTTCGACGCCACCCAGGCGCTCGAAGACGTCTCCCTCGCCCTTCACGCCGGCGAGATTCACGCTCTCTTGGGGGAGAACGGGGCCGGCAAGTCGACGCTCATCAAGATCATAACCGGCGTGCATCAGCCGGATCGCGGCGAGATTCTTCTGGCTGGCCGACCGGTTGCGATACGCAGCGCCGCCGAGGCGCAGCGACTGGGCGTCGCTGCGATCTATCAGGAACCTCTGCTGTTTCCCGATCTCAATGTCGCCGAGAACATTTTCATCAGTCATCAGGACCGTGGAGCGGTGGTCGGGTGGCGGGAGATGTATGACGACGCCGAAAGAATTCTCGCCGAACTTGGCGTCGCGCTGGACGTTCGAAATCCCGCGCGGGGGCTGACATTGGCCGCCCAGCAGTCGGTCGAAATCGCCAAAGCGATTTCTCTAAACGTTCGCATCCTCATCATGGACGAGCCGACGGCGTCGCTCTCCGCGCACGAGGTCCAGGAGCTGTTCAAGCTCGCTCGCGACCTCAAGAGGCAGGGCGTCGCCATCCTCTTTGTCAGCCATCGCATGGAAGAAGTGTTCGAGATCGCCGACAAGGTCACGGTCTTTCGCGACGGACGATTGATATCGACGCGCGCGCGCGGTGAGGCGACGCCGCAGCGCGCAATCGCCGACATGGTCGGACGTGCGATCGATCTGACGAAGGTGCGACCCAGTTCGGCCCGACAAGACCTTGTTCTTTCGGTGACCGATCTCACCCGCCAGGGCACATTCGAAGGCGTGACCTTCGACCTCCGCCGGGGCGAGGTGCTGGGCTTCGCCGGCCTTATCGGGGCGGGCCGCACCGATGTCGGGCTCGCTCTTTTTGGCATCGAACCCGCGACCTCGGGAACGATCCTCCTCGACGGCAAGCCTGTCACCGTGCGTTCTCCGCGCGACGCCATGAATCTCGGCATCGCCTATGTTTCCGAAGACCGTCGCCAGCTTGGACTGGTCCTCCCCATGGCGATTTTCGCCAACATCACCTTGCCGGTTCTGCGCCGTTATCTCAATCGCCTCGGCCTCGTCCGAACCAGTGAGGAGCGGCGGACCGCCGAGGCCTTCCGCACCCGGCTCGCCATCCGTGCGCCATCGGTCGATCTCGAGGTCGCCAAGCTGTCAGGCGGCAATCAGCAGAAGGTCATGTTGAGCAAATGGCTCAACACCAACCCTTCGGTCCTGATTCTCGACGAACCGACGCGCGGCGTCGACGTTGGCTCCAAGGCCGAGGTGCACGCGATCATCGGCCAGCTCGCGGAAGAGGGCATCGGCGTCATCGTGATCTCGTCGGACCTGCCGGAGGTGCTGGTTCTCAGCGACCGCGTGCTGGTCATGAGAGAGGGCCGGCAGATGGCGATCCTGGATCGAGCCGAAGCCAACGAGGAGACCGTCATGACCGCGGCGATGGGTCAGAGACTGGCGGAATCAGTCGGTGGAAGGCCGTCATGAACTGGCTCAAGCGACGGGTTCGCCCGGAGCAGATCCGCGAGTTGAGCCTGCTCGTCCTCATTGTCGCGGCGATCGTGATCTTCGGTTCGTTCATCGATAATTACTATAGCTACCGCACATTCAACCGCATTGCGTCGAGCGTGGCGATCATCACGGTCGTCGCCGTCGGTCAGACGCTGGTGGTGCTGACGCGCAATATCGACCTGTCGGTGGGCTCGATCGTCGGCTTCACCGCCTATTTCGTGGGAACGCTGATTGCCAACCACAACGGCATCAATCCTTTCCTGGCTGTTGGGATTGCGATCGCCCTCGGCGCAGCGCTTGGCGTCGTCAATGGGCTGATCGTAGCGTGGGGCAGGGTGCCCGCGGTCGTGGCGACGCTCGGAACGCTGGCGATTTATCGCGGCGTGCTTGTCGACCTTTCCGGCGCCAAGACCGTGACCACGGACAGCCTGCCCCAGTGGCTGATCGATCTCCCCCTGGTCAACATCCTGCCGATCGGCGGTCTCGACATTCGCGCCCTCTTCATGCTGGCGCTCGTCATTGTCATCGTGTTCCAGATCGGAACGAGCTACCTGAGCTTCGCCCGACGTTTCTACGCGATCGGCTCCAATCCCGAGGCGGCGCAGCTGATCGGATTGCCGATCAAGGGCGTCGTTTTCCTCGCCTTCGTCATCTGCGGCGCGCTCTCGGGGCTCGGCGGCTTCATGCTCCTCGCGCGGTTCGGCAACATCACGGTCGAGGCCGGGCGCGGCCTGGAGCTCAGCGTGGTCGCCGCGGTCGTCGTCGGCGGCGTGAACGTCTTTGGCGGCTCCGGCACGGTCTCGGGAGCGATGCTCGGCGCTGTCATGATCGGGACGCTTGAACAGAGCCTCTTCCGCCTCGGCATCAGCGAGTTCTGGCTCGATGCAGTGCTTGGGCTCCTTATCCTGTTGGCGGTGGCGAGCGATGCGGTCATCCTGCAGCGCCTGCGCACGCTTTGGGGCGGTGCGGAGATGAAGCTGGTCGCGAAAGAGGCGGGCCCTGCCTCCGGGGAACAGGGCGCGTCGCGGCCATGAGCGCGCTTGCGAGGCTCAGAGGATGGGAAACGATGATGGTCGCGCTGCTGGCCGCGATCGTCGCGTTCAACAGCGTCGGTTCACCTTATTTCCTCAGCGTCGGGAATATCGTGAATCTGTTTCAACTGTCGATCGAGAAGAGCATCGTGGCGCTCACGATGGCGCTGGTCATTATCGGCGGCGAGATCGATCTTTCCGTCGCTTCAATCATGGGACTGTCAGCATGCGTCATGGCTTTCACGTTCCATCAAGGCGCCCCGATGCCCCTGGCTATTCTCATCGCGCTCGGTGCGGGGGTTCTTGCCGGACTCAACAACGCCTTCTGGATCGCACGGGTCGGCCTGCCGTCGCTTGCGGTCACTCTGGCGGGCCTGATCGGCTATCGCGGCGTCGCCCGCATTCTGCTGGAAGATCGAGCGATCGGCGGTTTTCCTGACTGGTTCAACACGCTTGGCCAGCAGCCTTTGGTCGGCCCGCTTACGGCTGCGATCGTGATTTTCGTTGTGCTCTTTGCCGTCTTCGCAATTGTGCTGCACGGCTCCGCTTTTGGTCGTTTTGTCTATGTGGTGGGCAGCAATGTCCAGGCGGCGCGCTATTCCGGCGTGCGGGTCGGATTGGTCAAAGGGAGCCTGTTCGTCGGCTCGGCATTTGTGGCGTCGCTCGCCGGAATCCTCTATGCTGCTCGACTGGGATCGGTGCGCGGAGACATGGCGGAGGGCTTCGAGCTCGACATCATCACCGCCGTGCTTTTGGGAGGGGTCAGTATTTTCGGCGGCAAGGGCAATCTGGTCGGCGTTGGCCTTGCGCTGCTCGTGATCTTGAACCTTCGCAATGGAATGGGGCTTGCCGACATCACCGGCAACACCCAGAATTACGTGATCGGGGGGCTTCTCATCCTCTCGGTGTTGATCCCGAATATGTGGCAAGACTTGAACAACAAATGGAGAGGGAGAGAAACATGAGGAAACTTCTTTTGGGCGGCGCCGCGCTGGCAATAATCGCGGTCCTGCCTGGATACGCGCTGGCCCAGGTCGCCATGGCGACGCCCGGCAAAGCTGAAAGTATGGTGCTGCTGCCGAAATTCCTTGGGATCCTGCCGTTCGACCAGGCGCACAAAGGGGCCGAGGAGGCCGCCAAGGAACTCCAGAACCCGACGCCGCTCCAGTTCCTCGGTCCGACGCCGCAAAACAGCGTCGCCGGACAGATCGAGATCGTCACCAACGCAACAACCCAGGGCGTCAAGGCGATCATGATCTCGAACAACTCGGGCGATCAGATTGTGCCTGCAGCGAAGGCCGCCCAGGCCAAAGGCATCAAAGTCGTGACCTGGGACTCGCCGATCCCCTCGTCCGAAGGCGAAGACGTATTCGTCGCGCAGGTCGATTTTGGCGAAATCGGCAAGGTGATGGCCGACATGACGCTCAACCTCACGGGGCCAGGCGGCGGCAAATTCGCCATCCTTTCGGCTTCGCCTGACGCCGCCAACCAGAATGCCTGGATCGCCGCAATGAAGACGGCGCTGAAGGATCCCAAATACGCCAAGCTCAATCTGGTCGACACGGTCTACGGCAACGACGAGTCGGAAAAGAGCTATACCCAGGCGCAGGCGCTCGTCGACAAATATCCCGACCTCAAAGTGATCATGGCGCCGACTTCGGTCGGCATTGTCGCGGCCGCCAAGGCGTTGCAGGACGAGAAGCTCTGCGACAAGGTGAAGGTCAGCGGCCTCGGCCTGCCGAGCGAAATGCTCGCCTACACCAAGAACGGCTGCTCTCCGGAGTTCGCTCTGTGGAGTTTCGTCGACCTCGGCTACCTCACCTATTACACGTCCTATCTGCTCGCGACCGACGCTCTCAAGGCTCAGGAAGGCGCGAAACTGAAGGCCGGCCGGATGGGTGAGTACACCATCACCAAAGATCCGACCCGCGCCAAGGGCCTGCGCATCCTGATGGGGCCGTTCACGGTCTACAACAAGGACAACGTCGAAGCGGCGGCGAAGTAGTCCGCCTTAAGCGCGCTGGACAGAAAATGTGCGTCAGGCCGTCATTAATGACCTGACGCCGTCTATGCCGGCATAAGCGCCGGCTGAGCCGCGCCGGGACGCGCTTTTCGGGGAGGACCGATGGACCATTACGACGTCATTGTTGTGGGCGCGGGTTCGAGCGGCGGCGTGGTCGCGGCGCGTTTGTCGGAGAACGCCGCGCGGAAGGTTTTGCTGCTCGAGGCCGGCCCGGATTTCCCGCAGGAGGAAACGATCCCGCCGTTGTTCACCTTCAGCGGCGAACATCATTGGCGCGGCGCGGGCGGGATACCTGAGTTCGACTGGGACTTCGTCAACACCGACGGCGCCGGCACGTTGCGGGGCCGAAGCTTGCGCGTGCCGCGCGGGCGTCTGGTCGGCGGCACGTCGATGGTGAACGCAACGATCGCGGCGCGCGGCGCGCCATTCGATTTCGATCGCTGGGCTGCGCGGGGGAATAAGGGCTGGGCTTGGGCGGACCTCTTGCCTCTGTTCATCGCCATCGAAAACGACGTCAATTTCGGCGGAGACCCGATCCACGGCCGCGATGGGCCGATCGTGATCCAACGCTATCGGCCGCAAAGCTGGGCGCCCGTGAACCGCGCCATGTATGACGCGTGTCTCGAGCTCGGCGTGCGCGAAGCGCCGGACCTCAATGCGCTGGACGCCCATGCGGGCGTCGTCGGGCCGATGCCGCACAACCGCTATAAAGAGGTCCGGCTTGGCACGCTGGTGACCTATGTGAGGGCCGCCCGCGCCCGGCCAAATCTGACCATCCGCGCCGGCAGCCATGTCGATCGGATCCTTCTCGAAGGCGACCGCGCCAAAGGCGTCACCTATCTCGATTCTGCAAAAGAGCGGCGGACCGCGCATGCAGACGAGATCGTCATCAGCGCCGGCGTCTACAACAGCCCGGCCATCCTGCACCGCTCGGGCATCGGCCCGGCCGAATGGCTGCGGCCGCTCGGAATAGACGTCGTCGCGGACCTTCCGGTTGGCCGCAACCTGACCGATCATCCGGGCTTTCCCATGATGTTCAGGGCGGACGGGCTCGGCGTGACGACCGGCCGCTTCTTCGCCGCAAACGTCCGCGGCCCGGCCAACGCCGAGGGCGAGCCGGAATGGCAGACCCACCCGTTCCCCGTCGACGAGGAGGAGCATACGGCAGGCTTCTGGACGTATCTCACGCACCAGGAGGCGACAGGCGAGGTCCGCATCCAAAGCACGGATCCGACGCGACCGCCGCTGATCGACCATCGCTACAACACGAGCCAGCGTGATCGTGACCGGTTCGCGGATGCTCGCGCATTCGTCAAGGCCATGCTGGCGACAAAGACCTTTCAGTCGCACCACGCCGTCGCGATCGACGACCTCGACAAGCCGATCGCCGAGGCGCTGACCGAAGCGATGGGACCTGCGCACCATCAGGCGGGATCTGTCAGGATGGGCCCGACCGGGGACCCGACGGCGGTCGTTGGGCCTGACCTTCGCGTCCGCGGCTTCGACAACCTGCGCGTCGCCGACACCAGCATCTATCCCGACAACGTGATGCACAACACCAATCTCACCGCCATCGTGGTCGGGGAAATGGCGGCGCGCTTCGTCGACCAGGCGCAGCGCCGGAACTCCTTGCGGGCCGAAGAGCGCCCGACGGGCCACGCTTCGCAAGGGACTTAGTCAGCCCAGTCAGGAAGGCAGCGCTCTGTCTCGCTGGCGCTTGACGATTTGATCGAGGGCGACAGCGAGCACGATGACGGCGCCGGTGACGAAAGTGCTCCAGGTCGCGTCGATGCCGAAGAAGATGATGCCGCTGCTGATCACCTGAATGATCAGCATGCCGACGACGGCGCCGATGACCGTGCCCCAACCGCCGGAAAGAGGGGTCCCGCCGATGATCACGGCGGCGATGACGATGAGCGCGAAATCCGCGCCCTCCTGGGGATCGATCGCGCCGCGGAAGCCGACGTACATCGCTCCCGAAAGCCCGCAGATCGCGCCCATGAGGACCAGCGTCTGCAGGCGCACAAGCGCAATGGGAATGCCGGCGAAGCGGGCTGCTTCCGGGCTGCTGCCGACAGCCTGAACACGATAGCCGAACCGCGTGCGGTGAAGCACGATATGCAGGACGATAGCCAGCGCCACGAAGAGGATTCCAACGACCGGAACGACGCGGAACACTTTCATCGAGGCGAAGCTGAAGAAGCTGCTCGACTGGTCGGTTGGAAATACCGCGCGGCCCTGATTGGCGACGAGCGACAATCCCTCGAACATCGAATAGGTGCCGAGCGTGACGATGATCGCAGGCAGCCTCAAGCCGATCGCAAGCACGCCGTTCACGAGGCCCAGAATAGCGCCGAAACCTATGCCGGCGAGCGCGGCAAGCCAGGGATTGACGCCCCCGACCATCATCAGCGCGGCGACGACCGCGGAAAAATTGAACATCCATCCGACCGAGAGATCGATCTCGCGAATGGCGAGAAGGAAAACCATGCCGAGCGACAGCATGCCCTCAAAAGTGGTGTTGCCGAGAATTGTCAATAAATTGATCGGATTGAGAAAGCGCGGCCGCGCGATGCCGATGACCGCGATCATCACCAGCAGGGCGATGATAACGCCGATCTCGTCGGGCAGCCGAAAAGCCCGCCGGCGCGATGCCGGGGCCTCGGAGGCCGCGGGTTCCGGCGTCGACAGGTGGTCCGTCACGCTATTTTTGCCACGGCAGCGATCCCGATTCGACGCTCCAACTCGGGATCGGAGCCTGCAAGCCGTCCTTGATCCACAAGAACTGGCCGTTGACCGAGGCGGCTTCGTCCCCCATTAAGTTGAGGATCAGATCCGCCGCTTTTTCCGGATCGTCTCCGCCGGTCTTTTCCACCCAGTCCGCCCATTGCAGGAAGGGCTCTGCCGGCGCGCCGAGGCGCTGGGCCTTCGCCCGGATGTCGGCCCACATCTCCGTCTTGACGTCCCCGGGATGGATGACATTCGCAGTAACGCCGGCGCCGCTCACCTCCGCGGCCAGGTGCCGGGTGAAGTGGTTGAGCGCCGCCTTGCTCGTGCCATAGGCGCTGTGCAGCGGTCCCGGCGGGTGCAGCGCGTTGGCCGACGTCACGTTGACGATCCGCCCCCAGCCCTGATCGATCATTCCGCCGACAAAAGCCCGGCAGGTCAGATAGTGGCTGACCATGTTGACCATCAGCGTATCGATCCATTCCCGCGGATCGCTGTCCTTGATGAGTTGTAGTGGCCCGTAAACCCCCGCCGCGTTGACCAGGATCGACGGCTGGCCGACGCGAGCTGCGCCCACAACGACCGCGTCGAGCGAACGCGGATCGCTCAGATCCGCCGACACGACCTCGGCGCGTCCGCCTTTTTCGCGGATGCTGCGGGCAGTCGTTTCCAGCGCCGCGTCAGTGCGAGCCACAAGCACCAATGTCGCGCCTTGCTCGGCAAGCCGGATGGCGGCTCGCTGGCCGAGGCCGCGGCTCGCGCCGGTGACGACCGCGACCTTCCCGGTGAGATCGGTCATCGTTTCGCGGCGGCCTTGGTCTCGAGGTGGAAAATCTCTCGCAAGGAGGTTGAGTCGACGATGCCGTCGTCGCGAAAGAACATGAGCGGATTCATCGCCTCTTCGGACCACTTGTCGTGGATCTTGGTATGCCAGAGCTTGTCCCATGCGCTCTCGTCAACGATTTCCGAATAGAGAAAGAGCACCGGATCGTTCTCGAAGATCGTCATTGAGGCGATGCCGCTCCGTTCAATCTCGGCGACCAGCTCCGGCCACACATTGTCATGAAAGCGCTTGTACTCGGCGAGCTTGCCGGACTGCAGGCGCATGGTGAAGGCGCGACGCATCATAGTTTCCTCCCTCTCGTTACGGGGTTGCAATGCAAAAGTGTGAAGCGCCAGGCTCCCTCATTGATGCGCGGGCTGGGGCATCTCGCCCGTATTGACAGCATGCAGAAGAGCGTGGCCGTCGATCTCGCTCCCTTTGATCTCGCCGGCGATTCCGCCGCGATAAAGAACGATGATTCGATCGCACAGCCCGACCAGTTCCGACAACTCAGTCGAGCTGAACAGAACGATGCGCCCGTCCGCGGAAATCCGGCGGATCAAAGCATAGATTTCGCGCTTGGCGCCGACATCGACTCCGCGCGTGGGGTCGTCCAATAGAATAACCCTCGGCGCAACTTCGAGCCATTTGCCGACCACGGTCTTCTGCTGGTTGCCGCCGGACAGCTGGCCCGCCAAGGCGTCCGGCGAGCCGGTCTTGATGCGCAGGCGCTCGATCTGCCGAAGGGCCCGCTCCCGCGCCATCCCATGGTTGAACCTGGGCAGTCCTTTGAGCGCGCCGATCGCAACGTGACTGATATTGAAGAGGACGCTCTTGTCGAGCATGAGGCCGTTTCGTCGCCGGTCGGCGGGGACCAGCGCGATGCCGCGGCGCGCCGCTTCTGTGGGACCGCGCGGCAATCCCAGCGAGTCGGGAAAGATCGCATCGCCGGCGCTCGCCTTTTGAGTCCCGAACAGCATGCCGAACAATGTCGCGACGCCGGAGCCTTCGAGGCCAGCAAAGCCGACGACTTCTCCGGACTGGGCCGTGAAGTCGATTTCCTTCAACGCGCCGCCGCTCAATCCCTTGACGACGACGGCTGCCGGCTCGCGATCGGTTCGCCTCGGCAGAGGCGGCGGAAACAGGGCCGTCTGCGGTGCGCCGATCATCCCCTCGATCACCTCCGGTATGGTGAGATTTGCCCGTTCTTTCGTCAGCACGTCGCGGCCGTTGCGGGTCACCGTGACCCGGTTGCAGATCGCGAAGACTTCCTCGAGCCGGTGCGAGACATAGAGCATCGTGATGCCGCGGCGATTGAGCTGACGCAGGACGTCAAAAAGCCGCTGCGTTTCGCGCTCGTTGAGCGCAGAGTTCGGCTCATCGAGGATCAAGAGACGCGGCTCTTCCAGGAGCACCCGCGCCAGTTCGACAAGCTGCTGCTCGCCGATGCTGAGGCGACTGACCGGCAAATGGACGTCGAAATGCAAGCCGAGCCGATCCAGGAGATCAGCGCTGCGTTCCTCCATCGCGCGGATCGAGACGAGGCCCCGACGCAATGGCTCCCGGTTGACGAACAGGTTCGCCAGCACCGACCGCTGCGGGAAGAGGCTCAGTTCCTGGTACACGATGCCGACGCCGTACTGGCGCGCCACGACCGGCGAACTGATCACGGCCGGGACGCCGTCGAATTCTATCTCGCCGGCGTCCGGGCGAATCACGCCCGAGAGCGCTTTCATGAGCGTCGATTTGCCCGCGCCGTTTTCGCCCACGACAGCATGAACGTCACCGCGGCGCACGGTGAGGTTCATGTTGTCGACAGCGACGACCCCTCCGTAGCGCTTGCGGAGGCCGCGAACAGCGACGAGCGGGGTGTCGTCCATGTTGGATCCAGCGGATCGTGCGGCTGTGAAGCCGCAGGGTCCGTTTACTGGCCCTCGGCGGCGATCGGCTCCATGGTCGCGCAGCTCTTGCCGGCGTCCGGGCCGTTCACGCATTTCGTCCACGGTTCGTAGAAAGCCGCCGTGGCCTTCGGGTCCGCAGCCGTTGTCTGAAGCTGAGGAAAGGTAAGAGCGGGCAAATTGTTCGCCATGTCGACGCTGCTGGCGGTTACGGTCTGGGTGCCAGCATTGTAGAATCCGACCTCGAGCGGCTTCTTGTTCCGAATTGCGCGGACGAGCAGCGCAACAGGAAGATAGCCTTGGACGAACGCGCTCTGGCCGAGCGTCACGTAGGCATGGCCATCTTTAACGGCTTGCAGATTCTGGGCCGTCAGATCGTAGCCCCCGGCGACGAATTTGTCGGAGTTGGCCGCGTTGAGCTTGCCGAGGCTCGCTACGTCGGGAGCGCACAGTCCTACGAGAGCGATCGCATCGGGATTGGCCGCGTAAAGCTGTTCCCAATGATTGTAATTTTCGACGGCGCTGACCTTCACATCGAACGGGCCCAGGATCGCGACGCCCGGCGCGGACTTGAGCGATTCCTCGACACCCCTCGCGCGGTTCTCGAGCACGGTCAGGCCGGGAAAGCAGTTGCCGATGATGACTTTTCCCTTCGCCCCGGCGCCGCCGGCTTTGTCGACAATCGCTTTGCCGAGAATGCGGCCGCTCTGGGTGGACTTCTCGCCGACATAGGGCGCCTTGACCGCGGCGCTCAGGAGATTGAACTGTACGATCGGAACGCCGCTGGCGATGATGTCGTTCAGGCTGCCCGCCATGGAATCGCCTGGCACCGAGGTCGCGACTCCTTGCGCTCCTGCATTGACGATGTTCTGCACGAGCTTGAGCTGACCGTCGGGAGCGGCGCCCTGCTGTTGCGCCACCTTAAGGGTGACCCCTAGATCGTTGGCGGCCGCCTGTGCGCCGTCGATGATTTGCTGGATGAACGGATCGCCTTGCGAGTGCGTGACGAAGCCAACCGTTATCTTGTCCTCCGCCTGAGCGGAGGCAGACATGACGCCGAAGCCCAGCACAAGAGTCGCGCACGCAAAATATCTGCCCATGAACATGACTGTTTCCTCCGCCTGTTTTGCGTTTGTTTCCTAAGTCCAGATTCGGAAATCATCCGAAATCGGCACGAGCCGCAAAATTTCTATCACTGCCGTCGCGGATTCGGCAATGCGGCGAGCGCCATTGGTCGTTGAATATGGCTGCTCGCTTTGAGGCTCGCAGCTGATTGACACCCCCGACCGCCAATGGTCTTATCATCTCAACAGGACGGAGCCCTGAAGCCATAAGGCTCGAACAGACTCTGCACAGGGAGGAATATCGCCATGCGCGCAATGAAGTGGCTTTTCGCGGCCTCGCTGGCTGGGGTTCTTGCTTCAATCGTCCCGGCAGACGCCAAAGACTACAAGATCGGCTACTCGGTCTTTTGGGGGACCAATCCGTTCCTGGTGACCATGGTGAACGGCGCCAGGAAGGCCGCCGATGAGTGGAAAGCCAAGGGCGTCAACATCGATCTGCTCGTCACCAACGGCGGCGACGACGACAAGGCCAAGCAGGTTTCCGACCTGGAAGACCTCAGCGCTCAGAAAATCGATGGCGTTCTGATCTTCCCCGGCGATAGCGTCATGGTGGCGGAGCCGATCAAGACGATCTTCAACGCTCAGAATATCCCGGTCGTCATCACCGACATCGGCATCCGGTCCGGTAAATACATCAGCCTGATCATCACTGACAATCTCAAGGGCGGTCAACAGGCCGGAGACTATATGGCGTCGCTGCTCCCGAAGGGCAGCAAGGTCATTACGCTCGACCACGCGCCGACGAACGACAATGGCCAGACACGGCGCAAGGGCTTTGAGACGAGGTCGGCGGAACTCGGCCTGGAAGTCCTGAAGGAGCAGCCCGTAGCGCGCCTGACGTTCGACGACTCGCGCAAGTCCATGGAAGACCTCCTCGTCTCCGAGCCGGACGTGAAGGGTGTCTTCGCATTCAATCAGTTGGTGCTGCAAGGCGCCTATCAGGCCCTCGAGCAGGCGGGAAAGGCTGGCGAAGTCAAACTTGTCGGATTTGATCTTGATCCCGTGTCCTACCAGATGGTCAAGGACGGCAAGATCGACGCGCTCGTTATCCAGGACCCTTTCAAGATGGGCTACGAGGGCATGAACACTGTCATCACCAAGCTTGAGGGCGGCGAGGTCAAGGACTTCATGGGCCTCGGCACCAAGCTGCTGACCAAGGCGAACGCCGCCGAATTCGCCAACGATCCGCAGGTCACCGGCAAGTGAGGGTGTCCTCCGTCGCGTCTTTCCGGCAGCGGCTCGCAGGCGGGGCGCCCGTCCCGCGCCCGGCGAATATCGTCGCTTCTGTGAAGGCTCGTGGCTGAGCCAGCGCGCGCAGTCGCCTCGCGAGAGCCAAGCGCGGGTGGCGTCTTGTTGCAGTGTAAGGGTCTGACGCGCAACTTTGCCGCGGTGAGAGCGCTTCGTGGCGTCGATTTCTCGATCGCGGCGGGTCGCGTTCGCGGGCTTGTCGGGGAGAACGGCGCCGGGAAGTCGACCCTCGCCAAGATCATTGCCGGCGTCCACGCGCCGGGGTCAGGAACCATGGAGCTTGAGGGTCGGCCAGTCCGGTTCAACGGCGCAGAGCAGGCCTTGGCGCAACACATCGTCACCGTGCATCAGGACATCAACCTCGTCCAGACGATGAGCGTGGGCGAGAATCTGCTGCTCAACAACGAGCCCACCTACCGGCTCGGAATTATTCGCCGCAAGGCAATGCGCGCTGCGGCGCAGCGCCTGCTCGAGATATACGAGATCGCAGTCGAACCGGACGATAACGTCGGCTCGCTTCCGAACGACCTCAAGAAGATGGTGCAGATCGTCAAGGCGGTCAGCCTCGACCCGAAGATCCTGATCCTGGACGAGCCGACGTCGTCGCTGACGGACGCTCAGGTTCGCGTCGCCTTGCGCCTTATCAGGCAGCTTGCGTCCCAAGGCGTCGGTCTTGTCCTCATTTCGCACTATCTCGCGGAAATCTTCGAGGTGTGCGACGACCTGACCGTAATGCGCGACGGCGAGGTCGTCGCAGACGGCCCGGTGTGCGAGACGACATTAACGCAAGTCGTCGCCCAGATGGTCGGGCGCAAAGTCGAGACCTCCCGGCGCGCGACACAGGTCGCCTTCTCCGCCGAGCCAATCCCTTTGATGGCGGTCGAGAACCTCGGCTCGGGAAGCATTCTAAAGAACGTTAGTTTTGAGCTCCGCAACGGCGAGGTTCTCGGCGTCACCGGACTCGCCGGCTCCGGTCTTCGCGAGCTCTCAAGGGCGCTGTTCGGGGCGTCGAGTTCGCAGGCTTCCGGCCGGATCCTCATCCAGGGAACTCCAGTCCGCGGGAGAGATCCGGCGGCTTCGCTTGAAAGCGGGATTGCGCTCCTCACCAGCGACCGGCTCGGCGAGGGAATCTTGCCCAACTTCACGCTCGTCGAGAACATTTGCCTTCCCATCCTGTCACGCTTTGGCCGCGTTGGCGGCTCGCTGGATTTCGCGGAGATGGAGCGCACGGCGGAAAGAAACATCCAGCGTCTGCGCGTACACACGCCCGGCCCGCTGGCTCTGGCGCGCCAGCTTTCTGGAGGCAATCAGCAGAAGGTTCTGTTCGCCAAATGGCTCGAGACGAGGCCGAGAGTCTTCGTTATGGACGAGCCGACGATCGGTGTCGACGTCGGCGCGAAGGAAGAGATCCGCAAGATCATCGACGAGATCGCCGGGGCGGGCGTCGGCGTCGTCCTGGTGACGACGGAGCTCGACGAACTCGTCTTGCTGTGCGATCGCGTGCTGGTGATGTTCCGAGGCGCCGTCATAGGCGAGCTCTCGGGCGAGGAGGTGAACCGCGAGCGCATTCTGCACGCTTCGGCTTGCGGTGAGATTCAGGCCGCGGCGGCGTGACGACGGTCTCCTCGCCAAATCCGGAGCGTTTGGTCGGCGCCTCCCGCTTTCTCGCGAGCCTCAAGCGCTCCTACAGCCTTATTCAGGCGCTCGGCGTTCTTGCGATCCTGATCATCGTTATGCAGATCGCAAACGATCGTTTCCTGTCGCCAGTGAACGTCGGCAATCTGCTCGGTCAGATGACGGTCATGCTCATCGTCGCCGCCGGGATGACAATCGTCATGATCGCGGGTGAGTTCGACGTTTCGGTCGGGTCCGTGGTTGGATTGTCGGCGGCCGTCGCCGGCTGGATCATGGTCCGATGGATTCCGGCGCCGAGCGCCAGCGATCATCCCTGGTGGGTCATCGCGCTCGGACTCGTCGCCCCGCTCTTTGTTGGGCCCGTACTCGGCCTGTTCGTCGGCTTTGTCGTGACGAAGGCGCGGATTCCGTCTTTCATCGTTACGCTCGGGATGTTGATGATCGCCCGGAGCCTCACTTTGGTCGTCACTCAAGGACAGCCGATCCCCGACATTCCGCTGGTTGTCCGGTCGTTCGGGCAAGGCCGCTGGGCGCAGATCCCGCTGCCGATCGCCTTCGCCGACTATCTTCACACGGGCTCTCTTGCCAACCTGTTCGTCTGGTTCCCCATTCAGAATATCGTCTGGGTGGCGGCGATCGTTTACGTGGTCGGCTGGTTCGTGCTGGAGCGCACGGCTTTCGGCAAGCGCGTGTACGCGGTCGGCTCTAACCGGACGGTCGCGATCCTGTCCGGCATTCGCGCGGACCGCGTCAAGATCCAATGCCTGATGATCGTCGGATTCACGGCGTCGCTTGCCGGCGTCGTCAGCGTATCGCGTCTCGGCGCCGTATCGCCGAACACCGGGGAGGGCCTCGAGTTCGAGGTGATCGCCGCGGTCGTGATCGGCGGCACCGGCCTTTACGGCGGACAGGGCAATATTCTTCGCACCATCATCGGCGTGGTCATCATTGCGCTGACAAGGAATTTCCTGAACCTCGCCCGCATCGCGATCTTCTGGCAAGGCTTCGCGACCGGCGCCATCATCTTGGCGGCTGTCCTGCTCGAAGCGCTCCAACGCCGGATCTCCGAACGGCAATGAGAAAAAGCCCCGGAGACAGCGTCGCGACGTTTCCGAGCAAGGAGCGCGAGCGGACAGCGTTCATGGCGGTCCGGCTACACCGATCGGGAAAGAGTTGAGCGTCCGAACGCCGGTTTCTCCATTAGGCAATTGATTTTAATTGGCGCGCCCAACGGGACTCGAACCCGTGTTTTCGCCGTGAAAGGGCGACGTCCTGGACCGCTAGACGATGGGCGCCTGCCCGCGAAGGTGCGCTCCGGCAGCCCGAAGCGCCGCGATGCTATACGGACAGCGCAAGAGGCGCGCAAGTGGCTCGGGTCTTTTCGACGGACTATCAACGCGACGTGGGGCTTGCGCGAGGCGCGCTTCCCGGACAATCGTCGCCGGACAAACATTTCAGAGGCGATCGCCATGCGCGCCATCCGCATTCATCAGAACGGCGGTCCCGACGTCCTCAAGCTCGAGGAGGTCGATCTGCCGAAGCCCGGTAAAGGCGAGGTCCGGCTGCGCCAGCACGCGGTCGGGGTCAACTTTATCGACATCTACTTTCGCAATGGCTTCTATCCGGCGCCGGGCCTGCCGTTCACGCCAGGCAACGAGGGCGCGGGCGAAGTCGTCGAGGTTGGGCCGGAGGTCAAGGATTTCAGGCCCGGCGACCGCGTCGCCTATGTCGGCGCAATCGGCGCTTACGCGCAGGAGCGCAACATCGAGGCGCGGTCCCTCTTCAAGCTGCCGCGCGGCATTTCGTACGAAACCGCAGCTGCGATGATGCTGAAGGGCCTCACCGCGCAGTACCTCTTGCGCCAGACCTATCGCGTCAAGGAGGGCGATACGATCCTCGTCCATGCGGCCGCCGGCGGCGTCGGCCTCATTCTCTGCCAGTGGGGCAGGGCGCTCGGCGCGACAGTGATCGGCACGGTCGGCTCTCCCGAAAAAGCCAAACTCGCCGCGAAGGCGGGGGCGCAGCACACGATCCTCTATCATCATGAGGATTTCGCGAAGCGGGTCGAGGAGATCACTCAGGGCGCGAAATGCGCCGTGGTCTATGACGGCGTCGGCAAGGCGACCTTCCCCGGTTCGCTCGACTGCCTCAAGCCCTTCGGCATGTTCGCGAGCTTCGGCTCGGCCTCGGGCGGGATCGATGCGTTCGACATCGGTCTTCTCGGGCGCAAAGGCTCGCTGTTCGCCACCCGCCCGACCCTTTTCACGTTCCTCGCCGACCGGACGAGGGCCGAGAAGATGGCGCGCGACCTTTTCCGGGCGGTCGGAAGCGGCGACGTCACGATCCACGTCGGCCGGCGTCTGCCGCTCGCGGAAGCCGCCGAGGCGCATCGCGCGCTCGAGGCGCGCGAGACGACGGGATCGCTGGTCCTGCTGCCCTGACTGGCGCGGCCATTGTTGCGCCATGGTCTCGCGCGATTGAGCCCGCGCCGCCCGAGGCGGCTTGACGCTTGGCGCGGGAGCGCCGGCTCTATATAGGAGGCTCCGCCGGGCGGAACCGGCGAGCCAACTCGATTCCGAGAGGAAGGGCGTATTGACGCAGATGAGCGAGAAGAGCCTGAAACCGGCCGAAGCCGCCGCGAGGCCCGTCAAGAAGGAAGAGGGCTGGTGGGAAACGATCAAGGTCATCGTCGAGGCGCTGCTGATCGCGCTCGTGGTCAGAACCCTCCTCTTCCAGCCGTTCAACATTCCCTCCGGCTCGCTGGTGCCGACTTTGCTGGTCGGCGACTATCTCTTTGTGTCCAAGTACGCCTACGGCTATTCGCACTTTTCCCTGCCGAGCTTCTTCGACCCGACGCCCGAGGCCGTTCCCGGCTCGCGCGACCTCAACCTCGGCGTTTTGCGAGTGCCTTCGGTCGCGACGATCGCGCATACGCTCAACATTCCCCAACCCGATCTCGCCGGCCGCCTCTTCGCCTCCGAGCCCAAGCGCGGCGACATCATCGTCTTCAAGCTGCCGAGCGACGGCCAGACCGACTACATCAAACGGCTGATCGGCCTGCCTGGCGATAAGATCCAGGTTCAGAAGGGCCGGCTCATCATCAACGGCGAGATGGTTCCGCGCGAGGAGATTGCGCCTTTTCCGACCGTCAACCACTTCGGCAAACCGGAGGAGGCGCCGCGCTATATCGAGACGCTGCCCGGCGGCGTCAAACACGAGATCATCCAGATCGACGGCGACGACGGCACGTTCGACAACACCAAGGTCTACGAGGTTCCGCCCGGTCACTATTTCATGATGGGCGACAATCGCGACAATTCGAGCGACTCGCGCCTCTCCGGCGATCAGGGCGGCGTCGGCTATGTGCCGTTCGAGAACCTCATCGGACGGGGCGAAGTGATCTTCTTCTCGATCGCCGAAGAGACGCCTGCCTGGGCAATCTGGCAATGGCCATGGGCGGTGCGCTGGAACCGCATGTTCCAGCGGGTGCATTGACGAAGGTCAAACTCGCCGGCGGCGCGAATGCGGCAGGCTTCGGTCGGTTCGCTCCATGAACAAGCGCGTGAAGGTTGAGTTTTCGGACCTCGAGGCGCGGCTCGGCTACCGCTTCCGCGATGCCGACCTCGCCACGCTAGCTCTCACCCATCTCTCGGCCCAGGCGGAGACGGGCGGGCGCATCCAGTCCTACCAGCGCCTCGAATTCCTCGGCGACCGCGTGCTCGGCTTTGCGGTCGCCGCCCATCTCTACGCCGCCTTCCCGCAGGCGAGCGAAGGCGAGCTCTCAATGCGGCTCGCCAAGCTCGTGCGCCGCGAAACCTGCGCCGCGATCGCGGCCGAGTGGGACATCGGGCCCCATGTCGTGCTGGGCCTCGGCGAAGCGCGCGGCGGCGGCCGCAAGAAGGCCGCGATCCTGTCTGACGTCTGCGAATCTCTGATCGGCGCCGTTTTCGTCGACGGCGGGTTCGAGGCCGCGCGCGACCTTATCGTGCGCGCCTGGGGCCCGCGAATGACGGCGGACGGCGAGCCCGCGCGCGACGCCAAGACCGCGGTGCAGGAATGGGCGCAGGCGCGCGGCCTCGCGGCGCCGCACTACGAGGAGGCTGCCCGCAGCGGCCCTGCGCACGCGCCGCACTTCGTCATGCGCGTCGTGCTTGCGGGCTACGAGCCGGAGACGGGCGAAGCGAGCTCCAAGCGTGCGGCCGAACAGGCCGCGGCCCAGGCCTTTCTCGACCGCTGGAGCGCAAAGTGAGCGCGACTCGCTGCGGCTTCGTCGCCCTGATCGGGGCGCCCAACGCCGGCAAGTCGACGCTGATGAACGCGCTCGTCGGGGAGAAGGTGACGATCGTCACCCGTAAGGCGCAGACGACGCGCTCGACGGTGCGCGGAGTGGTGACGCGCGGCGAGGCGCAGATCGTGTTCGTCGACACGCCGGGCCTCTTCGCGCCGAAGCGCCGCCTCGACCGGGCGATGGTCGCCTCCGCCTGGGGCGCGGCGGGAGACGCCGACGTGCTGGCGCTCCTGATCGACGCCAAGAAGGAAGCAGGGCAGTCGGGAGTGAGCGAGGAGATCGCAGGCGATCCTGGAGGGGCTGAAAGAGAGCCGAAAACCGGAGCTGCTCGTGCTCAACAAGATCGACGCGATGGAGCGGGTGAAGCTGCTCGAGCTTTCGGCGCGGCTCAACGCCGCGCATCGGTTCGACGAGACCTTCATGATCAGCGCCGCGACCGGCGACGGGCTCGACCGCCTGCTCGACCGGCTGACCGCGATGATCCCGCCGGGGCCGTGGCTCTATCCGGAAGACCAGATCACCGAGGCGCCGATCCGCTCGCTCGCCGCCGAAATCACCCGCGAAAAACTGTTCGAGCGGCTGCACGACGAACTGCCCTATCAGGCGACGGTCGAGACCGACAGCTGGAAGGACGCGCCCGACGGCACGGCGCGGGTCGAGCAGACGGTGTTCGTCACCCGCGAGAGCCACCGCAAGATCGTGATCGGCGAAGGCGGGCGCACGATCAAGGCGATCGGCACGGCCGCGCGCAAGGACATCGCGCAAGCGCACGGCGCCAACGTCCATCTCTTCCTGCACGTGAAGGTGCGCGAAAACTGGCTCGACGACCCTGAGCGCTACCGCGCGATGGGGCTCGATTTCCCGAAGAGGTAGGGGCGCCGCTTGCCGGCGGGCGCCGTCCGGCGGCGATGCTATGCGAACCGCGCATATGGGCGATTCCTCGCCACGCCGCTTCCATCCCTGCTAGCAGGGATGAAACAGGCCGGAGACGCCGGCTCCGCCCTTCCTGACTCCAAGAATGCATCTATTTTACAATGACTTCAAAGAAAGTAATTATGTACAGCGCGAGGAAAATAACAGGCGAAGAACAGGGGCTTAATTCGCGCTTATCAGGGCGTTATCAGGTGGGCGAACACGCAGAACGATCGCTATCGATGAGCGCCTATGAGGCACCGTCGCCATGCGAAATCTGCATGGGGCGGAGGGGTTCAGCAACGAGGCGATCACCAATGTTTTCCGCCCGGATCGCTGATACTGCTCTGGTCACTGATCGCTGATTCCTGAACCGGAGCAACAATGTCGCGCGATCGATTGCTCGTGCTGGCCGCGTGCTATCTGGCCATCCTGTCGGTCGGCGAGAACAGCACGGCGATCATGGCGGCGCTGCCGGCCATGACGAGCGGACTCGGGCTTGGTCCGGCGACGGTTGAGTGGATCGTCAACGCCTACCTGCTCGCCTCCGCCGTCTTCATCGTACTGGGCGGGGACGCGGCGGACCGGTTTGGCGCGCGCCGCTCCTCGGCCGCCGGCATCGCGCTCTTCGCCCTGGCCTCATTGATCATCGCGCTCGCCGCCGACGGCGCCATGGTCGTCGGCGCCCGCGCGCTGCAGGGCGTCGGCGCGGCGTTCGCTGTCGCCGGCACGCTCGCGGCGGTGTCGGAGACGGCGGCCTCCGGCTCGGACCGTGGGCGCATGATCGGCGCCTGGACGGGATTTCTGATGCTCGGCTTCAGCATCGGGCCGCTGGTCGGCGGCGCGGTGACCCACTATGCCGGCTGGCGGGTGAATTTCTGGCTCAACGTTGCGGTCATGATCCCGGCGGCCACGACGCTGTGGCTCAATCCCGGAAACGCCGGCAAGCCTTCGAGGGGCGGCGACTGGCTCGGGCTCGGCCTGCTCGCGCTCTTCATGGTCGCGCTCGTCCATGGACTGCGCGCCACGGCCACGGCAGTCGCCGATCCGGCCGGCGCAATCGCGCCGCTCTCTCTGGCCGCGATCGCCTTCGCCGCGCTCTTTCGGATCGAGACCCGCCACCAACGCCCGCTGGTCGACTTCGGCCTGTTTCGAAGCCGGAACTTCGCCCTCGCTTGCGCGCTGGCGTTCCTGCTCATGTCCTGCATCGTGGCCGTCCTGCTCTACTACAACCTTTTTGCGCAGTCGTCGGCGGGGCTCGGCAGAACGCCGATCGCCGCGGGCCTTTCGCTCATGCCGATGTCGGCGGCATTATTCGGCTTCGCGCGGGCGGCGCCCTGGCTCTCGGCGAAAATAGGCCTTCGGCCCATGATGGCCGGCGGGTCGCTCCTGCTCGCGCTCGGCTGCGCCGTTGCCTGGGCTTCAGCGACGGACGCTGGTTTCGTGGCGCTGCTGCTCGGCCTCTGCGCCGTCGGGGCGGGCATTGCGCTCCCCTACGCGTCGGCGCCGAGGATCGGCCTCGCGGCGCTCCTGCCGACTGAGACCGGCAACGGCTCCGGCGTCCTGAATTCGTGCAGTTTTCTCGGCGGCACCGTCGGCGTGACCGTCGGCGGGATCGCGTTCGGCCTCGCCGGGTTCCGAGGCGTGCTGGCGCTGGTCGGGCTGTCCGCGCTGCTAATTGCGGGGCTTTCGCTGGCGATCAGGGACCAGGAGTCGCCCAAGGCGCCTACGGGACCAGAACTCCCGGGTTGATAGTCCCTGCCGAATTGAGCGCGCCTCTGGCGGCCGCGAGCGCCTTGCCGAAAGAGGGCCGGCATCTGCGTGCGATACCAGGGCATGTGGAGGCTCGCAGAGCAGATCCAGTGCAGTGAGATATGCCCGTCGTCGACAGATTTGGAACAGGGTAGTGACGCGGCGCGTTCGGCTCGCGGATAGTCCTCAACAAGGCGCCGCCAATGTCGCATGTTACCTCGCTTGCCGCGTCATGCTCGCCGCCGCCGCGAGCTCCGTCGCCCTCGCGAAGACGGAAAAGGAGTTCGTCCGGGACGCGATCATGGGCGACAATTCCGAAGCGCTGGGCCAGCTCGCTGCGGGTCCTCTCCGGGTTCCGCCGCGGTGACCGGGGCAGACCCTGATGCGATCCTGCTTCAACGGAACGGCTGGGTTCCGAACAATTCCCGTCTGCCGGTTCTGCATTATCGCGGCGCGCTCCCCAGCGACAGCCGGAGCGGCCGGGCGTCTGCGTTCGAGGCGATGTTCGAGCGCAACGGCTGGCCGCCGCAGTGGCGGGACGGCGTCTTCAGCTATCACCACTACCATTCGACCGCCCACGAAACGCTGGGCTTTGCGTCTGGAACGGCGAGGCTCATGCTCGGCGGACCCGGCGGCGCGGAGGTGAGCGTCAGCGCCGGCGACGTCGTCGTGCTGCCGGCCGGAACGGGCCATTGTCTGCTCGGGGCGAGCGACGACTTCCTCGTCGTCGGCGCTTATCCCCGCGGCCAGCGATGGGACATCTGCAGGGAAGCGCCGACGCGCGCGATGGAAGCGCGCATGCGATCACTGCCAGTCCCGGCGTACGACCCGGTCATGGGCGAGAACGGTCCGCTTGTCGTCAGATGGCGTGGGCCGTGATCTTCTACGCGCGCAGAGAAAAGGTCACCGCGGCGACTGCCCGTTGCGCGTCGACCCTTGCCGATCTCCTCGTCTGCGCGCATATTTGCAGGCAATGAAGGCAATCAGTTGCAGGCAGCAATGAGCCAACTGACTGTTCGAAACGTCAGCGCTGAGATCGTCCGGTCGCTAAAACAGCGGGCGGCGGCGCATGGCCGATCCGCGGAGGCCGAACATCGCGAGATCCTCCGCGAGGCGCTTCCGGAGGGAGCCGACAATTTCGAGGCGCGGGCGAAAATTCTGCGGGAACGCCTCAGATCCCCCGTCGACACGACCGAGGTCATTCGGGCCGACCGGGACCGCGACGGCGCCGCATGACCGGCTATGTCGTCGACGCCAGCTCGCCGTGAAGTGGCTCGTGAACGAAGCTTTCTCCGAAGAGGCGGCGAGTTCCTGGACAATCGCACGACGCTCATTGCGCCGGAACGGCTCTTCGCCGAGGCCGCCAACGGCCTATGGGCTCTATGCCGCCGCGGCGACATCGGCTGGAGAGGCGCGGAGTTCCGGGCGTCACGCGACAGCGTGGGCGCGTTTGGGTATCGCGGGGGGTCTGCATTGCGTGCGCGCTCTGACGTCTGCATAGTACGCCTCGCGCGCGGATAGACCGGCCAGTCGACAAGCGACGAGCATCGCACGAGAGAGCGGCGTTACACAATCGAGGGGGCAAGCATTAGGTCGCCGTTCTTACTTGCGGGCGTCCTCGCGATGGGTCCATTCGCGTCGCCCTTGCATGCGGAGTTGGTCTGGCCGACAGAGCAGGGTGCAAACGTCACCACGTCAAGTGAAAGCATCCCTCCTTTTCCCAAGAGGTTAAGCGGTTTTATATCTGAAGCCGGGCAGGATTTTTGGGGCAAACCATTCCCGTCAAGGGGAACGATGCGCATTTTTCAGGGGCAGGGTTGGCAGGGAATACCAGATTTCCCTAATTCTTCGAACGGCTGTTCGTCCGGCGAGTTTATGATCCGGTGGAGATCAGCCAACCCAGACGTGCGCATCCAGTCGAGCGCCAGAAACTCAGCTGAATATACTTTTAGCAATAACATAAAAACGGGTATGTTCGGCTATATGTCGGGCACTAATTGCGAACAACCCATGTTCAAGTTTGGAGGTACTATCAACAAAAACGCGTCAACCCTCGCTGATATCTATTACGAGTTGAAGTTTTGGCAGGCGGCTCCATAAATGAGCTTCGAGGGCTGTGGTGGTCTGCCCTCCTGAAACGGGCTCTCCGTGAAGTATGCGCACGAATTGCGCCTAGTTTTCGAAGGTCCGCAAAGCCATCTGCGCATCGGACCGAGCCTGTCGACCCAGACCTCCTCCAGTCAGGCGGTGCGCTCGCCCCGCTCGTTGGCCTCGTCCTCGATGGCCACGCTGCCACCGGGAGCGTTCGGGCTATCGCCTCGGACGCGGCGACGCTGATGGCGAGCTTGATCATGGGTCAAAGCCTGCGCGTTCGGCCCTGCCCGGCAACGTCAAGCCCCAACGGTCTCGCGCGGCCTTTTCGCGCAGGGCGGTCGCCATCCTTTCGATCAAGGCAAGCTGTTCGCTGAGACCGGCGTGGTTGCCCTTTTGGACCGGCATGGTCCCCGCCGCTGAGAAGGAGTAGGTCCCAACTTGCGACCTGAAGCTGTCGATCTCGCCTTCGAGGTAGAGAAACTCGCCGGTCAAAGGGCTGCCCCGCCTGACGCAAGCGGCGCGTAATTCCGCGAACGCGCCCTTGGTGATGCATTGGCGAACTGCATAGGCTTCGACAGACACGTCGGTCGTCTGCGTGAAAGTGCGCGGATAGGTCTTTTTGGCCCAAGCCGCCTCGGCGAGGACCCGCGTCATCGCCGCTTCGAGCATGACGCGAAATGCGTGGGCTTCACCTTCATCGCGCATCCGCTCCAAACGAACAGTCGTTGCGGTTTGCTCGGTGGTGACCTTGGTCTGATCGCGGGTCGCGGCGATCACCCTGTCGGCTTCCTCGCGCGAGGCGGCGATCTGCCTCTGGGCTATGATCATCGTCGCCACGACGGTGCCGAAGCCCGCCGCGAACGCAAGAACGCCAGCGATGATCGTCTGCCAGTGGTCAAGCGCATCGAGCCCTGTCGTGAAATGCCACGGCGTCTGGGCGACCTCGACGGGGGTCACGTCCGATGAGAAAGAGGAAAGCGCATATCGATCACCACTTGTTGAAAGTCTGAGGCGGGAGAGGTTGTCCAGCAAAAAACTCTGTCGCGCATTGTCCCAACATGATATAGGGAAATGTCTCGATTTTGTTTGCCACGTTCAAACAGAAGATTGCGTTCTTCTGCGTAAGGTGGGGCCAGACGTATTTTGCTTCGTCGTAGCCCTGTTGATTTTGCGCAATGCAATTATTCACGATATCCTCAAAGGCTGGGTTGCCTTGAGCATGTCCCGAATTAGCACCCTCCGGCAAGCCTGCGCCGCATCGGGGTAGTCAGGAAAGGGAACCGTATTTTCGGCGAATCCGACTGCCGGGATGAGCGCGATTGCAACCGCGAGGGCCAAAGCGTGAGGAAGCGACCGACCAGAGAAGGCCGTCGGCGGCCGTTTCGTTGGTCGGCGCTTCGAGCATGGCTCGCATTATTCTTGCTCCCAATGGAAACGAAAGTGGGCGCCCGATAGGCACCGCTCCCGGTCTTAAACGCTCCAACGGGAGACATATCAGCATGGCAAGCGTCCTCGATGTTCCAGTACGCAGATAATTTCTCATGACCTTCAGAACCGGGCCCTGCAGGTTCCTCCTCGGATGTATCCATCGATGGAGGTACTGAGATAATAGAAATCCACGGGCCGAAGCACTTTCGTTGAGATGTTGGCAAGGTGTTTTGTTCAGGATGTTTCCTCTCGTAAACACAACCCCGCAAGCCTTCTGCCCGGATTTCTACGAGAAATCCCCGGCTCCATCGTCAATCGCGGAATGCTCTACGCAGCACTTTCCGTCCCAGATACTTCTTCCGTCGACCTCTAAGGTGCACTTTGCCGAAACGCCTTCGGCTCGTGCGTAGGACGATGCCAGAATAATTTGTCCAATCACCCACAACGCTATTTTCATGGTCCATCCCCTGAGCCCGCCCACATCGCAGACATCGTTAACGCTTTGTCAATCTTGTTCGAGCCGTAGTGGTGTGCGATTAGCCACGACGCCATTGTGCGAGCGCAAGAGCATGCGAGTAGTTTCTTCATAATGGCGTAATTGGGCGGGGGCTTGGTGCTAGGGCAGAGCCCAGCGCGGGGCTGTGAGTATGAAGAACGTCGAATTATTTCAGCTGTTCGCCGCAAAAGCGTTCGCCGACCTGTACGAGAGCTTCCCGGTTTCTACAACAATTCAACCCCAAGAGCTTGCGAAGGCGGTCGCCCACGGCGATATAACGGAAAGGGACGCGAGGATAGTCGCGGAACACACCCTCAAGTGGCTGTGCAACACGGATTATTTGCTTAAGGAGCCCCACGCTCCCTTCACATATGTCTTGTCGGCGAGGGGATTTGAAATTCTGAACGCGTCGCCATTCCCGAAGCCGCTGGCCGACAAGCCGACGTCGACGCCGGAGATCCGCAAGCAGAACTTGGGCGAGCGGTTCGTGGCGGCCGTGGCCGATGCCGGGACGGAAGAGTTGAAATCGCTCACGAAGCACGCCCTCGAATGGGGCTTGTGGGCGGCAATCGCCGGAGCTAAGGCCCACGGCCTTGCCTAACAGACCCAGCTCGCTGGCCTTGGCGGCGTTGAGCCAGCTTAAGTCCAAAGAAGGATGCGCTTTCGGCGCCTTTGGCATCACATGCTCAAGCCTTGCTCGCCATGTCCCGGTTGTGCCATCCTTCGAGCATGCGCAAACTGAGTCCCTTGCGTCCCCAGCGTCCGACGCGCGCCCGCCCGGCCGGTTTCGTGATCGGCCGTGACCGCTTTGCCCGCATCAGCGCGGTCGAGGGCGTTGCGCTGACGCCCGACATGCGCGCTGACCTGGAACGCTTCGATCGCGACGGTCTGAGCGCCGCCGAACGCCGCAGCGCCATTCAGGCGCGGTTCGCGTCGGCGCACTGACGGACCGGATGTACGAAAGCAGCCCCGATCCTTACTGTTATCCCGGAACCAATATTCTCGTGAACCGCCTGGGCCTGCGCGACCAGGCCAGGCTCGACGCTTACGAGGCGATGATCACCGCGCAGCGCGCCGAGGAGCCATTGCCGCGCGGCCGGTTAGGCTACGCCCATTATCGAGCGATCCATCGCCACCTGTTCCAGGACGTGTTCGATTGGGCCGGCAAGCCGCGTACCGTGCGCATCGCCAAGGCCGGCAGCATGTTCTGCTATCCCGAGCATATCGACGACGAGATGCGCAGGCTTTTTGATCGGCTGAGGCGGGAGAAATTCTTGCGTGGACTTACAGAGCGCGACTTTGCGTCGCGCGCGGCGCATACGCTCGCCGAGTTGAACGCGATCCATCCTTTCCGCGAAGGCAATGGGCGAACGCAGCTTACCTACCTCGCTTTGCTTGCTGCGCAGGTCGGCCATCCGCTGGCGATGGAGCGCATGAATCCGTCTGCAATGCTGGCGGCGATGGTCGCCAGCTTCCAGAGCGACGAAGCGCCGCTTGCCGCCTTGATCGAAGGACTGATCGCGCCATAAATCGGCGCGCCCTTGCATCCCCTATCTCACGCTTCTGGCGGAAAGGGACGCGCTTTTTGAGGCCGTCCTCACGGCACGATCACCCCCGGGTTCATGATCCCTGCCGGATCGAGCGCGCTCTTGGCGGCCGCGAGCGCATTGCCGAACAGAGCCGGGCGCTGGGCGCGGTACCAGGGCATGTGGTCGCGCCCGACGGCGTGGTGGTGGGTGATAGTGCCCCCGGCGGCGATCAGCGCGTCCGAGGCGCGCGTCTTGATATGGCGCCATTGCTCGATCAGCCGGCTCAGGTCGCCGCGGACATTGAACGTGTAATAGACCGCCGGCCCATCGGGATAGACATGGGTGAAGCGGGTCGAGACAGTTCCGGCATTGCCGGTTGCTTCCTTCATCGCCTCGAGCGTCGCGGCGCTGACGGCGGCGTGGAAGGCCTCGAACCGGTCCCAGGTGATGGCGCTCTCGAACGTATCGTTGATGACGCCCATCGGCACGGTCAATTCGCGCGCGTAGGGCATGCGGATGAAAGCCGTGCGCCAGCGTGAAGCCGCGCCCTCGTCGGTATGGCGACGGCCGCCGTGGTCTTGCAAAAGTTCGACCGCGCGCGCCATCCAGACGTCGACCGGATGGTCGGCGGACTCGAAGGCCAGCACTAGCACGCTCTCCTCGTAGGCGTTGACGCCATAGGCGCCGGCCTCGTCGTTGTCGATGACCCTGAGGTTCGAGGGATAGAGCCCGGCTTGCGCGACCGCGCGCACGGCCCTCGCGGCGGCAAAGAAATCGGGGAAGCCGAACACGGCGTCGCCGCGGAAGCGCGGCCGCCCCTGCAGCCGCATCCAGGCCTCGGTGATCACGCCGAGCGCGCCCTCGGAGCCGATCATCATGCGGTCCGGGCTGGGGCCCGCGCCGGAACCCGGCAGGCGGCGCGACTCCATCGCACCCGCCGGCGTGATCGTGCGGAGGCTTTCGACGAAATCGTCGATGTGGGTGTAGAGCGTGGCGAAGTGCCCGCCTGAGCGCGTCGCGATCCAACCGCCCAGCGTCGAGAACTCAAAGCTCTGCGGATAGTGCCGGATGGCGAGGCCATGAGGCTTTAGCGCCGCCTCGATCGCAGGACCGCGAATGCCGCCCTGAATGCGCGCGGCGCGGCTCGTTGTGTCGACCTCGAGCACGCGGTTCAAGCGGCGCAGATCGAGGCTCACCGCGCCGGAATAGGCCCCGCCGACCGCCGGCTCGACGCCGCCGACGACCGAAGAGCCGCCGCCGAACGGAATGACGGCGACCTTCGCGCCGCTCGCCCAGTCAAGCACCGCGGCGACGTCCGCCTCGGTTTCCGGCAGGGCGACGAGATCGGGCGCATTGGCGAAGTCGCGCGCGAAGGCGCGGACCGTTTCGGGATAGGACTTGCCGTAAGTATGGAGCAATCGCTCGTAAGCGTCTGAAGCCAGCATGTTCGCGAGCGCTGATGGCGGGGTGATGCGGGGCGCGCGAAGCGCAATGTCGGAGGCTTCAGGCGGCGGCGCGAGGCGCGGCTCGACGCCGAGCCGGTCGACGACGAAGCGGAACAGATGCTCGCGCTCGGCGTCGCTGAGGCCTGTGTTCTCGTAGCCCCAGCCGTAGAATTTGAGCCGGCTCCCCATTGGCGGCGTTTCCCCGATACAGGCGTGACTTACCCTGCGCCGAGGGATCATGCGGCAGGCGGACCGTGCTGTCACGTTTGCGAAACGCGCGGGGAGGGCCCGGCGCGCCGGCGCGTTCCTAACTGCACCGCGCGCGGCCCGAATCCCTGCTTGCGCGGGTCCGACGTCACGTCGTCATCAGCCTTCGCGCCGGCAAAGCTCACGCTCGCCGCAGACCGGCGCGCGCGAGCATAGAATCGCGCCCGCAGGAACCTCCGGCCAGGTGCCGGTCAGGCTATTGAGCGCGCCCCGGCGTGGGCTCGGCGCCAGCCGGCGAAGCCGAGGCCCATGAAGCCGAGCAGCATCATCGCCCAGGTCGAGGCTTCAGGGACCGCTCCGCCGACGGCGAAGTCGAAGGCGCCGAAGCCGCCGTTGTAGCCAATGGTCAGGTCGACGGCGGGACCGGAAAACGATCCGAGATCGATCACGTGATCCTGGAAGAAGCTGTCGGCGATCGACGGGTCAGTGAAGGTCTGGTCCAGGAACGTGACGCCGTTGGCGACGATGGTGAACTCCCCGCTGACGCTTGGCTGATCGTCGATGAGACCGAGCAGCAGATCGCCGTGATAGTTGAAATCGAATGTCGCGGAAGTTTGCCCGCCTCCGTTCGTGCCCAGAATCGAGGCTCCGAACACCACGTCGCGCGGTCCCAGCAGGGCGGAGGCGACATTTCCCGCGCCGCCGATTAGCGATGCGGCGTATCCCTTGTCGGGAAGGCTGACCGTAAAGGCGTAGGCCGACTGACCGGGGTTGACGAAGGCCTCGCCTGAGCCTCCGCCCTGCGTAATGGCGATTGTGCTCCCAGCGTAGCCGACCTGGGCATTCGCCCCGACCTTTACGAAGGCAAATCCCGTCTGCGCCGTCGATAGCGTCTGTCCGCTCGAGCCCGCGGCGTTTGATTGCGCTACCGCCATGCCGCCCTTCTGCGTCCTCGCCGACGATGTGGCGTTTGCGGCGCCCTGTGCGCCGTCTCCTCCGAACACGGATGCGCCACCGGCGCCGCCGAATGCGTTAGCCGTCGCCATCGCCGTGCCGCCAGCAAGCGCCGCCGAGTTGGCGGTCGCCGTCGCGTCTCCGCCGGCGCCGCCGGGACTGACGTAATAGGGGTTATAAGAGATAGACGCGCCGCCGGTTCCGCCGGCCGCGTAAGCTGTCGCGGTCGCTGTGCCGCCCCCAAGCGCCGCCGAATTGGCAGTCGCCGTCGCGTTGCCGCCGGCGCCGCCGGGCGCAAGGGAAAAGGCCACCAGGCTTATCGACGCGCCGCCGCCGCCATTGGCCTGCGCATCCGCTGTCGATGATCCATTCGACACCGCCGTCGAATGCGCGGCCGCCGTCGCGGGGCCGCCAGCGCCGACGTTGAATGCAATTCCGTATGCGTCTGCTGCGGCGTTTCCGCCTGTCGCCGTTGCATTTGCCAAAGCGCCCTGCGAGGACGTCGCCGCCGCGGTCGCCTGGGCGTCGCCGCCGGAGCCGTACGTGCCTTCGCCAGCCATGCCGCCCTCGCCGCCAATCGCGTTTGCAGACGCGCTGCCGACGCCGCCGTTCATCGCCGTCGCTTTTGCGTTCGCGTTCGCCGACCCGCCGGAGCCCCCGAAACCGTCTCCTCCGGAGGAAGCGCCGCCGCCGCCGTAAGCGTTGGCGGTCGCATTGGCGGCGCCGGCGAAACCGCTTTCGACCGCAGTTGAGTCCGCTGAACCGCTTCCGCCCGGCTCGAGGAATACCATTGCATATGCGACGCCGCCCGTTCCGCCCGTCGCGTTCGACACCGCCCCGGCCTCGCCGCTGGCGGTTGAACTTGCTGCGCTCGTGATAGCGGTCGCGCCGCCTCCAGGCGCTGCACCGACCCCGCCGGTGCCCCCACCGGCCCCGCCGGTGGCGTTAGCGGTGAGATTATAGACGATCGCTGACGAGGGATTGGATCCGATAAGCGTGCTTTTCGCGTCGCCGCCCATCCCGGCGTAGCCGACGCCGCCGTCGCCGCCCGCGCCGCCAGTCGCGGATTGCGTCAGGTTCAGCACGCCGGAGGTGGCTCCGCCTACGGCGTCGTTCGCCCCGCCATCGCTCAGGAGCATCACCGATGCTCCGTTGCCGCCGTTGCCAGCAGCGAGTCCACCAGCGCCGCCCGTTGCGGATCCCGACACCGTGACTGAGCCGCCGGAGGTCGAATATCCGGCGACGGCCGGCCCGGCGCCACTCCTCGACAGAAGGCCGGCCCCCCCGACGCCCCCATTGTAGGCACCCCCGTAGCCAAAGGTGGAGCCGCCGGCCCCGCCGGTCGCGTTCGCCGAGACCGTGACCTGACCGGTCGCGGAGCCGAGCGCGCCCGCCGCGGCGGCCCCGCCGTTTCCGGCATTGCAGTTGCTGTAGCATTCGATGGTGCCGCCGCCGGCGCCGCCAACCGCTCTGGCGGAGACCGTTGCTTGTCCCGACGCCGGTGACGGTTGCGGTCGCCGCGCTGTCGCCGCCATTGGCGCCGTTGCCGACGCTTGTAGCCGAAGCCGCCGTTGCCGCCCGCGCCGCCCTGGCCGGTGGCGGTTGCGGCGCCATTGCCCGATCGAGTCAGGCTGGGTCGTCGTCGCGGTGGCCGTCGCTTTGCCGCCCGCGCCACCGTCGAAGCCGACGTCGCCTGCTCCTCCGGCGCCGCCGGTAGCCGTCGCCGTGTTCGACGGGTCGCTCGTCACGGCCGTCGCCGTCGCATCTCCACCGGGCATCCCCGGGCCTCCGACGCCATTGGCCCCGTCGAGTGAGCCCGGCACGGTCGGAACGACGACGACTGCCGCGTGGGGCCCGCCCGCGAATGCGAGCGCCAGCGCGGTGGAGAGCAAAAAGCTTCAAGTAGGAACGATCCATGGCGCACCCTCGGCGCAAAATCGTCAAAGGCGCGAGCGACGAAAGCGCCTAAGCCTTTCGTTGGGCCGACGCGCGCGAGGAGCGAAACAGCCGCGGCGAGCCGCTTCTTCCTTCAATAAACTGGATTTGGGTCACAAAGTTGACGCAAGGTCACCGCGCCGCAACGATTTGGCGCGACATATGGCCGCGCCCGTCAGTGAATCCTCGTCCGCCGCCTTCGACGTTCCAGCGGCTTGGCTTCGGCTGCAGATTGCTTACCCCGCCATCAGCCTTTGCGCCGAGGAAACGGCGAACCAGAGCATGAGCATCCCGGTCGCGAGATCGACCAGGATCGTCCACCAGCGCTTGGCCGGGCCTTCGAGGGTGCGGTGCAGCAGCGCGTTCGACGAGGCCCAGATGACGCCCCAGGTCAAGGCGCCGGCGATCACGGCGGCGGCCATGATGAGGAGCGATCCTGCCCGGGCGCCCGCGAGCTCCGGCCGGCCCATGGCGGCGAGCCAGAAGGCGACGTTCCACGGGCTCGTCAGCGCCATCGCAGCGCCGAGCCCAAAGCCGCCGCGGGCGGAGGCCAGCGGGGCCTGCGCCCCGGGCTTCGCCTCAGGCGCCGGCCTATGCACGAAAGCCCGCCAGGCGCCGCGCAGGAAGAGAAAGGCGAGCGCCAGCAAAAGCGCGATGCTGACGACGCCCATGGCCGTCCGCGCGAGCGGCGCGGCGAACAGAAAGCCGACGCCGAGCGCAACCGCGACCGCCCATAAGGCGTCGGCGCTGGAAGCGCCGACAAGCACGGCAATCCCCGCCCGGAAGTCGCCCGCGGCGCAGCGCCGCGCAATCTCGGCGTTGATCGGCCCCGGCGGCCAGGCGACGGACCAGCCGAGAACAAAGCCGGTCACGAGAAGAGCGGGCAGGGAGGCAGTCATTGTCCCTGCATCGTGAGGCGCGGCGGGGCTGTCAACCTGCAGGCCCGCGAAGAGCGGGGAACCGCGGCGGGGCCTTCGACCGCTGAAGCCCCCGCGGCTGGTCAAGTTCATCGCCGTCGCGCATGATCGGCTTGCGCCGGAGGAGCGCGATGACGACGAAGACGCCCCAATCCCGCAAGACCGACCTGAGGCCGCTCGAGCTCGATCCCGAGCGCGTCACGCGCTCGGCGCGGCCGCCCTACGCGATCGTCGACATCGGATCCAATTCCGTTCGGCTCATGGTCTACGACCAGCTTGGCCGCGCGCCGATGCCTCGCTTCAACGAAAAATCGCTGCTCCGGCTCGGCGAAGGCCTCGCTGAGACCGGGAGGATTTCACCCGAAGGCTTTCGGCAAGCCGTCCAGGCGGTGCGCCGGTTTCGCGCCATTGCCGACGCGATGGGCGTAACCCGGATCGACGCGACCGCGACCGAGGCGATGCGCCGCGCCTCCAATGGATCGGCTCTCGCGGCGGCGATCGCGGCGGAAAGCGGGCTCAAAGTTCGCATCCTCACGGGGCAAGAAGAGGCGCGTTACGCGACGCTCGGCGTCATCTCGGGGTTCTTTCGACCCGTGGGGCTGGTCGGCGATATGGGCGGCGGCAGCCTCGAGGTCGCGGAGGCGATCGATGATCACGTGGGAGGCGGCTGGGTCAGCCTGCCGCTCGGCGCGCTGCCGGTCGAAGCGATGCTCGCCGAAGGCGTTGCGTCGGCCAAGCGCCGCGTCGACGACATCCTGCGGGAGGGCCTCAAGTCCGGGCTGAGCCGGCCGGTGTTCTATCCGGTCGGCGGCGGCTGGCGCGCGCTTGCCAAGGCCCACATCGAGTTGGTCGACGCTCCGGTCAAGGTCGTTCACGGCTACGAACTGACCGCATCGGTCGCCCGGGATTTTGCGCAGTTCGTCTTGCGTCTCTCGCCGGCCAGGCTCGCCGCGACTCCGGGCGTCGCCGCGCGGCGGGCGCGAACGCTGCCGGCGGCGGCGATGGTGCTGGACCGTGTGCTGAAGCGCCTCGCGCCGGAGCGGGTCGTCTTTTCCGCCCTGGGATTGCGCGAGGGCCTCATCTATTCGCAGCTCACGAGGCAAGAGCAATATCTCGATCCCCTGCTCGAGGGCGCGCAACTCATTGGACTGCCGCTGGCGCGGGTGCCGGATTTCGCTCCGGCGCTTGCGTCATGGACGGCAGATCTCTTTCCGGGCGAGCCTCATGCCGAAGCCCGCCTGCGGGTGGCGGCTTGCGCGCTTTCGGATATCGCCTGGAGGGACGCGCCGGACCTGAGAGCCGAAGAAAGCTTCCGCCGCATTCTGCAATTCCCGTTCATCGGAGTGAGCCACGCCGAGAGGGTTTTCATCGCCGCCGCGATCCATGCGCGCTATGCGGGCCGGCCCGATGCGCCCTGGCTCAAGCCGGCGGCCGGCCTCCTGTCCGCTGCAGCCCTGCGCCGTGCGCTCATTCTCGGACGCGCAATGCTGCTCGCCTATCGGTTCTCCGGCGGCGTTCCCGGGCTGCTCGCCACCGCGCGCCTGCGACTCGAGGCCGATCGCGTCCGGCTCGAGGTCGGTTCGGCCGCGCGCGCGCCGGACAGCGATGCTGTTGCCGAGCGTTTGCGCCTGCTCGCCAACGCCATGGGCGTCAAGCGCAGCGAAATCGTCGTTGCCGACGACACCCCGCAAGCGCCCGGGCGGCCGGCGCCAGCAGGGAAGGAAAGGGCCTCGCCATGACCGAACGCTCGCCCCCGATCGAGATCGGCTTCCTCGTCTTTCCGAACGTTCAGCAGCTCGATCTGACCGGGCCCTATGAGGTCTTCGCATCGTGGCCGCGCGCGCGGGTCCGTCTCGTTTGGAAAACCCTCGATCCTATCGTCTCTTCGACGAAACTCACGCTCACGCCGGATTCAACATACGCGACGTGCCCGCAGCTCGACGTGCTCTGCGTGCCGGGCGGGGCAGGAATCAACGCGCTTCTGAGCGACGAGGAGACGCTTGGCTTTGTCCATCGTCAGGCGGAAGGCGCGCGCTTCGTGACCTCGGTCTGCACGGGGGCGCTGGTGCTTGGCGCCGCGGGACTGCTGAATGAAAAGCGGGCGACGACCCATTGGGCGTCGCACCATCTGCTCGAGACGCTCGGCGCCATTCCGGTGCACGAGCGCGTCGTTAGCCACGGCAAGCTGATGACCGGCGGCGGCGTCACCGCCGGCATAGATTTCGCGCTGACGCTGGTCGCGGAACTCGCCGGCCGCGAGATCGCGGAGGCCATTCAGCTCAACCTCGAATACGCGCCGGCGCCGCCTTTCGACGGCGGACATCCGTCGACTGCGACAGCGGCGGTCGTGGAAATCGTGCGCTCGCGGCTCGCGCCGATGGTGAAAGAGCGCGAGCGGATCGTCGCTGAGGCGGCCGCTAGGCTCAACAACGGCCGGCGCCCCTCGGTTGACAAGCAAAACGCTCGAACGTGACACTGCGTGATTGAGCCGTCCCCGCCCTTAGGCCGGGGCGGCGACGGATAAGCGGAGCCATGCTCGATATTGTCCTCGTCCTGGCGGTGTTCGGGACGCTGCTGGTGGTTGTGGCGCTGAGCCAGCCGCTCGCGGAGCGGCTGGGGCTTGCGCCGGTCGTGCTCCTCGCCGTGATCGGCGGCGCGATGGGCGCGGCCTCGGGCTTTCTGCTGCAAAGCCCGCTTTCGAGCCATTTCGGCGAGATGGTGAGCCTCTTCGCCAATCTGCCGCTGGGTTCGGAGACGTTCATCTACGTCTTTCTGCCGCTGCTCGTGTTCGAGGCGGCGTTCACAATCGACGTCCGGCGCATCATCGAGGACGCCGCGCCGATCTTGATGCTTGCGGTTATCGCGACCATCGTCACCGCCGCGATCGTCGGCCTCGCGCTGTGGCCGTTCGCCGCGTTGCCGCTCACCGTCTGCCTGCTGCTCGGCGCGGTCATCTCGACCACCGATCCCGCCGCGGTCATCGCGGTTTTCCGCGACGTCGGCGCGCCGGCGCGTCTGACGCGGCTCGTCGAGGGCGAGGCCCTCCTCAACGATGCCGCGGCGATCGTGCTCTACACTGTCCTGCTTGGGATCATCGTCTCGGGACGCCCGCCGGTCCTTGGAGCAGGTGCGGAAGAATTCGCCCGCTCCTTCCTCGGCGGCGCCGTCCTGGGCGTGATCGCCGGCCGCGCCTTCCTGGAACTCGTTCCCTGGACGCGCGACGACCGGCTCGCCGAGGGAACGCTGACGGTCGCGCTCGCCTATCTCTCGTTTATCGCCGCGCAGCGTCTGTTCGACGTCTCCGGGGTCGTCGCCGTGCTCGCGGCGAGCCTCACGGTCAGCGCCTTCGGGCGGACCCGCATCGCGCCCTACAACTGGTCGTTCCTCAGCGATCTCTGGGAGCAGATCGCCTTCTGGGCGCATTCGCTCGTCTTCCTGCTGGCGTCGATCCTGGTGCCGAGACTGCTGTTCGACATGCATTGGCGCGACCTCGTGCTGGTGGCGGTCCTCATCGTCGCGGCGTTCGGCGCCCGCCTCGCCGTCCTGTTCCTGCTGTTGCCGATGCTGAGCCTCGCGCGGCTCACCCAGCCGATCAGCACCGCCTACAAGCTTGCGATCGCCTGGGGAGGCTTAAGAGGCGCGCTGACTTTGGTGCTGGCGCTCGGCGTCACCGAGAATCCCGCGCTGCCGCATGAGGTTCGCCGCTTTGTCGCGGTGCTCGCGACCGGCCTCGTCATGTTCACGCTGCTCGTCAACGGCACGACGCTACGAGGCGTCATCCGGCTGCTCGGTCTCGATCGCCTGTCGCCGATCGACCGGCTGTTGCGCGACCGGGTGCTGGAGCTCAGCTTTGCCGAGACGGGCGACATGATCGCCAAGACCGCTCAGGAGCACGATCTGCATCCAGAGGCTGTGGAACGCGCGCTTGGGCCCTATAAGGCGCGACAGGCGGCGGCCGGCTTCCGAGAGGCGGTCGACGAAATCGCTCTGACTGAACACGATCGGATGACTGTCGCGCTGGTCGCGCTGGGAAACCAGGAGCGGATGCTCGTCCTCGATACGCTGGCGCGGCGCGCCGCTTCCCCCGCCGCCCTGCAGGCGCTGATGCGCAACGCCGACGCGCTGGTCGAGGGCGCAAGAAGCGGCGGGCGGCTCGGCTACAAGCGCGCCGCCGAAGCCGCGCTCGCGTTCCCGTTCTCGTTTAAGGCCGCTTATTTCGTCTATCGGCGTCTCGGCGTCAGCCACTTCGTCGGGGATCGCCTCGGCGACCGTTTCGAGACCCTGCTGGTGACCCGCCTCCTGATCCAGGAGCTTGGCGGCGCCGCCGCCAAACGCTCGCGCTCGATCTTCGGCGAGCGCGTCGGCAAGCTCATCGACAGCATTCTTCAGGCCCGCCTCGATCAGACGAAGTCGGCGCTCGATGCGTTGCGCCGCCAGTATCTCGACTATGCGGCGGCGCTCGAGGCGCGCTTCCTGCGCCAGTCGGCGCTGCGCCGCGAGATGGGGCGCTACCAGGCCCTGTTCGAGGGCGGCCTGATCCCGGCGGAGGTCTATCGCGATCTCAAGAACAGCGTCGAGGCAGCGCAGGACGCGGACGTTCCGCCGCGCTTCGACATCGGCCTCGACACGCACGCGCTCGTCGCGCGGCTCGACATGTTCGCCGGTCTCGACGAGCGGCACCTCGAAAGCGTGCAGAAGCTGTTGAGGCCCCGCTTCACCGTGCCGAAAGAACTCATCGTGCGGAAGGGCGCCCCCGGAGACGCGCTGTACTTCATCGCCTCCGGCGCCGCGGAGGTCGTCCTTCCTGGCCGGCGCATTCCGTTCGGCAGCGGCGATTTCTTCGGCGAGCTGTCCCTGCTCACCGGCGAGCCGCGGGTGGCCGACGTGCGAGCCTTGACCTATTGCCGGCTGCTAGTCCTGCGCAAGGCCGATTTCGATCGTTTCATGCGCGACAATCGCGACGTGCGCCTCAAAATCCATGAGATCGCCGAGAAGCGATGGGCGGTGAACAGAGCTGATCCGGCGGCGGCGCTGTAGGGCGTCCGCGGACGTCAGTTTCCCGTCGCGCATAATCGCCTCTAAGCAATCAATAACCGATCGCGGCGGGAAGCCCTACTTCGGGGGCCAATTGAGACGGGAAAAATGCATGTGCATGGAGGCCAAAAACGGCAAAAAGCTCCGCCGGATCGCTCCAGACCCTGTCCACCCGCCAGCTGGACTGTTGCGCGGCGTAGGCGAAGCCAGCGACGTCGAATTTCCGGCAAGTCTCCGTATGGATGGTTTCGCCTTGCGCAAACGCGAAGCCGCGGCCAGCCACGGAAACAACCTGAGGCTTGCGGCTCACGAGGTGCATCTCGATTGCGGACTCGTGCTCGTTCCATCGCGCTTCATGCGCGAACGCCTCGAGAGGAAAGCTGCCATTAAGCTCTCGATTGATGCGGCGGAGAAGGTTGAGATTGAATTCCGCGGTGACCCCTCGCTTATCATCGTATGCGGCGATCAAAATCTCGACGTCCTTGCGCAGGTCGACTCCGATCATCGCTTTGCCGCGCTCACCGACATGCTGGCGCATCCGGCGAAGCAGGGCGGCGGCTTCGGACTGCCCAAGGTTGCCGATCGTGGATCCGGGAAAAAACGCGGCGCGCCGCTGTGCCGGGATGTCGGCGGGCATGTCAAAATCGGCGGTGAAATCCGTAATGATCGGCCGCGTCGGAAGCTCGGGAAACCGATCCCGAATGCGCGCTGCCGTCTGCGCGAGAAAGTCCGCCGCAATATCGATCGGTACGTACATCCGCGGTGCCTTAAGCGCATCGATTAGAATTTCGGACTTGATCCCCGCTCCGGCCCCGTATTCAAGCAGCACCGCATCTTCGCCCAAGAGACCCGCCATCTCCCCGGAGTTGCGCCGAAGAATCGCCGTCTCGGTCCTGGTCAGGTAATATTCGTCGAGCCCCGTGATCTCCTCAAACAGCTCCGAGCCGCGCTGGTCGTAGAGCCAGCGGGCGGGGATCGTCTTTTGCCGTTGCGCCAGACCGCCGAGCACGTCGGCTCGAAACGCTTCGTGCTGGCCGAATTTCGATTCGACTAAGTCGAGCATCTCAAGCGTCTCCCGCTAGCCGCAGCCCCGAGAACTGCCATCGTGCGTCGGGCGGAAAGAAATTGCGGTAGCTCGGCCGCATGTGATTGGCCGGAGTCACGCACGAGCCGCCGCGCAATACGAACTGCCCGCACATGAACTTGCCGTTGTATTCACCGACCGCCCCTTCCGCCGGCCGGAAACGCGGATAGGGGGAGAACGCACTGCGCGTCCACTCCCAAACATCGCCGTAAAGCTGACGCAGGCCGGCGCCTCCGGCCTGTGCGGGCGCGGGCCGCAGCCGGCCCGAGTCGAAGAAATTTCCGCGCAGCGGCTCGCCGCGCGCCGCATGCTCCCACTCGAACTCGGTGGGCAATCGTCGGCTAGCCCAGGTCGCGAACGCGTCAGCCTCGAAGTAGCTGACATGCGTGACCGGCGCGGCGGGGTCGACCGGCTGCGCCCCGCGCAGCGTCATCGACCAATAGCCATCCTCGCGCTCATCCCAATAAAGCGGCGCCGTCCAGCCTTCGGCCTGGACCGTCGCCCATCCCGCCGAGAGCCAGAGCAGCGGAGTCCGATAGCCGCCATCGGCGATGAACTCCATCCATTCCGCATTGGTGACGAGCCGGTCCGCCAGTTCATAAGGTTCGATCAGCGCCCGATGCCGCGGCCCCTCGCAATCGAAGGCGAAGTCTGCGCCATCGTGCCCGATCTCGACGACGCCGCCATCCATCGTCCGATAGGTCGGAGGCGAGCTGTCGGTCTCGCCAACCGCTATTGGGCCGGGATCCTTGTAGGCCGGACGCAAAGGGTTCTGCGCGAAGAGGTGCAGGATATCCGTCAGCAGCAGTTCCTGATGCTGCTGTTCATGGTGACAGCCGAGTTCGATCAGCTTAGCGACGGCAGGGGGAAGATCATCCAACATCAGAGACGCCATCGCGCCGTCGACATGATCGCGATACGCATAGATCGTCTCGAGCGTCGGGCGCGTGATCATGCCGCGTCTGGGACGCGGCTGACGGGCGCCGATGCTCTCGTAGTAGGAGTTGAACAGGAAATTGAACTGAGGATCGAACGCGCGGTAGCCACCGAGACTTTGTTCGAGGATCATCGTCTCGAAAAACCACGTCGTATGCGCAAGGTGCCATTTTGCCGGGCTCGCGTCGGGCATCGACTGCACGGTCGCGTCAGCGTCGGATAGAGGCGCGCCGAGTTCGCCTACTCACCTCGCGAACCGACTGATAGAGCGCGCGGAGATCAGCGTTCCGCTCCGGCGAGTCATGGGGCATCGAGACACGCATGCGATCCTCGTCCTTTTTAGGGGGCGCCGTCTGCACGCCGGAACGCCCGATATGGGAGGCTCATCGATGTTCGCGAGGGGCGGGACACGAATAATTATTATTCCCGTCCCGAATGAGCGCGATTTTGGCGCCTATCGCCCAAGTCTAGCGCCTAATGCGGCACAATTTCGGCGCGGACCGGCGGGGACAGCTCCCGCATCTGCGGGTGATCATTTCAAGGGTGATCGCCTCTTCAGGAGCGCGCATGGCGCGCATGGGCCGTTTTGTGGTTCCCGATCCGCGGGATAATGTCACAGCGAACAGAGGATGCGTTTCGTTGACAGGAACTGCGGCTGCGCGACGCGCGGCGTTCCACGACCGTCACGTCCCTCCCGTCGCCCGCTCCCTGAGCAGCGTCCCCAGCGCCTCGGGCGTCGTGACCGGCAAGCTGCAGGTCTGGCCCTGGCAGAGCATCGCGGCGGGCTCGGCAAGGCGGGGCAGGCCTTCGCGCGGGGAGCCGTTCGGCCAGAGGCAGCGATCGAGACGCAGCACGGTTAGCGACGGGTCGGGCGCGGCGAGCGCGACCGCGGCGAGCGCTTGGGCGGCGGGATCGTCGAGCGGCCCGTCGACGACGATCGACCCGCCGCGCATCAGCATGTCGGCGCCCATGAGCAGGAGCGGGCTGCCGCCGACCCCCTCGGACGCGCCGGAAAAGGCGTTGATGAGGCCTTCCGCCGCCTCGCGCCAGCGCGCTTCGTCGGTCAGATGCCAGAGGCGCGCGAAAACCTCCATCAGGAGGCCGACGCCGGAGGGGGTCGCCCCATCATGCGCATGGCGAGGCCGCGCGCCGGGAACGTCGGCGGCGTCGCTGGCGGTGAGATAGAGGCCGCCCTTGCCGTCGCCGAATAGCTCCAGCGCCTCGCTCGCGAGGCGTCGAGCAGCGTCGAGATCGGCGGGGTCGCCGCCTGCCTCGAACAGGGCGAGCGCGGCGCGCGCCATCGAGGCGTAGTCGTCGAGCATGCCGCGCGCGCCGGCCCGCCCGTCGCGCCAGGCGTGCAACAGCCGCCCGTCGCTCCCGCGTAGCGCCGCAATCACGAAGGCGAAGGCCCAGCGCGCGGTCGCGAGCCACTCCGGCTCGCCGAAGGCTGCGCTGGCGCGGGCGAGCGCTGCAATCGTGAGGCCGTTCCAGTCGGCGAGCACCTTGTCGTCGCGGCCGGGCCGCGCGCGCTTTTCCCGGACCGCGAACAGTTTCGCGCGCGACGAAGCGAGGTCCGCCTCCTCCTCAGGCGAGCCCAGGGGCGTCAGGCGCCGCAGGACCGTCTTGCCCTCCCAGTTGCCGCCCGGCGTCACGTCGTAGGCCGCCTTGAAGCGTTTGGCGGCTTCGCCCAGCGCGGCGTCGATCTCCTCCTCCTGCCAGACATAGAAGGAGCCTTCCTCGCCCTCCTGGTCGGCGTCGAGCGAGGCGGCGAAGGCGTCGCCGACCCGCATCTCGCGCATGAGCCAGCCGACCGTCTCGCGCGCCCGTTCGGCCATGAGCGGGTCGGGCCACAGCAGCTGAACCAGCGCCAGCAATTCGAGAATCTGGGCGTTGTCGTAGAGCATCTTCTCGAAATGCGGCACGAGCCATTCGGCGTCGGTCGAATAGCGGGCGTAGCCGCCGCCGAGATGGTCGTAGATGCCCCCCGCGCTGATCGCCTCGAGCAGCGCGCGGACGGCCTTGCCGAACCTTGGGTCGCGGCGTCGGAACATCTCGTTCCAGAAGAAGCGGAAGATTGGCGCGTTGGGGAATTTGGGCGCGCCGCCGATGCCCCCATGCGCCGGATCGACCGCGGCGAGAAGGCCGTCGCCGACCCGGGTCAGGTCGTCGGGGGTGAGGCTGCGGCCGGGGCTCGGCGCCGAAAGCTCCGCCAGATGGGCGGTCAGCGTCCGGCCGCGCTCCTCCATCGCCGGACGGCGGGTGCGCCAGGAGGCGTCGACGGATTCGAGGATCTGGCGGAACCCCGGGCGGCCCCAGCGCGGCTCCGGCGGCCAGTAGGTGCCGCCGAACATGGGCTTGCCCTCGGGGTCGAGGAACATGGTCAGCGGCCAGCCGCCCTGCTGCCCGAGCGCGTGAAGCGCCGTCATATAGATGTGGTCGATATCCGGCCGCTCTTCGCGATCGACTTTCACATTGACGAACAAAGAGTTCATCAGGCTAGCAATTTCAGCGTTCTCGAACGACTCGTGCGCCATCACGTGACACCAGTGGCAGGCGGCGTAGCCGATCGAGAGCAGTATCGGACAATCGCGCCGTTTCGCCTCCGCCAGCGCCTCCGCTCCCCAGGGACGCCAGTGCACCGGGTTATGGGCGTGCTGCAGCAGGTAGGGCGAGGTCTCCTCGCCGAGACGGTTGCGGCCCGGGTCGCTCGACATGGCTCCGCTCCTCAGGCCAGCGCCGCCTTCAGCATAGACTTGAACCGGACCGAGTCGAACGTCCAGACGATATCGGCGGTCGCGTCGCCGCAGTTGGCGGCCCAGACGGAGCGGTTATTGTCGTCCCCGCTCACGTTGAGCCGGTCGACTACCGTCATTCCCCGCGTGAGCTCGCTTTGCGTTTCGATCGCCACCCGATGGCGGGACCAGGAGAGCCCGACCGAGCGGTCAAGCGCAATGGCCATCGCAGTCGGATCGGCGAGCGAGAGGCCGGTCTCGCCGGTCTGGACATGGTAGGCTTCGCGGGCGCGGCTGTTGGTTCGAATTGCGAAACGCGCTTTCGCCGTGCCGAGCGCCTCGATCGCCGCGATCTCGGCGTCTGTGAGCACCGACTCGCCGCGCGAGACGTGCCAGCCGACCATCTCGATCGGCAGGCCGGAGCGAAACACCATCCGCGCCGCTTCCGGGTCGACCCAGATGTTGTACTCAGCGGCGGGCGTGACGTTGCCCTCGCAGCAGGGCGCGCCGCCCATGACGACGCAGCGACCGATCCGTCCCGCGATCGCCGGATCGCGCGCGATCGCCAGCGCGATGTTGGTGAGCGGCCCGAGGGTGACCAGGGTCAGGCCCGGCTCATCACCGGCAAGGCGAAGGATTGCGTCGACCGCATGCTCTCGCTCTGGCGCCCGTTTGGGCGCGGGATAGCCGTGGTCGCCAAGGCCATCTTTCCCATGGAACCAATGCGCGTGGTCATGCGCGCGGGTAAGCGGGGCGCCGGCGCCGACGAAAACTGGGACGTTCGAGCCGCAGATCTCGGCGGTGACGAGCGCGTTGCGCGTCGCCTGTTCGAGCGAAACGTTGCCGGCGACCGTCGTCAGCGCGAGCACGCTCACGTCCGGCGCCGCAAGCGCCATCATGATCGCGACCGCGTCGTCCGATGCGGTATCCGTGTCGATGAGGAATTTGCGCATTGCTTCCGCGTTCCTGGATCCCCTCGTGCTTCGAGACGCAGCGCTCCCCGCTGCTACTCAGCATGAGGGGGCCACTACACGAAAGTGAGTTTTACGTACGCTAGACGCGAACGGATTGCGAACAGCGAGGATGGGTGGGGAGCAGAAGACAGCGCCGCTCCCGCTATCCCACGTTCGCCGGCCAGCCGAATGTGGCCTTTCCGGAGCGAAGACAACGTCAGCTCCTGGCGCACCAACGCCGGAAGCGGCTGGACGGCTTCCGGCCATCCAGATCACCGCGACAGACAGATGACGCGCCGGGAAGCGGCCGTCCTGGGGTGGACCGCTTTAGTGTCTGCCTTGCCCGAGTTGGGCTCAGCCTTTGACACCGCCAGCAGATGCTGAACACTTGCAATACCGACCAGGGTGCAATTTGCAGCTGCTCATCACCAGTCATTCCACGCTCAAGACTGCGCGACCGTGTGGGGCGTAATCGTGTAGCCAAACGGGTCGCGGAACGCGAAGTAGCGGCCAAACGGTCCATCCTTCGGCGCGAAGACGATTGGCGTGCCCTGCTCGATAAGATGGTCATGCAAGGCGTCTGCGTCATCGCAGCCGAACCAGATCGCGACGCCCCAGCCAAGCTTGTCCGTATTTCCTAGGTCGACCAAGGGTGTGCGGACGGCGAACGGGACCGGCTTGGTGTCGAACACTACGGCGCCCGGCGGGCTATTAGCGACGACCTTCAACCCGACGGTCTCAGTGTAGAATGTCCGTGCAGCCTCGAGATCTTCGACTTGAATGCCAATGAAATCGGGTCCGATTAGATGGGGCATGGCTGGGCTTCCCTCTGCTACGCAAGCCGTTAGTATCAGGAGGCTAATATATATAAGGGCCCTTATATGTCAAGTCAGAAAGTTGGCTCGCGGATGGGCGACCCGTACGCGACGATCGGCTTTGCGTTGAAGCAGGCTCAACAGGCGCTTCGCACCCGCTTGGACTCTGGACTACGGGAGATTGGGCTGACCACGCCCCAGTATGCAGTCCTCGCCTTCCTGGAGGTCGAAGCAGGTGCTTCGAACGCCGCGCTCGCGCGCCGCGCCTTTGTGACTCCACAGACGATGCAGGCAATCGTAGTCGCACTTGAGCGCTCGGGCTTTATCGCACGGACGCCCCATCCCGAACACGGGCGAGTTCAAACGACCGAGCTGACGGCGTTAGGTCGTGGCGTCCTAGAAGCGGCCTCTGGGATCGTGGCCGATGCAGAAGCGCGTGTACGGAACGCTGCAGCGCCTCTTGATCCCCAGGTGGTCACCGCGATGCTGCTACGGCTCGCGGAGGCGCTCCGTTGAGCAGCGAACGACCGCTTCTTGAATTTACTACCATTGAGCAGACAGTCAGCTATCGGCCAACTCCTGACGCCAACACTGCCCAAGGCAGTCCCCCCGAATGTCTCGAAGCTGGAGGTGCGCCTATATCCGGTCAGGGTCGATTCCAGCCTCAGAAATGCCTCACGCAGCCAGGAGCGACGGCGAGATGCATGAGGGGCTTTGAAGCACTTCCATAATCCTCTTCCTGAGGAGCCCGCGCCAGCGGGCGTCTCGAAGGACGGGGCCTCACACCGTCGCCGTCAGTCGCGCGAAACCCCTGTCGAGATCGGCCTTCAAATCCTCGATGTCCTCGAGGCCGACGCTGAAACGGATGGCAGGACCGCCCGGCGCCCAGCGGGTCGCGGTGCGGTAGGACGTGCAGTCGAACGGAACGGCGAGGCTCTCGTAGCCGGCCCAGGAATAGCCGAGGCCGAAGAGCTCGAGCCCATCCAGGAACGCCGCGACCGCGGTTTCGGACACAGGTTTCAGCACGATGCTGAAGAGCCCGGACGAGCCGGAGAAATCGCGCTTCCACAAACCGTGACCGGGGTGGTCGGGCAGGGCAGGGTGCAAGACGCGCAGCACCTCGGGACGAGTCGAAAGCCATTGCGCCAGCGCGAGCCCCTGCCGCTCGGCTTCCCGAAGCCTGAGCTCCATGCTGCGCAAGCCCCGAAGCGCCAGAAAAACGTCTTCCGGTCCAGGCGGGATGGCCATCTGATCGGTGGTGCGGTGGAGCCGGTCGAACCACGCCGCGTTGGCGGAGACGAGCCCGAGCAGCAGATCTGAGTGGCCCGAAAGATATTTGGTGCCGGCCTCGATCGCCATGTCGACCCCGTGGGCGTGGGGCGCAAAGAAAAGCGGCGTCGCCCAGGTGTTGTCCATCAGCACGCAGGCGCCATGGGCGTGCGCGACTTCGGCGATCGCCGGAATGTCCTGGACCTCGAAGGTCTGCGAGCCCGGCGACTCGGTGAGGACCGCCCTGGTGTTCGGCCGCATCAGCGCCCCGATGCCGGCGCCGAGATGAGGGTCATAGTAGGTCGTCTCGATTCCCATACGCTTGAGGATCGTATTGGCGAAGTTTCGGGCTGGCGCGTAGGCGGAGTTGGTGATCATGAGATGGTCGCCGGCGCCGAGCGCCGTCATCAGCGCAACCACGATCGCGGCAAGCCCCGAGGGAACGAGCACGGTCCCCGCCGCTCCGGCAATGTCGGTCCAGGCGGCGCAAAGCGCGTCCGTCGTCGGCGTCCCGTGCGTGCCATAGGTGTAGCGCTGGGCGCGGCTCTTGAGCGTTGCCACGTCAGGATAGAGCACGGTCGAGCCGCGGAACGGCGGAACATTGATGAAGCCCTGCGATTGCTCGCTGTTGCGACCGAGATGGACAAGGCGCGAACGGCTTCGCAGGGACGCGCGGGTCGCATCGGTCAGCTTGGTCATTGACGTTCCCGTGATCTCCGCACTCGTCGCGCACTCAGGCCGCGTGACCGATCCGATAGGGACGGACAAGCAGATCGGCCGGAATTTTCCAGGCGCTGCCGATCTTGTGAATCATTTCGACCGTAAGCGCCCGTCGGCGCGAAAGGATTTCCGACGCGCGCGAGCGCGACCCCAGAAGCTCGGCGAGTTCTGCCTGCGTGTGTCCTAACTCCTCGATCGCATGATTGAGGACGTCAATCGGATCAAAGTTCTCATCGACATTGATTGGCCATCGCTTTTCTTCATAGGCGTCGACGAGGGCGAGAAGCACGTCGAGCTTGTCGCCCGTCTCTGACCCTTGAGGCGCGCCCCAGCAAGCCTCGATTTCCGCGAGCGCGGCGCGGTGATCTTCGTCCGTGCGAATTGGGCGGATTTCCATCGAATAACCCCTTTAGAACAGCGCTACCGTCAACGCGTCGACCTGATCATAGGCGGCGTGTGTGCCGATGAACTTTATGAACGCCGTCTGCCGACTAAAATCGAACGCGACCACCAGACGGTAGTTTCCTCCCACGACTTCGAATCTCACGCGCTCGCGGTTCAGCGCCTTGCACTTCGGAGCTGCCCTTCGGACATCGTCCGTGGATGTCCAGTGCGCGGCTCTAACGCGCTTGTACCAACGTTCCAAAGCCACCTTAGTCTCCGGGTGGGTGGTCCGAAAGCCGACGAGCGTATTTCGGGCGATGACCCGCATGGCGTCCGCATACCATGTTCCCAATCCGGGAACAACGCGAGCATACCCACCGTCCGCCAGTCAGCCTCAGGGCATGCTGATTGACTTCGACTGGCGCTCCCCACAATGAGGCGCATCCGGCCGCGTCGGGGGGCGTGGCCTCAGTTCCGCTTTCGCGAGGAGAATGTCATGCGATCGCTTATTGCCTGGCTCGCTGGAGCCGCGCTTGCCGCCGCCGCCGTCGCCTCCGCGAGCGCCGGCACGCTCGATCAGGTCAAGGCGCGCGGGGTCCTGATCTGCGGCGTCAATCCTGGCCTCGCCGGCTTCGGGCTGCCGGACGATCAGGGCGCATACAAGGGCCTCGACATCGATGAATGCCGCGCCATCGCCGCGGCGATCTTCGGCGACCCGAGCAAGGTCAAATTCCTTCCGATCAACGCCAAGGACCGGCCGACGATCCTCGCCTCCGGGGAGATCGACGTGCTGATCCGCAACACCACCTGGACGCTGTCGCGCCAGACCGGCGGCATGTTCTTCACCGGCGTCAATTTCTACGATGGCCAAGGCTTCATGGTGCGCAAGAAGCTCGGGATCGATTCGGCGCTGAAACTCGACGGCGCCTCGATCTGCGTGCAGCAGGGCACGACCACCGAGCTCAACCTCGCCGATTATTTCCGCGCCAACGGCATGAAGCTCGAGGCGGTCGTGTTCGCTACCGACGAAGAGGCGACCAAGGCCTACGATTCCGGCCGCTGCGACGCCTACACCACCGACGCTTCGGGGCTCTATTCGGAACGCCTCAAGATGTCCGTTCCCGAGGACCACATGGTGTTGCCCGAGATCATCTCCAAGGAGCCGCTCGGACCGTCGGTGCGCAAGGACGACATCCAGTGGTTCCAGATCGTGCAGTGGACACATTTCGCGCTCGTCACCGCCGAGGAGCTCGGCGTCACCCAGGCCAATGTCGACGAGATGCTGAAATCGCCGAACCCCAGCATCCGTCGTCTGCTGGGCGTCGAGGGCGACTTCGGGACGAACATGGGGCTGACCAACGACTGGGCCTACCGGATCATCAAGGCGATCGGCAATTACGGCGAATTGTTCGAGCGCAATGTCGGCATGGGCTCGCCGATCAAGATTTCGCGTGGTCTCAATGCTCTCTGGAACAAGGGCGGCCTACAATACGCCCCGCCGATAAGGTGAAGTGGGTCCGCGCTGCTGCAGGACCCGTGGGTTGCCGGCTGCCTCAGGGATGAGCCGTCGCCACGTTGGCTGACGACCGGAGACGGCGATGAAACTGCTGGCGATCATCGACGTCGCGCCGGATGCCCCGGTCGAGGAGATCCGGCGCGAACTGGGGAAGGAGCTCAAGGGCTCGTGGGACCTGTTCGCCGCCGGCGTCCTGCGCGAAGCCTATCTGACCGATACGCCGACCCGGGTCGTCTTCATTCTCGAAGCCGCCGACATGACCGACGCGGAGGAACAGCTCGATAGGTTGCCGCTGGTCGCCAAAGGGGCGGTGCGCGTCGGCCTCATCGAACTGAGGCCGTTCACCAACTGGTCGAGGCTGTTTGGGTGAAAGACGGTGTCGGCGCGGTTGAAGGCAGTGCACGGGATTTCGCCTCACATCCAAAAGTGGTAACGAATATTCGTCGCAATGGATCGGTTTGTGGGTCGAGGTCTCTATGACGAAGCCAGTGATCTTTACGGTAACGGCCATCTGGGACGCCGAAGCGAACGTCTGGAGCGGTCATTGCGACGAGATTCCGGTCGCCGCCGACGCAGCAACACTCGATGAGCTGCTCGAGAAAGTGTCGCTAATGGCGCTCGATGTTGCGCCGGACAATCACCCCGACGTCGATCCGGAGACGATGTTCATCCAAATCACCGCGTTGCGCGAAGCCATTCCCGCGACCGCGTGAATGGCGCCGCAATTCGATCGGGCGTTGCGGGAGTTGCTCGCGGCGGCAGGGTGCGTTCTCGTCCGGCAGGGACGTGGCAGTCACGAGATTTGGCGCAGCCCAATCACTGGACGCAACTTTCCCGTGCCTGTCGGCGTTGCGAGCCGGCACACGGCAAACGCCATTCTCAGGCAGGCGGGCCTGCCGAAGAGCTTCTGAGAGCAACCTAAACCGCGGGATTCTCCCCGCCCGACTCGAGCGCAAAAATCTCCTTCGGCTCTCTCACGCCGCGGAGCGCATGACGGCCGAGCGACTCTAGGCGGCTCTCGCCGTCGATCGCCGCGGCGGCGAATTCGGGAGAGATGAGAATCGAGCGGCCGAGCGGCTCGCAGAGCGCCTCGATGCGGGCCGCTTCGTTGACGGCCGGGCCGATGACGGTGAAGTCGAGCCGGTCGGTCGCGCCGACATTGCCGTAAAGCACCTCGCCGATATGGAGCGCAAGATCGACGTTCGCGACCGGGGCGCCCGCCTCCGCGCGGCCCTTATTCATCGCAGCCAGCCCCTGCGTCGCCTCGATCGCGGCCTCGAGCGCGCGCCGGCAGGTCGCCGCGCGATCCGGCTCTTCGAAGGAGAAGACGGCGAGCATGGCGTCGCCGATGAATTTGAGCACCTGGCCGCCGCGAGGACGGAGCGTGGCGGCGAGAATCTCGAACACGTCGTCGAGCAGGTCGATGACGACCGGGCCGGGTTCAGAATCGCTGATCGGGGTGAAGCCGCGGATGTCGGCATACCAGATGACAGCGCGAAGCTTGTCAACCGAGCCGCGCATGATGGCGCCCGCATGGACGCGCCGCCCCGCGTCTTCGCCGAGATAGGCGCCGAGCAACCCCGAGGCGATGACGTGACCGGCATGCGCCTTCATCGCCAGCGAAAGCCCGGGCAGCGTCGCCTGCATGAGCGTCGTGTCATCCTCGGCGAAGCCGCCTTTCCGGTCCGCCGTGAACGAATAGATGATCCCTGATCCCTGCGAGCGGTCGCCGCCCTCGCCAACCCTGTCGCCGAATATAAAGAGATAGGCGACATAGTCGGTCGCCCCCTCGGCGAAGAATTCCTTGAGCACCGGAAAGTCGCGCTGTTCGGGACCTGCTTCGAGGCGCCGCCGCATCGACGGATTGTCTTCGCCGTCTCGGGCCCGGCGGATCAGGTCATAGAAGGGGCTTGTCACCCAGTTCTCTGCATCATCGTCGCCGTGCGGATATTGCTCCGGCGCAATGGCGTTGAGGTCGCGCCGCCAGGTGTAGCCGTAGGCGTTCCATTGCGGATGCAGGGTCTCCATCGTGGTATGCGCCCGCCACAGCGGCGTCCCGTTGAGGACCAGGCGCTGGCAATAACCGTCAAAGAGCTCGTAGGCGGTGGCGCCGCGCAGCCCCTCGCGCACCGCCCAGATGTGCGTCTCGATGATGCGGCGGCCGAGCGCGTCGTCAAACGTCTGAAGCTTGAGATCGGCGAGGAGGTCCGGGGGGTTGTCGGGTTGCATGGCGCGATATTGGCTTCCGGTGTCATTATGCACGGAATGGGACCCCTCAGTTTGGTAGCGTTTAGCCGTGAGGGCCGGGTTCGATGCAACTTTACACCCGAGGCCGGGTTGTTCACAGTGCCGACGATCGCTGCTGTCTTATGATGCGGTCGCCGCAAAGGCTGCGTCGGAAAGGCCCGGCTGGGAGCGCCACTCGTCCGTCGCGGAGGCGGTTCGGGCGCAGCCGATGGTGCAGTGTGCGCTGCAACTCTTCGGCGTGTCGAACTGCTCTCGAAGGTCAGCGTAGGTGTATGCAAGGAGGTCCTTTGAGAAAACGCTGCGCGTTTGATAGCACCAGTGCACGCTCCCGAACTCGTCCACGTAGAGATAGCGGGAGCCAGAGCGGCACTTGAAGGGCGCTTCGCCCGACTCGATCATCTTCCCGCGGTATCCGCGGGCCTCGTTCGCACGGTCGCCGATCCGGCGTTTGGCTTCCTCGTAGACGATCAGTTCTTCGTGCGACAGCCGCAACTGCCCGTTCTCGTCATGAACCAGCAGAATGCGCGGCGTGAAGCGGTGGGCCTTTGCGAAGTCCACGACCTCGAGAGCCTCTTCCGCCGGCGCGCTCCCGATGACGCCACTCATGACCACGTCGAAAGTCGCCCTTTCCGCAAGAAGCTCCAGCTTCTTTCGCAAGGGTTGCAAAGTTTTCGCGGTGACTTTGTTCGGCTTCACCCCGTCCACGCTGATCTGCATGTCCGTGAGGCCAGCGCGATTGAGGGCGTCGATGAGTTTCGCGGTCAGACGCGTTCCGTTCGTGATCAGCATGCGCCGCTTGAAACCCAGCCTCCTCATCTCGGCCACGAGGTCCGCCAGGCGCGGGTGCATCGTGGGCTCGCCGCCGGTCAGGCAAACCGCCCACGCACGGAGTTCCGCGAGCTTGGCCAAGCGTAACGCGAGTTCTTCATATGGCACCGGATCGGACGTCCGGTCGTACTCGGTGCAGTAGCCGCAAGTGAGGTTGCACCGTCGCGTCACCACCACCTGGGCGAGCCAGGGACCGTAACGCAGCCATTGGAAAACGTTCAAGCTCGCCATGTACGACAAAGCGCCTCGACGCTGCCCGGTTCGGCGTACCAAGATCTGGGCTCGGGCCGCTCATCCAAGAAAACGCAATAGTGGTCGAGAAGCCAGCGCGGTCAAGGTCGGCGGGGAGATAAAGCGACCCGTGGACTGGCGCGCCTCCGGGCGAGCGCGCTAGCCCCGTGTCGGCGCATCACCTTGAACCCGTGCGTAACCCGCATAACGCCGGGCCCTCATGTGCGATTTTCGCGGCAGCCAGTTCCCCTGTTCCGCCGACCTGTTAGCTTCCTGATAAGCCCGCTTTTACCGCCTGTTAGCCGCCTGTTATTGTCCTGTTGATTTGGCTCTCGCTGCACGTGAGGATTTCTGCAGAAGCGTTTGTAACAACAAATATTTTATATAAACTTGGCTACGCGGAATCGAGTAATTTTTCCGTCTTTTCCCTGTTCCGCGGATGAACTGGTGACCTAGAACGCATGCGCCGGCCGCATAACTCCATCGCTGTACCGAACAGAGCGGGGCGCAAAACGCCGAGCTCCTCTTCAGGGGCCCGGCGCCGCCGAAATCGGTCAACCGCCAACGTTAAGGCTTCGGCTCCGGCTTCGGCACCACGAAGAGCTGACCGGGATAGATCAGGTTCGGATTGCGGATCTGGTTGGTGTTGGCCGCGAAGATGATTTGGTAGCGCGAGCCGTCGCCATAATACTTCTGGCTGATGCCCCAGAGGGTGTGGCCGCGCTCGACGTGATGCGTCTGCACTGAATCGATGCACCAAATCCGCGGGCGAGCCGACCGTCGCCGCGGCCTGGTCGTCCGCGCTCGCGACGACGCTCGCCGGCGGCGCCGATGCGGCCTGCGGGGAGGCGGGGAATTCAAACGGGGCGTCGGCGCGGGCGACGACTGCGGCGGTTGCCGGATTGACCTGGTCGGCTCGCAATTCGTAGGCGCCCGGCGCCATGCCGTGTTCGATCGTCAAGGACCATCTGCCGTCTGCGCTGGTCTTCGCGTCGCCGACGAAGGCGCCGCTGAGATAAAGGCGCACGGTCGCGTTGGGCTCGGCTGCGCCTTTGGCGACAAGGCGGCCGCCGGCGCTCGCCTCGACCGACTGGACGGCGACTTTCGCCGAAGCCGGGGCTGGGCCGGCCGCGATCGGGGCGGCCGGCATCGGAACGCCCTTCACCGCCGGCTCAGCCGCGGCGACCTCTTTGGGCGGCGGCTCGGGAATCGCGACCGGAAGGGCGTTTGAAGTTTCCGCCGGCGACTCGCCCGTCGCCAGCGTCAGGCTATGCGCCCCCGGAGAAAGAGCGGGCGGAATGATGACGAACTCGCCAGCGCTGTCGGTCGTCGCTTCGGCGACCGTCTTGCCGGCGTCGCGGAGCTCCACCTTCGCGTTTGGCGCAGCACGACCCGCGACCACGGCTTCCCCGGTTGGCTCGACATTGACGACGTCGAAGGCCGGCTTGATCGCGGCCGCCGCCAGCGCCGTCGTGGCGGGCGCTGTCGCGGGCACAACCGTCGAAGCTTTCGGTTGCTCTTGCGCCGGTTGCGACGGCGCGGTCTCGGAGACGCGACGGGAACGGGAGCAGGCCACAGGGCCCCAGGGTGCAGAACGTAGACAGCCACGGCTCCGGCCGCGACTACCGCCGCCCCCGTCGCTCCCGCCCAGATCGCCAATGTCTGCGGAGGCATCTCTCGCTCGCTTTCAGAATCGACGTATACCCCCCGGCCCCGCCTGTGACAATTGCGTGTCGCGGGACGACGGTCAGTCAATCGACGCCTCTACTGCCCGCGCTTCCCCCGCGCCGCGAAGCGAACCGCTTCCTCCGCCGCCCGGAAGAGCGCGCGGGCCTTGTTGACGCATTCGGCCTGCTCGGCGGCGGGAGACGAATCGTAGACGATGCCGGCGCCGGCCTGCACATGCATGAGCCCGTCCTTGACGATCGAGGCACGCAGCACGATGCAGGTGTCCATCTCGCCGCCGGCGCCAAAATAGCCGATGCATCCGGCGTAGATTCCGCGCTTGTCCTTCTCCAGTTCGTCGATGATCTGCATCGCCCGCACTTTCGGCGCGCCGGAGACGGTGCCGGCGGGAAATCCGGCCGCCAGTGCCGAGACCGGATCGACGTCCTCGCGCAATGCGCCCTCGACGTTGGAGACGATATGCATGACGTGGCTGTAGCGCTCGATGAAGAAGCTGTCGGTCACCTTGACGGTGCCGATCTTCGCGACCCGGCCGACGTCGTTTCGGCCAAGATCGAGCAGCATCAGATGTTCGGCGCGTTCCTTGGGATCGGCGAGCAGTTCGGCCGCGAGCGTTTGATCTTCGCCGGGGCTCTTTCCCCGTGGGCGCGTGCCCGCGATCGGCCGGATGACGACCTTGCCCTCGCGCACTCGAACCAGGATTTCCGGGCTCGAGACCACGATCTGAAAGCCGCCGAGGTCGAGGAAGCAGAGGTAGGGCGAAGGATTGACGCGCCTCAGCGCCCGATAGAGCGAAAATGCCGGCAGATCGAAACGGCTGGTGAAACGTTGCGACAGCACGATCTGGAAGGCGTCGCCGGCGGCGATATAGTCTTTCGCCTTCGCCACCATCGCCTTATATTGCGCCTGTGTCGTGTTGGAGACGGGCTCTCCCGCCTTCAGCGTCGGGTCGGCTTCGGCGGCCGCGGTATGATCGAGCGGGGCCTCGAGCGCCGCCACGACCGCGTCGAGCCTTGCAAGCGCGTTCTCATGCGCGGCCTTCGCCGTCACGCCGGGGGTAGGTCGCACAGGGGTCACGATCGCCATCTCGTCGCGCGCCGCGTCGAACACGACCATGACCGTGGGGCGGATCAGCAGCGCGTCCGGCACGCCGATCGGATCGGGCTTGGCGGGCGCGAGCCGCTCCATCCAGCGCACCATGTCGTAGCCGAGATAGCCGAACACCCCCGCCGACATTGGCGGCAAGCCCGGCGGCAGCTTGATCCGCGACTCGTCGAGAAGGGCCCTCAGGGCCTCCAGCGGATCGCCCGGGCAGGGTGCGAAAGCGTCGGGGTCGATCAAAGCGCGGCGGTTGATCTCGGCCTGATGGCCGGTCGAGCGAAAGATGAGGTCGGGGTCGAGGCCGATCATCGAGTAACGCCCGCGCTGGGCGCCGCCTTCGACCGACTCGAGCAGAAACATGTTGCCCCCGCGGCCGCGCGCGAGCTTCAGATAAGCCGAGACGGGAGTTTCGAGATCGGCGATGAGGGTCGTCACCGCGACGCTCGCCGAGCCGGCCTGATAGGCGCGCGCGAAGGCCTCGAAGTCAGGGATCATCGTCATGGGCGATTCGTCATGGGCGGTCAGCTGCCCTCGGCCGACTGCAGGACCTCCGGATGCACCACGACGCCGAGCGAGCGGCGAAGCGCCTCGACATATTGCTCGAGCACGCTGTCGCGGGTGGAGGCGTCCAGTTGCTGGGCCATCCCCTTGACCCTGAGATCGGCGAAATCGACGGCGGGCGTCTTATCGGACGTGATCTTGAAAATGGCGCGGCCGTCGGGCGAAGCCGCCGATCCCGCGCCATCAGCAGGCTCGCGGAAAATCGCCGCCACGACCGATTCCGGCAGGCTCTTGTCGTCGCGATGAATGTCGGCGGCGGTCTTCGCCTCGGCGCCGACGCTTTTCGCAACGTCAGCGACCGTTCCGCCGGCCCGAAGCTGCTTGACCAGATCATCCGCCTTGGCGACGAGCGCCTTGTCGATCTCGTCCGCGCGCTGCTGAGCCTCGACTTCCGGTTTTGCTTCTTCGAAGCCGCGATCGTGCGACGGCTCGATCTTGCCGATCGAATACCAGACGAATCCGCCGTCCTTGGTCTGTAGCGGCGCCTCATCGAGTCCAACGTCGGACGCGAAGGCCGCGCGCAAAAGATCGGTCTTGTCGGGCAGGTTCACCGGCGCGCCTGCCGGATCCTTGCCCTCGGCGTCGACGGCCGGGATCGTCTGGGCCGTCAGCCCGACGTCCTTCGCCGCATCAGCGAGCGATTTGCCCGCGACGCGCGCGTCCTCGATCTTGTCGTGAATGGCCTGAATCTTGTCGCCTGCCCGCGACGCCGACACCTGCCTCTTGATCGCCTCGGCGACCTCGGAATAAGGCTTGACGGAGGAGGGCGTGACGCCTTTGACGCGGACGATGACCGGTCCGAACTGGCTCTTCAAGACGTCGCTGACGCCGCCCTGAGGCAGCGCGAAGACCGCCTCGGCTTCCCCCTTGTCGATGATCGCATCCTTCGTCGTCACCCCGATATCGGTTTGATCCGGCCCTAGGCTGCGCTCCTTGACGATGTCGTCGAAGCTCGCGCCGGCCTTGATCCTGGCTTCGGCGGCGTCAGCCTCGGCCTCGTTGGGGAAAAGGATTTGCTGAAGGTCGCGCTTCTCGGGCGAGCCGTAGCGCGGGTCCTTGCCTGCGACCTTGTCGTAGGCCGCTTGAGCGTCGGCGTCGCTGACCTCGTCCGGATTTGCGATCGTCTCCGGCTCGAGCGAAACGACGTCCATCGCCCGGTACTCGGGCGCGCGGTACTGCGACTTGCGATCATTGAAGTAAGACTTCAACGTCTCCTCGGAAGCGGGTGCAATCTCGCCCGCCGCGGAAGCCGGCAGGGTGAAATAGTCGATCGAACGCGTTTGCCCCTGGAAATCGGCCTCCGCCTTCACTTCGGCTTTCGGCGCCGCGATCCCGGCGGTCAACGCCGCGACGATGAATTGCCTCAGCGCCGTCTTGCGGAGGTCCGAAACGAACATTCGCTCGTTCATGTCGTTGTTGCGCAGCACGTCGGCGAACTTCTGCGGGTCGAAGGCGCCCGACTTGTCCTGGAAAGTCGGGTTTGACACGATCATGGAGCGTAGCGCCTCGTCGGACACGCTGAGGCCGAGCTTGCGCGCCTCTTCGTCCATCGCCGCTTCGCTCAGGAGCCGTTGCAGCGCTTCGCGATCGAGGCCGATGGCGCGGGCCTGCTCGTTGGTGAAAGGTTGGCGCAGCCGACGCTGATATTGCTGCAACATTCGCTGATAGGCGGAGTGGTAGTCTTCCGCGGAAATCTTCTGGCTGCCAACGCTGGCGACGGTCGAGGAGGTAAACCCGCGCAGCATGTCGCCCACGCCCCAGATGACGAAGCTGACGATGATGAGCCCCATGACGACGGTCATGATCGCCTTGCCGACGACCCCCTGAGCCGCGTTGCGCATGGATTCGAGCATTGCCGTCTTTCGCCTTCCGCCTTGGGCCGATTGAAGCGCGCCTTCTAGCCCCCGATCGGCGCTTTGCATAGCTCGGAAGCCGGTGATAACACGCCGGCTGATCCGAAAACCTCAAGAGGCTCCAATGACCCCCGACGTCCGCCCGTTTGTGGCCGGCAACTGGAAAATGAACGGGCTTTCCGGATCACTGGCCGAAATCGAAGCGATGCGCCTTGGCGCCGACGCCGGCGAAGCGGGGGCGGCCGAACTCGTGGTCTGCCCGCCCGCAACCCTCCTCGCGCAGGCCGCGTTCAAGCTCAGTGGAAGCAAGCTCGGCTTAGGCGGGCAGGACTGCCATCCCGAGGCAAGCGGCGCGTTCACGGGCGACATTTCCGCGCCGATGCTGAAGGATGCGGGCGCATCCTATGTCATCGTGGGACATTCCGAGCGTCGCACACATCATCACGAGACCGACGAACTCGTCCGCGCCAAGGCGCAAGCCGCGCTGAAGGCGGGCCTCACTCCGATCGTCTGTGTCGGCGAGACGCTGGCTGAACGCGAAGCGGGCCAGCAGGCCGCGGTCGTCATTCGGCAATTGCGAAGGTCGCTGCCTCCCGAGACGACCAGCGAGACAGTTGTGATCGCCTACGAACCGGTGTGGGCGATTGGCACCGGCCTCACGCCCACGTTCGGAGACATCGCCGTGGTCCACAACGGGATTCGAGCGCTGCTTACCGAGATCGGCGGACCGTCAAGCGCTAAAACTCGAATTCTCTACGGCGGGTCGGTCAAGCCGACAAATTGCCGCGAGATTCTCACATTGAACAATGTGGACGGCGCGCTGATCGGCGGCGCGAGCCTCAAGGCGGCCGATTTCCTCGCGATCGCGGCAGCATATCGTTGAGCCGAATCCCAATTCCGACGCGATAGACGCGCCTCTTGCGCCATGATAGGAGCGCGCCATCTTTCGAGGACGCCGGCCTTTAGGCGCGGCGAAGCCTCCGTTCGGGACTCTCCATGCAGTCGGTGCTGATCGTTATCCATATCCTCATTGTCATCGCCCTTGTGGCGGTCGTCCTGTTGCAGCGTTCCGAGGGCGGGGCGCTTGGGACCGGCGGGGGGACAGGGAATTTCATGACCGGGCGGGGCCAGGCGAACGCGCTCTCGCGCGCCACCGCCGTGCTGGCGGCGCTCTTTTTCGCCACCTCCCTCCTGATGTCGATCATCGCCGGCTGGAGCCGCACCCCCCATTCCATCCTCGGCGGTCCCGGCGCGCCGGCAAGCCAGACCGCGCCCGCCCCGATCAACTCCGGCAATATTCTCGATCAGCTGAAGCAGCTCCAGGGCCAGTCGAACGCGCCGTCATCCCCGGCTGCGCCCGCTCCCGCTCCCGCTGCGCCTGAACAGAAGCCCTAGACCAACGTCGAAGACGGCCGTCGGAGGTCGGGACGTGCCGTCTTTCCGCAATGAACGCCGCGTCCGTCACCGGGCCGAGCAGATGTTCGACCTCGTGGCCGACGTCGAGCGCTACCCGGAGTTCGTTCCGCTCTGCACCAGCCTGCGTGTGCGCAGCCGCCGCCCCGGAGGGGACGGGCGCGAAACCCTCATCGCCGACATGTCGGTCGGGTACAAAATGATCCGTGAGCGCTTCACCAGCCGGGTCGTGCTCGACAGGCCGCGCTTGCGCGTCGTCGTCGAATATATCGACGGGCCTTTCAGTCACATGGAAAACATCTGGACGTTTCGCGACGAGCCCGAAACGGCGCGCTCGCTGGTCACGTTTTTCATCGACTACGAGTTTCGCAACCAATTCCTCGGTTCGGTGATGGGCTCGATGTTCGATGTGGCTTTTCGCAAATTCTCGCAGGCGTTCGAGCAGCGCGCCGACGCGATCTACGGGTGAGCCCTGCCGGCGGACCGCGTCTACAAACGGACGGCCGCCGCGGCCTCCAGCAGCTCGAGCGCGAGCCTGACCGAGGCGAGGCGCACGTTCGACCGGCCGATATCGCCGAACCGGACTTCGCGCGCGACCGTCGGCGCGCCTCGCCGGGCGCAGGCGAAATGGACGAGGCCGACCGGCTTCGCCGGCGTTCCGCCATCCGGTCCCGCAACGCCAGTGACGCTGACCGCGACATCCGCGCGAGAAGCCTCGAGCGCCCCTTCCGCCATCGCCCGCGCGGTGGCCTCGCTGACCGCCCCGTGCGTCCGGATCGTTTCCGCCGGAACCCCGAGCATATGTTCTTTGGCCTCGTTCGAGTACACCACGAACCCGCGGTCGACGACTGCTGACGAGCCGGGAATTTCGGTGAGGAGTCCCGCGACCAGTCCGCCGGTGCACGATTCCGCCGTGGCGATTTTGAGTCCGGCGGCGCGGAATTGATCGAGCAGGGCCGCGGCGCCTGCAATGAGATTGGGTGAAAACATGGCGTCGACCGGCGATTGCCAACCCGTGGCGTGCGACGATCTCTATAGCAGGCCAGCCGGCGCCGTCACTCCGCCGCGTCCAGCCGCTCGCGCACTTTCTCGGCGAGCTCTTCGACCGAGAAGGGCTTGCTCAGCACATGCACGCCCGGGTCGAGCCGTCCGTTGCGGATGATGGCGTCGCGGCTGTAGCCGGTCATGAACAGCACCTTGAGATCGGGCCTGCGTTTGACGGCTTCGTCGGCAAGCTCGCGCCCGTTGAGCGCGCCCGGCATCACCACATCGGTGAGCAGCAGATCGAGATGCGGCGTCCCGTTGAGAATGTCGAGCGCCGCTTTGCCGCGCGAGGCCTCGACGACGGAGTACCCGAGCTCTTGCAGCGCCTCGATCGCGTAGGCTCGAACCGCGTCGTCGTCCTCGACGACGAGGACGCTCTCGCGCCCCCCGGCGCGCCCGGGCTCCGCCCGATCCCGGCCTCCAAGTTCCGCATACGCAGTCGCCTGGCGCGGAAGATAGATTCTCACCGTCGTGCCGCTGTCTGGCTCGCTCTCGATCTCGGCGTACCCGCCCGACTGGCGGGAGAAGCCGTATACCTGGCTGAGCCCGAGACCGGTCCCCTTGCCGACCTCCTTGGTGGTGAAGAACGGATCGAACGCGCGCTGGCGCGTTTTCTCGTCCATGCCTGCTCCGGTGTCCATCGCGGCGATCATCACGTAGTCGCCCGGCTCGACACGTTCCGGCAGTTGGGCGGCAGTGGCGGCGTCCAGTCGGCGATTGGCGGTTTCGATGATCAGCTCGCCGCCGTGAGGCATCGCATCCCTGGCGTTAAGCGCCAGATTGATCAGCGCGTTCTCGAGCTGATTGGGGTCGACAAAGGCGCGCCATAGCCCGTCCGCCAGGAATGTTTTCAGCGCAATCTGCTCGCCGAGCGTGTGGCGCAGGAGATCGCAGATTCCGTTGACCAGCGCGTTGGCGTTGACGGCCTGCGGGGCGAGCGCCTGGCGGCGTGAAAACGCCAGCAGCCGCCCGGTCAGTGTGCGGGCGCGGTGAACCCCCTGAAGCGCCATGTCCTTGGCTCGCTCGATCCGCGCCTTCGCCGGGGAATCCGCCAGTTGCGCCGACTGCCGGTCGATGGTGTCGAGCCCACCCAGCATCAAGGTGAGCAAGTTGTTGAAGTCGTGCGCGACGCCCCCCGTCAGCTGGCCCAGCGCCTCCATCTTCTGAGATTGACGCAACTGCTCCTCGAGACGCCGCCGTTCCGTGATGTCGCGCGCGCTGACCACGACCCGCCGCGCTTCGCCCTCGCGGCTCGGGACCGCGGTCGCAACCGCTTCGATCGTTTCGTCGCCCTGCGCCCGCTCGTAGTGATAGGTGCCGCCGGTGCGAAGGCACGCGCGGAGGTGCCGGTTGATCGTGGCGCCGGCCTCGGGTCCGAGAGCGTCCTCGAGACTGCGCCCGATGACCTGGTCCCTCGTCATCCCGTAGAGGCGAAGAGTGGCCGGATTGACCTCCTGGTATGTAAAGCTGTCCCCATCCTCGACCAGAACCGCGTGGCATTCCGGAGAGTGCCGGAAGAAGGTTTCAACCAGAGCCTCGCTCGCGGCGAGCTGCGCGGTGCGTTCGGCAACGCGCCGTTCCAATGTCTCGTTGATCAGCGTCAGCTGCTCTTGCGCTTCTTTGGCCTCGGTGACGTCGAGCGCCACCCCGATGAAACCGACAGGTTCGCCCCCCGGTCCCCATTTGGGCTGCGATTCCGACCGCAGCCATCGCCACCTCCCTTCGGCGCCGCGATAGCGTGCTTCGAGCGTGAACGGCAGCCTCGAGGCTTCCTTGACGCGCTGCTCCTCCAGTATGCGCGGCAGATCGTCGGGATGGAGCGCCTTTCGCCAATCGAAGACCAGAGCCTCTTCATAAGCGACCCCGAGAAAATCGAGATAGGCCTGATTGACGAATTCCCGGGTCCCGTTCGGAGCGGTCACCCAGATCGGCGCCGGCGCGCTGTTGGCGATCGCGCGGAACCTCGCCTCGCTTTCGGCGATCTTTCGCTCGGAGAGCTTTCGATGCGTGATGTCGGTGACGACGACATAGACACCGAGCACGCGCCCGGACCCATCTCGGTCTGGAACGTGCACAACTTCCGTCGCGAAGGTCCCCGTCGAACGTGCAAAGTCGACTTCGTAGGAAACCTCCTCGCCGGCAAGCGCCCGCTCCAGATAGGGCCGCCGCGCTTCGTACATGGCGGGGCTCATCACTTCGTCCACCTTGCGCCCGAGGATCGAGTCGCGGGGCCGTTCGAACCAACTCTCGTAGGTCTTGTTGACGAACCGGAAAACCTGGTCTCTGTCGACGTAGGAGATAAGCACCGGCAGCGCGTCCGCGATGGCGCGCAGTCTTTCTTCGCTCGCGAGCGCCTCCTTCTCCGCGAGCCTTCGGTCGGTAATGTCGATGTGCGCCCCTACGAGGGCGATCGCTTCGCCCTTTGCGTCGCGTTCGATCTCGGCGACGGCCCGGATCCAGCGCACCGCGCCGTCGTTTGGGCGCACGATGCGATATTCGGACGCGTAGGCAGTCGCGTCGCTGGCGACTGTCTTGAAAAAATGGTCGACCGCACGGGAGCGGTCGTCCGGATGAATGCGCTGCAACCAGGCTTCGTGGGTCTCGATGGCGGCATCGGGCGGCAGGCCGTGAAGCCGCAGATACTCGGGCGACCGGTGACCGGAGAAACCGCCGCGCACGTCGACACGCATGCCGCCGACGCCGCCGATCTCCTGCACGCGAGCGAGTTCGATCTCCCGATGCCGGAGGCTCTCGAGGATCGCCTTGCGCTGGGTCGCGTCTCTGAAGGCGACGCCAATCCCGTCGCCGAGAGGAAAGGCCCGCACTTCGTGATAGCGACTGGGCTGGCGCGTCGTATAAGTCTCAAAAATCTGCTTTTCGCGGTCGACCATCACCCTTCGGTAGCGGCGTTCGAATTCGGTCCCGACGGTGGTCGGCGAAACCTCCCAGATCGTCTTGCCGAGAACGTCGTCGCGCCGCATGTCGAACATCTCTTCGGCCGCGCGATTGAAGGCGGTGAAGCGCCAGCCGGCATCGAGCGCGAAGAAACCTTCCGCGAGGCCGTCAAGGATTTGATCGACCAGTGGGGCGGCTTCGCCTGCCGTCTCGCGTTCCCTCAAGGTCGCTCCCGCCAAAGGTTGTTCGGCTTCGTCGGCGAAACGCTCGGTCCATCTGCGCTCACGGAGCAATGCCTCATAAAAAAGGACAGGAGCCAGGAAAGCCCGTAATCCGTCAGTTAGGCCCCGCGAAAAAGGCCCAAACAGGGCGTTTTGGCGACACAGGTCGACGAGATCCGGCGGTAGGGACGTTTTCGTCCCCCTTTACCATTCCCGCGCCATCCCGCTAACCTCCGATGCCCGCCGCCGGACCCTTCATGACTCACGCCAAGCCTCGCCCGTTCACGCTCGACGAACTGCGCGCCTATCTGATCGAGGTCTTCCCGCAAGTCTGGTCACGCGGCAATTACGCTATCGAGGAGGTCGGGCCGATGAGCGCCTCCGTGCGCCTCCACTACCACCCCGACCACCTCAGGCCCGGCGGGACGATCTCGGGACCCTCGATGTTCGCGCTTTGCGACCTCGCGCTCTATGTTGCGATCCTGCACGAGATCGGCCGGGTGAAACTCGCGGTCACCACCAATGTCTCGATCAACTTCCTGCGCAAACCCGAACCGGCGGACCTCATCGGCAGGGCGAGGCTCTTCAAGCTGGGCAAGCGCCTGGCGGTTGGGGAGGTGGCGCTCTATTCGCCCGGACAGGAGGCGATGGTCGCCCATGCGACCGGCACCTATTCGATTCCGGCGCGGGGGGACGATGCGGGTTCATAATGCCTCAGCCCTCGATGTCATGCCCGCGAATGCGGCCATCCAGCCGTCGCAAGTATGCCTCGCAAATGGCGCCGTTGGCGGGCCCTCTGGATGCCCGCGTGCGTGGGCATGACACTCAGTGTTGCGAGGTATTATAATACCGCGAGTTGGAGAGGCCTAGTTTTTCAGGCGAATCCCGCGATTTGTCGTTGACAATTCGCGCGCCGTCCCTCACAAGCCCGCCTCCTGCACGCATAACGGAACCATCATGTTCGGCAAAACCCATTCGACCAAAACGGCGGACGTCGAGAAGAAGTGGCTTCTCATCGACGCCAAGGGCCTCGTCGTCGGGCGGCTCGCGACCGTCGTCGCCATGCGCCTGCGCGGCAAGCACAAGCCCAGCTTCACCCCGCATATCGACGACGGCGACAATGTGATCGTCGTCAATGCCGAGAAGGTGGTGTTCACCGGCCGCAAGCTCGACCAGAAGGTCTATTACCACTACACGGGCTATATCGGCGGCATCAAGGAGCGCTCGGCCAAGTCGATTCTCGAGGGCAAGTTCCCCGAGCGCATCGTCGAGAAGGCGGTCGAGCGCATGCTGCCGCGCGGGCCGCTGGGCAGGAAGCAGCTCGGCAACCTGCGCGTCTATAAAGGGCCGGACCACCCGCACGCCGCGCAGTCGCCGACCGTGCTCGACGTCGCCAAACTCAATCCCAAGAACAGCCGGAGCGCGTAAATCCATGGCCGAGACCCTCTCTTCGCTCGCCGACCTGAAGACCTCCGCCGCCGCTCCGGCCGTTACTGAGGCCCCCGTTCATGTCCAGAAGCTCGACAGGCAAGGACGCGCCTACGCCACGGGCAAGCGCAAGAACGCCGTCGCCCGCGTCTGGATCAAGCCGGGCAGGGGCCAGGCGACCGTCAACGGCAAGCCGCTCGACGTCTATTTCGCTCGGCCCGTATTGCGCATGATCTTGAGCCAGCCGCTCGTCGTCGTGAACCGCATCACCCAATACGACCTCACGGTGACGGTGACCGGGGGCGGCCTTTCCGGACAAGCCGGTGCGGTGCGCCACGGCCTTGCCAAGGCGCTGACCTACTTTGAGCCCGATTTGCGCCCGGTCCTGAAGAAGGAAGGGTTCCTCACCCGCGACTCGCGCGTCGTCGAGCGCAAGAAGTACGGCCACAGGAAGGCCCGCGCGAGCTTCCAGTTCTCGAAGCGCTGAGCGGGCTTCCGTTTTCCAACGTTGGAAGGGCGGCTTCGGCCGCCCTTTTTGCTTTGGGCGGCGGGCGATGCCGGCCGGCCCGCAAGGTCGACGCGGGCAAGGATGTCACTTTGCTTTCGGGAAGGACCCGGCGGGCGGCGGGAAGGCCGAGGGGCCGAGGCTAGGGGATGGGCCGCTCGGTTGAGCCGCCGACGAGCCGAGCAAATTTGGGATTGTCGATGCGAGTAAGGAGATCGGGCAGCTCTGGGATTGCATCTGAAAAGCCGTGTTCAACTGTGCTGCGGTCCCTTGATAGGCCGCGCGCAGGGCAGCGTCATCTTGGTAGGATACGATGGACAGCGCCTTTTTTGCCTGCTCTGCAGCGTCTGTGCATTTTCCTAAAGCCAAATCAAATCCGAACCTTGTCACGTAGAGCGACGCACGATCAAACGCGACCGCATAGTTTGGCATCTCGGCGTTCGTGGCCGTATTCAGGTCGCTCTCGGCATCGTCCAAAGCCCGCTCGGCCTCGGCAAGACCGGAAGCCCCGCGGACCTGCATGATCATAAATGCCTGGGTCCGCAAGGCCTCGCTTCGCGTGTGCGTGTTATCGGCCGCTTGGACGGCGTCCTTGGAGAAACGCAGCGCGGCCTCGACATTTCCGCCCTGGTAAGAGGCCTGACTGAGAATATTGTAATCATATGAGCCGATAAAATATCTTCCGTCCTTAAGGGTGGCCGAGGTTCCGAGGAGCCGGAGCAAGCGGTTCACGTCTTGCAAGACCGACTGCTTCTTCTGGTTGGCGTACGCCAACGCCATCGTGTTGTTGGTTTGCTGCTTCAGCAAATCCTCGTCGATCGAAATAAGCGACCGAACATCCCCCTTGAACGCGTTATATTCTCCGATTTTTTCTTCGTCGGGCTTCCAGATCAGCTGGTCAACCAATGTGAAAGCCCCATTGATGATGGAAAGAATTAATCCGAAAACGCCGGCCACAGCCCCGGCTTTCCCCCAAATCGAGTTTTTGTCGGTCTCGACCTTCGCTTCAAGTTCCGTTAGGCGGGTCGTGAGTGCATAGGCGACGTCGACCGACGGTTCCGTTTTGGATTTCATGGAGTCGTCAGACATGGCATTACCCAGAAATTCCGGTTTTGACGATATCATCGCCGCCGCCCTCCGCAGTGATCCAGGTCACATTCCCATGATCTTTCTGCTGCTGGCCGGCCGAAGATGCCTACAAGCGCTGAGCGAACCTTCCTCGGCGCACAGGTCAAAGGGAGTGGCTCGCGCCGCCCCTTTTTGCGACGGCGTTTCTCGCCCTCGCGATATCCTCCGCTGCTCGCCGAATTTTTGACCGCGCCTTCTATGGTTCCCCGTAATGCCGCCTGGAACGGGCGCGCCGGCGTATCGACTTCAGGGGATCGGCGCCTCGGCTCGGGCGCCGCGCCTCCACTGCCGAAAAGGTCGATGGTTTGCCCGAGGTATTCGCTGGGCGGCATCATGTCCGCGCTCGAGTTGCCTGGGCGGTTGGTGGCGGTCGGCGGGGAGGCGATCCCCGAGGGGGGGTTGGACGCGATCTGTTGTTCGAGCGTCTTGAGGTCGGCGGACGCCGCAGCCGCCGCGGCTGACGCCTGCGCGGAGGGCGGGGCGGAGACTGCCAGTCCGTTAGCGCCCTCATCGGCCGCCGCGGGCGGCGCCACGTTCTGCTGTGCCTGCGCTGCGGTTTGCGGTTCAGCGGCCTCGTCTGGCGCGCGGGCGGGGGTTTGCGCAGGAGCCATCGTCACCGGCGCAGGTTGCGACGCCGCGTGCCCGGCGACCTGCGACGGAGCGGGCTCAGGCTCCGCCTTGGTCACGGGCTGGGAGGCGGGCGCAGGGCCCGGGACGGAGGGCGCCGTGTGGGGTTCGATCTGGACCGTGGCTGTCAGGCCAGCGACAAGCTGCGCGCCCTCCGGAACCTCATCGATGTGAATGCGCACGGGCACACGCTGGGCGAGGCGCACGAAGGTGAAGATCGGGTTGACCGAGGCGAGCCCGGAGGCGTCGGCCTGCGCGTTCGGGACATTGATGCCGCGCGCGAGCCCTTGAACTCTGCCGCGCAGCAGGGGGCTGTAGCCCATGAGCTTGATCGTCGCGGCGTCGCCTTCGTGGATCCGGCCAAGGGCGGTCTCCTCGAAATAGGCGTCGACCCAGAACGAGTTGGAGTTGACGATCGAAAGCTGAAGAGCTCCCACGTCAGCATAGTTCCCGAGTTGGGCGGATAGATTCGTGACATAGCCGTTGACGGGAGAGCGCACGTGCGTGCGCTGGAAATTGAGGCGCGCCTGGTCGAGGTTCGCGAGCGCCGACTGGTAGGACGCCTCGGCGTTGGCCGCCTGGCTGACGTAGGTCTGCCGTTCCTCCATGGTGACAGCGAGGTCATTGAGCTTCAACCGTCGCGTCATTTCGGCGTTCGCGTTTTCGGCGACCGCTCGCGCCTGCTCAACCGCCGCCTGCGCCTGCCGCACGGCGATGGAATAGTTCCTCGGGTCGATCAGCATCAGAAGATCGCCCTTGTGGACGAACTGATTGTCGGCGATTGGCAGTCGCACAATCTCGCCGGCGACCTGAGGGGCGACTTTCACCACATAGGCGCGGACCGTGCCGTCGCGCGTCCATGGCGAGCCCATGTAATATTGCCAGGCCTGATAGCCGAGCACGGCCGCAAGCGCGACCGCCGCCACCGTGGCGAGAACGGGCAAGACGCGGAGGGACGACAGGACCGAGCCGCGCTCGATCCCCGGCACGGTCTTGGCGTCGTTGGCCTTCTGCTCGACGCCGGACATCAGCGGCTCCAGCGCGCAATCATGAGGATGATCGAGGAGACGATAATAACATAGAGCGAAAGCTCGAAAAGAGCCGGATGCCAAACGCGTTGCATGAGGCCAAAGCGGTCGCTCGTTCGCCTGACGACGAGATAGGCCACCCAGGCGATCGCCATAATCAGCGCAATCGGCGCGACGTAAAGTCCGAACAGGTTGATCTCGTTAAACCTCATTAGACGAGCCTGTCGTCGAAATAGGGGGCGAATTCGGTAAGCTGGCCGGAAATCGCCAGGATGCCGGCGCGGAGACGAAGCACGATGCGGCCCGCAGACCCAGCTTTGGGGAGGGCCGCGACCAGGCGGTCAATGTCCTCGAGGCGCTCGATCGCCTCGCCGCTTCGACCTTCGGCCAGCGCCTGGAGCGCCGCGTCCACAGCCGCGCCCGGGACCAACCGAGGCGAGGCGCGGCGCAGCCGCATGATCTCTTTTCCGACGGCGACCGCGGCGACGAGCATCGCCCGTTCGACAGGCTTCGCTTGCTCCGGCATCGCCAGCAAACGGGCGACGCCGCGGCTTTCCCAGTCGTCGTCCCGCCTTCGCGGCCGGGATCGCTTCGCAAGCCGCCTCAGGTCGACGAGCGTCAGGGCGAGCAGTCGGCTGGTCCGGACCGCCGGCGACAGCGGGGGAAGAATGCGCATCGCGACCGCCCCAAAAGCGATGCCGGCAAGGATCGCGATCGCATTGTTCCAAAACTGCGCGGCGTCATAGGTGATCCCATTCGTGATCGAGAGCATCGGCAGGAAGTTGACGCTCGCGGCGAAGTAAAAGAGAGGGTTCTTCGCTCGGGCGAGCAGGAATCCGAGCGGCACTAGCGCCAGTCCCAACGCGAGGCACAGACTGGGGAAACTCACAACTTTCGGAAGGATTCCAAACACCAGGATGGCCGCGACGCCCGCGGCGAGCACGCATCCTTTCAGAAACGTCATCGACGCGGAATAGGCGAGGTCTCCCTGCAACGGCAGGAGGATGACGATCACCGCACAGAATGTGATCGCCAGCACCCCGCTCGGCCACGCGCTTGCGATCCAGAAAAGCGATATCGCCCCGACCGACAGAAAAGCGCGCAGTGCGTTGATCGAGGGGGGCAGCCAGTCGGCGACGTGCAATCGCGCCCTTCCCCTGACGGGGATCATGTCGCCCGGATCGACCACGCCGGTGAGCCCGTTCAGCGCGCGCGCCAAGCCGAGCATGCCCAGGGCCGCGCTATCCGCCAAAAGCCTCTGGGCCGGCGTCTCGGCATTGCAGCGGACGAGGGCGCGCGCCGCTGCGCAGCAGGCCTCACGCAACTCCGCCGGTTTTTTTGCCCCGCTCGACGCGTCCGACGAGGGCCGGCCGCGCGGCAGTACGTCGTAAACGGCCTGAGCGCCGCGTCTCCCCGCCGCATTGTCGTTACGCGCGATCTCAAACGCAGCCATGCGCCAGACTGACATCGTCTCCAGGAGGCCCGACACGGCCCGCTGCAGGACCGCCGAACGATAGCGCAGGTCGGACGCCTCGCCAATCGCGGCGTCGATCATCGGATCGAGCGCAATGATGCGCCGCAAGAGATCGCGTCGAAGCGGCTGGAACTGATCGAAACTCGAGCTCGCGATCAGGAAACAATCGGTGAACCCATTCATGATCGCCGTCGTCAGCGCAGCAAACTCCGCCGCAAGTCTACGCCGCGCTTGGCCGAGATCGGTCAAGGCCAGCACGACGCCCGCTGAGAGAATGCCGATGCAAATCTCGAGGGCGCGATTGAAGGCCAGGATCACGACATCGCCGCTTCCGGTTCCAACCGGTCCGAGAACGTCGCTCGCAAGGATCGCCGCAGTGAAGCCGGCAAGCGCCGCGGCATAGGCGGCGAAGTTACGCAGGAGGGTGGCGACAAAGGCGCTCGCCGCGCACCAGAGCGCAAGTCCGACGAGAAACCCCTCCCGGTCTTGACGGAATAAGGCGGCAAGAATCACGATGCCAATCGCTCCGATGACGGTTCCGATCAGTCGGAACGAGGCCTTGCGCAGCGACGCCCCGAGAACCGGCTGGCAGACGAGCGCGGCGGTCGTCGCCGACCATGAGGGTTCGCCGAGCTCGAGGGCGAAGGCGACATAAAACGAGAGACAGACGGACGCCCAAAGCCTCAGGCCGAAAAGGAGCGCTGGCGTCGCGGCGCGCAACCTCTCAACCAGCGACGCGCCGCCGGACCTGCCGATCGTTGGCTCGGCCGCAGTCATTCCCACCTCACATCGCCGCGAGACGCCGTCGATATGATGATCTTTCCCTTGAGGTAATCAAGCGGGCGCGGCATGGCGTTATCTCCGTCGCCGCGCGGTAACCCCGATTCTCGTTTGCTTCACACGCTGGAGATTGCGCGACCTTCAAATTCCAACGACAATTGCGGCGGTAGCCACGATGGGAATTCAGCAAGCAATTCTTGGCGTCGGCGTCGCCCTCGGACTGTTGCTCGCCGGGACCCCGGCGCTTGCCGAGACGCCGACTTTCGGCCCGGAGCTCGAGGGCTTCGCCTATCCATGGCCGGTCAAGGACTTCGCCTTCACGTCCCAGGGCGAGGCCATGACCATGCGCTACATGGATGTGGCCCCGGCCACGGCGCCGAACGGCGCGACGGCGGTCCTTCTTCACGGCAAGAATTTCTGCGCCGCGACCTGGGAGGTGACGATTCGAGCGCTCGCCGACCACGGCTACCGCGTGATCGCGCCGGATCAGATCGGCTTCTGCAAGTCGACCAAACCCGAGCGCTATCAGTACAGCTTCCAGGCGCTCGCCGAGAACACGCACGCGCTGCTCGAGTCGCTGGGTATCCGAAAGATCCTGCTGATCGGCCACTCGACCGGCGGAATGCTGGCGGCGCGCTACGCGCTCATGTACCCGGACGACGTCGCGATGCTCGTTCTCGTCAATCCGATCGGGCTCGAGGACTGGAAGGCGCTCGGCGTCCCGCCGCTTTCGGTCGATCAGTGGATCGCGCGCGAGCGGGCGACGACGGCGGAACGCATCCGCGCCTACGAGCAGTCGACCTATTACGCGGGCGAATGGCGCCCGGCCTACGACCGCTGGGTCGAGATGCTGGCCGGCCTCGCTCAAGGGTCGGGCCGCGACATCGTCGCGCGAAACGCCGGGCTGATCGACGACATGATCTACACCCAGCCGGTCGTCTGCGAATTTCCGTTGATCCGGGTGCCGACGCTGCTGATGATTGGCGACAGGGACACGACCGCCATCGGCAAGGACGTCGCCCCGCCCGAGGTTCGCGCCCGCCTTGGCCATTATCCGGAGCTCGCGCAAACAGCGCACGCCGCCATTCGAGGCAGCACACTGATCGAATTCCCCGACGCCGGCCACGCGCCGCAGATCCAGGAGCCCGACCGGTTCAACGACGCGCTGATCAGGGCCTTGGGCGCGAATAGCCGCTAAGGTTGCGCCTCCCCAAGGTCAAAAACTCTATCGGGGCGCCTCGGCCGTCAAGTGGGCCACAACACGCAGGTCCCCGTACGAAACGCCGACCTGAAAAGCGGGCGCTGCTCGACGTGACACCCCTTTGTGGTCAGTGTAGCGCTTGGGACAATGGGGCGCACGAGTTCGAGCGGTTCGGGCTGATTGCCGTGCGCTGCGCTTTGCTTAGCATGCACCTTTGCGGCGATTGACAGCGTCGTCCGGATGAAGTCGAGCAACGATGCCGGTCCTTCCGCGAAGGCTTCGCACGCCACGACGCCGAGGCGCGCGTAGTCGATGGTCTTTGGGGTCGTCGCGATGCCTTCTTCGATATTGCTCTGGCATGCTGCGCGAACCAGCGGGGCAATGGTCTTGCGTTTCATGATCTATCTCCTGCGCAGCAGGCTTAGCTTTCAACAGGCCTTACGTTTTGTCCGTGCATGCCAATCCGCCATTATTTCAGGCCAGTTCAACCGCGCTCCGCGAGGCCGGCTGTCAGTCGGCGTCGGGGCCCCATGCGTCCCACATGCTGCAGGGAAACTCTCCTTCCTCAGTCGCCGTTGCTCATTTGTCTCGCGATATCCGCGCCGTCGACTTGGTTATGTTGCGAGGTCCGTTCGCTGCACGCAGCCTTCGCAGGACCGATGCGATAACCTTGAGCTCAAGTGACCCCGACCGCCGCACGGCTCTGGGCTTTGTCGTGTCTTCGGCGTTCTCGATCAGGAGCGCCTTGCGATCTAACAGCGACCTGCCGACCGCTCGGCGCTCCTGTTCGTCGAGTTCGAGCTTCAAAGTGTTGTCCCCGGCCCTTGGCAAAGCGCCAGCCGTTGGCGGAGTCAAATAGAGGGGAGGCTCACCGCCAGCCTATGAGCGCGCGCCAGATTTCTGCCTTCTTGCGCCATACCGCGTCCCGACGAACTCGGATCAGGTCGGAGCAAGCGGCGGAAGCTGCTTCTGGTTGCGTGCAGCAGACGGCGAGCGCCCCGTCCACCGCTTGAATGCGTGATTGAACGACGTCGACCCTTCGTAGCCAAGCAGCCACGCGATCTGCGAAAGCGACATGCCCGGTTCCTTCAGGTACTGGAGCGCGAGGCTTCGCCGCAACTGATCGACCACCTCCGCGTAGGCAGTACCCTCGTCGGCCAGCCTTCGTGAGAGCGTGCGGACGCTCAGCGCTAACGCTTTCGCCACCGCGCGCGCGTTCGCCTTGCCTTGCGGCAGCAACTTTTCCACTTCATTTTCGACCGCAGCCCGTAGCGTCCCTGCCGATGTGTTTCGTTCCTTGGCGGCCATATCGCAAAAGGGTTGCAGCGCTTCGAGCAGTTTGGCGTCCGCAGTGATGAGCGGGATGGCGAGTGTCTCGTTGGAAAAGTTGAGCAGGTCCGATGACACGCCCTCGTTCGCGGCTCGACCGAACTCGACGGGGCAGCCGTAAAATCGCTCGAACTCGCGAAGGTCGGCATTGCGCGGATGCGCGAACGCCACTCGCTCCGGGCGAATATTGCGGCCTGTGATCTCGCGAAGAGCCTTCAAGATCACGGCAATTCCGAACTCGGCGTTCTGCCTGACCTCATGCCTCGGAAGGCCGACAAACTCGACCTCGACAGCTGTCCCAGCTGGCGCTTGGGTCAGTCGGAGGCGCACCGCCTCGTTGACGATCCGGAAGTAGCGCGCAAAGAGCGACAGCGCCTCGCCGAGATTCTTTGCGCCTGACGCGACATAGAAAAATATCCCTGCATCGCGTGGATCAGTCTGCAGGGCGAGATGCAGCCCGAAGGCGCTGTCTTCCATCGCTTCTGCGGCGAAGTCGAGCACCTTTGCCTGCGCGAGGGCGGACATCGGATGGGCATCAGAGTCGCCTGCAAGAGCGCGTTCAGACAGCCCCGCACGACGCAGTAGCGGGGCGGCAGCGACCCCGCGCTTTCGCAGCGCCGCAATCGCCTGCTTTGCGGCGAATCCCGTCACCGTCGGCAGCGCTCGCGCTGTTCGGCCCTCGGTCATACGGAACTCTTCGCCCCGACTGTTGGCCACTATTAGCAGTCTGACGGCGGGCGAAATCAAGTTCGCAGGCAGATTCAGAAAATTTAATCGCTGGCCCGCAAGCCCTCACGTTTGATGGGGCAGATTCGCCAGAAGCCTGCTCCGCAGGGAAGTCTCCGGAAGTCGACTGCGCGCCGCCTGCAGCTCCGGTCCCGGCCCCGCAGTGCTGGACGACGCGCAACCGAGCCAGTCTGACGATGACTGTCGCTGATGTCTACGCCGTCCTGGCGTAGCGCGTTGAGGCGAGGAAGCGCCGACGATGAGCGCGGCAGCGAAGAAGACGATCCTCATCCGCCATGCCCTCCGAGCGACGGCTTGGTTCAGTTCATGAGGGTTTCAATCAGCTTTTTGGACGTTCCCGGGTAAAGCTTCAAGCATTCCTCGGTTCCGCGTGCCATCTGTTTCAGCATTGCTTCATTTTCCTGGGTTTTGGGCAGAACGTCAACGAGGGTTCGCGAAGCAATGGTTGCGCCGCAACTGAAAGCTGCTATTTCGGCAGGCGTGTCTGCGTTTGCTGCGCTGCTGGCTGGCAGGAATGCGCTGCTGGCTAGCAAGAATGCGATTATGACCGGGTTTCTCATTTCTTGTTTCCTTCTGCGGGACGCCGCGCGCCCCTAGAGCCAAGGGCGGAGCGTCTTACCGCGCCCGCCAATTTTCGGGTCAGGTCATAGCCGAACGGGGCTGGGCGCCCTTGTCAGCGCGGCCCAGAAGCTGCTAATGCAGGCCATTCACTTCGTCGGGCGTGCGGCGACGCTGCGGTGTGTCGGTGGGACGCGCCACGCCGACGCCGGCGGGGCTTTGCGTTGTAGGCAGAAAGAGACGGCAAGGACGCAATAGGACATCACAGGGGCACGAAAAAAGGCGGCTGAAGCCGCCTCCTTCCATCTGAAGTTGATCCGGTCGTGGTCTTGCTCATGTCGGTTCTCCAAATGTCAGACGGGACCAGTTCCCTATTATCCACGTGGGCGACCTAGAAAGGCGGAGCAAGCCTCCACTGGCGCGATGAACAAAACAAGATCGGAGGCCGCTTCGTGTCGGCGACCTCGGCGAGGTCTGGTCCGGCAGCGAGACGCGACCTTAAACGCGCTTGGTTTATGGCCTTCCCGGACAAGTTTTTGCCTAAGATCGCCGGACCCAGTGCCGGACCAGTGCCAGATTGATGACAGAGCGCAATCCCGCCCGCCGAATTACTGAGGACACCGGAATGCTTCGCCACTTCATCATCGGGCTCATGAAAGTTCTGCTCGATCTTCAGATCATCCTGTCGCTGATTGCTGGCGCTATCGTGATCGCCATGACGGCTAGTGCTGGCAAAAACATCGGCACCGGCGTCAGCTGGATGTTGATCGCTGAGATCGTCCTCGGCGCATTCGGCCTCGTCGCGCTGTTCGGCCTGCTCAGCCTCTTGATCGAGATCAACGAGAACCTGATCCGCCTGCGCCAAACTCCGGGGCGGAGGTTGGAGCCACAGATCTGACGCCGCCGGTTAGGCTGATGACACGACTTCCCAAAAAAGGCCGGCCCCGGATCGAGGACCGCGTCCGAACCATCGAAGCCAAGAAACCTTGGCTGAAACTCGAAATGTCAGAGCGGACATGGTACCGCCGTCAAGCCGAACAGCGTAAAGGCCGGGACTGACGCCCTTCTATTTCTGAGCCGCAATCCGCAAGATGACCCCCGAATAGCCTCGTCCGGCTCCCGCATCGCCCCGAGCCGATCGACCCAGATCTCCTCCAGCCGGACGGTGCGTTCGCCCCGCTCGTTGTCGCGGGCGACGGTTTTGCGGTCGGAAAAAGTCGCAGGGCGCGTCTATGTATGGCGCCCAGCCTACGACCGCTCGGTCGATATGCTCACCGGTCTCGCTCAAGGATCGGGGCGCGACATCGTCGCGCGAAACGCCGGGCTGATTGACGACATGATCTATACCGAGCCCGTCGTCTACGGGTTTCCGCTGATCCGGGTTCCGACGCTGCTCATGATCGGCGACAGTGACACGATCGCGATCGGCAAGGACGTTGCCCCGCCCGAGGTTCGCGCCCGCCTAGGGCATTATCCGGAACTTGCGCAAACAACCCACGCCGCCATTCGAGGCAGCACGCTGATCGAATTCCCCGACGCCGGCCACGCGCCGCAAATTCAGGAGCCCGATCAGTTCAACGAAGCGCTCATTAAGGCATTGGGCGCTGTGAACGCTGAAGCTGCGCCCAATTGGCGCGCCTATGCCAGTGGCCGCCTACGTGGATCAATCCGTCCTACGCAAGGGATCGACGACTTGGACGAAGGGAAAACGGTGGAAATCCGCGTCGCGGGTGCAAATGCGGCTGACGCCGTGCTCGCGCATGAGGATGGCGGTATGCGCATCGTGAATGAGATTTCCGGCGAGCCAGGGAAGCTCCGCGACCACTTGGGCCGCGACGTCGGCGTGACGCTCGGTCGCGACAAGAACGGAAAGCCCCGGAGACGCCAAAAGCGCAGACAGGAACGTCATCGCCTGGGTCGCCTTCCAGGGCTTCCTCATCACGCGAGGGTAAGTCGTCACCCGCATGAATTCGTAGAGGATCGACCAGGTCACGTACCAAGCGTCCGGCTCGCTGCGGCGCCGCTCGATCCAGTCGTGCGCCTCCTCATGCCACGGCGAATCCGCGTCCGCGGCGTAGACGAGAATGTTGGTGTCGACGACCAGCAACCTCTAGCGGCCTTCCATCGCCTGATACAGGGCGTCCCGGTCCGCGATGTCGACCAGGGCGCCGCCGCCGCGGAAGGTCGGCAGCGGCGGGAGCGCGGCCGGTTTCTTTTGAGCCGCAAGCAGGTTTCGCAGCGCAGTCTCGACCAGGTCGGACATTGTCCGCCCCTGCCGTGCAGCCGCGCGCTTGAGTTCGGCCATGACCGTCTCGTCGATGTTGAGCGTCGTCTTCATATGGCAAACCATACCACTGGTACGGAAGTATGTCCAGATGGTGCACGATACTATAACGCGCCTTGACGATGACTGCGGTTTGGATCAAAGAGCGCGCCATGATCGCTTGCTCGCCCCTCCGACCCCGCCGACGCTGACCTGGCGCATATCTGCGCGAGCGACTTGTTTCGGATTAGGGGCTTCACGAGGCGATCATGACGGCGACGATCTTCATCGACGGCGAGGCGGGCACGACGGGCCTGCAGATTCGCGACAAACTTGCGGATGTTTCCGGCGTCAAGCTGGCTAGCCTGCCGCCCGAGGCGCGCAAGGATCCGGCCGCCAAGCGGAAGCTCTACGGCGACGTCGACGTCGTGATCCTCTGCCTGCCGGACGAGGCGGCGAAGGAGGCGGCGCATCTTATCCACTCGATGGGCGACGACGCCCCGCGCGTGATCGACGCCTCCTCGGCCCACCGGGTGGCGCCGGGATGGACCTACGGCTTCCCGGAGCTCGTCGCCGGGCAGGGCGAAGCCGTCGCCAAGGCCAGAAAAGTGAGCAATCCCGGCTGCCACGCGACCGGGGCGATCGCGCTCCTGCGCCCGCTGGTCGACGCCGGGCTCATCGCAAGGGACATTGGCGTCTCGATCAGTTCGGTCAGCGGCTATTCCGGCGGCGGCAAGTCGATGATCGAGGCTTACGAGACCGGCCGCGCGCCTGCCTTCGAGCTTTATGCGCTCGGCCTCGAGCACAAGCACATGCCCGAAATCCAGCTTTATTCGGGGCTCGCCGCGCGGCCGATCTTCGCGCCCTCGGTCGGCAATTTCCGGCAGGGCATGCTGGTCAGCATTCCGCTGCATCTCGACCCGTTGCCGGCCAAGCCGACGCTTTCGGACCTGCGCGCGGTTTTCGAGAAGCACTACCGCGGGCAGCAGCATTTCCACGTCGCGGCCGCCGGCGGCCCCGACGCGCATCGAGCCGGAATCGCTCAATGGCACGAACGATATCGAGATCCATGTTTTCGCCAACGAGACGCGCCGCCAGGCGCTGCTCGTCGCCAAGTTCGACAATCTCGGCAAGGGCGCCTCGGGCGCGGCGGTGCAGAACCTGATGCTGATGCTGGGGCGAGGCTGAGACGTGTCGCTCGCATCGATTTCTCAAATTGATGCGAGCGTTATCTCATTCTGAATATGAACTGACGGAGATAACTACCTGTAAACGCGGAGGGGCGCCCAGAAGTCAACGTCCTGTAATCGGTGGACCGGTGGCCCATAAACCCATAAAATTGGAAACCCGGACCCGGAAATGATGGTGTGGACGGCCCCACCCAAACGGCATCAAGTGCCAAGACGGCCGCTGAGGGCCACCACCGGGGAGACCGTCCATGGATAAGTTTATCAGAATTGGCGTCGATTTGGGCAAGAACTACTTGCAGATTCATGCACTGCGGGCCGACGGCTCGGCGATGAGTCGCAAATTGACCCGGTCGAAGATGCGCGCTTTTTTTGCCCGGATCGCACCCTGCCGCATCGGCATGGAGGCTTGCGGCTCAGCGCATTTTTGGGCGCGCGAGCTTGTCGCGATGGGGCACGAGGTCGTGTTGATGCCTCCGGCCTACATCAAGCCCTATGTCAAGCGGGGCAAGAACGACGCGCTTGACGCGGCAGCGATCTGCGAGGCGATGTCGCGCCCCGACATGAGGTTCGTGCCGATCAAGAGCGCGGATCAGCAGGCTGTGCTGATGCTGCACAAGACCCGCGAGTTGATGGTCAAGCAGCGCACGATGAGCGTCAATGCGCTGCGCGGCCATCTGGCGGAGTTCGGCCTCGTCGTCGCCAAGGGCATCAGCCGCGTCGACGAACTGCTCGAGCTGGCGGACAAGGATGCATCTCTGCCGGAAGAAGCGAGAGAGACGGCGAAGCTCCTGGCCGCGCATCTGGAAGGGCTTGATCGATCGATCGACGCGGCGGAGAAAAAAATCGCCCGGGCCAACGCCAGAAGCGCGACGGGACAGCTGCTCGATCGGATTCCCGGCGTCGGCCCGCTGATCGCCTCGGCGATCACGGCCAGCGTTCCCGACCCGGGCGTGTTCGAGTCGGGACGCGACTTCGCAGCTTGGCTGGGTCTGACCCCGAGGCAGAACTCGAGCGGCGGCAAGGCCAAACTCGGCGCGATCACCAAGCAGGGCAACCAGTACATCCGCAAGATGCTTGTGGTGGGATCAAGGTCGGCGCTGCGGGTCGCCAGCAAACACAAAGGCCCCCTTGCCGAATGGATCGCCGCGTTGAGGGCGAGAAAGCCGGAGCGCCTGGTCGCGGTGGCGCTCGCCAACAAGCTGGCGAGAATCTGCTGGGCGATCATGACGACCGGCGAAGTCTTCCGCCAGGAGTCCTTCGCCAAAGCATAGAGTAATAAGCAATCGGGCAGACATTCCTATTCACGAGTTTGGCGAGCGCAACGAGACGTGATGAACGACATGGTCGCCACCGAAAGCCAAGGCCATCCCGCGCCAGGCGCCAAGAGCCAACACCAGCTCGCGGAAATGATTAGGGACCGAGGCAGTCGGACTTCATCAGGGCCAGCGGACATAAGCGCCGCGCCAGCAGGCCGGACATATGATCGCAGCCGACCCAACCGTTCAGAACGTCAAAAAACGCTTGTCAGAAAGGGGCCGTCCACATATGGCGCCGCAAACCTTTGAAATCGCATGAAACGGGAACGAAAATGGCGCCCTGCGCCGAGGGCGTGCGTCGCCTGGAAGAGTTGAGCCTAGGCTCCGGCCGGCGCCGCGATCTCCACCCTCTCCGGCATCAGAAGACGGAGACTCCCATCGGGGCCGGCGGCGAGCGCGTGGATATAGAAATGCGTCGGCGAGAGCTCCTTCGCCATCACCGGCGAAGGCGCCGAGACGATCTTCAGCAAGCCGCAGGCGCCGATCCAGTCTTTGTGGCGGTGGCCGTGCATGACGACGATCCGGCTCGCGTAAGGCTTCAGGACCCGCAGGAACCAGCTGCCGTTGATGAGCGCGGTTCCGACCCGCTCGGAGAACGCCGCAACCGGCATCGGATACTCGGTCAGATGATGATGCAGCGCCACGATCCATCGGGCTTTCGGAAAGCGATCGAAGGTCTCGGTGAGCCGAAGCGCCTGGCCGACGGCCATGAGTTCGAGCGCATTGGTGAACGAGAAATTCGTGTCGGCATTCGAATTGAGGATCGCCACCCCGAGGCCATCCTCCTGGTCGGGCGGGAGGATCAGCGGGAAGAGCTCATGCCAAAGGCGGGCGAGCTCGGAGGATCGATGGAAGCCGCCGTTGGCGGCGAAGTCCTCGATCGATGTCCGTCGGCTCTCGAGCGCCTCGGACAGGGTCGAACCGGGCGACTGGGCGGTGGAGGCCGTCACCCGCATGCCTTGGACGGCGGCCATTGCCGAGAGCGCGCGCATCTTGCGCAGAGCCTTGATCGGGCTGAACGGCAGATCGAGACGGGCCGGATTGGTGCGATCGACGATATTGACGTCGTGGTTGCCGGGCAGAATGAGCATCCGTGCGGCGAGTTCGGGATGCGCGCCGACGATGTCGAGAAACTCGGCCCATTCGGCCGATGTTCCCGCATCCGTCATGTCGCCGCTGACGAGGACGAGGTCAAGCGGCTGTTTGGCGTGCAAGGCGGCAAGCCGGGCAAAAGCCTGTTCGAGCCGATCGTTGCCGCGCGGACCGCCGCGCCCGCTCTCGACGCGAAACCCGTAGCGTTCGCCGACGACATGAACATCGGAGAGATGCGCGACCCGCCAGACGCGCGCGCCCGCTGGCGCGGCGTCGAAGGCCTCGAGGTCGAGCGGCTGGTCGACGCCGGCGTCGGCGAAGCCCCAAACGAGCGAGGCGAACGCTAAATAGGAAGACATGATCACGACTGTGTTGGCGATCGTCGGAAATATGAGGAGGCGCGGCGAGGCCAGATCGGCCACCGATCCCATCCACCGCGTCTGAGGCCAGACCGCGAAGGCCACCAGCCCCGCGACGGCGAAAAGAAGAATGCCGGCGCCGGCGCAGCTGAGCGAGCGGATGCGCGCGAGCTCCGCGCCGCTCTTGCGATTGAGCGATCGCTCGGTCAGGTGCCTGAGCGCCTCGCGCCAGAACGCATAGCCGGGCTGGACCGCCAGCGCGTTCAGGGACCAGAAATTGGTTTCCGCGAGGCGAAAGAGCGGGCGCCAGCCGATCCATCCGACGGCAAGCACCGCCAGAACGACGAGTGCCGCGCCGACCCCGGTCGCCTCGGCAAACCGGTCGGAGGCCTCGCCGATCCAGGCGGTCAGCACAAGCGGCGCGAGACCGAGAAGGACGGCCGGCAGCAGGATCGAGACGAACCATGCGAACAGCAGTTTCGTCAGGCTGATTTCGGCGAGCAGACTGCCCGCGATCGCCAGAAGCGTGCGTTGCTTGGTGGCCGAATGGTCGTTCTCCATGTCCCCGAGGCGCGGATCAAGCAGCGGACTGATCGCGACAGGCGCGAGACGCATTCGGTCGGATGTGGGAGAAACTTCATTCACTGGCGCATTCGCCTCGAGATCGGCTCCCAAGGGTAGCACGCGCGCCTGCCGTTCGACAGGGCGGACTCGGAGGCTCTTGGCTCTCTTCCGCCTGAAAACCGTCACGGTCTTTGATTGCGTCACGGCTGGCGTGCGGCTAAAGCCGAGCTTCGAATCCCTGCTCGAGCCCCGGACTTCCCTTTGAACGTCGACGCGGATCGCAGCGCGCTCGCCGCGCGCGACTGTCTGGTCGCCGCCGCGCGCGAGGCCGGGGCGCTTGCGCTCGGTTTCTTCCGGCCCGGGGCGGCGACGTCGGCCGAGGTTCGATCCAAGGTCGGCGGGTCGCCAGTGACGGAGGCCGATCTCGCCGCCGACGCCCTGCTGAAGCGACGCCTGCTGGAGGCGTTTCCGGAGGCGGGGTGGCTGTCGGAAGAAACGGCCGACAATGCTGAGCGCCTCGAGCGACGCGCCCTGCTCGTCGTTGATCCGATCGACGGCACTCGCGCCTTCGTTGCGGGCGACCCCCGCTGGGCGGTTTCGGCCGCGCTCGTCGTCGACGGCCGCCCGTTCGCAGGCGTCGTTCATGCGCCGGCGCTGGACGAAACTTACGCCGCCGTGCGGGGCGGAGGCGCGACGTTCAACCAGGCGGCAGTCGCGGCCCCTGGCCCGTTCGATCCCCTGCGTTTCAGCGCCGCCGGTCCCAAGCCGATCCTTCAGGCGATGGCCGCGAGGCTCGGCGCGACGATCGACATCGCGCCCCGCGTGCCGTCGCTCGCCTATCGGCTGTGCATGGTCGTGCGCGGCGCGATCGATTTCGCGGTAGCGGCGGCAGATTCGCACGACTGGGATGTCGCGGCCGCCGATCTCCTGCTGGAGGAAGCAGGCGCTCGCCTCATCGGCCGTTCCGGCGAGCGGTTGCTCTATAATACAAAGCAAATCCGGCGGGGCGCGCTCCTCGCGGCGCCCGAACTGGTGGCGCCGCGATTGCTTGAAGCGTTTCGCGCCGCGACCGGCGCTTGAGGCTCGCTTGACCAGGCGACCGCACAACGACTTGCGTTTTGGCCGCTGCAAGGGCAAAGCCGCCCCGCGCGCCGCGCGTCCAACTTTCAGGGGAAATTGACCATGACGTCCTCCGATCTGAAGGCTCACGGCGAAGACAAGCCGCAGCGTCTGCACCTTGTTTTCGGCGGCGAACTCAAATCGCTCGAAAGCCACGAATTTCGCGACCCGGCCAAGATCGACATCGTCGGACTCTTTCCCGACTATGCGAGCGCCGAGCAGGCCTGGCGCGCCAAGGCGCATCAGACCGTCGACAGCGCGCACACCCGCTATTTTATCGTCCATCTGCATCGGATGATCGAGCCGGACCTCGCCCCCCCGACAAGGATCGCCTGAGCGCTTCATGGCAAGACGTGTCGGCAGGTCGCGGTTTGGGCAGGAGACCATCGGTTTCCTGCTTGCGCAGTACGTTCGTTTCGTGCAGCGCACGAGCCGCATCACCACCATTCCCGAAGACATCGATACGGCCGTCGCGGGGGCGACGCCGCTCATCGTCGCCATGTGGCATGGCCAGCATCTGATGGTGTCGTTCGCCTGGCCGGACGCCATCGAGCGCATGGCCGCGCTCATCTCACGCCATGAAGACGCCGGCGCGCAGGCCGCGGCCCTGCAATATCTCGGCGTAACGCCTGTGCGGGGCTCCGGAGGTCCGCCCGATCGAGCGCGCTACAAGGGCGGCTTTCCGGCCATGCGAGAACTCCTGCGACAGCTCGAGTTCGGGCGTTTCGGTCGCGATGACGGCTGACGTGCCGAAACGCGCCCGAGTCGCTGGATTGGGCATTGTAACGCTGGCGAAACTCTCGGGCCGCCCAATCGCCCCGACCGCCGTGGTGACGAGCCGGCGGATCCAGTTCGATACCTGGGACCGCGCGTCGCTGGGATTGCCTTTCAGCCGGGCGGTTGTCGTCGTCGGCGATCTCGTCCACGTTCCTGCCGACGCGGACGACGCCGCGATGGAGCAGGCTCGGCTCGCGATTCAGCAGGGGCTCGACGAGGCGCACCGGCGGGCGTACGCCATGGTCGGCGCAACCGATCCCGGCGCGAATTTGAGAACGGCATGACGGCGCCGCTGTCGCTCCACGCTTATCGCCTCATGACGGCGCTCGGCACGCCGCTCGCCGGGCCCTTTTTGTCGATGCGGCTCAGGCGCGGCAAAGAAGACCCGCAGCGGATCGAGGAACGGCGTGGACGCGCAGGTCTTTCCCGCCCGGCGGGACGTCTCGTCTGGCTTCACGGCGCGAGCGTCGGCGAGGCCGTTTCGCTTCTGCCGTTCGTCGAACGCATCACCCGCGCAGGTGCGGTTGCGCTGGTGACGACGGGGACGGTCACGTCCGCAGCGCTCCTTTCTCAGCGGCTGCCATCCGGCGCGCTGCATCAGTACGCCCCGCTCGACAGTCCGTTTTTCCTGCGCCGGTTTCTCGCCCACTGGCGGCCGGACGCGGCGCTCTTTGCGGAATCCGAGCTTTGGCCGAACATGATCCTCGAACTGAGACGTGCGGGTTCGCCGCTCGCGATGATCAACGGAAGGATCAGCGAACGGTCGTTCAGCCGATGGCGCAAGGCGCCGCGTCTGATCGGCGAACTCCTGTCGCACTTCGACCTCTGTCTCGCGCGCAGCGAGGGCGACGGCGAACGGCTGACCGCGCTTGGCGCGCCGCGCGTCCTGATCGCCGGCGACATCAAGTTCGACGCGCCGGCGCTGCCTGCCGACCGGCGGGAACTGGCCGAGCTTTCGGGCCTGACCTCGGGGCGCCAGATCTGGATCGCGGCTTCGACCCACGTGGGCGAGGACCGCATGGCGGCGGATGCGCACAGGCGGCTGATCGAGGTGTTTCCGGACGCTCTGACGTTGATTGCGCCCCGGCATCCGGAGCGGGGAGAGGAGATCCGGCGCGAACTCGAGGCGCAGGGGCTCGCCTGCGCGCTGAGGTCGCGAGGCGACCGGCCGGGGCCGGGAACGGCGGTCTATGTCTGTGACACGATCGGCGAGCTCGGGCTCTTCTACCGGCTGGCGGGAGTCGTTTTCGTTGGCAAGTCATTCGCCGGCGGGGGCGGGCAAAATCCGATCGAACCGGCGCGGCTCGCCTCGGCGATCCTGCACGGGCCGATGGTCGCCAACTTTCGCGACGTCTACGCTTCGCTCGATGAGGCGGGCGGGGCGCAGGAAATTCAGCGCCCTCAGGACCTCGGCGACGCGCTGATCGCCCTTTTCGCCAACACGGCGCGCTTGCGCGCGATGGCGCGCGCAGCCGGAGACGCGGTTGAGCGGCGGGCCGGCGCCGTCGAGCGCTCGATGAAGGCGCTAGCGCCGCTGTTGCCGGCGCCGTCGCCGTGAGGGCGCCCGGCTTCTGGGCGGTCCGGAAGCCGACCGCGGCGGCGCGCCTCCTCCAGCCGATCGGAGCCCTCTACGGCTTTGCGACCGCCCGGCGAATGGCGGAGCCAGGCGAGCGCGCCGGAGCGCCGGTGATCTGCGTCGGCAATTTCGTCGCAGGCGGCGCCGGCAAGACGCCGGCCGCGATCGCGCTCGCGCAGATGCTGATCGCCGACAGAAAGCGCGTGGCGTTTCTTTCGCGCGGCTATGGCGGAGCGAAGCGCGTCGAACCGGTCGAGGTCGATCCCGACGTCCACGACGCGCGCGTGGTCGGCGACGAACCGCTGCTGCTCGCCAGGGTCGCGCGCTGCTGGGTCGGCCCCGATCGCGTGCAAAGCGCCCGGTGGGCGGTCGAGGCCGGATCGGACGCGCTCATCCTCGACGACGGGCTGCAGAACCCGTCGCTCGCGAAGGACCTCGCCTTCGCGGTGGTCGACGGCGAGACGGGCTTCGGCAACGGGCTCTGCGTTCCGGCCGGGCCGCTGCGCGCGCCGCTCGAGGCGCAGGCGCCTTTGGTGCGGGCGCTGATCGTCATCGGCGGCGACGAGGCGGCGATTAGGGACATCTCGCAAGCGGTCCCCAGCAAGCCGATCCTTCGCGCCAATCTCGAACCTGACGCCCTCGCCGCGGCCCCGCTGATCGGCCGGGAGGTCGTCGCCTTCGCCGGCATCGCCCGGCCGGACAAGTTCTACGCGACCCTGCGTCGTGTCGGGGCGCAGATCGTCGCGACAAGAAGCTTCCCGGACCATCATCACTTCAGGCCGCGCCAGATCGAGGCGCTGATCGAGGAGGCCGGGGCGCGGGGCGCCCTCCTGGCGACGACCGAGAAGGACCGTGTGCGCCTTTCGCCGAAATACGCCCGCGCCGTCGTGACGCTGCCGGTGACGCTGCGCTTCGAGGAGCCGCGACTGGCGAAGGGGATGCTGCGCAGGGCTTTCCGCTGATTGTCAAATGCGCTGCGCTATGCAGGCTTCGCATGAGTTCAGGATGACGCGCCGCCCTGTTTTAGCCTGCGAACAGGGAGAAAAGCGCGGGCAGGAGCGCGATTCGGTCAGTTTTATTTTGAAAAGGTATGGAAATACAATAGCTAATGAAACGATCATCATGCGTGGAGAGAGCAAGATAGCGGAAGGATAACAGGAGGGTAACAGGGCGATAATTCGCGCTTATCAGGACGATAACAGGACAGGGAAACCGCTAGAAAATTTGCAGATCTCGGGGGTCGGCGTTATGCGAAGATCGCATGCCTTTTCGAGCGAGGGGCCGCGCCGCCTCGCGATGCTCGCGCACGCCAAGCGCCGTTCCCGCCTCATCCTCGCCCATCAGGCGCGAGTAGCCGACGACGTCGGCGGCGAGGATCGCGGCGAGGCGGGCGGCGGGTCGCAGTCATTGTTCGGGCAGCTCCTGCCTTTCGCCAGCCTTCGATAATGGGCTCTAAAGCTGGCCAGATGCGTCGGATCGTCGCTCGCCGCCGCCCAGAGAGCGCGGCCGCGGGAGATGGTGTAGGCCGGGTTGAGCGCGAGACCGGCCTTAACGGCGGCATGCGCCTCGTCGAGTCGACCAAGCTGCCCGAGGGCGGCGGCCATTGAAAAATGCGCTTGCGGAAAATTTCTGTTGGATTCGATCGCCCGCCGGAACCACGCGACCGCTAGTTCGTAACTGCCGAGCTGGTTCTTCGCCATGCCCGCGTTCGTCATCCAGCCGTAAGCCATTTGTGTCGCGCGGACTGAGGCGCAGGGCCTCGACAATATGAGCCTCTGTCTCTTCCGCGCGACCGATAACAATCTTACCAAATCCGATAAAGGAATGGGCGTCGGCGAGATTTCGATCCAGCGCAAGAGCGTGTTCACATTCGGCGATGCCCTGTGCAGCGCGCCTGGTGAACGTGTAGAGCAATCCCAGCAACGCGTGGCCAAGCGCATGGTCCGGGACCGATGACAAGACTTTGGCCAGTTTCACTTCGGCCGAAGCAATCGCCGCCATGGGATCGGACGCAAAGAACGATATGCCCTCGATCGCCTCCGCTCGCGCCGATCCAATCAGCGCGTCGACATTGCCGGGATCGGCGGCGAGCGCGCGATCGAAAAAACCGCGCGCCCGCGCGACATTGTCGGGGGCCCGACCCTTATTGTACCAAGCCAGACCCTGAAAATAGAGGTCTATCGAGTCGGGGCTCGGGATCCGTTCGGCGCGTCGCGCCTCGGCGGCGACGAGTTCGGTGTTCAGTGCGCCTGCCAAGCGCGCCACGATTTCGTCCTGCATGTCGAAGAGATCGGCGAGCGGCTTGTCGAACCGCTCGGCCCAGAGATGATTGCCCGTTTCGGCGTCGATGAGCTGGACATTGACGCGCATGCGGTTTCCGCCGCGCTGCACGCTGCCCTCCAGCACATAGCGGACGTCCAGTTCTCGCCCGATCTGCTTCAGATCGACGGCCTTGCCCTTGTAGGTGAAAGCGGTGTTGCGGCCGATCACGACGGCGCCTCGTATCCGCGAGAGATCGGTCGTGAGGCTCTCCGTGACCCCGTCGACAAAGTGCTCCTGCGCCGCGTCGCCGCCGATATTGGCGAACGGCAGGACGACCAGCGAGAGGCGCGGGGGGCCCTGCCGGTTCGGCTCGGCGGCGGAGGGCGCGAGCGTCGGGCTGGGTGAGCCGATCCGGACGGCATGAACCCGCACCGGCCGCGCGATGTTTTTCAGGTCCTTCTCGCCGAGATCGACGAAATCCGCGTCGATCCGGCCGCGCACGTGGTCGTAGGCCGCGCCCGAGATCAGCACGCCGCCCGGCTCGCAAAGGCCCTCCAGCCGCGCTGCGATATTGACCCCGTCGCCGAGAATGTCGTCGCCGTCGATCAGGACGTCGCCGAGATTGACGCCGATGCGGTAGACGATGCGCTTCGCCTCCGGCGCGTCAGCGCTGCGCTCGACCATCAGTTTCTGGATCGCAATCGCGCATTCGACGGCGGCGACGACGGAGGGAAACTCCAGCAGCAGCCCGTCGCCGGTCGTCTTGACGACGCGCCCGCCGCAGTCCGCCACGATCGGCCGCGCCGCCTCGCGATGCTCGCGCACAGCCCGCGCCGTCCCCACCTCGTCCTCGCCCATCAGGCGCGAGTAGCCGACGACGTCGACGGCGAGGATCGCGGCGAGGCGGCGGGCGGCGGTCATTCTTCGGGGACTCCCGCCAGGCGCATGCCTTCGATGATGCGCTCGCGCTGGACAAGGTACGCGGCGTTGTCGCTTTCGGCGGCGGCGCGAAATCGACGGATGGTAAAGTTTGGCGCGACCGCCAGGCCCGCCTCCGCTTCGCGACGCGCCTCGTCGATCCGCCCCAGATGGGCGAGACAGGCAGCGAGATTGAAGTAGGCGAACAGATTGTTGTGGTTGACATCGATCGATCTTCTGAACCAGAGCGCCGCGTCCGCGAATTCGCCGACACACGCCTTCGACCAGCCGATATGATTGAGCCAAGCGTAGGCGGATCGATCCCGGGGGCTCAGTCGCAGGGCTTCCAGCACGTGAGCCTCGGTTTCTCCCGCCCGGTCGATGTATGCGTGGACGCCGCGAGCTACGCGGGAGACTGGGTGACGGTATGAGGAAGGCGGCGTAACGGGGTTGGTGCTGAAGCCACCCGAATCTCCGGAAAGGAGCGTTACGCCATGGACGAGAATAAGTCGTTTCCCTTCGACAGAAAGGGGCTATCGATGATCCGCTCACCGAGATTCTACGGGCTGGCGCGCGACGGCTGATTGCCCAGGCGGTCGAAGCGGAGTTCGAGACATTCCTGGCCTCGAACGCCGAGCTGGTTCTTTCCGACGGTCGTCGGCGCGTGGTTCGCCACGGGCATGATCCGGTCCGCGCGATCCAGACGGGGATCGGACCGGTGGACGTGCAAAAGCCGAAGGCTCGCGATCGGGGCGCGACGACAGGCGCGCGGATACGCTTCACCTCGCATATCCTGCCCAAATGGGCGCGGCGCACGAAGAGCCTCGACGCGCTGCTGCCGGTCCTCTACCTGCGCGGGATTTCCGCGGGCGACTTCCAGGAAGCCCTTTCCGCATTGCTCGGCAAGGACGCGCCCAACTTGTCGTCGGCGGTGATCGCGCGCCTCAAGGCGAATGGGAAGACGAATATCGCCAATGGCAGAGGCGCGATTTATCGGCGCGCCAAACGTCTACGTTTGGCGGACGGCGTCTATTTGCAGGCGCGAATGGAGCCGCAGGCCGAATGCATGCTGGTGCTGATCGGCGCGACGCCGGAGGGCAAGAAGGAGTTGATCGGCTTTCAGACAGGCATGCGGGAGAGCGCGCAGAGCTGGAAGGAACTGCTTGTCGACTTGAAAGCGCGCGGCTTGGCCGTCGCGCCGCAAGCCGCCATCGGCGATGGCGCGCTCGGGTTCTGGAAAGCGCTCGACGAGGCGTTCCCGACGACGCGTCATCAGCGATGCTGGCTGCACAAGACACTCAACGTGCTCGACAAGCTCCCGAAGTCGATGCACCCAACGCGCACAAGGATCTGCGCGAGATCTGGCTGTCGCCGAACCGGGCCGCGGCGGAAGCGGCGATGACGACATTCGCCGAGAAATACGCGCCCAAATACGACAAGGCCATCGAATGCCTGATCAAGGATCGTCCGACCCTGCTGACGTTCTTCGACTTCCCCGCGGATCATTGGGACCATTTGCGAACCTCGAATCCGATCGAGAGCGTGTTCGCGACGGTGAGGCATCGCACCGTCCGCATGAAGGGCGCGCTGTCGCAAGATACCGCGCGTCTCATGGTGTTCAAACTGGTGATGGCGGCGTCGAAGACCTGGCGGAGATTGCGCGGTCAGAACCAGTTGCCGAAAGTCATCGACGGTGTAAAATTCAAAGACGAATCGAAGAAGCCGCCGATATGAAATCCGCCGCTTAACTCACTCCGTCACCCACTTTCCCGCATAGCTCGACGCCGCGATGTGAGCGCGTGCGGTTGCGAGATTCGGGTCGATCGCCAACGCCCGCTCCAGTTCCTCGATGCCTCGCGCGATCCGATTGGTCGCGCAAAGCGCAACGCCCATCACGGCGTGGGCGAACGCATGGTTCGGCGCCAGAGTCAATGCCTTCGACAGTTTCACCTCCGCCGCAGCCCTGAAGCGGGACAGATCGTCGGTTGCGTAGCTGAGAACAATGTCCACCAGCGCGGCCCCGACGAGCGCATCGACGTTGCCGGGATCGAGGTCGAGCGCGCGCTCGTAGAATTCGCGCGCCTTCGCCAGCATCTCCGGAGCGAAGCCGCGGTTGTATAGTGCTCGCCCCTGGAAAACGAGATCGATCGAATCCGGGTTGGGTGTTTGCTCCGCGCGCCGCGCCTCGGCGTCCATGAGCTCGGCTTGAAGCTGGTTGGCGAGCCGGGCGACGATCTCGTCCTGTATGTCGAAGAGATCGGCGAGCGGCTTATCGAACCGCTCCGCCCAGAGGTGATTGCCGCTCTCGGCATCGATGAGCTGCACGTTGACGCGCATGCGGTTTCCGCCGCGCTGAACGCTGCCCTCGAGCACATAGCGGACGTTCAATTCGCGCCCGATCTGCTTCAGATCGACGGCCTTCCCCTTATAAGTGAATGCGGTGTTGCGTCCGATCACGAACGAGCCTCGAATGCGCGAGAGGTCGGTCGTCAGGCTCTCCGTCACCCCGTCAACGAAATAGTCCTGTTCCGGATCGCCGCCGAGATTGGCGAACGGCAGGACGACGAGCGAAAGGCGCGGCGGGCCTTGCTTGTTTGGCGCGGATGCGGGCAGGGGCGATACGCTTTCCGAGCCGATTTTGACCGCATAGACTCGAACAGGCCGCGCGATGTTCTTGAGGTCCTTCTCGCCGAGATCGACGAAATGCGCGTCGATCCTGCCCGCGCACGTGGTCGTAGGCCGCGCCCGAGATCAGGACGCCGCCGGGCTCGCAAATCCCTTCGAGCCGCGCGGCGATATTGACGCCGTCGCCCAGGATGTCGTCGCCCTCGATCAGCACGTCGCCGAGATTGACGCCGATGCGATAGACGATGCGCTTATCTTCCGGCGTCCCGGCGTTGCGCTCGGCCATCAGCTTCTGAACGGCGATCGCACATTCGACGGCGGCGACGACGGAGGGAAACTCCAGCAGCAGCCCGTCGCCCGTCGTCTTGACGATGCGGCCGCCCAAGCCCGCCACGATCGGCCGCGCCGCCTCGCGATGCTCGCGCACAGCCCGCGCCGTGCCCGCCTCATCCTCGCCCATCAGCCGCGACTAGCCGACCAGGTCGGCGACCAGGATCGCGGCGAGGCGGCGGCTCGCGGTCATTGTTCGGGGACTCCGGCCTTTTGCAGGCCGTCAAAAATGGGCTCAAGCTGGGCCAGATACGTCCGGTCGTCGCTCATCGCCGTCCAGGCGGCGCGCGCGCGGGAGATGGAGAAGGCCGGGTTGAGCGCGAGACCGGCCTTGAGCGTCGAACGCGCCTCGTCAAGGCGACCAAGCTGCGTGAGAGCGGCGGCCAACCAAAAATATGCTGGCGGAACATTTCGATTGGCCTCGATCGCCCGTCGAAACCACTCGACTGCTTGCTCGCAACTGCCGAGGTGGAGCTTCGCAAGGCCCCCGTTGGTCATCCAGATGTAAGCCATCGTATCGCGCGGGCTGAGGCGCAGGGCCTCAACAATGTGAGCCTCCGTTTCTTCGGCGCGACCGATAAAAATCTTACCGAATCCGATAGAGGAATGCGCGTGGGCGAGATTTCGATCCAGCGCCAACGCATGCTCACATTCGGCGATGCCCTCCACCGCGCGCTTGGTCCACATCTCGACAAGTCCCAAGTACATGTGGCCGAGCGCATGGTCCGGGACCGACGACAAGGCTTTGGTCAACTTCGCTTCGGCAGCCGCGAAGGCCGCCATGGGATCGGGCGCAAAGAATAAGACGCCCTCAATCATGTCCACGCGCGCCGATCGAATGAGCGCGTCGACATTGTCGGAATCGGCGGACAATGCGCGATCGAAAAAGCTTCGCGCCTGCGCGAGATTGTCAGGGCTCATACCCCTGTTGAACCAAGCCAAACCTTGAAAATAGAGGTCCATCGAGTCGGGGTTCGGCGCCTGCTCCGCGCGTCGCGCCTCGGCGGCGGTGAGCTGGGCGTTGAGCGCGTTCGCCAGCCGCGCGACGATTTCGTCCTGCATGTCAAAGAGGTCGGCGAGGGGCTTATCGAACCGCTCGGCCCAGAGATGATTGCCGGTTTCGGCGTCGATGAGCTGGACGTTGACGCGCATGCGGCTTCCGCCGCGCTGAACGCTGCCCTCGAGGACATAGCGGACGTTCAACTCGCGGCCGATCTGCTTCGAGATCGACGGCCATGCCCTTGTAGGTGAAAGCGGTGTTTCGCCCGATCACGAACGAGCCGCGAATGCGCGAAAGATCGGTCGTCAGGCTCTCGGTGACGCCATCGACGAAATGCTCCTGCTCCGGGTCGCCGCCGATATTGGCGAAGGGCAAGACGACGATCGAGAGGCGCGGCGGCCCAGGCCGGTTCGGCTCGGAGGCGGAGGGCGCGGGCGCGGCGCTCTGCCGAGCCGGTATTGAGCGCATAGACGCGCACCGGCCGCGCGATGTTTTTCAGTTGCCTCTCGCCGAGGTCGACGAAACCCGCATCGATCTTGCCGCGCACATGGTCGTAGGCCGTGCCCGAAATCAGCACGCCACCGGGCTCGCATATGCCCTCCAGCCTAGCCGCGATATTGACGCCGTCGCCCAAAATGTCGTCGCCCTCGATCAGGACGTCGCCGAGATTGACGCCGATGCGATAAACGACGCGCTTCGCTTCCGGCGTCCCGGCGTTGCGCTCGGCCATCAGTTTCTGGATCGCGATCGCGCATTCGACTGCGGCGACGACAGAGGGAAACTCCAGCAGGAGCCCGTCGCCGGTCGTCTTGACGATGCGGCCGCCGAGGCCCGCTATGATCGGCCGCGCCGCCTCGCGATGCTCGCTGACCGCCCGCGCCGTCCCCGCCTCGTCCTCGCCCATGAGGCGCGAGTAGCCGACGACGTCGGCGGCGAGGATCGCGGCGAGGCGGCGGGCGGCGGTCATTGTTCGGGGACTCCGGCCTTGCGCAGGCCCTCCAGAATGAGTTCGCGCGGGGCCGGATACGTCAGGTCGTCGCTCATTGCCGTCCAGACGGCGCGGACGCGCGAGATGGTGAAAGCCGGGTTGAGCGCGAGCCCGGCCTTGACTGCGGAGCGCGCCTCGTCGAGTCGGCCAAGCTGCGCGAGGGCGGCGGCCAAAATAAAATAAGCTGTCGGATAATTTCGATTGGCTTCGATCGCCCGTCGCAGCCACCCGACCGCCTGCTCCCAACTGGCGACTTGGTTCTTCGCGATGCCAACGTTGGTCATCCAGAGATAGGCGACCGTATCGCGCGGACTGAGCCTCAGGGCCTCGGCAATGTGAGCCTCCGTTTCGTCGGCGCGACCGACAAAAATCTTACCGAGCCCGATGGCGGCATGGGCTTCCGCAAGATTTCGATCCAGCGCCAACGCATGTTCACATTCGGCGATGCCCTCTGCCGCGCGCTTTGTCCATATGTGGACAAGTCCCAGGTATAAATAGCGCACGAGCATGGTCCCGGACCGAAGACAAAGCTTTGGTCAACTTCGCTTCGGCAGTGGCGAACGCCGCCATGGGATCGGTGACGAAGGAATTCGCGGCCTCGAGAGCGGCCACGCGCGCCGAGCCAATGAGCGCGTCGACATTGTCGGGGTCGGCGGCGAGCGCGCGATCGAAAAAGCTGCGCGCTTGCGCCATATTGTCAAGGCTCAGACCTTTGTTAAGCCAGGCCATGCCCTGAAAATAGAGGTCCATCGAGTTCGGGTTCGGCGCTTGTTCCGCGCGCCGCGCTTCGGCGGCGATGAGTTCGGTGTTCAAGCGCGCCCGCCAGGCGGGCGACGATTTCGTCCTGCATGTCGAAGAGATCGGCGAGCGGCTTGTCGAACCGTTCGGCCCAGAGATGATTGCCGCTTTCGGCGTCGATGAGCTGCACGTTGACGCGCATGCGGTTTCCGCCGCGCTGGACGCTGCCCTCGAGAACATAGCGGACGTTCAGCTCGCGCCCGATCTGCTTCAGATCGACGGCCTTGCCCTTGTAGGTGAAGGCGGTATTGCGCCCGATCACGAATGAGCCGCGAATGCGCGAGAGGTCGGTCGTGAGGCTCTCGGTGACCCCGTCGACGAAATGCTCCTGCTCCGGGTCGCCGCCGATATTGGCGAACGGCAGGACGACGATGGAGAGGCGCGGCGGGGCGGAGTTTTCTAGCGCCGGGGCCGGCGCGGGCTTCGTCGGAGCGGGCTGGCCGACGTCAACCGAATAAACTCGGATCGGGTCGGCGATGTTCTTGAGCTGGGTCGGGCCGAGATCCTTGACCGCGACGTCGAGCCTGCCTCTTCACCTGCCGATAGGCGTCCTCCGACAGGCAGATCGCGCCCGGCTGGCAGATGCTTTCGAGCCGCGCCGCGATATTGACGCCATCGCCCATCAGATCGCCGTCAGCCTCCTCGACCACATCGCCCAGATGAACGCCGATGCGGAATTCGATACGGCGCTCGGCCGGCACGCCGGCGTTGCGCTCGATCATGCCGTTCTGCACTTCGATCGCGCAGCGCACCGCGTCGACCACGCTGCGGAACTCGATGAGGCTGCCATCGCCGGTGCGCTTGACGACGCGTCCGTGATGGGCGGCGATAGCGGGGTCGATCAGGTCGCTTCGTAAGCCCCTGAGGCGCGACAGCGTGCGATCCTCGTCCGCGCCGGCGAGCCGGCTGTAGCCGACCACGTCGGCGACCAGGATCGCCGCAATCTTCCGGGTCTCGCTCATGGCGCGCCTCTGGACAGAGGGAGAATAGCAGAAATCGAGCGTCCGTTGCGCGACAGGATGAAGGCCCGACCCGATCCCGAATCCTGGAAGGGGCCGGGCGCGCGTTTTTCCCCTGTCGGGAGGCCTATCCTTCCGGGACCCCGACCTTCCGCATCATTTCGTAGATGCGCTGTCGCGCGGCGAGAAAGACGGAGTTGTCGCTCGGCGCATCGGCGCGGTAGCGGCGGATGGTGAAGGTGGGATCGATGGAAAGCCCTTCCTTCGCCGCGACGCGCGCCTCGTCGGGCCGGCCGAGGCCCGCAAGCGCCGCCGCGAGGTAGAAATGCGCGGGGTGGAAATTGCGGCTGATCTCGATCGCCTGGCGCAATTGCGAGACGGCTTCTTCGTCCTTGCCAAGGAAGACGCTCGCGACACCCAGATAGGTCCGCCAAAGGTAGGCAAACGTGTCGCGAGGACTAGTCTGAGCGCATTGTGGACATGGCCTTCGGTTTCTTCGCCGCGCCCGAGGAAGCACTTAGCAATACCGATGAACGCGTGAGCCTCAGCGAGATTGCGGTCGATCGCAAGCGCCCTCTCGAGTTCGGCAATTCCCTGCGAGACCCGATTGGTGTAAATGCGGACGATCCCCAGACACACGTGCCCCGGCGCCTTTTCGGGCGCGATCGACAACGCCTTGACGGCAAGGGCCTCCGCCGCCGCCAGGCGAGTCGCCCGGTCGTCGCTCATGTGCGACCAAGCAAACGCGCTTTCCGTGCGAGCGGCGCCGACAATCGCATCGACATTGTTTGGATCGAGGGCAAGAGCGCGCTCGAACAGCCTGCGCGCCTCCGAGAGGCGATCCGGAGTGAGCCCCCTGTTGTACGCGCTCATCGCCTGAAAATAGAGGTCCATCGAGTCCGGGCTCGGCGCCCGCTCGGCGCGCCGAGCCTCCGCGATGATGAGCTGGGCGTTGAGGGCGTTCGCGAGGCGGGCGACGATCTCGTCCTGCATGTCGAACAGGTCGGCGACGGTTTTGTCGAACCGCTCCGCCCAGAGATGATCGCCGCTCTCGGCGTCAATCAGCTGGACATTCACCCGGATGCGATTGGTCGAGCGCTGGACGCTCCCTTCGAGCACGTAGCGGATGTTGAGCTCGCGTCCGATTTGCTTCAGATCGAGCGCCTTGTCCTTGTAGCTGAAAGCAGTGTTTCGTCCGATGACTCGCATCCCGCTCATCTGCGAAAGATCGGTGGTCAGGCTCTCGGTGACGCCGTCGACAAAATAGTCCTGCCCGGGATCGCCCCCGATATTGGAGAAGGGAAGAACCACGATCGACAGGCGCGGAGGCGCGGATTTTTCGGGCGCCAGCGGCGCGGCGGGCTTGGCTGCTGCCGGGCCGCTGACGTCAAGCGAATACACGCGCACAGGCTCGGCGATGTTCTTGAGTTGCGTTGCGCCGAGATCGGTCACCGCGAGATCGAGCCGCCCCTTCACCTGCCGATAGGCGTCCTCGGACAAGCAGATCGCGCCCGGCCTCGCGACGCCCTCCAATCGCGCGGCGATATTGACGCCGTCGCCCATCAGGTCGCCGTCGGCCTCCTCGACCACGTCACCGAGGTGAATGCCGACGCGAAACTCGATGCGGCGCTCCGGCGGCAAGCCGGCGTTGCGCTCGATGAGGCCGGTCTGCACTTCGATGGCGCAGCGCACGGCGTCGACCACGCTGCGGAACTCGACGAGGCTGCCGTCGCCAGTGCGCTTGACGATGCGCCCGCGGTGCGCGGCGATGGCGGGGTCGATCAGATCGCTGCGCAGCCCCCGGAGCCGCGACAAGCGTACGGTCTTCGTCCGCCCCGGCGAGCCGGCTGTAGCCGACCACGTCGGAGACCAGAATCGCCGCGATTTTCCGGGTTTCGCTCATTCTTCCGCCAGCCCCGCTTTGCGCAGGCCCTCCAATAGCGGCGGTATATCTCGGTGAAGTAATGGGTTATCGCATCCATTTGACGCGTGAGCTGAGGATTGAGGCGGCGGGCCTCGCGCCAAGGCGGAAGCAGCCTCTTCCATCTTGCCGTCGAGCGCATAGAGCGGCAGCCAAAGCCCCGTAAGGCTGATAAGCGCGCCAACCGGCGTCGATTGCCTTATGGTATTCGTCGATAGCCGCGTCCAAATGCCCGAGGCCAAGTTCCGCGTCACCCAAATCACCAGCCACAATCCAATTCTCGGATCGCGTGGACTTAGCCTTATCGCTTGTTGCACGTCGGATATCGCTTGCTCGTAACGGCCGAGAGCAAGTTCGGCTGAGCCTCGCGCCCCGTAGAGCGGCGGGTCATCCGGATTGATGGCGAGGCCGGCGTCGGCTGCGCTGAGCCCCTCATCCGCGCGCCGCGAAACGGTCAAGTATAGGCTTTTCACGTTATACGCCCACACATTATCGGGGGCGAGCGCGATGGCCCGGTCGGCCTGACCGAGTATCTTTGCCTCGTAATCGGTCCCGGCGGTTGTCCATCCGCGCGAGTATACCAAGAAATAGGCGTAAGCATCGCCCGCCAGCGCGTCGGGTTCGTTCGGGTCGATCTTGAGCGCCTGTTCGAACAAGGCTTGCGCCGCGTCGTTGTTTTCCTTCGTCCGCTGCTGTTGCTGCTCCTGCCAGACCAAGGCCCAACCGCGCATCGTCAGATCGACAGCGTCGGGGCTCTTGGAACGAACGTCCTTTTCCGCCTCCGTCCTGACGAGTTCGTAACCCAAGCGTGTTCGCCAGCCGCGCCACGATCTCGTCCTGCATGTCGAAGAGATCGGCCACGGCTTCCTCGAATCGATCCGCCCACAAGATGGTTGCCGGTTTCCGCGTCGATCAGCTGCACGTTGACGCGCATGCGGTTCCCGCCGCGCTGAACGCTTCCCTCCAGCACATAGCGAACGTCGAGTTCGCGGCCGATCTGCTTGAGAGTCGACGCCTTGCCCTTGTAGGTGAAAGCGGTGTTCCGCCCGATCACGAAGCTGCCGCGCATGCGCGAGAGGTCGGTGGTCAAGTTCTCGGTCACGCCGTCGACGAAATAGTCCTGGCTCGCATCGGCGCCAGATTGGTAAAGGGCAGAACCACGATCGAAAGACGCGCGGCTCGCGGCGCGGCTGTCGGCACGACAATCGCTGTACGGTTGGCGCTAAGGAAATACCGGCGCTGGCCGCGATCCCGATGAGCGCCACGATGCCCGCGGCCAGCTTCTCCGGGCCGCTTTGGACGCCGGCTTGGTTCTGCTTCGCCCGCGCCGGCTTGCCGACTTCGAGCGAATAGACCCGCATCGGGTCGGCGATGTTCTTGAGTTGCGTCAGGCCGAGATCGGTGACCGCAAGATCGAGCCGCCCCTTCACCTGACGGTAGGCGTCCTCGGAAAGACAGATCGCTCCCGGCTCGGCAAATGCCCTCCAGCCGCGCGGCGATATTGACGCCGTCGCCCATCAGGTCGCCGTCGCTCTCCTCGACGACGTCGCCGAGATGAATGCCGATCGCGGAACACGATGCGGCGATCTTCTGGCACGCCGGCGTTGCGCTCGATTAGCCGGTCTGCACTTCGATCGCGCAACGCACGGCGTCGACCACGCTGCGGAACTCGATGAGGCTGCCATCGCCGGTCCGCTTGACGATGCGCCCATGATGCGCGGCGATGGCGGGATCGATCAGATCGCTGCGCAGGCCCCGGAGGCGCGACAGGGTGCGATCCTCGTCCGCGCCGGCGAGCCGGCTGTAGCCGACCACGTCGGCGACCAGGATCGCTGCAATTTTCCTGGTTTCGCTCATGGGCGATCCTCTGCCGGCTGTCGAGCCTAGCACGAAGACTGGGCGAAATCCGGCGAAACCCGATAGACGGAGAGAGATGGATGGACTGACGGCAACTCCCAAGCACCCTTCACCCTCACCCTGAGGAGCCGTGCGAAGCGCGGCGTCTCGAAGGGCGAGGGCGTCAGTTTGCGCCAACGAGTATCCTTCGAGGCCCTTTGCCTTCAGCAAAGGGCGCCTCAGGATGGGGACGGGGGAAATAGGCCGGTAACGAGGCCCCGGCTTGGGAGTTATAAAAGTGACGCTGAAGATCAGACCCGCAACGCCATCCGACCGGCCGCGTCTGCGAGCCGCCGTCGTCGAGCTGCATGAGAGCGAGCGGCGCCTCCACAACTCGCGCTTGCCGGGCGAAGAGACGGCCGACGCCTATCTCGACTGGATGCTGGCCGAGGCGCAGAAGGGCGGCGCGGTTCTCGTCGCCGAGGCAGGCGGCGCGTTTGCCGGCTTCGCCTCGGGATGGATCGTGCAGGACAACCTGATCGAGGAAACGCCCAATTCGAACCGTTTCGGCTGCGTCTCCGACGTCTGCGTCCTTCCGCCGTTCCGGGGCCGGCGCATCGCCTCGGCGTTGCTCGAGGCGCTGGAGGCGCGCCTCCGCCAAGGCGGCGTCACGCGCATCCGGCTCAGCGCGCTAGCCGCCAACGCAGCCGCGCGCAAGGTCTACGAGCGTTCCGGTTATACGCTCTATGAGGTCGTCTACGAGAAGAGGGTTGGCGCGGATAACGAAGATTCTACTTCCTAAATCTTGACGGCGGATTTGTCGCCCTCAACTCGGCGAACTGAAAAGGCGCGAAATGCGGACGCGGATTTTCTCGGTGGCTCCGATTGAAATGGTGGGACATTTGGAAGGCTGCCCGCATGACGGAGGTCGCGAATGTCGAATGAGATAGGCCAATCCAGATCCTTGCCGGTCGCGAATGAGTCTGCGCCAGGACTCGGGCCAGCTTCGCTGGGCGTCCTCGTCATTGGCGCCGTGGCGGTCGGTCTCCTCTCGCGAAATCCGCGAATGTCAGGCGAAGTTTCAGCCCGATCCAGGCTCCCTCGGATAGCGAATATGCTGGCGCTTGCTGTTGGGGCGGCTTCGCTTGGCGCCGTCGCGATCGGCGCCGTCGCGATCGGTCGGCTCGCTATCGGAAAGGCGCGCATTCGCGAGTTGGAGATCGACCAACTCACGGTTCGGCGATTGCGCGTTTTGGAAAGAGACAAGCCGACCGCGTGACTACTCGCAGATCCGGTAATCGTCGCTCGCGCCGTGGCCCAGGACGTCGAAATGGAGATGGTCGGCGTGAGCTGCGTCCGAGCCTGGGCCGAGCACCGTTGTGAACCATCCGCAGGCCGCGTGCCTGATCGTTTGCACGAATGACGCCTCTCGCGGGTTTGCCGGGCGCCCGACCGCGACCCGGCGCCGGTCGGCGAACAGGATTGCCACGAGGTCGATCGCGATTCCCTTGCCGTGAGCGCTGGTTTTCGCGCCTTCGACCTGGTTTCGCCCGCGACATTCGTAGCCCGGACCGGTATCGAGCGCGGCGACCGGCGCGCCAAGCGTCGCCTCACCGAGCGGCGCCAGCAGATCGCGGACGAAGGCGGAGAAGGTAACCGCGAACCCGCAGTCGAGAATCGGGCGGCCGGGGAGATCGAGCGTCGCGCCGTCGGAGAGGCGGAGCGAGACCAGGCGAACCGGCGCGGCGACGCCGCAGTCGGCCAGCGGATGAGGCGGATCGGGGACCGCCTCGGCCACAACGCCGCTAGCCGTGAGTTGAGCAAGACATGCGCGGGCCTCGCTAGGCAGGGCGGGTGTGGGCGTTGCGGCTGGTGGTCCCGGGGCGGGATGTGCAGCCTCGGATGATGGCGACGACGGGCGAACAGGTGGCAGGGGCGGGGACAGCGACTGCGCTGATGCGTTCGAGGCCGCAATCGCCGCGGAGATCAAAAACGCGACCGTGCCCCGAGAGGCTGCGATCGCGAGCGCTGGCTTCTGCTTCTCGTTCAACCGCGCCAAGGCCGGTTGGCCCGACGTCTTGCGGGCCAGCGCCTCAAGGACCCTGCAATTCTATCGTGACGCCATTGGGGTCCTTGGCGAAGCACTGCCGGATGTCGCTGCCCGGAATCGGCTTCGGCCGCGAATACGCGACGCCGAGCCGGTCGAGACGGCCCAGCACATCGTCCAGTCGGTCGAGGGAGAAGGCGACGTGATCCATCGCATTGTCGGTGTTCCCCACCTTTTCGGCCGTTTCGTTGAGATGCACGGCGGGCTTTTCGCCGTCGTAGAGCCATGCGCCGCCAAAGCCGAAGTTGGGCCTATAGCCTTTCGTGAGCCCGAGCGCTTCGGTGTAGAAGGCTACGCTGCCTTCAACGTCGTTCGTGCGGATGTTCACATGATGGATATGAATGGCCATGTCGACCTCCGGCCGGAACCATTTTGTCGACGGACGCTCGCATGCAGAACGGTCCTCCGCAAGCGAACGAATCTACAGCCCCGCGCGCCAGCGGCTTGGACAATCCGATCCGGTCGCGTCGAGCGCTGCGGCTGGAGGTCGGCCGCATGACCGGAGTCAACGGCTGCTGGTCTTCTCGAGCTTCTCGCCCTTGCACTCGTCGCCCTTGGTCTTGACGGGGACGAGGCTAACGTAGGCGCCGTTCGAGTCACTCGGAAAGTTGAACAGGTAGCTGGTGTTTGGCGGCCTTCCGTCTTGATGCGTGCGCAGCCAGTGAGCGAGCCGGATCGCCACGCCGTAGTCTGTGAAGACCACGTTTCGCCATAGGTCGGGGTTCTCGGGGCCCGGGGGGTCGGGTTGCACCTTGGCCTTCAGCAAGCGCTCCTCCTTGTCCTCGCACTTGGGCGTTGTGCAGAGCTTGAGCGCCCAAACGGCCGGAGACACCTCGTCGGCGGCCATGATGTCCACGTCCTGCTTGTCTTCGGCGGCGCGCGTGAGGGTGACGGCCTGCCGCGACTCGTCGTAGGACGCGCGCCCGCTGTCCACCCTGCGCTCCTCGTAGAGCATCCAAACGCGCGCCCGCAGCGCACAGTGCGGCACGGGCACCTGCGGGAGCACGTCGACCGTGGGATGGGTCTCGTTGCCGGCGTCTGACCGCTCGGCGACCCCGTCGCCGTCGAAGTGTGTTCCGGTGACCAGCAGAACGATCGGATCGGCGGCGGACTGATGCAGGGGCTCATCTCTGGGAAATCGTTTCCAGATCATCTCGGGATCGGTCACGGCGGTCAGGGACACCTCGGTATTCCCGACGGCGTCGCCTCCGGTCTCGCTTTCGCGCATGATCCTGAGGAAACCCGGCATGATGTCGATCCCGAGCTTCTCGTATTGCGCATTGACGTCGGAACTCGCCTTGACCGTGTGCTCGCTGCTCGGCCCAACGCTCGCCTTTGGCCCTTCGATGCCGGGGATTGTTGAGCTGAGGTCGGCAGAGAACTTTCGCGAGTCCGTCTTCTCGACGCTCCCGATCTTCTGCGTCTCGTTTTCGGTGCTCGCGACCGAGTAGCCGGCGAAGCTAAAGTTGATCGGCTCGACCAGCACCCGGGTCCACATCATCCGGTCGCCGGGCCGCCAGTCGACGCCTTTGGCGACGTTCGCCACGAGAACCCGGTCAAACCGGAACGGATCCCGTTCTCCCGCGCCGGTTCCTGAATTGCTCAATGCGGTCTCGAGCGCGGCCCAGGCTCCGCCTTTCACGCTCGCGTCCTTTTCGAGAAAGCCGACCGCCTGCGCCTGGGCCTGATCGCCGAGATCGCGCAGCGTCGGCGGCGAATGCGGAGCCGCAGAAGCGGAGTAAACCGCCACATGAGGTGCGACCCAGTCAAACCCACGCGGGTCGATCGCCTTGGCGTCGCTGTGAACGCAATCGCTCAGAGGGGGCGTTTCGCTGATAAGATCCCTGTAGCAACCCGTCTCCGTTTCGGTGACCGAACTCCACCGTTTCGGGCTCGGATCGCTGCCTGTGTAGGCCCGCAACCCTTCGATGGCCCCGAAGATCCCGGCTGCCGCAGCGCCCAGGCTGAGAGCCAGCCCAACCGTTATTGGCCTCGCAGCCCACGGAAGCGGCGCCTTCGCCCCCTTTGCCGATATCTTGACGTCGCGAGCGGCCTTCAGCGGAACGGTCATCTCGGCCTCCTGCGATCTTCCTCCGTCCGGAACTAGCTTTCACCATTCATTAACCACTAATGACCAAGAATGAATGTGATCCCCATCACACATCGGACGCGGAAGCGCCACGCGACCGCCTCAGTCGGGCTTTCGCTTTCTGAGGGGCTCGTCTACGGCAACCGCACCGTCGCCATCGCCAGGCACGCGATTCCCTCGCGCCGGCCGGCGAAGCCAAGCCGCTCGGTCGTCGTCGCCTTCACGGCGACGCGGCCGACGTCGAGGCCGGCGATCTCGGCGACGCGAGCACGCATCGCTTCGCGATGCGGGCCGATCTTCGGCGCTTCGCAAATGAGCGTCGCGTCGAGGCCGACGATGACGCCTCCGCGCGCGCGAACGCGCGCCGCCGCATGGGCGAGGAACACATGCGAAGCCGCCCCCTTCCACTGTGGGTCCGAAGGCGGGAAATGGGCGCCGATGTCGCCTTCGGCGAGCGCGCCGTAGATCGCGTCGGCAAGCGCATGGAGCGCGACATCCGCATCGGAGTGGCCGCTCAGCGCCTGATCATGCGGCACCTTGACGCCGCAAAGCCAGACATGGTCGCCGGGCGCGAAGGCGTGGACATCGAAACCCTGGCCGACGCGCGTCTCGTTCGCCGCGCCTGCGAGACGCGCTTCCGCCGCGCTGAAATCCTGCATCGTCGTCACCTTGCCGTTTCCCGGATCGCCCTCGAAAACATAAGCCGGCGCGCCCGCCCATTCGGCGACCGCGACGTCGTCGGTCAGGTCCGCGACGCCTTGGGCCGCCGCCCGCCGGTGGGCCTTCAGAATGAGCGCGAAACGAAACGCCTGCGGCGTCTGCACGGCGCGGAGTGCCGCGCGGGGCGGGGTCGCAAGCACGCGGCCTTGCCCGTCCACCTGCTTGACCGTGTCGCTGAGCGGCGTTCCCGGCGCCGCGGCGCCGTGGTCCTCTGCCGCGCGAACCGCGCGGGCGACGAGCTCGCGGGTGGGGAAGGGGCGGGCCGCGTCGTGGACGAGGACGATGTCGGGCTCAGCCGCCGCGAGCGCCTCGAGCCCGGCCAGCACACTCTCTTGGCGCGTCGCGCCGCCGATCGCGGGCGGAGCGAGGGCCGCGGCCGCGTTTGGGGTCAAGTGCGTCAGCGCTTCGTCGTAGAGAGACCGGTCCTCCTCGCGGATCGCGACGATCACTTCGGAGAACGGCCACGCCCCTGCCAGCGCCTCGAGCGTATGGGCGAGCAGCGGTTTGCCGGCGCAGTGCAGATACTGCTTCGGCCCCTCTGCGCCGAGCCGCGCCCCGCGTCCGGCGGCGACGACGACAAGCGCGACCTTGGGCGACGGCACGTGTTTGAGGCTCCAGGATTGTCGCTTGCCTCGCCGAGGCGGGGCATGAAACGAAGCGTCGGCTGGCTTGACTTGCTTTTATCGCGCGTCGATCAATCGCGGGCAACATGGATTGGGAACCGCGCCATGACGCTCAAGCTGATCGTCGCCAACAAGGCCTATTCGTCATGGTCGCTGAGGCCCTGGATCCTGCTGGCGCATTTCAAGATCCCGTTCGAGGAGGTCGTGATCCCGATGGACCGGCCGGAAACGCGGGCGGCGATGCTCGAATATGCGCCGACCGCGAAATGCCCCTCGCTGCATGACGGCAAGATCGCCGTCTGGGAGTCGCTCGCCATCATCGAATATGTCGCCGAGGCATACCGTGAGAAAGCGATCTGGCCCAAGGGAAAGGCGGCGCGGGCGCATGCGCGCTCGCTCTCGAGCGAGATGCACGCCGGGTTCACCGCCCTTAGGCAAGCCTGTCCGACGAACTTCCGGCGAAAGGTGAAGGCGGTCCCGCTCAGCGACGAGGTTCGCGCCGACGTCGCGCGGATCGAGGCGGCTTTTGCCCATGCTCGCGCGACGTTTGGCAAGGCCGGCCCTTTCCTGTTCGGCCGCTTTTCGGCAGCGGACGCGATGTTCGCTCCCGTGGTCAACCGCTTTCATGTCTATGACATCCCGGTCGGCAAGCCGACGCGCGCCTATATGGAGGCGATCATGGCTCTGCCGGCCTGGAAGGCCTGGATCGCCGACGCCGAGGCCGAGCCCTGGCGCGTCGAAAAGTACGAGGCGGTCTGAAGTGACAGGCGCGCCTTGAGCGCGAACGAGCACGATGGTGAGGCACGGGCTCGCCGGGCAGCGCGTCCGAGGGTGCGCCGGATCGGCGGCCGGCGCATCATCGCCGAGGGGCTCGAGGGCAATCTCTGGAAGGACATCTACTTCAATGCGATGACGGTTTCCTGGCCGATGTTCATCGCCGTGCTCGCGGCGGCGTTCGTCGCGATCAATTTCGTTTTCGCGCTGATTTACGACCTTGGCGACAAGCCGATCGCCAACGCGCGCGAGGGCCTGGCTGATCTCTTCTTCTTCAGCGTGGAGACCGTCTCGACCGTCGGCTACGGCGACATGCATCCGCAGACGGACTATGGCCACATCGTGGCCACGGTCGAGAATTTTATCGGCTTGCTGACGCTTGCGATGATGACGGGCCTGGTCTTCGCGCGCATCTCCCGGCCCCGCGCCAGGCTCCTTTTCGCGCGATACCCGGTGGTCGCCCCGCATAACGGCGTGCCGACGCTGATGTTCCGCATGGCCAACGCGCGAAGCAACTTCATCAGCGAGGCGACCGCCAAGACCTGGATGATCGGCCCCGCGGTGTCGGAGGAGGGCAGGCGGCTGGTCGGCTTCCAGCCGCTACGGCTGGTCAAGTCCGAGAACCCGACCCTCGCGCTAAGCTGGACGCTATTTCATCCGATCGAGGCGGACAGTCCGCTCTTCGGGATGGACGAAGAGACGCTGAGCGCGAGCGAGATCAACTTTGTCGTCAGCATTGTCGGGTTCGACGAGACGTCGGGCCAGACCGTTCATGCCCGGGATGTCTTTGCGGCCCAGGATGTCCGCTTCGGCCAGGAATACGAGGACATCATCTGGATTGACGAGAACGGGATGCGCCACATCGACTACGCCAAAATCAATGCAACCCGACCCCTGCCGAAATAAGTCCAAAAGGTGGCTTCCTTTAGGTAATATTATGAGATTGGCAACAGGTTGCCTGTCAATATGAACCTACGATGACGGAACGGCCATCACGATCTCTACGGAAGCAACGACAAAAGGACCGAGGAAGCCCACGAAATGACAAGACCGAAGAGCGCACTCGGCGCTCCAACAGCCGAAGAAGAGGCGAACGCCGCCGGATGGCGAACTCTTCTCGACGAGCTCAAGTTGCGGCGGAGCGCGGCGGCCGAGGGCGGATCCTCGAAGGCGCGCGAGCGCCACGCGGCGCGGGGAAAGCTGCTCGCCCGCGAGCGTGTCGCCTGCCTGATCGATCCGGGCTCGCCCTTTCTCGAGGTCGGCGGGCTAGCGGCTTTCGGCATGTACGAGGGCGACGTGCACGGCGCGGGGCTGCTGACGGGGATCGGCCTCATCCACGGCCGGGAAGTCATGATCATCGCCAACGATCCGACGATCAAGGGCGGCGCCTATTATCCGATGACCGTCAAGAAGCACCTCCGCGCCCAGGAAGTCGCAGCCGAGAACCGGCTGCCGTGCGTCTATCTGGTCGATTCCGGCGGCGCCAATCTGCCCCATCAGGCCGATGTGTTTCCCGACCGCGAGCATTTCGGCCGCATCTTCTTCAATCAGGCGCGCATGTCTGCGGCGGGCATCGCACAGGTCGCCGTCGTGATGGGGTCCTGCACCGCGGGTGGCGCCTATGTTCCCGCGATGTCCGACGAGACGATCATCGTCGAGAAACAGGGCACGATTTTTCTGGCCGGGCCGCCGCTGGTCAAGGCCGCGACCGGCGAGACGGTGACCGCCGAGGATCTCGGCGGCGGCGACTTGCATACGCGGGTGTCGGGCGTCGCGGACACGCTGGCGCGCGACGATGCGCACGCGCTCGCGCTGGCGCGGCGCGCAGTCGGCAATCTGAACCGTTCGCCGAAGCGGGCGATTGAAACCTGGAAACCGGTCGAGCCCCTGTACCCAGCCGACGAGCTCCTGCGCATTGCGCCGCTCGACCTGCGTCAGCAGGTGGACGCGCACGAGATCATCGCGCGGCTGGTCGACGGCTCGGAGTTCGACGCCTTCAAGCCGCGTTACGGCACGACGCTGGTTACCGGATTCGCGAGGCTTTCGGGCATGCTGATCGGAATTATCGCCAGCAACGGCGTGCTCTTTTCCGACAGCGCGCTGAAGGGCGCGCATTTCATCGAACTGTGCGCGCAGCGCGGAGTGCCGCTGCTGTTCCTGCAGAACATCTCGGGCTTCATGGTCGGCCAGCGCTACGAGGCAGGCGGCATCGCCAAGGACGGCGCGAAACTCGTGACCGCTGTCGCCTGCGCCAACGTGCCCAAGATCACTCTGATTGTCGGCGGTTCATTCGGCGCAGGCAATTACGGGATGTGCGGACGCGCTTATGGACCGAGGTTTCTCTTCACATGGCCGAACGCGCGGATCAGCGTGATGGGCGGCGAGCAGGCCGCGAGCGTGCTCGCGACCCTGCGGCGCGACAGTTTTGAGGCGGAGGGCAGGGAATGGTCGAAGGAGAAGGAAGAAGCGTTCAAGGCGCCGATTCGCGCCAAGTACGAGACGGAGGGGTCGCCCTACTATGCGACCGCCCGCCTGTGGGACGACGGCATCATCACCCCGCAGGAAACCCGGCGAGTTCTCTCGCTGGCATTTTCATCGACGCTGAATGCGCCGGCAGAGCCGACGCGCTTCGGCGTTTTCCGTATGTAGGCGCAAAATTGGAACAGGACGGACAAATGAGCCTGCCGAGTTTTCAACAGTTAATGTTGCCCGCCTTGCAGACGCTGAGTCAGCGCTATGACGAGATCAGCATTGCGGGGCTCGAAGACGAGGTCGTCAAGACACTGAGACTCTCCTCCGAAGATCGGGCCCGCATGCTGCCGAGCGGCAATCAGACGGTGTTCGCCAACCGGCTCAATTGGGCCCGCTCCTATCTTTCTAAAGCGGGCCTCATCGAATTGCCGCGGCGCGGATATTGTCGCGCCACCGATCGCGGCCGCGAGCTGCTGGCCGAAGGCGTCAATCAGATCGACCTTGGGGTGCTCGAACGCTTTCCCGAATTCAACGCCTGGCGCGGGCAGCAAAAGGCGGAGCAGCCGATGGCGCAGACTCCGCCGCCGGAATGCCCCGAAGAAATGATCGCCTCCACCTCCGAATTGCTCAATTCGGAGCTGGCGCGCCAGATCGTCGAGCGGGTGCATTCCTTCAGCGCCGGGTTCTTCGAGCGGCTGATCGTCGACCTCCTGGTGCGGATGGGCTATGGCGGCGGCCGGCAGGAAATGGGCCGATCGCTCGGTCGGGTCGGCGACGGCGGCGTCGACGGCGTCATCAAGGAGGACGAACTCGGCCTCGATGTCGTCTACGTCCAGGCCAAGCGCCTCGATCCGGACAAGGGCGTGCCGCTGCGCGAGGTGCGCGACTTTGTCGGCGGCCTCGAAGGGCACCGGGCGACCAAGGGCGTATTCGTCACCACGTCGTATTTTCCTTCGACCGCATACGATTTCGTCACGAGGGTTTCGAAGCGGGTCGTGCTGATCGACGGCGGGGAGCTCGCCAATCTGATGATCCGCCACCGCGTCGGCGTGCGGATCAAGGACACCTACGAGGTGAAGAAAATCGACGAGGACTATTTCGTCGAATAGTCGGCGGGATCGACGCAATTGTGTGGATGCGGAACCAATTTTCGCCGCGCGCGTTTTCTCCGAAGACATGGGACAGGAGGTCGTCATGGGCTTTGGGCGAGGCGCATTGTTGTGGTTGATCGGGGTTCCGATCCCGGTCATCATTCTTCTGGCGTTGTTCTGGCATCACTGATCACAAGAGGGCTGCGGACGCCGCCGGCGGATGCAGCCCTTTTGTCATTGATCGTCGGGCCGCCTATTTCTTTTGACTGCGCCCTGTGAATACGAGCGCAGCCGCCAACACGGCCGCCGCGACGATCATCTGCTTCGGGGATAGACCCGGCGCGGTGCGCGCCATCAACGACACAAACTGGGGTAGCATCGGGTCCGGCGGCGGGGGAGGCGGGGCCGGGCGCCGCAAGGCGAGCGGCACGAAAGCGAGCACCCCAAGCACGAGCGCGACCGCAGCCACGATCAGTGAGGCGGCCGTTGGCCCATGCTCGGGTTCCAGCCAGAAAAATAGCGCCGAAAACAGTCCCGCGATCGCGAAGAGGACGAAGAGACCTCCCGTCAGCGCGAATGCGGCGGGAACGGCGATGCGCCGCGCCGCCGTTTTCGCCTGCGCCTGGGCGTAGGCGACAATCTCGTCCCTCATCTCCGCTATCCGCGGGTCAGGAGCGCGAGGAGCAGTCCCGCGGTGAACGCGATGCCAACAGCGGCCAGCGGATTCTTGCGTATCGAGTTGCTGAACTGATCCGTGGCCTTCGACAGCTGGTCGCTATTGGGGAGGAGGTCGCGGCCGCCCTGGTAAAGCGCCGACGCCGCGTCGGCGGCTCTGGACCGCAGCTGATCAACGTCGACTCCAGCTGCGAGGTCTTTGGCGCTATCGATCGCCTGCTGGGCCTGTCGAGCGGCGGCCGACAGCTTTCCACCGGATGTCGTCTGTTCAGGCTGTGCGCCGTCATCTTGGGTTGCCATGTGCCCTCTCCACAACCGTCCAGGCGCCCGCCGCCTGAAAATCCCCTTGCCTACGTGGCGAACCTGGCTCGGTTCGCCTCTTTGGACAAGCCAGATTCGTAGTCATTTCGGCGAACCGGGCTTTCCTTATCGCGTCATTGCGGGGGCGGCGGCAGCAGGGTCACGGTCGTGACCCCGCCCGCGATGTTGAGGCCGACCTGGCCTTCCACCGAAAGCGGCTGCAGGGAGAACGCCCGTCCCGTGCCCCCGACAAGGGCGTTGGCGCCGACCCCGACGCCGGCGGTCGCCTCCGCGCCGACTCCGCCGTACGTCCCCGCGAGCGCCCCATGGGGGAGGCCCGAGGCCGGTGCGAATACGCCCCAGATCAGATGACCCTGGCCGACCGCGCCGAGCGCGACGCCATATTGGTCGATGTGGCCGAGATAGGGCTCAGACGGGCCGCCGTTCGCCGGTATGAACATGCAGCGCAGCGTCTGGCTTTGCGTAAGAATCATGCCGACGCCCGCAGATACGTCGCAGGAGAGCCTGCCCACTTGCGTGGCATTTTGCGCCAGGCCCGGAGACATGGCCAGCGCGCTCATCGCCAGAGTCGCGGCAAACGAAGCAATGGTGCGGATCAACATATGGCAAACCTCAAAGTGACGGCGCGACTTGCGCCAGGGAAACCCTATCAGACGGAGAACGCGCCGCCTACCATTGAGCGACGTCAATTCGGCTACGAGCTAGGGCTAATCGCGAGTCCCCGCCGCCGCCGGAAGTCCGCGTTTGAGCCAGAGGTCGGCGGCGGCGCGGCCGCTCTGATGGAGGCGATCGAGAAACTCACGGCCGACGTTTCCCGCGCTTTCGTCGGAGAGTCCCTCGAACTCCTCGGCCGCGGATATGAGGCCGATACGCAGGCGACGCAGTTTTGACGTGGCGCCGATCATCTTTCCGGCTTTGAGCGCCTCGAGTTCGCTGTTGAGCGTCGCATTGAACTGGATCTGCTCGATGCGCCTCGCGATTTCGCGCGGTGACGACGGCATCCGCTCCGCCGTCGACGGCGTGACCTGAACGATAAGGATTTGCGCCGCCGTGGAAGCGCGAACGAGCGGCACGAGCGGCGGATTGGCGGCATAGCCGCCATCCCAATAAGGCTCGCCATCGAGTTCGATCGCATGATGCAGAAGCGGCAGGCAGGCGGAGGCGAGGACTGCGTCAAGCGTCAATTCCGCATTGGTCAGGATCCTGAGCTTGCCGTCGCGGACCCGGGTTACGGCGAGTAGGAGCTTGATCGCGGATCGTTCGCGCAGGCGCTCGAAATCGACTTCGGCGGCCAGAGCTTCGCTCAGCGGATTCACGTTGAACGGGTTGAACTGATAGGGCGACATGGTGCGCACGACAAGCTCGAGCCCGGCCCCGAGCAGAGCCGATGTGGGCAGAAAGGCCGACGTGCGGCCGATCCGCCCCCAAAATTGCGAGAGACGCGCCCGCGCGCCGTCCGGCCCGTTCTCGATCATGCCGGACGCCATGAGCACCGCATTGACCGAACCCGCGCTCGCGCCGCTGATCGCGTCAAAGCTGATGTCCGGCTCTTCAAGCAGCCGGTCGAGCACCCCCCAGGTGAAGGCGCCGAACGATCCGCCGCCCTGCAGCGCGAGCGATAGCCTGTCTGGCGGCCAGACGGGAACGTCCTGCCCGAGCCCGAGGAGGGCGAGCGTCTTGTCGATCAGGCTCATGTCAGCGCAATCCTTTGCTCGTCGGCGGGCGGTCCTCCAAGCGTTTCACGCGGGCTTATAACAGCCTTGGGCGACACCCTCGCAATTCCGGCGCGCGTTCGCTAGACAGGCTTGCCCGGGAGACGCCCATGTTCGCAAACGTCCTCATCGCCAACCGCGGCGAGATCGCCTGCCGGATCATCCGCACGGCGCGGCGCCTCATGATGCGGACGATCGCAATCCACACCCCCGCCGACCGCGGCGCTCTCTTCACCCGGCTCGCCGACGAGGTGCACGAGATCGGCGACGGCGCGAACGGCTATCTCGACGGCGAGGCGATCGTCGCGCTCGCGCGGAAGGCGGGCGCCGAATGCCTGCATCCGGGCTATGGCTTTCTCTCCGAGAATGCGGAGTTCGCCGAAGCCTGCGCCAGGGCCGGCGTCGTCTTCGTCGGTCCGCCGCCCGGCGCGATGCGCGCGATGGGCCTCAAGAACTCGGCCAAGGCGCTGATGCAGAAAGCCGGCGTGCCGGTCGTGCCGGGCTATCACGGCGACAACCAGAACCCGAAATTCCTGCGCGAGAAGGCTTACGAGATCGGCTACCCCGTTCTCGTCAAGGCGATCGCCGGCGGGGGCGGACGCGGCATGCGGCGGGTCGACGCGCACATGGAGTTCGACGGGCAGCTCGAGAGCGCGATCCGTGAAGCGCAGGCGGCCTTCGGCGACGGGCGCGTGCTGATCGAGAAATATATCGTTTCGCCCCGCCACATCGAATTGCAGGTGTTTGCCGACACTCACGGGAATTGTGTGCACCTTTTCGAGCGCGACTGTTCGCTCCAGCGACGTCATCAGAAGGTGGTCGAGGAATGCCCGGCCCCCGGCCTGCCGCACGAGACGCGCATGAGCATGGCGACCGCTGCGACCGGGGCTGCGCTCGCGGCGGGCTATGTGGGAGCGGGCACCGTCGAGTTCATTGTCGACGCCTCGCGCGGGCTCGGGCCGGGCGACTTCTATTTTCTCGAGATGAATACCCGGCTGCAGGTCGAGCATCCCGTCACCGAGGCGGTGACCGGGCTCGATCTCGTCGAATGGCAGTTCCGCGTCGCCGCGGGCGAACGGCTGCCGCTGAACCAGGATGAGATCGTCTGCGAGGGCTCGGCGATCGAGGCGCGCGTCTACGCCGAGGACCCAGAGCACAATTTCCTGCCCTCGCCAGGGCGCATCCTGGCGATGAGCTTAAGCGGCGAGGAAGGCCTCAAAGGAGTGCGGGTCGACACCGGCTTCGCCGCCGGCGACACGGTCACGCCGTTCTACGACGCGATGATCGCGAAGCTCATCGTCCACGCGCCGACGCGCGCCGACGCGCTCAAGGCGCTCAACAAGGAGCTCGACGACGCCGTCGTGATCGGGCCGAAGACCAATCTCGCCTTCCTGCGCGCGCTCATGCGCAGCCCGGAGGTCGTGGCCGGGTCGTTCGACACCGGGTTCATCGACGCCCATCTCGCGCGCCTCGGCGCTGTCCCGCAAGCGCCCGACGCCCGAGCCGTGCTCGCGGCCGCGCTGCGGCTGCTGCCGAGGCGCGACGCCGCGCGCCCTTCGCCGCTCGCGCCGTTCGACCCCTGGGGCGTGGCCAACTCGTTTGAACTCGCCGGCCCGCGCAGGCTTAGCCTCGACGCTGCCATCGATGGCAGGCCCGAGCGGCTCCTCGTGATCGGCGGCGGCCAACACGTGGTCGAAGCCCCAGATTGCCCCGAGATCACGCTGTTCGAGACCGCGGACGGCGTCTACGCCTTCGCCGGCGGCCGGCAGGTCTTCGTGCAATTGATCGATCCACTCGAACGGGCGGCGGGCGGGGCGGAGGAAGGCGACGGCGGAATCCGCGCGCCGATGAACGGGCGCATCGTGGCGCTTGCTGTCGAGGAGGGCGAGACGGTCGAAGCAGGCCAGCGCCTCGCCGTCGTCGAAGCGATGAAGATGGAACACGCGCTGACCGCGCCATTCGCCGGCGTCGTCGCCGACCTCGTCGGCAATATCGGCGATCAGGTCGAGATGGGGGAAAGGATCATGCGGGTCGAGGCGCTCGAAGTCTCGAAATAGCCCGTGTCCGCTGTGCCAGAGCTCTCGAGGCGGAACAGGCCGGCGAAGACGATGGACGTCTTCGCCGGCCGCAGCTCAATGGCGCGCCGCGCCGGCTTTCGCCTTCGGACCGCGGTCTCGCCCGTGCAATTCGCTGACGCCGGCTCGTTTGGCAGCCGTGCGGAGCGATGCGGTTTGGGCCTCGATCTGCGATGCGGCTGCGCCGCCGCCTTCGCCAGCGCCAGAGGCCGCGACGATCGCCTGGGCGGACGCGCCCGTGTCGCCGCCGCCGTGGCCCGCGCCGTTCGTCTGAGCGCTGGAACCGCCGCCGAGGCCCGCCCCGGCGCCCGCTCCGCTGCTCGGCGCCGGCGCCGATGCTTCGGCCGCGGCGCCGCCGCCCTGGCCCGACCCCGTGGTGACTGACGCCGCCATCGCAGCCGCCGCTGCGCCGCCGCCGGCGCCGTTTCCGACCTGCTTGGTGGAGCGCGTCGCGTTGGCCGAGGCCGCGCCGCCGCGGTCGACTGCCGCGATCGCCGCCGTGGCGAGTTTCGTCGCGCGTCCCGACATCTCGGAGGATGCGGCTCGTTCGACCGCCGCCATTTGATCTGCGCCCTCCAGCATCGAGCCCGAAGCGACGCCCGACGAGTCGAGCGGCACGGCGATCATGTCGATGAGACGCAGGTTCTCGCCGGCGAGCTCCTGCCATTTGGCGAGGAAGTTCGCTTCGCTGACGTTTGCCCAGAGATAGTACCCGTCCGAGCCGCTCCGCCAGATTCCGGCCCACAGGCCGTCATAGGCGCGCACCCCGACCAGCCTCAGGTTTTGCGCCGCGAGCTCGGTCCATTTCGCGACGAAATTGGACCAGCTGGCGTTGATCCAGAGGTAATAGCCGTCTGACCCCTCGCGCCACACGCCCGCCCAAAGCCTCTGGCCGTTCACGACATAGGTGTCGAAATCGACAAGGCGCAGATTCTGGCTTGCAAGCGCCTGCCATTTGGCGAGGAAGCTTGCCTGATCGGCGTCGATCCAGAGGTAATAGCCGTCCGTTCCTTCGCGCCATGCGCCGGCCCAAAGGCCGTCATAATTGCTGATGCTGACAAGGCGCAGGTTTTGGCTCGCGAGCGCCTGCCACTTGGCGAGGAAGCTCGAACTCGTTGGCGTCGATCCATAAATAATAGCCATCCGTCCCTTCCTCCCAGATGCCCGAGAAAAGCTGCTGACCGTTGAGGCTCGTCACCTCGATATCGGTCAGGCGCAGGTTTTGGCTCGCGAGCGTCTGCCATTTGGCGAGGAAGTGGCTCTGGTCGGCGTCGGTCCAGAGATAGTAGGGTCCGCTTCCGGAGCGCCAGACGCCCGAATATGCGACGCCGAGCAGCGGCCACGGATCGTCATAGTTCGGACCGGCGACGGCCGAGGAGGTCTGCGACGGGAACCAGAGGTCGAGAATGCCTTTGAACAGCGGGAACGGATTCGTGCCGTCCCCGGTCAGGTTCTTGTAGACCGCGGCAAGGGTCGAAGAGCCTGCGGCCACAATCTGGTTGATGCTGTAGCCGAGTTGGGAAAACAGGTAATAGATGAAGAGCGTGGTGCATCCGTTGGTGGCGTCGTCGCCGTTGTCGTCCGGCGCGTTGTTGACGAAATCCTGCCGCGACGAATTCAGCCAGAGATCGGCGACCGCGTAGTCGGCGTCCATGCCGACCCCGAGGAAGCCGTTCTCGGCGAGGAACTGTCCGCTGAGGAAGCGCGAGAGGCCTTCGCCCTTGCTTCCCTCGTTCCCGCCCTGGAACCAGCCGATGTTCTGCGCCATCATGAAGATCTCGACCACCTCGGCGATGATGAGGTAGCGCAGATAGGCAGGATTGTTGCTGTAGCTTGCGCCCTGCGCCTTGAGCTGGATGGTCGAGGAACTGGCGCTGCCGCTCCAGCCCGCGCCATTGCTCTGCGTCGTCACCTGAACCGACATTCCGGTGACGGAAACCCCGCCGCCGAACCAGGCGTGCATCGTGTTGTAGTCCGCTTCGCACGCCGCGATCACGGCGTTGGTGCGGGCCGGCTCGGGCCCGGCGGGCGCCGCCAGGGTGCTGTCGTAAGAGAATTTGTAATGCGCGGTCACGCCGCCGTTGGTGAGGCCGGTCGTAATGTAAGTCATACGTTCCTCCTGAATTAGGGTTGCTTGTGTTCACAATGATGTTCACACGCCATTCGAGCGTGAGGGACTTGGATTATCGTTTCGGTGCAGTAGATGGCGTTAATAACACAGCTACATAGTTGCAACAGCCGCGCCCCAAACCTGCGATGCGACTGTCATCGCTCAAGAGATTTCGATGGCGCACTTCGGGTTTATGGCAGTGCGGAAGCATTGGCTGTGATCCGGCTCACACTGCCGGGCTCTTGCGGCGCGCGATGCGGCCGTTCGATCCTGCCGGGCGCCTATCGACGATCAGGTCGAAATGGGCGAGCGGATCATGCAGATGGAGGCGGGGGAGGGCGCGGCGGAAGCGGCGGCCTAGGCTGTCTCGGCTTGTCAGGGCCAAGCGTCGGGAACAGAATGGCCTCAACCCGGGGAAGGACAGGATGGACGGTTCAGCCGAAGTTGATCATGCCGCGCTGGCGGAAAAAATCCCGCTCGATCAGATCGACGTCAGCGATCCCGCATTGTACCAGCAGGACGTCTGGCCGCACTATTTCCGCCGCCTGCGCCGGGACGCCCCCGTGCATTATTGCAAGGAGAGTCCGGTCGGACCCTTCTGGTCGGTGACGAAATACAGGGACATCGTCGACACCGAGGTCAAGCACAGGGCGCTGTCCTCGGCTGACGGCATCACGCTCCGGGACAGGCCGCCGGGCATGGAGCTTCCCATGTTCATCGCGATGGACCCGCCGAAGCACGAAGCCGAGCGCAAGGTGGTGCAGCCGATCGTCTCGCCCGACAATCTCGCCAATTTCGAGGGCCTGATCCGCAGCCGCGTCTGCAAGCTGCTCGACGGCCTGCCGCGCGGGGAAACCTTCAACTGGGTGGACAGGGTCTCGATCGAACTGACCGTCCAGATGCTGGCGACGCTGTTCGACTTTCCGTTCCAGGACCGCCGCAAGCTGAGTTACTGGTCCGACTGCGGGACCGCCGTTCCCTTTCCCGGCGGCCTCATCGAAAGCGAAGAGCAGCGCGAGGAGGTCTTCCGCGAGTGCCTCGGCTATTTCACGAAACTGTGGAACGAGCGGGTCAATTCGGAGCCGCGTCCCGACCTCATCTCGATGCTCGCGCACGGCGAAGCGACGCGAAACATGGGCCCGCGCGAATATCTCGGCAACCTCCTCCTCCTGATCGTCGGCGGCAACGACACGACGCGGAATTCCATGAGCGGCGGCGTGCTGTTTCTGAGCCAGAACCCGCAAGAGTTCGCCAAGCTCCGCGCCAGACCCGAGCTCGTCGACTCGATGGTCCCGGAAATCATCCGCTACCAGACGCCGCTCGCCTACATGCGCCGCACCGCGCTGGTCGATGCGGAGATTGGCGGCAAAACGATCCGCAAGGGCGACAAGCTCGCCATGTGGTACATCTCCGGCAACCGCGACGAAGAGGCGATCGACGAGCCCGACCGCTTCATCATCGATCGGCCGCGGCCGCGGCAGCACCTCTCGTTCGGCTTCGGCATCCACCGTTGCGTGGGCAAGAGCCTCGCTGAAATGCAGTTGAAGATTCTGTGGGAGGAAATCCTGCAGCGCTTCCCGACAATCGAGGTCGTCGGCGAGCCGAAGCGGGTCTACTCGTCCTTCGTCCACGGCATTACCGAACTGCCGGTGCGCATCCCCGCGTGAGGGGCGAAACCCCGGCGGTCCGCTTACGCCGGCGGCGACCCACTACCCGATTGACAAGCGCCGGAGCTCGACACCAACCGCAATTCACCCGCTTCAAACTTGCCGCCACCATCATTGCAGCGGAGACCAGCATGGACATTGTCGATGTCAGTCCCACCCGGTCGAACACGAACGCGAGCGACATCAATCATTCGGTCACCGGCCGGATGTTCTCGATCGCCTGCACTCAGGACGGACAGGAGCTTTACTGCCGGCTCATATTCCAACGTCTGGACGTCGAGCGACGGCGGCGCGAACTGGGCGCAGCTAACCTGGCCCCAACCCGATCCCAGCCAGTTCACCGTCCCCGGAGCGATGGGCGGCTGGTGCGTCGTCGACCTCGCCGTCTCGCTCGGATGGCGGGTGGACGAGCATCCCCGCCTGCTCGGGACGCTGACAAGCCAGCGGCTTTGCCGACATCGTCGCCTTCGGCGCCTGCGGCATGTGGACGGCGCTCGGGAACGGCGACGGCACGTTCCAGGATCCGGTCGTCGTGAACTCCGATTTCGGCCTCGACGCCGGAGGCTGGCAGGTCGACAAGCACCCAAGGTTTCTCGCCGATCTGAACAAGGACGGCCTCGCCGACGTGGTCGGCTTCGGCGACGCCGGCGTTTGGACGGCGATCGGAAACGGCGACGGAACCTTTCAGGCCGCGGGATTTGCACTGAACGATCTCGGCTACAACCAGGGCTGGCTGGTCGACAGGCACCCGAGGTTCGCGCTCGACATCGACGGCGACGGCTTCGCCGACGTCATCGGCTTCGGCGCCGATTTTGTGTGGTCGGCGATCGGGAACGGCGTCGGCGGATTTCAGGCCGCGCGCGCGGTTCACAATAACTACTGCTACGACCAGGGCTGGCGGGTCGAGAAGCATCCGCGCTTTGTCGTCGACATCAACAAGGACGGCCGCGCCGATATCGTCGCTTTCGGGGACACGGGCGTCTGGACTGCCTTCCAGAACCCGGACGGAACCTTCACCGACTCGAACCCTGAGCCCGTCCTGCCGAATTTCGGGGTTCAGCAGGGCTGGCAGGTCGACAAGCATCCGCGCTTCGTCGTCGACCTCAACAACGACGGCTTTCCGGACATCATCGGCTTCGGCGACGACGGCGTGTGGACCGCCCTCAACGACGGCCAGGGCGGCTTCGGACCCGCCATGCACTTCACCCCCGGCCTCTTCGGATACAATCAGGGCTGGCGCGTCGACCAGCATCCGAAACTCGTGATCGACCTCAACGGCGACGGCGTCGCCGACATCATCGGCTTCGGCGACGCAGGCATCTGGACCGCGATCGGCAAGGGAGACGGAACGTTCAACAACGCCGTGTTCGTTCAGGCCAACTTCGGCGTCCAGCAAGGCTGGCGAGTGGATCGTCACCCTCGCCTGGCGGCAAACCTCGGCCCGAACACGGTCGGCGTCGTCGCGTTCGGCGACGCCGGCGTCTGGAGCGCGGTCGGCGACGGGCATGGCGGATTTCCCACCACGAATCTCGTCGAGCTGAGCTTCGGCTACGGAACGATCGTTCTCGCGCTCGTCGCCAACGACCGCGCCGTGAACAGTCGCGGCTTGTGGCGCTCGACCGACTGGGGCGGCACTTGGACGCAGGTCCACCTGTTCAACGCCGCGATCAATGTCGGCGAGCTGCAGTGGGCCGAAGGCAGCGACCATCTCGTGTACGCGGCGGGAGGAGTTTCGCTCGCCATCAGCAAGGACGGGGGGTTAACCTTCACCGACGTCTTTCCCTGGGGTCGCGGGCCGGCGGCGAATGTCCACCATGTGGCGGTATGGCAGAACGAGCCCGCCGACGCCTTCCCGGCGGTCATCTACGCGCTCGGCGACAGCACGATGTATCTGTCGTTCGACGGCGGCGTCACCTGGACCCGGGACATGGGGCCGTTGCCGCCGAGAATCGGCGGCGTGACGAACCAGAGCGCCAACTTCAACGCGGCTCACGTGATGGCGATCTCGCCGCGCTGCCCGCTCCATGTCTTCGTGACGGAGAACGGAAGCGGCTCGCAGGCGACGCTCTATCGGGGCGACTACACGCGCTTTTTCGGCACGCAGGCGTCGAGTTGGTCCACGCTGCCGCTGCCGAGTTTTGTCGTCGACGCAGCCAACATGGACTCGGGCAACGTGTTTCTCCTCGCGACCCAGAGAGGTCGCGGCGACCTCTTGTTTTACGGCCCGCAAAGATTTTCCTTCCCAAACGACATCAGCCAATCCTCCGCCTGGGTCGGCCCGATCGACCCGCAGTCGCCGTCCGACTGGACTCGGCTCGGCTCCGGCCACCCCGATCTGCACGGCTTTCTTCTCTCTCCGGACTTCGAGGCTGAAATCGAAGGCGGCGAGTACAAGCCGGGGACCGGGACGCTCTGGATGCTGAGCGACGGAGGGATCTATCGCAGCACCGACGGAGGCCAGAACTTCAGCCCGGCGAATGTCGCCCAGACCTTGTCGGTCCTCAGCGTCGCCGGCGTCTCGATCGCGGGCAAGGGCGTGGCGCTGTCGCTGAACGAGGGCGACAACGACGGCTTCTACTCCATGAACGGCGGCCAGAACTGGTCCTATCAGCAGTATGGCGGCGGGGATAACGATTGCGCGTTCGCCGATCCGCTGCGGCCGCACGCCATCATGGTCTTAACCCCCCGATGGGACACAGCCGGCAACCTGGCTCAACACACCGCGGACGGGCAGACGGCGTCGGTCTATCAGACGCAGCCGGGCAACCTTCCCGACGCAAGCGCGAGCGGCCACGACCGCAAGGCCGTGACCGGGCCGCCGACCGTTCCCAATACGTGGAGCGGCTCGAGCTTCTACGGCGCGCGGGGCTTCCGGCCTGTCGTGCTCGGAGGCTTGGGCGAGGACGCGCCGGACCAGGGCGACTACGCCTTTGTCCTCAATCCCGAGAGCAGCCAGCCGGTCGTGGTGCGCACCCAGAACATCTTCGACATCAAGCACCGCGTCGAATGGGTGACGAGCGCGACCGGACCGGGGCAGGGAGCGAACGTCTATCTGCAGGGCCCCCCGCTCCCGGAAATGCATCTCGGCGTCCTCCAGACCGCCGGCGGTCACGCGAACACGGTCTTCTACGTGGGCGGCGCCAATCCCGACGGCAGTGACCCGAACTTCGGTCCCAACACCAACCTCTGGACATGGACGGCGGGCGCGTCGGCCTGGACCAAGATCGTGCCGGCGGCGCCGATCGCGGGCAGTTCGGCCGGCGCGACGGCCGCGATCAGGTTCTTCGTCAATCCGTATCAGCCGCAGGAAATCTACATCATCGACCTCGACCCCCAGGCCGGCAATCACGTTAAGCGGTCCGAGGACGGGGGCATGACCTGGAACATCGACCAGAACCTCGAGACCCAGCTCACGTGGAACGGTCAGATCGCGATCTCGACGTCAGACAACTCTGCAGGCATCGGCGAGCATTTCGACCCGGTCATCAACGACATGAAATTCGACCCGGACACCGACGCCCGCGTTGCGGTCGGGGCGGGAGGCGCGTTCCTGTCAATCGACGGCGTCAATTGGACGCGCATCCTGCACACCTCCGCGCTCTCCGGCCGCGCTTCGAGCTGCTACCTCAACTCCATGTCCGAAGATACTGCGACGTTATACGTCGCGTTTGCGGGCCGGAGCTTGGTCAAGATCACGGGTCTCGTGCTTGCGATTATTGAGTGATTGGCGAACCGGCGGGTACAGCGACGCACGAAACTTCGATCCGGGGTCCCCGTTTGGCCGCAATCGGCCCCTGCCCCGGGAAGGCGCGTGGATGGAGGTCATAAATCCGACGTTGGCGACCGCTACGGCCAAACCGGCAATCCGGTCAAGGCTTCCTTCAGCCGCGCGCCGGCTGAAGCCGCCGCCATTGGGCGCGCGCAGCGATGCTGAAGCACGCGCACGCGACAAAGAGCCCAACCACGACGAGCCATTCGACCGATCCGTCATGCTGGTCCGGGTCGTAGCCGGTCAACGCCTCGATCCAGTCCTGCCAGAAGATGGTGATCACGGCGAGAGCGCCGCAGAACACTGCAAGCGACGCCTCAATCCAAAACAGAGTCCTGACTTTTGCTGGCATAATAGGCTCCCTCTCTAAGCCAGCGACGACGGGAAATGGCCCGTGCACGGATTCGTGGGACCCGAGCGACGCGGACTTTAGCACGGTCACCCCGGCTCGCGCATCCAAGAGAAGAGGCCGAAAACAGTGACGCCATGCGCGTCTGACCCGACAAAAGCTTCGACCTGCTGCCGGGGAGGGCGCGGCGATCAAGCGCGCCGCGCTCGTCGAAGAACGCGTAGAGCAGGGGAAGGCGCCGGCGGGCCTTGTATGCTCTTCCATCGCTCAAGCCTGCTGCCGCCTTGTCAGCCAATGCGGCGCAGCGCAGGATTGGCCGAAGATCGGCGTGGCCCATTCGCCCGCCGAGGGAGGAAACTCATGCTTCTGCCAACGACGCTCGTCGGCTCCTATGCGCAACCCGAATGGCTCATCGATCGCGCCAAGCTCGCCGGGCGCTTCCCGCCGCGCGTGCGGGCGCAGGAGCTTTGGCGCATCCCCGAGCCCTTTCTTGCCGAGGCGCAGGACGATGCGACGGTCCTCGCCATCAAGGCGCAGGAGGAGGCGGGGCTCGATATCGTCACCGACGGCGAAATCCGCCGCGAGAGCTATTCGAACCGGTTCGCGACCGCGCTCGAAGGGATCGACATCGACAATCCCGGCGTCGCGCTCGACCGCTCGGGCCATCCCAATCCGGTGCCCCGGATTGTCGGCAAGATCCGCCGCAAGCGTGCCGTCGAGGTCGAGGACCTCAAGTTCCTGCGTCGCCACACAGATCACAAGGTCAAGATGACCGTGCCCGGCCCGTTCACCATGAGCCAGCAGGCGCAGAACGACTATTATCCGTCCGCCGCCGAGGCGGCGATGGATTATGCGGCGGCGGTCAACGCCGAGATCAAGGACCTGTTCGCGGCCGGCGCCGACGTCGTCCAGATCGATGAGCCTTATATGCAGGCGCGCCCCGGCCCGGCGGGCGAATATGGCCTTGCGGCGCTGAACCGCGCGCTCGAGGGCGTCAGCGGCGTGACCGCGGTGCATATCTGCTTCGGCTACGCGGCGATCATCCATCAGCGCCCGAGCGCCTATTCGTTCCTGTCGCAGCTCAAGGGCTGCCGCTGCCGCCAGGTCTCGATCGAGACCGCCCAGTCGAACCTCGACTGCGCGGTGCTGAAGGACCTGCCGGACAAGACGATCATTCTGGGCGTGCTCGACCTCTCGACGCCCCAGGTCGAGACGCCGGAGACGGTCGCCTCGCGCATCCGCCGCGCGCTTGACTACCGCAAGCCCGAAGACATCATCGTCGCCCCCGACTGCGGCCTCAAATACCTGCCGCGAGACTCCGCCTTCGGCAAGATGAAGGCGATGGTCGAAGGGGCGCGGATCGTGCGGGCGGAGCTGGGGGCGGGGTAGGCGCCCCGGGAGGGCGGGGGATGCGGCGACCGAATTGTCCTTGCGGATTTCAGAAACCGTGCTAGAATGTCCGGCTATCAGATGGAATTGCGGAACGGGGAGGGGCGGTCGCACCCGCCCAAGGGTTTGGCCCGCCGGAGCGCAAGAATTTTTTTCGTAACTCCCAAGCCGCCCCCCTCACATGGGGTGTGTCCAGTCAAGCTCGATCATTTCTGCATTGTGCATGCTCCTCGTTTGGATCCGAAGCGTGAGCCCGTCTCTTCCATGCAGCCCTGACGACCGCATCACCTCACATCCGGTCGAGCTTGTGGGCTCGGACCAAAATCCCTCATGCTCGAGGGTATCGGGCTCGGGTTGGCGGGACCATCCTTTTTCACGGCGTGTTTCAGCCCAGGGGGGTTGATCCGCGGTCGCCGCCCGCCCGGATCCGGCGAAGCTGTCGCGTTCAGCTTCGCTGGAATGGGGTCAAGTTATTAAGCCATCGCTGGCGTGGAGTGGGGTTAAGTCATCGATCGGGTGATGCGGCCTTGAACACGGCGCCCTCGGGAACGACGCCTTGGGTGACGTAGCGCCACAAGGCGACGAGCAGTTTGCGGGCCAGCGCGACGATGGCGATCCGGCGGATTCGTCCCTTCGCAGCGCCGACGCGCGCGTGAAACCAGCGGCTCAACGCCGACTCCGGCTGATGACGCAACCAGAACCAGGCAAGCTCAATCATCGTCTTGCGCAGGCGGCGATTGCCCGACTTCGAGATGCCCTGGTCCCGTTCGACGCCGCCGCTCTGCCAGGGACTGGGCGCCAATCCGCCGTAAGCCGCCACCTGGCGTCGGTTGCCGAAGCTTCGAAACAACAATTCCAGCCAGAGGAGCGAGGCGAACTCAGGGCCCAAGCCTTTGAGCTTGAGAAGCAGAGCGGCGGGGTTGTTGCGTTCCTCGGCATCCATACGGATGAGCGCGTCGCGGGCGCGTTCAACAACAGCCAGTTGCGTCGTCACCAGCGCGATCCGATCGAGCTCCCGGCGGATTTCCTCCTTCAACATCGGCGGCAGATCACGGCCGTCGCCGGTTCGCAGCGCCTCGAGTCGTTCGAAACGATCACGCCGAAGCGGATCGTAGTCCTGGACGCCTTGGCCGCTGAGCAGGCCCCTTGACTCGATTGGTATGCTGAATGCGTTCCTTGAGCAGCGTTCCGCGCTCGCGCGTCAGGCGCCGGCGATCCTCGTCTTCCCGGCTCGGCGCGCGAACCATGGAACAGACCCGCCGCTCGCCGCGAGCCCAGGCCATCAGCGTCCGCAACAGCGTCTCGCCGTCGATCGCATCGGTCTTGGCCCGCCGATGCCTCCGGTTGACCGCGATCGAAGCCGCGTCGACGACGTGGCTCTCAATCCCGTTGGCGAGCAGCAATCGATGAATCCAGAACCCGTCCAATCCCGCTTCCTGAATGACGATCGCTTTGACCTGCACGCCGTAGCGCTGCTCGGCCTTCGCCATCGACCGCGAAAGAAGCTCGATGAGGCCGGCGCCGTCTCCACCCTCAACCACATGCTTGGAAAACTTCTCGCTGCCCGGATTGTTGATCGTCACAACCCATTTCGATTTACTCAATTCGAGCGAGGCGTACAGCGTGATATCATTCGCGCGGGCGGTGGTCGCGACAGCGGTCGCAGAGGTGACAGACTGCATCGGTTGCCTCCATGCTGGTGTGGAAGCTCAGCCTACCAAGTCAGGCCGCCGTCCACCCGCATAGGATCTTTTTCGCCCGTTTTTTGGCTCGAAGGACGGCGAGCCGAAGGGACCGACCGAACAATAGGGAATCGAAAGACGAACAGACCGGAATCATTCCGAACTGGAACCCGCCTGCTGACACCGCTCGAGGCCAGAAATGGGGGGCAGCTTGGGAGTTACTTTTTTTCGGCTCAAGCCTCGTAACCCACTGAAAAGTCATGATTCGGAATAGCCAATGCAAGTTATTGAAAGCAAATTCTAGCTCGCGAAAGCAAAGAATCGGACGAAAGCAAGTTCCCGCAACCTTGTAAAAACAACAATATCTGTGAATTGACCCACCTGCTCGCGCCTGTGGACAGGGCGGCCAGGCGCCGCTCTGTGTGACGGGCGCCTCTGCTATCGTCCAGCGCCATGACCCTCCACCTCGTCAAACTCTGCGTCGGCGCGGATTCGCTCGACGACCTCAGGCAGTGGACGGCGGCGCGGATGGCCGAGGCCCGGCGCCGCAACGCCCCCCTGCGCCATGCACATGTGACGCGCATGGCGCCGAAGTGCGCCGCCGACATTCTCGACGGCGGCTCGCTATACTGGGTCATCAAGGGCCAGATCTCCGGCCGGCAGGCGGTCGTCGCAATCGAGCCGTTCATGGACGCCGACGGGATCGGCCGCTGCAAACTTTGGCTGGACGGCGAGGTCGTCGCTGTTGCGCCGCGCCCGATGCGAGCCTTCCAGGGCTGGCGCTACTTCGAGCCGGCGTCCGCCCCGCCCGACATCGACGAGGCGCAGCCCGGCTTCGCCGATATGCCCGAGGCGATGCGGCGAGAGCTTGCGGGGCTGGGGCTCCTGTAAATTTGTTCCGGGGCAGCTTGTCGCCACGGGTCCGCCGCACAATGTTGCAGCTTCGGCGGGGTGAGACAGAGCACAGGCGCTTGGCATGGACAAGAACAAGGATGCGCCGCTCGCCCCGCGCGGCAAGAGCGACGACATCGCGGCTTTCGTAGCGGCTGCGCGGCGAGTTCCTGCGCCGAGCCAGGGGACCCGCGGGAGGCTCATTTTCGCTCTCGATGCGACGATGAGCCGGCAGCCGACCTGGGATCTCGCGCAAGGCCTGCAAGCCAAGATGTTTCAGGTCGCGGCAGGGCTCGGCGGGCTCGACGTGCAGCTTGTCTATTTCCGCGGCTTCAACGAGTGCCGGGCGTCGAAGTTCGTGTCGGGCGGGCAGGGGCTCGCCGAGCTCATGGGGCGGATCGAAGTGCGCGGCGGCGAGACGCAGATCCGAAAAGTGCTCGCCCATGCGCGCGACGAAGCCAAGCGGGCCAAGGTCGGCGCGCTGGTGTTCGTCGGCGACGCGATGGAGGAGAACCCGGAGAGGCTGGCGGCGCTCGCCGGAGAGCTTGCGCTGCAGGGCGTGAAGGCCTTCATGTTCCAGGAGGGCCATGACCTCGCCGCGCGGCGCACGTTCAGCGAGATCGCCCGGCTCACCGGCGGCGCCTACAGCGCCTTCGACGCCGGCGCGTCGGCGCGTCTCGAGGCGCTGTTGCGGGCGGCGGCGGCCTATGCCGCGGGCGGCCATGCGGCGCTCGCCCGCGAGGCGGACGCCGATCCGGCCGCGAGGCTTCTGCTGTCGCAGATGCGGGGATCGTGAATCTGGCGTAGTTTAAGGCGATCCGAGTCTGCGGCCGGCGGGTAGGGTCCCTCAGGGCACACCGAGAGTGTAACCGCGATGAACTTCGTCATCGGGCTGATATTGCTCTTTCTTTTGCTGTCGGCGATCAAGCAGTTCGCGCGCATGGACACGGCTGCGGCGGCGCGGCTCGTGCGTCACGGCGGGGGCGTGCTGGGGCTCATCGGCGCCGCCCTGTTGCTGTTGCGCGGCCGGGTGGGCTTCGCCGCGGCGCTGGCGGGCATGGCGGCGAGCTTCGCGGGCTGGCGCGCATTCGGCCCGGCATGGACCTCGTTTCGCACGTCAGGCCAGGGCGCGGGCGCCCGCTCCGGGCGTGTCTCGACTGCCCGTTCCGCCATGATCGTAATGCGGCTCGATCACGACAGCGGCGTCATCAGCGGCGACGTGACTGGGGGCGTTCATGCAGGAAAAGCGCTCGAGGCGCTGTCGCGGCCGGAACTCATCAACCTTCGGCAGGAGCTGCTGCGCGACGACCCGGACGGCGCCAATCTCCTAGAGGCTTATCTCGATCGCCGGTTTGCCGGCTGGCGTGAGACAGACCAGGGTCAGGGTCAGCGGCGGGGGAGCGCCGGCCCCGGCAGCGCGATGACGCACCGGGAAGCCTACGAAATTCTGGGGCTGCCGGAAGGCGCGGGCGCGGCCGAGATCATTCGAGCCCACCGAACGCTGATGAAGAAGTTTCACCCAGATCATGGCGGCTCGACCGCTCTTGCCGCGCGGGTCAATCAGGCCAAGGATGTTCTGATGCAACGACAAGGCTGAGGCGCTCCGGGCAGAGAATGGAGGACCGAGGGCAAAGGTTCCCGCGTCAGTCGTGGGCGGTAAAGCAGGAGAATCCGTTGCGTTTGAGGGAGCGGCAGGCAGACTCGGCGGAAGTCGGATCGAGGCCGGCGAACCGGGCGCGATAGAATGAGGCGTCGCCTTTCTGCACTTTTTCGGTGATGGGCTTCGCAGCGGCCAGCGCCTTGGGGTCCCGCTCGCGCGCCCTGGCGAGCAGCGCGCTCGCCTTCGCCGCGTCGTCGGTTGCGCCGATCTGGATCATCCACCCCTTGCGTGTGACTGCGGGGTCTCCGTCGTCGGCCTCCTTCGGCGACCGCGCCGCGATTGTCGTGTCCGCGGGCGCCTTGCCGACGACGCCGTTCGGTTTGGCTGGCGGGATTGGGGCGGCAAGGCTCGCCTGGGCGATCTTCTGGCCCTTCGACGCCGCATCCGGCCCTTTCACCCATCCGAGTTCCGCCGCGCTCGGGGCGTGCGGCGTCGGCGCTGGTTGTTTGGCGGGCAGGGCTTTCGCCGGCGGCTTGACTGCGGCCACGTGAAGGGTCGGGGCCTCGTCCCCGTCCGCATCGTCGCCCTCGGCAAGCTGCGGCGGAACCTGACGAGCCGATGGAGCCCGCGAGGGCACACTGGCTGCAACGGCGGCCGGCTGCGGGCTAATCGGCTCCTGAACGGCTGCGCGCTGCGGCTGCTCGTCGCGGGACGCGTCGGCGACCATCTCGGCGGTATGGGCAGTCGAAGCCTCGGCGATATGGTCCTCGATCAGGTTTTCCATGATCCGGTCACGCGCGCCGGCGGTGCGCCCGCCCATGACCACGGCGAGTAGCGAGCGGCCGTCGCGATGCACGGACGTCAGCAGATTGAACCCCGAGGCGCGCGTATAGCCGGTCTTGATGCCGTCCACGCCGTCGACGCGGCCAAGCAGATGGTTGTGGTTGCCGATCACCTCGCCCGCATATTCGAACTCGTGGGTCGAGAAATATTTGAAGTAGCGAGGGAAACGCTCTTCGAGCGAACGGGCAAGAATGGTCAGGTCGCGAGCGGTGGTGATCTGCTCGTCGTTGGGCAGCCCCGAGGCGTTTCGGTAGACCGTGCTCGACATGCCGAGGGCATGGGCCTTGCTCGTCATCATTTCGGCGAACGTGCCCTCGTCGCGCCCGATCGCTTCGGCGATCGCGACCGCCACGTCATTGGCCGATCGCGTGACGACCGCCTTGATCGCATCGTCGACACTGATCGTCTCGCCGGGCTCGACGCCAAGCTTCGACGGCTCCTGCGCCGCTGCGTGCTCGGAGATCGGGATCCGCGTCTGGAGCGTCATCGCGCCTTTGTCGAGCTGCTCGAACAACAGATAGAGCGTCATCACCTTGGTGATCGAGGCCGGGTGGCGGGGCGCGTCCTCGGCGACGGACCAGATGGTGCGGCCGGAATTGGCGTCGACGACGATGGCCGAAAAGGCGGGCGAGGCCGGAATGGCGGACGCCCAACGGCGCGCATGAGGCGCGGCGTAATGGGCGATATGTCCGTAATGCGCGTAGTGGCGATAATGGCGGTAGTGATGAGCTTCCGCGGGCGCGCCGGCAAAGGCAAAGGCTGAGGCCGCGGTCAGCGCTCCGGCGGCAAGTCGCACAAGACGCCCGAGTTGCAAGTCAGTCGTACGCCACGCCATAAACGCGCCCCGCTTTTACGCTTGCAACTCCAGGGAGTTGCGCAACACACACACCCGACGAGGTTATGGCGGCGCGGTTACGGCCGGGTTAACGAAAAGCAATGGGCTCGAGACAAATGCGCGAGCGTTGTGACCAGGAGCATCAGTCTGCACCACCGCGCAGGGGCGCATCAAAGCTCGATCGTTAGTTTATGATTCGTTGGCAAGTATATGAAATAACAATAGCATTATCGCCTCAGTTCGACGCGCTAGGCCGAAAAAATGGTGCGATGCAAAAAATCGCTTGACTTTTATTGTGCAGTGCACCTAAATGCGCACATCGACATTCGCTGCTGTCAATGAAGCAGTCAACACAAAGGGTTGAACATGACCACCGCACCAAATCTCGAAGCGTTCCAGGACTTTTCCAAGAATCAGATCGAAGCGTTCACTGCCGCCTCCGCGACCTTCACGAAGGGCCTCCAGGAAATCGCCTCCGAATCGACCGACTATTCGAAAAAGGCTTTCGCCGCTGGCTCGGCCGTGCTCGAGAAGCTGCTCGGCGCCCGCAGTGTCGAAGCCGCTGTCCAGATTCAGAGCGAATACGCGAAGCAGGCTTATGAGGGCTTCGTCGCCCAGTCGAGCAAATTCTCCGAGCTTTATGCGAAAGTCGCTTCCGACGCGCTGAAGCCGGTGACCTCGGCTTACGCCAACCTTCAGGCGAAGTAAGTCTCGAACGCGCCTCGGGCTCCGCCCGAAAGCGAGAATGAAAAAAATATGCCGGCGTCCTTGACGGGCGTCGGCATTTTTTTTTGTCGTTCTGCGTCCCAGCCGAATGCAGAGCGCCTGGGAACACAATCCAAAAGCTCGGCGTTTTAGCTACGATCCCAGCATCCGTGTCCGATCGGCAATCGGGCGCCCTCTTCATCACTGAATTGCGCCCCTTGCGCGTGACGGGCAAATTGGCAATTCTGCGTTTCGCGGCTTCCTCTCGTGCGGAGCCGTCGAGCGCTTATATAGTGTCCAAGTTCGCGTGCGTTGTTGTCTGGTCCTAGCGTGCAACCGGCAAGCAAGGGGTCGTCCGTGCCAAGCGCCTCTAATCCGTTTGTTGTTCGCCTTCGGGCGGGCGTGGCGCGTCTTGCGAGGTGGTTCAATCCGGGTTTCGGCGTCACGGGTGCGGTTTTGCCAGCCCGCCCAACAGGCGCGCGGGAGCCCAAGCGGGGAGGGGAAACGCCCGGCAACGGCGCGGCTGTCATCACGCGGACGCGCGTCCAGACCAAGCGGCCGAGCATGTATCGCGTTTTGCTGCTGAACGACGACTATACGCCGATGGAGTTCGTGATCTCGATTCTTCAGGCGTTCTTCAACAAGGATCCCGAAGAGGCGACGCAGATCATGCTGCAAGTTCATCACAACGGCGTCGGGGAGTGCGGTGTCTACACCTACGAGATCGCCGAGACCAAGGTTTCCCAGGTGATGGACCACGCCCGCAAGAATCAGCATCCTCTGCAGTGCATCATGGAAAAGAAGTGAGAGGCGCCCATGCCGATTTTCTCCCGCGCGCTTGAAAAAACTCTTCGCAAGGCGTTGTCGCTGGCAAACGAGCGGCGCCACGAGTATGCGACGCTTGAGCACCTGCTGCTTGCTCTGATCGACGACGTCGATGCGGCGGCGGTGCTGCGCGCCTGCGGGGTCGACATCGACGCCCTGCGCAAGACGGTGATCCAGTACCTCGATACCGAGCTGGAAAACCTCGTCGTCGAGAGCCAGGAGGAGGCGAAGGCGACCAACGGGTTCCAACGGGTTGTGCAGCGGGCCGCATTTCACGTTCAATCCTCGGGCCGCGAAGAAGTGACCGGAGCCAACGTGCTGGTCGCCATTTTCGCCGAGCGCGAGACGCATGCCGCGTTCTTCCTGCAAGAGCAGGACATGACGCGCTACGACGCGGTGAACTACATCAGCCACGGGATCGCCAAGCGTCCCGGCCATTCCGATCCGTCCCGGCTGCCTCGCGGCGCCGACGAGGAGCATGAAGCGCGCGATGCGAAAGACGCGAAAGACAGCGGCGATTCCAAGAAAAAAGAGGGCGCGCTTGACGCTTATTGCGTCAACCTCAACCGCAAAGCGAGGGACGGGCGCATCGATCCCCTGATCGGCCGCGAGCCGGAGGTGCAGCGCACGATCCAGGTTTTGTGCCGTCGCCAGAAGAATAATCCCTTGCTGGTCGGCGACCCCGGCGTCGGGAAGACCGCGATCGCCGAAGGCCTCGCCCGCAAGATTGTCAATTCCGATGTCCCCGAGGTGCTCGAGGGCGCGACGGTGTTCGCGCTCGACATGGGCGCTCTTCTCGCCGGGACGCGCTACCGCGGAGACTTCGAGGAGCGTCTGAAGCAGGTGATGAAAGAGATCGAACAGCACAAGGACGCGATTCTCTTCATCGACGAAATTCACACAGTGATCGGCGCCGGCGCCACCTCCGGCGGCGCAATGGACGCCTCAAACCTGCTGAAGCCGGCTTTGGCTCAGGGGACGCTGCGCTGCATCGGCTCCACGACCTACAAGGAATACCGGCAGTATTTCGAGAAGGACCGCGCCCTTGTTCGCCGGTTCCAGAAGATCGACGTCAAGGAGCCGAGCGTCGCCGACGCGATCGAGATCCTCAAGGGCTTGAAGCCGTACTTCGAGGAATTTCACAAGTTGCGCTACACTGGCGAGGCGGTGAAAGCCGCGGTCGAACTGTCGTCGCGCTACATTCATGATCGCAAGCTGCCCGATAAGGCGATCGACGTGATCGACGAGACCGGCGCCTCGCAAATGCTTCTGCCGGAAGCCAGGCGCAAGAAGACGATCGGCGTGAAGGAGATCGAGGCGACCATCGCCTCCATGGCGCGCATCCCGCCGAAGTCTGTCTCGAAGGACGACACCGAGGTGCTGGCGCATCTTGAGGACACCCTGAAGCGGGCCGTTTACGGCCAGGACGAAGCGGTGGCGTCGTTGGCCTCCGCGATCAAGCTTGCCCGCGCCGGCCTTCGCGACCCGGAGAAGCCGATCGGCTCCTATCTGTTCTCGGGACCCACGGGCGTCGGCAAGACGGAAGCCGCGCGCCAGCTCGCTTTGAGCCTAGGGCTGGAGCTGATTCGGTTCGACATGTCGGAATATATGGAGCGCCATACGGTGTCGCGCCTGATCGGCGCGCCCCCCGGCTATGTCGGCTTCGACCAGGGCGGACTCCTGACGGACGCGATCGACCAGCATCCCCACTGCGTGCTGTTGCTGGACGAGATCGAGAAGGCGCACCCGGATCTGTTCAACATTCTGTTGCAAATCATGGACCATGGGAAACTGACCGATCATTCCGGCAAGGCCATCGACTTCCGCAATGTGATCCTGATCATGACCACCAACGCGGGCGCTCAGGATCTGGCGAAGGCTGCCTTCGGCTTCCACAAGTCCAAGCGCGAGGGTGACGACCGCGAGGCGATCGACCGGCTGTTCGCTCCGGAGTTCCGCAACCGGCTCGACGCGATCGTCGCGTTCTCGCGCCTGCCCGAATTGGTGATCGCGCGGGTAGTCGACAAGTTCATCCTTCAACTCGAGGCGCAGCTTTCAGATCGGAACGTCACGATCGAGCTCACCGACGAAGCGCGCGCCTGGCTGGTCAAGAACGGTTACGATGAAGCGATGGGCGCAAGGCCGATGGCGCGGGTCATCCAGACCCAGATCAAGACGCCGCTCGCCGACGAAGTGCTGTTCGGACGGCTCAAGAACGGCGGGGTGGTTAAGGTGGTGGTCACCGGGGACGAAACGGGCGAGAAGAAGCTGGGGTTCGTCTATCCCGAGGGTCCGGCCCAGCCCCGGATGGAGCGGGACCTGATCGTTGCCGCCAAGGCGCGCGGACGGTCGCGCAAGCGTCTCGAGCCGGAGGCGCCGTCCGCTACCGACCGAACTCCAGAGCCCGAGTCGGAGGCACCTTAGAGCGCGTCGCGCTCTGACGGAAATCGTCATAACGAGGAGCGCCCTGCACTTTTGTAAGCGGCGAAGCGTTCTCAAAGGGTTAGAGCGCCAAAAACTGTAACTTTGTAACTTTTTCGCCGTGGCCGGCTGTTGGGCCCCGGAGACAAGGAATGGAAAGCCCGGCGCAACGAATTGAAAGCCAAACGCAAGGAAATGAAAGCCCGACACAAGGAAATGAAAATCAGGCGCAAGGAAATGAAAATAGAGAATCTTGCCATTTCAACAGGTTACGGCAGATCCTGATATTCGGCGAGCCATTAACCTTAACTTTTTGCGGCTCTCGGTCATTGAAGGGCGCCTCTGTCCGGTCATGCGGCGACAATACCACAGAATTCCGATTTACGGAAGCAAAACGCCGGCTCGGTCGTCGACAGTCGGAGTTACACTCGGCTACGCGCCCTGGAGCCCGACGTGTTGCGTCGCTCCGCTCGCAAATGACAGCCTTGTTTCCGTCATAACGAGTCCTGCTCTAAGCGGCTTTGCGCAGAGTGCTGTGGAAAGAAAAGCCGGCGGTTGGGCCGTTTAGGCCTCCTCCGGCTTTTCTGTGCGCTGCACAATGGCCAAGGCCTCGCGCTGCTCCGCGCAACAAAAAAGGGAAGGCGCTTGGCCTTCCCTTTCCTGTCTCCGATCAAGCTTCGGATCCTAGGCGATCAGAACTTGTAGTTGATGCCCGCGCGGAAGATCGATCCGTCGAAAGTGACCTTCGCCGTGGCATAGGCGAGGGGCCACGCTGTGTTGGCAATCGGATTGGCGGCGGTCACACTGTTCGAACTGCCGAGGTTGTAGTACAGATATTCGCCCTTCAGCGTGATATTGTTGGTGATCGCATATTCGGCGCCGGCGCCGAGGGTCCAGCCGACGCGGGTGCTGCTGCCGCCGTTGCCGTTCCAGTCCCAGCCATTGAGGCTGTCAAAGACGTCGAAGTGGCGGCTGCCGCCGCCGTAGGCCAAGCCGCCTGTGCCGTAAAACATCAGGCGGTTGTCCGGCGTCGCGACGAAGCCGACGCGGCCGCGGGTCGTGCCAAGCCAATCCAGCTTCCGCGAACCGTTCTCCGTCAGGAAGTCGTTCTGGCCGTTCCAGAGGAAGGTTGAGCCTACGAAGCTAGTGTTTCGGCTCAGGCTGGTCCAGTCAAAATCCGTCTCGAGGCCGAACACCGCCGCGCCGGACTGCCAGTTGTAGCCAGCCTGGCCGCCGCCGATGAATCCGGTCTGGCTGCCGCCGAAATTGCCGCCGGGCCAGTAGGTCCCGAGTTGGATGCCGGCGTTGTAAAGGGTCGTCTGCGTCCCGCCTGTGCCCCAGATGCCACCGGCGTTCAAACCGACGTAGAAGCCGGTCCAGGTGAAGGGCGGCGGCACGAATACGGGCGCGGGCGCCATCTTCTTCGTGGGAAGGTCAGCGGCCTGAGCGGCGAAAGCGCCTACAACGGTTAACGCCGCGGCTGCAGCCCCCATAAGCCAACGATTGTTCATTTGCATTCTCCGTTTTGATCGGCTCCGCCATGCGCTGTTCCGCGCGCCGTCGCCCGTTTGAAATTGATGAACCCTCTATAGGTAACTGAGGTTGCCGAGTCCACCCGCTCCGCCCCCAATTTGCTCAACTTGGTGCGCCGATGTGGCAAATTTGACACAAATAATAGCCACTTGGTTAAGCAATCCTTCGTGAAGAAGCCTGTTTTGGCAAGGCGTTAACCGGTCACGAGGCTCGCCAGCAGGACCGCGATCACCCCGGTCAGGAAAACGCCGTCGAAAGTGCCCGCGCCGCCAATTGAGGCAACTGGGGCGCCGAGACTCCGCAGGACTTCGAGATTCGAGAGATCCGCCCCGACGAGGACGCCGACGCAGCCGCCGATATAGGCGAGCGGTCCGGCGTATCGGCGTGAGAGAATCAGCGCCGCGATCGCGGCGAGCAGCGGCGGCGCGAAGGTCGGCACGCTAATTCCGAGGCCGGGGACCGGGGTCGCCATCCGGTGGACGAAGAAGGCGACGACCGCGATCGCGATCAGGCCCTGTCCCCATAAGCGGTAGCGTGTGAGGAGGTAGAGGGACAGCATGATGGGGATCACGGCCCCGCCGACGTTGATGGCCAAGACCGTGCCGGGCCAGTCGACCGCGACCGGCGCGAGGAACGGCACGCCCATGATCTCCACCACCTCGCGCGAAACGACGCGCTCGTCCGGCAGCCGGACGAGCGGCAGGTTGATGTAAGAACCCAGGAGCGAGGCGAACAGAATGAAGAGGGCTGCGAAAGGATCGAGACCGAGCGCGGACGAGACCCGGCGCAACAGTCCGATCTGGATCAGAATCGCCAGCGCCACGAGGATGGCGAAGAAGAGGACCGCGATGCCCGCACTCAGCGGGACATAGTGAAGGTGGGTCAAGGGGGCTCTCGAGATGCAATGTCGCCGGCTAGCGGCCGGCGAAGGCCGCGATGATCTTCTCGGCTTGCGGCTGGAGCGCCTCTGCGCTCTGGAACGGCCCGCCCGGGGGCCGAAGCTGAATCCCGGTCCAGCGCGGCAGCACATGGAAATGCAGATGGAACACCTGCTGTCCGCCGGGCTCCTCGTTGAACTGCTGCAGCGAAATCCCTTCCGCCTTCATGCCGTCCCTGACGGCGTGGGCCACCTTCTGCACCGAGGGCATGAAACGCGCGAGGTCCTCGGGCTCGATATCGAAAAGGTTGCGCGCATAAACCTTCGGGATCACCAGAGTGTGCCCTTCCGCCCGCGGCATGACGTCCAAGAAGGCGAGCGAAACCTCGTCCTCGTAGACTTTGACGCTGGGCGCCTCGCCCCGCAGAATCCTGGCGAAGATGTTGTTGGCGTCATAGGTCGGCGTCAAAGGAATCTCCAAGGGAGGTTTCGGCCGCTTCGGCGTTTTCCGTTTCGCGGCGCTTGAACGGGGCATGCCCCTCGTAGTGGGCGATCGTGCGCGCCACCGCCTCGCGTTCGCGCTTCAAATAGTCGGCGATCGCGCGAGCAAGGCCGGCGTCGGCGAATTCATGGGCCGAATAGGTCACCACCGGCCGGTAGCCGCGCGCGAGCTTGTGCTCCCCTTGCGCGCCCGCTTCCACCCTTTTCAGACCATGCGCCAGCGCGAACTCGATCGCCTGATAATAGCAGACTTCGAAATGGAGGAAGGGTCGTTCTTCGATTGCGCCCCAGTTGCGCCCATAGAGCGCGTCGTCGCCGATGAAATTGATCGCGCCGGCGATATAGCGTCCGTTACGTTTGGCCATCACCAGCAGAATGCGCTCGGGCATCGAAGCCCCGATTCGGTCGAAGAAATTTCGGGTCAGATAGGGCCGGCCCCATTTGCGCGAGCCGGTGTCCGTGTAGAAGGCGAAGAACGCTTTCCAATGTTCTGGTCTGATTGAGGAACCGGTGATCCATTCAATCGTGACGTCGGCGCCAAGCGCCTCGCGCCGCTCGCGCTTGATCGACTTGCGCTTGCGCGACGCGAGCGCTGCGAGAAAATCCTCGAAGCTCGCAAAGCCGTCGCAAAGGAAATGGAACTGCTCGCCGTGGCGCACCAGGAACCCCGCGCGCTCGAGACGCCGGGCGTCCTCGGCTGTCGGAAATGTCACATGGAGCGAAGAGGCCCGCGTCTGCTTGCGTAGCTCCCGCAGGCCCCCAATCAGCGCCTCGCCGGCGCCCTCGGGGGCGTCCGCGGCGACGAGCAGCCGCCGTCCGGTCGCCGGCGTGAAGGGCGCGGCGACCTGCAGCTTCGGATAGTAGCGCCCGCCGGCGCGCTCGTAGGCGTCGGCCCAGGCGTGGTCGAACACATACTCGCCCATGCTGTGGCTCTTGAGATAGGCTGCAGCGGCGGCGACGACGCGCCCGGACGAATCCTCGACCAGCACGTGCGCCGGGGTCCATCCCGTGCGGCCGCCGACCGAGCCGGACACCTCGAGCGCATTGAGGAAAGCATGCGACATGAAGGGGTTGTACCGCTCGCCCCCGGCTTCCGCCTCGGAAAGGCCCGACGGATTGGCGCAGGCGTCCCATGCCGCCGGATCGACAGCGGCGATGGAAGCGACGACGCGCGCGGTGAAGGAGGGCATGGGCGGGATCGCGGGTCCGGACAGTGCTGCGCCGCATCATAGCATGGCGGGGCGTTCAGCCCGCAAGTTCGTCCGCCGTTGCGGGACGACTCTGTCATAGCTAGGCTCGCCTCGCCTCCGGCATTGCGGGCCTCGAGTTGACCAGGCGTCTCCATGTTTGAACCAGCGCCGGCGCAATTCTTCGTGCGCCGACCTTCCTACCCATGGTTTGTGGTCGGAACGGTTTGCATCGGCACGTTCATCGGCCAGGTCGACGGCAGCATCGTGCAGCTGGCGCTGCCCTCGCTCGAGGACGCGTTCGGCGCGCCGCTCGACGCGGTGAGCTGGGTCGCGCTCGGCTACATGCTGGCGTTTGCTTCCGTGCTGTCGGTCTTTGCCCGACTGGCCGAGATCGCCGGACGCAAGACGCTCTACCTTGCCGGATTTGCGCTGTTCGGCCTCTGGTCGGCCTTGTGCGGCCTGGCGCCGACTCTGCCGGTCCTGATCGGCTTCCGCATCCTCCAGGGCATGAGCGGCGCACTGCTCGGCGCCAACAGCGTCGTGATCCTGGTCGCCGCCGCCGGTCCGGAGCGGCGCGGCAAGGCTTTGGGGATCATGGCGGCGGCGCAGGCGGTCGGCTTGAGCATCGGCCCGGCGCTCGGCGGCGTGCTCTTGGGGACGCTCGGCTGGCGCTGGATATTCTGGGTCACCGTCCCGTTCGCCGTCCTCGGCACGGCTCTCGGCTGGCTGATCGTGCCGCGAACGAAGGCGTTCGCCGGCGACCGTCGCTTCGACGCGCCGGGCGCGTTCCTGCTCGTTCCCGCGCTCGCAACCCTCCTGCTCGCGATCTCGGAGGCGCATGCCTGGGGGCTCTCGACCCCCCTCATTGCATGCGCTATCGGGGCGCCGCTGCTGCTAGGCGGCTTCATCTGGCGCGAGTCCCGCGCGCCCGCGCCGCTGGTCAACCTCAGCCTCTTCCGCTCGGCCGCTTTCTCGGCCGGAAGCGTCGGTGTGCTGGTCTCTTACGCGATGCTCTACGGGATGTTCTTCGCCATGTCGTTCGCACTGGTGCGAGGCTATCACGATCAGCCGCTGGCCGCGGGATTGCGGCTCACCATCGTGCCCGTAGCGCTCGGACTCGTCGCCCCCAATAGCGGCGCGCTCTCTGACAAGCGCCCGCGCTTGCTGATGCTCGTAGGCATGGCGCTTTGCGCCGCCTCGGCGTTGGCGATGGCGAGATTGCTCGACGGAACGCCGGGCAGCCTGACGGGCGTCATGGTGGGGCTCGCCGCGTTCGGCGCGGGATTGGGCTTCTATATCGCGCCCAACAATAATGCGACGATGAGCGCGGCGCCCGCCGACAAATCGGGCGTCGCGGGCGGCCTACTCAATCTTTTGCGCATTTCCGGCGGCGCGGTAGGCGTCGCCGCATCATCGGCCGTGCTCGCGTGGGGGCTCGAAACCACAACCGGCATGCACGAGCGCACCGCGGGGGCGCCGGAAGCCGCGTTGCTGGCCGCGGTCGGCGACGTGCTCGTTCTGCTCGCGGTGTTCGGGGCGCTCGGCGGGGCGATGGCGATCATTCGCAACGACCCGAAGGCGGACGCGCGAAAGGCCGCGGCCGCGCCCAGCGGAGCGCTCAAGCCATCGTAGCCATAGGGGAACGCAGGCATGTTTTGGCTCTGCCCTCCAATCCGCTCGGAAGGCCACGCGAGTTTCGGGAACAACGTTCCCGGTAGGTCGCGTCCGGCACATTGCTGAAGCGCGGATGAGCCATGCGGGCAGCGCATGCGTACGGGAGGCGATGCGCCGACTTTTCGCCTGCTAACAGGCAAAATCACGCGAGAGGCGCGACCGTCGGCGCGCTAGAAGTCTTTTGTTGTCAAGCTATTCTTGAAGAAGCCTCATGCTTCGCTTGAGCAAATTTACAGGCGAAAAGCAGGACCGCAACAGGGGCGATAGTCGCGGTTATCAGGCCGGTAACAGGCGCCCCGAGCGAGCGAAGCCGGATCGCTGTGTTATGCAGTTTGTGCATGCCTTAAAGGGCGCGGCTGTCATGGCGCCCCGCCCGCGGCGATCGGGGCAGGCGCCCCTTGGGCGGACACCTTGACGTAGCGCGGCTCAACGTTGCGGGCGGATGTCGGTGAAGCCGAAATCCTCGCCCTTTGAAGAGCAGCGGCTCGCCGGTCGCTTTCGCCAGCGCGTAGGCGAAGCAGTCGCCGAAATTCAGCTGGGCGGGATGGCCGCTGCCCTTGCCGAAGTCGCGATAAGCGGCGCGGGCGACATGGGCCTGTTCGGAGGTCACCGCCTCTATGGTGAGGTTGGCTTTAGCCACGACCTCGTCGAGGCGCCGGCTGGCGATCGCGTCGCGCGACCCGTCGATGACGATCGCCGTCTCGAGGAAGTTGGCGGCCGAGATTCGCTTTGGAAGCCCCCGCGCTGCGAGCGCGCGCGCAAAGCGGGGCGCGTCCTCTTCGCCCCTCAGGAGGGCGACGAGAGCCGATGTGTCGACAATCACTTGGGCAGACCAATTTCGTCATAGAGGAGATCGGCGTGGTCGGCGCTGCGCCATGGCTCCTTGAGCCGCCAGGCGCAATCCTGGCCAAGCTCAAGCAATTCCCGCTCCAGCGCCTCGGGCGCCTCGATGCGCGCCAAACGCTCCCGCAAGGCGACGGTCACTGCCTCGGTAAGGCTTTCGCCGGTCGCCTTCGCGAGCCGGGTCGCCAGCGCATGGGCCTCCTCGTTTTTGATGTTGAGGGACATGTATTCCACCATTCTACCCGATCAATGCTACCATATACCATCTTACATAAAAAGGCGAGCGACAACGCGTGACCGGGGCTCGCGCGCGCTGTTATTCTGGGTCTTCCGTTTTCCGAGGATCCACTGATGGCCCAAAGTGAAATCGACGCCGTCCGCGACCTTTTGAAGGCCAAGGCCCGGCCGGTCGGGTGGGAGGAGCGGCGGAAGCGGATCGAGGAGGTTTGCGCGGTCTGGCCGGTCGCCGGCGACGTCGAGCTCGAGGCGGTCGACGTCGACGGCCTCAAGGGCGAATGGTCGATCGTTCCGGGCAGCGATTCCTCCAAGGTGCTGCTCTTCTTCCACGGCGGCGGCTATTGCTCGGGCTCGATCGTGAGCCATCGCCGGATGGTCACCGAAGCCGGGCGGGCGGCAGGGTCGCGGACGCTTGCGGTCGAGTACCGGCTCGCGCCGGAACATCCGTTTCCCGCCGCCTATGACGACGCGCTGAAAGCCTGGACGTTCCTGCGCGGTCAGGGATTTTCCGCCGGCCGGATCGCCATCGGCGGCGACAGCGCCGGCGCGGGGCTCACCGTCGCGCTCATCAACCGGCTGCGCGCCGAAAGCCGGGAGCAGCCGGCCTCAGCCTGGCTGGTCTCGCCCTGGACCGACCTCACCATGTCGGAAGAGACGATGAAGACGAAGGACGCCGTCGACCCGCTCATCCACGAGGGCTATCTGGTCGAATTGGCCGACGCCTATGTGCCCGCTGGGGTGGACCGGAAGGATCCGCGCGTCTCGCCCCTTTATGCCGATCTGCACGGATTTCCGCCGGCGCTGATCCAGGTCGGCTCGGCCGAAACGCTGCTCGACGACGCGACGCGCTTCGCCGAGGCGGCAGGCGCCGCCGACGTCGCCGTCACGCTCGAGGTCTGGCCGCACATGATCCATGCGTTCCCCGTCTGGAACGCCCATCTCGAGCCTGCGCGGCGCGCCCTCATGCAAGCCGGGGAGTTCATGCGCCGCTGGTGGTGAGGCGGGGATGGCGCTCCGGAGGCTTCAGCGTGCTTTCGGTTTTTTCTCGTCTTCGGCGTCGGCCCCGAGATAGCGGCTCGCGTCCATCCGCTCGTGCAACACGCGGGCAATCTCGACCAAGCCCGGTTCGGGCGCACGATAGAAAATGACATGCGCGGGATCGGCGACCGGCGCCTCAAGGCTTTCGGCGCGGCTATGGCGGATATGAAAGCTGCGGACACCCTCGGCGAGCTCGCCGCGATCGGCCGTCGAGCGCCCTTGGGGATCAGCCGCGATTCGCCTCAACGCCGCCGTCAGCAGTGCGCGATAGCGAATGCGGGCCTCGGCGCCATGCATCTTCTCGCTGACCCGCAACAGCGACGCGATGTCGGACTTCGCCGGCTCGGATAACCGAAAGCGCGCCAGAATTCACCGCCTGTTGGCGACAAGACCGTCGAGCGTCTCATCGAGGGCGTCGCCGTCGACTTCGGTGAACGCGCCGCGTTCGAGCGCCTCCAGCCCGGCGTTCACCTGGCCACGCAAAAGCTCGAGCTTCAGATCGTCGGCTTGTAATCGCTGCTGCAAACCGCGCAGCGCGTCGCGTACCGCCTCGCTCGCATTCTGATACTTGCCGGCTCGGACGACATCCTCGACAAAGGCGTCCTGCTCGGCGGTGAGATTGACGTTGCGGGTTGGCATGGGAGTTCTCCCGTGAGTGCTCTCACAATACTCAAAGTGGCAATCCTTGCCAATCGCCAATCGCGCGCCTCGCCTCAGCTCCTGGCCGCCGCCGGCCGGAACGAGAGCGCCGTTTCGCGCACGCCGGTTTCGAACGGCGTCGCGTCCGACCAGAACGTCTTGCCGAACTTGGTCGCGTCGACCCGGTAGGGGCGGTCCCAGGTGAAGCGCATCTCCTTGAGCTCACGCAGGAAGGGGGAAAAGAGCCCCGCGGCGCCGAGCAGACCCTCGGGCAGGGTGTTCAGCCTCAGCCGGACGCCGAGCGCATCCGCCGCCATTTTGAGAATCTCGCGCGTGGTGCGGGTCGGCGCGCAGGGGACGTGCCAGCTCTGGCCGAAGGCGGAATCTGGCGCATCCAGCAGCGTCGTCGCCGCGCGGGCGATGTCGGGCACATAGGCGTAGTCATGCGGGATATCGGGCGAACCAATAAAAAATGCGGACTTGCCTCTCGCCATGGCGCCGATCGTCGTGTCGCCGAGAAAGGTGAGGCCGACGTTGGGCCCGTAGAAGTCGGGCGGGCGGAGCGCGGCGACGCGGGCGCGCCCCGCTGCGGCGGCCTCCATCCAGATCCGGGTTGCGGCGGAGCGCGCGGCGGGTTTTGCGCCGTAAGAGGTCAGCGGCATGGTCTCGATGAGCGGCGAGGTCTGGGGCCCGTACATGTAGAGATTGTCGATGAACACCATCCTGGCGCCGGTTGCTTCGCAGGCGGCGACGAAATTGCCGATCGCTTTCGGCCATGCCTCGCGCCAGACCTTGCCCTCATAGGGAAAGCCGATCGCGACTACGATCTGCTCCGAGCCTCGCGTCGCCTTGAGCACGCTCTCGCGGTCGAGCGCGTCGCATGGCGCGAATTGCGCGCCCTTCGGCAGATCGGGCGGCGCGCGGCGCTGCGCGACCATGACCTCGCGGCCTTGGGCCAGCAATCGCGTCAGGGTCGCGCGGCCGCATGGGCCCAGGCCGAAAATCGTAATCCTGCCGCTCATCGCCGCCTCCATTGATCCAGGAGGCAGCATAGCGGCGCCTTGATCATATCAAAAATGCATTGTTTATATATCGATCATGCGCGAAGTGAATTTGGCCGGCCTCGATCTCAATCTGCTGCCGGCGCTCGAGGCGCTGCTCCGGCGGCGCAATGTCACCCATGCAGCTGCCGACGTTGGCTTGAGCCAGCCGGCGATGAGCAGGGCGCTTGCGCGTCTGCGCGAAGCCTTCGGCGATCCGCTCCTCATCCGCGCCGGCGGCGGCCTCGCCCCGACGCCGCTCGCCCGGAGCCTCGCGCCCAAGGTCGCGGCCGCGCTCGACGAGTTGCGCGGGCTCTTCCGCGCCGAGGATTTCGATCCCTCGGCGCTCCATCGCGCGATCCGCCTCGCGGGAGGCGACGCGCAGACGATCCTGCTCGCGCCGCGGCTGATTGCGCGGCTGCAGCGCGAAGCTCCCGGCGTCGATCTGAGGATCGAGCCGATCGACCGCGACATCCTCGGCCGGATGGAGCGGGCGGAAGTCGATCTCTGTTTCGCGACCGCCGCGACGCCGTTGCCGCCCGGCGCCTTCAGCGAACCGCTCGCCAGCGACCGGCTGGCGCTGGTGATGCGGCGCGGTCATCCGGCGGCGAACCGGACGTGGAGCCTGGCCGACTACGCCGCCTATCCGCATGCGACCGTTGCTTTTTTCGCCGACGGCCTGTCGGAGATCGACGCCCGGCTTGCGGGCGCGGGCGTCGAGCGGCGCATCGCGCTGACCACCCCGCATTTCATGGCGACCATCGCCGCGGTCGCGGCGAGCGACCTTGTGACCACGATCTCGGCGGCATTCGCCCGCCGCTTCGCCGGGCCGCTCGATCTCGTTTTGAGGGCGCCGCCGTTCGACGACACGCTCGACCATACTGTGGTGGCGACGAAGCTGCGCGCCGCCGACCCGACGATGCAGTGGTTCCGCAAGGTGCTGCGTGAAGAGGCGGCGGCGGTCTATGGGACAGCTGGCTAGCCAACCACGTGCCCGACCACCGCCAACGGTCTCGCCTTGAATTGCCTCAATCTAAAACTAACTCAATGCTCAAGGCGTTGTTCGACGCCGCGTCAAACGAGGAGGTATCAATGGCAATGGAGACTTCGTGGCGCGGGGGCAGAAGCGTACAAGACTGGATCAACCTGGTGTGCGGCGTGCTGCTGTTCATCTCGCCCTGGGCGCTCGGATATTCCGGGGATCTCATGGCGGCGCGAACCGCTTGGGTCGGCGGCGGCGTGATCGCCGTGATGGGGATCGCGGCGCTCGTCCAGTTCGCCGAGTGGGAAGATTGGGTGGCGCTGATCGCCGGCGTCCTGATGATCATCTCCCCCTGGGTGCTCGGCTTCGCGGCGATGCATTTCGCTGCCTGGACGATGGTCGTGCTCGGCCTGATCGTCGCGCTCGCATCGGTCTCGGAGATCTGGACTGTCCGTAATCACCAGACGACGGTCAGTAGCTGAGCAGCGGGTTCCGCTGCTCCCGGCGGGATTGCGCAGGGTCGAAGGCCGCCTCGTTGCGGCCTTTGACCGTGCGCTATCGCAGTGTCAGCCCTCGTCGATGAACGTCAGGCCGGCGGCCGCGCCTTTGCACCAGACGACGAGCGCCCGCCGCGCCGAATAACCGCCGAGGCCGTCGGGTATGCGCAATTCGAAGGTCGAAGGCAGGCCAGTGAGTTCCGCGCCGGCGATCCGCGCGCCGGCGGGCGAGATGTCGCGCAGCGCGACCTCGAGGACCGACGCTCCGTCGTTGAACACGCAGTGAGCCGCGCGCGAGCGCCTGGCGCGGTGAAGGGAGCGCTTCTCGGAGAATGCCGCGAGGGGCGATTTCAGGCCCATGCGTTCTGCTATGGACAAGGCGGCTTGCGCGGGACTGGCTCTTGACGGCGCCTGCGCTTTGGCCAGTCTTGCGACGCCCCTTCGAATCGCCTCGCCCGGATCCGCCGATGAGAATCATTGCGCCGCTTGCCTTCTTCGCCTTGACGCTTGCCGCCTGCAATGCGCCTGCGCCGCAGGCCTCTGCGCCGCCCGTGCCCGGCTCCGTCGCCGTCACGCCTCCCAACTTTCATCTGCCCGAGGGCGGAGACTGTTCGGCGGAGATCGCGCGCTACCGCGCGATCCAGGACAACGATCTCTCGATGGGTCATGTCGCACAGTCGGTCTATAACCAGATCAAGCGCGAAATCGCGGCGGCAGAGACCACCTGCGCGGCGGGTCATGACGCCGAGGCAAAAGCAATGATCGTCGCCTCGAAACAGCGCCACGGCTATCCGACGAACCTTTAGGCGAAGGCCGACCGCAGATAGGCGGCGACGAAAGCCGGCGTGCGCTCTTCGTCGATATCGTCTGGAGCGCGGACGATATGCATGCGCGAAAATTCCGGGTGGGGATCGAGCGCCAGAAAAGCGTCGATCCGTTCTTTGGCCTCGGCCGCGGTCACCGGAAGCGTCATCAGCTTCATGCAGGCGATGCGCTGCGGGGCGAAGATGACCGTCCAGCCCGGCTCTATCACAGCCTCCTCGGCCGCCACTCCCGTCTCCTCCAGGAGCTCGCGCCGCGCGCTCGCATCGAGGTCGACCTTGCCGTCGAAAACATCGGTCGGATCGGGCGTGCCGGCCGGGAAATAGATCTGCCCGCCGTTCATCGTATGGGGCGCCATCTCACCCATCAGGAATGCGCCGTCAGCTGTGCGGAGCGCGGCCATCGAAAAGCAATTGTCGACCCGCTCGCCCGGATGGCCGAACGCGCGCCAGGCAACGAAATCCGCGTAGTCCGTTTCGAAAAAGGCCCCTCTCAGCCTCAGGTCCCCGTCCGCGCGCTGGGCGAGCTCGCGCGGCCCCAACAGCAGCACGCGGCCATTGTAGACGGCAGGTTTCGCCTTGCGAAGCTCGGCCCAGTGCGCGGCGATGCTCGCCGCATGAGTGATCGCGAACGGCCAGGGCGCCGGCTCGAGATCGAAGTCGAGCTCGAGGACCTCGACCAGGCGAATAGGCGGGCTCAAAGGTCGAGCGCGCCGCTCGAGACGATCACGGCCGAACCGCCGATCGAGGCCGAGCGCAACCTTCCGTCTTCGACGGTGTACCCGAGCCCAATCAGGCTCGGGCGGCCCATCTCGTAGCCCTGTTCGATGATGAGCCTGTGGTCGCCGTCGTCGGGGCGATCGAAGGCGAGCGCGACGCCGGCGAAAGCGGCCGCAGCGCTTCCAGTCGCCGGGTCTTCGGCCACGCCCCAACCGCCGCCGAACATCCGCGCGTGATAGGCCGAACCAGGCTCGGCGACTTCTTTGGTGTAGAGATACGCGGCCGGACCATCCTTGCCGGCCCAGGACATGGCGCCGGGCCGAGCGCGGCCGATCGCCTGGAGCGAACGAACGGGAATGAACAGATAAGGCGCGCCGGCGCTGTAAAGGCTCGGCTCGTGCCGGTCGAAGCCGATGTCCTGGGGCGCGAGGCCGACGCCGGCGGCGATCTCGGCTTTGGACGGCGGCGCGTAGTCGAGGCGCTCGGGCAGCTTCGGCAGTCCGAAATGGGCGGCGAGCGCGCGGCCGGCGCGATGCTCAACGACGCAGGCGATGTCGCCGACCCGTTCCTCGAGCACGATCGTCAAATCCTCCACGGCCAGAGCATCGGGCGAACGGACATGAGCGAGCAGCGCCGCAGTCCCGACCGTTGGATGGCCGGCGAAGGGCAGCTCGCGCGCGGGCGTGAAGATCCTGACGCTGGCCGAATTGATGGCGTTCCGCGGCTCAAAGACGAATACGGTTTCGGAGAGGTTGAATTCCGCCGCGATCGCCTGCATGCGGGCGTCGCCGAGTCCCTCGCTATCGAGCACGACGGCGAGCGGATTGCCGGCGAGCGCCGTCTCGGTGAAGACGTCGAGCGTGAAGAAGCGGCGCGTCATCGATGGGGTTCCCCGTTCCCCGATCGCGGCTGGGCCGACCGCCCGGGTTTAAGGGTTGCAGCAGCCCGGTACGGTGAAGTTGTTCGGAAGGCGATTCTGGCCGCGCAGACCAACCGTCGTATGGTCGATGTCCGGCATGTACTGCGTCGGGCCGAGCGAGTCTAAAGCATAGCCGTTGTACTGGCCCGGATCCGCCCCCGGGCCAGCGGTCAAATAGGATTCACGGGGGTGGACGACGATCACATGTCCAGCGGCGGCCGGGTGGCGCGCATGGCGATGAACCGTCTGAGCATTGGCGGCCCAGGAGAGGCAAAGGGCTGCGCCGAACGCGGCCGCCGCCAGCATTTTGACTGAACCGATCATGGCCTGCTCCTTCGCCAAAGCCCGCGCCGCGCGAATGTAGTGACTATTGCGACGATACAGCAGAAAAGTAAATGCACGTTCGGTTGAACTTAGATCGCCTCGGCCCGAAAGATTTTCGAAGGGCGGACGAGCTCCCGCTGGTCTGAGACGATCGCCAGTTCGCGCGTCCCGGCGGCAAGAGTCGCCGCCACGATCGCGAACACCGCTGACGCCGCGCGGGACAGGGCTTCAGGGGTCAAACGAAATTCAAGCCAGTGGTGGAAGAAGAGCGCCGCAAACAGGTCGCCGGCGCCATTGACCGCGATCGGCAGCTTCGGCGTGCGCAACCGCCAGAGGCCGTGCTCGTCGCTGGCCAGCAGGTCGAGCGCGTCCGCCGGCGTGTCGTCGAGCGACAAGGACTTCGCGACCACGACTTGCGGTCCGCGCGCCCTCAGCGCCGCAATCGCCGCTGCCGCCTGGCCGAGGTTGCCCGCCGGCCCGCCCGCCAGCCATTCCAGCTCGAAGGCGTTCGGCGTCGCAATGGTCGCCAGCGGCAGGGCGCGGTCGCGGAAGAATTCGGCGACGCCCGCGGCGACATACGAGCCGCGCCCGACATCGCCGATGACCGGATCGCAGGCGTAGGCCGCCTCCGGGTTGGCGGCGCGAATTCGCGTCAATGCGCCGAGCGCCGCTTCACCGATCTCGGGCCTGCCGAGATAGCCGGTCAGGAGACCGGCGCAACGGGGGAGCACGCCGATGGCCTCGAGGCCCGCCGCGCACTCCTCGATCATGGCGGCGTCGAAGGCGCGTCCTCGCCAGCCGACGTAGCCGGTATGGCTCGAAAACTGCACGCTCATCAGCGGCCAGACTTCGCGCCCGAGCCGCTGCAGCGGAAAGACCGCAGCCGAATTGCCGACGTGGCCGTAGACGACATGCGACTGGATGGAGAGGATCGGCGCGAGCATGGGGCGAACGAGACGACAATTCGCGGGCGGCGTAAACCCTTCTCCGGTTCACGCGAACCGCGAGCTCAGGGGCTAGCCCCGATACTGGGGACCGAATGCATGCCGTACGCTTTTATTCTGGGTGGGAATGGGCAAATCGGCATCGCCACGGCTTCCCATTTGCTCGACCACGGTTGGACAGTGACCATTGCGCATCGCGGCCTGCGGCCTGTGCCAGCCGATCTTGTGAGGCGCGGCGCGAACGTCGTCACATTCGATCGAGAACAGCCTGGCGCGCTCGCTCGTTGCCTTTCTTCCGGAGCAGACGCCCTGATCGACGCAGTGGCCTACGGGCCGGAACATGCACGCCAGTTGCTCGACGCTCAGAGCGCGGTGGGATCGCTCATCGTTGTCTCATCCTCCAGCGTCTATAGAGACATGAAAGGGCGGACGCTGGACGAGGCCGCCCAAAATGGATTTCCCGAATTGCCGGTTCCCGTCAATGAGACACACCCTATTGTGGAGCCGGGTCCCACGACGTATTCGACCCGCAAGGCGGCGCTTGAACGCGTTTTGCTGGATGGCGCAACCGTGCCGGCGACCGTCTTGCGACCCGCAGCAGTCAGCGGAGTGGGATCGACGCATCCCAGAGAATGGTGGTTCGTCAAGCGGCTGATCGACGGACGCGAGGTGATCCCGCTGGCCTACGACGGACGGAGCCGCTTCCATACAACGTCTGTCGCCAATATCGCGGCGCTCGTTCGGCTCGTCGCGAGCTTGCGCGGCCAGCGCATTCTCAACATCGCTGATCCGGAGGCCCTGTCGGTCGCGGAGATCGCTGCCGCGATCATCTCTCGCTTCGATTCGTCCGCCGACGTCGTGGCGCTGTCCGATGAGGCACTTTATCCGCCGTCCGTTGGAGGCACTCCCTGGTCAGTCCAGCGGCCGTTCGTGCTCGACGTCGCCGCGGCAGCGTCGCTAGGCTATCAGCCTCAAACAAACTACAGAAAAGCCGTAGGGCCGATTTGCAGTTGGCTTGTTCAAGCCGCAGCCGGGAAAGACTGGCGCGTCCTCTTTCCCGTGCTTGCCGCCTATCCGTATGACCTTTTCGATTATCAGGTCGAGGATGCACTGCTCGCGCGACTGCGATGAGCTCGGATCCAATGAGGCCAAGCTTGAGCCAGCCACGCAAGCCTGAAACAATACGGCTATCTCTTCGCGATCGAAGACCCAAAGGAACCCGTTCATGAGCGACGCCGTCGCCTTTCTTTCCCGCGCCATCGAGCAGGGCCAGGGGCTCGCGAAGGCGGACATCGTGCTGAAGGGCGGGCGAATCTTCGATCTCGTCAGCGGCGACCTCGTTTTGAGCGATGTTGCGATCTGCGCCGACCGGATCGTCGGGACGCTCGGCGATTATAGCGGCGTCCGGGAGATCGACGTCAGCGGCAAGATCATCGTTCCGGGCTTCATCGACACGCATTGCCATGTCGAAAGCTCGCTCATCACGCCGCTCGAATTCGACCGATGCGTGCTGCGCCACGGCGTGACGACGGCGATCTGCGATCCCCACGAGATCGCCAACGTACTGGGGCAGGCGGGCCTGCGCTATTTCCTCGACGGCGCGATGGCGAACCGCGATGGACCTGCGGGTGCAGCTCTCGAGCTGCGTGCCGGCGACGAACCTCGAGACCTCGGGCGCGCGGCTCGAGGTCGGCGATCTTCTGCCGTTCGCGGACCACCCGAAAGTGCTCGGCCTCGCCGAATTCATGAACTTTCCCGGTCTCCTCGCCCGCGATCCGTCCTGCCTCGCCAAGCTTGCCGCGTTTCAGACCCGGCCGATCGACGGTCACAGCCCGCTTCTCGGCGGCTACGCCCTCAACGGCTACCTCAGCGCGGGCGTGCGAACCGACCACGAGGTCACCAACCTGCCCGAGGCGCGCGAGAAGCTGATGAAGGGCATGCAGGTGCTGATCAGGGAGGGCTCGGTGTGCAAGGACCTGCATGCGCTTGCGCCCATCATCACCGAGCGCAATTCGCCCTACATCGCCTTCTGCACCGACGACCGCAATCCGCTCGACATCGCCGAGGAAGGCCATCTCGATTTCCTGATCCGCACCGCGATCGGGCTCGGCGCGCCGCCGCTCGCCGCTTATCGCGCTGCGACGATTTCCGCCGCCCGCATTTTCGGCCTGCGCGACCGCGGGCTTGTCGCGCCCGGCTGGCGAGCCGACCTCGCCGTGATCGACGATCTCGAGCATTGCGCTGTCTCGATGGTGCTTGCGGCGGGACGCGTGGTCGACGACGCCCTCTTTTCCTCGCGTGGGCCGCTGCCTGCAGTCGGGCGCGAAAGCGTGAAGGCGCGCCATGTGGAGGCCAGGGACTTTGGGGCGCGCGGGCAGGGCCCCTCGACCCAGGCGATCGGCGTCATTCCGGGCAAGATCATCACCGATCGCGTCCCCGTAACGCTGCCCTTCAGGAACGGCGAGCGCCAGGTCGACCTCGATCAGGACGTCGTGAAGGTTTCGGTTGTCGCGCGCCATGGGGTCAACGACAATATGGCGACGGCCTTCGTGAAGGGTTTCGGCATGAAGCGCGGCGCGATCGCCTCGTCGGTCGGCCATGACAGCCACAACCTTTGCGTCGTCGGAACGAACGAAGCGGACATGGCCGCCGCCATCAACCGGCTGCACGAGATCGAGGGCGGCTTCGCGGTGGCCGAGGGCGGAAAAATCATCGCCGAACTGCCGCTCCCGGTCGCGGGGCTGATGAGCCTCCAGAGTTTCGAAAAGGTACGCGAGACGCTGATTCCACTGCGCACGGCGGCCAAAGGCTTAGGCGTGACGCTCGCAGAACCTTTTCTGCAGGTCGCCTTCTTGCCGCTGCCCGTGATTCCGCACCTCAAGCTCACCGATATGGGGCTCGTCGACGTCGACCGGTTCGAGTTCGTACGGGACTAGCCAGCCTAACGAGCCGCCCCGCCGGGAACCGTCGCCCCGAGGGATGGAGAAACCGGCCCAAGCGACGAAGCTTGGCCCGAGGCGGAGGATGAGGATGAGGATGAGGATGAGGATGGGCTGCCGTCCCTAGCAGCTTATTTTTCGTCGCAGATTTGGCCGGGGTCCCGGGCTGACGAGCCGCGGCCATGGGATCAAAGGGATCGAACCCCAAAATCCCCGAGGCGCCCTTGGGTTCCGAGCTTTTCGATCTGGGCAAGGAGTAGGGGCTCACGGCGTATGGATCCTTAGACAGCCCACTGCCGCCGGATGCGTCGGACTGCGTCGCATCAAGGGGATCCCGGAGGCTTTCGTCCAGTCCTTTGCTCGAGCCGTCGCTGCGCTCCAAGCGTTCGGCGGCGTCTTCGTC
>CAWBBW010000006.1:0-76630 GCA_963787135.1 uncultured Alphaproteobacteria bacterium | reverse complement strand
GGGGCTGGGGGGGTAGGGCAGGACTCGTTGTGACGGAAATAAAGTCGTCATTGCGAGGGTCAGCGAAGATTCCATGGGGTGGATAGCGGCCGGTCTTTGGTCAGACTGGGGTTGCCTATCCACCACTCTGGAGACGACCGATGTCGCTTGACCGTCCTTTCCCACAAACCGCCGCTATCCATTCGCAGCTTGGCGCAATTTTCGTTTCGTTGGAACTCAGCCGTTCGACGTGGCTTGTCACTTCGCTGTCGCCGGGGACCGGCGAGAAGTTGTCGAAGCGCGTGATCAAGGCGGGCGATGTTTGCGCGTTGCTCGCTCGACTGGCTGAGCTCAGACACAAAGCTCTGGCGCGAACCGGGACGAGCCATCCGATCATCGTGATCCAGGAAGCGGGGCTGGACGGCTTCTGGCTCCATCGGGTCCTGGAGGAGGAGGGATGCGAGAGCCACGTGGTCGACGCGGCCTCGGTGGCGGCGCCGCGCCGGCGACGGCGGGCCAAGACGGACCGGATCGACGGCGAGGGGCTGCTGCGCGCGTTGCTCGCCTTTAAGCGCGGCGAACCCCGGGTCTGCTCGATGGTGCGGCCGCCGACGCCCGAGGCGGAGGACGAGCGGCGGATGTGTCGCGAGCGCGCCGAACTGATCGAGGAGCGGATTCGGCACGTCAACCGGATCAAGGGACTGCTGTTCTCGCAGGGGGTGGGAGACTATGAACCGTTGCGCCGCGAGCGCCGCAAGCGGCTCGTCGAGCTGCGCACGGGCGATGGCCGGCCGCTCGGGCCGCATCTGAAAGCGCAGATCGAGCGCGAACTCGACCGGCTCGAATTGCTGCTCGAGCAGATCAAGGCGGTCGAGGACGCCCGCGACAGGCTGCTCGCCCGGCTCGCCGAAAGCCGAAGAAAGGACGCAACTGCGCCCGTCGAGGCGCAGCCTTCGCCTGTCGCCCTGCTCATGAGCCTGAGGGGCGTCGGGCCGGAGTTCGCCGCTTCCCTCTGGACCGAAGGACTTTGCCGCTCCTTCGCCAACCGCCGGCAGGCGGGCGCTTACCCCGGCCTCACGCCGTCGCCCTGGCGAAGCGGAAAGATCGAGCACGAGCAGGGCGTGTCGAAGGCGGGCAATCCGCGGCTGCGAACGAAAATGCTGCAATTGGCGTGGCTGTGGCTGCAACATCAACCGCAATCGGCGCTGGCGCAGTGGTTTCATCGGCGCCTGCCTGGCATGACGGGCAGGGCCGCACGCAAGCGGCTGATCGTCGCGCTCGCCCGCAAGCTGTTCGTGGCGCTGTGGAAATTCACCAGCGCCGGCGTCGTCATCGAAGGAGCGGTCATGAAAACCTCCGCCTGACCTCGTCCCAAGAACCGAAGTCCCCCTCTTCTTATCTGCCGAGGACTGATCAGCCCCGGCCGATCCGGGTCGGCGAACCGATGGATTGCTTGGCTTAAAAATGCCGATGCGAAGAATGGTCCCGCCTCCCGAGCCCCGCCGCCGAAAGCGGAATCATGGTGCAGTCGCTGGAAACGCGACGACCGTATGTGAGGTTGGTCCGGCGCAACGCCAGATCTCGCAAACGGGCTCGAACCAAGGATCGCGACCCCAGCGCCAAAGGACGCCACACCATCGCAAACACCACCCTTGACGAGAAAATCCCCATGTGAGCAATCCAGGGGCCGCCTGCACTGCCCTACGATCTCTGGATCGCCGCGTCGCTTCGCTCCTCGCGATGACGGCTCGAAGCGCCGGCGCCGACCAAGGGCCGCCCGCCGCGCCCGGCGACGCCCCGTCATTGATTGCTTGGAGGCAATTTTCGCGCCCCGCTCCGCCAAGCAAACAATGACCCCCATCCGCCCCTCTCCCGTCCAAATGGGCCGATCAGCGACGTCCCCGTCGATTGCTTTGACGACAGGCTTTGCGGCGTCCAGACTCCGGGCTGAATGATGTCGAGATTCGGCTGAAGGCGCGCGGAGGAATGCGATGCAAAATGTTGCGAAAACGAACTCGGGCGCCGCGGCGGCGGCCGCGAAGAAGGAGAGCCTGGAGGAACGCGCGCTCAACGAGCTGAAGAGATACGTCATCATCGTCCTCTACCTTTGGGTGCTCTTCGCGCTCTTTTCCGCCTACAAGCGGCTGCTCCTGCACGAGAACGGGATCAGCGTCTGGAACGAGAGCTTCGCCATCGTCAATGCGCTGATCTTCGGCAAGGTGATTCTGATCGCCCAGGCGCTCCGCCTCGGAGGGAACCTGAGAGACCGCGCGCTCGTATGGACCGTGCTCGGGAAGTCTCTCCTGTTCGCCGCCGTCCTGATCCTGTTCCACATCGGCGAAGAAGCGATCCGCGCCTGGTTCAAGGATCTCCCCTTATCGACCGCCGTCGCCGATTTCGGCGGCGGGACGTGGCCCGGGCTCGTGACCTATGGGGCGATCTTCTTCGTCGCGCTGATCCCGTTCTTCGCCATGCAGGAAGTGTCGGACGCTCTCGGCGCCGACGCCCTGTGGAGCCTCATGTTCACGAGCCGCCGCAAAGCGTTCCGGCTGGTTCAGGAGTGAGGCTATTCGGCCGGCGCAGCACGGCGGCGCGAGCCGCCGTCATCAAGAGGAGCGAAGCGACGGAGGAGATTCCCTTCTCCCTCCGGGAGAAGGTGGCGCGAAGCGCTGGATGAGGGCCGCCCGCTCCCGCGGGAGAAGAGGCTGCCCCCGGGCTCCGGAGCGCTGGAGCGCCGCATTCAAATTAGCGAATTTTCGTTTTCAAATCGGTAACGTATATGATACCAAATGTCTGAGCTTAGGATTCTCGTTTACGCGGACTCCCACGGCCGGGCGCCGTTCGAGAGCTGGTTTCATGAGTTGGACGCCCGCGCGCAAGCAAAGGTCACTGTGGCGCTCGATCGTCTGAAGCGCGGCAATGTCTCGAATGTCGCCGGCGTCGGCGAAAGCGTTTTCGAGTTGAAGCTGGATTGGGGTCCCGGTTACCGCCTCTATTTTGGCAGAGACGGCGACAGGATCGTCATTTTGCTTCTCGGCGGAACAAAGAAGCGTCAAAGCCGCGACATCGCGGCGGCAAAGAGTTTCTGGCTCGACTACAAATCGCGCAAGCCAGCGCGGCCAAAATAAAGGAAAGCGCAATGCCGCTCACCCGTAGCTTCAACGATTTGGTCAAGGCTCGCGTCGAAGCCGACCCCGTGTTCCGGCAAGCTTTGTTTCAGGAAGCGGTGCAGACCATGCTCGACGGCGACGTCGCCACCGCCAAATCCGTTTTGCGCGACTATATCAACGCCACGATCGGCTTCGGGCGCCTCGCACAGGCGACAGGCACGCCGGCCAAGAGCCTGATGCGGATGTTCGGCCGCCCGGGTAACCCGACAGCGGAAAATCTCCTTGGCGTCATCAGCGTGCTGCAAAAGCAAACCGGCGTGCACCTGGAAGTGGCGGCGGTCGCCGACGCGGCGTAACGGTTCCTGTCTCAATTCGCGTTCCTCGCCGACGAATTCCCCAGGGCCGGATGAGGGCCGCCCGCCGGCGACCGGCGACGCCCGTCATTGATTGCCTGAAGGCGATTCTCGCGCGAAAGGAATTTTAACTCAAGGATGCGCTTTCAGCGCACCGCCCGAGGCGGCGGCCCAAAGGGCCGTCCTTGACTTAAAATTCCTTCCGCGCCCCGCTCCGCCAAGCAAACAATGACCCCATCCGCACTCTCGGCGCCGTGCGTCAGCGGCGTCGACATTCTCTTCCGTTCAGCATTAATCCGTGCTATAATAGTGAAACCCAATGACCCAAAATGGCGCCAAACGTTACTCATGCCATGCGGCCGACGCATGACGCGCGCTAGCGGAACGTCCTCTCGCAGCGCTCGCTCAAGCTCCCTGTTTCGCTCCTGTTACCGCCCTGATAACCGCGAATTATCGCCGTGTTATTCTCCCGTTATTCTGCTGTCTGCGTCCACGAGGACCGTTTCATAAGCGACTGAAAACAAATGCCTTCTTCGTTGGCAAGCTGAGGCAAAAACCCGAGGATCTCCCGTTTTCTTCCTGTTAGCAGGGACTATCAGGGAGCTCGCTCGCCCACTGGACCGTTTCGAGCCATGCGAAAACAGCCTAGCGCGACAGTTCCCCCGCCAGAGCCTCGAGAAAGGTGAGGCAGGCGGCGATCTGGGCTTCGTCCACGAACTCGTCGGGTTTGTGGGCCTGGTCGATCGAGCCGGGGCCGCAGACCACCGCGGGCAGGCCGGCGGCCTGGAAGTGTCCGGCTTCGGTGGCGAAGGAGACGGCGATCCGGGCGTTGGAGCGGGTGAGCCGGAGCGCCAGCGTTTCGGCCGCCGAGCCGGGCGCGGCGGCGAGCGGCGGCACGTCGACTTCGATCTCGGTCTCGATCGTGGGTCCGGCGACATAGCGGGTGAGCCGCGGCAGCGCGACCTGATCGATGAAGGCCTGAACCTTCGCGAGCGCGGAGGCGGTCTTGACGCCGGGCAGCCCGCGGAACTCCCAGTGGAAGGAGCATTCGCGCGCGAGGATGTTGCGCGCGGTACCGCCCTCGATCATGCCGACATGCAGGGTCGAATAGGGCGGGTGAAACCGCGGATCGACCGGGCCCTTTTCATATTCGCGCGCGAGGCGCCCGATTTCGCTGACGACATCGGCCGCCGCCGCGACCGCGTTCGCGCCCAGCGCGGGCAGGGCGGAATGGGCCTCATGGCCGGTGACCCGGGTGCGAAAGGTCGCCACCCCCTTATGCGCGTCGGCGACCTGCATCATCGTCGGCTCACCGACGATGACCGCGCCGGGCCTGGGCTCGTCACGGCCGAACCAGGCGATCACGTCCTGCGAGCCGAGGCAGGTGGTCTCCTCGTCGTAGCTCAAGACAATATGGACCGGGCGCTTGAGCGCGGCGGCCTTGAACGCCGGCGCCATCGCCAGCACGCAGGCGTCGAACCCCTTCATGTCGCAGGCGCCGCGGCCGTAGAGCCGCCCCGCTTTCTGGCGGAGCTCGAACGGATCGCCCGACCAGAGCTGGCCTTCGACCGGCACGACATCGGTATGGCCGGAGAGCACCACGCCGCCGTCGACCCGGGGCCCGATGGTGGCGAGGATGGCGGCCTTGTCGCCTGCGGCGTTGGGCGCACGGCGCGCGGCGACGCCGTGGGCGGCGAGGTAGTCTTCGATAAAGTCGATCACCGGCAGGTTGGATGATGCGCTGACGCTCTTGAAGGCGATAAGGCGCGCCAGCAGGGCCTTGGCTGTCTCGAGGCGTTCGGCGCTCATCGAGGCGGCGATCCTGCCCGGCCGGGCCGCCCAAGTTGCGAAAAGCCAACAAACACAGTGGACGTCCCGCCGCTCGCCGCTAAAATGCCGGTCCCATGTATATGACGGTCACGCATCAGGTCAAAGTCACGGTCGAGCCGGCCTTCGATCCGGATCGCTCCGATCCGGACGAGGGCAGCTATTTCTGGCGCTATGACGTCGAGATCGCCAATCTCGGCGACCGGCCGGTGACGCTGATGGAGCGCCATTGGCGCATCACCGACGCGGACGGGCGCCAGCAGGAGGTGCGGGGCCCAGGCGTGGTCGGCGAGCAGCCGACGATCAAGCCGGGCGAGTCGTTCCGCTACGCCTCGGGCTGTCCGCTCGCGACGCCGAGCGGCATGATGTTCGGCGAATATCGGATGGTCGGCGAAGACGGCAAGAGCTTCGATGTCGCCATTCCCGCCTTCTCGCTCGACTCCCCGCACGGCAGCCGGGCGCTGAATTGACGGATGCGCCCGGCGGAGCGGACGCATCCCCTTCTTAAGGATATATCCGGACTCCGCAGAAATGGCGCGGCCTTGGTTGACCATCGTAAACCGGTTGCGCTATCGCTCGGTCGAAGGCTAGAGTGAAGATCAAGCCTCGGTCGCATTGCAGAAATGACGATCCAAGAGTCTAACCGGGCCCTGAAGGGCCTCACGTGGGAGGAAAACAGTGAAGATCATGAAAACACTGGTGCTGGGGACGACATTGCTCGCCTCCGTAAGCCTGACGTCGTTCGCGGCGCTGGCGAAGGACGTCACAGTCGGCGTCTCGTGGTCGAACTTCCAGGAAGAGCGCTGGAAGACCGACGAAGCCGCAATCAAGCAGATTCTCGACAAGGCCGGAGCGAAATACATTTCCGCCGACGCGCAGGGGTCGCCGAGCAAGCAGCTCACCGACGTCGAGAGTCTCATCTCGAAGGGCGCGAATGTCCTTCTCATCCTCGCGATGGACTCGGAGGCGATCCTTCCGGCGGTCAAGAAGGCGGGTGACGAGGGCATCCCGGTCATCGCCTATGACCGCCTGATCGAGAGCCCGAACGTCCTCTACATCACCTTCGACAACGTCGGCGTCGGCCGCATGATGGCGAAGGCGATTCTGGCGGCCAAGCCTGCCGGCAACTACGCCTTCATCAAAGGCGACAAGGGCGACCCGAACGCGAACTTCCTGTTCTCCGGCATCACCGAGGTCCTGAAGCCCGCGATGGACGCCGGCAAGATCAAGAACGTAGGCGAGTCCTACACCGACGGCTGGAAGCCGGACAACGCGCAAAAGAACATGGAGCAGATCCTCACCAAGAACAACAACAAGGTCGACGCGGTCGTCGCCGAGAACGACGGCATGGCCGGCGGCGTCGTGGCCGCGCTGGCAGCGCAAGGCATGGCGGGCTCCGTTCCCGTCTCGGGCCAGGACGGCGACCACGCGGCGATCAACCGCATCGCGCTTGGCACCCAGACTGTCTCGATCTGGAAGGACTCTCGCGACCTCGGCCATGTCTCCGCCCAAGCGGCGCTCGACCTGGCGGCGGGCAAGAAGATGACCGACATCCAGATGGTCAAGCCCTTCACCGGCGGCGCCAAGGGCGTGAAGGTCAATGGCATCCTGCTGACGCCGCTCGCCGTCACCAAGGACAATCTCAACGTCATCGTCGACAAAGGGTGGATCACCAAGGCGGAGGTCTGCGCCGGCGTGAAGCCGGAGATGACCCCATTCTGCAAGTGATCTGACGCCCCTTCCGGGGTGCAGTAGACGAGGGTCGCGCCGTTGTTGTCTCGGCGGCGCGGCCTACTCTCAGCCGAGCGGCGCGCGCAGGACTTTTGGCAGCGACGATAATAAGACCCGAAGGGGAGAGAGCATGACCTCCGCAGCGCCAGGCGCGACGAGTACGGCCCCCAACGAACCCGCCATTCGCCGCTTGCTTCGAGCCACCGAGATTGATACGCGCATGCTCGGCATGATCGGCGCGCTTGTGCTGATCTGGGTCGGGTTCAACATCTACACGCAGGTTCAGACCGGCGAGAGCCTGTTCCTGACGCCGCGAAATCTCTGGAACCTGTCGGTTCAGACCTCCTCGATCGCAATCATGGCGACCGGCATGGTGCTGGTCATCGTCATGCGCCACATCGATCTGTCAGTCGGATCGATCATCGGCTTCGTCTCGACCATCATCGGCGTCGCGCAGGTGCATATTCTGCCGGTCTATCTCGGCCTCGACAACCCGGCGATCTGGGTCATCGCGGTCGTCATCGCGCTTGCGCTCGGCGCGGCGATTGGCGCCTTTCAGGGTTCGCTCGTCGCCTATCTCGGCATTCCCGCTTTCATCGTCACGCTCGGCGCCCAGTTGTTCTGGCGCGGCGCGGCCTGGTGGGTGACAACAGGTCAGACCATCGCGCCGCTTGATGACCGCTTCGCCCTCATGGGCGGCGGGCCGCATGGTTCGATCGGGGCCACGGCAAGTTGGGTGCTTTGCCTGCTCGCGTGCGCAGCCATCGTTTTCAGCCTCTATGCCGGGCGTCAGAGGCGCGCGCGCTTCCGTTTTCCGCAACGCCCGATGTGGGCCGAATATACGATCGGCGTGGTCGGGTGCCTGCTCGTCGTGGGCGCGACCGCGATCGTGAACGCCTATCCTTGGCCTGAGCGGGTCGCTGCGGCTTACGCCGAAGCCAATCATATCCCCGTGCCGGAGGGCGGGCTTTTCATTTCGACCGGCTACGCGATTCCGGTGCTGATCGCGCTGGTGATCGGCGTCGCGATGACCTTTCTCGCGCGGCGCACCCGGTTCGGGCGCTACGTATACGCGATCGGCGGTAATCCGGAAGCCGCCGAGCTTGCCGGCATCAATACAAGGAAGATCACGGTGCTGGTGTTTGCGCTGATGGGAATGCTTGCCGCGATCGCGGCCTGCATTGATTCGGCGCGGCTCGACTCGGCGACCAACGTCCTGGGGCAGTTCGACGAACTCTATGTGATCGCGGCGGCGGTGATTGGCGGCACGTCGCTCGCCGGCGGCGTCGGCACGATTTACGGCGCGATCATCGGCGCGCTGGTGATCCAGTCGCTGCAATCGGGCATGGTGCTGCTCGGCTTCGACTCGGCCTTCCAGCAGATGGTTGTCGGCGTCGTGCTGGTCGGGGCTGTCGGCCTCGACACTTACTATCGCCGCAGAACCGCCAAGGGTTAGGCCATGGACGCGAACGTTCGAACCCCCCTCGTCGAGATGAAGGACATCTCGCTCGCCTTCGGCGGCCTGAAGGCTGTCGACGACGCGTCGGTCGATCTTTATCCGGGCGAAGTCGTCGGCCTGCTTGGCCACAACGGCGCCGGCAAGTCCTGCCTCATCAAAGTGCTGTCGGGCGCCTACAAGCGCGACTCCGGACACATCTTCATCGACGGGCAGGAAGCCACGATCAATAACCCACGCGACGCCAAGCACTATGGCATCGAGACCGTCTATCAGGCGCTGGCGCTCGCCGACAACGTCGACGCGGCGTCCAACCTCTATCTCGGGCGCGAACTGCTGACGCGCTGGGGAACGCTCGACGACGCTTCTATGGAGGCGGAGGCGCGCAAGGTGATGGGGCGACTCAATCCCAATTTCCGCCGCTTCAAGGAGCCGGTAACCGCGCTCTCCGGCGGTCAGCGTCAGTCGGTCGCGATCGCTCGCGCGATCCACTTCAACGCCCGCATCCTCATTCTGGACGAGCCGACCGCGGCGCTTGGTCCCGCCGAGACGGCGCAGGTCGGCGAGTTAGTCAAGCAGCTCAAGGCGGACGGGATCGGCATCTTTCTCATCAGCCACGACATTCACGACGTTTTCGATCTCGCCGATCGGGTGGCGGTCATGAAGAACGGCCAGATCGTCGGCTCCGGCCGTGTCCAGGACATGACCAAGGACGAGGTGCTCGGCATGATCATCCTTGGAAAGTGCCCGCCCGGCGCGATCCCGGGCCCGGGAGCGATGGCGAGTTAGCCAAGCGCCATTGCGCGCGCATCGATCACCGCGCGCGCCCAGTCCCGCGGCCGCTCCTGCGGCAGATTGTGCCCCGTGCCCTTGAAGACGCGATGCTCGTGCGGTCCGGTGAACTTCTTCGCATGATGGGCCGTGCCGGGGTTCACGCCGTCGGAATCGCCGTCGATCGTGATGGACGGCACTGCGATCGGCGGTTGCGCGGCGAGGGCGGCCTCGATCTCCGCGTAAGCCGGGTCTCCGGCGACGAGCCCATAGCGATGCCGGTAGGAATGGATGACGACGTCGACGAAGTCCGGATTGTCGAACGCGCTTGCCGTGCGATCGAACGTCGCGTCGTCGAAGGCCCAGGTCGGCGACCATTGGCCCCACAGCACGCGCGCGACGCCGCGGCGATCCTTGGTGAGTCCCCGGCGCCCCCGCTCGTTGTGAAAGTAGTACTGATACCATAACGCTGCCTCCTCGGTCGGCGGCGCTGGCTCCATCGCATGCGCGATATCCTGGATGTTGTACGAATTGCCCGAGACGAGAGCGACGACCCGCCGAGGCCGAAGCGCTGCGACAACGCAGGCCGCGCGTCCGCCCCAGTCGTAACCGGCGAGGACCCCCCGCTCGGCGCCAAGCGCGTCCATGAGCGCCAGAAGGTCCGCGCCGAGCGCGGCCTGCTCCCCCGACCGCGGCGTCAGCGGCGACAGGAATTGCGTCGGCCCGAAGCCGCGCAGATAAGGGACGATGAGCAGGGCTCCGGCTTCAACGAGGGGTCGCGCCGCCTCCGCGTAGGCCTGCGGGTCGTAGGGAAAGCCGTGGCCGAGGATGCAGGGCCACCCGTCGGCGGCGCCGTGCTGCTCGTAGGCGATGCTCAAAACGCCCGCTTTGATGGATTTGAGGGTCATGTGCTGCCCTTAGCGCGACTGTGTCCGATGCGCCGCCCGCTCTTGACGGCGCCCCTCCGCTTAAGTAATGTCCTACGTCAAGCGGGATAGGACGGCTGACTGTGGCGATCCTTATTGTATCTTTGGCGCTGGAGAGCGGGCAGGCATAGCACCTGTCGCCGTTCGCTAGCGCATGACCCGGGGCCTTCGAGGCCCTTTTTTGTTGCCTTAAATTCCAGATGTCGGACGAAATCGGAGTGATGGTATTATGGCCAGACATATGACCGGCGCGGAAATGGTCGTCGAAGCGCTGAAGGATCAGGGCGTCGATGTCGTCTTCGGCTATCCCGGCGGCGCGGTGCTGCCGATCTATGACGCGATCTTCCACCAGGAAAAGGTCCGCCACATCCTCGTGCGCCACGAGCAGGGCGCGGCCCACGCCGCCGAGGGCTATGCGCGCTCGACCGGCAAGGTCGGCGTCCTTCTCGTCACGTCCGGCCCCGGGGCGACCAATGCAATCACCGGGCTCACCGACGCGATGATGGATTCGATCCCGCTGGTGTGCATCACCGGCCAGGTCCCGACCCATCTCATCGGTTCCGACGCGTTCCAGGAGTGCGACACCACCGGCATCACCCGCAATTGCACCAAGCACAACTATCTCGTGCGTCGGATCGAAGATTTGCCGCGCATCCTGCACGAAGCCTTCTACATCGCCTCGGCCGGCCGTCCTGGTCCGGTCGTCGTCGACATCCCGAAGGACGTGCAGTTCGCCAACGGCGCCTACGCGTTCCAGAAGAACGTCCAGCACAAGACCTATCATCCGCAGCTCAAGGGCGACCTCGAGCGGGTGCGCCACGCGGTCGAGATGATGGCGGCGGCGAAGAAGCCGATCTTCTATACCGGCGGCGGCGTCATTAATTCCGGCCCGCACGCTTCGACCCTGCTGCGCGAACTCGCGCGCGCGACCGGCTTCCCGGTCACGTCCACGCTGATGGGTCTCGGCGCCTATCCGGCCTCCGACCGGCAATGGCTCGGCATGCTCGGCATGCACGGGTCGTTCGAGGCGAACAACGCGATGCACGACTGCGATCTGATGGTCTGTCTCGGCGCGCGCTTCGACGACCGCATCACCGGCCGCCTCGACGCATTTTCCCCGAAGTCGCAGAAGATCCACATCGACATCGACCCGTCTTCGATCAACAAGAATGTCAAGGTCGACCTCGGCATCGTCGGCGATTGCGCCCATGTGCTCGAGGACATGGTGCGGTTGTGGCGGACGGGTTCGCATCGGGCGGATCAGGCCTCGCTCTCTAAATGGTGGAGCGCGATCGACGGCTGGCGCGCCCGCAAATCTTTCGGCTTCCGCAACTCCGACCGGATCATCAAGCCGCAGCACGCGGTCAAAAGGCTCTACGAACTGACCAGGGGACGCGACGTCTATATCACCACCGAGGTCGGCCAGCACCAGATGTGGGCCGCACAGCATTTCGCATTCGAGGAGCCGAACCGCTGGATGACCTCCGGCGGTCTCGGCACCATGGGCTACGGTCTGCCCGCGGCGATCGGCGTCCAGCTCGCGCATCCGAAGTCGCTGGTCGTCGACATCGCGGGAGAGGCCTCGATCCTCATGAACATGCAGGAGATGTCGACAGCCGCTCAATATCGGCTGCCGGTGAAGATCTTCATTCTCAACAACCAGTACATGGGAATGGTTCGGCAATGGCAGGAGCTGCTGCACGGCGGACGCTATTCGGAGAGTTACACCGATTCGCTTCCCGATTTCGTCAAGCTCGCCGAGGCTTACGGCGCGCACGGCATCCGCTGCTCCGACCCGGCCCACCTCGATGCTGCGATCAAGGAAATGATCGACACGCCGAGAGCCGTCATTTTCGACTGTCTCGTGGATCAGAAGGAAAACTGCTTCCCGATGATCCCGTCGGGCAAGGCGCATAACGAGATGATCATGGCCGAGCTCGAAGACGATGCGGGACTCGAACTCGGCAACGTCATCGATGAGAAGGGCAAGATGCTGGTGTAGCGGAAGTGGCGGGGTGAGGGCGATGTTCAGTCTCGATGAGCTGAGGCGGGCGCATGAGGTCGTGCAGCGGACGTTGCGGCCGACGCCGGCCTTTTCCTGGCCGCTTCTTGGCGAAAGGGTTGGCGCCGAGGTTGTGGTCAAGCACGAGAACTGCCAGCCGACCGGCGCGTTCAAGGTTCGCGGCGGCCTGACCTATGTAGACGCGCTCATGCGCCGCGCGCCGGAGACAAAAGACCTGATCTCGGCGACGCGCGGCAACCACGGCCAGAGCCTCGCCTTTGCCGGACGGCGCTCCGGTCTCGCCGTGACGATTGTCGTGCCGCACGGCAATTCGCGGGAGAAGAACGCCGCGATGCGCGCGCTCGGCGCGGAACTGATCGAACACGGCCAGGATTTCCAGGCTGCGCGCGAGGAGGCGATGCGGCTTGCAGAGACGCGAGGGCTGCATGCCGTGCCGTCCTTCCATCGCGATCTCGCGCTCGGCGTCGCGACCTACGCGCTGGAGCTGATGAGCGATCACCCTGATCTCGACACGCTCTACGTTCCGATCGGTCAGGGCTCGGGCATCTCCGGCTGCATCGCGGCGCGTGACGCGCTGGCCTTGAAGACCGAGATCGTCGGCGTGCAATCGAACGAGGCGCCCGCCTATGCGCTCTCTTTCGCCGCTGGTCATGCGGTGCGGACCAACAGCGCAGACACGTTCGCAGACGGAATGGCCACGCGGGTTCCCGACGAGGACGCGCTCGAAGTGATCGCAAAAGGCGCGGCGCGCATCGTTCTCGTCGGCGATGACGAAATCGCGGCGGCGATTCGCGCCTATTGGACTGATACGCACCACTTGGCCGAGGGCGCGGGCGCGGCCTCGCTCGCCGCGGCGATGAAGGAGCGGTCGCGGCTTCAGGGGCGCAAGGTCGGGCTCGTGCTCTCCGGCGGCAACATCGACTTCGAATTGTTTCAACGATGGGTCGCGCGCAGCCTGAACGCCGCCGCGGCCTGAAACTAACCCTGACCCTTGGGCGCCGCCCATTCGTCGACGAGGACCTCTGATGATGAAGACACTGACTGCTCCGCCGTCGCCCTATTCCTCGGCGCCCATCCGATCGAACATCGAGCGGCACACGCTTTCCGTTCTGGTGGACAACGAGCCTGGGGTGCTCGCCCGCGTGGTCGGCCTGTTCTCGGGCCGAGGCTATAACATTGAAAGCCTGACTGTTGCAGAGGTCGTCCACGAAGCGCAACTGTCGCGCATCACCATCGTCACCTCCGGCACGCCCGAGATCATCGAGCAGATTCGCCATCAGCTCGAGCGTCTTGTTCCGATCCATGCGGTCAAGGACCTGACGCTCACCGTGCGCGCGATCGAGCGGGAGCTGGCGATGATCAAGGTGCGCGGCAAGGGCGAGAACCGGGTCGAGGCGATGAATCTCGCGGAAGCGTTCCGCGCCAAGGTTATCGACGCCACCGTCGAGAGCTTCATTTTCGAGCTGACCGGCGCGCCGCAAAAGATTGACGACTTCGTCGCTCTGATGCGCCCTCTCGGCCTCGTCGAAGTCTCGCGCACCGGCGTCGCCGCCATCTCGCGCGGGCCCGAGCCGATCTAGCGTCGGAATTTCCTGTCACGCTCACGCAACTCCACGCTTGCCGTCTTGGGATGCGTAGCGCATGCCGGCGCCGGGTCGAGGCTGAAGGCCGGGAGCGTCGGTGAGCGAATCGGCTTATGATTACGTCATCGTCGGGGCGGGTTCGGCGGGCTGCGTGCTTGCCGACCGGCTCACGGAAGACGTCCGCAGCACCGTCGCCGTACTCGAGTACGGCGGCTCTGATCGAGCGCTCGTCATTCAGATGCCGGCGGCGCTGTCGATCCCGATGAATTCGAAAACCTACAACTGGGGCTATCGCACCGAACCCGAGCCGCATCTCGGGGGCCGCCGCCTCAATTGTCCCCGCGGCAAGGTTCTTGGCGGCTCGTCCTCAATCAACGGTCTCGTCTATGTGCGTGGCCATCCGCTCGATTTTGAGCGCTGGGAGGACGAGGGGGCGACGGGCTGGGGGTACGCCAACGTGTTGCCCTATTTCCGGCGCGCTGAGAGCTTTGGCGGGCCGGTCGACGCCTACCGCGGGCATGACGGCCCCATTGCGACGTCGCGCGGTCCGAAGGTGAACCCGCTCTATGACGCTTTCATCGAAGCTGGGCGTCAGGCCGGCTATCCCTTGAGCGCCGATCTCAACGGCGAACAGCAGGAGGGGTTCGGCCGCTTCGACATGACGGTTAAGGACGGCGTGCGCTGGTCGACGGCGAACGCCTATTTGAGACCGGCGATGAAGCGCCCGAATCTCGCGGTTGTGACGCGGGCCCTGGCGACCCGAATCGCGTTCGAGGGACGCCGCGCCCTCGGCGTCCATTACCGCCGCGAAGGGCGCGATCATTTTGTTCGGGCGCGGCGGGAGGTGATCCTGAGCGGCGGCGCAATCAATTCGCCGCAGCTCCTGAAGCTGTCGGGCGTAGGACCGGCGGCGGAGCTCGGATCGTTCGGGATCGACGTCATCGCCGACCGGCCTGGAGTTGGTGAGAACCTGCAGGACCATCTCGAGTTCTATTTCCAGGTGGCCTCGAAGCAGCCGATCACGCTCTACGGCCATACGGGGCTGTTTGCGCGAGGGCTGGTTGGACTGCAATGGCTCATGCGCGGGCGCGGGCTTGGCGCAACGAACCATTTCGAGGCGGGCGGCTTCATCCGCTCGGGCGCGGGCGTCCGCTATCCTGACATCCAGTTCCATTTTCTGCCGATGGCGGTCGCCTACGACGGGTCCGCGCTGGCGAAAGAGCACGGATTTCAGGCGCATGTCGGGCCGATGCGCTCGAAGAGCCGGGGCTGGGTTCGACTAAAGCTCCCCCGACCCGGCCGAGCCGCCGCTGATCCAGTTCAACTATATGAGCCATCCAGACGACTGGCTCGAAATGCGCGCCTGCGTCCGGCTCACCCGCGAGATCTTCGCGCAAAAGGCGTTCGATCCCTACCGCGGCGCCGAGATTTCGCCGGGGGTGGATTGCATGAGCGACGAGGCGATCGACGCCTTCGTGCGCGACCACGTCGAGAGCGCCTACCACCCCTCTTGCACGTGCAGGATGGGCTCGGCCAGCGACCCGCAGGCCGTAGTCGACCCTCAGACGCGGGTGATCGGCGTCGAGGCGCTCAGGGTCGTTGATTCCTCGATCATGCCCTCGATTACCAACGGCAATCTGAACGCGCCGACGATCATGATCGGCGAGAAGGCGGCGGACATCATTCGTGGCCGCGATCCGCTACCCGCATCCAACGCGCCCTTTTATGTCGCGCCGGACTGGGAGGGGCGACAGCGTTAGCGCTCGCCCGCATGCGGGGGCCGCAATTTTCTGGGTGTAAATCGACAGCGCGTTATCGCAGTGTTACGGACCCACAACGACAAACGCGCCCGAGGCCGCCCATGTCCGAACCCGCTTTGACCGCCGCTCGGGAGCCGAGGCGCGGACGCGATGCAAGGCGCGCCGCCCGCGCCCATCGGTCGCACGAATTGGTCCCCTATATCACCCGCAAAATTCCGCTCACCGAAATGTTGAGCGAAGAGGGGCTCGCCATCATCGAGCGCAACGCCGAGACGCTCCTGCAGGAGATAGGCATCGAGTTTCGCGACTTTCCCCGCGCCCTCGATCTCTTTCGCGGCGCAGGCTGCGACATCAAGGGCGAGCGCGTGCGGTTTCCTCGCGGCCTCGCCCGACTGCTGTGCGCGACCGCGCCACAGCGCTACGTGCAGCACGCGCGCAATCCTTCGCGCAACGTTGTCATCGGCGGCGACGCGATGGTGTTCGCGCCGAATTACGGCTCGCCCTTCGTCCACGATCTCGACCGGGGCCGCCGTTACGGAACGATCGAGGACTTCCAGAATTTCGTCAAACTCGCCTATCTCAGTCCCTACATCCATCACTCCGGCGGCACATTGTGCGAGCCGGTCGACCTGCCGGTCAACAAGCGACATTTCGAGATGGTCTATTCGCACCTCAAATATTCCGACAAACCTTTCATGGGCTCGGTGACCAGGCCTGAGCGGGCCGAGGACAGCGTGCGCATTTGCGAGCTCCTGTTCGGCGCGGAATTCGTCCAAGCCAACACGGTGATGACGAGCCTCATCAACGCCAATTCGCCGCTCGTCTGGGACTCGACCATGCTCGGCGCAGCCGAGGTCTATGCGCGCAACAACCAGGCCTGCATCATCACACCCTTCATTCTGTCGGGCGCAATGAGCCCGGTAACCGTGGCAGGCACGCTGACCCAGGTGCTGGCGGAAGTGATGGCCGGGACCGCGTTCTGCCAGCTCACGCGTCCGTGCGCGCCGGTGGTGTTCGGGACCTTTGTTTCCACCCTCTCGATGCAGTCCGGCGCCCCGACCTTCGGCACCCCCGAAGCTTCGCTCGCGATCTATGGCGCGGCCCAGCTTGCGCGCCGCATGAAGATGCCGTTCCGCACCGGAGGCTCGCTCTGCGCCTCAAAGATCCCTGACGCGCAAGCGGCGTACGAAAGCGCGCAGACGCTTGTGCCGACCGTGCTGGCGGGCGCCAATTTCGTGCTCCACGCCGCGGGCTGGCTCGAGGGAGGGTTAGCCGCATCTTATGAGAAATTCGTGCTCGACTTCGACCAACTCGGCGCGATGCACGTGCTCGCGAAAGGAATCGACCTCAGCGAGAACGGGCAGGGGATGGAGGCGTTTCACCAGGTCGAGCCCGGGGGCCATTTTCTCGGCTGCGCCCATACGCAGTCGAACTTCGAGACAGCGTTCTACCGTTCCAACGTCGCCGACAACAACTCGGTCGAGCAATGGCAGGAGGAAGGGTCGAAAGACGCAGCAACGCGCGCCAACGCGCTGTGGAAGTCGATGCTCGCCGAGTACGAGCCGCCGCCGCTCGACCCGGCCAAGGACGAGGCGGTACGCGCCTTCATCGATCAGCGAAAAGCCTCGATGCCGGACGCGACGTATTGATTCCCTTCTAAGGGACAACGAGGAGCCCCTATGAGGACGCATGCGCGGGCGGTCGTGATCGGCGGAGGCGTGGTCGGAGTTTCGACCCTTTATCATCTCGTCAAGAAAGGCTGGACAGATAGCGTGCTCGTCGAGCGCAAGGAGCTCACCTCCGGCTCGACCTGGCATGCGGCCGGCCTGCTGCCGCTGTTCAATCTCAGCTACTCCGTGGGGCAAATCCACAAATATTCAGTCGCCCTCTACGAGACGCTCGAGAAGGAGACTGGCCTCGATGTCGGGTTGCGCCAGGTTTCCAATATCCGACTTGCGCGCACCCGAGATCGGATGGACGAATATCGCTATTACGCGGGAGTTGCCGCGACGATCGGCGGGATCGAGGTGAGGTTCCTCACCCCGCAGGACGTCAAGGATATCTGGCCTCTTTGCAACGTTGATGGGATCGTAGGCGCAATCCAGCACCCACAGGATGGCTACATCCAGCCGGCGGACCTCACCCAGGCGCTGGCGCGCGGCGCGCGCGAGCGAGGCGGCGAGATCAATCGCCATACGACCGTAACCGCGGTCGTGAGGCTGCCAAGCGGCGATTGGAAGGTTATCACCGACAAAGGTCACATCACATGCGAACATATCGTCTCGGCTTCGGGCAACTTCGCCAGACGCACGGGACAGATGGTGGGCATCGGCGTTCCCGTCGTTCCGGTGCAGCATCAATACATCGTCACCGAAGCCCACCCCGAAATCCTGGCGCGGAAGGCGAAGGGCCTTCCGGAGATGGGGGTCTTACGCGAGTCCGATTCATCCTGGTACATGCGCGAAGAGTTGGGCGGCCTGTTGCTCGGGCCCTACGAAGCCGGCGCGCCGGCCTGCTATGTCGATGGACCCTCGGCAGAGAGCGAGTACGAGCTCTTTCCCGAAGATCTCGACCGCTTGGGGCCGCATATCGATGCGGCGATTGCGCGTGTACCGGCCTTCGGCGAAGTCGGCGTCAAGAAGGTCTATAACGGCGCCATCGCCTATACGCCTGACGGCTCGCCGATTGTCGGCCCCGCGCCGGGGGTGAGGAACTTCTGGCTCAACGAAGGCCATTCGTTCGGCGTCACGGCCGCCGGCGGCGCCGGCTGGCAGCTCGCGGAGTGGATGGTCGAAGGCGAGCCGACCGTCGACATGCTCGGCGTCGATCCGCGCCGCTTCGGCCCCTATGCGCAGACCGGCTACCTCGTCCAGAAGAACGAAGAGGCCTACGCCAAAGTCTTCACCATTCACTATCCCGACGAGGAGCGCGCTGCCGCGCGCCCCCTGCGTCAGACGCCCTGCTACTCGCGGATGAAGGACCTCGGCGCGGTGTTCGGCTCGGTCTATGGCTGGGAGCGGCCGAACTGGTTCGCCCCAAAAGGCTACGGCCTTAGCGAGGCCGAGCTTGCCAGGCCGGACGTGCTCTTGAACGAGAACCATCCCCCTGCGGCAAGGGGCGAGCGGCCGCGGGAGAAATGGAGCTTCCGCCGGTCCAATTATTTCGACTTCGTCGGCGCGGAATGCCGGAACGTGCACGAGAACGTCGGCCTGCAGGACATGTCGGCCTTCGCCAAGTTCGAAGTGTCGGGCCCTGGCGCGGAGAGCTGGCTCGATTCCATCCTGACAAACCGCGTTCCGAAGGCGGTTGGCCGCGTCACGCTGACCTATCTTTTGACCCGGCGCGGCGGCGTGCGGGCCGAGTTCACACTTACGCGACTTGGTCCGGAACGCTTCTATCTCGTCTCGGCGGGGGCGCTGGAGGCGCACGACTTCGATTCGCTGGAGAAGCTCATTCCCGGGGAGGGCGGCGTCCGGATCGACAAAGTGACGACGCAGCACGGAGTGCTCGTGCTGGCGGGCCCACGCTCGCGCGAGGTGCTGGCCAAAGTTGCCGACATCGACGTCTCGAACAAGGCGTTCCCGTGGCTCAGCGCCCGGCGCCTTTCGGTTCGCGCGGCAGACCTTCTCGCGCTCCGCGTCAATTTCGTCGGCGAACTCGGGTTCGAATTGCATCATCCGATCGAGATGCAGAACTACATTTTTGACGCCCTGATGGACGCGGGCGCCCCGTTCGGGATCAAGCCTTTCGGCATCCGGGCGATGGATTCGCTGAGGCTCGAGAAGTCGTACAGGCTCGTAGGGCGCGAATTGTCGATTGAATATGCCGCGCTCGAATCCGGTCTCGAACGGTTCGTCGATTTCGACAAGGGCAAGTTCCTCGGTCGCGATGCGCTCGTCACCTGGTGCGGCAAGGGGTTTGAAAACAAACTCGTGACGCTCGAGGTCCACAATGTGACCGACGCCGATGCGCGCGGCTCGGAACCGGTGACGAAATCCAGAGCGACGATCGGCCGCACGACCTCGGGTGGGTATGGCTGGCGAACCGGAAAGTCACTGGCGCTGGCGATGGTCAGGCCGGAGTTTTCCGCGCCGGGAACAGAGGTCGAAGTCCGCGTGCTTGGCGAGACCCATCCTGCGACCGTCATCGCGGACAGCCCGTATGATTCCGGCAACGCGGCGCTCCGGGCTTAAACCGTTCTTACGGTGCCTTATCGTTTGAGCTTGGCGCGGCGAGCGGCTAGAAGCGGGCTCGTCCCGCTTCCGGATCCCGTGATGACCGACGCCCTGAACGCCACGCCGCAGCAGAAGTCAGAAATTCTGATGCAGGCGCTCCCCCACATGCTGCGCTACGACGACACCATCGTGGTGGTGAAATACGGCGGCCACGCGATGGGCGACGAGCAGAAAGCCCGCGACTTCGCCAAGGACATGGTGCTTCTGGAGCAGTCCGGCATCAACCCCGTGGTTGTCCACGGTGGCGGCCCGCAAATCGGCTCGATGTTGAAGAAGCTCGGGATCGAATCGCATTTTTCCGGCGGCCTTCGCGTGACCGACAAGCCAACGATCGAGATCGTCGAAATGGTACTGGCCGGCTCCATCAACAAATCGATCGTCGGCCAGATCAACGCGGAGGGCGGGCGCGCTGTCGGCCTCTGCGGCAAGGACGGCAACATGGTGACGGCGCGCAAAGTCACGCGGTCGCATAACGCGGGTCCGGACGAGGACGTAGTCGATCTTGGCTTTGTTGGCGAACCCGAAAAAGTCGACATGACCGTGCTCGAGCAGATTCTCGGGCGTGAACTGATCCCCGTACTGGCGCCCGTCGCGCAGGGCGCGGATGGCCAAACCTACAACGTCAATGCCGACACGTTCGCCGGCGCAATCGCAGGCGCGCTCGGCGCGAAGCGCCTGTTGTTCTTGACCGACGTGCCGGGCGTGCTCGACAAAGACAAGAACCTCATGAAGGAGCTGAGGATCGACGATATCCGCGCTCTGATCGCTGACGGCACCATCACCGGCGGCATGATCCCGAAGGTCGAGACCTGCATCTATGCTCTCGAGAAGGGCGTCGAGGGCGTCGTTATTCTCGACGGAAAGATTCCCCACGCTGTGCTGATCGAGCTTTTGACCGACTACGGCGCGGGAACGCTCATCACTCGGTAAACGGCTGAAGCGACCCTATGCGCATCCTCGCGATCGATACCTCCTGCGGCGCTGCGGCGGCGGCGATCGTCGACAGCGGCGACATCGAACCCCTGGCGATGGTCAGCCGCCTCATGGCGCGGGGCCACGCCGAAGCCTTGGCGCCGATGGTCGAGGAGGCTGCGCTGGGCGTCGAGGGCGGCCTCGGCACGCTCGATCGCATCGTCGTCACCACGGGGCCGGGCTCGTTCACCGGCATCCGCGTCGGCCTTGCGATGGCGCGGGCGATGGGACTGGCGCTTGGCGTTCCGGTCGTCGGCGTCTCGACGCTCGCTGCGCTCGCCGCACCGTTGCTGAGCGAGCCGCGGCCGGGCGTTATCGCCGCCGCCATCGACGCGCGTCATGGGTCGGCCTATTTCCAGCTGTTCGAGGCGTCGGGCCGTCCGCTGGGGCCGCCGCGCTGCGACACTTTGCGTGAATGCGTGCGTGGCATCGGCGCAGGACCGGCTCTGCTGACGGGCGACGCGGCGACGCTGGTCGCGACCGAAGCCCACCGGGCCGGGCTGCCGTACGATCTCGGCTCTGCCGCGGATGCGCCCGATATTGTGGCTGTGGCGCGCATGGGCCTTGCGCTCGATCCCGCCGCCAATGCCGCCCGCCCGCTCTACGTGAAGCCTCCCGACGCTCGTCCCAGCGCCGCCGAGCCGATCGCGAAGGCCCCCGCCTGATTTCGAAACAACTCGATGCTGTTCGGCTTCGGCAAATCTCCAATACCGGTCATTCGGCCGCTTCGGCCCGACAAGGCGGCGGACTGCGCGCGCCTGCATGCGGCCGAGTTTGCTCACCCGTGGTCCGCCGAGGAGATCGCCGCGCTGATCGCGCGCTCCGACACACTCGCTGCCGCGGCGCTCAATCCCGCGAGCGGCGAATTGCGTGGCTTCGTCCTGTCGCGGATTGCAGCCGACGAGGCGGAGATCCTGACCATCGCCGTCGAGCCGGCCCTGCGCGGCAGGGGCGTCGGGCGCGCGCTGCTTTCCGAGAGCTTGCGCCAGGCTGCCAACGCCGGAGCGAAGTCAATGTTTCTGGAGGTCGACGTGAACAACGCGCCCGCGCTGGCGCTCTATGCGCGGTTCGGCTTCGTCAAAGTCGGCGAGCGGGTCGGATACTATCGGCTTAAGGGCGGCTTGCGTGCGACAGCCATCGTGATGCGCAAGCCCCTCGGATGAACGCGCTCGCCGCCTTGCCGGCCAAGCTTCCCCGGCCTCACGCGACGACGCTCGTGCGCCTTCTTTGTCTGATCGTCGCACTGTCGGCGTTCCTTGCGATTTTCGTTCCGCTGCGTCGGATCGGCCAGATACGCGGCTGGCGTCTTGGACGAAGCATGCCGGCGCGGTTTCATCGTCTGATCTGCGCCGGTCTCGCCGTCCGGGTCCGGAGTCACGGCCAATTCAGCCCTGACACGAAGCAGCTGATCGTCGCGAATCACGTCTCATGGCTCGACATTCCCGTTCTCGCCATGCTCGGGCCCATGAGCTTTCTGGCCAAGAAAGAAATCGGCCAACATCCGGTGGGCAGGGCGCTCGTCGCCATGCAGGGCGTCGTCTACGTCGATCGTGGTCGCCGTTCCTGCATCCCTTCTGTCAACGCTCGCATGGCGGAGACGATGCGCGCGGGGTCGCCGGTGGTTCTGTTCGCCGAGGCCACGACCGGCGACGGCAATCGCCTGTTGCGCTTCCGCTCTTCGCACTTTGAAGCGATCCGGCAGGCCGCATCGAGCGCGGATCTGGCGACCACGGTCATTCAGCCTGTCTATCTCGACTATTCGCGCCTCGCCGGGCTGCCGATCGCCCGGGGCGAACGACCGCGGGTCGCGTGGTACGGCGACATGACGTTTCTCAGGCATTTTTTTCAATTTATTCAGGGCGGCGGCGTCACTTGCGATGTTTATATCGGAGCGCCCATCCGCGTCCTACCGCAGCTCGACCGCAAAACCGCCGCCCGGCTCGCGGAGGCCTCGGTGCGCGGCCTCGCCGCCCGGGCGCGGGCGACGCCGGCGGCGGCAGTTTTCCTCGCGCAGGAAAAGGCCTACATAGGAGGGGATCTCTGGAGACCGTAATTGACCGAATCCATCACGTTTGATGATGCCCGCCCGAGCGCGAGGGTCGCGCGAAGCGAAGTCAGGCGGGCGTTGGTCAAGTCCTTCGGTTGCCAGATGAACATTTATGATTCGCAGCGAATTGCTGACCTGGCCGCGCTCGAGGGTTATGCGGAGGCCGCAAGAGTCGAGGACGCCGACCTCGTCGTTCTCAACACGTGCCACATACGCGAGAGGGCGTCGGAGAAAATCTTTTCCGAACTCGGCAAGCTTCGGGAATTGAAGGACGAACGGCGGAAGGCCGGCAAGGGGGTGACCTTGGTCGTGGCCGGCTGCGTCGCCCAGGCCGAGGGCGCGGAGATCCTGCGTCGTCAACCGGCGGTCGACGTCGTCGTCGGCCCGCAGAGCTATCACCGCCTGCCGTACCTTTTGCGCGAGGCGCAGGTTCGATCGGGCGTTATCGACACCGAGTTCCCCGCCGAGGACAAGTTTTCGCGCCTGCCGCCGAGCTCGCGCGAGGCGATCGCGCGCCGCGGCGCGGTTGCTTTCGTCGCGGTCCAGGAGGGCTGCGACAAGTTCTGCTCTTTCTGCGTCGTGCCCTATACGCGCGGAGCCGAGGTTTCGCGCCCTGTCGGCGCGATCGTTCAGGAAATCGAACGGCTTGCCGCCGGCGGCGTTCGGGAGGTCATGCTGATCGGTCAGAACGTCAACGCCTACCATGGGCTCGACGGCGACGGCCGGCCCGTCAGGCTTTCAGGCCTGATCCGCGCGGCGGCCGCGGTCCACGGAATCCGGCGGGTGCGCTACGCGACCTCCCATCCGAACGACATGGGCGACGACCTCATTGCCGCCCACCGCGACGTCGAGGCTCTGGCGCCCTATCTCCATCTTCCGGTGCAGTCCGGCTCGGATCGCGTTCTGGCCTCGATGAACCGGCGCCACACCGTCGCCGGCTACCTCGACATCGTGACGCGCGCCCGCGCAGCGCGGCCGGACATCGCTTTGTCTTCGGATTTCATCGTCGGCTATCCGGGCGAGTCCGACGCGGATTTCCGCGCCACGCTCGATCTCGCCGCCAAGGTGCATTACGCCTCGTCTTACGCCTTCAAATACTCGCCAAGGCCGGGCACCCCGGCCGCCGAGATGGAGGGCCAGGTCGGCGAGGCGGTCAAAGCCTCTCGGTTGGCCGAACTCCAGGCGCTGCTCGAGCAGCAGCGGCAGGCTTTCAACCAGGCCTCAATCGGCCGGCGCTTCGACGTCCTGTTCGAGAAGCCCGGCCGTCGCGATGGCCAGGTGATCGGCCGTTCGCCCTACATGCAGTCAGTGTTCGCAGAAGGCCCTCTCGCGGTCGTCGGCGCCATGGCAGAGGTCGAAATCGTTGCCGCGGGGCCATATTCCTTGCAGGGCCGAATTGTCTCGCCAGCGTCGTATTAGGAGGATTTGATCGAGGTGCAGCACGATTCGGACCGGGCGCCGGAAACAAGGGAGAGAGCCGATTTGAAGCCGCAGGATTCGTCGCCGTCGCGCATCGCCGCCGCCGCAACTCTCAACTCGACGCTTCGCGAATCCAAACCCGCCGAAATCGCCATCGCCTTTCCTGACAACGCGACCGCGTCCGTCGTTTTTGGCCATTATGACCAGAATATCGCCCGCATCGAGCGCAGCCTGGGCGTCTCGGCTTACGCCAATGGCAATCAGGTTGTCATCAAGGGCCCGCGCGAGGCGAGCGAGCAGGCGCGCCGGGTCTTCGAGATGCTCTACGAGCGCGTCAAGATGGGCCAGCCTGCCAGCGAGGGCGACGTCGAAGGCGCGATCGCCGAAAGCGCCTATCAGGGGTTCCTGTTTCCTGGCGAAGAGGGGTCCAAGGAGGGCTTCGGCATCATCAAGACCCGCAAACGCGGGGTTGTGCGGGCGCGCAACGCTGCGCAGGACCAATATCTCGCCGCGCTGCGCAAGCACGAGCTGGTGTTCGCCGAAGGACCGGCAGGAACCGGCAAGACGTGGCTCGCAGTCGGACACGCGGTGTCGCTGCTGGAGCAGGGGCTGGTCGAGCGGCTCGTGCTCTCGCGGCCCGCTGTGGAGGCAGGCGAGCGTCTCGGCTTCCTGCCGGGCGACATGCGCGACAAGGTCGATCCCTATCTGCGTCCCATTTACGACGCGCTCTATGATTTCATGGACGGACGCATGGTGGAGCGCGGGATTCAGACTGGAATGATCGAGATCGCACCGCTGGCTTTCATGCGCGGTCGCACCCTGTCAAAAGCAGCCGTCTTGCTCGACGAGGCGCAGAACGCCACCGCCATGCAGATGAAGATGTTTCTGACCCGTCTCGGCGAGGGATCGCGGATGATGGTCAACGGCGACCCGACCCAGACCGATCTCGCGCCGGGGCAGAAGTCAGGGCTCGGGGACGCGGTGAAATTGCTGTCATCCATGCCGCGGATCGGCCATGTCCGGTTCACCCATGCCGATGTCGTGCGCCACGATCTCGTGCGGCAGATCGTGGAAGCCTACGAGCGGGCCGCGCGCGAGGGACCCTCGACCACGGCCAAATGAAGCTGACGCTCGAGATCAGCATTCCGTCGGCGCTATGGCGCGGCTTGCCGCGGGCGAGAGCGATCGCGCGGGAAACCATCGCCGCCTGTGTCGATGACGCGGAGATCCCGTCCCGGGAGGGGGCGTCCGTGAGCCTCTGCCTCAGCGACAATGCGCGCGTTCGCGAACTGAACGCGCGCTGGCGCGGGATGGACAAGCCCACAAATGTGCTCTCCTTCCCTGCGGCGCCAGGCGGCTCTCTTGGAGAGACGTTCATGCTCGGCGACATTGCGGTCGCCTACGAGACGATGGCCAACGAAGCGGAGACCTCCGGCGTCGTGCTTGCCGACCACTACCGCCATCTCGTGGCGCATGGCTTCCTGCACTTGATGGGGTACGATCACCAAACACACGAAGAGGCCGGGCGCATGGAAGCGCTGGAGACGCGGATTCTGGCGCGGCTGGGTGTCGCCGACCCCTACGCGGACGGACACGTCGAAGAATGAGCGAGAGAGAGAGCGACGAACGCGCTTCGGAGCCGCCGCGTCCGACCGAACAGACTGGCGGCCTTTTCGAGCGTGTGCGCGCCCTGTTTGGCCTTGCCCCGGCTTCGGTCCGCGACGACATCGAGGATGCGATCGACGAGAGCGTCGGCGCCGAGTTCACGCCGCAAGAACGCGCCATCCTCAAGAATGTGCTTGCTCTGCATGACGTCAAGGTCGCCGACGTTATGGTGCCACGAGCCGACGTCATCGCGCTTGCGTCGGATACGCCCCTTCGCGACGTGCTCGACCTCTTTCGCACTGCCGGCCATTCGCGTCTGCCGGTCTACGAGGAGACGCTGGACGACCCGCGGGGCATGATTCACATCAGGGACTTTGTCGTGTTCCTGGCCTCGGACCCGCGCTTCGGATTGACAAGCGGACCCGGGCTAACTGCAGGCGAGCCGACCGCCCGGCTGAGCCTCGACATGCCCCTGTCGGCCGCGCGCATCCTCAGACCAGTTCTCTACGCGCCCCCTTCCATGCCGGCGCTCGATCTCCTGTTGAAGATGCAGGCCTCGCGCACTCACATGGCCTTGGTCATCGACGAATATGGCGGGACGGACGGGTTGGTGTCGATCGAGGACGTCATGGAGGCCATCGTTGGCGACATCGAAGACGAGCATGACGAGGCGGAGACGCCGGAGCTTCACGCCACTGGGGATGGCTCGTTCATCGTCGAGGCCCGCGCCGGACTCGAGGAAGTTTCCGCGGCGGTGGGATTTGATTTCGCGTCGCTCGCCGACGCCGACGAGGTCGACACGATCGGGGGTCTCGTAACTGCTTCCGCCGGGCGTGTTCCCGGGCGCGGCGAGATACTGCGCGGCCCGGGCGAATTCGAGTATGAGGTGCTGGACGCCGACCCGCGCCGAATCAAGAGGTTGAAAATATGGCCGCTCGCGGCCCGCGGCGCGAAAGGAGCCATTCCGTCTGTTCCGCTCGGCGGCAAGCCGCTGCAAGAACAACCTTAGCGCGGGATCCCGTAAAGATTGCAGTTCATGCCGCACGGAACGAGTAGCGTCTCCCGGGAACCGCCCGCGTGACGACCGCCACCGCCAGCGTCGCATCGGCCGCGAGCCTTTTCGGCTCGCTCGCTGGGCGCGTTGCCCAGTCCTCGGGCTGGCGCCGGCGGGCAATCGCCTGCGGCTCCGGGGCGATCGGCGCGCTGGCCTTGCCTCCGTTCTCAGTCGTCGGGCTGATGATCGCCCCGATGACCGTCGCGGTCTGGCTGATCGACGGCGCCTGCGAATCAGGAGGGAGCCGGACGCTTGCGGCCGGCCTCCGATCGGCGTTCGGCGCCGGCTGGTGGATGGGCTTGGGCTATTTCCTCTGCGGGCTCTGGTGGGTCGGCTCGGCTGTCCTTGTCGACGCCGCCAAATTCGCCTGGGCGCTCCCCCTTGCCGTCATCGCCTTGCCAGCGGGCCTCGCCGTCTTTCCTGCACTCGGATTTGTGTTCGCCAGGCTCCTCTGGTCGTCGAGCCCCCTGCGGATTTTCGCGCTCGGGTTCGGACTGGGCGCGAGCGAATGGGCGCGCGGTCTCCTGTTCAGCGGATTTCCCTGGAACGACATCGGGATGGCGCTCGGCGCCAATCTGACGCTGGCCCAAATCGCCTCGCTTGTCGGTCTGCACGGGCTCACGTTCCTTGCGATCGCGATCTTCGCCGCTCCCGCGACTCTTTCGCGCGCCGGAGGGAGACGCCCAGGGTTTGCTCCGACGATCGCCGCCGCCCTTGCATTGTCGCTCATCGCGGGCTTCGGAGCGGTGAGGCTATCGGCGCCCGCGAGCGCGACCGTGCCCGGCGTCAAGCTGCGTCTGATCCAGCCCAACATCTCGCAGGGCGCCTCTTTCGCCCCGGAGAACAGGGACGCGATCCTTCGCCGCTATCTCGCGATGTCGGATCGCCCCACAGAATCCGCCCCGAACGGCGTTCGAGACGTCACCCATCTCATTTGGCCGGAGTTGGCGTTCCCTTTCATCTTGTCCAGGGACGCCCGGGCGCTCGACGACATCGCCGCGTCCCTTGGCTCGGGCGCGACGCTGATCACCGGCGCCGCCCGTCTCGAGACAAACGACGGCGGCGAGCCAAGCTATTACAACTCGATCGAGGTTCTGGATCGGGATGGCTTGAGGCCAGAGCGCTACGACAAGCAGCACCTGGTGCCCTTCGGGGAATACGTGCCATTCGAAAGCGTATTGGAGAATGCCGGCGTCACGCAGTTCGTTCAGGTCCCCGGAGGCTTCGCCCCAGGGTCGGGCCCGCGAATTCTTGATGTTCCCGGCCTGCCGACCGCGACGCCGCTCATCTGCTATGAGGCGATTTTTCCAGTCGAGATTGGCGATGCGCTGTCAGGCGCCCGTCGTCCCGACTGGATGCTGAATGTCACCGACGACGCCTGGTTCGGTCTGACGCCCGGGCCCTACCAGCACTTCGCCCAAGCACGCCTGCGCGCGATCGAACTCGGGCTCCCGCTCGTGCGCGCGGCCAATTCCGGGGTTTCGGCGGTCGTCGACGGCTTTGGCCGCGAGACGGTCGTCGCGCCGCTCGGCGTGGAGGCCGTGCTGGACTCGGCGCTGCCGAAGCCCTTGCCGCCGACCTGGCAATCCCGCTTTGGGTCGGTAGGGGCGGCTATCATCGCCATCGTTTTCCTCGCCGCCGGTCTGATCGGCAGGCGCACGGCCTAGGAGACTGGCGATTGCATACTCGGCGTCTTGCGCGCTGGGCGAGCATAGTCTATGCACTGACCTAACGTCACGCGACTCAAGCGGGCGGTCCACCGCCAATCGCTCGGACATCGGAGCGGAAGCCCATGAACCGTCCGTCCAATATCATCGACGTCTACGTCGGGGCGCGCTTGCGGATGCGACGTATGATGCTCGGAATGAGCCAAGGTAAACTTGGTCAACTTCTCGGCGTTACATTCCAGCAAATCCAGAAGTACGAAAAAGGGACGAATCGGATCAGTGCAAGCCGTCTCAAGCAGGCTGCGCAGGTCCTCGATACTTCAATCGATTTTTTTCTTGAAGGCGCACCAGCGCAACCGTCCAGCGCAAGCGGGTTCGCGGAACTGTCGCCGTCATTCGACATCGCTTTCCTGGCGACCACCGAGGGCTTTCAGCTCAATCGCGCCTTCATGAAGATTCGCGACCCCAAAGTGCGCCGTCGCATTGTGGACCTCGTCGTTTCGTTGGCGCAACCCGACGACGATGCTGACGAGACTGTTCGTTAAAACGAACGATTTCCTCCAATCTGGCTTGACGTACCGAACGCTCGCTGTCAAAAGCGCGCCCGGCCGTGCGGCTCGCTCGAGCGAGAGAGGTCACGGTGGTTCGCACCCGGCGGGAGATCGTTCATATGGCGCGTCTGAACTATGAATTCACCAGCGAATCGGTGTCGGAGGGGCACCCGGACAAGGTTTGCGATCGCATTTCGGACGAGATTGTCGATCTGTTTTTCCGCGAAGGGGCGAAGGCGGGCATCGATCCCTATCAGATCAGGGTCGCCTGCGAGACATTGGCGACAACCAATCGGGTCGTTATCGCGGGAGAGGTCCGAGGCCCGAAGCTTGCGAGCGACCATATCGAGGCGACCGCTCGACAGGCGATCAAGGACATCGGTTACGAGCAGAAGGGGTTCAGCTGGCGCGACGCGAAGATCGAGATCCTCCTGCATGCGCAGTCGGCCGACATCGCCCAGGGCGTAGACGCCACGGGCAACAAGGACGAGGGCGCGGGCGACCAGGGCATCATGTTCGGCTACGCTTGCCGCGAAACGCCAGAACTCATGCCGGCGCCGCTGTACTACGCCCACAAGATCCTGCGCGAGATATCGCAGGCGCGACACTCGGGGGCGGAAAAAACGCTTGGTCCGGATGCCAAGAGCCAGGTTACGGTCCGCTACCAGAACGGGAAGCCCGTCGAGGCGACCCAGATCGTTGTCTCCCACCAGCACCTCATTGAGGAATTGACCTCCGAAGAGGTCGCCGCGCTGGTGCGTCCCTATGTGACCGCCGCACTCCCCGAAGGCTGGATCACCCCGAAGACGGTCTGGCACATCAACCCCACCGGCAAGTTTTTCATCGGCGGTCCCGACGGCGATACCGGCCTCACGGGGCGCAAGATCATCGTCGACACCTATGGCGGGTCTGCGCCGCACGGCGGCGGCGCCTTCTCCGGCAAGGACCCGACCAAGGTCGACCGTTCCGCGGCCTATGCGGCGCGCTATCTCGCCAAGAACGTCGTGGCGGCCAACCTCGCCGACCGCTGCACGCTCCAGCTCTCCTATGCTATCGGCGTCGCGCGTCCGCTGTCGATCTACGCCGACTTCCACGGCACCGGGCAGATCGAGGAAAGCAAGCTCGAGAAGGCGCTGATGGAAGTCATGAACCTCACGCCGCGCGGCATCCGCGAGCATCTGCATCTGAACCACCCGATCTTCGCCCGCACCTCGGCTTTCGGCCATTTCGGCCGCTCCCCCGACGCCGATGGCGGCTTCTCGTGGGAGAAGACCGACCTTGCCGACAGCCTGCGCCGTCTCGCCTGAGACGGACGCGCGAAACGCCGGGGACCGCATGCCGGCGAGCGTCGACAGCGACTCGCCCTCTCCGCGCCGCAGGCTCTATGGCCGCAGCCGTGGCAAGGCGCTGCGCGCGGGACAGGAGCGCCTGCTCGAGCAGGTGCTGCCGCGTCTCACGATCGCTCCGGAGGCGCTCGCCTCAGGCTCGCTCTTTTCGTTCGCGCCTCGGGAACTCTGGCTCGAAATCGGCTTCGGCTCGGGCGAGCACCTGATCGCGCAGGCGAAGAGCAATCCCGAGGTCGGGTTTATCGGCTGCGAGCCCTTCCTCAATGGCGTCGCGGCTGCGCTGTCGGGCATCGACCGCGAAAAGCTCATGAACGTGCGGATCCGGCGCGGCGACGCCCAGACTCTGCTCGAGGCCGCGCCCGAAGGGCTCTTTTCGCGCGTCTTCATGCTCTATCCCGACCCCTGGCCGAAGCGGCGCCACCATAAGCGTCGCGTCGTCTCGGACCCGATCGTCGAGGCGCTCGCCAGAACCTTGAGGCCGGGCGGGGAATTTCGCTTCGCCACCGACATCGACGACTATGCTGGCTGGACGCTGCGCCGGTTCCTGGCTTCGCCCTTCTTCCGCTGGACGGCGGCGCGGGCTGACGACTGGCGGACCCCCTGGCCTGAATGGCGTCCGACACGCTATGAAGCAAAGGCCCGTAAGGCAGGGCGGGGATCCGTTTACCTCAACTTTGTTCGTTTGTGAGCCAATGCGCGGCCCAGTGAGCAGTTCTCCGGGTCAGGAGAATCGCGCTGCCAAGGCGCCGCCTCGAAGGGACAGTCATGTCGGATAGCGTGGATCGCCGGACGGTTCTCAAAGGGGTCGCCGCCGCGGCGGCGATGAGCCCGATCGGCGAAGCTCTTGCCGCCGAGCCCGATGGCCTGCAGTTCGAGGCGCCGGTCGCGTTCTCTTACGAACTCTTCAAGTCGCAGGCGCGCGAGCGCGCGCACGCGCCCTACCAGCCTCCGCCGCGCCCCTCGCCGGACGTCCTGCAGAGAATCAACTACGAGCAATGGGGCAAGATCCGCTATCGCGACGCCTATGCGCTGTTCGCCAACGGCCCCGGGCCGTTTCCCGTCACGTTCTTCCATCTCGGGCTCTTCTTCCAGAAGGCGGTCGGCATGCACGTGGTCGAGGGCGGCCAGTCGCGAGAGATCATCTATCACCAGGACTATTTCGACATGCCGGCCAATTCGCCGGCGCACGAGCTGCCCCGGGGCGCGGGCTTCGCTGGCCTGCGCATCCAGGAATCGCGCAACGGCGCGCTCGACTGGCGCAAGAACGACTGGGTCGCCTTTCTCGGCGCCGCCTACTTCCGTGCGATCGGCGAACTGAGGCAGTACGGCCTCTCCGCTCGCGGCATCGCGCTCGACGTCGCGGTCGCCGACCGGCCCGAGGAATTCCCGGACTTCACCCAGTTCTACATCGATTCCGCGCCCGACGGCCAAACGCTCACCCTCTATGCGCTGATGGAGGGCCCCTCGATCGTCGGCGCCTACCGCTTCCTGATGACGCGCGGGAAGGACGTCGTGATGGACATCGAATCCTCGCTCTTTGTCCGCGCTGAGGTCTCGCGCTTCGGCATCGCGCCCCTGACCTCGATGTACTGGTATTCCGAGACCAAGAAGCCGGAGGCGATCGACTGGCGCCCCGAGGTGCATGATTCCGATGGGCTCGAAATGTGGTCCGGCAACGGGGAACGGCTCTGGCGCCCGCTCAACAATCCGCCGCGAATCATGGTCTCGGCGTTCTCGGACAACAATCCGAAAGGCTTCGGCCTCATGCAGCGCGACCGGGTGTTCGACCACTATCTCGACGGCGTCTATTACGACCGTCGCCCGAGCCTCTGGCTCGAGCCGATGCCCGGCCCGGGCGGCGCAGGCTGGGGGAAGGGATCGATCCAGCTTTGCGAGATCCCGACCGACGACGAGATCCATGACAACGTGGTGGCGATGTGGGTGCCGGCCGAGCCGGTGCCGGCGGGGGCCGAGCTCTTCCTCAACTACAAGCTCTACTGGGTCGCCGACGCGCCCTTTCCGAGCGACCTTGCGATCACCGTTGCGACCCGCCTGGGGCGCGGCGGCCAGCCCGGCCAGCCGCGCCCCAAGGGCGTGCGCAAGTTCATGGTCGAGTGGCTGGGCGGCCCGCTGACGAACCTGCCCTTTGGCGTGAAGCCGGACCTCGTGGTTTCGACCTCACGCGGAACCTTCGGGCCCTACCAGCTCGTCGAGGCGATGCCCGACAGCGTCGCCGGCCACTGGCGCGCCCAGTTCGACCTCATCGTCGACGGAACCGACCCGGTCGAATTGCGCGCCTTCCTCAAGTCCGGCGGCGAGACGGTGACCGAGACCTGGATGTTCCAGTACCATCCGTTCTGAGGACCCGCAGGCGGGAGAAGGTTACTGCAGGCGGGAGAAGGGGCGCCATTTCCGGGCGCGAATCTCGGGTTTTCAATCGCTTGCGGCGCCATTTCCGCGCCTGTCGGCCGACGGCGCTTCCAGCGCAAGAGGTATTTGCGCCCGCGCGGCGAGGCGCTGGGCCTCGAGGCGCGGGGCGAGCCCCGACGCGGCGAAACCGTGGTAGCGGTCGAGCTCCCGGACGATTTTGACGACCCGGTCGACCGCCTGGAGATTGGCGCCCGACATCGCGCCGTAGGAGACGAGCAGCGCCTCATTCAATCGGCTGACCTGCACGGCGAGGAATTCCGCCGGCGGCTGCGGCATGCGCCGGGCGAGGATCTCTTCGACCAACCTTCGCATCCGTTTCAGCGTCAGGCGCTCGCGCGAGGCCATCTCCGCCACCGAAATGCCCCCGTTCAGCATCGCGACGATTCGCCTTTCGCGATTGATCTTTTTGAGCCGCGCCGCCCGCCTCGCCCTGATCGACCGGCTTCGTCGCGGGGCGGGGGCAGAGGCTTCGGAGGAATTGGACACTGGGTTTTCTCCTGAAACGCGGGAGGAACAAACGTAGCACAATTTTCTAATTATCGCAAGAAAATACCGCGTCCCGCAAGTGGGGCGGTGCGCTGAGACCACTCGATGAGGCCGGGAGCTATCCGCGAAAAGGCGGCTCGGTAGTGTCTCAGTTTGAATTTTGAGGGCTTGACGCGCCTCGCTCGCTGCCCATGTCCCGTGCTATGCTTGGCACAAAGCATGAGGCTCTCGATGACAGATACAGACAAAATCATTGCCGCTATCCTAACAGTCGCGAAACTCACGAAGGAGAGCAGTCATTCTGCGGAGGGATGCGTCAAGGAGTATCATAAGATGCTCGCGGCGCTGGAAGCGGAAGCGACTGGAAAGGCCAAGGAGTTCACCGTAAGTCTTGAAAAAGCTATAAAAGAGCAGGCGGGGCATTAGGAATGCCAACCGGACCTAAAGGCGAGAAGCGCCCCGCCGACGTGAACGCGCGGGCGGTTTTGATCGCGAAGATAGCGACAGGTGAAGCTGACGACACGCCCCCGGATGACGGCAAGGACCCCGCTGCGAAGGCGCTTGGAAAGAAAGGCGGGGTGGCGCGGGCCAAGAACATGACGCCTGAGCGCAGAGCGGAGATAGCGAAACGAGCCGCATCAAGCCGGTGGAGAAGAGGCGGCAGCGATTGAAGAAACTACGGGAATTGGCCCTCTTCGTATGGCCTTCCGCTTGATCTCCTCCCATGCTGTTCCGTCACGGGAGGCCTCGACTACTAGTTCCCCATCCGTCGCTCCAGAAACTAATAAAGGCGGCATCGCCAGCCCCATTGTGCCGATCTCGTTAACTTGTATTTCGACCTTTACTGACGCGGAAAACCCTGTAGTGTAACTTAATTTAACATAGACAGTATCCGCTCCAATCTTGTTTGTGGGGTACTCGATCCACACCGAAAGCGGAATAGAGAATGGCATTGCTGGGACACGTATATCGTTTGCGTAGACGCCTATAAGTATCTGCTTGCCATTTGTCTCTTGGCGAATATCGTCACAGACGACCACGGCCGACGCCAGGAGGCTTATCCCGTTAATAGGTTCCGCAGATGTAGTGTCTGAAGCTGGGCGCGCTTGAAGCCGCGCCGGTTCGGAGCGCGAAGCGGTGGGACGCGGGCGCACGCTGGCGGAGTTCCAGCGAGAATTTCCTGACGAGGCGCGCTGCGATGCGTTTCTGTCTGCGCGACGCTGGCGGGACGAGTTTGTTTGTCCCGCCTGCGGCGGGGGCCGCGCTGTGGCCTTGAAGAGCCGTCCGCGCCTGCTGGAATGCCCCGATTGCGGACGGCAGACCTCGCTCACCGCCGGCACGGCGATGCATCGGTCGAAATTGCCTCTGACGACGTGGTTCTGGGCGGCGCATCTAATGGCGACGCATTCCAACGGCATGTCGGCGCGACAATTGGAGGACCAACTCGGCGTCACCTACAAGACGGCCTGGCTGCTGGCGCAGAAGCTTCGGCGCTCTATGGTCGATCCCGACCGCGATCTTCTCGAAGGCGTCGTCGAGGTGGATCAGACGGAGATTCCCTTCCGCGCCGGCGACGCGTCCTTCGAGCCCGGCTCCGCCGGCAAAATCCTGGTCGTCGGCGCCGTCGAGGTGATCGACCGCGGCGCCGGAAGGCCGAAGCCGAGGCGCAAGAGCGCGAAGTAACTGACACCCGTTCGGGCCGGCTGCGCTTGGCCGTGATCGCCGACAACTCGGCCAAATCGATCGAGGCGTTCGTGCGCGCCAATGTGAAGCTTAGCGCGACGCTGATCACCGACGGCCACGCCGCCTATCCGAGCCTCTCGGCGACTACCGGCACGATCCGCGCGTTGTCGGGAACATAGCGGCCAACGTCGTCCTGCCCTGGAGCCACCGCGCCTTCTCGTTGCTGAAGCGCTGAGCGCTGGGCACATATCACGGCCTACGGCGCAAGCATGTCGACGCCTATCTCAATGAGTTCGTCTTTCGCTACAACCGCCGCTTTCACCAGCACGTCTCGTTCGAAACGGTGCTCGGGCTCGCCGCGGACCGCAGCCAGAAACCTATCGCGACATCATCAGCCGCCGCGCGCCCCACAAAGCAGTCCTTCGCCAGACCCACTACCTATAGACCTCCCTAAGTCAAAGAAAAGCCTCGACGCCAGAGCCTCATCAGGCATCTTCCATAACCGAATATTTTGCGTTGGAGGTATCGGTTCCGCTTTTAATCGAGGAGGCGACCGGACCGTTGATATTTAGGGTGACAACCGAGCTCGTATCATTGTTTGCTGAGGAGGACCTATTGAGCCATTCTGGCGTTTTATAGTTCCTCGGCGATTGGCGTAGGGGGTGAACAACACGATACCCTAACTCCCCCCCTGAGATGCCGAAAAGCAAAATACTCACAGTATCTATTTCCCAATTACCGGGCCCAGAAAGCCAACGGCAAATCACGTCAGGGCGTTTTCCGAGGCGCTTGGCAAGCTGGATTTAAGTTCAGCCCACTATCTTTGAATGCCTTTATTACTGCCGAATAAATCTTGCGACGATTACGGGCTGTAAAATACGCCAAATGCCCAGCCGGGATACGATCATCACCGGTCAGTTCAACTAAGGTAGAAGTTTGTGAGTAATCACTACGCTCCCCCCATATGGTACGCTAGAGAATAGAAAATCCCAAACCTAACGGCATCTTCTAGCTTCGATTGCAAAGCCATTCGCTGTTGCATCGAGATTTTCTCGATATTCGTATGTCAATACGATGAATAGGTCACGGTCGCCAAAACATCCAAAGCCACAGAATCCCAGGACTTGGCTCAATCGCCCTTATGTCCCATACTTCGAGTTGCGTCGGGTGAACCCTAGCCAGGAATGTGTCGGATCGTTTATTGAACGGCTTCTCCGAGACGCCGATTTCCTCGCCACTGGTGAATGCGTCAAGATAGCCACGGAATAAAGCATGGCGGTCTCCATCCCTATGTTCTGGGAAAGGTTCCTCAGCTATCTCCAAGATCTCAGCCGAGACAAACAACTCGCGCACGAGCGGTCGCTTGGAACCAGAGAAGGCAAATGGAGCAGCTTACTGCCTATGTGCCTATTGATTTCATCGCGAATTGACATATAATCAATAATCCGAGATTGTCAACTAAACTGCCTCTAACAAAGGAGATTCGAGCCCGCAAAAATTATATGGCATTTATTCTTGACGCTAAGCAAAAATGTCAGATAGTCGAGCCGTGAACAAGCTCGACACGAAAGCACGCGCGAAGATCATTCACATGCTTGTGGAAGGCGCGTCGCTCCGCTCGATTTCGCGCATTGCGGACGTGTCGATCAACACAATGGACGCCGAAAGCAAGCTCATGGTGTCATGGCATGTCGGCGATCGGACCTATTATGACGCCATTTGGCTGCTTGAGGACGTTCAGGCCCACACCAAGAGCCGCATTCAGTTGACGACGGATGGCCTCGGTAGCTATCCGCCCGCGGTCGCTCAGGTTTTCGGTATCGACGTCGACTACGCGCAACTCGTGAAGGTGTACCGCGCAGATGGTCCGGTGACGCCTGAGAGGCGGTATAGCCCCGCAATTTGCTTAGGCGCGAACAAGAATGCGGTGGAGGGTCGCCCCGATGAGGATCACATCAGCACGTCCTACGTCGAGCGCCAAAACCTGAATATGCGCGAGGGAATGCGTCGCTTCACGCGACCGACGAATGCCTTTTCCAAGAAGATCGAAAACCACGCTCACTCGCTGGCGCTCTATTTCCTCTATTACAATTTCGTCCGCATCCACAAAACCTTAAAGACGACGCCCGCAATGGCCGCTGGCGTCACCAATAGGCTGTGGGAGATTGAGGACATTGTTGCGCTGCTTGACGCGCGCGATGCGAGGAAAAAGGAGAATAAAAAGTCCAATAGCTAGACGTTCGCGCGACGGCGTTGTAATAAGCCCTGTCGGCGGGACCGCTAATCCCGTTCCGATAAAATGACGAATGGCTCTCCGTTGTGAAGCAACAGCTACACGAAACAGGAGAGTTTTGTCCATGGTTAGGCGTTTACGTGTTTGGATTGTTTGCCAGGTAGCCGAATTGTTGAACGTGCCTTTCGGCTATCTGACAGTTTTTGGCTCAAGGAAAGCGCGCCTTCAGCCAAGCTGTCCCTTCAGGGCGCGCATGGATCGTCGCCCAGTTCGCCCCAGCTGCAGGAAGCTGAATGATGCATACAGTGTCGTCGGGGTGCATGTGTGTTCTCATTGCATTCCGCACGGCAGCCGCTGCTCCTGTCATATCAGCGAGCCATACCAAATCCTGCAAATGAGCCGCTTTCCATGAGTTCAGAAGGGCATACAGGCGCGTGTAATCGTGGTTTGTTGCGCGAACGTCGTAGGTCAAAACGTACAGCGTCATGGCGTCGCCCTCGGCCCGCTCCCGAAAAGGCGAGCGGCAAGTGATCCTTTACCGCAGTTCAAATGTTGCCGCCAAGCAAAAAGTTCAGTTTGCGAAACCGAGACACTATCGGCGGCTCGGCCCGGTAGCAAATCGTGGCCGCCATCATTCAGATACGCATCTTCGGTTGACGTATCTTCGCCGGAGAGGACCTTCAGGCTGTCGCGCTTCGGGCGCTGCGCGTTGCATCATGCGTCTTCACGCGCTCTCTCACCGACACGGCCAGCTCCGCGGCTGGGCGCGCGTCACGAGTTTGCAGGCGCCCGCACGGGCCGTGAACGGCGCGAAATCGCGGGGGTGGAGAGAATGGAGCCAAAGCCAGTCGCTCCAGGTCCCGATTATCCTGCAGTCGTCAGGATTATCCCCGAAACGCACAATGTCGCCTTCCTGGAGGTCTTGGCCGTCCTGGAGGGGTTGGCTAAAGGCCGAATTGTTATATACCTGAGTGTCTGCGTCAAATTGGGCGGCGGACGTCATGGTCCTCTTCCTGCATCGAGCGTTGACCTAAACGAGCATCGGGCCCGAGGAAGCTGCCTCGCCCGGTCTTTCGTGGGGCCCCGCACCGACCGCAGGCGATGCGGCCGGCCGCGGCCGATGCGGGGCGAAACCGAGCGCGCTTGCCGGATGGTGGCCTTGCGCACGGCCTCATCAAGATGCGGCCGCCCCCGCAGGAAGATCAAGTCGGCAAAAATCGGTATGGGGTAATCCTTTCGGGGCGCCCTCGAACAGCGCGGCAGCGCCACGGCGCGCGGTGGAATATGGCTTTGGCTTCGGGGAGCGGCGAGGCGACACCCTCGGAGTAAGCTTAAATTCGAAATTGGGCCGTCGGCGATGCGCTCCGATGCGGACCCGCTTGACGGGTGATATTAACGTGCGTAAACCTAAGGTTGTGTTAACAGACGTACCAGAACTGAGCAATGTAGCTCGCTGTTGGGGGCGCGTGATGAAATCGACCTATCTCCTGGCGCTTCTGGCGCCGTTTGCCCTGTCCGTTCCTGCTGGAGCCGCAGTAACGGTGACCCCATTCGGTCCTGGCGGCGTTCCTTTGCCCAGTCTGACCGGATTGAGTTCGGTCGCCACCTTCGATTCGATCCCGCAAACTCCCTATGGCGATTCGGTCCAGACTTCCCCAAATCCCGCGACATTCACCGACGGCGGCGGCTCCTGGTCCGGCAGCGGCATCGTCATGAACAATGGCGGAGGAGGTTCGCTGGGTCTCTACGCAGAGCCGTACAACGACACGACGAACTATATGGCGGTGCTTTCGGGCCAGTCGGAGACAGTGGTTTACGGAAAGACGTATAGCGAGTTGGGTCTCTATTGGGGATCAATCGACACCTACAACGTCCTCACCCTCTTCAATGGCGCGAGTTCCGTCGTAGTTCCTATTCCGCCGGTCGCCAATGGGGACCAGTTTGCCGGCGACTTCGAACAGGTATTTCGTCATCAGCGGATTCGACTTCAACAAGGCGGTCTTCAGTTCGAACGGAAATTCCTTCGAGTTCGACAACGTCGCCGTTGGCGGAGTTCCGGAGCCTTCGACCTGGATGATGCTGATGCTCGGCTTCGGCGGTCTTGGTTACGCCGGTTACCGCCGGGCGAAAGGCTGGAAGCGCGGCTGTCTCCGCCGGCTGATAAACTTGGCCGCCTGATAAACCTGGCTGCCTGATAGCCTGCGCGAACGACTGTCGCGCGGCCTTTCTTTTTGCGCCGGGCTCCAGCGGGGCTGTCCCACTGAGGCAAAAGCGGTCGCTTTCCTCCAACTGCGCCGTCAACTGTTGCAACCACAGCCTCTGGTTAACGTCGGCTGCGCCCGTCCGCTTCGCGCAAAATCCCGGACGTTCCCCGACGACTTGGCGAACGGGTTATGTCGACCCATTGCGGGCGTTCCGTTTGCGCGCCTCGCTCTCGCTGAGGGCAAGGAATGCGAAGGGACCTGCACGCGTCCTCGCCACGCGGCTCAAAACGAGCGGATTGTCGAAGCATACCGAAGCGGCCGCAACACCGCCGGTCCTTATATCAAAGACGATAGTCCTCCACGAATCCTTATCGGCCGAACGGGCGATAGTGTTCGCGAAGGTTTGCGAGATGGGCCTCGAAGGCAATCGTGTCGAAGCACGCCGGCGGCCGTTGTTGAAGCGGAACAGCCGGCAGTGGGTTAAGGCAAGAACCCGGGGTTTTTGCGGAGTGAGCAGCTCTCGACAGTCGCGGCAAAGCCATGACACGTGGGTCCAAATGGGAAGCGGTGACGGCGCGGAATGTCCTTCGCTCGGGTCGCATACCCTCAAAGCGAGTGAGCCAGAACCGTGCTCGCCCAGTCAACAAGCAGGCGCTCGTCCACCCGACAGTGGGGTCCAAGATAGACGCGGACGTAGCTACCAGCATCGGGAGTCGCCCCACCCATCGAACCCACAGTGGCGTTAACGTAGTCGAAGATTCGATTTACGTGACGCCAGTCACGCTGAATCTTCCCACGATAAACGTCGATCATTTGATGGTCCGGGGATGCAAAGGCGCGGGTGAGCGTTTCGGCGGTCGAAACCCACTCGATCGGAAGCGGGAACAGAAAAGCTGGGTCACGACACTCGGCGAGCCGCAGCCGAACCCCATCAGTCGGCTGGGTCAAGACTTGGTCGACGACCGCACCGTCCTGCAGTTGCAACCCCAGCAACGCGTTCAAGGATGATGGCGCTCTAGGTGGCTTGGCCTTCAGGCTTTCCCACCGCGTCAAGCTGCCAGCTAACGCCGCCGCGGTGAGCGCCGCCAAGGCGAAGGCGCGGGTCAACTCAATCGCTCTCATGCGAGCTTCGGAGCCGATGCTGCACGCGAGAGCAAGGATATGGCGAGTACCGAGACAAGCATGACGACAGTGACGATCGTGACGCCCGCACCGTCATGCCAATATTGCAGCATGGTCAGTGATTGAGCCATCAAAGTGATTCGTATCGTATTAAGCAGGATCGTTACGCCAATCATGGCCGCCAGAGCCCACCAGTCCGACCGTACGAAGTGCAGTCTTTCAATCTTGATTAGCCCCAACCAGATAATAACCGCAACGCTGACGTTGTGAAAGGCGGAGCACGGGGGTTCGATAAAGATTGTAAGCCCATTTGGTCCGACTATGTCGAAGCCGTCTCTACTGAACCCGCCAAGCGGCGACAGGAGTGTGGTGACAGCGATGGTCTCCAGCCAAAGCGCGTAAGGCGCAATAAGATCGAATATCAGGCGAGCGAAATACTGGAAGGACACCAAAGCAAGCAGAAGTTGCCCAGCTGAAGTCAACCGAGCGTCGTGGCGCGTCAGCAACATCAACGCCGTGGCCGTCATTGCGACGCAAGCGATCATCATCGACGGAAGCACAAATGCGACGCCTAGCGCCGCAATAATTAAGAGATCGACACGCGTGAACAACGTGTCATTTTTCATTCGGGTGATTACGACGAATAGCGCAAATAATGCAATCGCTTCCCCCGCGCTAAATGGCAATACTCGGCTCGAGGTCACGCCTTCGGGAACAATCCGATGCCAAAGCGTCGCAAGCGCGGCACATCCCGCGAAGGCGAACATCACATGCCGGTCGCGGAGGTTGACGCCCACTGTCCGAAGCTCTGCGCGCTACCCGGCGGGTTCGCAGCCCTCTATGAGCGGCGCTGACGCCAGTAGGTGAGGATTGCCACCCCGCCGACCAACAGTAGGGCGAGGAGTCCAGCATCCGCCTCAGGCGCCGGAACCCGACGCACCACGGCCACCGGGGACACCTGTGCCGCCACAGGAGCGATCGAGAGGAGTAAGAAACACGCCACGTTGGTGCAAATATTCCTAGTCATTGCCACCCCGCTCTTGTGAGCGATAACGCCGACCTCTTCCCGATCAGCGTCCGCCCGCCCTAAACGACAGGCCAATCAAGGCTCAGACTGCCGCCGTAGCAAGTATTTTGACAAGACCGCAGTTTGGTCGAAATCGAGCCTCAGCGCCTACGCCTTTTGATCGCAGGCCGACCATGCTCTTGATTTTGCAGCGGGCGCCGAGATGCCACGCCCGATCGTCGAGAAGATCGGCGAAGCGCGGTGCCCGTCGTCGTGGGCACAGGCGCGCCCGACGCAATCTGCTTGCCAGGAAGGACCGCAATCCGCCCAATTGCTCCGCTCGCGTTGACGATCTGCAACGGCAGCTCAACGTCGACTCGCGACGTTTGATCGCTCACGCCCGATGACCACAAGAGATCCGGCCGTTTATCGAGCGGGAATCGAGCATCGAGTTTTATTCGGTAGCAAGGTCCGCCGGCGGCGGGGCGATTTGCTCCATCGTGCATTGCCGGGGAGACTTATCGGGTCGCCAGCGCAAAAGCCGCGTCCCGTGGCGGAAGCGGTCGCCGGTCACGTGATCGAACCGGACCTCGACGACGAGTTCCGGCCGCAGCGGCTCCCATTGCCCGCTGCGCTCGGTGCTCCAGCGGCTCGGGCCGCCGGGCGCTCTGCCGGTAAAGCCGGGCGGCGCGCGCAAAGCTTCGAGGCGCCGGGTGAGCGCAGGTCGTTCGCTGTTGGCGATGGTCGAGGTGAAGCCGACGTGATCGAGCCGGCCGTCGGCGGCATAGAGCCCGAGCAGCAGCGAGCCGACTTCGCGACTGTGGCTTTCGTAACGAAACCCGCCCACGACGCAATCGGCGGTCCGCAGACGCTTGACCTTGATCATCGCCCGTTCGCCGCTCTGATAGGCGCCGTCGAGCCGCTTGGCGACGACGCCGTCGGTTCCGCTGTAGCCGGCAAGCCATTGTTCGGCCTCAGCCGTCACGCGGGTGAACGGGGTGATGAGAAGGCGCTCGGGCCTGGCGGCGGTCTTGCCGAACGCCTCCAGCGCCCGGCGCCGCTCGGCGAACGGCGCCCCGGTCATGTCCGCGCCATCAGGAGACATGAGCATGTCGAACAGCACCAGCCGCGCCGGCGTTTCCGCCGCGAGCTTGCGGATGCGGCTTTCCGCCGGATGGAGGCGCATCTGCAGCGCGTCGAAGGAGAGCCTCCCGTCGATCTCGATGACCAGTTCGCCGTCGGCGACGAAGCGCTCATGCGCGAGCTCGCTCAGGAGAGCGACGACCTCGGGGAAAAATCGTCCCAGGGGTTTGCCGGACTTGCCGCGAATCTCGACCGCGCCGCCCTCTTTGAAGACGAGGCAACGAAATCCGTCCCACTTCGGCTCGAACTGCCACTTGCCCGGCTCCGTTGGCAGAGCCTCGGCCGACTTCGCCTCCATCGGCGCTGTGTCGAGGGCCAAGCCGAAAGGTTTCATCCGGCGTTCGGCTCCACTCGCGTTGCGGTCAAGCGATAACCCATGTGCGCGCAAGTGGTTCCGCGGCGGGCAAGCCGTTCGCATTGCTGCGCGCAAAAGCCTGAGGCATAAGAGCCCCAATCACGCATGCGCCAGGGAGCGGAACATGATCGAGTACGGGCATTTCATCGGCGGCAAGCATGTCGCCGGCAAGTCGGGACGCACCGCCGAAGTTTTCCAGCCGATGGATGGCACGGTGCGCGCGCATGTGGCGCTCGCCTCCAACGCGGAGGTCCGCGCCGCGGTCGAGAACGCCGCCGCCGCTCAAGGCGCCTGGTCCGCGACCAACCCGCAGCGCCGCGCGCGCGTCCTGATGAAGTTCCTCGATCTCATCGCCAGGAACAACGATGAACTCGCCGACATCCTCGCCCGCGAACATGGCAAGACGATCCCCGACGCCAAGGGCGACATCCAGCGCGGCGTCGAAGTGGTCGAATTCGCGCTTGGCGTCCCGCATCTCATGAAGGGCGAGTATACCGACGGCGCCGGACCCGGCATCGACATCTATTCGATGCGCCAGTCGCTCGGCGTCGTCGCCGGCATCACGCCGTTCAACTTCCCGGCGATGATCCCCTTATGGAAGCTCGCGCCGGCGATCGCCTGCGGCAACGCCTTCATCCTCAAGCCGTCCGAACGCGATCCGGGCGTGCCGATGCGGCTCGGCGAACTCTTCATCGAGGCGGGCGGCCCTGCGGGCATCCTCAATGTCGTCAACGGCGACAAGGAAGCAGTCGACGCCATTCTCGACGATCCGGACATTCAGGCGATCGGTTTCGTCGGCTCGACCCCGATCGCGCATTACATTTACTCGCGCGGCACGGCGAGCGGCAAGCGGGTGCAGTGCTTCGGCGGCGCCAAGAACCATATGGTGGTGATGCCGGACGCCGACATGGACCAGACGGTCGACGCCCTGATCGGCGCGGGCTACGGCTCGGCCGGCGAGCGCTGCATGGCGATCTCGGTTGCGGTGCCGGTCGGGCGGAAGACCGCAGACGAACTGGTCAAGCGCCTCGTCCCGCGGGTCGAAGCCCTGAAGATCGGTCCCTCGACCGACGCCGGCGCCGATTTCGGCCCCGTTGTCACCAAGGCGGCGTTGGAAAAGATCAGGGGCTATGTCGATCTCGGCGTCAAGGAAGGCGCGACGCTCGCCGTCGACGGCCGCGGCTTCAAGATGCAGGGCTACGAGAACGGCTTCTATATGGGCGGCTGCCTGTTCGACCACGTGACCAAGGACATGCGCATCTACAAGGAAGAGATCTTCGGCCCGGTTCTTTCCGTCGTGCGGGCGCACGACTATGCAGAGGCGCTCGGCCTCTGCAACGACCACGAATACGGCAATGGCGTCGCGATCTTCACCCGCGACGGCGACGCCGCGCGCGACTTCGCCAGCAAGGTCAGGGTCGGCATGGTCGGCGTCAACGTGCCGATCCCGGTGCCGATCGCCTACTACACGTTCGGCGGCTGGAAGCGCTCCGGCTTCGGCGACCTCAACCAGCACGGACCCGAACTCGATCCGCTTCTACACCCGCACCAAGACGGTGACCGCCCGCTGGCCGTCCGGCATCAAGGACGGCGCGCAGTTCAGCATTCCGACGATGAACTGAGGCGTCTCGACGCGCTTGGCAGGCGCGGCTTTCCGCGAAGATGTCGTGTGAGCGGACGCGGCTGCGAAGATGTTGTCCTCAGAGGTGTGCGAGGAACAGCAGGATCACTGCCGCGGCGAGGCAGGCGATCGACAGAACATCGGCGGTCAGCAGCGTGACATTCTTCCACCAGAGGATACGCGACAGAGTCGCGCATCGCGTGGGAAGCCCCTCGATTTCGCCCTGGGTGTCGGCGATGAAGTCGAAATCCTCCGGATCCGCATTGCGCCAGATCGGGAAGCGCTGCCGCCCGGCGCGGGGAAAGCGCGGATAAACCGAGATCAGCAAGTTGATAAAGATGATCATGAACGGCGTCATGATGACCGGCACGCTCAGATACCAAGGATAGAGGTTGCGGAACTGGAGAACGGTTCCCATCATGATCGCCACGAAAAGCACCGCGATGAGCGCCTTGATGTCGCTGAGGCGGATCGAGTTGCCGTAGCCGGCGATGAGATTGCGAAGCTTTGCGTTTTTCTCTTCGGTCATCAAAACGTTCTGACTCGCCCGAGGCGCGCGGCCGGGCATCACGTGAACCTGACGTATAGAAGCAGAAACATCGTCAGGAAGACGCAGACGATCGTCACAAGGAAGCCGGTGCGGATAAACAGCGTTTTCCACCACAGGATATCGGAAAATATCGCGCACCGCAGCTTCAACTGGCTGATGTCGTTCTCAGTCTCAGCGACATGCTCAAAATCCGCGCCGGTCAGGTTGCGCGCGACGCGGAAGTTCTGGGCGCCGCGCTTGGGATAGCGCGGAATGAGCACCATGAACAAGCAGGTGTAGACGATCAGGAAAGGCATCAGCACGAATTCGATCGGCAGATAATTCGGAAAGTACGTGTAGTTATAGAGAACCGAACCCATCATGAATGCGACGAACAGGAACGCGATGTTCGCCTTCATGTCGCACGCCCTGATCGCCTCGTTATATCCGGCGAGCAGACTGCGATAAGGTTGAGTAGGATCGGAAAGGGGTTTGTTCATCCGACTTTCGGACGCTCCCAGGAGCTGGCGTCGCGGATGAGCCCGGCGTCTTCAAACATGAGAATCGCGTGAAGCGCGAAGGTCTGTCAAGTCGGCGTGGAGCCGGCGTCGGGAGCGAGTTCGCCGGATCGCCGGAGCGGTCGATGACGGCGCCGGTTCGATCCCGCCGGACTTCGACCTCGCGGTCGAAGCGCCGTTTCCGGAACAGCAAGCCTAGAAGCGCAACAGCGGAACGCCGGCGCCCTGGAAGCGATTGTCGGGGACAATCATGCGGCCCTGCAGGAAGGTCCCCTGGATCGGGGTCGGCGGGTCGAATGTGTCGAGCACGTAGTTGTTCGTGGAGGTCTCGGACGGAGACGCGACGCCGCCGAGGGTCAGCCAGGACGGCGTCGCCTTGTGCACGGTGATCTGGCGGCCCTCGGCCAGTTCCTTGGGCTTCTTGTGTTTCGCGTGATGGTAATCGGGATGTTTTGCCGGGGTTGTCGCCGTCTGGGCGCTCGCTGGGGCCGACGTCGCGAAAACGAGAGCGAGCGACGCCGCGCCCAACAGAACCGAACGAACCATGATGCTTGCCTCTGCCCGCCGACGGCGCGAGCCCACGCATTGCGCCGTTCGGGGCCGAAAATCAATCGCGCCGGCATTGCCGTGCCCGACCCGAGGCCGGGTTTGACACCGGTCCGGCCATCAACCATCGTCGTTTTCGCAATTGCCGCGCATGGGCGCCGTCGGGCGCTTCCGCGCGACTCGATTTGGTTTCGAAGACTTGAAGGCCGGCAAGCGCGAATGTTCGCCCTGACTTCCGATCATCTGGCTGTCCGCGACATGGCGAAGTCTTTCGCCGATGAGCGCATGGCGCCCCATGCGCTCAAATGGGACGAGACCGAATATTTTCCCGTCGAGGTCCTGCGCGAAGCGGCGGCGCTGGGCATGGCGACGATCTATGTACGCGCGGAGAACGGCGGCAGCGGCATGACGCGGCTCGACGCGGCGCTGATCTTCGAGGCGCTGTCGACAGGCTGTCCGAGCGTCGCCTCGTTCCTCTCCATCCACAATATGGTGTCCTGGGTGGTCGATCGCTTCGGCTCCGCGGAGCTGCAAAAGCGCTACCTGCCGCGACTCGTGAGCATGGAGCTCATTGCGAGCTATTGCCTGACGGAGCCCGGCGCGGGCTCGGACGCCGCGGCGCTGACTTCGCGCGCGAGGCGCGACGGCGATGCTTACGTGCTCGACGGGGTCAAGCAGTTCATTTCCGGCGCGGGCGCGAGCGACGTCTATCTCGTCATGGCGCGCACCGGCGAAGGCGGGGCCGGCGGGATTTCCGCCTTCATGGTCGAAAAGGGAACGCCGGGCTTAAGCTTCGGCGCCAACGAGAAGAAGATGGGCTGGCGCGCCCAGCCGACGCGCCAGGTCATCATGGAGGGCGTGCGCGTACCGGCCGCCAATCGTGTTGGCGCGGAAGGCGACGGGTTCAAGATCGCCATGGCCGGGCTCGACGGCGGCCGGCTCAACATCGGCGCCTGCTCGATCGGCGGCGGCCAGGCCGCGCTCGACAAGGCTCATCGCCTACATGCGCGAGCGCAAGGCGTTCGGCCGCCGCATCGCCGATTTCCAGGCGCTGCAGTTTAAGGTCGCCGACATTGCGACGTCGCTCGAGACCGCGCGCTCGGTGCTGTGGCGGGCGGCGAGCGCGCTCGACGAGAAGTCGCCTGAGGCGACCCGGCTCTGTGCGATGGCCAAGCGCGTCGCGACCGACACGGGCTTCAACGCCGCCAACGACGCGCTGCAATTGTTCGGCGGCTACGGCTATCTCGCCGACTACGGCGTCGAGAAGCTGGTGCGCGACCTGCGCGTGCACCAGATTCTCGAGGGAACGAACGAGATCATGCGCGTGATCGTGGCAAGGGGGCTGATCGAGAATTGACGATGGGATTCATGCTTCGAGATCCGGTTTCGCGCCGCTCCCGCGGCCGAGACTCAACCAAGAAGATCATCCGGGGAAGATAATGTCGACGATCGCTTTTCTGGGCCTCGGCAACATGGGCGGCCCGATGGCCGCCAATCTCGTCAAAGCGGGTCATGCGGTCGTTGGCTTCGACCTGGTTGAAGCGGCAAAGCAGGCGTCCGCGGCGTCGGGCGTAGCAGTCAAGGCAAACGCGCGCGAGGCCGTGGCCGGCGCCGACGCGATCGTGACGATGCTGCCTGCGGGGCGCCATGTGCTGGCGAGCTGGGCCGATTTCCTTCCCGGCGCGCCGCAAAAGGCGCCTCGTCATCGACTGCTCGACCATCGACGTCGACAGCGCCAAGCGCGCTCATGAAGCGGGCGCGGCGGCAGGCGCGCTCACCCTCGACGCGCCGGTCAGCGGCGGCGTCGGCGGCGCGACCGCCGGGACCCTCACCTTCATGTGCGGCGGCTCGGACGAAGCCTTCGCCCGGGCGAAGCCCATTCTGGAAGCGATGGGGAAGCGCATCGTCCATTGCGGCGGCCCGGGCGCGGGCCAGGCGGCCAAGATCTGCAACAACATGATTCTCGGCGCCACGATGATCGTGACCTGCGAAGCCTTCGCGCTCGCCGAGAAGCTCGGCCTTTCGGCCCAGGCCCTGTTCGACGTCGCTTCGACCTCGTCCGGCCAGTCCTGGTCGCTGACCAGCTATTGTCCGGTTCCCGGACCCGTCCCGGCATCGCCGGCCAACCGCGACTACAAGCCTGGCTTCGCCGCCGCCCTGATGCTGAAGGACCTCCGCCTCGCGCAGGAAGCCGCGGCGGGCGTCGGCGCCGCCACGCCCCTCGGGGCGGAGGCCGCGCAACTCTATGCGCTCTTCGTGGCGGCCGGCCACGGCGGCGACGATTTTTCCGGCGTGATCAATTTTTTGCGAGGCGCAGGCCGCACAATCTAGAACTTTGCGCGTTCACGAATAGTTATAAGGTGCGAGCGTGCAAACAGTGACCGGTCGGATCGTCTGCGGATCGGCGCGAGGAGGTTCCCAATGGGCGTTTCCATCAGAAAGATCGTGGTCACGGCGATCGCCGCGCTCGGCATGGCGGCCGCGGTCGCCACCGTTTCGACGCCGGCTGAGGCCCAGTGGCATGGGGGCGGCGGCTTCCATGGCGGCGGCTGGGGTGGCGGGGGCTTTCATGGAGGCGGTTGGGGCGGCGGAGGCTGGCGCGGCGGCTGGGCCGGCCGCCCGGGTTGGGGCGGTGGCTGGGGCTGGCGTCGCGCCGCATGGGGCCCCGGCTGGGGCGGCGGCTGGGGCGGCGGGTGCTGGAACTGCGGCTGGGGCTGGGGTTGGGGTTGGGATCCAGGCTGGGGCATTGCGGCCGCAACCGTGCCCCTCGGGATCGCCATCGCCGCCAATGGCGCGCCTGGTTACGGCGACAATCGGTGCTGGGTGAGGCGCAGGGTTTGGGACGAGCGCGGCCGCTACATGGGGCGGCTTCTCGTCAACGTCTGCATGTAAAGCGCTGCGTATCTGCGCAGGGGGAGCGTTGCGCTCGTTTCAACATGTCGTGAACAACTCGGCTCCCCGCGAAGCAGAATGAACGTCTATTCATGCATCAGCAAGAAAACCCCGCCCAGCGGCAAAGAATTTCGCGCTTTGGCGCCAAGTCGCCGCTTTTCGATCAAATTGCAACCGAACTGGGGTGAGAGCGTTTAGGGTGAAGCGTCACGGGGATACGCGACGCAAAGGTCTGTTCCGGCCAGGCTCAACCCTGGGACGGCTCATCGGAGGGTGAAATGCGCAATACAATTTCCAAGGCGATCGTCGCGGGCGTCGCGGCTCTGTCGCTCGCGACCGCATGCGTTGCCACGGCTGAGCCAGCGTCCGCCCAGTGGCATGGAGGCGGTGGGCATGGCGGCGGCTTCGGCGGCTGGCATGGCGGGGGCGGCGGCTGGCATGGCGGCGGCTGGCATGGCGGGGGCTGGCGTGGCGGTTGGGCCGGCGGCGGCGGCCGGTACTGGCATCCCGGCTACTGGAACGGCGGCACGTGGTACGGCGGATGGTGGGGTCCGGCGGTCGTGGCGGGCCTCGCGGCCGGCGCCATCGCCACCTATCCCTATTGGGGTTACGGCGGCGGTTATGGCGGCTACGGAGACAGTTGCTGGCAGGTTCGTCCGGTCTTCGACGCCTACGGCAACCCGTTGGGCAACCGGCAGGTCAACGTCTGCCAGTAATCACGACGGTCCGACGGATCGGACGGGGCCTCGCGCAAGCGGGGCCCTTTCTTTTTTCGGCGCTGGCCAGTAGCGCCCCCCGGTCATCGGCTGCGGCACGCCGGTCGTGGTCGGAAAGGAGAGCGGCGCGCCCTGCCGCGAGCGTAAGCCGAGATAGGCGAAGCACTGCGCTTCGATCGCGTCGCCGTCGAAGCCGATCGATTCAACTGGCTCGACCCTGACGCCAAGCCGCTCGCCGAGGCGGTGCATGAGCAGCCGATTGCGCCGTCCGCCGCCCCCGACCAGCCATCGCCGTGGCGCTTCGGGAACGCGCCGCAGCGCAGCGGCGGTCGCCTCTACCGTGAAGGCGCTGAGCGTCGCCGCGCCGTCAGCGTCGCTGAGCCCTTCGACCAAATCGGCCGCGCGGGCGAAATGGTTGCGGTCGAGCGACTTCGGCGCCGGGCGGCCGAAATAGGGGTCGCGCATCATCGCCTCGAGCGCTTGCGCGTCGACCCGTCCCTCGCCGGCCAAGGCGCCGTTCTCGTCCAGCGCAATCCCGCGTCGCCGCAGAAGAAAATCGTCGATCAGCGCGTTGGCCGGCCCGGTGTCGAAGGCGATGATCTCGCCTTTGGCGCCGAGATAGGTGACGTTGCCGACCCCGCCCCAGTTGAGGATCATCAACGGACGCTCGAGGCCCGCCGCCATCGCCGCATGATAGACCGGCGCGAACGGAGCGCCTTCGCCGCCGGCTGCGACGTCGGCCGAGCGGAAGTCACAGACGACATCGATCCGGAGCGCGGCCGCTGCGCGCTCCCCGTCGCAGAGCTGGCGCGTCAGGCGCGCGCGCGGACGGTGCAGAGTGGTCTGGCCGTGCATGCCGACGAGCGCGACGCTCTCGCGGACGATGCCGAAGCGGTCGAGAAAAGCTTCGACTGCCGCGACATGGGCGTCGGTGACGGCGCGCTCGAGTTCGGCTTGCGGCTTTTCAGCTTCGCCTGGGTCTGCGACCACGGCGCGGAGCGCCGCCGCTGCCGGCTCGGGGTAGGGAAAGGTCGCCGCAGGGCCGGTCTCGACCTCATTGGCGCCGTCGCTGCGGATCAGCGCCACGTCGATGCCGTCCATCGACGTGCCACTGATGACGCCGATTGCGACGGTAAGCGCGCTCCGCTCCCGTGCGGCATCCCCCGCCCCCCTTGTGGGGGCGGGCAGGGGTGGGGGGTCGCGCTGCGCTTCCCGACCGGGTTTCTTGGGGCGCGAGGCCTGCAAGGTCCCGCCCGACCCCCCTCCCTCGCCCTCCCCCACAAGGGGGGAGGGAATGCGTCGCTTGCTCATCGCCCGTCGCTCATCTGCTCTCGCTCCGGTTCGCCCCGGGAACCCACAGCACATCGGCCCTGCCGTCGTCGTTTGCCGCGCGCGCGGCAACGAAGAGATAATCCGAGAGACGGTTCACATAGGCGAGCGCGGCGTCGCCGACCTCCTCGCCTTCGATCGAGGTCAAGGCGACGAGAGCTCGCTCGGCCCGCCGGCAGACCGCGCGCGCCTGATGCAGCGCGGCCGCGGCCGCGGAGCCTGCCGGCAGCACGAACGAGCGCAGCGGCTCGAGCCTTGCGTTGAGGTCGTCGATCGCGCGCTCGAGCGCCTCGACCTGCGAGGGCGCGATGCGAAGCGCCTTGCCTGCCGCTTCGTCGGGCTGGCGAGGCAGCGAGAGGTCGGCGCCGAGATCGAAGAGGTCGTTCTGGATGCGCGCCAGCGTCGCCTCGATCGAGGCAAGCGTCGCATCCGACGCGCCGCGTGTGGCGAGCCGGGCGAGGCCGATTGTGCAGTTGGTCTCGTCGACATCGCCCATGGCTACGACACGCGGGTCGGTCTTCGGCAGGCGCGATCCATCGCCAAGGCCGGTCTCGCCCGCATCGCCCGTGCGCGTGTAAATGACGTTCAGTCGAACCATGGTCAGCCGTCAGGTCGTTGAAGGTGTACGCTTCGCCTAGCGCGGCCGACCCCGCGCGTCCACCCGCACGCTTGGCGGAGAAAGGGCGCCCCACGTCCGCAGAACCGCCTGGCGCGCCCGTGAGAGACGAGGACAGTCAAGACTCTGCCCCGTCTTCTTAATCTTACGGGAGAGCCGGACGCACATTTCGTCCGTTCAAGGCGTTTCTGACGCCACGCCGTTCCGGGCCTCCATCCCCCTGATTAGCGCCGGAACAGGGAGATTCTTCTCCCCGTTATTTATACGTTTAAGATCAGGTATTACACCACCCAAGCCATTGATAATAAATACATTTATGCAAATTCTAGGCGCGTAAACCATCCGCCTTCGGCTCTTCTCCCTGTTAGCAGGGAGTATCAGGGAGCCCGGCCGCCGAAGCCGGCATTCAGTCGTGCTTCATCAGCCGTTCGAGATAGTCGCGCTCGTCGACCGGGCGATTGGGATCGGCGAGGCGGCGGCGGAGTTCCTCGAGCACGCGGCGGGCGCGCTCGGCCCCGCCAGCCGTTTCCCTCAGCGAGCCTTCCTCGCGGCCCATATTGCCCTCGCGTCCGCGCCCGAGCGGATCGTCGCCCTGCTGCTCGCCCGGCCCTTTCCGGCGGGCCTGATATCCGCCCTTGCCGTTCTGGCCTTGGCCCATCTGCTTTTGCATGCCCTGCGCCCCATCGCGGAGCGCCTCGAGCGCGCGGCCCTGTGCGTCGACCGCCGCGCCCTTGCCCGATTTCCCTTCGGACTTCGGCGCGCCCTGACCGGCCTGATCGCCCTGATCGCCTTTGAGGTCGCCCTCGGCCTCCTGCATGTCTTTCTGAGCGTCGTCGAAGCCCTTCTCGCCTTTCATTCCGAGGCTTTTCAGCTTGCGCTGCAATTCGGAGAGGCGGTCGCTGAGCGCGCGCTGGCGTTGCCCGAGCTCGGTGTCCGCGGGATTGCCCGCCTGCTGATCGGGATTGGACTGCGGGTTCTGATCGTTGTCGCCCTGATCCTGCTGGCCGTCGTCCGGCTGCGCCTGATCACTCTGCGCCCCAGGCACACGTTTCTGCCCACGCCTCTGTCCACGATCGCGCTGGTCGCTGCGGAACGTGTCGTCGCGCAGCGCCTGCTGATCGTGCAGGAGCTTCTCGAGTTCGTCGATCTGCTTGCGCATGGCGCGCTCGGCCTGGCTTTCCTCGGCGCTGCGCGCGCTCCGCATGTTCTCGAACATTTCCTGCATCTGGTCGAGCATCGCCTCGGCGTCCTCGCGCGTGCCGTTGCGCGCGGCGTCCTCCATCCGATCCATCAGCTTGTCGAGATCCTGGGCCTGCTCCTGCGAAATCTTGCGGACTTTGCTCGGCGTCCTTCGCCATCTCATTGGCGAAGCGCTGGGCGGCCTCGCGCAGGTTCTGCATCAGCTTCTTGATCTCCTCGTCGCTCGCGCCGCGCTGGAGAGCCTCGCGCAAAGCCTGCTCGGCGGCGCGCAGGTCGCGCTCGGCCTGCGTGGCATCGCCGTTTTCGATCTGTTGGGCCATCGCCCACAAAAGGGCGGCGACGTCGAGCAGATCCGCGTCGCTGCGCGCGTGAGCGAGGGTCGCGTCCGCCTGCTTGAGGCCAAGATAGACATTCGCCGGCGTGTCGAACAATTCCGGCGCGACGCTGAGGCCATCGAGCGCCGTCTCGACGCGCTTGGGCGCACGGTCCGGGTCGAGGATCAGATCGCGCCGCTCTTCGACGAGCGCGCGCGCCAGAGGATTGTGGAACGGCCGCTGCGGAAGCGTGACTTCGACCGGCGCGCTCGCGCCGCTTTTGCCCGACACGCTCTGCGCGCTCAGCGTCATCAGAACGTGCGCGCCGGCCCACGGATGTTCGGAAAGATCGATCGTGGAGCGCGCGTCGCCGACGCCGTTGACGGTCGCCGGCGTTTCGAGGCCGGCCTGGGGCGGCTGAGCCAGGCTTCGCGGCGCGGGCTTTTCGGGGTCGTGCGGAAGCGCGAAATCGGCGCGCGCGCCGGCAACCCCATAGCGGTCGTCGAGCCGGTAGGCGAGGGTCAGGGAGCCGCTGATGTTGGTCTGGGGGTTCTCGGTCAATTTGATTGTGGGGACCCCGGTCGGCGTGACCGCGAAGGCGATCTCGGCGGCCTTGGCGCCGCCGCGCAGGATCGTCGCCTTGCCGTCGCCGTGGATGGTCCAGCGGCGTTCCGGCGAAGGACCCTGCGGCGTGGCCGCCTTTTGGTCTGTTGCTTTTTGGTCGATCGGGCTGATCGGACCCTCGACCCGAGTTTCGACCACGCCCGGCTCGCCGCGCACGACCAGTGTCGAATCCTCGAAAACCGTCATGGTCTGCGGGTCGGCGTTCTTGACGTCGATGACGACCGGCGCGCGACCCGCATAGGGCGGCGGGTCGATCCAGGCGTCGATCCGGCTTCCCGCCGCAGCGGCGATGGCGGCGCCGCCGCGCCAGTCGAAGGCGGAGGCGAAGCCGTTGTAGAGTTCGGGCCCGGCCGCGACCGCGGCCGCGAAGGCGAGCAGGGCCGCGCCGAAGCGCAATGCATAGGGGTCGCGCTCGGCCATGCCGGGAGCGGGCGGCGCGACGCGGATCGCCTCGACCGTGCGGGCGAGCCGCGCCTGGTGTTCCGCCCAGAGGGCGCGGGCGACCGGGTCGTCGGCATTGGCCAGGCTGTCGGCGAGCGAGGTTGCGGGACGATGGCCGGCGCCGGCGTCGCGGTCGAGGCGGGCGGTGATGTCGCGCGCGCCGGGCCAGCGCAGCCGCACGAGCGGAGCGAGCGCGACGATAAGCGCCAGCGCAAACAGGACAACGCCGCCGATGCGGAGCGCCCGCGGCGCGAACGCCCAGACGCCGAGCCACGAGAGCGCAAGGAATAGCGCCGCCACAGCGAGCGCCCAGACGAGCGGCGGCCAGGCGCGTTCGACAAGAAGCACCCGCCCCGCCAGCGCCGAGAGCGCGGCGAGCCTCCCGCCGCGTCCGGCGGCTGGCGATTCAAGCCCCTTCGATTCGTCGTCTTTCGCCAAAATCTCCTCAAACGCTCATGGGTTAAAAGAAGACGCCTGCAACCACGGCGGAAGTGTGTCGAGTGCGATCAACTCCTCGTAGGTCGGCCGCGGTCTGATCAATGCAAAATCGGCGCCCTTGACCAGCACTTCCGGGATGAGGAGGCGGGAATTGTAGGTTCCCGCCTGCACTGCGCCATAGGCGCCTGCGCTCATCACCGCGATGAGGTCGCCTGCTTCAACCTTGGGCAGGTCTCGGTCGAGCGCGAGGAAGTCCCCGCTCTCGCAGACGGGGCCGACCACGTCCGCGCGGAAAATGTCGGCGCCGGGGTCCGGCTCCTTAACCGGCAGAATGTCGTGATAGGCTTCGTAGAGGGTCGGGCGAACGAGGTCGTTCATCGCCGCATCGACGATGACGAAGCTCTTGTTCTCGCCGGCCTTGACGAAGATCACCGACGCCACCAGCACGCCCGCGTTGCCGGCGATCAGCCGTCCGGGCTCGAGATAGAGCCTGCAGTCGAGCGGTCGCGTGTGGCGGGCGACGATGTCGGCATAAGCCTGCGGGAAGGGCGGGGGATTGTTGTCGGTGCGGTAGGGGATGCCGAGGCCGCCGCCGAGATCGACATGATCGATCGTGTGACCGTCGGCGCGCAAGACCCGCACAAAATCGGCCATGAGCGCGAAGGCGTTGTCGAACGGCTCGAGGTCGGTGATCTGCGAGCCGATATGCATGTCGACGCCGCGGATCGAGAGGCCCGGCAGGGCGCGAGCGCGGGCGTAAACGTCGCGGGCGCGCGAGATCGGCACGCCGAACTTGTTCTCCGACTTGCCGGTGGCGATCTTGGCGTGGGTGCGCGCGTCGACGTCGGGATTGACGCGAATGGCGATCGGGGCGGTGGCCCCGCGGGCCGAGGCGAGCGCCGACAACGCCTCGAGCTCGGGCTCGGATTCGACATTGAAGCAGAGGATCTCCTCGTCGAGGCCGAGCGCCATTTCGGCCCTGGTCTTGCCGACGCCGGAAAAGATGATCCGGCTCCCGGGGACGCCGGCTGCGCGCGCGCGGCGCAATTCCCCTTCGCTCACGACGTCCATGCCCGCTCCGAGCGCGGCGAGCGTGGCGATCACCGCCTGATTGGAATTGGCCTTCATCGCGTAGCAGACGAGCGCGTCCTGGCCGGCGAAGGCGGCGCGGAACACCTCGAAATGCCGCTCGATGGTGGCGCTCGAATAGCAGTAGAACGGCGTGCCCACCGCGCGCGCGATCGCCGGCAACGCGACGTCCTCGGCGCAAAGCACCCCGCCGCGATAGGAAAAGTGATGCATCGCGGCGTTATTTCAGCAGCGGATCGAGAATGAAAGGCTGATTTGGCGGGACGATCGGCGGAATCTTCTGCTTGAGCTGAGGGTTCAGCGCGTCCGCGGTGCTTGCGTTCGCGGCCGGGGCCGCGGGCTTTGCCGGCGCGCTGGCGTCGGGCGGCGGTTCGAGCGGGCCGTAGCGGCCGCAAGCAGCCAAGCCGAGCGCGGCAAGCGCCGCCAGCGCCGCCGCGCGACGGGTGGCAGGAAAAAACGCGGTCCTGGCGGGCAAGCGGCGACTCCGGATGGCCGCATCACTATACAGATTCGTAGGGCGGAGGCGAGCCGGCCCGAAGCCTGCAGGCGGATGGCCGCCTCGAGTCGATGTCGTGCGATGCATGCAGGCCGGTGCGGCGTGAGCGGCCGCGGATCCGCCCCGGGAGCAGCCTGGCAAAAGCCCCTCGAGCGCGCCTCATTCCGTAGTGTTGTGTCCTTGATCCGGGGGCTTCCCTTGCGGCCGAAAACACGGATGCATCCGTTAACAAAACGTTGTTATCAGAATTGTGACTTTTCGACCACACATGAGAATTTATTAGGCAAGTATGTGGCCATTCAAACGCTAGGGCATGGCGTCACCTTCCCAAACGGAATAGTCTGTTACCAGTTATGCCTATATCGATTTGATTCGTAAACGCGGGGCCGGACATGGGCGGGACGAGCTTTTCGGGCTGGGCGGCGTGCGGATCGAGGGCGGCGAAACGCCGTCCGCTGCCCGCTTCCCAACGGGGACTGTTGTCGACCAGCGCGCTCGCAGGCAGCGCGTTGCGCGGCCTGGTGCTGGCCTCGGGCGCGGCCGCGGGCGCCGTTCTCATGGTCTTGCCGGCGGATGCGTTCACCTGCGTGAACAGCTCCCTCTCTAACGCCGGTGCGACCGACAACGGCTTCGCAGGCGCCACAGCGTGCGGCCCCCTCGCCAACGCCGACGGCTCGGACGCCACCGCGGTCGGCGCCAGCGCTAACGCCATCGGCAGCTCCGCAACGGCGACCGGTGAGGTCGCAAACGCCAATGGCTTCGCCGCCACTGCGACCGGCACCTTCAGCAACGCCAATGGCTTCGCCGCCACTGCGACCGGCTTCTCGAGCAACGCCAGCGGCGCGAGCGCCACCGCGACGGGCTTCATGAGCAACGCCAACGGCCAAAACGCGACGGCCACGGGCAGCAGCGCCAACGCCAACGGCAATTTTGCCACGGCCACGGGCGACTCCAGCAGCGCCAATGGATCCCAAGCTACGGCGACCGGCGTCGATGCCTCTGCCAACGGCAGCAACGCCATAGCGACGGGCGCGCTCTCCTACGCCAATGGAGATTTCGCCACGGCCTCGGGCCGCTTAAGCGTCGCCAGCGGCGCCAACGCCACCGCGACTGGCGTCATGAGCAACGCCACCGGGGATAGCGCCTCGGCCTTCGGCAGCAACGCCAACGCCAACGGCCAAAACGCCACGGCCGTAGGCAGCAACGCCAACGCCAACGGCAATTTCGCGACCGCCACAGGCGACTCCAGCAACGCGAATGGATCCCAGGCCACCGCAACCGGCGTCTTGGCCACTGCCAACGGCAGCAACGCCATAGCGACGGGCGCGCTCTCCTACGCCAATGGCGATTTCGCCACGGCCTCGGGCCGCTTAAGCGTCGCCAGCGGCGCCAACGCCACCGCGACCGGCGTCATGAGCAACGCCACCGGGGATAGCGCCTCGGCCTTCGGAAACGGCGCAACGCCAACGGCTCCAACGCGACAGCGACCGGCGTCAGCGCAACGCCAACGGCGACTTCGCGACGGCGACAGGCTCCAACGCCAATGCGAATGGAGTACAGGCCACTGCGACTGGCGATGGCGCCAACGCCAACGGCCTCCAAGCCACCGCGACCGGCGTCAACAGTAACGCCAATGGCAGCCTTTGCGACGGCCATCCGGGTTCACGAGCTGGCGACGCAACGGCACGTATGCGCCACGGCGACCGGCGTCGTCAGCAACGCCACATGGTTACGCAGGCGACGGCGACCGGCCCAGGCGCTGTGGCCACGGACGGCCACAACGCCACCGCGACCGGTTCCATGCAGCAACGCCAACGGCGCCAACGCGACAGCGACCGGCACATTGAGCCAACGCCAACGGCGCCAACGCCACCGCGACCGGCGTCAACAGCAACGCCAACGGTGATAGCGCCACAGCGACCGGCATCGGCGCCAACGCCAACGGCTCGAACGCCACTGCGACCGGCAGCTCCAGCAACGCCAACGGCTTCAGCGCGACCGCCACCGGCGACGGCGCCAACGCGATCGGCAACGCCGCCACCGCGACCGGCGAGTCCAGCAACGCCAACGGCAATCAACGCGACGGCGACGGGCATGACCTCAGCAACGCCAACGGCTCCAACGCCACCGCGACCGGCTTTTCCAGCAACGCCAACGGCGACAGCGCGACGGCGACCGGCGCCAACGCCAACGCCACCGGCGCCAACGCGACGGCGACCGGCACTTTCAGCAACGCCAACGGCGACAACGCCACCGCATGCCGGCGTCAACAGCAACGCCAACGGCGACAGCGCCACGGCGACAGGCGCCGGAGCCAACGCCAACGGCGCCATCGCCACGGCGACGGGCAACTTCGCCAACGCCAATGGCGGCAACGCCACTGCGACCGGCGCATACAGCAACGCCAACGGCGGCGTCGCCACAGCGACGGGCAATTTCGCCAACGCCAATGGCGACGAGGCCACCGCGACGGGCGCCGACGCCAACGCCAACGGCTTCAGCGCGACCGCAACCGGCGTCGGCGCCGCCGCCAACGGCTCCGGCGCCACCGCGACCGGCGAGTCCAGCAACGCCAACGGCAACAATGCGACGGCGACGGGCACGAACAGCAACGCCAGCGGCGCCGACGCCACCGCGACCGGCTTTTCCAGCAACGCCAATGGCGACTTCGCTACCGCGGATGGCAGTTTCAGCAACGCCAACGGCGACAGCGCCACGGCGACGGGCTTCAACGCCAACGCCAACGGCGCCAATGCCGCCGCGACCGGCGCATATAGCACGGCCAACGGCGAGGGCGCCACCGCGACGGGCAACTTTGCCAACGCCAATGGCTTCGAGGCCACCGCGACTGGCGATGACAGCAACGCCAATGGCGCGAGTGCTACGGCCGGCGGCGCCAACAGCAACGCCAATGGCGGCAACGCAACAGCCTATGGCGCCAACAGCGTCGCCAACGGCGACACGGCCTCGGCATTCGGCGCCAACTCGAACGCGACCGGCTCGGGCGCAACCGCGGGCGGCTCCAATTCCACCGCGAGCGGCGCGAACTCGACTGCCTACGGCGTCAACTCGAACGCCGCCGCGGGCGATTCTACCGCAATCGGCAACTCCTCCTCGGTCAATTCCAGCGCCGGCCCGGGCGGGGTGGCGATCGGCTCGCAATCGACGGTTTCGGGCACTGGAACCGGCACGGTGGCGATCGGCTACCAGCAATCGGCCAGCGGCGACGGCGCAGTGGCGATCGGCGATCCCAACACTGCGAACGGCACGGGCGCGGTCGCGATCGGCTTCGACAACACCGCCCAGGAATCGGCCCCCCTGGATCCCGGCACCGTCTCGATCGGCGCCACCAACTTCGCCTCGGGATCCGGCGCGGTCGCGATCGGCAACAACAACGTCGCGGCCGACGAAGCAGCCGTGGCGCTTGGCGAGAACTCGGACGCAAACGGATTCAGCGCGATCGCCATCGGGGAGGCGGCCAACGCGCAGACGGCGGATGCGGTCGCGATTGGCGATCTCTCCAACGCATTCGGATCCAACGCAACCGCGTTGGGCAGCAACTCCAACGCCCAGGGACCCAACTCAACCTCGCTCGGCGCCTTCAGCAACGCCAATGGCGACAGCGCGACGGCGACGGGCTTCAACAGCAACGCCAACGGGGCGAATGCGACCGCGACCGGCGTCAACAGCAACGCCAACGGCGCCAACGCGACAGCCGATGGCTCGGGCAGCAACGCCAACGGCGACAGCGCGACAGCCACCGGCAATCGCGCCGCAGCCAACGGCGGCAACGCCACCGCGACCGGCTCTTATTCCAACGCCAACGGCGCCTACGCGACCGCGACGGGCGCGCTCAGCACCGCCAACGGCGCCTACGCCACGGCAGACGGTTTCTTGAGCAGCGCCAACGGCCAAGGCGCTACGGCGACCGGCGTCCTGGCCTCCGCAAACGGCGCGGCCGCGACGGCGACCGGCGCTTTCGCCAACGCCAACGGCGACGACGCGACAGCTACCGGGGCCGGCGTTGCTGGCGGACCGCGACGTCTGCGCCGCCGTCTATCCGATGAAGAGCTTCAACTGGCCGGAGGGCGGCCTCCCGCAAGGGATGACGCGCAGGGAGTTCGAGCTGCGCTACGGCGAATTTCCGTACAATCCGATCGATCACGGCAAAGCCGCCAGCAAATTTGTCGACCCCGACGGCTTCGTCGAAGTGGCGGAGGCGCCGACCGGCTTCATGTGCATCAAGCGGCAAGTGATCTACGACATGATGAAGCGCTATCCGGAGCTCAATTACGTTCCCGACGGCCCACCGAACCACCCGAAGGCGCACCTGCACTGGCTGTTTTTCGACTGCATGGTCGATCCCGATTCCGGGCGGTATCTGTCCGAGGATTACGCCTTCTGCCGGCGCTGGCGCGACATGGGCGGCAAGGTCTATGTCGACGTCGACACGCCCCTCGAACATCTCGGGCAGATGGCCTATCACGGCAACCTGTTCGAGAGCCTGCGCGCGCAAGGGCGGTGGTGAGGCGCAGGGCATTCCGCTTGCCGATTCCTTCGATCATGCCTTAATCGTCGCGCCTCGACGCAAGAAGCGATAGAAACAGGCGGCGAGAGGAGAGGCGATGAGTTGGGAGCCCGAAAATCTGGTCCTGAGGGCGCTTCGTGATATTCGCGCGGATGTGGCGGAGACCAAGACCGAGCTTAAGTCCGAAATGCGTTCGCTGCGGGCCTACGTCGCTTCCGATATCCTGACTGTAAACGCCAAGATCGACGCGACCCGCAAAGAGCTCAGCGATCAGATCATGGGCCTGCGGCGCGCGGTGGTCGACTACCATTCTGTCGTTATCGGTCACGGAGTCCTGATCAGCGAGCCCGAGGCGCGCCTTCGCCGGGTCGAGCAGCATCTCAACCTTGCCGCCGGGGACGCTCACTGATCCGTCCGCAGCGGGCGACGGGTCGCTATGCCAGGGAATCTCACTTCCCGGGGCTGCGGGAGCACCCGGCCCCCTCAAATCGCCTCGGCCACCATCTCGATCGCCCCGCAGGGGCACTCCGCCGCGCACAACCCGCAGCCCTTGCAATAATCGTAATCGAACTTGAACCGCTTGCCCGGCCCGAGCTTGATGACCGCGTTGTCGGGGCAGACGCCGTAGCAATTGTCGCATTCGAAGCAGTTGCCGCAGCTGAGACACCGGCGCGCCTCATAAAGCGCGTTGGTCTCGTCGAGCCCGCCGACCACCTCCTCGAAATTCTCGACCCGGCGCACCGCCTCGAGCACGGGCCGCAGCGTCGCGGGCGCGTCCTCGTAATACCAGGCGTTGAGCCGGTCGAAGCTCGCGAGCGCATGCTTGTGCGGCGGCGCAAAAGCGCGGCCGTTGAGATAGGCGTCGACGCAGCGCGCCGCCTTCTTGCCGTGACCGACGGCGACGGTGACCGTGCGCTCCGAGGGCGCCATATCGCCGCCGGCGAACACGCCCCGACGGCCGGTCATCATATCGGGCCCGACCTTGACGACGCCGTGCTCGATCACGATGCCCGGCGCGTGCTCGAGCAGAGTGAGGTCGACGTCCTGGCCGAGCGCCAGCACCAGCGAGTCGGCATCGAGCGTCTCGAACTCGCCGGTCGGCTGCGGAAAGCCCATGTCGTCGAGCTTCATCTTTTCGATCGTCATCGAGCCGCCGTCGACCGACTTGATGGTCGAGAGCCATTTCATCGAGACGCCTTCCTGCAGCGCCTCCTCGAGCTCGAAATCATGCGCGGGCATTTTCTCGCGCGTGCGGCGATAAACGATGATCGCCTCGGACGCGCCGAGGCGGCGTGCGGTGCGGGCGGCGTCGAGCGCAGTGTTGCCGCCGCCGTAGATCACGACCTTGCGGCCGAGCAGCGGCGGCCCTTCGCCCTCCATCGAGCGCAGGAGGCTCACCGCGTCGAGGATCCTGGCCGCCCCGCCGGCCGGAATATAGGCGCGCCTGGCGATATGCGCGCCGACGGCGAGAAACGACGCGTCGAAGCCACCCTCGCGCATCGCGGCCTCGACGTCGTCGACCTTCGAATTGAGGACAAGCTCGACACCCATCTCGACGATGCGACCGACCTCGGCGTCGAGCACGTCGCGCGGCAGGCGATATTTGGGGATGCCGAATCGCATCATGCCGCCGGCCAGCGGCCCGGCCTCGCGGATCGTCACCGCATGGCCGAGGCGCCGCAGATGATAGGCGGCGGACAAGCCTGCCGGCCCGGCGCCGACGACGAGCACGCGTTTGCCCGTTTCGCTCTTCGGCTTGTCGAAGGCCCAGCCTTTGGCGATCGCGACGTCGCCGAGGAACCGCTCGACCGAATTGATGCCGACCGCCTCATCGATCTGAGCGCGGTTGCAGGCGGTTTCGCAGGGGTGATAGCAGACGCGGCCCATCACGGCGGGCAGCGGGTTGTTCTCGGTCAGCGCGCGCCAGGCGTCCTCGTACTCGCCGGCCTCCGCGTGGGCGAGCCAGCCCTGAATGTCCTCGCCTGCCGGACAGGCGGCGTTGCACGGCGGCAGGCGGTCGACATATTCGGGCCGCTGCGTGCGCCAGGAGCCGGTGTGGTTGAGCTTGCTCGTGCCGACGTCGAGCGCTATGGCGTAGGGATGTTTCATCTTGCGTCTCCTCCCCTCGCCCGCTTGCGGGAGAGGGGTTGGGGGTGAGGGGTGGCGGGGGCCCTCATCCGGCCGCGCGTTCCGCGCTTCCACCTTCTCCCGCAGGCGGGCGAAGGGATTCCGCCGCCTCCTCCAGAAGCCCGTAGTCCTTGATGTGGCGGTCCGCGATCGCCTGCATCTTTGCGACGCGGGGATCCTCTTTGCCGTCGCGAAACAGGTGCGCAAAACGGCGCTGAAGCTTCAGGTACTCGGAGACCGGCGTCGGGCGACGGATCTTGCGCACATGCGTGATGTAGCCGCTCTCGGCTTCGAAGATCGGAAAGAGCCCGGTTTCGATCGCGAGCCTGGCGAGCTTGATCGTGTCCTGCGACGCGGCGCCCCAGCCCAGCGGGCAGGGCACGTTGATCTGGATGTAGCGTGCGCCATGGAAGCCCATGGCCTTCGTGACCTTGGCCTCGAGGTCGTGCAGGTCGGCGACGCTCGCCGTCGCGACATAGGGAATTTCGTGCGCCACCGCGATCTTCGGCGTGAACTTGCCGGTCCCGAACACATTGCCCGGCTCCTCGCCCATCGCAGGCGTCGTCGCGGTGCGCGCGGTCGGAGGCGTCGCCGAGGAGCGCTGGACGCCGGTATTCATGTAGCCTTCGTTGTCGTAGCAGATGTAGAGCACGTCGTCGTTGCGCTCGAACATGCCCGAGAGGCAGCCAAAGCCGATGTCGGTGGTGCCGCCGTCGCCCCCTTGCGCGACCACGCGCGTCCCTTCGCGCCCGAGCACCCGCTGCGCCGCGGCGACGCCGGTCGCGACCGCGGCTGCGTTGCCGAACAGCGAATGCATCCATGGGATCTGCCACGACGTCTCGGGATAGGGCGTCGTGAACACTTCGAGGCAGCCGGTGGCGTTGACGGCGATGAGGTTGCGGTTCGTGGCGCGCATCGCCGCGTCGATTGCGTAGCGGGCGCCGAGCGCCTCGCCGCAGCCCTGGCAGGCGCGATGGCCCGAGGTCAGCGAGTTAGAGCGGTCGAGGCTCGCCTGAACGTTCCGCTCGCGCTCGTCGATCAGGCGATTGCCGACAGTCAGCGTGCCCTTCTGGTAGAACTTGAGCTTCTGCACCTCGTTCATGACGTCCGCTCCGCCAGCTTCTCGACCCGCTCCTTTTCGAGCTCCTTGAGGATGCCCTCGGCCGCCGGGCCGACGCGGCGCGTCTTGCCGCGGCGATGGAGTTCGCGCGCTGCGACCCGCTCGTTGAGGTCGAGGAAATGCGGCCCCTCCCAAGGGTGGATCGCCGCCTGGCGGAAGAGCCGGTGCAGCGAGGCCTTGGGCGTCGGCCTGCCGCCGAGACCCACGATCGCCGAATGCATCGCAGGCGGGTCGGGAAGCTCGCGCAGCGCAATGGCGATGTTGCTCGCGAGCGGTCCGCCCATGCCGACATCGACCGCCCTGTCGATGACGACGACGTTGCGCGCCCGCTCGAGCGCCTGACGCAGGGCGTCGGCCGGGAACGGCCGGAACGCGATGAGGGTTACGAGGCCGATCGCGACCCCCTCGGCGCGCATCTCGTCGATCACGTCCTTGATCGTGCCGTTGATCGAGCCCATCGCGACGACCAGCGTCGCGGCGTCTTCGGCTTCGTAGGTTCGCAAGAGGCCGCCGGCCTCGCGGCCGAAGCGCTGCTCGAACTCTACCGCGAGCTTTTCGATCAGCGTCAGCGCGCTGTGCTGCTTGAAATATTGCAGGTAGCGCACCTCGGTGAAGGCGTCCGGCCCGACCATCGCGCCGATCGAAATCGGATCCGCGGGGTCGAGGCTTTGCATCGGTTCGTAGGGCGGCAGGAAAGCGTCGACCGCGGCCTGGTCCGGGATGTCGATGCGTTCGACCGCGTGGGTGAGAATGAACCCGTCGACGCAAACCATCGTCGGGACCGACAGCTCCTCGGCGAGGCGGAAGGCGACGATATGCAGATCGGCCGCCTCCTGGTTTGATTCGGCGAAGAGCTGGATCCAGCCCGACTCGCGGAGCGCCATCGCGTCGGAATGATCGTTCCAGATGTTGATCGGGGCGCCGATCGCGCGATTGCCCAGCGTCATGACGATCGGCAGGCCGAGCCCGGCGGCGTTGTAGACGGCCTCCGCCATGAAGAGGAGGCCCTGGCTCGCGGTCGCGGTATAGGCCCGCGCGCCCGCAGCCGAAGCGCCGATCGCGACCGAGAGCGCCGCGAATTCGCTTTCGACATTGATGAACTCGCAATTGCCGAGTTCGCCGAGACGGATCAGGTCGCCGACGCCCTCGACGATATGGGTCTGCGGCGTGATCGGATAGGCGCAGACGACCTGCGGCCGGCAGAGCGCGATCGTGCGCGCCATGGCTTTCGAGCCTTCGATCTGGTGCAGCATCGGCGGATCGTCTCCCGTGAAGTCTCAGGCCGTGGCTTTGGCGGCGATCAGCGCGTGCGCCGCCTTAGCGGCCTCGACATTGGCCTCGCCGACTTTGCCCGGAAACGCGCGCCGGATCGCCTCGAGCACGCTTTCGAGCGAGACGACCCCGACCTCGGCGGCGAAGGCGCCGAGGAGCGCCGTATTGGGCGCGGGGCGGTTGATGTGTTTCAGTGCGAGTTCGGTCGCAGGAACGGTCAGCGCGTGGCCCGCGGGCAGACGCTGCGACGATCTTCGCCGAGATGCATTTCCGACAGGCTGCGCGCGGTGTTGACGATGAGATAGCCGTCGGCCTTCAGCCCTTCGGTCACGTCGAGCGCCTTGAACAGCGTCGGGTCCTGGACGATCACCGCGTCCGGGCTCTGGATCGGTTCGCGCAGGCGAATTTCCCTGTCCGAGATGCGGCAGAAGGCGACGACCGGCGCGCCGGTGCGCTCCGAGCCGAAGCTCGGAAAGGCCTGTGCGTGCTTGCCTTCGAGAAAGGCCGCGACCGACAGCATCTCCGCCGCCGTAACGACGCCCTGGCCGCCGCGCCCGTGAATCCTGACCTCAAACATCCGCGTTCCCCGGCGAATTTGGCCGCCTTGTTCGGATCGGACTCGTGGGCCGGTGCGGCGCGGGGTCAATGCGACGGGGCCGCGCGCGACGAGAGGTCGCAGGCAGGAGGGCGCGGGGCGTAAAATGACGAGCGTGGCCTCGGGGACGCTTGCACAAGGGCACGCGCGCCTCAAAAAAGAAAGACCGCCCGAAGGCGGCCTTTCAATTCGAGGGCGAAGAAAAAGAGATCAGGCCGTGAGTGCGGCCGCTGGGCTCTTTCTGCGCCGGTAGCCGGCATAGCCCAGCCCCGCGAAGCCAATCAGCATCATTGCCCAAGTCGAGGGCTCGGGGATCGGAGGCGTCCCAAGGGTGACAATCGCCAGGGTCCCGTCGAAGGTCCCAGAATGGTCGTCATACGCGGTCTCGGAAAGACCGCTCGGATCGAGACCTTCCCAACCGACGAACCCGCCTGTGTAGTTGGTTGTCGGGCTGAACACGGAAAACACACTGTCGCCATTGAACATCCCACCGGATATGGTGGCGGTGAACGTCACGCCGAAGTTTCCGACGAGCGAACAGAGGGACGCGTTTATCATGCAACCCGGATTGGTGTAGCCCGGAGGCGTGTTGCCCGATGAAGTCATCGTAATCGTACGAGGCCAAGTTTCCGGCGGGGCCCGTGCTTGGATAATTGGCGAAGCCCGGAATCGACCCCCATACGAGAGTAGTGCTGCCCGCGCCCATATTCGCCAGGGGGACGGTTAGGGTCACGCCATTGTTGAGGCCCTGATACCCCTTCAAAACCATCTGGGCGTTGGTCAGCGTGCCGCCGCTCGTGTTGGAGAAAATGAGCGCCGGCGTGTCGTATTCTGGGCTGGAGGTGTTGCCGAGGCTGAGATCGTACGCGCCGACGATCGTCGCCACTGTTGTTGTCGCATTTGCGGACGGGACGCCTGCAAGCGTCAAAGCGCCAGTGGCCACGAGCGCAGCCATTGACAAGTGCTTGGTAACAATCCGTGACATGAAAACCCCCTTTAGTTTCCTCGCTTCGGACGCCGCACCCTCTGTTGACGCAAACGGGGACACTGTCAAGTCGGAATTATCGAAAGCATGCTGGAGGCAGGCTAAATAAGTCCTGGCTTTTCAGTCGAGGATGAGATGCGCGCAGCCGTCGTGCGCAGCCAATGCTTGTGTCGTCGCCGGCGGAACCCGCGTAACGGGACGCCGGCGACGCAAATGAACAAGGGCGGGACGACCGTCAACTTTTCGTCATGTCCCTGTCGTGGCGGGAAAGGAGCGAGTGCAGCGCATAGGCCTCCGACGCAAGCCCGCGCAACTCCCCGAGCCACGGCTCATAACGCCGCCACCGTTCCACGGACGTGCGGTACATCGGCTGGCGCGCCTGCCAAATGCTTGCGGTCGTGATCTTCCGGGTGTTGCGGTGCGGCGCCAGGCACGCGTCGTTCCACTCGAGGCCACAGACGGCGATGAGTCGCCTCGCGTGCGGCTCCGGGTCGGCGACCAGCGCCTCATAGTCCACCTCGAGGAACCAATTCGGCGGGAGGACCTCGCGCCAATGGGCCATTAGCCGCTGGTACTGCCGGATGTAGAAGACCAGGTCGCTCCGGTCCGAACCATAGCCAAGGTTCGTCTCGAAGTTCGTGGTAAAGATCGATAGAGCTGTGTCGATCGGATGGCGCCGGCAGTGGATGAGGGTCGCGTTGGGGAAGACGCGGTGGAGGACCCCGAGCAGCATGAAGTTGTTGAGCGCCTTGTCGGTGATCCGCTTCGCGCCCGGCCCCAGCGCTCGCAACGTCGCCAGATAGTCTTCGGCGAGACGGCGCGCGCCCTCCGCGGTGGCGGCAAGGTTCAAGGCGTCCTGGCGCGGCGTATCGCGCACGCGCCAGAACTCAAGTTCGCCTCCTGCCGACACCTCGGGATGGCTCGACAGGATCTGCTCGGTCAGGGTGGATCCTGAGCGGGGCATTCCAACGATCAGCACGGGCGTCGCGTCCTCAACTCCCGGATCGGCCTGGCGATCGCGGTAGCCGGGCGGCGTCGCCTCGATCAGCTGGTCGACGCGTCTGACAAGCGCGTCGCGGTCGAAATGACCGCCTCGGGCGCGAAGGTGGTTACCGGCCTCGAAGTTTCGCATCGCCGCTTCATATTCGCCCGTGTCGTCATGCGCCTTCCCGAGCGCGAAGTGGATTGCCTGGCGATCGCGAGGCGCCAGGTGCGGTCGCGCCAGGACGGCGTTCATCCGTTCAATCAGCGGGTCGTCGTCGGCGGTGAACTTCTTGATGAGCGCAATGCCGGTCCAGGCCGCGCCCATCTCGGGGAGACGTTCGGCAGCGCACTCGTATTGCGCTGCCGCCTCCGCTGTAAGACCGGCCTCTGCGAGAAGCTTGCCCAGGAACACGCGGGCTTCCACGCCGTCCGGATCCGCCTCGACCGCGGCGCGCATTGCGGCGAGAGCCTCGTTTGACGCACCCGAAGCGTCCAGGGCGCGCGCCTCGGCGACCCGTCCCCAGGCTGACCCCTTGGCGGCCGCAGCCGCGGCGCGGAAGGCCGCCACCGACTCACCGCGAAGGCCGCGCATTAGATAGAGTTCGCCGAGCCGCAGTTGAGCCGCGGCGAGATCCGGCTTCAGCGCGATCGCGGCCCGGTAGGCTGCAATCGCCTTCGCCTCGAGGCTCTGGTTGTCGAAAATACAGCCGAGAAAGTGGTGCGCCGTCGCCATGCCGGGGTCAAGACGGACAGCGGCGGCGAACGCCTCGGCCGCCTGCTCGAGTCGAGCCGCGCTCATCAGCGCCACGCCCAGGTCATGGTATGATGCCGCCACTCCAGGATCGACTTGGATCGCGCGGGTGAGCAAGGGGATCGCCTCGGCAGGGCGTCCTTCGTTGATGAGACGCGCGCCTTCGCAGGCGTAGCGATTGGCCTCGAGCGCTTTCGCCGACCAGATCTGCCTAGACGTCGGCGAGCCTGGCGAAAATCCCGGGACGCCGGGTGGCCCGGCTTTCGAATTCGCCTTCGCGAGAAAGGTCTCGAGATCGTCGGCCGGCTTGGCGCGCGGGATGAGATCGGCCGGGTTCGTCGTCCGTCCGGGAGCGCCGAAGCGCGGCGACCCGGCGGCAAATGGGAGTTGGCCGCCCCGCCCCTTCCGCGACTTCGCCATCGATCTCCTCTTTGCTCCTGTCGGCCCGCCGCGCCGAAGCATGATTTTTGTAACACCGGGCCGTGTCTTCGCCAAACCTAACAGCGCCCGTCCAGCCGCGCGGCGGACCGAACGGCTGCTGGCCGCGCGAGCGTAGGCAGCGTGGCAAATAACGCCCCGGACGCCTACGGCCGGAATCCCCACGAGGTTTGCGGCGTGACGCGCTCTTGACAGCCGGAGAAGCAGGGGCACGCAGGACCTGCGTGCGCCCTCAGGCCTCCGGCGCCAGCTCTCGCAGCTCCCCGAGCCACGGCTCGTAGCGCCGCCATCGTTCGACTGACGTGCGGTAGATCGGTTGACGCGCCTGCCAAATGCTTGCTGTCGCGATCTTTCGAGTGTTGCGGTGCGGCTCCAGACAGGCGTCGTTCCATTCGACGCCGCAGGCAGCGATGAGCCGCCTTGCTTGCGGCTCCAGATCGGCGACCAGCGCCTCGTAGTCCACTTCGACGAAGCGATCCGGCGGGAGGACCTCGCGCCAATGGGCCATCAGCCGCTGGTACAACTGTGTGAAGAAGACGATGTCGCTCCGGTCCGAGGCGAAGTCATAGTGCATCTCGAAATTGGTGGTGAAGATGGATAATGCGGTATCGATCGGGTTGCGCCGGCAGTGGATGAGGGTTGCGTTGGGGAAGACGCGGTGGATGACGCTGAGCAGCATGAAATTACCGAGCGCCTTGTCCGTCACACGCCCGGCATTTGGCCCGAACGCACGCAGCGTCGCGAGGTAATCGTCGGCGAGACGGCAAGTCGCCTCCGGAGTGGACGTGAGCCCCCAGATGTCCTCGTGGGCCGCGCAACGCATGCCCCAGAACTCCAACTCGCCTCCCGCTGCGATCTCGGGATGGCTCGACAGGATCTGTTCGGTGAGGGTGGATCCCGAACGCGGCAGCCCCACGATCAGAATCGGCGTGGCGTCGTCGGCCCCCCAATCAGGCTGGCGTTCGCGGTAGCCCGGCGGTGTCGCCTCGATCAGCCGATCGATGTATTTGCTGAGCATCTCGCGCCTCAGGCGGCCGCCAAGGGCGCGATAGCGGTTGCCGGCTTCGAAATTTCGCATCGCCTCTTCGTAGTTCCCGATGTCGTCGTGGGCCTTCCCCAGCGCGAAGTGGACCAACAGGCGATGGCGCGGCGTCAGATCGGATCGCGCGAGAGCGGCGTTCATCCGTGCGATCAACGGGCCGTCCTCGGCGGTGAACTTCCGGTTCGTCGTAACGCCCATCCACGCATCGTTCATCTCCGGTGAAAGCTCGGCAGCGCGTTGGTAGTGCGCTGCGGCTTCCGCAGAAAGTCCGGCCCGACTGAGCAGTTTGCCTAGAAAAGCGCGGGCTTCGGCGTTCTCCGGATGCGCCTCGACGATAGCGCTCGCCGCGGCGAGAGCCTCGTCCGCCGCGGCGAGAGCCTCCGTGGCGCGCGCCTCGGCAATCAGGGCCTTGATTGTCCCCGTGGTCGCCGCCGCTGCGGCGCGAAAGGCTGCTGCCGCCTCGGCCGGCAAACCCCGCGCCAGATAAAGGTCGCCAAGCCGCAATTGAGCGTCGACCAGATCCGGGTTCATCGCCACCGCCGACTTATAGTGCGGCATCGCCGTATCCTGCCGCCCCAGGCTGTCGAAGATATAGGCAAGATACCGGTGCGCGGTGGCGATGTTCGGGTCGATGCGAAGAGCGAAGGTGAAGGGCTGGACTGCTAGTTGCACCCGCCCGGCAGCCAACAGGGCTAGGCCGAGGTCGTGGTGCGAGCCCGCCACGCCCGGATTGAGTTGGACCGATCGTTGAAGCAAGGCGATCGCTTCAGCGGGGCGTCCCTGGTTGATGAGGCGTGCGCCCTCGCTCGCGCAACGATGGGCCTCGCGCGCCGCCGCCAACGGTACTTGCGAGTACGGCGTCGCGCCGGGCGAAAACTCACGGACGCCGGGCGGTCCGGCTTTCGACTTCGCCTTCGCGAGAAAGTTCTCGAGATCGGCGGCGCGCTCGGCGCGCGGGATGAGATCGGCAGGGTTCGTCGTCCGTCCGGGAGCGCCGAAGTGCGGCGACCCGGCGGCAAATGGGAGTCGGCCGCCCCGCCCGTTACGCGACTTCGCCATCGATTCCTGTTTGCTCCTCTCGGCCCCGCCGCGCCAAAGCATTCTTGTAACACCTGGATTGGGTCATCGCCAAACAGAGCGACCCGGGAAGCGGTAAATCATCGCCGCGTTCGCCAGAGTCCCGTAGACGGTTCAGCAGCCAGACTTGTATACTTGTATTGTTTATTCTGTTCCTATTCCTCTTTCGGAGCGAGAACTCCTATGACGCCAGAACTTCAGGCGTTATCGTTCGCCGCCGGATCGGTGTTCACGCCCGGCGCTCCGATCAATGAAAAGGACTTGTTTGCCGGGCGTAGAGAGCAGATCGAAAACATTATCGACGCTGTATCCCAGCGCGGATACCACGCGATCCTCTATGGGGAGCGGGGAGTCGGCAAGACCTCGCTGTCCAACATGCTGTCGGCCTTTCTCGGCCGCCGCCAGACGTCCCTCATCTCTCGCATCAATTGCGACACATCGGACACGTTTTCGTCGCTATGGACCAAGGCGTTCAAGGAAATCGAGAGCTCGAGGCGCAAACACCCGATCGGACTGACAACCCAGCCGCTGGCGCCGGTAACGGCCCTGGACGACGATAACATTACGCCGGACGGCGCCCGGCGAGCGCTGCAGGACTTGTCGCGATCGACGCCGTTGGTGGTTATCTTTGATGAATTCGATCGCGTGCAGCATGCCGGCGCCACAGTTTTGATGGCGGATACGATCAAGTCTCTATCCGACTATTCCGTCCCGGCGACGATACTGATCATAGGCGTGGCCGATTCGGTCGAGGGGTTGATCAAAGAACATCAGTCGGTCGAGAGAGCTCTGATCCAAATCTATATGCCCCGAATGTCCGATGACGAGATACGGGACATCATCAGGAACGGCCTCGCGCGACTGACAATGGAAATCGACGAGGCCGCGTGTGAGGAGCTGGTCAGATTTTCACAGGGCGTCCCTTATATCGCCCATCTCCTCGCGCTCCATAGCTGCCGCTCGGCTCTGGCGGCGGGGAGCAAAATTATCAGCCCCCACAATGTCGAGCAGGGAATGCACCGGTCGCTGGATCAGTGGCAACAGTCGATCAAGGCGTCCTACCATGAAGCGACCAAGGGCCGGCAAACCGGCCACCTGTACAAGGAGGTGCTGCTTGCCTGCGCGCTCGCGGAAGTGGACGATCTTCGATATTTCACCGCGGCGGCAGTCAGAGAGCCGTTAAGCCTGATCGCCGACCGGAAATTTGAGATATCCAATTTTGCCCGCCATCTCAAGGACCTCAGCGAGGCCGCGAGGGGCCGCATCCTTCAGCGTGTCGGGGAGACGCACGGAACGCGATATCGCATCTCCAATCCAATCCTTCGCCCCTACATTGTGATGCGCAGCATCAAGGATAATATTGTGCCCAAGGCCACTCTGGAAAAAATCATAACGCCGTGTTCCCCGAGCCACGGCTCGTAGCGCCGCCACCGCTCGACGGACGTGCGATAGATCGGCTGACGCGCCTGCCAAATGCTTGCGGTCGTGATCTCTCGTGTGTTGCGGTGCGGCTCCAGAGAGGCGTCGTTCCACTCGACGCCGCAGGCAGCGATGAGCCGTCTGGCTTGCGGCTCCAGATCGGCCACCAGCGCCTCGTACTCGACCTCGACGAACCGGTCGGGGGGCAACACTTCTCGCCAATGGGCCATCAGCCGCTGGTACTGCCGGGTGAAGAACACCAGGTCGCTCCGATCCGAGGCGAAGTCATAGTTCATCTCGAAATTGGTGGTGAAGATGGACAGAGCGGTATCGATTGGATGGCGCCGGCAGTGGATGAGGGTTGCTTCGGGAAAGACGCGGTGGATGACGCCGAGCAGCATGAAATTGCCGAGTGTCTTGTCCGTGACACGCTTCGCGTCCGGCCCGAACCGTCGCAGCGCCGCCAGATAATCGTCCGCGAGGCGCCGCGTCGCCTCCGGAGTGGACGTCGGCCCCCAGATGTCGCCGCGAGCCGCGAAACGCGCGCCCCAGGGTTCCCGTTCGCCTCCGGCCGCGATCTCGGGATGGCTCGACAGGATCTGTTCGGTCAGGGTGGTTCCTGAACGCGGCAACCCCACGATCAGGACGGGCGTCGGGTCCTCGACCCCCCAATCGGGCTGGCGATCGCGGTAGCCCGGCGGCGTCGCCTCGATCAACCGGTCGATGTATTGGCTGATCATCTCGCGCTTTAGGCGGCCGCCAAGGGCGCGATACCGGTTACCGGCTTCAAAGTTTCGCATCGCCTCTTCGTAGTTTCCCATGTCGTCAAGGGCCTTCCCCAGCGCGAAGTGGAGCAAGAGGCGATGGCGTGGTGTCAGACTGGCCCGCGCCAGAGCGGCGTTCATCCGGGCCATCAACGGACCGTCCTCCGCGGTGAACTTCCGGTTGGTCGCAACGCCCATCCATACGTCGCTCATCTCAGGTGAAAGCTCGGTAGCCCGCTCGTATTGCGCCGCGGCCTCCTCAGAAAGACCTGCCCGACTGAGCAGTTGGCCCAGAAAAGCGCGGGCGCCGGCGTTCTCTGGATGCGCTTCGACAATAGCGCGCGCCGCAGCGAGGGCATCGTCAGACGCGCCCTCGGCCTCCAGGGCGCGCGCCTCCGCAATCCGCGCCGTGACGGTCCCCGCGGTCGCCGCTGCCGCAGCGCGAAAGGCGGCTGCCGCCTCGACCTGCAACCCTCGCGCCAGATAGAGGTCGCCAAGCCGCAATTGGGCATCGAAGAGATCCGGTTTCAGTGTAACGGCGGATCGATAGCGCGGGATCGCCCTCGTCTGCTGGCCCAAGCTGTCGAAGATATAGGCAAGATACCGGTGCGCAGTGGCGATGTTGGGGTCGATGCGAAGGGCGCTGGTGAAGAGCTGGACTGCTTGTTGCACCCGCCCGGCAGCCAACAGGGCTAGGCCGAGGTCGTGGTGCGAGCCCGCTACGCCCGGATTGAGTTGGATCGATCGCTGAAGCAACGCGATCGCTTCAACGGGGCGTCCCTGGTTGATGAGACGTGCGCCGTCGCTCGCGCAACGATGGGCCTCGCGCGCCGCCGCCAACGGTATTTGCGAGGACGGCGCGCCGGGCGAAAACCGACGCGCGCCCGGCGGCACGGCGTTCGAATTCGCCTGCGCGAGAAAGGTCTCGAGATCGGCGGCGGGCTCGGCGCGCGGGATGAAATCGGCCGACTTCGCCGTCCGTCCAGGGGCGCCAAGGCGCGACCCGGCGAACGCGTTTCGGCCGCCATGCCCCTTCCGCGACTTCGCCATCGATCTCCCGTTTGCTACCGTCGGCCACGCCGCGCGAAGCATTTTTGTAACACCCGGATTGCGTCATCGCCAAACAGAGCGGCCCGGGAAGCGGTGAATGATCGGCGCGTTCGCCAGAGTCCCGTAGACGGTTCAGCAGCCAGACTTGTATACTTGCATTGTTTAATTCTGTTCCTATTCCTCTTTCGGAGCGAGAACTCCAATGACGCCAGAACTTCAGGCGTTGTCGTTCACGGCCGGATCGGTGTTTACGCCGGGCGCTCCGATCAATGAAAAGGACTTGTTCGCCGGTCGCCGGGAGCAGATCGAAAACATCATCGATGCTGTATCCCAGCGCGGATACCACGCGATCCTTTACGGGGAGCGCGGAGTCGGCAAGACCTCGTTATCCAACATGCTGTCGGCCTTTCTCGGCCGCCGTCAGACGTCGCTGATCTCTCGAATCAATTGCGACACGTCGGACACGTTTTCGTCGCTGTGGACCAAGGCGTTCAAGGAAATCGAGAGCTCGAGGCGCAAACACCCGATCGGATTGACGACCCAGCCGCTGGCGCCGGTGACGGCCCTGGACGACGATAACATTACGCCAGACGACGCGCGGCGAGCGCTGCAGGAACTGTCGCGATCGACGCCTTTGGTGGTTATCTTTGATGAATTCGACCGAGTGCAGCATGCCGGCGCTACAGTTTTGATGGCCGACACGATAAAGTCTTTATCCGATTATTCCGTCCCGGCAACGATATTGATCATCGGCGTTGCCGATTCGGTCGAGGGATTGATCAAAGAACATCAATCGGTCGAGAGAGCTCTGATCCAAATCTATATGCCCCGAATGTCCGACGACGAGATACGGGACATCATCAGGAACGGTCTCGCGCGACTGACAATGGAAATCGACGGCGCCGCGTGTGAGGAGCTGGTCAGATTTTCACAGGGCGTCCCTTATATCGCCCATCTCCTCGCGCTCCATAGCTGCCGCTCGGCTCTGGCGGCGGGGAGCAAAATTATCAGCCCCCACAATGTCGAGCAGGGAATGCACCGGTCGCTGGATCAGTGGCAACAGTCGATCAAGGCGTCCTACCATGAAGCGACCAAGGGCCGGCAAACCGGCCACCTGTACAAGGAGGTGCTGCTTGCCTGCGCGCTCGCGGAAGTGGACGATCTTCGATACTTCACCGCGGCGGCCGTCAGAGAGCCGTTGAGCCTGATCGCCGACCGGAAATTTGAGATATCCAATTTTGCCCGCCATCTCAAGGACCTCAGCGAGGCCGCGAGGGGCCGCATCCTTCAGCGTGTCGGGGAGACGCACGGAACGCGATATCGCATCTCCAATCCAATCCTTCGCCCCTACATTGTGATGCGCAGCATCAAGGATAATATTGTGCCCAAGGCCACTCTGGAAAAAATCATAACGCCGTAACAGGGATAGGTTGGGCTAGAGCGCGCCGATCTCGGCAAATGCGCAAGAACACAGAGACTTCCGCGCTTGCCAAAAGACAAGCCGAGACGCAATCTCGACGTGCGCTCCGCTTTAGATGGAGCTGATTCGGCTGGGAGCTTGGGTTTGAGAAATTTTGCTTTGAACTACATCGTGATCGGCGCGCTGTGGTTACTCGTCGGTATGCTGCTTGGCATTGTCATGGGCGCAAAGGAGGATTTTCAGTTTGCGCCGGTTCACGCACATATCAATCTGATCGGGTTTGCTTGTCATTCGATCTTTGGGATGGCCTATAAACAATGGCCGACGCTCAACTCGTCGGCATTAGCGCCATTCCAGTTTTGGATATTTGTGATTGCGACCCCGATTACCCTGATCGGCCTCGTTTTCACGCTCACTGGCGGCCCGGCGGTACCCACGATCCTTGGCTCGATCGGAGTGTTCGTTGGCGCAGCGCTCTTCTTCTGGATGGTTTCCCGCCTGCGCTTCGCGGCCGATTGAGAAAAATCGCGCGGGCAAGTTTGAGCGCGCGCTCCCGACGGAGCCCCGGTCAATCGTAGTTGCGTGGCAATTTATCTGCCTTGGCCGAAGTCT
>CAWBBW010000005.1:0-86428 GCA_963787135.1 uncultured Alphaproteobacteria bacterium | reverse complement strand
GCAGTTTTTGGCGCCTAACCCTTTGAAAACCTTGCCGCGTCTTCAAAAGTGCAGGGCGCTCCCCGCACTCCATCAAAGCGCGACGTGCTCACGTCCCGGCGGGGATGCGCTGGGATTGAATCGGTCGGGCTTGCACTGACGGCCCAAGCGCGCCGGCGGCAAAGGCCGCATTCACCTTTGAAAGTGAAAAGGGCTGCGCCCCTCCCGGGGCTTTGTTAAAGGAATCTCCCAGTTTGTGGGCAATCCGGTGAATGCGATTCTGAACGACCCCCCCGTCCAGGCTGCTCCGAGCCCGGGAGACCGTGCGCTCGAGCATTTCCTGGCGGCCGGCTTTGTGCGCATCGAGCCGCCGATCCTCCACCCGGCGGCGACCTTTCTCGACATGTCGGGCGAGGAGATTCGCGGCCGCCTGTTTCTGACCAATGGGGCCTCGGGCGAGGAGCTCTGCCTCCGGCCGGAATATACGATCCCGGTTTGCCGTGCCTATCTCGCCTCACCGGAAGCCGGCAGGGTGGCTGAATATTCCTATCTCGGCCCGGTCTTCCGAGCCCAGGCCGGGCCGCAGGCGGGTCAGGGTGGAGAGCGCATTCAGACCGGGCTCGAAAGCTTCGGGCGCAAGGACGCGGAAGCCGCCGACGCGGAAATCTTTGCACTGGCGATGGAAGCGGCGTCCGAGGCCGGCGGCCCAGCTCGCCGCGCGGCTCGGAGACGTCCATCTCTTCGACAGCATGCTGGCCTCGCTCGCGCTGCCGGACGTATGGCGCCGTCGTCTGAGGCGAGGCGTCGCACACGGGCGAAGCCTCTCGGCCATCCTCGACGCCCCCGGCCAAAGCGCGCTCGCGCAGCCAGGCGTGCTGGCCGCCATGGAAAGCGCGGACCACGCCGGGGCCAGGGCGCTGGTCGAGGATCTCCTCGCGATCGCCGGTATCGACGCCGTCGGCGGACGCAGCGCAGGCGAGATCGCCGATCGCTTCCTCGAGCAGGCGGCGCTGCGGTCGGGAGAAGGGATCGAAGCCGGGAAGCGCAAGGCGCTCGAAGCCTTTCTCGCGATTTCCGGCGATCCGGACGAGGCTGCCGAGAAGCTGCGCGCGCTCGCCAATGACGCCGGACTCGACATCGGCAAAGCGCTCGACGCGTTCGAAAGACGCAACGGCTTCATGGCCGCGAGAGGCGTCGCGATCGAGCAAACCCGCTTCAGCGCCGCCTTCGTGCGCGACTTCGACTACTACACCGGCTTCGTCTTCGAGGCGCGCGATCCGGCGCGGCCCGACGCGCGGCCGGCCTTGGGCGGGGGGCGCTACGACGGGCTCGCGAAACGCCTCGGCGCGAGTGCGGACATTCCCGCCGTTGGCGCGGCGATCGCGATCGACCGGCTTCCGGCAAGGGGAACGCTCTGATGGCCTTCGACGCCGCGACCTCTGCCGAAACGCCGTTCGTTCTGGCCGTTCCCTCCAAGGGCCGGCTGCAGGAGGCCGCGGCCGCCTTTTTCGCCCGCGCCGGTCTCGAACTCGTTCAGGGACGCGGTGCGCGCGACTATCGCGGGTCGCTGATCGGCCTCCCCGGCGTCGAGGTCGCCTATGTCTCCAGCGCCGAGATCGTCGCCCAGCTCGCCGCGGGCGCGGCCCATTTCGGCGTCGCCGGCGAGGATCTGGTGCGCGAGAAGATCCCGGACGTCGAGGCCAAGCTTGAACTCTTGAGCCCCCTCGGCTTCGGTCACGCCAATGTGGTGGTCGCCGCGCCGCGCGCCTGGATCGACGTGCGCTCCATGGCGGATCTCGAGGATGTCGCATCGGCCTATCGCGCGAGCCGCGGCGAGCGGATGCGGGTTGCGACAAAGTATGTGAATCTCACGCGCCGCTTCTTCGCCGAGCAGGGCGTCGCGGATTATCGAGTTGTTGAGAGCCTCGGCGCAACCGAAGGCGCGCCCGCCGCGGGCTCGGCCGAGCTCATCGTAGACATCACCACGACCGGCGCGACGCTGGCGGCGAACGCGCTGAAGCCGCTCGATGACGGAATCATCCTGAAGTCGCAGGCGACGCTCGTCGCCTCGCTCACCGCGCCCTGGGGGCCTCGCGCGAGGCGATCGGCGCGCGCCATCCTCGACCGCATCGCCGCGACCGAGGAAGCGCGAACGTCGCGGGAAGTGCGCGCAAGGCTGCCGGCGCGTGCGCATCTCATTGTCGAAAAGGCCGCCGAGCGGTTCGAGGCCGTCGCCGCCGGTGGCGAAAACACCGACACACAGGGCTTCGTCGCCCTCCACTGCGCCCGCGCCAAAGCCGCAGATCTTGCCGGCTGGCTGCTTGAGCAAGGGGCCGAACGCGTCAGCGTCGCCGCCCTCGAACAGGTGTTCGACGCGGTGAACCCGCTCTACGACGCGCTGGAGAAGCGGATCGGGGCGGTCGCGACTTGATCGGCCTTTTGCTTCGAAGTGGTTTGCCGGTCGAACCCGCGCCGGGCGCCGACGCCAGCGGTCGGCGCCTATGAATGTATCGAGTGACCCCTGCAGTGCGCCGACGAACGGCCACTCGCTTAGAGCGGCCTTCGCGCTCGTCGTCGTTGTATTGCTGACTGCGCCCACAACATTTGCCGCCGAGAGCCACACCGACGCCGGTCACCTGGAGCGCCAGGCTTCAGTCGGGCAAAAGCGCTTCGGCTGGCCGTCGGCGGGCAGGATTATGTGGGGATTCTGCTGGGGTCCAAATCATGATGGCAAGGAGGGAGATCAACATTGCGGCGTTGCCCGGGACCGAGGTGCGCGCAGCCGAGGCAGGCCGGATCGCATACGCTGGCGATGAGCTGAAAGGTTTTCACGGCCTGATCCTGATTTCTCACCCAGACGGATGGGTGTCCGCCTATGCGAATACCGACGGGCTCCTCGTCAAGCGCGGGGATGCTGTCGAACGCGGCCAGGTGATTGCGCGAGTCGACGACGGCGCCATGCTGCATTTCGAACTGCGTCATCACGCTGCTGCGGTTGATCCGATGCTTTATCTCGGAGATGCGGCCCCCGAAGTTGCCCAAAAGATGCAGGGTCAGTGTCGGGGATAAGCCGATCAAGGCGTACAGCACGATCCGCCACGCGATCGGACGTGCGACGGATTTAACGCTTGCGGCGTCCTCGCTTCGTACATTGCGGCTGAAACCTCCAGCCGTTGGCCACGCGCCGATACGGCATGAAAACTGCATGTGATCATTCAAGCTCCCGCTACGCCGCTAGCCAAGGGCGCTCGGCGGCCAGTCAATCGATATCGACATGGACCTGAATGCTATCGAAACGGTCATGCGTCCCCGCGTTCGCGCGGAGATCGGCCCATTCGCCGAGGGCGATGGGTGGCTCGCGGGCGGCACCTGGCTGTTCTCGGAGCCGCAACCGCGCCTGCGACGCCTGATCGACCTTTCGACGCTTGGCTGGGCGCCCTTGCACGCCGATGCGGCCGGGCTCTCGATCTCCGCAACCTGCACCGTGGCTGCGCTCGACGCCTTCGAACCGCCGCCCGCCTGGGTCGCCGGGCCGCTGATCGGCCTCTGCTGCCGGGCGTTTCTCGCCTCCTTCAAAATCTGGAATGTGGCGACGGTGGGCGGCAATCTATGCATGGCCTTGCCCGCAGGACCGATGATCTCGCTTTGCGCCGCGCTCGACGGCGTCTGCCTGATCTGGACGCCGGATGGCGGCGAGCGTCGGCTCTCGATCTTTGATTTCGTCGTTGGGCCGCAGCGCAACGCCTTGCGTCCCGGCGAGCTTTTGCGCGCGATAGAATTGCCGCTCGCGGCGCTGACGCGACGCACGGCCTTCCGTCGCGCCTCGCTCTCCCCGCTTGGGCGCTCGGGCGTCCTGCTGATCGGCGCGCTCGCCGCCGGCGGGGGCTTTATTCTGACCGTGACCGCTTCGACGCGCCGGCCCGTCCGACTCGACTTTGTCCATCCCCCGGACGGCCAGGAACTCGCCGATCGTCTCGCCGCCGAAATCCCCGCAAGCCTCTACTACGACGACATCCACGGCCGGCCCGACTGGCGCCGCCACATGACGTTCGAATTCGCCGAGGAAATCCGCGTCGAGCTCGGCGGAGGCCGCCCGTGAGCTTTCTCGTCAACGGCAAGAGTCATCAGGCGACGCCGCGGCCCGGCCAATGCCTTCGCACGTTCCTGCGTGAACTCGGCTGGTTCGGCGTGAAGAAGGGTTGCGACGCCGGCGACTGCGGCGCCTGCACCGTTCATCTCGACGGCAAGCCGGTGCATAGCTGCCTCGTCCCGGCGTTCCGCGCCGAGGGGCGCAGAGTGACAACGATCGAAGGGCTCGCTGACGCCGACGGAGCCCTCCACCCCATGCAGCAGGCCTTTCTTGACGCGCAGGGCTTCCAATGCGGGTTCTGTACCGCAGGCATGGTCATGACCGCAGCCGCGCTCGACCAGGCGCAACTTCGCGATCTGCCGCGCGCTCTGAAGGGCAACCTCTGCCGCTGCACCGGCTATCGGGCGATCGCCGACGCGGTTGGCGCGATCCGCCATGTCGAAGAGGACGCGCCTGGCCAGGCTTGCGGGCGCAACCTGCCGGCTCCCGCCGGTCCGGCCGTGGTCACCGGCCGCGCCCGCTATACGATGGATGTGGCGATCGACGGCCTGCTGCACATGAAAATCCTGCGCTCGCCGCATCCTTCCGCCCGCATCGCGCGAATCGACGCGAGCGCCGCTCTCGCCGCCCCGGGCGTCGTCGCTGTGCTGACCCATCACGATGCGCCGACCGCGGCTGTTCTCGACTGCGCGGCACGAACTCCACACCGACGATCCCGACGACACGCTGGTGCTCGATCCGGTCATGCGCTTTGTCGGCCAGCGGCTCGCGGCGGTGGTGGCCGAAAGCGAAGCGGCGGCCGAGGCCGCCTGCGACCTGATCCAGGTGATCTACGATCTCATGCCCGCGGTGTTCGACCCCGAAGAGGCGATGCGTCCGGGCGCGCCCCTGCTGCATGACAAGCCAGCCTCCTCGCGCATCGCCGACCCCAAACGCAACATCGTCGCCGAACTGCACCGCCATGTCGGAGACATCGAGGCAGGCTTCGCCGAAGCGGACGTTGTCCATGAGGGGGTCTATGCGACGCAGCGGGTGCAGCACGCGCACCTCGAGACCCATGGCGCGATCGGCTGGCTGGACGCCGGCGGAAGGCTTTGCATCCGCACCAGCTCGCAGACGCCGTTTCTGACGCGCAACGCGCTTTCGGCCCTCTTCGATCTGCCGCGCGACAAGGTGAGGGTTTTCGCCGAGCGTGTCGGCGGCGGCTTCGGCGGCAAGCAGGAGATGATCACCGAGGACATCGTCGCGCTTGCGGTGCTGAAGACCGGCCGGCCGGTCAAGCTCGAATTCACGCGGCAGGAGCAATTTACAGCCTCCACCAGCCGGCATCCGATGCGGATGACGGTCAAGGTCGGTGCCCGGCGGGACGGCCGGCTGACGGCGATTTCGCTGCGCATGCTTTCCAACACCGGCGCTTATGGCAATCACGGCCCGGGCGTTCTGTTTCATGGCTCCGGCGAGTCGGTGGCGCTCTATCGGTGTCCCAACAAGAAGATCGACGGCTACGCCGTCTATACGAACACGATGCCGAGCGGCGCCTTTCGCGGCTATGGCCTGAGCCAGACCAATTTCGCGATCGAATCGGCGATGGACGAGCTGGCGCGGAAGCTCGGCATGGATCCCTTCGCGTTCAGGCGTCTCAATGTCGTGCGGCCGGGCGATGCGCTCGTCTCCGCCGATGAGGGACCGCACGACGTCGAATTCGGCAGCTACGGGCTCGACCAATGTCTCGACCTGGTCGAGGCGCGCTTGACCGAGTTGCCGACGGCGGACCTTGGCGACGAATGGCTCGTCGGCCGCGGCGTGGCGGCGGGGATGATCGACACGATTCCGCCGCGCGGCCATCACGCGGATTGTCGCATCCGGCTTGCCGAGGACGGGCGCTACGAGCTTTCCGTCGGCACCGCCGAGTTTGGCAACGGCACGACGACGGTTCATGCGCAGATCGCTGCTAGCTTTCTCGCCACGACGGCCGAGCGCGTGCGCATCCGCCAGTCCGACACCGACCTCGTCGCGCATGACACGGGCGCCTTCGGCAGCACCGGGACAGTGGTGGCCGGCGCGGCGACGCGGGCGGCGTCGGCCGCGCTCGCCGATGCGATCCTCGATTTCGCCGCTAGGCGTTTCGGCGCGGACTGGAAAGCGTGCAAGCTGGCCGCGGATCATGTCGCGGCCGGCGCTGAGCGCTTCGAGCTTGCGGAGATCGCCAAAACCGCGGCGGCCGCCGGCAGGCGGCTCGAATACGACGGCCATTCGTCGGGCACGCCACGTTCGGTCGCCTTCAATGTGCAGGGCTTCGAGGCGGCAGTCCATCGGCGCTACGGCGAAATCAGGGTCCTGCGAAGCATCCACGCCGCGGACGCCGGCGTGGTCGTCAATCCGATGCAATGCCGCGGACAGGTGGAGGGCGGCGTCGCGCAGGCGATCGGGGCCGCGCTTTATGAACGGCTCGTGATCGACGCCGATGGCCGGGTCGCCAATCCGACCTTCCGCTTCTATCACATTCCGGCCTTCGCCGACGTCCCCCAAACGGAAGTTCATTTCGCCACGACCGTCGACCGGATCGGGCCGCTCGGCGCCAAGTCGATGAGCGAAAGCCCCTATAATCCAATTGCGGCCGCGCTCGCCAACGCAATTCGCGACGCGACCGGCTTGAGGCTCTACGAGACGCCGTTCATGGCCGACGAACTCTATCGCGCCCTGGTCGACCGGGACGCCGTCACGCCGAATGCGAAGCGGCCGCGGCCCGCGACCGTCCGGCGAGAATCGCCGGGGCGTCTGGCCGGCGGCTAGCGGGGTGGAACAAAGCAGGGCCGCTACTTTGGTCGTGGGCGCCGTGGCGGGCGCGCACGCCGACAGCGATAGCCGCGTCCGACAGCGCGTCCGAAAAGACGCCCGTCTTTCGACGAGCGTATTCGTGAGTGTAGCCTGGCGCTGGCGCTAGGCGGCGGGCTGGTATTCGGGTCGAGGCGTGTGGACGAGAATCTCTTTCGCCAGACCTCTTGCGTGCGCCTCGGGGACGAGGCCGTCGATGAACAAGGAGGAGAGGCCATGAACCAAACCCCAGGCCGCCATCCCCGCCGAATTGTCTTCGCGCGGCTGCTCATCGGCGCCGACTGCGACGCGCTGAAGCAAATCGAAAACCGCGCTCGCGGCCGCATTCAGCTCCGGGTATTTCGCCCGCTCGACCAAAATGGTCCCGAACATCAGGCGAAAGAGACCACGCTTCTGCAAGGCGAAATCAACGTAAGCGAGACCCACCGCATGGAGCGGGTCGTTCTCGGTTGCGCCGGCTTCCATCGCCGCGGCGAGCTCCCGGAAGCCCTCCGCCGCGACCGACGCAAGGAGATCCTCCTTGTTGGCAAAATGGCGATACGCGGCCGTTGCGGACACTCCGACGCGGCGGGACGCCTCCCGCAAGCCAACGACGTCCGGGCCGGCTTCATCCAGAATGCTCCTCGCGGCCGCGCGCAAGGCGTCGGGGAGATTTCTACGGTGATAGGGACGTCGAGGCGTATTCGTGAGATCATTCATATCCAAACCCCTTGGCACACAAGTCGCTCCGAAGATTCGCCGTTTCATGAGTTCGATCGGCTTGGCCACTTTCCGGTTAGGAAAACGGCCCTTTCCCGCCCGGAAGGCGGCTTTTCTGCGACTCGCCGGGGCCCGGGCAGAATAGGCGTCGGTGTGTCCTAACGGACACGGTATTGAACCGCCGGCAATCGCCGCCGCCCGGAAAGCGATCCTGGTCGGTTTCGAGGAAGCTAGCGCCGACGTTAACGTGGGGCTGGCCCTTGTTGAGGCGCTCGACGTGGCAGTCGCGATTTCGCACAACCGCGCCTGATCCTTAGAGCGCCGCCGGCCGCCCGTTCTCGTAGCGGACTGCTGGGGCGCGCATCGTTACCAGCTCCTCGGCGGCCGTGGGGTGGACAGCCACCGTGGCGTCGAAGTCGGCCTTGGTCGCGCCCATGGTCATCGCGACAGCGACGAGTTGGATCATCTCGCCAGCATGGTCGGCCAGCAGATGCGCGCCGAGGATTTGCCCAGTCGCGCCGTCGACGACGAGCTTCATGATCGTGCGTTCGCCGCTGCCCGAAAGCGTCGCCTTCATCGGCCGGAAGTCGGACTTATAGATGTCGACCTTGGGGAAGCGCTGGACCGCCTCCGCCTCCGAGATTCCCACCGCGCCGAGTTCCGGCGTCCCGAACACGACATGCGCGATCGTATCGTAGCGGATCGGTTTGGGGGCCAGCCCGAACAAAGAGTTGGCTAAAGCGTGACCCTCGCGAATCGCGACGGGCGTCAGATTGACGCGATGAGTGACGTCGCCGACGGCGTGGATGGAAGACACGGCGCTGGTCAGATTCTCGTCGACCTTGATCGAGCCGTGCCGGCTGAGCTCCAATCCTGCGCTCTCGAGGCCAAGCCCCTCTGTATTGGGCAACCGACCGGTCGCGACGAGGACCTGGTCGGCGTCGATCATTTCGCCGTTCGCCAGCATGACGCGGAGGGCGCCGTCAGGCCGCTTCTCGATGCGCGAGGGGAGAATGCCGAAGCGATGGACGACGCCCGCGCGCGCCATAGCGGCGCGCATCCCTTCGCGCATGTCGTCGTCGAAGCCGCGCAGCACGTTCGATGCGCGCATCACATGGACGACTTCGGCGCCCAGCCTTCGGAACAGGGACGCGAATTCAACCCCAATATAGCCGCCGCCGACGACCAGGAGACGCCGCGGGAAAACGGGAAGGTCGAACGCCTCATTGGAGGTGATGGTATGCTCGAGCCCCTCCACCCCGGGAAGAAGCGTCGGCCGGGAGCCGACGGCGACGAGAATGTGGCGCGCGGAAACGTCCTGTCCTCTCGCGAGCCGCACGCGATGCGGGCCGACGATCGTCGCCCGCTCCTCGATCAATTCGGCTCCGGACGCAGCGAGATTGGCGCGGTAGGCAGCCGAGAGCCGCGTGATTTCTTTCTCCTTGGCCGCCACCAAGCTCGGCCAGTCGAACGTCGGCGCTCCGACACTCCAGCCGAACCCGGCCGCATCGGCAAAATCGTCGGCGAAGCGGCTCGCATAGACATAGAGCTTTTTCGGCACGCAGCCGCGGATGACGCAGGTGCCCCCAATCCGGCTCTCTTCGGCGACGATTGTCTTCGCCCCGTGCATGGCGGCGATGCGCGCCGCTCGCACGCCTCCCGATCCTGCACCGATGACGAAGAAATCGACGTCGAAGGCCATGGCTCATGCTCTCCGGCGAGATCCGCTTCGCGCGTTGGCGAACCTAGAACTCGATGCCTTTCTTTTTCATCTCCTGACGGGCGCGCGTAAGGATATCGGTCGACAGCTGCCGGCGCCACGGATCGGCAATGGCGCTGAACTGCTGGAAGAATACAGGCTCGGTTGCAAGATACTTCTTGCCGCTTGGGCTGGCGAAGAAGGTTGCGACGTCCTCAATCTCCTTTTCCGACATCAACGAAGCGAGCAGCGTCGCCGCCTGCGTGAAGGTCTGCTGGGCGCTCTTATCGAACTCGGGTTGAATGGAACGAAGGGTTTCACGCAGACTGTCCCTGATCTCCGGACGGGTGTTGGTCACATTGCGCTCGAGTTCGGTCATCATGCCGGGGACGATGAGGGCGATCGTCTGCTTGACGCCAATATCGTCGAGGATGGCGTCGGCGGCGGCGATCGATGCCGCAGACGGCGGGGCGGCCGGCGCCGCCGGCGCGGCGGCCGGGGGGGTTGCATCAGCGGCCCAGGCGGCCGCCGAGGCGAGGACGCTCGCTGCGAAAACGAGACCCCTGACCGTTCTCGCGGCGGAGGCGGAAGCGAACTTGCGGGCGGACATTGGGGTAGCTCCTTTCAATTTCGGGTTTCGGGCGGACGATCGAGAACCTCGACGCCCCCCGCGCCGGCGATGATCGCCGTGCGCGCGTAATCGATGAACAGTCCGTGCTCTACAACGCCCGGGATCGGCGAAAGGACCTCTGCCAGGCGGTCCGGATCGGCGATGGCGCCGAGCGAGCAATCGAGAATGAAATGGCCCCCGTCAGTGACGAAGGGCCTCGTTCCGCCCCGCAGCCGGACAGACCCTGCGATGCCAAGGTCCGCGAAGGCGCGCTCGATATGTCGCCTGGTCGCCGTGAGCCCGAATGGGACGACCTCGACCGGCAGCGGAAAGGCGCCGAGACGGGGGACGAGCTTGCTCGCATCGGCGATGACCGCCATTCGCTGCGAGGCTGCAGCGACGATCTTCTCGCGCAGAAGCGCGCCCCCGCCGCCCTTGATGAGCCTCAGTTGAGGATCGATCTCGTCAGCGCCGTCGACCGTCAGATCGAGTTCGGGAAGCTCATCCAGCGTCGCCATCGGGATGCCGCGCGCCTTCGCCTGGGTAGCCGTCGCCTCCGATGTCGCCACGCAGAGGACGTCGAAACCGGCCGCGACTTTGTCGCCGAGGAGATCGACGAAATGGCTCGCGGTCGTGCCTGAGCCGAGACCGAGCCTCATGCCGGGCTCGACGAGATCGAGCGCGCGCTGCGCTGCCTCCCGCTTCAGCCGATCGCTGTCCGCGCCCGCCGTCATGGCCTCCGCTCGCCTTTTGCCGGCCTCCGGGCGCCGCAAACACTCATGCCGAGTTTGGACTCGCCGAACAGGACGTCGCTTTAGCGTTTGCTGCCGTCGAAGGCAAACGCACACGCGCAGGGATTGCCGGTCCTACGTTCGCTGCGCCGCGATCACGTCCTCATATGTGCGCAATCCGGTCGTCGGAGCGTTGACCAGCACCGCCATGTTGCCCGGCGCATGCTGGTTCTTCCACATCTTGGTATGTGCGTGAGGAATCTTCGTCCAGGGAAAGACTTCAGACATGCAAGGGTCGATCCGCCGCTCGATCACAAACTTGTTGGCTGCGGACGCCTGCTTGAGATTGGCGAAGTGCGATCCCTGGATGCGCTTCTGGCGCATCCAGACGAAGCGGGCGTCGAAGGTGATGTTGAACCCTGTCGTGCCGGCGCAGAACACGACCATCCCGCCCCGCTTGACGACGAAGCAAGAGACCGGAAAGGTCTGCTCTCCCGGATGCTCGAACACCGTGTCGACGTCCTGCTTGCCAGTGATGTCCCAGATCGCTTTACCGAACTTGCGCGCGCCAGCCATGTAGGTTGCATATTCGGGCGAATTGACCTTCGGCAGCTGCCCCCAGCAGTCGAACCCCTTGCGGTTGATCACCCCCTTGGCGCCGAGCGACATTACGTATTCGCGCTTCGTTTCGTCGGAGATCACGCCGATGGCGTTGGCGCCGGCCGCCGCGCAGAGCTGCACGCCGAACACGCCGAGGCCGCCCGAAGCGCCCCATACCAGAACATTGTCGCCTGGTTTCAGCCTATGCGGCTCATGGCCGAACAGCATGCGATAGGCGGTGGCGAGGGTCAGCGTGTACGACGCGCTTTCCTCCCAGGTCAGGTGGCGGGGACGCGCCATCAACTGGCGGTCCTGCACCCGGCAGAACTGGGCGAACGACCCGTCCGGCGTCTCATAGCCCCAGATGCGCTGCGAAGCGGAGAACATCGGATCTCCGCCGTTGCATTCCTCGTCGTCGCCGTCATCCTGATTGCAGTGGACGACGACTTCGTCGCCGACCTTCCAGCGGCGCACTTTCGAGCCTACCGCCCAGACCACGCCGGAGGCGTCGGAGCCTGCGATGTGGTAGGGCTGCTTGTGCACGTCGAGCACCGAGACCGGTTCGCCGAGCGCCGCCCAGACCCCGTTGTAGTTGACGCCCGCCGCCATCACGAGGACGAGGACGTCGTGGCTGTCGAGGGTCCAAGTCGGCACGACCTCCACCTGCATTGATTGTTCTGGCGGTCCGTGGCGTTCCTTACGCACAGTCCACGCGTACATCGACGCCGGCACATGGCCCAGCGGCGGGATTTCACCGACCTCGTAAAGGTCTTTGATCGGCGCTTCGGCCGACGGCTCCTTGCCGGCGAGGCGAATGGTCATGGGCTTCCTCAGCGGCGCCTCTCTTGCGATCCCTTCGGGCAAATGTCCCCGATATTGCGGCGCACAATCCAACATTGCGCTTCGGGAGGGGAAAATCAACCCACTTTCGCCCCTCCGGCCGGTGGCAGCCGGCTGAATATCACGACGATGAGCCAAGAATTCCGGAAGTTCCGGCGCGGGTTTGGATTTCGACGTTCTGGTGATGCCGACCCGGCGGCTCCAGCCTACGCTATGGCGCCAGCAAGCGTTTTCTGCGATTGTGCTGCGCACAAATTATTTGCGCGCTGCAGGTGAGTTATGACCGAGACGAAAGGTGAAGTCCTTTCGGCGCCCAGGGACAAGCCCTGGATCTTCCGCACCTATGCCGGCCACTCGACCGCCCGTGAGTCCAACCGGCTCTACCGTCAGAATCTTGCCAAGGGTCAGACCGGCCTGTCGATCGCATTCGATCTGCCCACTCAAACCGGACTCGACAGCGATCACCCGTTGGCGCGCGGCGAGGTCGGCAAGGTCGGCGTAGCAATTTCGCATATCGGCGACATGCGGTCGCTGTTCGAGGACATTCCTCTCGCCTCCATGAATACCTCGATGACCATCAACGCCACCGCCCCATGGCTGATGGCGCTCTACATCGCGACCGCGGACGAACAGGGCGCCCCCGCGCGCTGCTTCAGGGGACGACTCAGAACGACATCATCAAGGAATATCTCGCGCGCGGCTCCTATGTGTTTCCCCCGGACCCGTCGTTGCGCCTAACCAAGGACCTGATTCTCTTTTGCTCGCGCGAGACGCCGAAATGGAATCCGATGAACGTCTGCTCCTACCACCTGCAGGAAGCCGGCGCGACGCCCGTCCAGGAACTCAGTTACGCGCTTGCGACGGCCATCGCGGTGCTTGATCGCGTTCGCCAGTCAGGCGAAGTGGACGAGGCCGGCTTCGCCGAAGTGGTGGGGAGGATGTCGTTCTTCGTCAACGCAGGCATGCGTTTCGTGACCGAGCTCGCGAAAATGCGGGCTTTCGGCGAACTCTGGGATGAAATCACGCGCGACCGTTACGGTGTGAAGGATCGGGCCAAGCGGCGTTTTCGATACGGCGTCCAGGTCAATTCGCTCGGGCTGACCGAGCAGCAGCCGGAAAATAACGCCTATCGCATCCTGATCGAGATGTTGTCCGTGGTGCTTTCGCGCGACGCGCGGGCGCGCGCGGTTCAATTGCCCGCATGGAACGAGGCGTTAGGCCTGCCGAGGCCGTTCGACCAGCAGTGGTCGCTTCGGCTGCAGCAGATCATGGCCTATGAGACAGATTTACTGGAATTCGGGGATCTTTTCGACGGCAGCTTGGTGCTGGCGGCGCTCGTGGCGAAGCTCAAGCGCGAGGCGCTCGACGAGATCGCCGCGATCGACGCCATTGGGGGGGCGGTTCGCGCTATCGAGTTGGGCATCCTGAAAGCAAAGCTGGTCGAATCCAATACCCGCCGCCTCGAGGCGATCGAGCGCGGCGAACAGATTGTCGTTGGCGTCAACGCGTTCACGAATTCGGAGCCGTCGCCGCTGACCGCCGGAGAGAATTCGATCATGGTCCCTTCCGCCGAGGCGGAGGCGGAACAGATTGCAAAGCTTAAGGTGTGGCGCGACCGACGTGACCAAGGGCGGGTCCGGCAAGCGCTGGAGGCGGTGCGCGCGGCGGCCTCGAGCGGCGCCAACATCATGCCTGCCTCGATCGAGGCGGCCAGAGCGGGCGCGACCACCGGAGAATGGGGCGATGCGCTCAGAGCGCAATTTGGCGAATTCCGTGCTCCGACCGGCGTCTCGCCGAGGGCGCGCCAGGAAGCCGCCGGGCTGGACGAACTGCGCGGGGAAGTCGAGCGAGTCTCCCTCAAGCTCGGACGACGGATCAAATTCCTGATCGGCAAGCCGGGGCTCGACGGCCATTCGAACGGCGCCGAACAGATTGCGGCCCGCGCGACGGACGCCGGCATGGAGGTCATCTACGACGGCATCCGGTTCACTCCGGCCGAAATCGTCGGGCGCGCCAAGTCGGGCGCGCATTGCATTGGCCTGTCGATCCTTTCGGGATCACATGTTGCGCTTGCCGAAGAGGTGATGACCGAGCTTCGCGAGGCCGGCCTTGAGCGGGTGCCCGTGGTCGTCGGCGGCATCATCCCGCTCGCCGACGCAGAGCGGCTCCGGGCGGCGGGCGTGGCGGCGATCTATACGCCTAAGGATTTTAGGATCAATGCGATGCTCGGCGCGATCGTAGCGGAGATTGAGGCCCGGTTCGAACAGGGAGAATCGCCCGCGCGGGGCTAACGCAGCAACGGATCGGGCTACGCGCGTTGCAAGCCTGACATTCACAGGTGGGCCACGAAGAGTAGGATCCCCGCGGCCACCAGGGTGGCCATTGCGACAACATAGGCGATCTGCAAAGTGATGTTTTTCCACCAAAGTATTCGTGAAAATAGGGCGCATCGCTCCGGCAGTGACTCTAGATCGCGTTGTGTATCCTCAACGAATACGAAATCCTCCGACTCCGTCTTGCGGCGGATGGGAAAGCGATGCCGCCCGGCGCGGGGGTATCGCGGGTAAACAGAAATCAGCAGGTTCAAAAATATGATCATGAACGGGGCCAGGATAACCGGCAAACTCAAGTACCAGGGGTAGAAATCCCGAAACTGAAGTACGGTGCCCATCATGATTGCGACGAAAAGAACGGCGATGTTCGCCTTGATGTCGCTCAGACGAATAGAGTCGCTATAGCCGGTGAGGAGATTGCGTAGCTTGGCGTTTCTATCCGCGGCCATGACGGTTTCTCGGCGCCATTATCTTGTGTATCGAACCAAAAGCAGCAAGAAAATCGTCGCTATTATGCTGATAATTGACGCGACGAAACTGATATTGATATAAAGCGTTTTCCACCACAGCAGTTCGGACAGCACGGCGCACCGCAGCTTCAGCTGTTCGATCTCATCCTCCGTCTCGGCGACGTTTGCGAAATCCTCGGCGGTGGCGGTACGCGAAACCAGGAAATTCTTGCTGCCGCGCTTCGGATAGCGAGGAATGAGGACCAGAAAAAGACAGAGATAGACGATCAGAAACGGGAGCAGGACGAAATGAATCGGCAGATAACTAGGAAATTTTGTGTAGTTATATAAGATCGGCCCCATCATGAAGGCGACGAACAGGATCGCGATGTTGGCCTTAAAGTCACTCGCACGGATTGCGTCGGTATATCCAGCGATCAGGCTGCGGTAAGGTTGGGATGGATCGGCCGCAGGTTTGCTCATCCGGCGTCGGAGGCTCCAGGGAGATACCGGCTTGAGGGAGTCCGTAGCGAAGCGAACCCCGCATCGGAGAGGACAAATTCGCGTGAACTCAGTTCATCTGTCAAGTCGCCGCGGCGGTGCGGGCCGACCGCCCCGCTCGCACGGCGTAGGTCGTCGCTCTCGGCCGCAGGTTGGGCTGTCGGTCCGGCGAAATTCATTGTAATCTTGGTAATCTTGCGAAATTCGCGCGCTTGCCCCATCTGATAGCCAGCGGGCGGTTCTTTATCCCGGGCCGGAACACATTTCGGCCGCGAAGGGTTATGATGGTCAACACGCGCTCTACGCCGCGAATCACGAGTTCAATGGAGCTACATGCCGACGATTGCCCTGGTCGATGACGACCGCAACATTCTCACCTCGGTCTCCCTCTCGCTGGAGGCGGAGGGCTATCGGGTGCAAACCTATACCGACGGCGCAAGCGCGCTTGAAGGCCTCAAGGCCAGTACGCCGGATCTCGCGATTTTCGATATCAAGATGCCGCGCATGGACGGCATGGAGTTGTTGCGCCGGCTCAGGCAGAAATCCGATCTGCCGGTGATCTTTCTCACCTCCAAGGATGAAGAGATCGACGAGTTGTTCGGCCTCAAGATGGGCGCCGACGATTTCATCCGGAAGCCCTTTTCGCAGCGGCTCCTGGTCGAACGAGTCAAGGCGATCCTGCGACGCTCCAGTCCGAAGGACGCAGCAACCCAGAAAGAGGCCGAGGCGAAGATTCTCGAGCGCGGCCGACTGAAGATGGACCCCGAGCGCCACACCTGCACTTGGGACAATACGCCCGTCACTCTGACCGTTACGGAGTTTCTTATCCTGCAGGCGCTGGCGACCCGACCCGGGGTCGTCAAGAGCCGCAACGCGCTGATGGACGCGGCCTACGACGATCAAGTCTATGTCGATGACCGCACCATCGACAGCCATATCAAACGACTTCGCAAGAAGTTCAAGGTGGTCGAACCGGACTTCGAGATGATCGAGACGCTGTACGGCGTCGGCTACCGGTTCAAGGAAGGATAAGCGGCTCGGCCGAGCCCATGAAGGCTGAAACACGCCGCGATCGCATCGTCGCCGCTTCGCCGACGGCTAGCGGAAGCCGGTGGCTGCGCGCGCGAGCCCGGTTTGCGTGGCGATTTCTGACCGCACGCTTTTCATCTTCGCTGACCCGCCGCATCGTCGTCCTCAATCTCGGCGGCCTCGTGGTCCTCGCGGTCGGCTTTCTGTTCCTCAACCAGTTTCGCGCCGACATTATCGCGGCGAGGGTGCAGAGCCTGACCACCCAGGCCGATATCATCTCGGCCGCCATCGCGGCCTCGGCCGCGGTCGACACCGACACGATCACCATCGACCCCGACAAGTTGCTCCAGCTTGCGCCAGGCCAAAGCGCCGCGCCGCCGCCCAGCGACGACGACGCGATCGAATTCTCGATCAACCCGGAACGGGTCGGGCCGGTGCTGCACCGTCTGGTCACGCCCACGCACACGCGCGCGCGCATATTTGATCGGGACGGGCGGCTTCTGCTCGATTCGCGCTCGCTCTCTCCGCACGGCGCGGTCACGCGCTCAGACCTGCCTGAGTCGGCCGAGCATCGGGGGTTCGTTGAACGCGCAACCGCCTATTTGCGCAGCCTGTTCGTGGCGCCCGCGACCCCGCAAAACCATGACCCTTGGCTGGTCGACGGCAACACAATGCCGGAAATCGCCGCCGCGCTTCGGGGCACGGCCGAGTCCGCCGTGCGAATCGACGATGAGGGCGACACCATCGTGTCGGTCGCGGTCCCGATCCAGCACATGATGGCGACTCGGGGCGCGCTTCAGCTCTCGACCCAGGGCGGCGACATCGACCACGTCATTGCCTCGGAAAGGCGGGCGATCCTCCGGTTTTTCGCAGTGCTCGCAGCCGTGATGCTGGTGCTGTCGCTGTCGCTTGCCAACACGATCGCAGAACCTGTGCGCCGCCTCGCGGAGGCCGCAGAGCGCGTCCGGCGTGGCATCCGGTCCCGGCAGCAGATTCCCGATTTCACCTCCCGCTCGGACGAAATCGGTCATCTCTCGCGCGCCCTGCGGGAAATGACGCAGGCGCTTTATAACCGCCTCGACGCAATCGAAACCTTCGCCGCCGATGTCGCGCACGAGTTGAAAAATCCACTTACGTCTTTGCGCAGCGCGCTCGAGACCCTGTCGCGCGTCAAGTCCGGACCTGCCCGCGACCGGCTCGTCGCCATCATGCAGCACGACGTGCGCCGGCTCGACCGGCTTATCTCCGACATTTCCGACGCGTCGCGTCTCGATGCGGAATTGACGCGGGGCGAATCGGGCCCGGTCGACGTGGCGGCGCTGTTGCAAGCCGTCGTGTCGATGTCTCAGGATTCGCCACGCACCAACGGCGCGCGGATCGAGCTCTCGGTTGCTGCGCGGCGGGGAAGGCGCGCCAGCGCGGATTATTTCGTGCTTGGTCACGACTCGCGGTTGGCCCAGGTCGTCACGAATCTCATCGACAACGCATGCTCGTTTTCAGAGCCGGGCGGCGTCGTGCGGGTGTCGCTGGCGAGAATTTCCACCCGACAGGACGGAGAGCCGCCCGAGGAACGTGTCGTGATCACCGTCGATGACGACGGGCCAGGCATCCCCCCGCACGCCCTCGAGCGCATTTTCGAGCGATTCTACACCGACCGGCCGAGTCAGGGTTTTGGCCAGAACTCCGGCTTGGGACTGTCGATCTCGCGTCAGATCGTCGAGGCGCACGGCGGAAGAATCTGGGCCGCCAATCGTCCCGCTGAGCCCGCGTCCGTGCGGGTTGGACCAGGAGGCGACGAACCGCCGGACGATCCCGTCCGGCACGGAGCCGGCGCGCGTTTCGTCGTCGAACTGCCGGCGTTGGCGCGTTGAGCGTCGAAACGGGCATGCACGCAACGGCCGTTATCTACGGCGACTACGGGGTGCTGATCCTCGGACCCTCCGGATCGGGAAAGAGCGCGCTCGCTCTGGCCTTGCTCGCAAGGGCCCGGTCTGCCGGCCTTTTCGCGGCGCTGATCGGCGATGACCGCGTTTGGATTCGCCGCGCCGGCGGCCGATTGATCGCCTTGGGCGCGCAGGATCTGGCTGGCGTCATCGAGCGCCGGATGGCGGGGCTCTTGACGGTCGCTGCCGAGCGCGCCGCCGTCGTCAGGCTCATCGTCGAACTGAGTGAGCCCGGTCGCGGGTGGCCCCGCTTGCCCGACGATCCCGACCTTCTGACGCTCGATGGGATCGACGCCCCTCGGTTGGCGCTCGATTCGCATCAGAGTACAAACGATCAGGCGATCGCGGTTGACGAACGTCTGGTTCTTATGGCTGCGGACAAAGGCCGGCGAAAAGTAATTTCGCTTGAACATTGCGCCGCAGTGCACAAAAATGGGAAGGTTGCCTCTCCGCCAGGGCTCGATTGACGCCGGACGCGCGAGTCGGTTGACTGATGGATCTTTGATGATTGGATTGGTCCTTGTGACCCACGGCCAGCTCGCCACTGGTTTTCGGGCAGCGTTGGAACATGTCGTGGGACCACAGTCTCAACTCGAGACGATCACGATCGGACCCGAGGATGACATGGAGCAGAGACGCTCGGACATCCTCAACGCCGCCGCGCGCGTCCAGGACGGCGCAGGCGTCGTCATCCTCACCGACATGTTCGGCGGGACTCCTTCCAATCTTGCGATTTCGGTGATGGACGGGGGGCGCATCGAGGTGATCTGCGGCGTCAATCTGCCGATGCTGATCAAGCTCGCCACCATGCGCGACGCTTCCGATCTCGACCACGCCGTGGTCGAAGCGCGCGAGGCGGGCCGCAAGTACATTACCGTGGCCAGCAAGGTCCTCGCCGGGAAATGAGCGGGCTTAGTCCCGACGACGACTGCCCGCCGCCGCCCGAACACGATGGCGCCCTCTCGCGGGAAATGCAGATCGTAAATCGCAAAGGCCTGCACGCCCGGGCTACCGCGAAATTCGTGCAGTGCGTCGACCGGTTCGATGCCGAGATCAAGGTCGCGCGCTGCGGCGAGACTGTCGGCGGCGACTCGATCATGGGCATTCTTACGCTCGGCGCCGGACTCGGTTCGACCATCACCGTGAGCGCCTCCGGCGCCGAGGCGCGGGAGGCGCTCGACGCGCTCGCCGACCTCGTCTCGAGCCGGTTCGGCGAAGACGAGTGAGCTTCTACATTCGGAAGTCTTCGCCGAGATAAAACCGTCGGACGTCCGGGTGGGAGACGATTTCCTCGGGCGGCCCTTCCGTCAGGACCTGACCGCTGTGAATGATATAGGCGCGATCGATTAGCCCCAGCGTCTCCCGCACATTGTGATCGGTAATCAGCACGCCGATCCCGCGTCCCTTGAGGTGGCGCACGAGATCCTGGATGTCGCCGACAGCGATCGGGTCGATGCCGGCGAAAGGCTCGTCGAGCAGCATGAAGGACGGCTTGCCGCCAAGCGCGCGCGCGATCTCGCAACGGCGTCGCTCGCCGCCCGAAAGCGAGATCGAAGGCGCTTTGCGCACGCGGGCGATGTCGAACTCCTCCAGCAGAGATTCGAGCATGGCCTCGCGCGCTTCGCGATCGGGCTCGTTGACTTCCAGCACCGCGCGAATGTTCTCCTCGACATTGAGGCCGCGAAAGATCGACGCCTCCTGCGGGAGATAGCCGACGCCGAGCCGCGCGCGCTGGAACATCGGCAGCCCCGTGACATCGTGGCCATCGAGTTCGATCATCCCCTTGTCCGGCTTGACGAGCCCGGTAATCATATAAAAGACGGTGGTCTTGCCGGCCCCGTTCGGGCCCAGAAGTCCAACAGCTTCGCCTCGCCTGACGGACAGGCTGACGTCTTGCACGACCATGCGGCCGCGATAGCCCTTTCCCAGATGATGCACCGCAAGAATGCCCTGGCGATCGGGGCCGAACGGCGAGGCGGCGGTGACTTCGTCCGCAGGACCGCGACGGGCCCTGTTCCGCCTGCGGCCCGTCATTGCGCCCGTTTCGCGCAACAGATCCTCGCTCACGGGACGGCGCTCGTGTCAGATTGAGCCGATAGCCCGCGGGGTCTCAGCAAGGGGCGGCGGCTCCTACTTCGCCTTGGTCGGGTCGTTTCCCCCGCTCGGCAAGAATTGGCCGTGGACGCGTCCCGTCTTGGAGCCGGTGTCGATCGTCGCCTGGCTGGTCTTGAGATCATAGGTCAGCTTGTCGCCCTTGGTGACGTTCTGTCCGTCGCTGAGCGTGACATGGCCGATCAGCTGCACCCTGTTCTCCGCCTTGTCGTAGGTGGCGTTGTCGCCGGTCGCGACCTGGGTCTTCGAAACCACAGTCACCGGACCCGTGGCCTCGAGGCGCTTGATGCCCGAATTCGCGGACGGCCCATCCCCGGCGGCGGCGGGCGCGGGAGCAGGCGCCTCGGCGGGCGCATTCGCCGCCGGCGACGGCGAACGATCGAGAAAGACGGTCATGACCGAGCATGTCATCTTGGTGTCGCCCTGGATGACGACGACATTGCCCGAGTACACCGCCTTGCGCTCCTTGTCGTAATAGACCAGCTTGTCGGCGTCGATCGAAATCGGCTCCTTCGAACTGGTTCCGGGCAGGATCTGAATCGGACTGGTGTCGGGCGCGCTCGCGGGCTTGGTCGCAGCCTCGCCCGCAGCGCCGGCAAGAATCAGCATCACGGTCGTCAGCATCACTCTCCGAAGAGCCGCTCCGCTCGAACCTCTGGGCCCCATGATCATGGCGGGGTCACCTTTGCGTCCGCGTTCGCGTCGGCCTGCGGAATAATTGTCGTCCTGACGTGTCCTTCGAAGGTCAATTCCTGGCCGTTGTTGCGGGCGGAGGCGCGGTCGCCGACAATCGTCGTCCCCTCCCCGACATGGACCTCGACCGGCTCGTCGCTCTGATAAACGCCAGTCTTAAAATTGATATCGGCGGTTCGCAATCGCACGACGAAGCGCGCGTTGCCGATCCGGATGTTGTCGGTGAGCCGCATCTGTTCGCTCACACTGTCGTAGACCCCCGCGTCGGCAGTGATATGCGACGGTTCGCCGCCCGCCATTCCGATGTCGCCCGTGAGCTTCTGCAGTTCGACAACGGTCGGATGCTTGACGTCCTGGAGCGCCTTCTCGGCGGTCACGGAATAGGGCTGGCCGTCGCCGCGAAAACCCGCCAGCCTGGGCTTGGCCATCGTGATCTTGGTCCCCTCCAGCGACAGCGCCGAAAAGCTCAGTGAGCCGAACTTCGACGCGAATGGATTGAAAATCCCGATGCCCGCCATCGCCGCCACGGTCCCAAGCGCGGTGACCAGAATGGCCTTGCGCAGAAACCGCACCCGGCCCGACCGCCGCCTGGCGCGGGCGAAAGCCTGTTCGCGATCGGGTGGCGGCGCGACGGCGATACGGCGCGCGCCAGCGCGTCCGGACGGCGCCGCTGTCCGTTCCGCCTCGTCAACGCCCTCCGCGGTCATACCGCCCTGAAACGTCATCGTGATCCGCCTAGCACAGGGGGCCGAAGAAAACGAATTGCGTGGCGAAGTTAGGGCCGGGCGTGGCCGGAAACCACGGGGCGGGGATAGCGGGCCGCATTGCCTGTGCGGCCGTTTTGCGCTTTATGCGGCGGCGGCGCGCCCGGTCGGGCCGGTAGCTCAATGGTTAGAGCCGGCCGCTCATAACGGTCTGGTTGCAGGTTCGAGTCCTGCCCGGCCCACCAGCGTCCAGCGTCCTTGCCGTCCCTGCGCCTGACCGTGCACTGCATCGCCCTTTTTCGCCCGCGCCATCCGAATTTGGAACCGCGCGCCAGCGAACCGCGTTGTTAGTGAGACTTCGCGGAACCGTCCGCGCTGCCGTTGGAGACCACCGAGATGCCCGGAAACCTCATTTATTATGCGCTGGTCCTGATCGTGGTCGCAATCGTTGCGGCGCTACTCGGGTTCGGCGGGGTCGCCTCGACCGCCATGAGCGGCGCCCATCTCTTTATCTGGGTCGCTGTTGTACTACTGATCGTCGGCGTCGTATTTGCTCTCATGCGCCGAGTGTAGTTCGGCGGGTTACTTCGGCGCGCGCTTGGCCAGAATCCGCTGCAGCGTGCGCCGGTGCATGTTGAGTTGGCGCGCCGTCTCCGAAACGTTCCGCTCGCAGGCTTCGTAGATGCGCTGGATATGCTCCCAGCGAACCCGGTCGGCCGACATCGGCGGTTCGTGTTCGGTCGGCCCGTCGAGCCGCCCGGCCATCAGCGCCGACACCACGTCGTCGGCGTTGGCGGGCTTCGCCAGGTAATCGAACGCGCCGAGCTTCACCGCCACCACCGCGGTGGCGATCGCCCCGTACCCGGTCAGGATGACCCCGCGCGAATTGGCGCGCCTGGCCTTGAGCGCCCGCATCACGTCGAGGCCGCTGCCGTCTCCCAATCGCAAATCGATGACCGCGAAGGCTGGCGGCGCCGTCTGGATCGCAGCGAGCGCCTCCGCGACACTGATCGCAGTTCTCGCGGTGAAGCCTCGGGAGGACATGGCCCGCGCGAGCCGTTCGCAGAAGACCTTGTCGTCGTCGACCACAAGCAGCGATTTATCAAGCGTCTCCCCGCCACCTTGGCCGTGGTCGGACGACTGCTGTGTGTCTTTTTCCATGAGTTTTTTGTCGCCAGAAACCGCGAACCCATTAGCACGTCAGTCGCCTGTCCGTCGACTCTGCTCATAGGTGGAGCGCGGCCACTGGACGCTCGCGACGGCGCCCGATGCGGGGGCCGCGGCATTGGCGAACTGAAGGGTGGCGCCGGACCGTTCGAGCAGCGACCGGGCGATAAAGAGGCCAAGCCCGAGCCCGCCGCCGGTTTCCTCGCTGCGCCGGGCGCCGTCGCGCTGCGAGAGATAGGGTTCGCCCGCTCGCGCCAGCATGTGCGGGGGAAAGCCGCGCCCGTCGTCAGCGATCACGATCCTGACCGTCGACGGGCTCCAGGTCGTGCGAATGACGACTGCCTTCTCCGCGAAACTGACCGCGTTCTCGATCAGGTTGCCGAGGCCGTACAAGACGCCGGGATTGCGCGGACATTTCGGGGCCGGCCCGGAACCCTCGCCCTCGACGGCAATCGTGACGCCGAGCAGGCGGTGTGGGGCGGCGGCGATCTCCGCCAGCTCGACCGGGCTTGTGAGGTCCATTGGCTGGCCTGAGAGCTCGGAGGGAGAGGACAGTTTGCCCAGAATGGACCGACACTGTTCGACCGACTGCTCGAGCAGCCGCAAGTCGTCGATAAATTCTTCGCCCTGCGGCGGATGAGCCGCCATCTCGCGCACCACGAGCGCGATGGTTGCGAGCGGCGTCCCCAGTTCATGCGCCGCCGCCGCCGCGAGGCCGTCGATCTGGGAAAGGTGCTGGGCGCGGGCGAGAACCAGCTCGGTCGCCGTCAGCGCGCTCGCAGTGTGGCGCGCCTCCTGGGCGACGCGGTAGGCATAAAGCGTGACGAAAGCCGCGCTAACCGCGAGCGCGACCCAGCGCGCAAGCACGTAAAGCGGCGGAAGGACAAGGCTTTCGCCGCCGATCCACGGCAGCGGCAGGCTCGCGCGCAGGAGCGCGGTTACGCAGACGAGCGCAAGTCCGAGCAGCGCGAGAGCATTGCGCAGCGAAAGCGAGGTCGCGGCGATCGTCACCGGCGCCAAAAACAGAATGACGAACGGATTGGCGACGCCGCCGGTGAGAAAAAGCAGGCCGGCCAGCTGAAGAATGTCGTAGGCGAGAAGGCCGGTCGCGGCGCGCTCGCTGAGCTGCAGGCTGACCGGCAGGCGCCAGCGCAGCGCCAGGTTGAGCGCGGCCGAGGCGGCCACAAGGGTCAGGCAGGCGAGGACTGGAAACCGGAGGCCGAGCCCGAAGGCGGCGATCAGGATCGCGGCGGTCTGTCCGGCGACCGCCAGCCAGCGCAGCCCAATGAGCGTATTCAGTCGCAGGCGGCGGGCCTGACGATCAAATCGTTCTCCTTCAGGCGCAAACATGTCGAGCACGGTTTCGAAATCTGCCGACCTCTCCGCCTCAATCAATCTTCTCGTTAGGGTAGACGCCCCAAAGCTTCACCTGCTGGATATAGCCCTTGAACCCGTCGCCGTCGATCAGGCACCAGGCGCCGTCGCAATTGCGGATATTGACGATGACGCGGGACTGGAGCGTCGCCGCGAGGTCCGCGCTCTCGGAAGCACGCACGTAGATGCTGGAATTCTCGCCCGTCTTGTTCGGCGTGACCAACGCCGTGCGCCGTCCGGAGAGAAGCGAATGCAAAACCCATCCCTCGACGCCTTCCGAATCGCGCACCCGCCGCCAGATCTCGAACTCGGCCGTGATCTCCACCGGCAGTCCGGCGCGCTCGTAGACCCATTTGGTCGGGTGGTCTTTCGACGGCCCTTCGCGAAGGTTGACCCGATCGGTCTTGAGGCTCGCGTATCGCGGCAGCGGCAGCTTGGTGACCGGGCCGATGAGGGTCGGCGAGCGCAATATCCGGCGACGCGTAAAGAGCCGCCAGCATCGCAAGCACGCGTCGACGGGTAATCGGGCGCGTAAGCCGGTCTCCGCTCATCGCAAAGTTCCTCTGCGGCGCATCGCCCATCCTTGGGCCATCCTTGTCTTTGCTCGCTCTTCTGGTAGAGAGGCCGACGAACCGGCGGTTCGCGACCCGGAAGCCGCACCCGGCGCAAACATTTGCGGCGGGCAGCGTTAATGAGGCGTAAACGGTTGACGGCGCGGACTCAAATGGCTGACGCCCAGGCGGCGGCGCGCGGGCGGGGAGGGCGCTCATGACCAATAAGAAACCGTTGGTGGTGGTGACGCGCCGGCTTCCCGAACTCGTCGAGACCCGCATGCGCGAACTCTTCGACGCGCGTTTGAATGTCGACGACAAGCCGATGTCCCAGGCCGAGATTGTCGAGGCGATGCGCGAGGCGGACGTCCTTGTCCCCACCATCACCGACCATATCAACGCCGCGATGATCGCCCAGGCGGGCGAGCAGATGAAGCTCATCGCCAATTTCGGCAACGGCGTCGACCACATCGACGTCACCAGCGCGCTGAGGCGCGGCATCACGGTGACCAATACGCCGGGCGTGCTCACCGAAGACACCGCCGACATGACCATGGCGCTCATCCTTTCGACCGCGCGCCGGGTGGTCGAAGGTTCGCGCATCATTCCCGAGGGACATTGGGCCGGCTGGGCGCCGACCTGGATGCTCGGGCGGCGCATCACCGGAAAGCGGCTCGGGATCGTCGGCATGGGTCGCATCGGCCAGGCGCTGGCGCGGCGCGCGCGCGCGTTCGGCATGTCGATCCACTATCACAACCGCCGCCGGGTCGCGGTCCAGATCGAGGAAACGCTCGAGGCCACCTATTGGGATTCGCTCGACCAGATGCTGGCCAGGATGGATTTCGTCTCGATCAATTGCCCGCATACCCCGGGCACCTTTCACCTGCTATCGGCGCGCCGCCTCAAGTATCTCAGGCCCGACGCGATTCTCATCAACACTGCGCGGGGCGAGGTGGTGGACGAGAACGCGCTCATTCGCATGCTCGAGGCCGACGAGCTCGCCAGCGCCGGGCTCGACGTCTACGAGCACGCGCCCGCCGTCAACGAAAAGCTGATCGCGCTCGCCAAGGCCGGCAAGGTGACGCTGCTGCCGCATATGGGCTCGGCGACGCACGAGGGCCGGGCGGACATGGGCGAGAAGGTCATCGTCAACATCCGCACCTTCGCCGACGGCCACCGCCCGCCCGACCGCGTGCTGCCCAGCATGCTCTGAGGGCGGCCCGCGAGATTGCCATGCAGCTGTCGAATGCCTTCGACGGAGCGGCGAAGCGAATTTATCCTGATAAGTGGGAAAAACAGGGGCGTCACTCGGGGGTCTGCTCCGGCTCGGCGACGAAAAGACCTTGTATTCCAATCTTTTACGAAGACCATCCAGACGGGGGATGGCAAAATACCAGGGCGGTTATCAGGACGAAAAAGGGCGCTTATCAGGACGGTAACAGGGCCGGAACAGGGGAGCCGGCCGGCCGCGAAAATCGAACATGAGGCGCTGGAGGTATGCGGATGTCGCATGGGTGCGAGGCGATCGCAGGGCGGCCCGCGGGTGAGGCCATGCAGACCGCTCCAATCGCGATATTTCCTATTCCACCGGCCTGCCGGGCCTTGGAGAGGGGTGCTTAGGCCATACGCGGCAGATAGATGAATCCAATGATCACGACGGCCAGCGGGATGAGCAGCGCTACGATACTCCAGACCCCCATCGCGAGCAGAACAATTTGGGTCAGACACAGCACCCCGGTGTAAAGGTACACTGCCCACCTGCGCATCAGCCAGAAGCCCACGGTGCAAGCGGCGCCGGCAGCGCTGCTTAGGGCTAGAAAAGGAGGATACCAGGCGCTGATGCTGGCCGCCGCTTCAGAGAAAATAAGGGGGAGCGTAAACAATATGCCGATCCCCGAGAGCACGCAGATCGCGGTCATCGCGATGGGGCGTTTGGCGGGGGAGGTTGGCGGCGACTCCGGCTGCTCGGTCACAAGGTTCTTTTGTTTGGCCAGGGGCTGGAGGATTGCAATAGCCCGCCTGGGAACCACGTACGCAAAACCGATCGGTTCTGCAAGTCCATGTCGGGGATCGCGGATCACGGTGATGGAATTACGGTTGGTGGGTGAACAGGATTACAGGTTACAGGATTTCGGCGACGGAACCGCAATTGCCCTTTTTCCGGGCCGCGGCACGCCCCGGCGCATCCGACCTTACGCATTGAGGGATTGGTGGTTGGCCTGTCACCGTAACCCCAGTCTAAAGGTACACTACCACCTTGCGCATCAGCCAGAACCCGACAGTACAAGCGGCTCCGACACATATCGATCCGCCTGCCCGGCCCGGCGCGAGACGTATGCCGGGCAAGCAGGGGACGGCGATGCGGGAAGGCAAACGCGACCGGGCGTAGAATTATGCAATCCACACCCTTCGACCCGCGTCGGCCTGATCGTATTTCGGCGCGACGCCTCTTTCGCCGCTATTCGGCGGCGATACGTTCTCCTTTGACACCCCGGGCGATGCGATCGCCGACCGCTTGGTCGATTTTCCGCCAATACTCGATCGCGCGCGCCAGCACGGGCTCCTTCACTCCGTCCTTCAGGTGGCCGACTACGTTGGAAACCAGCCGGTCGCGAGCGGCGTTGTCCATGACCTTGCGCACCAGCGCGCCGGCCTGACCGAAGTCGTCGTCGTCCTTTCGCTTCGTGTAGGCAGAATGGACGAACTCTCCGCTGGCCTGCCACACCTCGACCTGAGGATTGTGAACAGGATCGGCCTTTGGTCCGCCTTTAGAGTTCGGCGCGTACACTGGGTCGGACACGTTCTCGACCCGCATCGTTCCGTCCTTGCTGTAGCTGTGCACCGGGACCTTGGGGCGATTGACCGGGATCTGCTTATAGTTGACGCCCAGGCGGGCGCGGTGCGCGTCGGCATAGGAAAATATGCGTCCAAGCAACATCTTGTCCGGGCTGGGACCGATGCCCGGCACGAGGCTGTTGACCTCGAAGGCCGCCTGCTCGATTTCGGTGTGGTTGTCGGTCGGATTGCGGTTCAGGGTCATCCGGCCGACTTCGATCAGCGGATAGTCCGAGTGCGGCCAGACCTTGGTCAGGTCGAACGGGTTGAAGCGATAGGTCCTGGCCTCGTCAAACGGCATGATCTGCATCTTCAAGGTCCAGCTGGGGTGGTCTCCGCGCTCGATCGCCTCGAAGAGGTCGCGCATGTGGTAGTCGCCGTCGACGCCGGCCAGCCGGTCCGCCTCCGCCTGGGTCAGGAAGTCGTTTCCCTGCTCAGTCTTGAAATGGTATTTCACCCAAAACTTCTGACCCTTGGCGTTGACCCACATATAGGTGTGGCTGGAATAGCCGTTCATGTGCCGCCAGGTTTTTGGGATGCCTCGATCGCCCATCAAATATGGTAACCTGGTGAGCCGACTCCGGCGACAGCGACCAGAAGTCCCATTGCATGTCGTGATCGCGCAGATTGCTGTCGGCGCGGCGTTTCTGCGAGCGGATGAAGTGCTGGAACTTCATCGGGTCTCGGATGAAGAACACCGGCGTGTTGTTCCCGACCATGTCGTAGTTGCCCTGACTGGTGTAGAACTTCAACGCGAAGCCGCGCGGGTCGCGCCACGTATCAGGGCTGCCGCGCTCGCCGGCGACGGTCGAAAAACGCGCCAGCATGTCCGTCTTCGCGCCCGGCTGGAACACTGCCGCCTTGGTGTACTGGCTGACGTCCTTGGTCACCTCGAAACGCCCGAACGCGCCGCTTCCCTTCGCGTGCGGCTGACGTTCAGGGATCCGCTCGCGGTTGAAGTTCGCCATCTGCTCGATGAGATAGTGATCCTGCAGCAGTATCGGGCCGTCGGGCCCGACGGTGAGCGAGAACTCATCGCTGGGGACTGGAATCCCGGCATCGTTTGTCGTGGGTTTCTGGCTGTCGTTCGTCATGATAACGCGCCTCCGTTGTGTTTGCGCTTCAGATAGCGGCGTGGTCCTGGTCTTCGTTCCTCGCGAGCCTCCCAATCGCCGAAACGAGGGTCTGTTCCGGATCATCGCCCAACTTGAGGGCGATATGATGAGCGGCGTCCCGCGGGTCTCGCCGACGCCGATGGATTTGGGCTGGTCATTCGGCCGCGGTCGGTGCGCGCAGCGCCGCCGACGTGGCGCGGAATGGCGTCCCTCACCCGGCCGCAAAACTCCGCGGCGCGGGGCTGATCACGGTCGCGGCATTGTTGTCGATCTCCATCACCGCGAGGCCGCGTTCGTTGGTTCCGTCGGTGCGGAAGCGGAAGACGCCGTCGGCGCCGTTGAAGCCGGAGACGTTGGTCAGCGCGCGCTGGCTGAAGCGGTCCGGAGTTTTCGCAAGCGCGCCGGCCAGCATGACGGCGTCGTAAGAAAGCGTCGCGAGCCGGGTCGGATCGCTGTTGAACTTGGCCCGGTAGCGCTGCGCCAGCGAATTGAAGCCGGCGTTGTCGGGCGCCGCTCACGGCGCGGGAACGGAATGCCCGGCCCCGGAAGCGGAAGGGGCCGGGCGGTTGTCGAGACTTAGGTAACTCCCAAGCTGATCCCCTCGACCTCGTCCTGACCCCCGGGCTTGGACCCGGGGGTTGTCGAAGGACGCTCCAGCTTGCACGAACGGTCGTTGCGAACTGGAGCATGCTTCGAGACGCGATGCCCTTGGCATCGCTCCTCAGCATGAGGGCCGAGTTTGCGGCGACCGTGTTGGGAGTTACAGACCTAGAATTTGAACTCGTTGACATTCTGCGGCGTCACGATCTTTGCCGGTCCGAGGACGACCTCGCCGTCCTTCCCGACCACATAGTCGCCAAGCCGGCCGGCGGTGAACTTCTCGCCTTCCTTGCCGGTGATCTTGCACATCGCCACCTGCTGGGCGACTTGATAGGTCAGATAGCCGAGGTCGGTGACGTTCCACCAGATGTCCTGGGCCTCGCCGGCGAGGATGTATTTCTTCATCAGCGTCGCCGGGGCCAGTCCGGTGAGCTTCACTTTGCTCAGCGCGCCAGCCTGCTCGAGCGCGCGCGCCGCTGCGGGCAGGCCGATGCCGGCCGGCACGATGATGCCCTTGAGATTGGGGAATGCCTGCACCAGCGCCAGCGCCTGCTGCTGGTTCACCTGCTCGCTCTCCTCGCCGTAGGCGACCTGGACGAGCTTCATCTTGGCGAATTTCGGATCGCTCGCCATCCTGGCCTTCATGGCGTCGATCCAGGCGTTCTGGTTGGTCGCCGTCGCGGTCGAGGACAGGATCGCGAATTCGCCCTCGCCGCCGATGAGGTCGTGCATGGAGATCAGCATCATTTCGGCCAGGCTTTCGCCCTTCACCTGATTGACGAAGATCTGCCGCGCATCGGTCGCCACGCCCGAGTCGTAGGCGATGACGCGGATGCCTTCTTTCGCGGCGCGCTTGAGCGCGGGGGCGACGGCGTTGGCGTCATTGCCGGCGATGGCGATCACCCCGACCTTCTGGGCGACGAAGTTGTTGATGAACTCGATTTGCGCTTCCGCGGTGGCCTGCGACGGCGCCGCCTGGATGACGCTGCCGCCGATCTCTTTCGCCGCCTCTTCCGCCCCGCCCTTGGCGACCTGGAAGTAGGGGTCGGTGTCGAGTTTCGGCAGCAAGCCGACGACCACCGGCTTGGTGGCGCATTCCTGCGCCGCCGCCGGAAGGGCAAGAATGACGCCTCCGAGGGCGGCAGAGAGAAGCGCAAGCTTCAGATGTTTCATTAGGTCATTCCTCCGATGAAGGTCTTTACGCCGAGGGGATGGGTGCGGGCCCCCGGATTTCACCCGCTCGCCTTGACTGGCGCGCCGATATTCTGGAGCCACGAGACAAGGAAACCTGTCGAGTTGCTGACCAGCAGCGAGCCGATCAGCAGGAGGCCGATGACCAGGCCCTGGGCGTCGCCGCCGATTTGGCTGATGCCGAGGATGTTGCGCAGGGTCGCGATCAGAACGAGCGCCCACAGCACGCCGGTGAGCTTGCCCTTGCCGCCCCAGACGCTGACGCCGCCGAGCAACACCATCGTGATCACGTCGAGCTCCATCCCGAGCGCATTATTGGCCCGCGCGTTGGCGAGGCGCGCGGTGTAGACGATTCCGGCGACGGCGCACACCATCCCCGAGATCACGAACAGGCGGAAGCGCATGCGCCTGACGTCGATGCCGGAATAGAGCGCCGCGGGGGGATTGCCGCCGATCGCGTAGATGCGCCGGCCAAAGGGCATGCGCTGCAGCGCAACCGCGAAGATGGGCGCCAGGATCAGGAACGGCGTGATCACCAGGGGAATGCGCGTGCCCGGAATGTCGTCGATGCCGAAGTCGGTCAGGCTCTCCGGAAAAACGTTGATCGAGCCGGAGCCGAGAAGGATGTAGCCGATGCCCCGGTACATCGCCATCGTGCCCAGCGTGACGACCAGCGACGGCAGACCGAGGAAGGCCACCATCGTGCCGTTGAACGCGCCGAGCAGCGCGCCGATGGCGATCACCAGCGGGATTGCCGCCGGGATGGGAAGGCCCGCCTTCAAGAGGATGCCGAGCACGACGCTGGTCAGCGCCAAGGTCGAGGCGACCGAAAGATCGATCTCGCGGGCGACGATGAGCAGCACCATCGGCAGCGCCAAGAGCGCCTTTTCGGCCACTCCCGCCGTCAGTTGCGAGAGATTGAAGGCGGTGAAGAAGTTCGGCACGAAGACGACGCCGTAGCCGAAGACGCCGATCGTCAGCGCCGCGAGCAACAGGCTCCAGGGATCGAACAATGCGGAGACCCTGCGCATGGAGGCGGCGATCATCAGCGTATCCTCCGGGTGGACGCCGCAGCCGTCGCGCGATGCGAGACCAGCGCGTCGAGGCCGATGGCCGCGAGGATGACGAGGCCGTAGACGCCCTGCAGCCAAAGCGGATCGACCCGGACCAGGATCAGTCCGTTGCGGATCACCAGCAATGTCAGGGCGCCAAACGCGACGCCGAGGATGGTGCCCGCTCCGCCGCGGATCGCGACGCCTCCAACCACGGCGGCGGCAATGACCGTCAGTTCATACCCGTAGGCGACGCGGGCGTCGATGGTGGCGTAGCGCGAAGCCCAGAGCGCTCCGGCAAATCCGGCCAGCAATCCCGCAATCGAGAAGGCGAGCAGGATCAGGCGTCTCGACGGTATGCCGATAAGCTCGGCGCCGCTGGGATTCGAGCCTATGGCGAAGAATTCGCGACCGGTGGCGGTGCGGCGCAGCAGGACTGCAGCGACGATCATGATCGCGACCGCAATGATGATCATCAGCGGCACGCCGAGGACACGAGCGCTCGTCAGATCGAGCCATGCCTGAGGCACCTGATCGGCGCTGATCTGCCTGCCGCCGGTCCAGAGGCTGTCGATACCGCGAAAGACCGACATCGTGCCCAGCGTCACCACGATCGCCGGCACTCTGCCGTATGTGACGATTGCGCCGTTGAACATCCCGCAAGCCAATCCCAGCGCGCACCCGGCCAGAATGCCCGCGGCGATGCCGATCGATGGATTGCCGGTCATGACCAGAGCCGACCCATAAGCGGAAAGACCGATCACGGAGGCGACGGACAGATCGATGTTGCGGGTCACCAGCACCAGCATCTGCCCCAGCGCCGCAATCATCAGCAGCGAGGCGTCCATCGCCAGCGAGGTGAGGTTCACGGCGCTGAAGATCAGCGGGTTGATGAAGGCGACCGGGATGACGACTGCCAGCATGGCGGCGACGAGACCCATCTCGCGTTTGGCGAGAAGCCCGCTCCAGCCGGGACGCGGCGCCATTTGCGCGATCGGGGCGGCCCGCGTTGCGTCGCCCGGCGTCAGGCGCGGCGCGGGCTCACTCGGCTCGCTGTCGGTCGCGGCGCGCAGGATCTTTTCCTGCGTTGCCTCGCTGCGGCTGAACTCGGCCGTCTGACGGCCTTCGCGCAACACCACGATGCGGTCGCACATGCCGAGAAGCTCCGGCATCTCCGAGGTGATCAGAATGATCGCCATGCCCTGTTTGGCGAGATCGGCGATCATCGCATGCACTTCGGCCTTCGACTGCACGTCGATGCCCTGCGTCGGTTCGTCCAGGATCAGGAGTTGCGGGCCGGTCGCCAGCCATTTCGCCAGTACGACCTTCTGCTGGTTGCCGCCGGAGAGCGTGTTGATCGGCTGATCGTAACTGCTGAAGCGCAGCTGCAGCCGGTCGAGATGCGGCGCGACCCGGTCGAGCACCTTTTGGCGGCTTGAGAAGCCGGCCGTCGTCGTGGCTGTCGAGCATGGTCAGCGCGGCGTTGTCGACGATCGGGAAGTCCATCACCAGGCTCTGCCCGAGCCTGTCCTCGGAGACATAGGCGACGCCGGCCGCCATCGCGGCGCTGGCGCCGGCGAATTGCATCTCCTTGCCCTTGATGCGGATGCTCCCCGAAGTCGGTTGAGCGATGCCAAAAAGGACCCGGGCGATCTCGGTGCGCCCGCATCCGACGAGCCCGCCAAGTCCCAGGATCTCACCCTTGCGCACCGTGAGGTCGACGCCTTCGAATTCCCCGGTTCGAGCGAGGCGCCGGGTTTCGAGCACGATGTCGCCCGGAGCCGCCTCGTTCTTGGGATAGAGGGCCGAGAGTTCGCGCCCGACCATCATCTGGACGGCCCTGTCGCGAGACAGGCTGTCCCTGCTCTCGACGCCGATGAGCACGCCATCGCGCAGCACCGCGATGCGGTCCGAGATCGTGAAAATCTCGTCCATGCGGTGGCCGACGAACATCATCGCCACTCCGCGCTGCTTGAGGTCCCTCACAACCTGAAACAGACGCACCACTTCGCGCTGCGAGAGCGCTGCAGTCGGCTCGTCCATGATCAGCACGCGAGCGTTCTGCGACAGGGCGCGGGCGATCTCCACCAGCTGCTGCTCGGAGGTGCGGAGTACCCCAAGTCGCGCGTCCGGATCGATTTGGAGACCAACCGAAGCCAGAAGAGACGCCGTTTCCTGCCGCATGGCCACGCGATTGATTCCGCCCGACGGCAGTTGCGGCATATGGCCCATGAAGACGTTCTCGGCCACCGAGAGATCGGGAAAAAGTCCGGGATGCTGGTGCATCACCGCAATGCCGGATCGCTGTGCGTCAAGCGGAGAACCGAAGACGGCGGGCTGATCGTCCCACACCACATGGCCCAGCGTCGGCTGATAGACGCCTGCAAACATCTTGACGCACGTGCTTTTGCCGGCGCCATTCTCGCCAAGCAGCGCGAGAACCTCGCCTGAACGCAAGTCGAAGCTCACATTTCTGAGTGCGAGCGTGCCCCCGAAGGCCTTGGTTGCCTCCTTGAGGCCAATCACTGGATCTCCCGCCGTAATGGGAGCCACTTCGGCCGATCGCACCGTCGTCACAAGCGTCTCCGCCCTGGTTCCTTTTGCCACCCGAACCTTCAATCGGCGGATGCGCCTAGATGGTCTCAGCTCCTCGGACCCAACCGGGGCGAAGTCGTGTGGCGGATCGACCTTGGACGGGCGAATTTCCCCCGCGAGCCCGTCCCTCACCCCGCCGCGAAACTCCGTGGCGCCGGGCTGATCACGGTGGCGACATTGTTGTCGATCTCCATCACCGCTAGGCCCCGTTCGTTGGTTCCGTCGGTGCGGAAGCGGAAGACGCCGTCGGCGCCGTTGAAGCCGGAGACGTTGGTCAGCGCGCGCTGGCTGAAGCGGTCCGGAGTTTTCGCCAGCGCGCCGGCGAGCGTGACGGCGTCGTAGGAGAGCGTCGCGAGCCGGGTCGGATCGCTGTTGAACTTGGCCTTGTAGCGCTGTGCCAGCGAGTTGAAGCCGGCGTTGTCCGGGGCGGAGAACCAGGCGCCCTGAAGCTGGGGCAGCCGCAACACCCGGCCATCGTTCCAGACGCCCGTGCCCAGGAGCTGGGTCTTGATCCCGCTCGAGGCGAGCGCGGTCGCGACGGCGGGCATGGCGTCGGCCTGATCGGGAATGAACAGCGCATCGATCTGGCCGGCGACGGCGCCGACCTGCTGCGCCGCGCCTTCAGCCTCCCCGGGGCCATAGCGGGCGACGACGACGACGGGGGCATTGAGCCGTCCCGCGCTCTCCTGGAATTCGGCCAGCGCCACATTGCCATAGTCGTTCTGCGGCGCCATCACCGCAAACGATTTCTTGCCCCTCGAGGACGCGAACTGGACGATGCGGTCGACGTAAGTCTGGATCAGAAACGACAGGAGATAAACGCCGGGCTGGGCGACGCCGGCGTCGGTCGAAAAGGCGATCATCGGCCTGCCCGCGGATTTGGCGACCGAGGCCGCCTGACGCACGTCGGCGGCGTAGACCGGCCCGAGCAGGAGTTCCGCGCCGGCGCCGATTTCCGCCTGGGCCGACTGCCCCGCCCCGTCCGGGGAAGAATGGTCGTCCAAAACCATAAGGGTGATCGAGGCGCCGGCGAATTCCTCGATCGCCATCTGGGCCGCGTTGCGCATCGACTGGCCGACCGGGCTCGGCGCGCCGTTCTGCGACAGCGGCAGGATCATGCCGACCCTGACCGGCCCCGAGCCAAGCGCCTCGCCGACCGTAGGCCCGGTCGCCCCGGCCGGCGCCGGCCCCGGCGCGACGTCGGCGCCGGGCATGTCGATCGTCGAATTGCAGCCCGCAAGGGTCAGGGCAAGCCCGCCGCCGATGAGGGACCGCCGGGTCGGGTCTGCCCCGCCGGAAGACACCGACCGAATCACCATCCACCTCTCCCTGCCCGGGCCGTGACGGGCCGGATATACCCAGATTGCGGCCGCTCGTGCGGCTTCCCCGCCGACCATCCCCAAGCTGCCCCTCGTCCTGAGGGAGACACGCGCAGCGTGGCGTCTCGAAGGACGCTTCAGCCCTGCACAAACGACGCCGCCTGCTGGATGAGGCGGAGACGTTGCGGCAGAGGCCGCTTGGAACCCACCCTCGGACTTACGCGACTGGGCTCCCGACGGCTGTCCACGCAATTTATGGCATTTTCACCTGCGATTGGCTATGCGACGGTCGGACGCGCACGAATGCAGGCGGCCTGAGACGAGCGGCGGAACGCGCGGCGGACATGACGACAGCCTCTCCATTGAAAAGCGGCGGCCCGCGGGAGCGAAGCTTTCTCGTCCATGGCGCGACCGTGCCGGCGCCGCCGCTGGCGCCGGGCCTTTACGTGGTCGCGACGCCGATCGGCAATCTGGCCGACGTGACGCTGAGGGCGCTCTCGATCATGGCCGGCGCGGACTTAATTCTCGCCGAGGACACCCGCGTTTCGCGCACACTCATCTCCCGCTACGGGATCGAGACGCCGCTTTCCCCGTACCACGAGCACAACGCCGCCGAAGTGCGGCCGCGCGCGTTGCGGCGCATGGCCGAGGGTCAGGCGCTGGCGCTTATCTCCGATGCCGGCACGCCGCTGATTTCCGATCCCGGCTACCGGCTGGTGGCGGAAGCCGTCGCTGCGGGCCTTGCGGTGACCGCCGCCCCCGGCGCCTCCGCGGCGCTCACGGCGCTCTGCGTCGCGGGTCTCCCGACCGACCGGTTTTTCTTCGAAGGTTTTTTGCCGCCGCGGAGCGCGGCGCGGCGGGAGCGGATCAACGCGCTTGCCGCCATCCCCGCAACGCTCGTCTTCTACGAGGCCCCGAGCAGGCTCGCCGAGACGCTCGCCGATCTGGCGCTCGAACTCGGGCCCCGGCCCGCGGCGGTGGCGCGCGAACTTACCAAGCTGCACGAGGAGGTGCGCCGCGGCCCGCTCGACGCGCTCGCGGCTGACTATGCCGCGGCCGGCGAACCGAGGGGCGAGATCGTGATCGTGGTTGGGGCGGCTGAAGGGCGCGAAACGGTTTCGGAGAACGTTTTGACGGGAGAACTCGTCGAGGCGCTTCGGAGCCTTTCGGTCAAGGACGCCGCGGCTGCTGTCGCCGCAAAACATGGGTTGCCGCGCCGGCAGGTCTATGCGCGCGCGCTCGCGCTGGCCGGCGCGCAAAGGTGAGCGCAAAGGCTCCACTCGATTGGACGAAGCGGCGGCGCGGCGCGCATCTCTTCGGCCTCAAGGCGGAGACGGTCGCAGCGTGGCTCCTGCGGCTCAAGGGCTATTCCATCGTGGCGCGGCGCTACTCGGTGTCCGGCGGCGAGATCGACCTCATCGCCCGCAGAGGCGGCTCGATCGCTTTCGTCGAGGTCAAGGCGCGCGCCGACCTCGACGCCGCTGCAGAGGCGATCAGCGCGACCAAGCGGCGGCGGATCGCGCGGGCCGCCCGCGTCTGGCTCGCGCGCAACCCCTGGGCGGCCGGACTGACCTTGAGGGGCGACGCCGTCTTCGTCGCGCCCCGGCGCCTTCCCCGCCACGCCGCGTCCGCGTATAGGCTGGAAATCGACTGACCCCGCCGCTTTTCCTCCTTCGATTTGGATCTCCATGCCCCTGACCGTCGCCGTGCAGATGGACCCGATCGCGCGCATCCGCATCGCCGGCGATTCGACCTTCGCGCTGCTTCTCGAAGCGCAGGCGCGCGGCCATCGCCTGCTGCACTATACGCCCGAGAGGCTCAGGCTGAACGGCTCGCGCGTCGAGGCGATGGCCGAACCGCTGACGGTCAAGGACGTCGAGGGCGACCATCAGCGCCTCGGGGAGCCCAAGCTCCTCGACCTCTCCAGCCTCGACGTGGTGCTCCTGCGGCAGGACCCGCCCTTCGATCTCGCCTATGTGACGACGACGCATCTCCTCGAGCGCATTCACCCGAAGACGCTCGTCGTCAACGATCCGAAGAGCGTCCGCGACGCGCCGGAGAAGCTCTTTGTCATGGATTTCCCGGAGCTCATGCCGCCGACCCTGATCGCCCGCGACCGCGACGCGATCGAGGCCTTCCGCGCCGAGCACGGCGAGGTCGTGATGAAGCCGCTCTACGGTTTCGGCGGCGGCGCCGTGTTCAAGGTCGGCGTGCGCGACCCGAACTTCGGCTCGCTGTTCGATCTGTTCACGACGACGCTCCGCGAACCCTGGGTGATCCAGAAATTCCTGCCGGCCGTGTCGCTCGGCGACAAGCGGATCATCCTGGTCGACGGGGTGGCGAAGGGCGCGGTCAACCGTGTGCCGGCCGGGGACGACATCCGCTCCAACATGGTGCGCGGCGGGGCCGCGCAGGGGACGGAGCTCACGCCGCGAGAGATCGAGATCTGCCGGCGGATCGGCCCCGAGCTCAAGCGCCGCGGCCTCGTCTTCGTCGGCATCGACGTGATCGACGGCTATCTCACGGAAATCAACGTCACCTCGCCGACCGGCATCCGGGCGATCAAGCGCCTCGGCGGCCCGGATCTGGCGGTCGCGATCTGGGACGCAATCGAGGCCAGACGGGCCAGTGCATAAGAAAAACGACTGAGCATGGGCGCCTTGCAGGCGCGGGGCGGAAGGGGAATATAGCGGCAATGTCTGTGGCCAACGCCCCCGCGGTCGAACGCGGCACCCGCTCCGCGCGCGCCGCGGCCTCCGGCAAGGGGCTCGACCGGACGAAGCTCATCAACGAGCTCACGAAGTTCAACGAACGCCATCGCGACGACCCCATCGGCTTTCGCAACTCGGCGATCCCCGCGCTGCAGGCGGCGCTCACGGCGGGCCGCCACGAGGCGCGAAAGGCGCTGGAGGCGGGCGGGACCGGGAGAGCCTGCGCCGAAACCCTGAGCGCCCAGATGGACGACCTCCTGCGGGTTGCGCTCGACGCCGCTTCGCGCTGGCTGGCGCCGGCCCCGGCGGGAACGCCCCTGCCGACAATCGTCGCGGTGGGCGGATACGGACGCGGCCTGCTCGCGCCGGCGTCCGACATCGATCTTCTGTTCCTTCTGCCCGACAAGCCGACGCCGCCGGTCCAGAAGATCGTCGAGACGCTGCTCTACGTGCTGTGGGACCTCAAGCTGAAGGTCGGCCATGCGACCCGCACGATCGAGGAGTGCCTGAAGCAGGCGCGCGGCGACATGACGATCCGCACCACGCTGATCGAGGCGCGGCTCGTCACCGGCGACAAGCGGCTGTTCGAGACGCTGCAGACGCGGTTCGACAGGGAGATCGTCGCCAAGACGGCGCCGGAATTCGTCGCCGCCAAGCTGGCGGAGCGCGAGCAGCGGGTGAGGAAGGCCGGCGCGTCGCGTTATCTGGTCGAGCCCAACGTCAAAGAGGGCAAGGGCGGCCTGCGCGATCTCAATACGCTGTTCTGGATCTCGAAATACGTCTATCGCGTCCGCCACGCGCACGAATTGATCGCGGCCGGCCTGTTCTCGCCCAGGGAATTCGCGCTGTTCCGGCGGTGCGAGGAATTCCTGTGGTCGGTGCGGTGCCGCCTGCATTTTCTCGCCGGCCACGCCGAGGAGCGTCTGAGCTTCGACGTCCAGCGGCCGATCGCCCGCCAGCTCGGCTATTCGACGCGCGCCGGACAGGCCGACGTCGAGCGCTTCATGAAGCATTACTTCCTGGTGGCGAAGGACGTGGGCGACCTGACCGCGATCGTCTGCGCAGCGCTCGAGGAACGTCAGACGAAGCCGACCCCGGTGTTCGACCGGTTCATCGGGCGCCTCAGGCGCAGCACGCGCGCCATCGCCGACGCGGCGGACTTCAAGGTCGAGAACGACCGGATCAACGTCATCGGCAGCAACGCCTTCGAGCGCGATCCGGTGAATCTGATCCGCCTGTTCTGGATCGCCGACCGCTCGAACCTGCTCATTCACCCCGACGCGACGCGGCTCGTCACGCAGTCGCTGAAGCGCGTCGACGCCGCCTTGCGCGAGAACCCCGAGGCCAATCGCCTCTTCCTCGAAATCCTGACTTCGCGGCGCTCGCCGGAAACGACGCTGAGGCGGATGAACGAGGCCGGCGTGCTCGGCCGCTTCATTCCCGATTTCGGCCGCGTCGTCGGGATGATGCAGTTCTCGATGTATCATCATTATACGGTCGACGAGCATCTCCTGCGCACCGTCGGGGCGCTCAGCGCCATCGAGGCGGGCCGCCTCAAGGACGAGCATCCGCTCGCGAGCGAGATCTTCCACAAGATCTCCCATCGCACCGAACTCTATCTCGCCGCCTTTCTGCATGACATCGCCAAGGGCCGGCCGACCGACCATTCGCTCGCCGGCGCCGAGGTGGCGCGCCGGCTCTGTCCGCGGCTCGGCCTCACGCCCGCCAACACCGAGCGCGTCGCCTGGCTCGTCGAGCAGCACCTGACCATGTCCAACATGGCCCAGGGGCGCGACATTTCCGATCCGCGCACGGCCGAGGCGCTGGCGGCGATCGTGCAGACCCAGGAGCGGCTCAAGATGCTGCTCGTGCTCACTTGCGCCGACATCCGCGCGGTCGGTCCGGGGGTCTGGAACGGCTGGAAAGGCCAGCTCCTGCGCGCGCTTTACTGGGAGACCGAGGTCGTGCTGGGCGGCGGCCATTCCGCCGTCGACCGCAAGGCGCGCGTCGCAGCCGCGCAGGAGGCGCTGCGCCGCGCGCTGCCCGGCTGGTCCGATCCGGAGTTCGACGCCTACGCCCAGCGTCATTATCCGGCCTATTGGCTGAAGGTCGAGCCGCAGCGGCAGATCGCCCACGCCAATCTGCTTCATGCGATGGCCGCCGACGTGCGCTCCCTTGCGACCGAGGTGACGACCGACAGTTTCCACGGCGTGACCGGGGTGACCGTGATTGCGCCCGACCATCCGCGGCTCTTGACCGGCATCGCGGGCGCATGCGCGGCGGCCGGAGGCAACATCGTCGACGCACAGATTTTCACCACGACCGACGGCCTCGCGCTCGACACGATCTTCGTCTCGCGCGCCTTCGAGCGCGACGAGGACGAGCTCAGGCGCGGACTGCGCATCGCCTCCACCATCGAAAAGACGCTGAGGGGCGAGGTCAGGCTCGCCGAGATCACGCCGCAAAAGGAGACCCGCGACGCGCGGCGCGGCGCCTTCGCGATCGAGCCGGAAGTGATGATCGACAACAGCCTGTCGCGCCGCTACACCGTCGTCGAAGTGTCGGGCCTCGACCGGCCCGGGCTGCTGCGCGATCTGACCGCCTCGCTTTCCAGCTTCAATCTCAATATCGGTTCGGCCCATATCGTCACCTTCGGCGAAAAGGCGGTGGACTCGTTCTATGTGACCGATCTGACCGGCCAAAAACTCAACGCTCCCGCGAAGCAGGCGGCGATCAAGCGCCGGCTGCTGGCGGATTTCGCCGCGAAATGACGGGCTAGTCGAGGACAACTTCGCGTCCGGCCCGCTTGATTTTTGGGCCGTTCGCCCTGATATGCGAGCCAACTTCCGATTGGGGCTCATCATGATCGATACCAACGCCGAGAATGGCGCAGAGACGTCCGCGACCGAGGCCGCCCCGGGCGAAGCCGCCGAGCGCGACGCTTTCGCGGTGATCGAGGCGCTGAACGCCGAAAACAGCGAGTTGAAGGACAGGGTGCTTCGCACGCTGGCCGAGATGGAGAACCTGCGCCGCCGCACGGAGCGCGAGGTCGCCGACGCCAAGACCTACGGCGTAACGAGCTTCGCCCGCGACATGCTGTCGGTTGTCGACAATCTCGCCCGGGCGCTGGAGCATTTGCCGGAGGAGGCGCGCAAGAACGCCGACCCCCATCTTCAGTCGATGATCGAAGGCGTCGAACTGACCGCGCGCGATCTTGAAGCCGTCCTCGGGCGCCACGGGGTCAGGAAGCTCGACCCGAAGGGGCAGAAATTCGATCCGAATTTCCATCAGGCGATCTTCGAGGCGCCGGACGAGACCGTCCCGGCCGGCACGGTCTCCCAGGTCGTCCAGAGCGGCTGGACGATCGGCGACCGGGTGCTGCGTCCGGCGATGGTCGGCGTCTCCAAGGGCGGCCCGAAGGCCGCGCCGAAGGGAGAGCCTCCGGCGGCCAGCGGCAAATAGGCCTCATAATCATTCGCTTCGGCTCACCCGCCGCAGCGTCAGGTTGATCCGCCCGCCTTCGGCCAGGAGGGTGGAGGAGCCGGGCGTTATCCGGTCGATTCCGTGAAAGGCGAGCCGGGCGGGCCCGCCGAATGCGATCGCGTCGCCTGACTGGAGCTTGAGGGAGCGGGTGCGGTCGCCGCGCTCGCGGCCGCCGAGGCGGAAGAGCGCCGAATCGCCGAGCGACAGCGACACGACCGGCGCGGCGAGCTCCTGCTCGTCGCGGTCCTGGTGCAGGCCCATTTTCGCGTTCGCGTCGTAGAGATTGATGAGGCAGGCCTCCGGCGGCGGCGCGTCGGGGGCGAGAAGCCTCCAGATCTCAAGGAGCCGCGGCGGCATCTCCGGCCAGGCCCGGCCGGTCTCGGGATGAGTCGGCTGGTAGCGGTAGCCGGTCTCGTCCGAGACCCAGCCGAGCGGACCGCAATTGCTCATCCTGACCGAGAAGGGCTTGCCGGTTCGCGGCATGCGCGGCCGGAACGGCGGCGCCTCGACCAGAATTGCGAGAATCCCGTCCCGCAGCGCCTCCTGTTCGGCGCGGTCGAGAAGCCCGGGAAAATAGTCGACGCCGGGAGCGACGACGACAGCGGCCAGGTTTGAGAGCGTGGGCACGAAGGACCCTCTTGCGACGCCTTTCCTAACCGCAGGTCGCGGCGTATAGGGGGCCGAATTTCAGCTTTGGGCAATGCGCGCCGCCGCGCGCTTTTAGAGGCGATGTATGGCCGGCCATAGTCAGTTCAAGAATATCATGCACAAGAAGGGCAAGCAGGACGCGATCCGCTCCAAGCTCTTCTCCAAGCTCGCGCGCGAAATCACGGTGGCGGCGAAAATGGGCCTGCCCGATCCAGCGATGAACGCCAGGCTCCGCGCCGCCGTTCTCGCGGCCCGGGCCGAGAACATGCCCAAGGACAATATCGAGCGCGCGATCAAGAAGGCGTCGGCCGCGGAGGGCGAGATCTACGACGAGGTCCGCTACGAGGGCTACGCGCCGGGCGGCGTCGCGGTCATCGTCGAGGCCTTGACTGACAACCGCAACCGCACCGCGGGCGAGGTGCGCTCCTATTTCACCAAGGCGGGCGGATCGCTGGCGGAAACCGGCGCCGTGTCCTTCATGTTCGATCGGGTCGGGCTCATCGCCTACGACCGGAAGGTCGCCGACGACGAGGCGATGCTGGAGGCCGCCATCGACGCCGGCGCCGACGACGTCGTGTCCGGCCCGGAAGAGCACGAGGTGATCACTTCGGTCGAGACCCTCGCCGAGGCGCAGAAGGCGCTCGAAGCGAAGTTCGGCGAGCCGCGGAAGGCCTCGCTCGTCTGGCGGCCGCAGAACACCATCGCCGTCGACGACGAATCAGGCGAGAAGATCCTGCGGCTGATCGGCCTCCTCGAAGACAACGACGACGTCCAGAACGTCACCGCGAACTTCGAGATCTCCGACGCGCTGGTCGCCAGGATGCAGGGGTAGCTCGACGCTGCGCCGGGTTCATCGCCCGGGCGTCGCGTCTCATCGCGACCGCTTCAATACCAGTGGCAACGATAGCCCCACGGGCCCCACCAGCAGCGCCGCCAGGGGTGGTAGACCGGACGCCACGGGCGATGCCAGCCCCAACCCCACGGGCGATGCCAGCCCCAGCCGCGATGCCAGCCCCAGTGGCGCCAGTAGACTTCCTGCACGTCGGCGCTCACGACAGGCTGTTCGAGCGACGGCGAAGAGAGCGTGAACGCGGACGATGGACTGGTCGACGCGGCGACGAGCATCGCAGCTCCGGCAAGAGCGGCGAGCGCGCCGCCCGACGCGAGACGCGAAACCATGGTTTTCCTCCTTGTTTCCCCTGTGCCGACGATCAAACGCGCCTGCGCCTGAACCGCGTCTGAACCGCCAAACGCAGACCCGCCTTTACTTCGGCGCCGCCGTCGATAGAGGATGAGTCGCAGAAGCAGGATTTAAGCCTCCGTCGCGGCGACGGGCGCGACGGGAGCAGCAAGAATCTGGGGGATCAATCGCGTGAGCCGAATCGTCGTGGTCCTGAATGGCCCCAATCTCAATCTGCTCGGCAAGCGCGAGCCGGAGATCTACGGTCGCGAGACGCTGGCCGATGTCGAGGCCGAGTGCCGGCGTTTGGGCGCCGAGCTCAAGCTCGCAATCGAGTTCCATCAGAGCAACCGCGAATACGAGATCATCGACTGGATTCACGGCGCCCGCGAGCGCGCCGCGGCCATCGTCATCAATCCCGCCGCCTTCACCCACACCTCCGTCGCGATCCTCGATGCGCTCAACGCCTTCGGCGGCCCGATCATCGAGGTGCATATCTCGAACGTCCACAAGCGCGAGGCGTTCCGCCATCTTTCCTTCGTCTCCGCCGTCGCCTCGGGCGTGATCGTCGGCTGCGGAACTGAGGGCTACGCGCTGGCGCTGCGGCGGATCGCGACGCTGATCGGCGAAGATAAGGGCTGATCTGTCGTTCCCGCGAACGCGGGAATCCAGAATGGCATCCGCCGACGCTCGATGAGTCTGGATTCCCGGTCAGACCTGCGGTCTGTCGGGAATGACAAACAATCGGTTTACTCGACGACCGCGAGCGCGAAGCCGTCCCAGCCCTTGTCGCCGACCGTCTGAATGGCGGTCGCCTGCAGGCGCGGCTCGCGCGCCATCATCTCGAACATGCGGCGTGTGCCGGTCACGTCCGGATCCTTGGCCGAAGCATCGGCGATACGGCCGTCTCTCACCACATTGTCGACGATGATCGTCGTCCCCGGCCGCGACAGCCGCAGCGCCCAGCCGAGATAATTGGCGTTGTTGGATTTGTCGGCGTCGATGAACACGAAATCGAACGGTCCGAGCCTCTCGGCTTCGATAGCCGGCAGGATGTCGAGCGCCGCGCCCGCACGCACCTCGACCCTGTCGGCGAGCCCCGCGCGGGCGATATTGGCCCGCGCGACCTTCGCATGGCTATCGCTGTATTCGATCGAGAGGAGGCGGCCCTCTCGCGGCAGCGCGCGGGCGATGCAGATCGTCGAATAGCCGCCGAGCGTGCCGATCTCCAGCGCCTTTTCGGCGCGCGCCACGCGCGCCAGCAGCGTGAGCATTTTGCCCTGGGCCGGCGAGACGTCGATCGACGGCAGGCCCGCCGCCGCATTGGCTTTCAGCGTCGCTTCGAGGACGCTGTCCCGTCCGACGATCGTCTCGTTGAAATAGCTGTCGACGGCCCGCCAGCCTCGCTCGCTCATCGCCTCACGCTTCCTTGCCCGCCACGCCGGCTTCGGCGAACGTCGCCATGCCCTTGTGGCAGGCGACGGCGGCCTTGATGATCGCGACCGAAAGCGCGGCCCCGGAGCCTTCGCCGAGCCGCATGCCGAGATCGAGGAGTGGGGCCTTGCCGAGGCGCTTCAAGGCTTCGCCATGGGCGCGCTCGGCCGAGACATGGCCCGCGAGGCAATGATCGAGCGCGCTTGCATCGAGCGCCTGCAGCACGGCCGCAGCCGAGCAGACGACGAAGCCGTCGAGCACGACCGGCGTGCGGCGGATGCGCGCGGCGAGGATCGCGCCGGCGATCGCTGCGATCTCACGACCGCCGAGGCGCGCAAGCACATCGAGCGGATCTTGCAGATGCGGCTTGTGGCGGGCGACCGCCGCGCGCACCGCCTCGGCCTTGCGTTTCAGGCCAGCGTCGTCGACCCCTGTGCCCCGTCCGACCCAGTGCTCCGCCTCGCCGCCATAGAGCGCATGATAGATCGCCGCCGCCGCGGTGGTGTTGCCGATGCCCATTTCGCCGAGCACCAGCAGATCCGGCTCGATGGCGAGCGCCTCCATGCCGTAGGCGATCGTTCCGGCGCAGGTCCGCTCGTCCATCGCGGGCTCCTGCGTGATGTCGCCGGTCGGTTTTTCGAGCGCGAGCTCGTAGACCTTGAGCGAGATGTCGAACGTCTTGCAGATCTGGTTGATCGCAGCGCCGCCGGCGGTGAAGTTCGCCACCATCGCGCTCGTCACCGACTGCGGAAACGGCGACACCCCTTGCGCCACCACGCCGTGATTGCCGGCGAACACCGCGACCAGCGGACGGTCGACATGCGGCCGGGCGGAGCCCTGCCAGCCGGCCATGAAGGCCGAAATCTCCTCGAGCCGCCCCAGCGAGCCGGCGGGCTTGGTGAGCTGCCCCTCGCGCTCGCGCGCCGCGGCGATGGCCCGTTCGTCTGCCTTAGGCATCTTGGCGATGAGCGCGCGGATATCGTCGAATGGGCGGGGCGATGTCATGGGCGGCTCTCGAAGTTTGGCGTCGAGGCGCCCCTATAAGGGAAAAGCGGCGCAGAGGGAAAAGGCGTTCGGGAGAACGGCTCTTCGGGGATACCACTCGCTCTCAGCGGAGGTCGCAAACGCCGATAAATGGTAACTTCAATCTACATGACAATACTGCCTGCCGTTGTCCCAATTTCCGCCAGATTTGATCGCGGCGTCATAAAGTCTTTTACAAGTACTTATGGAGGCGTGGGAGAGGACAACTGGGATATTCCAGTACATACTTTTACAACTCTGGCTGTTGCTGTGTATAGCTGGCTTTTTATTGGATGATATCCGCAGTAGTTTGGTCTGTATAATACCGAGTATCTTTTCATCAAATTAGCTCCTATGCCAACCGCACAATGCGGGGTAGTGTTGTCCGCATCTCCGTCGGGCCACGGGCAATAAAATCGTCCGCGCGCCGTCACCTGCATAAAAATCCGCCCGCGGCGCTGACCGGCTTGAGCTCGCCCGGAAATGGCGCCGCAAGCCCCTGAACATAAACGATCGGCGCCCGAAAATGGCGCCCCCTCCGCCCGCCCTACTCCGCCGCCTCGCGCAAGGCGCTGTAGCGGGTGAGCTGCGCCCTCAAGGGCGCTGGCTTCAGCGGCTTGTTGAGGATGATGATGTCGGCGCGCGCCGCCTCGTCGCGCACTTCCGGGCTGCGGTCGGCGGTGGCGAGGATGGCCGACACGTCGCGGCCAAGCGCCTTGCGCAAGACCCGGATCGCCTCCACCCCGTCGCCATGATCGAGATGATAGTCGGCGATGACGACGTCGGGCGCGCCGAAGGTCGCGAGCGCGTCGCGCGCTTCTTCCAGTCCGTGGGCGGTGACGACCGCGCAGCCCCATCGGCTCATGAGGCTCTTCATGCCCTCGAGCACTCGCGGCTCGTTGTCGATCGCCAGAACCTTGAGACCGCGCAACGGCTCGCTCCGCGGGGCCAGGAGCGGCGCGCCGCGCTCGCCGCGGCTCTCCGGCGCCGGGGTTCCGATGGGCGCCGTGACGAAGAACACCGAGCCCTTGCCGGGGCGCGAGTTCAATCCCACCGGCTGGCCGAGCACGCGGCCGAGGCGCTCGACGATCGACAGGCCGAGACCGAGGCCACGGGCGACGCGCGCGCCCTGATCGAGCCGCTGAAACTCCTCGAACACCGCGCGTTGCCGGTCGGCCGGAATGCCGAGCCCCGTGTCCCAGACCTCGATCCGTAAAGCGCCGCCCGACGCCCTGCGGCAGCCAACCAGCACGCGGCCCTTGAGGGTGTACTTGAGCGCGTTGGAGACGAGGTTCTGCAGGAGGCGGCGCATCAGCCGCCGGTCGGTGCGGATTGCGAGCTTGGTCGCGACGAAGCGCAGGTCCAGCCCTCTCGCCTTGGCGATCGGCGCGAACTCGACGTCGAGCATGCGCATAAGATCCGCAACGGGAACGTCGGAAATCTCCGCCTTCATCGCGCCGGCGTCGAGGCGAGAAATATCGAGAAGCGCGCCCAGAATTTCCTCGACCGCCTCGAGCGAGACATCGACGTTGCGCGCGAGATCCGCCCGCTCCTCGCGACCAATCTGGCTCGCGCCCTCGCTGAGCGAACTCGCGTAGAGCCGCGCCGCATTGAGTGGCTGCAGAATGTCGTGGCTCGCCGCCGCGAGAAAGCGGGTCTTGGAGAGGTTCGCCGCTTCGGCCACGGTTTTCGCGCGGGCGAGCTCGGCGTTGAGGCGCTGCAATTCGGCGGTGCGCTCGTCGACGCGCATCTCCAGCAATTCGTTTGCGGCCTCGAGCGCCTCCTCGGTCTGAACGGTCTGCGTCACATCGGTATAGGTGGTGACGATGCCCCCGTCGGGCAGCCGCGCAGAGCGCACTTCGATCACGCGGCGGGCCGAGAAGAGTCTCAGCCGGGTCGGCTGGTCGTCAAAGAGCAGGGCCGCCACGCGCTCGGCCACGAAGTCTTCCGAATCGCCGGGCCCGTAGGCGCCGCGGGCGGCGTTGAAGCGCACGATCTCGTCGAGGCCGACCCCAAGATGCAGCATTGCCGGAGGCAGATCGAAGAGGTCGGCGAACTCCCGGTTCCAGGCCGTCAGCGACAGGTTCGCGTCGAAAACCGTGATCCCCTGGCGTGCGTGGTCGAGCGCGTGCTGCAATTGGTCGCGGCTCGACTGGATCGCCGCGGAGGCCTCATCGATCAGCTTGAGCGCAGATTCGCCGGAGACGGCGCGCGGCCTCAAGAGCAGCGACAGCACCTGGCGCGAGGTCGATGCGCCGATGGCGGGCGACAGCAGGAATTCCGCGTGTCGGATCAGCTGCGCGCTCGCCTCCTGCGAAGGGTCATAGTCGCCGCCGCTCTCTCGCATATAAGCGGAAAAGGCGCGGCGCGCCCTTGCTGCTCCCAGATAGCGCGCAACCGCGGCCTCGAGTTCGCCGGCGGTCGTCGATGAGCGCCAAAGGCGGAATGCCTGAGGCTTTCCGCCGGCTCCCGCGAACGCGCTCGCCTGTGTGCGTTCGAGCGCGCTCGGCTGGCGGGACAGGGAAAAGACGACGAAGCCCGCGATATTGGCGGCAAGCGAGAGAATGACTCCCCCCACCAGCGCGCTGGGCGCAAAGGCGACGAGCGCGGCGGGGCTCAGCCAGGCGATCGCCAGCGGCCCTTGCTCCAGGAAGGCCTTGAGCGACTCGTGCGCGCCGATCGAGGGGAGCAGCAGCAGATAGACCCAAACGAGCGAGCCCGCCGTCATGCCCGCAATCGCGCCCCGCGCGGTGCCGCGCCGCCAGAAGAGAGCGCCGAGAAAGGCCGGCGCGATTTGCGCGATAGCGGCGAACGACAGAAGCCCGATCGCGGCAAGACCCGCCTGGCCGGCAAGGCGTTCGTAACCGAAACCGAGCGCAAGAACGCCCAGGATCGCTGCGCGCCGCACCCACAGCACGAGCGCACCGATGTCGCCGTTCGCCGCGCGCCCCCGCGCCACCCGCCGCCGCAACAGCAGCGGCATGACGAGATCATTCGAGATGGTGATCGCGAGCGCCAGGCTGTCGAGCACAACCATGCCGGTCGCGGCGGAGATGCCGCCGATCATGGTAAAAAGCGCCAGACCGTGAGCGCCGGCGGCGAGCGGCAGCGCCAGAACGGTCAGGTCGCGGTTGATCCCGCCGTCCGGGAACATTTTGAGGCCCGCGATGGCGATCGGCGCGACGAAGAGATTGATCAGAACGAGATACAGAGGGAAGAGCCAGGACGCCGTGCGAATGTCCCGCTGATCGTGATTCTCGACAATGGCGACGTGGAACTGGCGCGGCAGGAGCACGATCGCGATTGCCGACAGGAGGGTGGTGACCCCCCAGACCCCCGGGTTCGGCGGCGTCTGGATGACCTCGGCGATCCGGGGGGTCGATCGAACGGCTTCGGTGAGATCGGCGATGCCGCCATTCATCTTCCAGACGACGAATGCCCCGACGGCAAGAAACGCCGCGAGCTTAACGATCGATTCGACCGCAATCGCCAGAATGAGGCCGTTCTGCTGCTCCTTCGGATTGATGCGGCGCGTGCCGAACGCCATGGCGAAGGCGGCGAGCACCATCGAGATCGCCAGATAGAACGAGGTCGACGGCGTGTCTTCGGCAAGCCGCGACTGGTCGAAAGAATCGACCACCGTGAGCAGCGTGGTCGCCACCGCCTTGAGCTGCAAGGCGATGTAAGGCGCAGAGCCGACGAGTACAATCAGCGCAGCCACCGCCGCGACGGATTGCGACTTGCCGTAGCGCGCGGAGACGAAGTCGGCGACCGTTGTCACATTCTGCGCCCGGGCGAGCCTGGCGATGCGCCCCACCAGCGGGGCGCCAAGGCCGATGACCAGGATGGGCCCGATGTAAATCGGCAGAAAATCGAGGCCGTGTTCGGAGGCCAGGCCGACCGAGCCGTAATAAGTCCAGGAGGTGCAATAGACCGCGAGACTGAGCGCATAGACAAACGCACGCGATCCGCCGGACACGAAGCGCCGTCCTCCGCGGTCGCCCCACCAGGCGATGAGGAACAGCAGAGAGACATAGGCGATCGCGGTGAGAAAGACCGTCGTGCCGTTCATCGCGCCGCGCGTTCATCCCTTCGCATTTTTCGCGACATTACTGGGGAAAGCAGTGGGCTGACAATCGGCGACGGGCCGTAGCCGCCGCGCGGCCGGCTCAAAGCCAGGGGCGGGCCGCCGCGGACTTCTTTTCGTAGGCCTCGATCGCCGGGGCTTCCACCATCGTCAGGCCGATGTCGTCGAGGCCCCGGATCAGGCAGTGCTTGCGGAACGCGTCGACCTCGAACTTGATCATGCCGCCGTCGGGGCCGCGAATCTCCTGCGCCTCCAGATCGATCGTCAGCGTCGCGTTGGCGCCGCGCTCCGCGTCGTCCATCAGCTTGGCGAGGCCCTCGCGCGTCACCTTGATCGGCAAAATGCCATTCTTGAAGCAGTTGTTGTAGAAAATGTCGGCGAAGGAGGTCGAGATGACGCAGCGGACGCCGAAATCGAGCAAGGCCCATGGCGCGTGTTCGCGCGACGAGCCGCAGCCGAAATTGTCGCCGGCGACCAAAATGGAGGCCTTGCGGTAAGCCGGCTTGTTGAGCACGAAATCGGGGTGCTCAGAGCCGCTCTCATGATAGCGCATTTCGGCGAACAGGCCGGCGCCGAGCCCGGTGCGCTTGATCGTCTTGAGATATTGCTTGGGGATGATCATGTCGGTGTCGATATTGTCGATCGGCAACGGCGCGGCGACTCCGGTCAATGTGGTGAACTTGTCCATCGGCTTCTCGTTTGTTCCAGAAAAGGCTCTAGCAAACCGTGGCCGCAGGGGCAAACAAGGGCCTCAGAGATAAGACTTCGAGCTCTTTTGCCGTCTCCTCCGGCGGTCGCTCGAGGTTGAGCGCTTCGACGAAGCCGCCGGATTTGTTCATCAGATAAACGATCGAGCTGTGGTCCATCGAATAGCCGCCGTCGGACTGGACCTCGCCTTTGCGCGCGAACACCCGATAGCCCTTTTCCGCGGTGCCGATCGCCTGCGGGCCGCCCGAGAGCCCGACGATATGGGGATCGAAGCTGCTGACATAGTCCTGCATCACTTTGGGCGTGTCGCGCTCCGGGTCGACGGTGATGAAGAGAGCCGGAATCGCCTTGTCGCCCATTTTGGCGAGGACGTCGGAGATGCTGGCGAGTTCGGTCGGGCACACGTCGGGGCAATGGGTGTAGCCAAAATAGACAAGGAACGGCCGGCCGCGCATCGAGTTCGTCCGTGATGGTCTTGCCCTCACCGTTCTGCAGCGCGAATGGGCCGCCGATCAGCGACCGGTTCGAAGCCTGCGGCGCCCAGGCCAGCCAGATCGCCGCGATCGCAAGGACCGCGATCGCAGCCATTGTCGCTGCGATCCAGATCGGGAAGGCTCGCGAATTCTGGGAGTTCCGGGGTTGGGTCAGCGGCATGTCGTCTCCAAGCGGTCATTTCTAACGCCAAATCTAACGCCAAACTTGGCGGATCTCCAGCAAACGGATCGCGGACTGATAGGCTTTCGCTATTGACGTGGGCAGCGTTGGGCGCCAGCAATTGCGCCGCGGAGCTCGCTCATGGTGTTGCGTCAGCTCGAATATCTCGTCGCGCTGGCGCGAGAAAAGCACTTTGGCCGCGCTGCCGAGGCCTGCCATGTCTCACAGCCGACGCTTTCGGCGGCGATCCGTCTCCTCGAAGAGGATCTCGGGGCGCCAATTGTCGAGCGCGGTCATCGCTTTGTCGGATTGACGCCGCAGGGCCGGATGGCGGTCGAACATGCGCATCGCATTCTCGCCGAAACGGAGAATTTGCGGCACGGCCTCGAAGAGATCGACAAAGGTCTCACCGGCCGGCTCCGGATCGGAGCCATACCGACCGCGCTGCCGATCGTCTCGCATCTGACGGGGCCATTCTATGCCCGATTTCCTGGGGTCACCGTGGCGGTTCTGTCGCTGACGAGCCAGGAGATCGAACGCAGGATCGAGGACTTCGAACTTGACGCCGGCCTCACCTATCTCGACGCGGAGCCGATCGAGCGGGTCAAGGCCAAACCCGTCTGCATCGAGGAATATCTGTTCCTCACGCCCGCGAGCGGCGTCTTTGCCAATCGGGGGAACCTCTCCTGGAGCGAGGCGGCGAAGACGCCCCTGTGCCTGCTGACGCCGGACATGCAGAACCGGCGGATCATCGACGGCGTGTTCCGCTCCGTCGGCGCGAAACCCATTCCCGCGATGGAGACGAATTCGATTTTCAACCTCGTCTCGCACGTCAGCGCGGGCCTCTGGTCAGCGATTGTGCCACGCCAGCTGCTGCGCTTCTTCGGCGTCCCAAGGGGCACACGAGCGATCGAGCTGATAGAACCGACTGCGCGGCGCACCATCGGTCTCGTCATGAGCGATCGCGACCCGCCCTCTCCGCTCGCCCGCAACCTGTTCGCCATGCGATGGCCGGCCAATATCGCGCCGTTAATCGAGCCCCCGGATCGATAGGAATTACCTATTATTTCTTCCAAACGTTCGATTTGAAGCCACACCGCCGCGAGCGCATTATGAAGCAGTTTCGGGAGGATCGCGATGGCCGCGAAGGCGGCGTTTGACGTAGAACTCGCGCGCGGGCTGATCGATCGCAGGCGGTCGACGGCGGGGGCCGCGTTGCCGATGCTGCACGACCTCCAGCATCAGTTCGGCTATATCGACGACACGGCCGTGGCGCTGATGGCGGACGCGCTCAACATCTCGAAGGCCGAAGCGCTCGGCATCGTCAGCTTTTACCATGATTTCCGCCGGTCGCCTATCGAGGGACCCGTGCTGAAGCTCTGCAGGGCGGAATCGTGCCAGGCGATGGGATGCGAAGAGCTGGTCACGTATCTTGAGACGCGACATGGCCTGACACCCGACAACGCGGACACCGGTCGGGGGCTCCATGTCGAGACCGTCTATTGCCTCGGCAATTGCGCGCTCTCACCCGCCGCGCTTTTGGACGGTGCGCCGATCGGACGCCTCGACCGCAGCAAGATCGATGCGATTGTCGCCGACACCAAAGGAAAACTGTCGTGAGCGCGCAGATTTTCGTCCCCGGCGATTCCGCGGCTCTCTCCGTCGGGGCCGATGCCGTCGCCGCTGCGCTGTCGCGGGAGGCGCGCAATCGGGGCGTTGACGTCGCGATCGTCCGCACAGGTTCGCGCGGCCTCTTCTGGCTGGAGCCGCTGGTCGAGGTCGAGACCGCGGCCGGGCGGAAGGGCTACGGTTCAGTCTCTATTGAGGACGTTCGTTCCCTGTTTGAATGCGGATTCCTGAGCGGCGGCGCGCATCCCAAGTCGCTCGGAGCTCTGGAGGACATTCCCTATCTGAAGCGTCAGCAGCGGCTGGTCTTCGCGCGTTGCGGCCTGACCGACCCGCTCTCGCTTGACGATTACCGCCGCCAGGGTGGACTGATGGGGCTCGAGGCGGCGCTGAGACTCGGACCCAACGCGACCGTCGACGAGGTTCTGGCCTCGGGACTTCGCGGACGCGGCGGCGCCGGCTTCCCGACCGGGATCAAATGGCGGACCGTCGCGGTGGCGGCGTCGGACCGCAAATACGTTGTCTGCAACGCAGACGAAGGCGACAGCGGCACGTTCGCCGACCGTATGCTGATGGAGGGCGATCCTTTCCTCCTGATCGAGGGCATGGCGATCGCCGGCGTCTCCGTCGGCGCGACCATGGGTTATGTCTATATCCGCTCGGAATATCCGCATGCCTTCGCGACGTTCTCCCGCGCCATCGATCGCGCGCGCTCCGCCGGGCTCCTCGGTCAGCGGGTGCTCGGCTCCTCTCACGCTTTCGACCTCGAGGCGCGGCTCGGCGCCGGCGCCTATATTTGCGGCGAGGAAACGTCGCTGCTCGAGAGCCTCGAAGGCAAGCGCGGCGAGGTGCGCGCCAAGCCGCCCCTGCCGGCGATCTCGGGTCTATTCGGCAAGCCGACCGTCATCAACAATGTTCTGAGCTTGGCTTCCGTCCCATGGATTTTGGGCCACGGCGCCAGCGCTTACGCCGAGTACGGCGTCGGGCGATCGCGGGGGTCGCAACCGTTCCAGCTCGCGGGCAACATCCGCCACGGCGGTCTTGTCGAACTCGCTTTCGGCGCGACGCTGCGCGAACTCGTCGAAGGATTTGGTGGCGGGACGCGGTCTGGCCGTCCGATCCGCGCGGTGCAGGTCGGCGGACCGCTTGGCGCCTATTTTCCGGAAAGCCTGCTCGATACGCCGCTCGATTACGAGTCCATGGCAGCCGCCAAGGGCATGCTGGGCCACGGCGGGATCGTCGTCTTCGACGACAGGGTCGACATGGCGCATCAGGCGCGTTTCGCTTTCGCGTTCTGCGCCAAGGAAAGCTGCGGCAAATGCACGCCGTGCCGCATCGGCTCGACCCGCGGCGCGGAGACGGTCGGCAAAATCATCGCCGGCCTCGATCGCGAAAAGAATGTCGAACTCTTGCGCGACCTTTGCGAGGTCATGACCGACGGCTCGCTTTGCGCGCTTGGCGGCCTCATGGCCCTGCCAGTCCTCAGTGCTCTCGATCATTTCAGCGAAGATTTCGCCAGGGCGCCAGCGCGCGCCGCCGCGGAATAGGAGACGGGCCATGCCGCTCATGCAGGAACTCGACACAGGCACGCCGATCCGCACGGGCGCGGCGACTGTCACGCTGACGATCGACGGGCGCAAAGTCAGCGTGCCGCCCGGAACCTCGGTGATGGCCGCCGCCGCGCTGATCGACGTTTCCGTCCCAAAACTCTGCGCGACCGGCAGCCTCGAGGCTTTCGGCTCGTGTCGCCTTTGTCTTGTCGAGATCGACGGCCGCAAGGGGACCCCCGCCTCCTGCACGACGCCGGCGGAGGCAGGTATGGTCGTGCACACGAAGACGCTGCGGCTCGAGAAGCTGCGCCGAGGCGTGATGGAGCTCTACATCTCCGACCATCCGCTCGATTGCCTCACCTGCAGCGCCAATGGCGATTGCGAGCTTCAGACCCAGGCCGGCAACGTTGGCCTGCGCGACGTCCGCTACGGCTACGACGGCGCCAATCATCTCAAGGCGCCGGTCGATGCGTCCAATCCCTATTTCACCTTCGAATCCTCAAAATGCATCGTCTGCTCGCGCTGCGTTCGCGCCTGCGCGGAAGTGCAGGGGACCTTCGCGCTGACGATCCTCGGCCGCGGTTTCGAATCGAAAGTGTCGCCGGGAGGCGTCGATTTCCTGTCCTCCGAGTGCGTCTCCTGCGGCGCCTGCGTTGAGGCCTGCCCGACTGCGACGCTCAATGAAAAGCCGGTGATCGACAAGGGAACGCCCGAGCGCACGGTCGTTACGACCTGCGCCTATTGCGGGGTCGGCTGCGCCTTCAAGGCGGAATTGAAGGGCGACGAGGTCCTGCGCATGGTCCCTCTGAAAGCAGGCAAAGCCAACGAAGGCCATTCCTGCGTTAAAGGGCGCTTCGCTTACGGCTACGCCACCCACAAAGACCGGGTTCTGAAGCCGATGATCCGCAAGCGGATCGAGGATCCGTGGCGGGAGGTCTCGTGGGACGAGGCGCTAGCTGCCGCGGCGAGCGAGTTCAAGCGCATCCAGACTCGCTATGGGCGCGATTCGGTCGGCGCGATCAGCTCTTCGCGCTGCACCAATGAAGAAGTGTTCCTGGTCCAGAAGCTGGTACGAATGGGCTTCGGCAACAACAATATCGACACCTGCGCCCGGGTCTGCCATTCGCCGACCGGTTTCGGACTCTCCCGGACCTACGGGACATCGGCGGGCACGCAGGATTTCAGGTCGGTCGATCATTCGGACGTCGTGATCGTGATCGGGGCCAATCCGACCGACGCGCATCCGGTCTTCGCCTCCCGCCTCAAGAGGCGACTGCGCGAGGGCGCCCGCCTCATCGTCATCGACCCGCGCCGCATCGATCTGGTCCGAAGCCCGCACGTCGAGGCCGACTATCATCTCGCGCTAAGGCCGGGAACCAACGTCGCCGTCTTGAATGCGCTGGCGCATGTCGTCGTCACCGAAGGCCTGGTGAACGAGGCGTTCGTGCGCGAGCGCTGCGATGCGGCCAATTTCGAATCGTGGGCGCGCTTCGTCGCCGAGGACCATCATTCGCCGGAGGCAGTCGCAGCGGCGACGGGCGTCGACCCGCAGGAACTGCGACGCGCCGCTCGGCTCTATGCGACCGGCGGCAATGGGGCGATCTATTACGGCCTCGGCGTCACCGAGCACGCGCAGGGCTCGACCGCGGTGATGGCGATCGCCAATCTTGCCATGGCGACCGGCAATATCGGCCGCGATGGCGTCGGCGTGAATCCTCTGCGCGGACAGAATAACGTGCAGGGCTCCTGCGATATGGGCTCCTTTCCGCACGAGTTCTCGGGCTATCGTCACGTCTCGGACGACGCGACGCGGGAAATCTTCGAACGCATGTGGGGCGTGCCGCTCAGTAACGAGCCGGGCCTGCGCATTCCAAACATGATGGACGAGGCGATCGATGGTTCGTTCAAGGGTCTCTACATTCAAGGCGAGGACATCGCCCAGTCCGACCCCGACACAAAGCACATCACTGCGGGCCTGCGCGCCATGGAATGCGTGATCGTGCAGGACCTCTTCCTCAACGAGACCGCGCGCTACGCCCATATTTTCCTCCCGGGCGCGTCCTTCCTCGAGAAGGACGGCACCTTCACCAATGCCGAACGCCGTCTTGGCCGGGTGCGCAAGGCGATTGAGCCGCTGGCCGGCAAGGCCGACTGGGAGACGACGATCGCGCTTGCCAACGCCATGGGTCTGCCGATGAGCTACGCGCATCCGAGCGAAATCATGGACGAAGTCGCGGCAACGACGCCAACATTCCGGGGCGTGTCCTATGCGCGGCTCGACGAGCTCGGCTCGATCCAATGGCCCTGCAACGACCAGGCGCCGGCCGGCACGCCGATCATGCATGTCGAGCGCTTCGTTCGCGGCAAGGGCCAGTTCATGCTGACCGAATATGTCGCAACCGAAGAACGCGTGGGGCCTCGCTTCCCGCTGCTTCTGACGACGGGGCGCATCCTTTCGCAATATAATGTCGGGGCCCAGACGCGCCGCACCGCCAACATGACCTGGCACGAAGAGGACATCCTCGAAATCCATCCGTTCGACGCGGAGCAACGCGGCGTGCGGGACGGCGACCTCGTCGCCCTGCAGAGCCGTTCGGGGGAGATCGCGCTGCGCGCCATGGTGAGCGAGCGGATGCAGCCCGGCGTCGTCTACACGACCTTCCATCACGCCGTCACCGGCGCCAATGTCGTGACCACCGACAATTCCGACTGGGCGACGAACTGTCCGGAATACAAGGTGACGGCGGTGCAGGTCCGCCGGACCAATCACCTGTCGGACTGGCAGGCGCGCGATCAGGAAGAGGCGATCACTCTGCGCCGCGTCGAGAGAGCTCCGGCCGATGCCGCCGAATGAAGAAGCGGGCTCGGTTGAGGTCGAAGCGCGGTCTTTCTCTTATCACGCCGGCGTCGTCGGGCCGCCGCTGACTCGGGCGATCGCGATCGAAGCGCCGGTGCAGATCGTCATCGCCGCTTCGCCCTTCGCCGTGATGATGGCGACGCCCTGCGACCTTGAGGACTTTGCCTATGGCTTCGCGCTGAGCGAGGGGATCGCCGGGCGGATCGAGGACATTCGCGGCGTCGAGATCGAGCGGGCCGAAGACGGCTGGCGGATCGCAATCGCGCTGACGGGCGAGAAATTGCAAGCGCATCTGTCGCGCAAGCGGGCCATGAGCGGGCGAACCGGATGCGGCCTCTGCGGCATCGAGGACATTTCTCAAATGCCCTCGCCGCGGCGCATGCTCGTTTCCAGTGCGCCGATCGAACCTGCGGCGATCGGCGCGGCGATCGCCGAGCTCGAGCGGCGGCAGCCGCTGAACGAACTGACCCGCGCTGTGCATGGCGCCGCATGGTGCGCGCGCGACGGACAGATCATGCTGGCGCGCGAGGACGTCGGACGCCATAATGCGCTCGACAAAGCGATCGGAGCGCTCTGGCGCGCCGGCGTCAGCGCGGAGAACGGGTTTTTCGTCATCACCAGCCGCTGCTCGTTCGAGATGGTCGCAAAGGCGGCGATTTTCGGCGCAAGCACGCTGGTCTCGCTCTCCGCGCCGACGTCGCTTGCGCTCGACCGCGCGCGAGATTTCGGCGTCGCCCTGATCGCTGTCGCGCGGGCCGACAAGGCGCTGAGCTTCGGGACTGCCCGGGACGGGGCGAACGGAGGGTTGGCGGCGTGACCGCGGGCAAGATCGGCAAACTCGTGCGCATGGCGAACCAGGTCGGCGATTTCTACGCCGCGATGCCCGAAAAGGAGGCGGCTGATGGCGTCGCGTCGCATCTGCGGCTGTATTGGACGCCCAAGATGATCCGCGAGATCATCGCCGCTTCGGAGACCGGCGAGGCCGGTCTCAATGCCACCGCAGCGCATGCGGTGGACGCGTTGAAGCGCGCCGCGCGCGCCTGACGCGGCGCCGATGTTCGGCTGGCGCCCGCCTAATCTGACGCGGCTTTTCATCGGCCAGCATATCGTCAATGGCCTCACGGTCGGCGTGGGCGTCATCGGCGTCGCCCTCACCGCCTCTGCAATCGTCGGCTTCACCGCCGGGCAGCCGGCGACGCTCGGCGCGATTTCGGCAAGCATCTCGGATATTCCGGCGCCATGGCGTGAGAAGGCGCGCACGATGGGGTTCGGCTTTGCTCTGGCGCTGCTCTCGACCGTCGCGATCCAGCTCGCCCTGCCTTGGCCGCCCATCGCCTTGCTAACCATTGGCGTGATCGCCTTCGCGAGCGGCATGGTGACTGGGCTCGGCCGCTGGGCCGTCGCAGTTGGCATGCAAGCCGTGATACCGATGGTGTTCGTGCTTGGCTTTCCGCGCGAGACATATGCGACGGCTCTTCGCATAGAGGCGCTGCTTGCCGCCGGCGGCTTCGCCTATATCGCCTTTGCCCTTCTCGCGACCATGCTCACGGATGCGAGCGCCCGCCGGCTGCTCGCCGGCGAATCGATCCGCGAATTTGCGATTTATCTCCGCACCATTGCCGTGTTCTTCGATCCAGAAAAGGACCTCGAGGCGGCTTTCGGCGCGACGATCCGCCAGCACGCGGCGTTGTCCGAGCAACTGCAATCAGCGCGGGCGCTGCTGCTGGACCTACCGAGGCGGTCGTCAGAGCGACTGCGGCTCGCCGCCGCTATCGGCGTTCTTCTCGACGCGTTCGATGCGCTCGTCGCAGTGCAAAGCGATGTCGCGCTCATCCGCGAGGCGCCGGCGTCGACGAGGCTGCTGGAGCGGATCCGCGCGGCGCTGCGGGTCGGCGCGCTCGATCTTGGACATTTGAGCCTCGAGCTCCTGACGACGGGCTCCCCAACGCTGCCGCCCGATCACCAGCTCGCAAGCGAGGCCCTGAAGCGCGAGGCGGCGAAACTGGACGCGGACGGGTCGATCGACCCGAGAGTGCGCGCTGCGCTCGGCGCGGCGGCGCGCCGGATTACTCTGGCGCTCGACAACGTGCGGCGGCTGGAAAAGGTCCTGTCGGACGACAGGGCGGCTGAAGCCGCCATCGGCGGCGTCGACCTCGGCGCCTTCATTCCAAAGCGTTCCTATTCGCTGAAGGCGCTCGGCGCGCATTTCACTCCTGCTTCGCCCGTCTTTCGCTTTTCGACGCGTCTTGCGCTCGCGATGATGGCCGGCTCGGTCGTCGCCCAGTTCCTCGGCGATTCCGGGCACGGCAATTGGGTCCTGCTCACGATCGCGGTGGTGATGCGCGCAGGCTATGGCCTCACCCGGCAGCGGCGCGACGACCGCGTCGTCGGGACGCTGGTCGGCTGCGTTGCGGCTGCCGGCGCGGTCGCCACTCTGCCGGCGGGCGCGCTCGTCGCGGCGCAGGGACTTGGCGTCGGCGTCACCCACAGCTTCGCGCGTCTCAATTATCGGCTCTCTTCGGTCGGCGCGTCAGTGACGGCCCTGGTGTCTCTGCATCTCGCCCAGCCGTCGCTGCCCGCGCCCATTCTCGCCCGCCTCGCGGACACGCTGATCGGCGCGGCGATCGCACATCTCTTCAGCTACGTATGGCCGCATTGGGAATTTTCCGAGGCGCCGGGAATCGCGACCCGCGTGCAGGCGCAATTGGCGGCCTTCGCTGGCCTGGCGCTCAAGGCGGACGCGCCGATCCAGGAATACCGGCTCGCCCGCAAAAATATGATCGAGGCGCTCGCTGCGCTGTCGGATTCGGCCGGACGCATGAGCATCGAGCCGAATGCGGCCCGCAGAGGCCTGGACGAGATGGCGGCGCTGCTGATGGCGGCCCAGGGGCTCGTCGCCCAGCTCTCGGCGGCGCGGCTCGACGCCAGGCTCGGCCTCGCGCCGCCCCCCGACGACGCGGTGCGCGACTGGCTTCAGGCGCGGCTCGCCCCGAAAGCCGGCGACACGCCCTCGGACTCGCCCCCGCCCTCCGGGCCGCTCGTCGACGCAGCGCTCGCCGTGATCGAGGCGGCGCGACGTTACAGGCGGGCGGCGCAGATCGAGGCGAGCGAACGGTAGTAGCCTCGCCCGCCGCCGGACCGATCCCTCCAGGCACAACCTGCTCCGAAACGCCTGGCGGGAGATGCTTTATCCGTACCGGAAGCGCAGGGCGACGAGGTATCCGGCGAGGACGAGAAAGATGAACAGATCCGAGATCATGGCGATCGTCTCGTTTGCGTTTCGACCAGCTTTCAGCAGGTGTTTGGCGCCGGCCAGTCCGTAGAAGAGCCCGCCCGTGACTGCTGCCGGAGTGATCCACCCCGGATTGAAGAGGGTGCAGGCCCCGAGGAGCCCGATGGACAGAGTGCCGAAGCCGAGTTCCTGGACAAAGATCATGGCGCCCTTGTCCTTGACCTCGAAAATCGACTCCGCGGTAAAGCTTGGGTTCGCGATTTGGCGGACGCCCGCAAGGACCAGCCGGACGCCGACCGACCAGAAGACGAACCACTTGCCGATCAGAAGCGTCAAGTCGGCGCCGCCCTGAAGAATAGCTGCTTCAGCGACGATGGAGGCGACTGGAAGCACGCCCATCAGCAGCAGGACGACGGCGAAATACATAACGATTCCCCGTCCTTCCGGCGCCCGGCTGTCGGCCATTGGCGCCTCGCGGCCAGCGCCATGACGGATATCCGATTCGCACAAAATTAGCTCCGCGGCGAGAAAGCTCGGTCCCACGCCCTCGCAGCATAAAAAAGCCGATCTCGCGTGCACCAATTCGAGGAACCCTGCCCGACGCGAGATCGTTCAGGACCGGGCTGGGAGTTCAGGCGGATGGAGATTCTCATGTCTAACGTCGAGTTCCGATACGCGCCCGGGCAAACCGTTCGATATTTGGACGTATCGCCGATGATTTCGGCGCTACGCTTCCAGCCGGACGATTTTGAATATGCGCATGGCTGGCTGCACCACGTCCCGAGCCGTCATCGCTTCCAGTTCGACCGCTTGGGACGGGTGACGATCGACGCGCTCTGCGGATGCGCGATGCTGTCGATCAAGCCCGAGCAGACCGACGAACTGGTCGGGATGTTCAAGACCTGGCGCCAGCACTATTGGACGCCGCTCGAGACGAACCGGGAATTCGCCTCGCATTTTCGCAGGCCGAACGCCTGGGTTCGGCTCTTCCGCGACGTCCGGATGGCCTTTCGGCGCTTCCTGCGCCGCGAGCCGCTCGTCGCGGTTCCGGAGGAGGCGTTGTCGCCGGTTTCCGCGACACCCGCGGAATAGTCTCGACCTCTGTCAATGTGTCGTTGGCCGTGCTGCTCGAGCCCGTTGAGCGGCGCGGCCTCTTTTGCCCGTCCTCTCTCTCCGGAGAGGTTTCGGCATGAAAGCCGTTTTATACCGCGGTGCAGATCCTGACCAATGTCGCGCAGAAACAGAGCGCGATCGAAGCCTATAAGGCTCGACCTGCGCGACCCGGATGGATCAACCTCGAACTGAAACGGAAAAGCGGCTTTATCATCGGAGAAAAAGAAAACCGCCCGGAAGGGCGGCTTTCATGACGCTCGGCAGCGCCTGAAATCAGGCGGCGAGAACGTTCGAACGAGCGCGAGTGCGATGGCCCGCAAAGCCGAGGCCAGCAAAACCGAGAACCATCATGGCCCAAGTCGAGGGTTCCGGCACGCCAGATACGCTTCGAACGACCAGCGATTCGGCATAGGTCGGCGCGCCTGGCTGGCCCCACCACGGCACCTCGCCAAAGCCGCAGGCCGAGCCGGGAGCGTTGCACCAGTCAGCCTGTGAGACGACGTCATTAAAATAAGGCACAGCGCTGGCGGCGGGCCCATCCAAGGTGCTCGATGCGTAATCGAAATAAGCGCCGCTCACAGGATCAGTTCCGTTGAGCGGCACGTTCGCCCCGGCGAACAAGAATTGCAGCGCCGACGGCGCATTCGTAAGCTCGGTTGCGGTCGGCAGCCGCCACCCAAACTGGCTTTCATACGACAGATCAACGCCGCAACATCCGAAACTGCCATCGGCCGCGACAGGAGCTGCCCAAGCCCAATCGAGGCCATCGAAAACGATATAGGCATTCGACGGAACGGGGGCATTGACCAACGAAGCGTTGGCGCCGCCCGCCAATAATGCGACGCCCAGCGCGCCCACAAGTACTGCTCTGAAATTCATTGCCATTTTCCCTAGCCCTAAATTCCACCGGCGCGGTGGAATTTACGCACGGTAGCAGCGCGCCTTTACAGTGTGTAAACAAGAAACTTCGGGCCGCTTTTGTTCTGACGATCCAAAGGATCGCAACCCTCAGCCAACGCTCAGACAATCCCCGACGATGAGCCCGCCACGGCGGGCCGCTCCTTCGCCTTGTGCGCGCGATATTTGGAGGCGCGGTAGACAGCGATCGGATCGATCGCGCCGCCGCCGCGCCGGCGCGCCTCGGCCAGGATCGGCGACACGTCGGTCACGAATCCCGCCTTGAAAATGCGGTGCGCGAGCATGACGTCGTTCCCCTCCTGCGCGACTTCGAGCGCCGCGCGGTCGATCAGCAGCGCCTGCGCATAGGCGCGTTGCACCTCCATCGCCGAAACCATCAGGCTCTCGATCGGATCGGTCACGTTGTGCGACTGGTCGAGCATATAGGCGGGATCGAAGCCGGGCGCGCCGCGGGCGCTGGCGTCGACGAGTTCGTTGAACACGCGATAGAGGCGGAACGGATCGATCGACCCGGTGTCCAGATCGTCGTCGCCATACTTGGAATCGTTAAAGTGGAAGCCGGCGAGCCTCCCGGCGCGGATCAGCCGCGCGATGATCTGTTCGATGTTGACGTTCGGCGCATGGTGTCCGAGGTCGACGAGGCAAGAGGCCTTTGGTCCCAGCGCCTCGGCCGCCATCAGGCTTGTGCCCCAGTCCGAAATGACGGTCGAATAAAAGGCGGGCTCGCAGAGCTTGTGCTCGAGAAACACCCGCCAGCGGGCGGGCAGGCGCGTGTAGATTGCGCTGAGCGATTCGAGATACCAGTCGAACACGCGGTTGAGGTTTGACTGCCCGGGGAAATTGGAGCCGTCCGCGATCCACACCGTCAGCGCCTTCGAGCCAAGCTTTTCGCCGATCTCGATGCACTCGACGTTGTGCGCGACCGCCTGGTCCCGGACCGCCTTCTCGCTGTGGCTGAGCGAACCGAACTTGTAGGAGAGGTTTTGGCCGGGCTCATCCTGAAACGTATTGGAGTTGACCGCGTCGAAGCCGACGCCGAGCGCCTTCGCCCGTTCGGCGAGCTCGCGATAATCGCTGACCTTGTCCCAGGGGAAATGCGGCGAGCAGGTCGGCGTCGCGCGCGTAAGCTGCTGGATCGTGGCGCAATCCTCGAGCTTGTCGAAAATGCCGCGCGGTTCGCCCGGACCCGGAAAGCGGGCAAATCGCGTGCCGCCGGTGCCGACTCCCCATGTCGGGACGGCGACGGCGAAGGCGGCTACCTTGGCGGTGACCGCGTCGATGTCGACGCTGCTTCGCTTCAGCCGCCGGCCGAGCGCGCCGTAATCTTCGTCGTGCGCGGCGGCGACTTTGGCGTTCGCCTCGCCGATCAGCGCATCGGGAATGCGGTAAGACATAGACTCCTCCCTGACCCGCCGTCGCTTACAGCGACGACCATGGCTACCTCGTGAAGCTCACGGCGTTACCCGCGTCGACGTTGAGGATGTTGCCGGTGCTTTTGGCCGAAAGATCGGAGGCGAAATAATAGACCGCCTCGGCGATGTCCTCGGGATAGACCGAGCGCTTGAGGAGCGATCGCTGGCGATAGACCTCTTCGAGCTCGGATACGTCGACCTTGTTCGACGCGGCGCGCTGGGCGCGCCACTCGCCCTGCCAGATCTTTGATCCGCGCAGCACAGCGTCGGGATTGACGGTATTGGCGCGAATGCCATAGGCCGCGCCTTCGAGAGCGAGACAGCGCGCGAGATGCACCTCCGCAGCCTTGGCGGTGCAATAGGCCGACGCTCCCGGCGATGCGGCGAGCGCGTTTTTCGAAGCGATGAAGACAATGCTGCCGCCGAGGCCCTGATCCTTCATGATCCGGTAGCCTCCCCGGGCCGACAGAAAATAGCCGGTGGCGAGGATCGCCATGTTGCGGTTCCAGAGTTCGAGCGAGGTATCCTCGAACGGAGCGGCGGAGGCGATCCCGGCATTGGCGACGACGATATCGACCCCGCCATAGCCGACGACGGCGTCGCGGAAAGCAGACTCGACCGCCATCTCGTCCGTTACGTCGGCGGCGACGCCCGAGACAACGTCCCTGCCGAATCGCTTGCCGAAATCGGCGACGGCGCGATCGAGGCTCGCCCTGTCGATGTCGGCGAGCACAACGCAGGCGCCTTCGCCCATAAGGCGCTCGGCGATCGCCTGGCCGATGCCGCCGGCCCCGCCCGTCACTAGCGCGACGCGCCCGGCGAGCGATTTCGGCTTCGGCATGCGCTGAAGCTTCGCCTCTTCGAGCAGCCAATATTCGATATTGAACGCCTCCTGCTCGGCAAGTCCGACATAGCGATTGACGCTCGAGGCGCCCCGCATCACGTTGATCGCATTGACGTAGAATTCGGAGGCGATGCGCGCGGTCGCCTTGTCCTTGGCGAAGGAGAGCATGCCGACGCCGGGCACGAGATAGATCACAGCGTTGGGATCGCGCATGGCCGGCGAGTTCGGGCGCTTGCAGCGCTCGTAATAGGCGGCGTAGTCGGCGCGATAGCCGGTAAGGCTCTGATCCAGGGAGCCGATAACCGCCTCGAGATTGCGCGCCGCGGAATCGAAGGGCAGCACCAGCGGCCGGATCTTGGTGCGCAGGAAATGGTCCGGGCAAGAGGTGCCGAGTGCGGCGAGGGGCTTCAGGTCGCACGAATTGACGAATTCCAGCACCTCCGGCCCGTCGGCGAAATGACCGATCTTGCGCTCGCCCGCCGAAATGCGCTTGCGGATCGCGGGCATCAGCGCAGCCGCGAAGGCGCGCCGCTCGGCCGGCGGCAGCGCCTCGACCACCGGTCCGCCGAACGCCTGACCCCGCGCATTGGCGCCAAGCCAGGCCGAGGCTTTGTTGATCATCGCCAGCGTCGTCTCGTAACAGGCCTTCGACGTCGGCCCCCAGGTGAAGAGGCCATGGCCGCCGAGCACGACGCCGTTTAGATTCGGGTTTGCCTCCGCCATCGCGCCGAGCTTGAGGCCAAGGTCGAAGCCCGGCCGCTGCCACGGCAGAAAGCCGAGCTCGCCGCCGAACACCTTATGGGTCAGCGCCTCGGCGTTTTCGCTGGCTGCAATCGCGATCACAGCGTCTGCATGAACATGGTCGACATGCCGATGTGGAACGAAGCCGTGCAGCGGCGTGTCGATCGAGGTCGCGCGCGGGTTCAGGTTGAACGTGCAGTGGTTGAAGAGCGCCACCATCTCGTCCTCATGCTTAAGCCCGCGATAGACAGATTTGAGGCTAAGGAGCTTGTCGAGATAGAGGGTCGAGAAGCCGTCGAGCTTCATCGAGCCGATGTCGCCGCCTGAGCCTTTGACCCAGAGCACCCGAACGGGCTTGCCGGTCAGCGGATCCTTTTCGTCGACCTTGGCCGACGTGTTGCCGCCGCCGAAATTGGTGATCCTGAGGTCGCTGCCGAGCAGGTTCGAGCGGTAGAGCAGGAGGTTCGCCTCGTCGAGGGTAGCCGCGTATTTGTCGTCCCACAAATCGGGCAAGGGCGCGTCCAATGGCGCGTCAACGCGGGAAGCTTGGCCGCTCATGGTCGTCCCTCCGGATTATCGAGCGATTTTGAGCAAACATACAAAATTCGATCGCCGCTCGTCAATCTCATTGCGCGTTTGTGGCTCCCAATGAGCGGATATGATCGATCGTGATTGACACTGCGCGACGGCGATGGCAACTTGCAAGCAACGAAACGCATTTCGAGGAAACGGCGAGGGGCCATGCGCGAGCGACAGCGCGCTGAAATCGTCCGGAATTTGCTGGCCGAGCGGGGCTTCCTCTCGATCGCCGACATCATGGCCGCGACCGGGGTCTCCGCCGCTTCCGCGCGGCGCGACGCCGGACGCCTGGCGGATGCAGGCCTGGCCGATCGCGTGCATGGCGGCGTCCAGGCGATTGGCGACGCCTTCTCCAAGGCGATGACGCAGAAGCCGCTCGCGACCCGCTCGTTCGACGCAAGCCGTACGATCAACATTGAGGCCAAGCGCGCTATCGCACGCAGAGCCGTCGAGATGTGCGCCGCCGGCGACGTGATCGTTATCAATGGCGGCACGACGACCTTTCAGATGTCGGATTTCCTGCGCCACACGAGGCTCAAGATCCTGACCAATTCCTATCCGCTCGCGGAGTTCCTGATCCACGAGACCCAGAACCGGGTCGCGCTGCCCGGCGGCGAAGTCTATCGCGACCAGCAGCTGATCGTCGCGCCGTTCGACGACGACGCGATCCAGCATTATTCCGCCCGCCTCATGTTCATGAGCGCGATCTCGATCGGCCCGCTCGGCGTGATCGAGGGCGACCCGCTGATCGCGCGCGCCGAGGCGAAGCTCCTCAAACGCGCCGACAGGCTCGTCGTTCTCGCCGACGCCTCAAAATTCGCCGCGCGTGGGAGCCTCGTCGTCTGTCCGCTGTCGCGCGTCAGCGCGCTGATCACCGACTCGCGCGCGCCTCCGGAAGCGCTGGCGATGCTCGCCGAGGCAGGGGTGCAGACGATCGTCGTCGAACCCGAAGAACATTCGACGGAGGCCGCATGAGCGCCGCGGCATCGATCGAGACCGTCTGCTGATCATATCGATCGCGCGTCGCCCGCCCGCGTTGCGCCGAATCCTCCGAGGAAGCCCCCTCAATGCAACGATACGCGTTCAAGATGTTTCTCAACACCGGCGAGGCGCACGAATATCGCCGCCGCCACGACGAGATCTGGCCGGATCTGAAGACGCTCATCCGCGGGAAGGGCGTACGCAACTATTCGATCCATCTCGATCCCGAGACGAACGTTCTCTTTGCCTATCTCGAGCGGTCGGACGATCACGGCATGGACGACCTGACCATGCATCCGGTGATGCAACGCTGGTGGGCGCATATGAAGGACATCATGGCCGCCAATCCCGACGGCAGCCCGGTCACGTCGCCGCTGATCGAGGTCTTTCATCTGGAATGACGGCATGAACGGCTGCGTCGCGGTCCTCGATATCGGCAAGACCAACACCAAGCTCGTCGTCTTCGACGCCGCCGGCAAGGTGGTCGCGGAACGGTCGCAAGTAAGCGCGCCGCTCGAGCCCGACGCCGAGTGGCCGTATCTCAGGCTCGACACGGAACGCGCGTGGGCTTTCTATCTTGCCGCGCTCAAGCACTTCGGCGCGGAACTTCCGATCGAAGCCGTCTCGGTCGCCGCCCATGGCGCCGCCGGCGTTCTCGTCACCGACACCGGCGTCGCGGCGCCGCCGATGGACTATGAGTTCGACGGCATTGCCGCCGTCGACACGCAATACGACGCGCTGCGGCCGCCATTCCAGGAGTCGCTCGCGCCGGACCTCCCGCGCGGCCTCAACATCGGGCGGCAGATTTTTTATGTCGAGCGCAAGTTTCCGAAAGCTTTCGCCCGCGCCCGTGCTTTCCTCGCCTGGCCGCAATACTGGTCCTGGCGGCTGAGCGGCGTGATGGCCTCCGAGGTGACCTCGATCGCCGCCCATTCCGACCTCTGGCGCCCGATGGAGGGGCGGCTGTCGAGCATGGTCGAGCGGCTCGGCTGGACGCCCCTCTTTCCGCCCTTGCGCCGCGCCTGGGAGACGCTGGGGCCGCTAAGGCCGGAGCTGGCCGCGGCAACAGGGCTTCCCGCCGATGTGCGCGTGATCTGCGGCGCGCATGATTCGAACGCCTCGCTCGTGCCCCATCTTGTCGCGCGGAGCGACCCCTTCACCGTCGTCTCGACCGGCACCTGGGCGATACTGATGGCGGTCGGAGGCAAGGGCCGGCTCGATCCGAGAGCCGACATGCTGATGAACGTCGACGTGCGCGGGCGCCCCGTGCCGACCGCGCGCTTCATGGGCGGGCGGGAGTTTGCGTTTCTGGCCGGCGACCATCCGGCCGAAGCGCGCGAGGCCGATGTCGCGGCCACCGTCGCCGCGGGCGTGATGGCGACGCCGGCATTTTCCGATCAGGGCGGCCCTTTCGCCGGCCGCAAGGGCCGGATCGTCGGCGAAGCTCCGAACACGCCCGCCACGCGAACCGCGTTGGCGACGCTCTATGTCGCGCTGATGACCGCCCATGTGCTCGAGCTCCTCGAGGCGCCCGGCGACATTATCGTCGAAGGCGGCTTCAACCGTTCGCCCGCTTTCGCCGCCGTTCTGTCAGGCCTCATGCCGGGGCGCGCGATTGCGGTCGCAGCAACCTCGGGCGCGGCCGAAGGCGCTGCGATGCTTGCGCACTGGGGCAAGCCCCACGCCCCGCCCCGCCTCGTCTCCGCCAAAGCCTGGCGCATCCCAGGGCTGGCGGCGTATCGCGAGAGGTGGGAACGGGCGTTGTAGGGCGCCCACGCCTGAGGGCGGGAGGATCGCGAGCCTCATCGAACTGACCCATCCTGTGCAGGCTTGAAGCGGAGCGTGGTGGGTCCGCCCGATCAAGCCCGACCTATGCTGACCTCATTGGTCGCCGTGCGAGACCGATTCGACGCTGAGCCGGCCGCCTTCCTATGATGTGCTCCGCCGCATCCGGAGACTGACGCCTTGAATTGCTTCCGCCTCGCTGCCTTCGCCCTTTTCGTCTTTGCGCCCGCGGTCGCGAGCGCCGATCCTGCGCCGATCATTTCGCCTTTCGCAACGGCTCGTCCGGTCGTGGCGATGCACGGCATGGTCGTCACCCAGGAGGCGGCGGCTTCGCGAGTCGGGCTCGACGTCCTGCGGTTGGGGGGCAACGCGGTCGACGCGGCGGTCGCGGTCGGCTTCGCGCTGGCGGTGACCCTGCCGCGCGCCGGCAATATCGGCGGCGGCGGCTTCATGCTGATCCACCGTGCCGATCTCGATAAGACGACCGCCATCGACTACCGCGAAACCGCGCCCTCAGCGACGACCAAGGACGTCTTTCTCGACACTAACGGCGAGGCCGATCCGTTCAAATCGCGATATAGCGGCCTCGCGATCGGCGTCCCGGGGACCGTCGCCGGGCTCGAGCTCGCGTGGCGCAAATACGGCTCGGGAAGGTTCACGTTCGCCGAGCTCGTCGCGCCCGGCGCCGCGCTCGCCCGCCAGGGCCTGATCGTCGGCGGAGACGTCGCCAACTCGCTGCCGATCGCCGCGCCGGTCTTCGCCAGGCATCCATCGTCCGCACGCATTTATCTCAGGCCCGATGGCGGCGTCCCGCAGACCGGGGACCACCTCGCACTCGACGATCTCGCCGCCACGCTGGACACGATCGCCGCCGAGGGCGCGGCGGGCTTCTACACCGGACCGGTGGCCGAGAAGATCGTCGCTTCCGTGCAGGCGGCGGGCGGCCGCATGACGATGGACGATCTCGCGCATTATCGCGCCGTCGAGCGCGAGCCGGTGAGCGGCAGCTATCACGGCCACACCATCGTCTCGATGCCGCCGCCTTCTTCCGGGGGCGCGCATGTCATCGAGATCCTCAACATTCTCGAAGGCTATCCGTTGCGCGAGCAAGGCCTCAACTCGGCCGCTTCGCTGCACGAGATGGCGGAGGCGGAGAAGCTCGCCTATGCCGACCGCGCCGCCTGGCTAGGCGATCCGGATTTCGTCAAGGTCCCGCTCGCGGGCCTCGTCTCGAAGGCCTATGCGGACACGCTTCGCGCGCTCATCTCGCCGACCCAGGCGCGTCCTGCGGCGGACATCCGTCCCGGCGAGCCGCAGCGATACGAGAGCGACCAGACGACGCATTTCTCGATCGTCGACAGCGACGGCAACGCGGTGGCCAACACCTATACGCTGAACCTGCCCTACGGCTCGGGCCTCGTCGCCGATGGAACAGGCGTGCTGCTCAACGACGAACTTGACGACTTCGCCGCCAAGCGCGGCTCAGCCAATTTCTACGGCCTCATGGGCGGCGACGCCAACGCGCCGGGGTCGATGAAAAGGCCGCTCTCGTCGATGAGTCCGACCCTCGTCTTCAAGGACGGCAAGCTCGAGCTCGCGACCGGCAGCCCAGGCGGCTCGACCATCATCACGACGGTCACGCAGATCATCGTCAATGTGATCGACCACGGCCTCAACGTGGCCGAGGCGCAAAACGCGCCGCGCGCCCACGACCAGCTCTATCCCGACGAACTGAGGATCGAGCGCGGCATATCGGAAGACACAATCCGGCTCCTCGAGGCGATGGGACACAAGGTCGTGGTGCGCGAGGCGATCGGTTCGGCCAACACGATCGCGCGCTCGCCCGACGGCGTACTGACCGGGGCCTCGGACTTGCGTCAGAGGGGAACGCTGGCGGTGGGGTTTTAGAGGCGGTCGCTCCTGGATCGCCTTGCGTCGTTCACGATGACGACGTTGGTACCATCCAATTGACTCCTACCCCCACAGCGGGCCAACCGGTCTGCTCCGCGCCCAGCACTTTTGTACGCGGTGAAGCGTTTTCAAAGGGTTAGGCGCCAAAAACTGTCCCCTTTTTCGCCGCGGCCGGCTGTCCGGGCTGAGAGGCAAGGAATTGAAAGGCCAGCGTAAGGAATTGAAAGCCCGGCACAAGGAAATGAAAGCTCATCACAAGGAAACGAAAGTCAGGCGCAAGGAAGCGAAAATATAGAAGTCAGAGTTTTCAATGAGTTATAGGATAATTTAACGCCCGACGCACCATTAACCTTAACTTATAGCAGCGCGCGGTGATTGAAGTTCGCCTCCGTCCGCTTTAGACGCCACAATCGCACAGAATTCTGATTTACGGAAGCAAATTGTCGACTCAGTTCCGACGGTCGGGGCCACCCCCGGTTGACCGCCCTGGCAGAGCGAAGGGCTTTCGCCCGAAACCCACATCCGGCCGCGCGTTCCGCGCGCCACCCCCGGGTCAAGCCCGGGGGCAGGCTCTTCTCCCGCAGGCGGGCGAAGGGTGGCGACCCTCTTCCGCTTGCGGGAGAGGGTAGGGGGTGAAGGCTCACTCGTTATCGAGCAGGCTGTAAAGCATCCGCGCTTCTGGCGCCGGACCTCTTCTCACTCCGAGCGCTTCGACCCTGACCGCGAGCCAGCTCGTCCCTTGAGGAAACGCGAGAACGTCGCCGCAGCGCACGGTGCGGCTGGGCTTGTCCAAAGGCGTCCTTGCGTCCCCGCGCAATACCCGAACGCCCCCTTGTTCGACGACACGCGCGGCCAGGCTCCGGGTCTTGAAGAAGCGAGCGCGCCACAGCCACACGTCCACACGGCAAGAAGCGGTCGCCTCGTTCAAGCCTGAGAGCCGGCGGCGGCTGCACGACGTCGCGCATGGCGCCGGCGCGCACGGCGCGATGACCCAGGCGCAGGCTTGGCGCGCGGTTCGGCCGGGACGGTGGCAGCCAGTGGCGCAGGCCTCGGCGGCCGCGCCGCCATCGCGCGGCGGCGCCACAGGCTCTGCGGCCCCGGATCGCCTTTTTGGATACGCACGAAGCCGAGCACCCGCATCACCGCCTCAGCCTGCGCCGGCTTCCAGCCGAATTCAGCCATGAGCTCGGGCGTCAGCTCGAGCGTTCCCTGCTGGACGGAATTGCGGGCGAGCGCGTCGAGCCGCTCGAGCGAGAGCGCCGGCATGGCGAGACCCGCGACCGCGCGAAGGCCGCGCAAACTCAAGGCCTCGGGCGGCGGGGCTGGATGGGGGAGAACCGTGAGGCCGCTCATGGCGGGGCGCCAGCGCGGCGCCGCGAGTTCCGCAAACACCGAGCCGATCGCCCGCGCCTCGGGCGTCAGCAGCGCGGGAAGATAAAGCGAGAAAGCGCCGAAGCGCACGCCGAGGCTTTTCAGGACCCGCCGCTCGTGCGCGCTCAGCGCGCGAATGTGTTCATCCGCCCGTCGGCGGTCCAGAATTCCAAACTGTTCGACGAGCTGGTAGGCGACCCCGCGCGCCAGTCCCCTGAGCGTGCCGTCCGCAATCGCCTCCGTCAGCCGCTTGAGGACAAAGAGCCGCCGGCTCGCCGTGCTGGCGACGAAAGCCTCGAGGCGCCGGGCTGCGCGCTCGCGGGCGGCGTCGGCGCCGAAGTCGCCGATGAGCCGGACGCGCGGCTTGAACGGGCCCCCGCCGACAATTTCGCCCGCGGCGAGTCCGCGCCACTCGACGAAGCCGCCCGGAACAAGCGCGAAAGCCTCGTCGCTTTCGCCCGCGAGTTCGCCGAGCCTGCGGGCGATCTCGGGCGCGACGGCCCGCTCGACCGCGCCGCGAAGCGCCCGGTTTTCAAGGGCCGAGTCGCCGCGCTCGGGCTCGAAATGCACGCCTGAGAGCCTGCCGACGATATGGCCCTCGACCGTCACCGCGCCGTCGGCTCCGATGCCGCCGAGGATCGGGCCGGCGTGCTGGTGCAGGGATCTCAAGAGGGTGCTTGTGCGCCGGTCCACGAATTGCTGCATCAGCGATTGATGCAGGGTGTCAGAAAGCCGGTCCTCGAGGTCCCGCGCGCGACCCTGCCAGGCCACGGGATCAGCCAGCCAGTCGGCGCGGTTGGCGATATAGGCGAGAGTCCGGACGCGGGCGAGCCGCATCGATAGCGCGTCAATGTCGCCGTCCGAGCGGTCGAGGGCGGAGAACTGGCCGTGCATCCAATCCTCGGGGACTCGCCGGTCGCCCTGGGTCAAATGCGCGAACAGGCCGCCGATGAGCCGCGTGTGCTCGTCCTGCGTCGTCTTGCGGAAGTCCGGCGTCTGGCAGGCCTCCCACAGGCGCTTGAGATTGGCGCGGTCCCTGGCGCGGCGAATGACGGTCTCGTCGCTGGCGAGCTGGCGCAGCGTCGTCTCGTCCTGGCTTTCTTCGGAGAGCCGCAACCCGCCGGTCGGCGGCGACGCGGCCAGCGACCGCATCAGGCCCTGCAAGGACTGGAAATCAAGCCGGGCGTTGCGCCATTCCGCCGCCTGAACCGACGGGAACACATGCCCCTCGACCGCCGCGACGATATCCGGGTCGAGATCGGGCGCGTCGCCGGTGACGCCGAAGGCGCCGTCCCTGCGAAAGCGGCCGGCGCGGCCGGCGATCTGGCCAATCTCCTGCGAATAGAGGCCGCGCGTGCGCCGTCCGTCGAACTTGCGCAATCCGGCGAACGCCACATGGTCGACGTCCATGTTGAGGCCCATGCCGATTGCGTCGGTCGCGACCAGGAAATCGACCTCGCCCGACTGGAAAAGCTCGACCTGCGCGTTGCGGGTGCGCGGGCTTAAGGACCCCATCACAACCGCCGCTCCGCCGCGATGGCGCCGGATCAGTTCGGCGATGGCGTAGACCGCGTCGGCGGAGAAAGCGACGACGGCGCTCCGCCGCGGCAGGCGGGTCAATTTCCGCTGACCGTCGTAGCTCAGCGTCGATAACCTCTCGCGGAACCGGATCGAGGCGTCGGGACAGAGGCGGCGAACCAGCGGCGCAACGGTCGCCGCGCCAAGCAGCATCGTTTCAGACAGACCGCGCGCGTGCAAAAGCCGGTGGGTGAATACGTGGCCTCGCTCAGGGTCCGCGCAGAGCTGGATTTCGTCGACGGCCAGGAATTCGACCGTGCGGTCGAGCGGCATCGCCTCGACCGTGCAGACGAAATATTGCGCATTGGCAGGGACGATCTTTTCCTCGCCGGTGATAAGAGCGACGCTTGCGTTCCCGCGCGCCTTGACGATTCGGTCGTAGATTTCGCGCGCCAGGAGCCTCAGCGGCAGCCCGATCATCCCCGACGAATGGGCCAGCATGCGCTCGACCGCCAGATGGGTCTTGCCGGTATTGGTCGGGCCGAGGACGGCTACCAGACGCGAGCGCGGCGGCGAGTCGTTCATGGGGTGAAATGTGGAGGATGATCGGCTCCGCCGCAAGCCTTTGCATGCGTCACAAGATTGTTGATTATCACGCCGTCGTCGCGCCACGTCGCCTCGCGCAAAGGCCACTACATGCCGGCCTCGCTGGTCGACAGTCGGTTCGGCGCCCTCGAGCCGCCCGACGTCGTCGCAATGCCGGCGGAGGCGGACCTTGCGACTCCGAAACTCGCAGCGGCGCTGATCGTGCCCTTGCAGTCCGCCGCCAACTGCGCCACCCTCGCCTCAAACGACAGGGAGGGGCTGAGCGATGCATTACGGCCAGATCGAAGGGACGGACATCCTCGTCCTCGATCCCCGCTTCAAACCGTTGTTCGCGGGCTATGTTCGGGTCGAGCGTCTTTGGACGGGCGCGCGCTGGAGCGAAGGGCCGGCGTGGTTCGCCGCGGGGCGCTATCTCGTCTGGTCCGATATCCCCAACAACCGCATGCTGCGCTTCGATGAGACGTCAGGCGCGGTGTCGGTGTTTCGTCAGCCCTCCAACAACTCGAACGGCAACACGGTCGACAACCAGGGGCGGCTCGTCACCTGCGAGCACCTGACCCGGCGGGTGACGCGCACCGAAGTCGACGGCTCGATCTCGGTCCTCGCCGAGGCATGGAAGGGCAAGCGGCTCAACTCGCCCAACGACGCGGTGGTAAAGTCCGACGATTCCATCTGGTTCACCGACCCGGCCTATGGGATCGACAGCGACAACGAAGGCGACCGCGCGCCGCAGGAGATCGACGGCTGCAACGTCTATCGCCTCGATCCGGCGACCCGCGCGGTCGAGCGCGTGATCGACGACATGGTGCGGCCGAACGGCCTCGCTTTTTCGCCCGACGAAAAGCTCCTCTACGTGGCCGACACCGGCGCGACCCACAAGGAAAACGGCCCGCGCCACATCCGGCGTTTCACGGTGTCGGCCGACGGCAAGAGCGCGACCGGCGGAGAGATATTCGCCAAATGCTCTGCCGGTCTCTTCGACGGATTTCGCGTTGACCGCCAGGCCCGAATCTGGACCAGTACGGACGAGGGCGTTCACTGCTATGAACCCGACGGCGCGCTGATCGGCAAGATCCTCATCCCCGAGATCGTCGCCAACGTGACCTTCGGCGGACCGAAGCTCAACCGCCTGTTCATTTGCGGAACGACCTCGCTCTATTCGATCATGCTGATGACCAACGGAGCCAAGCTCGGCTGACGCGCCGGAAATTTCATGCCCGCGGTTGGCCGACGTACCCGGGCCTCACGCAATGTTGATCCCTGGAAAGCCGCGCTTATGGCGGGTTCGGCCATGCCGTAGCCGCAAATCCTATCCACGACACGCGCAAAGCAATTCCAGTTTTGCATACCCTGAATGCGGGTTGATGTGCAGAGGCCGCATCAATCCCTGGGCGAGCGCGCGGAAGGTCAGCATGAGACATGCAATCCCGATGATGGCGGCGTTGTTGGCGGCCGGTTTTGCGGTTCCGGGTTCCGCGCAATCTCAGGGCTATTGTCCGAACATCGTGAAATACGTTTGCGCGCTCAAAGACGGACAGCGACTGACATATGTCAATTCGTGTTTTGCGCGCGCCGAAGCGGCGACAAACATCGTCCTCGGGAAATGCGAAAACGAGAAGACGTCGCAAATGCAGTTCTGCCCGGAGCAGCTGATCCCCGTTTGCGCGGTCAGGAACGGCGCGCCGGCCACTTACGGCAACGCCTGCATCGCCATCTCCGACGGCGTGACCATACTCCACAAAGGGAATTGCTAGGTCGTCGCTCGGGGTTCGAGGCGAGGTCGCATTGCGCCGTCATTGTGAGGAGCGGCAATCCAGCGGCCCAAGATTTGCTTCGCTTCACTCGCAATGACCAATCGGTTGCAGCTATCCCGCGACCCTGGAAAAATCTGCGACTGCGTGCATCGCATCGCGCAGCTCGCCGAGCAGCCTCAGCCGGTTGAGGCGGAGCGCCGGATCGTCGGCGTTGACGGTGACATCGAGGAAGAAGGCGTCGACCGGCGCGCGCAATGCGGCGAGCGCGCGCATCGCGCCCTCAAAGTCCTCACGGCCGACCCGCTCGCGCGCGGCCGCGCCCGCGGCGGCAAGGACGTCGGCGAGATCCTTTTCCGCCGGCAGCACGAGCCTGGCCGGATCGTGTGCGCGATTGAAGGCGCCCGCGCCGTCGTGTCTCTCCTCGGCGCGCAGAATGTTGGCGGCGCGGCGATAGCCGGCCAGCAAGTTCTTGCCGTCCTCAGTGTCGAGGAGGCGCCCGAGCGCCTCGACCCGCCAGACGATCATGAGAAGATCGTCCTGCCCGGGTAGCGCGAAGACCGCGTCGATGAGGTCGTGCCGCGCGCCCTTGTCGCGCAGATAGACCTTCAGCCGGTCGGCGAAGAAGGCGAGGAGGCTCGTGGTCGTCTCGCGCAGGCGCGCATCGTCGGGCGCCGGGCTCCGGCGCGCCGCCCTCGTGAAGGCGCCGACCACTTCCTCGAGCTCGGGGCCCTTCGGAAAGCCGCGCCGCTCAAGCGACTGGACGACGGATCCCGCTTGATCCTCACGGGCGAATTCGATGTCGAGCAGAGCGCCCCAGATTGCCGCATTGAGCGGGCCGGTCAGCGGGAGTTTGAGGCCGTTCTCCAGCACGATGCGAATGACGCCGAGCGCAGCACGCCGCAGCGCATACGGGTCCTTGCTGCCGGTCGGCTTTTCGTCGATCGTCCAGAAGGAACCCAGCGTGTCGAGCTTGTCAGCGAGCGCGACCGCGATCGAGATCGGCGCGGTGGGGATGCGGTCGTTCGGCCCTTGCGGCTTGTAGTGCTCTTCGGTGGCGTGGGCGACGCTCGGCTCCTCGCCCTGCGCGAGCGCGTAATAGCGGCCCATCAGGCCCTGCAGTTCCGGGAACTCGCCGACCATCTCGGTAACGAGATCGGCCTTGGCGAGTTTTGCCGCGCGCGCAGCAAGCTCCACGTCGGCGCCGATCTTGGGCGCGAGTTCGCGCGCCAGCGATTCGATGCGCTCGATGCGCTCGGCCTGCGTGCCGAGCTTCTCGTGAAAGACGATGCCGAGCGCCTCGAGCTTGGCGAGGCGCTGATCCAGCGGCTTTCCCTTGTCCTTGTAGTCGGGCAAGTCGGCGAGGTCGGTCAGCCAGAAGTGGCGGGCGTCGGAGAGCCGCGCGCGCACGACGCGCCCGTTACCCGCCGCGATCGCCGCGCCGTCGTCGCTCGCGACAAGGTTCGAGACGAGGATGAATTTGTTGGCGAGGTTGCCGTCGGCGTCCTTGAGCACAAAGCACTTCTGGTTCGCCCGGATCGTCGCCCGAATCACTTCCGGCGGAATGTCGAGGAACGCCGGCTCGAATTCGCCCATCAGCACGACCGGCCATTCGACGAGGCCTGCGACCTCTTCGAGCAAACCCTCGTCTTCGATGAGCTCGAGCCCTTGCGCGAAGGCGAGGCTTTTGGCGTCGGCGAGGATGATCGCCTTGCGTCGGTCGGCGTCGAGCACGACCTTGGCCTTCTGCAGCGCGTCGGCATAGTCGTCGTAGCGGCGTACTGTGATCGGCGCCGGCGCCATGAAGCGATGGCCCCAGGTCACATCGCCGGAGGCGAGCCCGACGAGGTCGAAGGGCACGATTTCTGCAACATCGTGTGGCGTCGCCAGCGTGCAGAGGATTCCGCGCAGAGGACGCACCCAGCGCAGGGGGTCGGGCCTCACCGAAGCGGCGCCCCAGCGCATCGACTTCGGCCAGGGGAAGGCCCTCACGATCGCCGGTAAGATCTCGGCGAGCGCATCCTTCGTGGAGCTGCCCGGCTTCTCGATGATCGCGACATAGAACTCGCCCTTTTTCGGGTCCTTCTCGATCGAGGCGTCCTCGATCCGCGCGAGGCCGGCGCTTTTGAGGAAGCCCCGGATCGCAGCTTCCGGCGCGCCGACCCGCGGCCCCTTGCGCTCCTCGCGCGAGGCCGGCTGCGCAGCGGGCAGCCCGACCACATGCAAGGTGACGCGCCGCGGCGTGACGAAAGCCTGCGCGCCCTCATAAAGAAGATTGCGGTCGACCAGCGCGTTGGTCACCAGACGCTTGAGATCGTCCGCCGCCTGCCGCTGCATGCGGGCGGGAATTTCCTCGCTGAAGAGTTCGAGAAGAAGATCGGGCATCAGGAGGTCCGCGAGAGCGCTGTCGCTGATAGGCGGAAAACCCCTTCTCCCCTTGCGGGAGAAGGTGGCGCGAAGCGCCGGATGAGGGGTCCGGCGCCGTCAGGCGCCTCGAGCTGCGCGCCTCGCGGCGCGGACCCCTCACCCCCAACCCCTCTCCCGCAAGGGGAGAGGGGAGTCACGCCCCGCCTCCCGCCGTCTTGAGCCACGCGGCGCCGCAGGCCTTGGCGAGTTCGCGGACCCTCAAGATGTAACTCTGGCGCTCTGTCACCGAGATCACGCCGCGCGCGTCGAGAAGGTTGAAGGCGTGGCTTGCCTTGATGCACTGGTCGTAGGCCGGCAGCGCCATCAGATGCCGATCGCCCGAAGCGCCGCGCTCGAGCAGCGAGCGGCACTCGGCCTCGGCGTCCTTGAAGTGCTGGAAGAGCATCGCGGTGTCGGCATGCTCGAAATTGTAGCGCGAATATTCCTCTTCCGCCTGGATGAAGACGTCGCCGTAGGTTACCCGCTCCGCGCCGTCGCCGCCGTTGAAATTGATATCGTAGATGCTGTCGACGCCCTGCACATACATGGCGAGCCGCTCGAGGCCGTAGGTCAACTCGCCCGAGACCGGCGCGCATTCGAAGCCCGCGACTTGCTGAAAATAGGTGAACTGCGACACCTCCATGCCGTCGCACCAGCATTCCCAACCCAAGCCCCAGGCGCCGAGCGTCGGACTCTCCCAGTCGTCCTCGACGAAGCGCACGTCATGCAGCGCCATGTCGACGCCGATCGCCTTCAGCGAGTTGAGATAAAGCTCCTGAAGGTTCTCCGGCGAAGGCTTGAGGATCACCTGATACTGATAGTAGTGCTGGAGCCGGTTGGGGTTCTGACCGTAGCGACCGTCCTTGGGGCGGCGCGAGGGCTGGACGTAGGCGGCCTTCCAGGGCTTCGGACCCAGCGAGCGCAGCGTCGTCGCCGGATGGAATGTGCCGGCGCCGACCTCCATGTCGTAGGGCTGCAGCATGACGCAGCCCTGCCTCGCCCAATAATCCTGGAGCGTCAGGATCAGCCCCTGAAAGGATCTGGCGGGGTCGAGCGCGGCGGCGGCGGGCGGCATTGGACTTTCGCATGTCGGAAATCGGCGGCCGCGGACCCTAGAGAGGCGAGCGCACGGGGTCAACGCGGAGCTTCACCGGTTTGCCATGCCGTCTCCGCGCCGCTAAAGCGAAACGCTTTTGAGAGAGGCAAGCCCGATGCGTCCGTCCAAACGCGCCGCCAATGAAATGCGCAAGGTCGTGTTCGAGCGCGGGGTGGCTCGCTACGCGGAGGGCTCCTGCCTGATCCGGTTCGGCGAGACGCACGTGCTTTGCGCTGCTTCGCTCGAGGACAAGCCGCCGCCGTGGCTGAGAGGGCAAGGCAGGGGGTGGGTGACGGCCGAATACGCGATGCTCCCGCGGGCGACCTCGACCCGGACGAAGCGCGAATCCTCGACCGGACGCGTCTCCGGCCGCACCCAGGAAATCCAGCGGCTGATCGGCCGCTCTCTCCGCGCGGTCGTCGACCTGCCGCGGCTCGGGGAGCGGCAGATCACCATCGATTGCGACGTCTTGCAGGCGGACGGCGGGACGCGCACCGCCGCGATCACCGGCGCCTGGGTTGCGCTGCGCGACTGCCTCGCCTGGATGACCCAGCGCTCGATCCTGCGCGACAGTCCGCTCAAGGACCATGTCGCCGCGGTCTCTTGCGGCGTGGTCGGCGGCGAAGCGGTGATCGACCTCGACTACGCCGAAGACTCGACCGCCGAGACCGACGCCAACTTCGTGATGACCGGCTCGGGCGGGCTCGTCGAGGTGCAGGGCTCGGCCGAAGGGGCGCCCTTCAGCGAGGGCGAGCTTTTGCAGATGTTGGCGCTCGCGCGCGCCGGGATCGTGCAACTGGTCGGGCTGCAGAAGGCGGCGCTCGTCTGATCGGTCCGTCGCTCAAGGATAGGCGTGGGAGAAGACGTCCATATCCTGGAAGCCGGCAAGGTCGAGACGCGCGCGCTCCGGCAGATAGGTGAAGGCGGCTTGCGCGAGCGCGGCCCGGCCCTCGCGCGCGAGCATGGCGTCAAGCTTCTCGCGGAGCGCGTGCAGATAGAGGACGTCGGAGGCCGCGTAGGCGAGCTGGGCGTCGGTGAGGGTCTCTGCGCCCCAGTCGGAAGATTGCTGCTGCTTGGAGATTTCGACGCCGACGAGCTCACGCGTCAGATCCTTGAGCCCGTGCCGGTCGGTATAGGTGCGGGCAATCTTCGAGGCGATCTTGGTGCAATAGACCGGCCCGGCCATCACGCCGAAGGCGTGGCAGAGTACGGCCATGTCGAAGCGGCCATAGTGGAAGAGCTTGAGGACATCGCGGTTGGCCAGCAGCCTCTCGAGATTGGGCGCGCTCGCCTGGCCGGGAGAGATTTGAACGACGTCCGCATTGCCGTCTCCGCGCGACAATTGCACGACGCACAGCCGGTCACGGCCGACCACGAGGCCCAATGTTTCGGTGTCGATCGCGACCGCCTCGCCGAACGCGGCGTCCGTCGGAAGGTCGTTGCGGTGAAGGCGGACGGTCACGTTTTGCTTCCAAGTCAAAGAGTTATACAGTTGTTGAGCGCAGAACTAGCATCGACCCTTGGGACCCGTCAACCTGGAGCCCGGGCGCGAACGGGTCGCTTTTCATATCGTCACCGGTTTTCTCGGCGCGGGCAAGACGACGCTCCGGGGCTCAAATCGCTGTGCGGTTGCGTGAATGCGATCGATCGTGGTCTAAGTCGTGATGCTCGGGCTGCAGGCCGTTCATGCCATTAGTTGACGAGATTGGTGACAACACGAGGAGACAGAATGCCGAAGGCTGGGGATCACATTGTCATCGTCGGGGGAACCTCCGGCCTCGGACATTCAATTGCGCAGGCGGCCGACGCTCTCGGCGCCAAAGTCACGATTGCGGGCCGGGGCCGGGAACGCGCAGAAAAGCTTGCCCGTTCGATAAGCCCGCGCGCCGCCGGCCTTCATATCGACCTCGAGGACTCCTCGTCGATCGGTGAGGCTCTCGCCGACGGCGAACCGATCGATCATCTGGTTCTCACTCCCGTTTATGGCGGGAACCAGAGCATCAAGGATTTCAAGGTCGAGGAGGCCTTGCGCGCCGCGCGCATCAAGATCGTCGCTTTCGCTGAAATCGTCAGCAAGGCGCTTCCCCGCATGAAGCCCACGTCTTCGATTGTCCTGTTTGGCGGAGCGGCGAAGGCGAGGCCCTATCCCGGCTCGACCATGGTCACCATTGTCAACGGCGGTATGATCGGGATGGCGAGGACGCTCGCGGTCGAACTCGCGCCGATCCGCGTGAACGGCATTTCGCCGGGCCTCGTGGAAGATTTGCCGAGGTGGCAGAAGCGCATCAAGGAAGGCGCAGGCCCTGCCGTCGAAGCGATGCGGTCGCGATCACCGACCCGCCGGCTGCCAACGACCGAGGATATTGTCCACGGCGTGTTCTTTCTCATGGACAATCGCGCGGCGAACGGCATCGACCTCGAGCGCGACGGCGGCGCCCTGCTGGTCTGACGAGCGAAAGTAACGGCCAATCGCCCCTTCGTCCTGAGGGCGGGGACAGGCGAGGCGTCTCGAAGAGCCTGCCTCAAGCTCGGCGAGGGGATGCGCCCAGAGCGCACGAACGGCGCCTCCTTCCGGATCATCCTTCGACACGCGATGCTGCGCATCGCGGCTTGAGGCATGAGGAGGGAGGACCGGTCGACGCGAACCCGCCGTTCGCCCTGTGGCGCCCTGTGCTAAGCTATCCGCTCCTGGGGATTAGAATAACCGAAACCCGCAGACTGGCCGCGATCATGGCGATCGACGTCGTCGGCTATTCGCGCCTCATGGGCGAGGACGAGGCCGGGACGGCGCGGGCGGTGCGGCAGCATCGTGAAGTGGCGCTGCCAATCGTCACGGGCCGGGGCGGGCGCATCGTCAAGACCATGGGCGACGGATTGCTGCTGGAGTTTCCTTCCGTCGTCGACGCGGTCGAATGCGCGATCGCAATCCAGAAGCTGATGGTTGAACGCAACGCCGTCATTCCCGAAGCCAGGCGCATCGTCTACCGTGTCGGCGTCCATCTCGGCGATGTCCTGATTGAGGGCGAGGACATTCTCGGCGAGGGCGTCAATATCGCTGCGCGGCTCGAGGGTATCTGCGAACCCGGCGGCATCCTGATCTCCGGTTCGGCGCATGAGCACGTCCGCGGGCGGATCGAGGTCGCGTTCGTCGATCTCGGCGAGAAAGCGCTGAAAAATATCGTTCGACCCGTTCGGGTCTTTGCGCTTGGGACAGGCGCGGCGGCGCCAATGGCTTCCGGGTCCGCGAAAGCGGTGGCCGGCGCGCCGCGCCTTTCGCTGCTCGTGCTGCCGTTCGCCAACATGGGGGGCGACCCCGAACAAGAGTATTTTGTTGACGGCGTGACCGAGAGCCTGACCACCGACCTCTCGCGCATCCGCGGCTCTTTCGTCATCGGGCGCAACACCGCCTTCACCTACAAGGGCAAGGCCGTCGACTTGAAGCAGGTCGGGCGCGAGCTCAACGTTCGCTATGTCCTCGAGGGCAGCGTCCAGCGCGGCGGCCAGCGCATGCGCGTCAATGTCCAGTTGATTGACGCCGAGAGCGGCAGCCACCTCTGGGCGGAGCGTTTCGACAAGCCGGTCGCCGATCTGTTCGACATGCAGGACGAGATCGTCGCGCGATTGGCGAATGCGCTCGAAGCCCAAATCTCCGCGGCCGAGGCGCGGCGCGCCGAAGGGGTACAGAATCCCGACGCCATGGATCTCTACTTCCAGGGCCTGGCGTCGATGAACGAAGGCGCCACGCCCATCAATTTCGACCAGGCGCGCGCATTCTTCGTCCGCGCCCTCGAGATCGATCCCGTCAACGTCGAGGCGCTCGTTGGCCGAGCCACGGCCGACGCCTGGTGCGCCGGGATGTTCGGGCCTGACGATCGCTTGACGCGATTTGCGTCCGCCGAGGCGGATCTGACGAAAGTGCTTTCGATCGCCCCCGGCAATGCGATCGCCCACGCGGCGATGGGCACTTTGTGTAACGTCACCAATCGTGCGGAGAGCGGCATTGCGCAATTCGAGCGCGCCCTTGCGCTCAACCGGAACCTGGCGGGGGCGCATTTTGGCGTTGGTCATGCAAAATACTGTCTCGGACGCCCGGAGGAAACGGAAGCCCACATTCGCGACGCGCTCCGGCTCTCGCCGCATGACACGCTCGCTTTTGTCTGGCTGGGCGCCATCGGCATGGCCAATTTCAACCTGGGCAAGAACGAGGAGGCCGTCGTCTGGCTGAAGCGATCAATCGAGACCAACCGCAATTACTCCGTGGCGCATTTCTTTCTGGCCGCGGCATTGGCGCCTCTCGACCGGATGGAGGAAGCCCGCGCCGCCGTCGAGGCCGGTCTGACCTTCGATCCGGGCTTCACCATCGGACGGCGCCGCGCCAATCCATTCAGCACCAGCCCCGCATATCTGAAGCAGATCGAGCGCTATTATGCCGGATTGAGATTGGCGGGGGCGCCGGAGGGATGATCGGGGCGCCGTCACGACCGGCGAAACGCGACTCTCGACGTTCGATGGTTCACGGTCGCGTACGCTCCAGTCGAAACCGGTCAAGCCAAGGGGTTTGACCCTCCAGTCTTCCCGCAGGCACTGGTTGGCCGGCCGCCTCTGACTGAGCCATGCCTTTCTAAAAAACTGACATTTTCTTGCCAAATTTCCAAATCTGTGGTTTAGTTTCGGAAAAAAACAACGCGATGTCCCCCGCGGGCGATCCCGAATGGGCGGCCGCTTTGCGAAAGGATTAAACCAATCGAGACTGCCAAGTCACCGCGAGGCCGATTGACGGGCCCGACCCATATGACAAGGCGCGCCGGTCAAGATCGGATGCCAGCATGGTTCTACGCTGCAGCGGCCGCTCCGGAACACCCGGGTATCGATGGCGACAATCGAGCGGCGCGAGTGGATTTTTTTTTGCTGCACAACGCCCGTAACCCATTGAAAAGCCCCGATTCGGAGGAATGGATTCTAGAAAAAGAAAGGAAAAAGAAAGGAAATTCAAGCTGCAAATGCAAGGAAAAGAAAGGGACGGAAAGAAAAAGCAAGCTGGCGCTACAGAAGCTCGGAAGTCCGCAAACCGGCGCGTGACCCTTTGACAACGTATGGCCCGCCCCGTCTGCAAGGGGGTTCTTCGAGATCGGCTGCTGTTCAGTCTGCGTCAACGTATCCGGCCTCGAGGAGCTTACTCCGGCCATGATGGAGATACGCACGCTCCGGTCCTCATAAAACTCCCGGCGTCAGATCGCGCCGTTTTTTAAACCAGGCTTCCAGAGCGCCGTTCGACTGTCAGGCCATCTCGTCCCTGGCGCTACAGAAGCGGCTTATCCCGTTGTCCCAGGCTCGTCTATATGTAGTGGATGCACTGGTTTGGTGGGTTGATCTTGGCCGGCGCCGAGTGCTGGCGGCGCACCGTCCTGTCGCATTCCGGTGGCCGTCTTACGGCGACGAGGCGTCCGCCTGATCGTTTGAACCCCCTTTCAAGGATTGTCTCGTTGGACGATGTCCCAGTAGCTCGCAGGCGCATGATGTGCGGCCAGCCCGAGCAAGGCTTCGAACGAAACGTGCCGGTGGAAGCGGCGATTGTAGCGAAAGACGAATTCATTGAGATAGGTGTCGACATGCGTGCGGCGCAGGCCATGATACGTGCCCAGGCTCCATCGCTTCATCAATGAGAAGGCTCGGTGAATCCACGGCAAGACAACATGTCCCGCCATTTTGCCGACGATGCGCGGATCGTGCCGGTAGTCGGTCAGCCCAGGATAGGACGCGTGGCCGTCGGTAAGGAGCGTGGCTCCACGCTTCACGTTGGCTCTCACGAAGGCCTCGATCGACGTCGCGGAATTGTCGGCGATCATAGCGAGGCGTATTCGGCCGGAGCGCGTATCGAGGTATTTGGCGTGCTTGCGTCGCGGCTTGAGCTGATTGGTGTCGCGATGGATCGCCTCGACGGCCCCGACGACGAGGATTTTGCCGGCATTGCCGCGCTCGAAAAAGGCGTCGCCTTCGCGGAAGGGAATTTCCGCCTGATCGACCTCGACGACGCCCTCCAAGGGATCGCGATCCGGGTCGACCATCGACCGGCGCAATTTCTGCGTCAGCAGCCAAGCGGTCTTGTAAGTGACGCCCAGTTGATCCTCCAATTGCCGCGCCGACATGCCGTTGGAATGTGTCGCCATGAGATGCGCCGCCCAGAACCACGTCGTCAGCGGCAGCTTGGAACGATGCATCACAGTTCCCGCCGTGGCCGAAGTCTGTCGACCGCAATCGAGGCATTCGTATGTGTACGCCCGGCTCTTCAGCGCCGCGGCGCGTTGCTCGCCACAGCCGGGACAAACAAAACCCTTCGACCAACGCCGCCCCAACAAAAAGGCAGCGCAGCTGCGTCTCGTCGGGAAACGTCTCTTGAAACTGCGAAAGCGATCGGCCCTTGGCCATTGCGCGCCCCGTCGCCGACGCCTCGAACAGCCATTCGACAAAGCCCGCATACCACATCTCGGGCCACCTGGGACAGCGGGATCGCCTCCTACAGAAGTTCGGAACTCCGCAAACCGGCGCGTGACCCTGAC
>CAWBBW010000004.1:0-97669 GCA_963787135.1 uncultured Alphaproteobacteria bacterium | reverse complement strand
GGGTGGAGACCGGGCCTACGGGAAAGGTCCGCATACCTGCCGACTTGCGCCGTTCGTGGTCGAGGTCTGCTATGCCCGCAATAGGTCGACTTCGGCCGTCCGGTTCGCGCAAATACCGCGCATTCCCGGCCGGCGCGGCGAACGGGTCAAATCGACCCTGAGCGCACCTTCAAGATCGGCGCTATGGACGGGCGGGAAGCGTCGGAATGCTGTCGTTGGATGTGGTCCAGAAATACCACGCGATTAGGCCTGAGAATCGAGGACCTTTTGAGACACGACGACACTAGTTTTTCAGTGTCGTTACGGTGACGACATCAGATAGCGTAGGGCGGCATGGAGACTTGCCTTAAGGTCGAGCCCGGTCGTTTTTTTGACGAGGACGTTCATGGAAGAGCGCTTTGCATTCGATCAGATCGCGAGCGTGTATAAGGTTGCGCGCCCCGGCTATCCCGAGGCCCTCATTGAGGAGGTCGTCTCATACGCCGATCTCAAGCAAAACGACCACATTCTCGAAGTTGGCTGTGGCACGGGCCAGGCAACAAAGGGCTTTGCCAAGCGTGGCTTCCCGATTGTCGCGCTGGATCCCGGACCAGAAATGCTCCGTGGCGCACGTGAGGACTTGGCGGGCTTCAGCAATGTTGAGTTGCTGGAGACGACGTTCGAGGCATGGCCCGCGAACCGAAGGAGCGTTCCGACTGATTGTCGCCGCGCAGTCATGGCACTGGGTGTCCCCGGAGATGCGGTTTACGAAAGCCGTAGAGGCGCTTTCGCCTAACGGTTCGCTCGCGGTGTTTGGAAACGTCCCGGTCGGACTGCCCACCGAGTCACTCGCTCAGTTCGAGGACATTTACCTGCGCCGGACCGGCAAGTGGGGCCCCCCACCGGAAGCTGGGTACCTACCTATTGGTCCGTTCAAAGGATGGTTTGACGAATCAGGGCTATTCGGGTCGGTCGAGCACAGAAGGTATCCGTGGAAGTGGCAACGCACGACATTAGGCTTCACCGATTTCTTACGCACGAGACCGGAGTATGTGATGATGGAACCCGCGAAACGCGAAGAGACGCTTGGTGAAATTGCCAAGGCAATTGACGCTCAGGGCGGCGGACTTACTCTGGATTATGAAACACATCTCTATATTGCTCGCCGTTTAAACCGCGATTGATTTTTTCCCCACGCGCACTTGCAGCCCTAATTGCGGGCGGCTTGCGTGCAGATGTTTCCCCCCGCCTGGCAATGGAATGAGGGGTTTCGCCCAAATTCCGGTCGTTCCCGACGTGACCCCTGTAAGCTCGCTATCCGCCCAATTGAGGCGTCCAAGGCCGCGATCCGCAACAGGTGCTTTACGTCGACCCCAGTCGTCCGCTGTGCAGGTTCAGACAAAACGTCAGTCAAAGGAGTACGCGATGAACGGGGCTCAGTCATTATTCAAGGCGCTGGTGGATGCGGGCGTCACGACATGCTTCGCAAATCCCGGCACGTCGGAGATGCAGCTCGTCTATGAAATCGGGATGACGGACAAAGTGCGTCCGATCCTCTGCCTGCAGGAGGACGTCGTCACGGGCGCCGCGGACGGCTATGCGCGCATGACGGGCGCGCCGGCCTTCACGCTCCTGCATGTGGGCAGCGGTTTCGGGAATGGCATCGCCATGCTGCACAACGCAGGCCGGGCAAATACGCCCATCGTCAATGTCGTCGGCGCGAACGCGACCTACCATCAGCCCAACTACCCCGAGCACGAACTGATCAATGGCCACATAACCGATCTCGCCCGCGTGGTGTCGCACTGGGCGAAGGAGGCGCGCAGCGCCTCGAACCTTGGCGAGCTCGGCGCGGAGGCGGCGGCGCTCGCGAAAACGGGCAAGATCTGCACCATCGTGGCGCCGACCAACTGTCACTGGGACGAGGCCAACCCGCCGCCGATCGTTTCCGCTTCGCTGGCGCGGCCAAAGACTGCCGCGGAGGCGATCGCGCGCGCCGCGGCGATGCTGACGAATGGCAAGAAAACTGGTCTGGTGCTGGGTAACCTCGCCCTGCACGGAGAGGCGCTGGACATCGCCGCACGGATCGGGGCCAAAACCGGCGCGGCGCTCCTATCGGAAACATTTCCCTCGTATCACCTTTCGCGCGGCGAAGGGCGCCCGCCCGTAGACCCGATCCCCTACGCATTTGAAATCGGCCTAAGGTTTCTGCAACCTTACGAGCAGCTGATTTTCGTCGGCGCGCTATTCCCAGTCGCCACATTCGCTTACAAGAACAAGCCAACTATGAAGAGCCCGCCGGGGTGCGATCTCTTCATCATGTCTTCCGTCGATCAGGATCTGACGGCGGCGCTGAAGGCCCTTGCCGAGGCGACGGACGCGGCCGGCGCGGCGGCGCCCCGCCAGCCCCGGACCGAGGCCGTCGCGCCAAGCGGAGGGCTGACGGCCGAAACCATCGGGCAGTCACTCTGCTTGCTAATGCCGGAGAAGGCCATTCTCGTCGATGAAGCGGCGACCAATGGCACGCCGATCTTCGCGGCGACGAAAGGCGCTCGCGCGCACGACTATCTCGCCCCCGACAACGGAGGGGCCATCGGCGGTGGTCTGCCCCTGGCGCTTGGCGCGGCGATCGCCTGCCCCGACCGGAAGGTTGTTCATCTTCAGGCGGACGGCTGCGGCATGTACACCGTCCAGGCGTTGTGGACCATGGCGCGACAGAAGACCGACGTCGTCATCGTCGTTTTCAAGAATGACGTTTATGCCATTCTCCACCTCGAGATGGCGCGGGTTCGCGAAAATGAGCTCAACGCCAGGATGAAGTGGATGCTCGATCTCGACAATCCGGCGCTCGACTGGGTGAGCATCTCGACAGGTCTCGGCGTGCCGGCGACGCGGGCGACAACGGCGGAAGAGTTTCATAGGCAGCTCGAGGCTGCGCTCGGCGCCAAGGGGCCCCACCTGATCGAGTGCCAGATCGCCCCTCGCAAAGACTTGGCCCAGCTCGAAGATTACATTCACAAGAACCGCTGAGGCCTCGCAACCCGGTTCGTAGCGAACTCGGCTGATCTGCGCCTAGGGTTTGCGTCTTCGCCGCCAACTTCGCTGAAGGGCTCAATCTTTGCGTGGGGTCCAGGCAGGAACGCGGGCGCAGTTTTGGCGCAGGCGCTGAAATCGGATGCGGCACCAGCGGTCCGGTCCGCGCAAATACCGGCCATGCGCCGACGGCTTAATGAACGGGCGAGTACGACCCTGAGCTGCCCTTCGGGATCGGCCGGACGAGAGGGCGATAAGCGCGAGAAAGCGGTCTTCTGCTAGTAGTTCCGCACAGAGATTATGACTTTTTGAGCGAGGGATCGGGATAGGCGCGCGCCATTTTGGTTCTGGCCTTGTCGGTGGAGAACATCCAGTTGATTTCGGGCGCCGCTTTGATTTCGCTGAGACTGCCAGACGTCGATCTCGGCGACGAGCCGGACACAGCTTTCGATGCGGCGATCGAGACATTGGCCTTTGAGCACGCCGATCTCGATCTCAACCATGTTGAGCCAGCTGGCGTGCTTGGGCGTGTAGTGGAAGTCGAGCCGCCTGAGCACGCGGCGCGCCTCGGCCGGCGGGAAGGCGGCGTAGAGAGCGGCGGCGGTGTGGGTGGAGAGGTTGTCGAGGACGACGCGGATGCGCTCGGCTTCTGGGAAGTCGACATCGACAAGCTCGCGCATGCAAAGGGCGAAGTCGTCAGCGGTGCGATGACCCGTGACCTTGACCCTGCGCCAAGAGCGGTGGGCGTCAAGGAAGACGAAGAGATTGACGACGCCGTTGCGGCGATACTCGTAGTCGAAGCGCTCGAGCCGTCCGGGTGCGGCCGAGATCGGCTGGCGCGCTTCGCCGATGAGCTGGGTGGGGCTTTCGTCGAAGCAGACCACCGGCCGCTTTGGGTCAGGCTGCTCGGCATAGAGGTCGAGCACATCCTCCATGCGGGCGACGTACTCGGCGTCGACCTTGGGGATGCACCACATGTCCTTCTGCCAGGGCTTGAGATGGTTCTCGGCCAAGCGCCGGCGGACGGTCTCACGCGACAGACTGTCATGGTCGGTCAGCTTGACCATCGCGCCAGCCAGCAGCTCCAGCGTCCAGCGGGCGCGACCTTCGGGCGGGCTCGAACAGGCGGTGGCGACGAGCAGGGCTTCTTCGTTGCTGGTCAGCTTGCGATCGGCGCCGGCCCGCGGCTCTTCGTTCAGGGCGGCTTCGAGATTGCCTTCAACGAAGCGGCGCTTGGTCCGGTAAACGGTCGAGCCGCCCACAGCGACCGCCGTGGCAATAGCGTCGTCGCTGAGACCGCTGTCGGCGGCGAGCAAAATCTGGGCTCGTTTGATCTTGCGGGCGTAATGCTTGCCGCCGCCCACCAGCGCGGCGAGTTCACACCGCTCGGCTTGGTTCAGTTCGACATGGTAGCGTATGTTCATCCGGGTCTCCTCGCAAATCGCGAGGCCCAGACGAATCAGGCTATGAATCAATTGTTTGGCGCGTGTCCCCAGCTCCCCCGTTCACCGACAAGCAAGGTCAGTACCTGGCCTTCATCTACGCCTACAGCCGTATCTTCCGCCAACCGCCCGCGGAAGCCGACATGCAGCGGCACTTCCAAGTCTCGCCACCCAGCGTCCATCAGATGGTGCTCACCCTCGAACGCGCCGACCTCATCAGGCGGATCCCCGGCGTCCCGCGCAGCATCGAGCTTCTGATCGAGTCCGAGGACCTCCCGGTCCTCCGTTAGCTTCAAACCGTCAAAACCTCAGTGCAACGGAACTAGACCGTCGGCCCTGTCCTTGACGCCGGCTGACGGAATTGCGAGTTCTCGGCCCATTCCTTGGTCGAGAGGATTGATCCCGCTTACCGCTTCGGCGATCGACGCCCCGATCTTCGGTCCGGCTTTTCCACCGCGCCCGGCCCACTCAATTCGTCTTCGCCTCCCCTTCCGGCATCCCGGCTTTGCGCAGACCGTCGTACATCCGCTCGCTCGCCTCAGCCGGGATCCCGTGCTGGAACTCGAGGTACGCCTTGCATGCCGCGATGGTCTTGAGCGGCCCAGTGGAAGGCAACGCAAGGTAACGCTGCAGCGCCTCGCGCGCTTCAGCGTCATGATCGGTCAAGGCGAGCGCCGCCGCAAGGCTCAAATGCATATTCGCGATATTTGGATTGATCGCGATCGCCCGGCGAGCCCATTCAATCGACTGGTCATAATTCTTCAGCCCGAAATTGGCGAACGCCTTGCCGCCATAGAAACGAGCGAGCCACGGATCGTGCGGGCTCGCCCGAATCGCCTTGTCGAAATATTCAATGCTCTTGTCGAATTCCCCTAAGCGCATGTAGTCGAAGCCCAGGCCCACGTCGGCGTCCGCGAAAGACGCGTCCAAGGTGAGCGCGCGCTCGAATTCGGCGACGGCTTGTTCATTGCGCCCGTGGGCCAGAAGGATCCAGCCCTTCAGGCTGTGAGCCCAAGTGTCATTTGGATCGAGGGCGAGCGCCTTCGATTCCAATTCATCGGCCCGTTCGAGGTCGCCTTCAGGGTCGCGGGAAAGGCCAAGCGCCGCCGGCAGCCAGAACTTGACCCCCAGCGCCGTCAGGGCGCGGACATTGTTGGGATCGATGTCAAGCGCCTGCTGACAGAGCGCGTATGCCGCATCCGCCTCCTTGCCGATTGGTCCGGCGTTAAATTGGCCCGCGGAGCATTGGAGAGCCAGGTCTTCGGCGTCGCGATTGGCCGCGGGCGTCCGGTTGACGCGTGCGCCCTCGGCATAGATGAGTTGAAAGTTGAGTGTGTTCGCCAAACGCGCGACGATCGCGTCCTGCGTCTGCAACAGATCGGCGCGGGGCGTATCGAATTGTTCGGCCCACAGGTGAGCGCCGCTGCCGGCGTCGATGAGCTGGGCGTTGACCCTCATCCGATCGCCGCTCTGCTGCACCGAGCCTTCGAGAACATAGCGCACGCCCAAATCCTTGCCGATCGCCTTGGCGTCGATCGGCTTGCCCTTGAAGGTCATGGCCGTGTTGCGCGCGATGACGAAGCTGTCGCGGATGCGCGCAAGAGCCGTGGTCAATTCGTCGGTGAGGGCGTCGGCGAGGTAGTCCTGCCCCGGATCGCCCGAGAGATTGGCGAACGGCAGCACGACGATGGAAAGCCGCGCGGCCTCGGCGGGCGCCTTCGTGGCGGTGCTTGCGGGCCGGTTCGCATTGAGCAACCACCACGCGCCGCCCGCGATCACCACCAGCAGCGCCACGAGCGCCGCGGCGAGCGGCGCGAGCCAGAACCGCCTCTTCTGCGGCGTGGGCGCTGCGGGCGTCACCGGCGTCACGGGTTTCGCCGGCTTCGCCTGCGCTGGAGCGCCGACCTCAAGCGAATAGACGTGGACCGGCTCCGTGATGTTCTTGAGCGGGGTCAACCCAAGATCGCTGACCTTGAGATCGAGCCGCTGTTTCACCTGCCGATAGGCGTCTTCCGAAAGACAGATCGCGCCGGGTTTGGCGACTCCTTCGAGCCGGGCGGCGATATTGACCCCGTCGCCCATGAGGTCGCCGTCACTCTCCTCGACTACGTCGCCGAGATGGATGCCGATCCGAAATTCAATGCGCTTGTCGGGCGCGACCTCGGCGTTGCGCTCGACCATCGCCCTTTGGACTTCAATGGCGCAGTTCACTGCATCGACCACACTGCGGAATTCGATGATGCTGCCGTCGCCCGTGCGCTTGACGGTGCGGCCCTGATGCACTGCGATGGTCGGGTCGATCAGGTCGCTGCGAAGGGTCCGAAGGCGAGCGAGGATTCGATCTTCATCCGCACCCGCAAGCCGCGAGTAGCCGACGACGTCGGACACCAAGATCGCCGCGAGCTTTCGGGTCTCGCTCATGGCGCTGGCGCCGAAGCCAAATCACCGGTCGCAGGTGGCACGGGCATGGCTGCATTTCCATGCTGCACTGATCGGTGACGCGCGGCCGCCGGGAATGCAGGCCCGGCGTTCGGTAGCTAGCCTAGCCGCGCTGGTCAGATATTACGCCGGTCCCAAGAGGAGAACAACACGTGACTGAGCCGGTTCCATGAGCAGGCGGGCCCGGAGGTGATCAGCCGCCTTGACTTCCGTTCGCGACCCGATTCGCAATGACCCTCGGGGGTGCCATGAAGCCCTTGTCGTTCGGCGTGGCTACCGGCATGTCCACTTCCCTTCGAGGGCCGTCGAATCCCGGACAACGCGAAAGCCCGCTTCGGAGCGGACACCGGGCCTACAAAAGGCTGCCCGCGAAGGCCCGCAATCCGCCCGAAGCAGACCCTCGTTTGTGGGGCCGCGAAGACGATCGAACGTTGTGCGACGCCATCGTTGTCAGCCCCGCGCCTGAGAGGCGACAAAATTCGTTACGGTCGTTAATCTGTCGACCGCCGAGGCGCTCGGCGTCGAAATTCCGCCGCTCCTGCTGGCCGCCGCGGACGAGGTGATCGAATGAGGCGGCGCGATTTTGTCAGCCTACTTGCCGCCGTTGCGGCCTGGCCTCCCGCCGCCAAGGCGAACGGGACGACGCCGCTTATCGGAATTCTTGACCCTGACGTGCCGTTCTTTTTCGACGCCTTCGTCCAAGGCATGCGCGATCTCGGCTACGTCGAAGGACAAAACGTCGTCTACGTCCGCAAATCGGTGCAAGGCAAGTTCGACACTGTTTCTGCGCTCGCCTCGGAACTGGCGGGCGCGAGAGTTGATATCATCGTGACCGTCGCGGAATCAAACGTCCGCGCCATCCAACGCACGGCGCCGTCCATTCCTGTGGTGTTCCTCGCGTCGGGCGATCCGGTGTCGGCGGGTCTCGTCGAGAGCCTCGCCCATCCCGGCGGCCGCACGACCGGCCTAACCTTCATCGAGGACGATTTAAGCGCAAAACGTCTCGACTTGCTGCGTCAGATGGTTCCCGGTCTACGAGACGTATCGGTCTTCTATGTCGCCGCCGCAGGCAAGGGCACGGCTTTCGATTCGGCGGAGCGGACCGCGCGAATGCTCGGCATTCAGGTTCACGGGCAGCCAATCGAGAGCGTCGACTTGCTCGAGCCCGCATTCCAGAGTGTGCTGCGAATGCGCATTTCGAGGCCGTCGACGTGCTCGGCGGACCCTTCTTCAACGCCAATCGACAGCTTCTTGCGCGTCTGGCCGAAAAATATCGGCTGCCGGCCATCTACCCCTCCGCCGAATTCGCGCGCGCCGGCGGCTTGATGGCCTATGGCCCGGTGTTCGTCGACATGGGCCGCCGTGGCGCAGTTTTCGTCGACAAGATCATCAAAGGCGCCGACCCCGGCGGGATACCGGTCGAGGTCGCGACCAAGTTCGCCCTGACGATCAATCTGAAAGCCGCCGCCGCGCTCGGTCTCGCCGTGCCGCCGACGCTTCTCGCCGGCGCCGACGAGGTGATCGAATGAGGCGGCGCGACTTCTTCGGTCTTCTCGGCGGGGCGGCTACCGCGGCGTCCGGCGCGTGGCCGCTCACGGCGCGGGCGCAGGGGAAAATTCCGCGCATCGGCTATTTCTGGAACGATTTTCCTGACCCGAACGTAGGCGTCGCGGGCCTACGCCAGGGGCTCCAGGAACGCGGATACGTCCTCGGCCGCACCCTTCTTTTGGAGGAGCGCTACGCGGAGGGAGACCCGGCGCGAACGCGTGACCTTATCACAGACCTTCTGGCGCTCGGGGTCGACGTGCTGGTGACGGGGGACTTCGCGTTGATCCAGGCGCATACGCTGACCGCCACGGTTCCGATTGTCGGCGTTGCGGGGGATTTCGTCGGCGTCGGTCTTGCTGCGAAACTCTCCCGGCCGGGGGGCAACGTCACGGGCCTGTCGCTGTTGTCGGCCGAACTCGGCCCGAAATGGCTCGAGCTCCTGCAGGCGGCTGTCCCGAACCTCAATCGCGTCGCCTTCCTGGGCGATTTCTCCGGGACTACCGCTGAGGAAAAGCGAGGACTGGATGAAGCCGCGCCGCGTTTTCACGTCACGCTGACGCAGTTGGACATGTATCGCGCCAATTTCGAGTCGAGCCTCGAGGCGATCACGCGCGAAAGTTTCGACGGGCTCATCGTGTCCGGCGAAACCGGCGGCGAATCTCTCATTCCGCGCATTGTCGCGCGCGCTGCCCAAAGCCGCATGCCGACGATCTACGGGATCAGCACAGCCGTCCGTCAGGGCGGCCTCATGTCCTACTCGGCCAATTCCTTCGAGCTCTGGCGCCGCGCCGCGGGCTACATAGACCGCATCCTCAAAGGCGCGAAACCCGGCGACCTGCCGATCGAGCAGGCGACCGCGATCAAGTTCGCCATCAACCTCAAGACCGCGAAGGCGCTCGGCATCGAGATTCCCCAGATGCTGCTCGCCAGCGCCGACGAGGTGATCGAATGAGGCGGCGTGCGTTCCTCGGCCTTGTCGGCGGCGCGGCCGTTTGGCCGATCCCGGCGCGCGCTGAGCAGCAGCGTTCCCTCCCGCGGATCGGATACCTCGGCCTCGGAACCGCCGCCGACCCAAGCTACGAGGGCGAATTCCTCGCCGGCCTTCGCGACCTCGGCTACGTCGAAGGCAAGACGACCCCGGCGCGTCGCAGAGGGCTTTCAGCTTACCCTCGCCGGGCTTGCGGGATGGGACTTTCTCGGGCGCCTGCGACGTGACCCACTGCGCCCAGTCGGGCCACCAGGAGCCCGGCGTCTCCTTGGCCGTGGCGACCCAGGATTCGAAGTCGTCCTTTGGCGGGCCTCCACTCAAGAACTGGTACTTGGGCTTGGCCGGGGGATTGACGACGCCCGCGATATGGCCCGAACCCGCCATAACGTAGCGCACCAGACCGCCGAAGCACTTGGCGCCGGTGAAGACCGAGCGGGCCGGAGCGATATGGTCCTCCTTGCTCGCCAGTTCGTAGATCGGGATCGTCACCTTCTTCAGATCGAGGATCTTGCCGCCCAGAACGATGCGCCCGTTCGACAGGTCGTTCTGAAGATAGCAGTGACGGAGATAGAACTTGTGGTTCGCCGCGGGCATGCGGGTCGAGTCAGAGTTCCAGGCCAGGAGATCGAAGGGCATCGGCTCTTTGCCCTTGAGATAATTGTTGACGTAGTACGACCAGATCAGGTCGCTCGGCCTGAGCATGTTGAAGGCTTGCGCCATGGACGACCCTTCGAGATAGCCGTGTTCGACCATCTTTTCCTCGACTTCTCTCAACTGTTCGGCGTCGACGAAGACCTTGAGATCGCCCGCGTCGGTGAAGTCGATCTGGGTGGTGAAGAAGGTCGCGCTCTTCACGCGGTCGTCGCCGACGGCAGCCATGTAGGCAAGGGTCGCCGCGAGCAGAGTTCCACAGACGCAGTACCCGATCGCGGTGACTTCGCGCTCGCCGGTCGCCTGTTCGACGCAATCGAGGGCGGCCAGAATCCCCTCTCGCATATAGGCTTCGAATCCTTTGTCGGCGAGGCGCTCGTCCGGGTTGACCCAGGAAATGACGAACACGGTCAACCCTTGAGCGACCGCCCAGCGGATGAATGACTTTTCCGGATTGAGGTCGAGGATGTAGAACTTGTTGATCCAGGGCGGCACGATCAGGAGCGGGCGCCTATAGACCTCCGGCGTCGAGGGCTCGTATTGGATGAGTTCGATGAGCTCGTTGCGGAAGATCACCTTGCCGGGAGTGTTCGCGAGATTGACGCCGAACTTGAAGGCGCGCGCGTCCACTTGGCGGATGCGCAGGGTGCCCTTGCCGGCCTTGACGTCCTCGGCCATCATCTTGAGGCCGCGCACAAGGTTTCCACCGCTCTCCTGAAGCGTCATGCGCAAGAGCTCGGGATTCGTTCCGACGAAATTCGACGGCGAGAGCGCGGCGGTCACCTGGCGCAAATAGAACTGCGCCTTGTCGCGCTCATGCGGATCCATTTCGTCGGCGCGCTTGACGAGGTCGTCCGCCCAATGCGTGGTCAGCGCATAGGCCTGCTTGATGAAATCGAAGTATGGATTTTCGCGCCATTCCGCGTCGGAGAACCGCTTGTCCGGGCGCCCGGGCATCGCGACCGGCGCCGCTGGCGCGCCCAGGAAGCGCTGCAGCGTCGACGCCCAGAGATTGATGAACTGCATCGTCAACGCGGTTTGCGCCTCGAACGCCGCCCATGGATCCGTCATGTAGTACTGGCCGAGTTGCCCGATCGATCGGATCATTTCGCCGCTATCGTCGGTGAGGTTCATCCTGACCTCACCCGTCTCGCGCGGCCTCAAATAGGCGGCCAGCACCTCGCCTCCCTGCTCTATGGCCTGACCAATGTTGCGGGTGAGCGCTTCCGCGTTGGGAATTGGAAATTGGGCTCTGAGGCCGTCCGTCTGCCCTGCGACGGCGGGGCGGGCGGGCGCCGCGGCTTGTCCAGCGGGTTTGGAATCGCTGGAGGAAAGCGGCGCGGCCGTCGGTTGGGTGGAAGTCTCCTGCGTCGGAGTTACTGGCGGCGAGGTTATTCTTAGCGCGCCGGGCCCCACGGTTCCGGCCCTAAGCGCGGCGGCTGTGTGCTCTGGACCCGCAGACATGGCTTTTGGCGTCGGCGTGCTGCAAGGCTTAGGCGGAGTCGCCTTGCGCGCCTCGGGCGGATTCGGGCGATCTGCTTGCGGCGCCGCGGTTGGGGCGGCTTCGGCAGACCCGCTTGCCCGCTTCGGTTTGGCGGGCGGTCGCGGCGCGCTTTGCCTCGTCGGGTCGCGCTCATCGTTCGGCCCGAGGGGCTTGCGGTCTGTGGGAGCAGTGTTGTCCATTACGAAGCGTCTCCTGACGCCGCCGGGCTGAGACCGGTTCCCGTGGGAAACAGAATTGACCGGCTAGAACGATGCCTCCGCGAGCGCCAAGGTCGATGCAGCGCCGGCGGTAACTTCGAAGCGCAACGCCTCGGCCTCCGGCAATACATGCTCGGCATAGAAGCGCGACGTCGCGATCTTGCTCTCAAGGAATGCGCCGCCGGTTTCCCCGACCTGGGTCAGATCCCGGGCAATGCGTGCAGCCCGCGCCATCTGCCACCCGCCGGTGACCACACCCGTCAGCTTGAGGTAAGGCACTGCGCCGGCGGCGGCTTCCCGTGGGCTTCTCTCGTGATTGGCAAGGAGCCAGTCGGTTGCCGCTTCAAAGGACTTCAGGCCGGTCTTCAAAGCGGAACCGATCGCCGCGAGATCGGGATCGTTTGTGGGCGCGAGCGCCGCCACTTCCTCCTCAATGTCGCCGATCAGCGCCGCGGCATTGGCGCCTTTGTCGCGAACGAGCTTGCGCCCAATCAGGTCGATCGCCTGAATCCCGGTCGTACCCTCGTAAATCGTGGTGATGCGTGCGTCGCGGAGATATTGCGCAGCGCCGGTCTCCTCGACATAGCCCACCCCGCCGTGCACCTGGATGCCGGTAGAGGCAATGTTGATAGAGGTCTCGGTGGACCAGCCTTTGACCACCGGCGTCAGGAACTCCACACGGCCTTGGCTGCGACGCCGCTCGTCGAGGTCGGGGTGATGCCGGGCGCGATCCATGCAGGCGGCGGTGACGTAGGCGAGCGCGCGCATTGCCTCGGTGCGCGCCTTCATGTCCATGAGCATGCGCCGCACATCCGGATGATGGATGATCGATGCGCGCTCACTGCCGCCGATCGGCTTGCCCTGCACGCGGCTGCGCGCATAGGCGACGGCCTTCTGGTAGGCCGCCTCCGCAACCGCCACGCCCTCAAGGCCGACATTTAGCCTGGCATGGTTCATCATGGTGAACATATATTCCAAGCCGCGGTTCGGCTCGCCGACGAGATAGGCGATCGCGCCCTCCTTGTCGCCATAGGACATGATGGCGGTGGGGGAGGCGTGTATGCCCAGCTTGTGTTCGATTGAGACGCAGGAGAGATCGTTGCGCGCGCCCAGGCTGCCGTCGGGAGCGACCAGGAATTTGGGCGCGACGAAGAGCGAGATCCCGCGCGTGCCATCGGGCGCGTCCGGTAATCGTGCGAGCACGAGATGGATGATGTTCTCGGCGACGTCATGTTCGCCCCAGGTGATGAAGATCTTCGAGCCGAACAGGCGATAGTGCTCGCCGTCTGGCTCGGCGCGCGTGCGCACGGCGGAAAGATCGGAGCCCGCCTGCGGTTCCGTCAGGTTCATCGTTCCCGTCCACTCGCCCGCAACCATCTTCGGCAGGAACCGCGCCTTGAGTTCATCTGACGCGTGATGCGCCAGCGCCTCGACCGCGCCGATGGTCAGCATCTGACAGAGCGAGAAAGCGAGGTTGGCGGATTTCCACATCTCGGCGACAGCGCTCGAGAGGAGCGCCGGCATTCCCTGGCCGCCGATGGCGGGGCTGACCGGCATGGCGTGCCAACCGGCGTCAACGAACTGCCGGTAGGCCAGCGAGAAGCCATCGGGAGTGGTGACGCGCCCACCCTCCCAACGGCACCCCTGGCGGTCGCCGGTTGCGTTCAGTGGAGCCAGCACTTCAGACGAAAATCGAGCGGCCTCCGTCAGGATCGCCTCGACAACGTCCGGCTGCGCGTCTTCGAACCCCGGCAGGGCAGCGATCTCAGGCAGTCCAGCGAGACGGTCGAGAACGAAGCGCATCTCTTCAAGCGGAGCCGCGTAGGTCATGCCGCCGCCTCACCCATGATCCTGATGCGTTCGCGCAGAAGCACTTTCTGCACCTTGCCGGTGGCGTTTTTCGGAATCGGTCCGAACACCACGAGCCTCGGCACCTTGTAACCTGCCATCTGATCCCGGCAGAACTGGCGTATCTCGGCCTCGCTCACCGTTGCATTCGGCTTCAGTTCGATGAAGGCGCAGGGGACTTCACCCCATTTCGGATCGGGCTTCGCCACGACAGCGGCGGTATCGACGGCGGGATGACGGTGCAGGACGTCTTCGACTTCGATTGAGGAAATGTTCTCGCCGCCGGAGATGATCACATCCTTCGAGCGGTCCTTGATGCGCACGTATCCATCCGGCTCGACCACCGCTAGGTCGCCGGTATGCAGCCAGCCGCCGGCGAAGGCCTCGTCGGTGGAGGTCGGATTCTTCAAGTAGCCGCTCATGACGATGTTGCCGCGGAACATGATCTCGCCGATGGTCTCCCCGTCGGCGGGCACCGCCTCCATCGTGGCCGGGTCCCGTACGGTCATCGCTTCCTGCATCGGGCTGGCGACGCCCTGGCGCGCTTGCAGCCTTGCGCGTTCAGCCAGAGGAAGCGAGCGCCATTCTTCCTGCGGGGCGCATATCGATGCGGGACCGTAGGTTTCCGTCAGCCCGTAGACATGCGTGATGTCGAACCCTATGCGCTCGGCGCCTTCGATCGTGGACGCGGGCGGGGCGGCGCCGGCGATGTAGCCGCAGACCCGGCGGCCGGACTTGCCCTGCAGGTCGCCAGGGGCATTGATCAGCATGTTGTAGACGATCGGGGCGCCGCACATGTGCGTGACGTGATGCTCCTCGATGGCCTCGAAGATCAGCTTCGCATCGACCTTTCGCACGCAGATATTGGTCCCGGCGTTCGCCGCCATCGCCCAGGGAAAGCACCAGCCGTTGCAATGGAACATCGGCAGCGTCCAGAGGTAGACCGAATGCGCTGGCATGGCCCAGGAGATGATCTGCGAGACGGCGTTGAGATAGGCGCCGCGATGGTGAGTGACCACGCCCTTGGGGTTGCCGGTCGTGCCGGACGTGTAGTTCAGAGCAATGGGGTTGAATTCGTCGTCGGGATAGGGCCAGTCGAAATCGGCTTCGCCCTGCTCGAGGAATGCCTCGTAGTCTATAGCGCCGAGCAGCGTACCGCCCTGGTGCAGGGGATCGTCAATGTCGATCACCAGAACGCGGTGCTCGAGCATGCTCAGGGCGCGTTGCGCGACGGCACTGAATTCACGGTCGACGATGAAGACCTTTGACTCTCCATGGGTGAGCTGGAAGGCGATCGCCTCGGCATCGAGGCGGATGTTTAACGTGTTCAGGACGGCGCCGGTCATGGGCACGCCGAAGTGCGCTTCATACATCGCCGGCACATTCGGCGCGAGAATCGCGACGGTGTCGCCCGGTCCGACGCCATGTCTCGCCAAAGCGGACGCGAGCCGGCGGCAGCGGTCGTAGGTCTCTGCCCAGGTGCTGCGCCATACGCCGTGGACAAGGGCAATCCGATGGGGATGGACCGCCGCCGCCTTTGGCAGGAAGCTCAGCGGCGACAGAGGCGCATAGTTCGCGGTCCGCTTGCCGAGACTATCCTTGTAGGGACCTGCCCGCTTCGGGCTCGCTTCGAGGATGGCGTTCATCGGTTATCTCCAAAGAGATCTTGGTCGTTTTTCGTTCAATTTGGAAATGCGATCAGGCGGTCACAGCTTCGGCGTGTTGGTGGACCGGCGTGGTACGCGCCGGCGCCGGCAGCAGCACAAGCGCCTCGCCGGAAACGACCACGACTCCCCGCACCGTGCATTCCGTGCTCAGCAGCACGCGGGAGCGCTCGGGGAGGAGGTCCGTGACCGCGACCACGGCATGAACCGTATCGCCGGCGCGTACGGGCGCCCGGAAACGCAGGCTTTGCGACAGGTAGATGCTGCCGGGACCTGGCAGCTTGTTGGCGATTGCGACGGAGATCACGCTTGCCGAGAGCATGCCGTGGGCGATGCGGGTCTCGAAGATGGTCGTTGCCGCATATTCGGCGTTGATATGCAGGGCATTGTTGTCGCCCGACACCGCGGCGAAGAGGACAATGTCGGCTTCGGTGATCGTCTTGGCGAAGGTCGCCGCCATGCCAATTCGCAGATCGGCGAATTCGTGGCCACCAAGCTGGTTCATGGGACTGTTCTTTCGGTCAGCGCCTTCGAAGGGTCGACCCGATTCCGGATTCGCGCCTGCTGAGTCCGCTCGGCAAATGATGCGGGCATGTCGGCGACGGGACGACCGACCTCGCCTGGTAGGCGCGCGACGAACAGGCTTGTCTGCAACTTCATCAAGACGTTTACTTCTCTATCTGCCGAAGGCGAGCTTTGCGCCTTGACGCTTCTGCGAATCGTCATTCGATCGCGGTGACGACGTGGCAGCGCAGACACCACGCTAGGGTGACGTCCCTCGAAGGCGGTAGCCTCGGAAACTACTCAAGGTCATGGCGGCGTAGGGAAGAGAACGGGGGATCGCTGGTCGGTTCAGGGCAAGGTCGCGGGCCTCCCAAGAACCATCTCGCGAAATCTCAAAGTTTGAAAACTCGAGCTGCCGCCCACGCAAGCGGCGCTGGGTAAATTCCGACACTTACGGTTAGGATCCCGAAGGGACTAGCTCGCATAGAACAACGGCGAGTTTCGCCAGATTTTGGGAGGACTCCATGTCGTGAATAATTGCGTCGTGAATAATTGCGCGTCAGTCGAACCGGATAGCGCCCTCTTCGCCGGCAACGGAGTAAAAGTAATCGATGACCGAAGCGCAAGCGCTGCCTCTGCGCGAGGCAATGGATTATGATGCAGTGATTGTCGGCGGTGGACCGGCTGGGCTCGCCGCGGCTATTCGGCTGAAACAGATCGCGCCGGACGCCACCGTGGTGATCGTGGAAAAAGGCTCGGAAATCGGCGCCCATATCCTTTCCGGTGTGGTGATCGATCCGATCGGCCTCGACAAATTGCTGCCAGGCTGGCGAGAAGATCCCGACCGTCCGCTCAAGACAATGGTCACCGAGGACAAGTTTTATTTGCTCGGCCGTTCACGTGGCGTCAGGCTGCCAAATTTCCTGATGCCGCGGCTGCTGAACAATCACGGAAATTTTGTCGGTTCGCTGGGTAACGTGTGCCGCTATCTCGGCGCCAAAGCCGAGGGGCTCGGCGTTGAAATCTATCCAGGCTTCGCCGCAGCCGAAATCTTGTTCGGAGAGAAAGGCGAAGTGCTCGGAATCGCCACCGGCGACGTGGGCGTTGGCCGCGACGGCAAGCCCAAAGAGTCTTTTACTCGCGGCATGGAGCTGCGGGGAAAATACACGCTTTTCGCCGAGGGCGCGCGAGGGTCGCTCTCCAAGCAGATCATCGCCCGCTTCAAGCTGGACGAAGGCTGCGAGCCGCAAAAGTATGGCATCGGCATCAAGGAGCTGTGGCAGGTTGATCCGACCCTACACAGGCCAGGGCTGGTGCAGCATTCCTTTGGTTGGCCGCTGGATTCCAAAACTGGTGGTGGCTCGTTCCTCTATCATGTCGAGAACGATCAGATCGTCGTCGGTTTTGTGGTTCACCTGAACTACACCAATCCGACGCTGTCGCCCTTCGACGAGTTCCAACGATTCAAGACGCATCCGATGATCCGCGAGGTGTTCGCCGGCGGCAAGAGGCTGAGCTACGGCGCACGCGCTTTGACCGAGGGCGGGTGGCAATCCGTGCCGAAGCTGACATTCCCTGGCGGCGCGCTAGTCGGCTGTTCGGCAGGCTTCATGAACGTGCCGCGCATAAAAGGCTCGCATAACGCCATTCTATCTGGTGTTCAGGCGGCGGACGCCTTGGCGCTGGCGCTGAGCGCGGGGCGTGCGCATGATGAATTGTTGTCCTATGAGGCAGGCTGGCGCGGCAGCGAGATCGGCCGCGACCTGAAAAAGGTGCGCAACGTCAAGCCACTGTGGTCGAAGTTCGGCACCTGGATCGGCGTGCCTCTCGGCGGAGCCGACATGTGGCTGAACGACCTCTTCGGGCTCTCGCCGTTCGGGACGCAGAAGCACGGCAAGCCCGATTACGCCACGCTCAAGCGCATCGATCAGGTGACGCCGATCGTCTATCCCAAGCCCGACGGGGTGCTGACCTTCGATAAACTATCCTCGGTGTTTCTCTCCAACACCAATCATGAGGAGGATCAGCCGATCCATCTGAGATTGAGCGATCCCTCGATACCGGTGGGTAAGAATCTGCCCGAGTTCGGCGAGCCCGCGCGGCTCTACTGCCCGGCGGGAGTCTATGAAATTGCCTATAGCGACGAAGTGAAGAAGACCGATCCGCGTTTTGTCATCAATGCGCAAAACTGTGTGCACTGCAAAACCTGCGACATCAAGGATCCGGCGCAAAACATTACCTGGTGCACACCGGAGGGCGGCGGAGGCCCGAATTACCCTAATATGTGAGGCGGGTAAGCAACAGCTGGCGAATAGTCTCTTGGGACGACGGCTGCGGACGCTTATCGAGTATCGCGGCTCACGCGGGAACATGACTCGACCGCCCGCGAAAGTCAGCGACGACGAAATCGACCTTGGCCTGTCACCGCTCAGCAAGGCGATCGAAAAGTCCTACAGGAAGGCGTAACGCCGACTGCGCAAAACTCGCAGCGGCTTGCGCTCAGTATCGACCCTGTCATCGAACTCGAAGTCAGGGTCTCGTCTTTGGGGTTACCTGTTTGAAAGCCGCATCCACCTCATCCTCCTTGATGCGCTTCGAAGGATCGCCGCGCTCTCCAAGGCTTTGCTCTTCCGTGCCGTCGCCCATCAACCCCAGATGGATAATGGGTCGGGGCTCTTTGGCGTCTTTCTTGGCGTCCTTCGGCTCAGGTTTGTCGGTCATCGGGAAATCCTTTGTGTTAGCGGTTTCGGGCTCCCTCCCCGCAACGTTGGGAGATCATCCGACACGACGCCAAGCGAGAGCGTCAGGGTCGGAAACTACTCAAGCTATCGCCTTGGGCTTGGCGCGGCGGGAAGCGCGCCACTGTCCTGGTCCCGATCCGCCGGCGCGGGCGCCAAGAACGCCGAGGATTTTCCAAACCATGTTTAGCCGAGTGAGTGCACGGTTGATCGAGCAATTCGATTGTTGCTCGCATCTCGACGCTTCCGTCTAGACGCCTGCGCGCCGACAAAGCTTTATCCCGCCGCTTCTGACCCGGGCGCCACGCTCATGCGGGTTCGCGCCTCGGCGAAGCTTCTTTCGATCTCGCGGGCCGCGAGACGGTAGAGCTGACAATTCCTGACGGCGCGCATATTCGCGGCGACCTCCGTCAGATGCAAAGCCTCATCCTGGGCCTCAAGGCCAAACCTTGTGATCAAGTCCGTCGCGACGGCGACGACTTCTTCTCTTGTCGGATCAAAGAAAGGCAGGCGCATTGCGTGACCAATCGCGAAGCTGGCGGGCGAGCGAGACGAGAACTGCGTCTCGTCCAGGTGAAGCCGAAAACGGCTCGACCGCCGCAGGCGGCATCATCGGCGTGCAGCCTTGTCCTCATTCAAGACGCCCGCGCGAAGGCGCTACGCTACAACTGCTGAACGATGACGATGAGCGCTACAAACCACCGCGCGCCAGACACCACCAGTGGCGGGTCAGTACCCTCCAGGTCGCCGCGCGGTAACATTGTTCCCTCTGACATTCCGGCCCTACTCGATGGACAGTATCTCGATCTCGTGATCGGCCACCAAAACTACATCTCCCTTGGCCTTGCCGATTAGAGCACGCGCCACGGGAGACACGAAGGAGATTGATCCGTTCCGAGGATCCGCTTCGTCTTCCCCGACGATTCTGAAGGACCGGCGCCTACCGTCGTCGCGCTTGAACATCACCTGATGTCCGAAAGCGACTGCGCTGAACTCTGCCGGTCTCGGAACGACCTGAGCGGTCGTCAGACGATCGGCGTAATATCTCATTTCCCGAGAGGCGACCGCGACAGCTCGACGACGTTCGCCGGCGTCTTCGATCTGCTGCGCAGAGTTATAAGCGGCGCGACTTTCGGCCATCGCGTTGGCCAATGCCTCCAGACCTGACGCCGTCACCAAATTTAGATCCTGTGAGATAGGCCGATCGGGTAGCTCGACCTCCGCGGCCGTTTCGGCGCTTTCTTCTCGGGTAAAGACCACGCTCACGTTTCGACTTCCTTTTGCCGGTCGTAGCTATAACTTCTTCCCCGAGTTGCCGCACACAAACACTCGCGGCCGAACGTCCGCAAAGTGACGCCTTTGGAGGATTCGCAGCTCTATCATAGATGGGCGCTCAACCCCGCGAGCTCAACGGGCCAAATATCGACACGGTCGCGCTCGATCAGGGGAGCCCCGCTCGGAATGCCGGTTGCCCAACTTGCCTGCGCCAGCTTCTGGTTCAATGCTAGGCCCCGTCCGGCGCCGGCGAATCTGCGCCCGAATTCTCGATCCGGCCTTCTCCACTCTTCCCGCTAGGCGGTAGGTCGGCTCAGCCGTTCAGGATGTCCTTGACCGATTTGGCGGAGGAGAAGGTTAGCTTCTTTGACGCCGCAATCTTGATCTTCTCGCCGCTAGCAGGATTGCGGCCTTCCCGCTCCGGCGTCGCCTTGACTTTGAACTTCCCAAACCCCGGAAGCGACACCTCCTCCCCGCTTGCTGTCGCGTCCACGATGTCCTTCAGGATGTCGTCGACGATCGACTTGGCTTGCGCTTTGCTGACGCCATGCGCCTCGGCGAGCTTTGCGACGAGTTCGGTTGTGTTCATTGCAGGAGTTCCTTGCGATTCGATTCGCGGCGTCTATGGCATGGCCGCGTCGCCATGTCATCGTCGCCTCATTGTCCGATTAGCGCTCCCGCTGCGTCACGACAGTTCCAGCAGCCGATCGCCTATGGCTTCGCCTTGCAATGAATGGCGGCTGAGCTAGGTTCATCGCCTGATCTGAGAGGAGCGCGACATGGCCACGGGCACAGTCAAATGGTTCAATGCAACGAAAGGCTTCGGGTTCATTCAACCCGACGCCGGCGGCCCCGATGTGTTCGTCCATATCAGCGCGGTCGAACGGGCCGGCATGCGCGACCTCAATGAGGGGCAGAAGGTCGCGTATGAGGTCGTCGCCGATAAGCGCAGCGGCAAATCCTCGGCCGACAATTTGAAGCCGGCCTGAATTGCCTGTGACCTATCATGTTGTCGTCGTATTCGATTGGGATGCGGAGGGCGACCTGAAGCTTGGCGAAGCTCAGGAGGTCATGAGTTCCCGTCGTGGCCGAACGGCGGGCACGTGCGCTCGCGCTCGAACATGCGGGCGCCCTTGCGTTCTCTCGCACCGGGAATCCGGCGACAGGAGAGTTTGAAGAGGCGGTGCTCCTGACGCAGTTTGGCGAAGTCGATCTCGATTCGCTGCGCGGGTGAGAGGCGTTGTCCTTGCCGGACGACGCGGGCTGATCAAGGACTATAGCGGATTTTACCGGGTCCTAAGTTCAGTCATATCTTTCATGTTCTGGGCGGGAAAGATTGAGTCCGCCGGCGCCGAGATTCCCGCGAAATGGCAAAATCAGTTGAGCCTATGTTGCGAAATCGGCCGGTATGATCAGCATCTCAGCGAATAAACGCTCGCCATCATCCCGCGGCATTTTCTCGCCTCTGCGTCACGCGGTGTTCCGACGGATCTGGACCGCAAGCCTGCTATCCAACCTCGGCATCTTGGTTCTGGGCGTGGGCGCCGCCTGGACGATGACGCAAATCTCCTCCTCGACCAATCTGGTGGCGCTCGTCCAAACGTCACTGATGCTGCCGGTCGCTCTGGTGTCGACACCTGCGGGCGCGATCGCGGACATGTTCGATCGGCGGATCGTAGGAATTGTCGCTTTGTCGATCGCTTTGACCGGCTCAATTTCGCTCTCGATTCTCGCATCGCTGGGCGTCGTGACGCCCGTCCTGCTGCTCCTCTTTTGCTTCATCATTGGCAGTGGGATGGCATTGTTTGGACCGGCGTGGCAGGCGTCTGTCAGCGAACAAGTGCCGGCGGAGGCGCTGCCCTCGGCCGTCGCGCTCAACGGCATCAGCTACAACATCGCCCGCAGCTTCGGGCCGGCGATCGGCGGTGTCATCGTCGCGTCGGCGGGGGCCGTCGCCGCATTCGCCACGAATGCGCTTCTCTATCTGCCCCTTCTGATTGTCCTGATTCTCTGGCGCCGACAGAAGGAGCCGTCGCGGCTGCCGCCGGAAAGAATGGCGCGGGCTGTTATTTCGGGCGTTCGCTACATCGTCCACTCGCCGTCAATTCGAATTGTCCTTGGACGGACCTTGGTTACCGGGATTGCCGGCGGATCCGTCTCGGCGCTCATGCCGATTGTCACGCGTGACCTCCTGCATGGCGGAGCTCAAACATACGGCGTCATGCTGGGGGCGTTCGGCATGGGCGCGGTGGTCGGAGCGCTCAATATTTCCAGGCTTCGCGGGCGTCTGGGAGATGAAGTTTCGATCCGCTTGTGCATGATTGTCATGGGCGTCTTTGTCGCTGTTGTAGCGTTAAGTCGCTCGCCAGTTCTGTCTGGAGGCGCGCTCGTCTTCGCGGGCGCCGCCTGGACGGCTTCGGTCACTGTATTCAATGTCGGCGTTCAACTCGCCGCTCCACGCTGGGTCGCCGGTCGTGCCCTGGCGGCTTATCAGGCGGCCATCTCGGGCGGCATTGCACTTGGCAGCTGGATGTGGGGCAGTACGGCAAGCGCCATTGGGGTCGAGGCAGCGCTGCTCATTTCGGGCGCCACATTAATTCTTTCGCCATTGCTCGGCTTGTGGATGCGGATGCCAACGGCCAGTGGGCCCAACGAGCTGTCCCTTGACGTTCTCGCCGACCCCGAGGTGCGCCTCTCGCTGACCCCGCGCAGTGGACCGATCGTGATCGAGATCGAATATCGTGTCGATCCCGCCAAGGCGCGCCTCTTCTACGCTGTCATGCAGCACATTCAGCTAAGCCGTCAGCGCAATGGCGCCTACGGGTGGTCGATCTCGCGGGACATTGCCGATCCTGAACTATGGACAGAACGCTATCATTGCCCAACGTGGCATGACTATCTGCGGCAGCGAAGCCGATCGACGGCGTCGGAACGCGCCTTGCATCTCCGCGCCAACGAATTCCATATCGGTCCGGAACCCATCCGGATTCGGCGAATGTTGGAGCGCCCAGTCGGATCTGTACGCTGGAAGGAGGATACGCCTGATCGATCCACTGCCGCCACCACGGCGATTACGAGCCCAGGGACTGGGCCCTGATCACGGGCAAACTCGATCCAGTGGGAGCTTGTGCAAGCCAATCGGCGACGTCACTCGGCGCTGACTCGACATTGGGGTCCGAATGCGGTCGCGGTACATAATCACCGACGGCCCGCGATTTCCGGCTTATCGGCTCGACGCTCGCGTGCGGGTCGACAAGAGCGATCTCTTTCTTAGGAAAGAGGCTCTAGGTTCGGCGACTGGCGAGTAGCGCCTCGGAATAATTGCGCACGACAAAAAGCATGTACAAAAAGGGTCATAGGCAGCCAGGCCAGCTTGGCGAAGGAGCTACGCGGGAGACTGGGTGACGGTATGAGGAAGGCGGCGTAACGGGGTTGGTGCTGTAGCCACCCGAATCTCCGGAAAGGAGCGTTACGCCATGGACGAGAATAGAGTTGTTTCCCTTCGACAGAAAGGGGCTATCGATGATCCGCTCACCGAGATTCTACGGGCTGGCGCGCGACGGCTGATTGCCCAGGCGGTCGAAGCGGAGTTCGAGACATTCCTGGCCTCGAACGCCGAGCTGGTTCTTTCCGACGGTCGTCGGCGCGTGGTTCGCCACGGGCATGATCCGGTCCGCGCGATCCAGACGGGGATCGGACCGGTGGACGTGCAAAAGCCGAAGGCTCGCGATCGGGGCGCGACGACAGGCGCGCGGATACGCTTCACCTCGCATATCCTGCCCAAATGGGCGCGGCGCACGAAGAGCCTCGACGCGCTGCTGCCGGTCCTCTACCTGCGCGGGATTTCCGCGGGCGACTTCCAGGAAGCCCTTTCCGCATTGCTCGGCAAGGACGCGCCCAACTTGTCGTCGGCGGTGATCGCGCGCCTCAAGGGCGAATGGGAAGACGAATATCGCCAATGGCAGAGGCGCGATTTATCGGCGCGCCAATACGTCTACGTTTGGGCGGACGGCGTCTATTTGCAGGCGCGAATGGAGCCGCAGGCCGAATGCATGCTGGTGCTGATCGGCGCGACGCCGGAGGGCAAGAAGGAGTTGATCGGCTTTCAGACAGGCATGCGGGAGAGCGCGCAGAGCTGGAAGGAACTGCTTGTCGACTTGAAAGCGCGCGGCTTGGCCGTCGCGCCGCAAGCCGCCATCGGCGATGGCGCGCTCGGGTTCTGGAAAGCGCTCGACGAGGCGTTCCCGACGACGCGTCATCAGCGATGCTGGCTGCACAAGACACTCAACGTGCTCGACAAGCTCCCGAAGTCGATGCAACCCAACGCGCACAAGGATCTGCGCGAGATCTGGCTGTCGCCGAACCGGGCCGCGGCGGAAGCGGCGATGACGACATTCGCCGAGAAATACGCGCCCAAATACGACAAGGCCATCGAATGCCTGATCAAGGATCGTCCGACCCTGCTGACGTTCTTCGACTTCCCCGCGGATCATTGGGACCATTTGCGAACCTCGAATCCGATCGAGAGCGTGTTCGCGACGGTGAGGCATCGCACCGTCCGCATGAAGGGCGCGCTGTCGCAAGATACCGCGCGTCTCATGGTGTTCAAACTGGTGATGGCGGCGTCGAAGACCTGGCGGAGATTGCGCGGTCAGAACCAGTTGCCGAAAGTCATCGACGGTGTAAAATTCAAAGACGGAATCGAAGAAGCCGCCGATATGAAATCCGCCGCTTGACTCACTCCGTCACCCACTTTCCCGCATAGCTCATAGGGTCGAGCACGCGGCTCAAGACGGCGTTAACTGTCCCGTCTATGTCGAAGACAAGCTCCAACGCATTCGCTAAGCTTCGAGCGTCAACGCTTACTTCCCCAGTGGAGATCGCCAGGAGGCGGACTTCGAAAGTAGAATTATCTCAATGGTGAGTATCTCACCCGCCGCGAGATCAGGGAGGTAGCGATGGAGAACGACTCCGAATTGGACGCGGTCGGCATATTCGACACGCGCTACAAAGCATTTCTGGAAGCTGCAGGCCAGTAGAGGCCACAGCTGCATCGGTATTGCGCGCGCATGGCCGGCTCGGTGATGGACGGCGAAGACATCATGCAGGAGGTCCTGTTCGAGGCCTATCGCAAGCTCGGCCAGTTTGACGTCGACCGACCGATGGACCCCTGGCTATTTCGGATCGCCCACAATCGATGCATTGACTTTCTTCGCCGCAATCAGATCCGTCGGCGCGCCGAACGCTTGGCCGCCATCCCGGACATCGCACATCCTCCAGAACCGGTAGGGCGCGAGATGGACCGCGCTCTCGAGCGGTTGGTTATCAATTTGCCGCCAAAGGAGCGGGCTTGCGTCCTCTTAAAGGACGTATTCGACTACTCGCTTGAGGACATCGCTGGCTTGGTCGACTCAACGGTTGGGGGCGTGAAATCGGCCTTAAGTCGGGGTCGCTCTAAGCTGGCTAGCGCTGATCAGCCCCGCGAGGTCCGAGACGCGCCGGATCCCGAGCTGACAAAACTGCTGGGGCTTTATGTCGAGCTGTTCAATCGCCGCGATTGGACCCGACTGCGCGACCTGATCACCGCCGATGCGCGCTTGCGCATCACCAATTTCTTCGTGGGGAAGCTCTCCAATTCGTACTTCTTTAGCTATTTCGAACGGATGCAGACACCTTGGCGATTTGCGCTGGGAAGGCTGGATGGCGTGTCAATTGCAATGGAGTTGCACGAGGTGGACGGTGCCTGGAACGCTCATGCGGCAACTCGCCTCGATACGAGCGGGGGCAAGATCGTGCGCATGCGCCACTATGTTGAATGCCCCTGGGTTTTTGCCGCCGGCGGCTGGCATTTCGACGCTCCACCTCCTGCATGAACGGCTCCTGCGTAGCAGCGTGTCGCGATCGGAAGCGGGTGTTGGACCCAGCCGAGTCCGTCGTCGCCCGTTAGCGGATGAAGGCTTTGGCGGCGGCATCGAAGCCAAAGAAACCGGCTACCGCGTATCCTCCGGGGGTCGGCCGCCGTAATAGGCGCGCAAACATGGGGGCGCTCCGCCTCGATGAGAACGATGAGGATTCACTCGTGACCCTAAAAACCTATTCGGGCAGTTGCCACTGCGGCTCGGTCCGCTTCGAAGCCGATGTCGATCTCGGCCAGGGAACCGTAAAATGCAACTGTTCGAGCTGCACCAAGGCGCGTTCGTGGCTGGTATTTGCCAGTCCCGATCGCTTCCGGCTCATCGCGGGCGCGGACTCACAGGCGGTTTACCAGTGGACGCCGCCGGGGCGCGCTAAACCGAACTTTCACTACCACTTCTGCAAAAATTGCGGCATCCGCACGCCCTCTCACGGTGTTGCTGAAGCACTGGGCGGTGATTTCCGGGCAATCCAGGTTAACCTGCTTGACAATGTCGCTCCCGACGAGTTGGCGGCGGCACCGATCCACTATGTCGACGGCCGGAATGATCACTTTGACCAGCCGCCGGCTGACACCCGTCTCCTCTGAAATCGACTGAGCAGGTCCACTCTGAAAGGTTGCTGGGCCGCCAACGCGGCCCACTAGTCGTTTCTCTATTGGAGCCTCGGGACGAACCGATACGCCGCTATCTTGTCGCGGAGGAGCTCACGTCGCTCGCCGTCGCAATCCGGTATGTCCGCTTCACGTCGACTCCGGACCGTCTCCTTCGCGCAGATATCGTTGAAAAAGTCGGATTGACGTCCCCGTTCACAATTCTCGCGGTCGTGGACAGGCTTTGATGGTTTTCATTCGGGGGGTACTCGACAGTTACCGATCGGCCCCAGCGACTAGCCTCATCGACCCGCGAGGCCGTCCAGTATCCTCGACGCCGCCTTCAGCACAAATGCGAGATTTTCGAGCCGGCCCATTTTCCGACTTTTTCAACGATATCTGCGAATACCGGTCGTTCGCCGACGCCTCGGCGAGCGGAGGGGATGGCTACGACGCAATCCGGCAATCGCGGGCCAACTCACGATGGCGTCGCCCGCCATTAAGCCCCCGACGTCCTTGCAAGCGTCGGGGGCAATTACCCTAGCAGCCTGTCGGACTTAACGCCGAGCCTGCGGCCACGCTAGAATCAATCGTTGATTGGCGCAGGGCGGCGGGTTTTTTTGATGGCCAATTTTCGGACGATCGATCGGCAGACGGGGTATCTGCTGCCGCCTTCTGTGGACGAGTGGCTTCCGGAGAAGCATTTGGCGCGGTTCATCGTCGAAGTTATCGACGGTCTCGACCTGGGCCGGCTGAGCGGGGCTTACCGAGGTTCGGGGTCGGCTTCGTATCATCCCCGGATGTTGCTGGGCCTGTTGGTTTACGGGTACGCGACGGGGACATTCTCCAGCCGGAAGCTCGAGCGGGCGACCTACAACTCGGTAGCGTTTCGGTTCATCGCGGCGAACGATCATCCCGACCACGACACGATCGCCGCGTTTCGGCGGCGGTTCTTAAAGGAGATCGAGGAGCTGTTCGTCGAGGTTCTTCAGTTGGCGCGCGAGATGGGCGTCTTGAAGATGGGCATAATCGGGCTGGACGGGACGAAGATCCACGCCAACGCCAGCCGGCACAGCGCGCTTTCCTATGAGCATGTGGGCAGGATCGAGGCGCAACTGAAGGCCGAGGTCGCCGATTTGCTGGCCCGAGCCGAGGCTGCGGATGCGGCCGACGTTCCCGACGGGATGTCGATTCCCGACGAACTGGCGCGGCGCGAGGAGCGCCTTCGTAAGCTGGCCGAGGCGAAGGCGAAGATCGAGGCTCGGGCCAGGAACGGCATGCGCGCGAGATGGCCGAGCACCAAGCCAAAATGGCGTCGCGCGAGGCGAAGACCGCGGCGACGGGCAAGAAGCCCGGGGGAAAGCCGCCGGCGCCGCCGACCGAAGGGCCGCTGCCGACCGATCAGGTCAACCTGACCGACGCGGAGTCGCGCATCATGCCGGTGGCGGGCGGCGGCTTCGACCAGTGCTACAATGCGCAAGCCGCGGTCGCTGCGGGAAGTCTTCTGGTCGTGGCCGTCGATGTGGTTCAGGCGCCCAATGACAAGCAGCAGGTCGAACCGATGCTGGAGAAGATCGGCGCGTTGCCCGAAGGCCTGGGCAAGGTTGACCATCTGCTGGCCGACACCGGCTATTTCAGCGCGGGCGCCGTGGCCGCGTGCGAAAAGGCGGGCGTCGAACCGGTGATCGCGATGGGCCGCCAGCCCCACCACCCGCCGCTGAGCGAGCGCTTCGCGGCGGCGCCCGAGGCGCCGAGGGACCCGACGCCGGTCGAGGCGATGGCGCATCGGCTGAAGTCGCCTGAGGGCCGAGCGCTCTACGCCTTGCGCAAGCAGACCCCGGAGCCGGTGTTCGGCATCATCAAAGCCGCGCTCGGATTCCGTCAATTTTCCCTGCGCGGGCTCGAAAACGTGCGCGGCGAGTGGAGCCTCGTGATCATGGCCTGGAATTTGAAACGGATGTTCGTCCTCAACCCCGCCTGCTAAAGGGAGCGAAACCCGACGCGCGGACTATCCAGCCTACCGCCTCCAACAGGCTCAATCGGAACCCCACAAAGCCCGATCTGCCGGCGCAAATCGAAAAACCCGTTCGACCCCCAATCTCAAAACTCAGTCCGACAGGCTGCTAGTCGGTACAATGCCGAGGAAATGGGCGCGGCGTGATCATGTATTCACTTCGCAACGCGACCGAAAACGCTCGCGGAAGCCGAAGGTTACTCGAATAGCTTTAGATCGACCGCATCGCCCATCGCCCGATAGCCCGCGTCGTTGGGATGGAGATGGTCACCAACGTCGTAATCGGCGCGGATTTTCGTCGGATGATCGGGGTCGCGGACCGCCGCGTCGAAGTCAATCACCGCGTCGAAATCGCCGTGGCGGATCCAGGCGTTGACCGCCTCACGCTTGGCTTCTCCCTCCGGCTGATAGTAACCGTGAAACACCGTGCCTTCGTAGGGGGTGAGCGTCGCGCCGTAGATCTTGACGCCGTGATCGTGGACGCGGGCGATGATCTGCTTCATGCCGGCGATGATCTGGTCCGCTGACACGTCCTGCTCCGGAAGCCCGGCGGACGTGGAATGGCCGATGTCGTTGATGCCTTCCATCAGCACGACCCACTTGAGGCCGGGGGCGGAGAGCACGTCGCGATCGAGCCGCGCCAGCGCATTCGGACCGAACAGATCCTCGGGGTGATCGTGCAGGATGCGGTTGCCGCTGACGCCGGCGTTCACTACGCCGACCGGCGCGGCGTTCGGTCGAGCGGCGAGACGCTCGGCCAGACGGTCGGGCCAGCGGTGGTTGCCGTCGATCTTCGAGCGGTAGCCGTCGGTGATCGAGTCCCCGAGCGTGACGAGCGTCCCCGGCTGTCCGGCCGCTTCGACGTCCACCTCGTCGAGGAAGAAGCGCGAGGTGGAGGTGTGCGGTTTCGGCATCGTCGCTTCTGCAGTGAAATCGCCGTCGTCGGAAATATAGGTGGTCGCGACTCCGTCGAGATGGATGACCGCGGGGCCCGTCCAGCGCGGAACGAACAGGCTGATCGCTGCCGTCGACAAGGCGGGGAGGTCCATGTCGACCGGGTCGGACAGAACTTCCGCTCCCGGCGGCACGGTCACGCCGGCGGCGCCGCCGAAGGTCAGCGCATGGTCGCTCCCCGGATCGATCGCCCCCGCCGCCCCGTCAGCCGCCGGCTTGGCGATATGCGCCGCGCCGATGACGAGCGGGTTCTGTCCGGTCGCGTTGGAGAAGCGGACGCGCAACTGCTTTCCGCCCGCGCTCAGCCGGACGAACTGGCGCAACGTCTGGAAGTTGACGTCGGGGCCGACGGGAAAGACGTCGCTCGCGCCCCAGCTTCCGACCCAGCCGTCCGCTTGTGCGGTCGAGGATTTAAACCCAGCAGTCCTACCGCCGTTGCGGCAACTAGCAACATGTCTCGGCGCTTCATTAGGCATCCTCCCTGTTGTTTCTTGAACGGTATTTCCGACATATCCAATCGGAACGGCTCTTAACGAAACCAAGAACTGGCACCGTGCCTGCGAGTGAAACTACCCACCCCGTGCGTCGCTTGGCAAGGGCGTTGAAACGCGCCGAGGCCCTCATCGCCGCACGTTTGTCGCCGCGCATATTAAGCAGGCGTCAGGCGCCGCTGGCCTCCCGATTTCCTGATCCAACACAGATTGAGGGCCCTGCCTCGGACGCGGTTTGCTATGACCGCTTAACGTCGACACCGGCCGATAAGTTGCTCGGAGGACATTCGCTTCCTAGCCGCGGGATACGGCGCCGACGCGGCATGCGTCGAGAGGACCAAAGGCAAAACGATGCCTCCGCCAATGAAGGTCTGAAGAGAAATCATCAAGGCGCGACGGGCGTCGTGGGCCGAGCCGCCGCGCCCAGACCGCGCTGCGGTGGAGTGTATGATAATAACCTTTATCATCCGCGAACGGGGGCGGCGCGCCTGACATTCGTCACGCTGTGGTGCTGAGTCCCCCGCATTTCGGGACGATTCCCCATGCGTCACCCATGTCGGATTTTGCGTGGGCGACTGCAGTCGCGCGCGCGGACAGGCGGTCATGCACTCGACGCGTCTGTCATTCTCGCGTTCGGCGCCTGTCAGGGTCTCAAGTGCCTCGCCAAGGCGACCGCTGAGACGTGCGTGCGAGCTGGTGCGGAGATCGGGTGCTGCCTAGCAGCCAAAGCGACACCTATGTTCGGCTTCAGCGCGCAGGGGTCATTCTTGCTGAACGAGCAGGCCAGCAAGAATTCATCGGCCGAGTTACGACAGAAGCCAGCAAGGACCCGACATTCGACGTCGCGACGCGCCCCGGTCTTCTCAACGGCGAATTCTATTTCCCTGACGGTTCCACGTCGAAGAATTCTACCGGCGCGTCCTATCCCGACGAGCAGCATCTGCAGACCTATCGTAAGTTCCATCGCGCTGGCACGCGCGCCGGATGGCGACAGTTGGTTGCGCTTGCCAAGCGCAACTCACGCATGATCCTCGGGCTTGCCTTGGCTTGTGCCGGCCCAGTCTGCGGGGCGTTCAATCTCGACCCTCCTGGCATCCAGTTCGTCGGTGAGGGCGGTGTCGGCAAGACGCCTCTCGCACGGATCATTGCCGCGATTTGGGGATGGGATCCGAGCGGTTCGACCCGGCTCGGTTTCGGCACGAGCTGGAAGATGAAACCGGGCGGCTTAGAAGTCATCGCCGAAGCCTACAATCTCACGTTGATCTTCCTCGACGAGATGTCGAAGGCGACCGAGCAGCAGGTCGAGTTCGTGATGACGATTGCGCAGGGGCAAGGGACTGCCCGCATGACGGAACGCGGCCGTCGCATTTGGTGCATGCCAATCCTTAGCACGGCCAACAGGTCGTTCGTGAGGATCATGGAAAAGTTGGGCCTCGAGTTCGATCCCGCCTACGTGAATCGCCTGATGGACGTGCCGTCTCCGGGGAAGACCTGCATCCTGGAGGATCTCCACGGCCACGCGGACGTCGCGGCATTCTTTGCGCGTGCTTGCGAGCTCGGCGAAGCGAACCACGGATGGGCGGGCTATCACTTCGCGACGACGTTTACTGAGGCGCTCCGCTCCAGCCGGACGGAGCTCAGGCGAGACTTTGAGGCGGCTAGGCAGGAATATCTGCAAGCAGCATCCGGCATCACGTCAAGTTGGCGCAGTCTCGTTCGCGTGCATGGCCGTTTCGCTACCATCTTCGGCTCCGGGGCCCTCGCCATCCGCTTCGAGGCCTTGCCTCTCACGAAGGAAGAGCTTCCTGCCGCCATCTTGCGTGCGAGGCCGATCACGTGGCTTTCATCGACCAGGAGGTTCGGGCGCTCGGGCTGTTGGTGACGCCAACCAAGGGTGCCCCCATCGCCGTCGTGCCGCAGCCCGCGCTGGCCGGCGCCGTCGTCCCTGTCCCGACTCCCTACGACCGCTTGCGACGCTTCATCAATCGCAACCGCCGGCGCGGCTTCATCGACCTCCGCTCCCCCGGCCTCACCCGACTTCGCTTCATAGTTCTCAAACTTCGCGCGATGCGTTCGCAGGCCGTACGTGCCCCTGTGTATGTCGGCGAGCACAACGGGCAAAAAGAATATTGGTTTCCCAGTGATCGGTTCGAGGAAGTCGCTGGGGGCGCTGACGAAGCCTTGGCCCTCAAGAAGGACATCGACCGCCGCGGACTCCTCGTGACGACCCGGCGGGGCCGCAGGGTGAGCTACGTCGTGAAGCGTCCCCTGCCGGATGGCAGTCGGCCGTTCTTTGTCGTCATTCGGCACCGCCCGCAGCAGTCACCGGGGCGGCGTACGGCGCACCCGACAGTGGCAACGGTGTAGGTCGCCATCTCAACACAACCGGGAAGCCGCCGTGGCTTTGGGCCGTCAGCGGCGCCGACGATTCCCCGCGCCCCCCGCAGTCTCGACCTGCTTGGCCGTTCGATGGGGAGCATCCGAGAGGACTCCACCCATTGTTTCACGATCTACCCGGAGGGCCATGCGTTCGAGACGATGGCCGGCATAAAACTCGGGCCGTATGCTTCCGCAGAGGAGCGGACCGCAAGACTTGAAACCGCGAGCGCTGTGGCGGAACGAAAAGGAATTGATCGCCACGGCCGATACGCCCGCTCGTCGTGCGATACGTTTGGGGTGCGTGGACGTAACCAACGACGCAGCCGCCCCCGCCGCGGCTGAAGGAGGCCGGGGATTTGTCCACATGATGCGGATCGCCGTCACTGGATCGATGGGACAGGTGGCGACCTCGCTGATCGAGCAGGCGGGGCGCGAGTTCGAGATCGTCCTGCTTGGCCGCCGCGTATTCTTGCTGGAGGATCGCGGGGCTGTTCTCGCCGGGCTCAAGGCCGCGCGGCCGGACGTGGTCATCAACGCCGCTGCCTATACCGCCGTCGACCAAGCCGAGGCGGAGGAAAGCCTCGCCGTCGCCATCAACGGCAAGGGGGCCGGCCACGTGGCGAAAGCCGCCGACCGGATCGGCGCGCCACTGTTGCAGCTGTCCACCGATTACGTGTTCGACGGTGCCCTCAATCGCCCCTACCGTGAGGACGATCCGCCCGGGCCGAGAAGCGCCTACGGGCGCTCCAAACTGCTCGGCGAAAGGCTGGTCGCCGAGCGCTGCGCCAACAGCGTCATCGTGCGTACCGCCTGGCTCTTCAGCCCGTACGGGACGAATTTCGTCCGCACGATGCTTGCACTCAACGAGATGCGCGACGAGGTCTCGGTCGTCGCGGACCAGCGCGGCAATCCGACCTCGGCCCTCAACCTCGCTGCCGCGCTGCTCACCGTCGCCGCGAGGGTGCGCGAGGATGCGTCGCCGGCGCTGCGCGGCGTCTTCCACATGACTGGCTCTGGCGAGGCGACGTGGGCCAATTTCGCCGAGGCGATCTTTGTCGAGGCGGCGGCGCGCGGGCGCGGCTTGACGCGGGTCAAGCGCATCACGACGACCGACTACCCAACGCCGGCGCAGCGTCCGGCCAATTCGCGCCTCGACAATGAAAAGCTGAGACGCGTATACGGCCTTGAACTGCCCAACTGGCGGAAATCGCTTACGGCGTGCTGCGTACGGCTCATCCCCTGACCTGCACTCGCGCGGCAAAACCCTCTTCGACGCAATCCCGAGCGTCGCCATGCGCGTCGTCTCGGTGCTGGGCTGAGTTCGCTCGCCGACGGGTTGAAATCATCACTTAAGATGGCGCTCCGCCCGGTCGGGGATTGAGCCGCGAATTCTGCGTCACGCAGAATTGAGGCTGGCGGTGCCGTGCAGGCCGGAAAGCGACCCTTGCGGCTGGCGGCGGTCGACGGACCAAAGGCCGCCGGCTGAGCCTCGCGTCATGAGGCCAATGGATGTTTCGCCGCCCGTCCGCCTGGCACCAAAGCTGGCGGACGACGAATCTGGTCGCAGCCAATCTCGCGCCCAAGACCAACTCACTTCTGCTGCGGCGATGGCGCAGGCGGCAAGGGACCACCCATGCGCTTCACGCGAGCCGCCGCCTTTTTCTCGCGTCGGGTCAGCTTCTGCCTTCTGATCCAATCCTTCCGCTGGACAATGAGATCTTGAACGTGTTCGCGCTGCTCCATGAGGTTCCAGAGCACGTCCTTCGCCAGGTCTTCCTTCATCTGCCTGTCGAGGTCACGAATCGCTTCGTGCAGCGTTTGAATGGACCGGTCATCTATTCCTTCGGGCAGCCACGGCGCCTGCTTCGGCGCTCCCCCTCGTCTCTGGGTCTTCAGCCCGGTCGATGACGCGTTGCCTTTGCGGGAGGGTGGATCGACACGCTTCTGGCCCACAGCGGCGGGGCAAGTTAGCCGCTGAGCCTTTCCTCGTGGCGGTGCGCCGCGGAATGCCGGCGAGGCCTTGGAACCGGCCTGAGGTTTCTTGGCAGAGGCACCGCCGGTCGGGAGAGCTGGTCGCCGCTTGCCTTGAATGGCAGCCACTTCGCCCATCACCTTCGCAGGCAACGTCATAGGCGGCCTTTCAATAGCCCTCCCAACCACGGCTGTCATCTGAGCGAACAAGCTCCCGTCGTTGTCGTCAAGGATACGCAGCGTCTTCTCGCGATCACGCCGACTGCGCGCGTTCAGAAGGACGTCGTACGCCTCTTCTACCTCGCCCATTGCCTTGACGCGCGCCGCGACTGCGCCGGGGCTTACCTTGTCGTGAATCAATCCGTCGAGCAGCACTGCATACCGCCGCGCGCGATTGCGAACCTTCGTCGTCGTCGCTTGCATGACGAAGTACAAAGCCCACTTTGAAGTCGACGCGTCTTTCGGCTTCTCCCCCAACGCCTCCCAGAACGGATGAGACTTGAAGCGTTCGAAATCGCCGGGTCGCCGCCGAAACTGGACCGCGACGTGATAGGCACGCTGCAGGAAGTGACTCACTTCTCCAACGGAACTGTCGTCCATCTCCGCATACTCGCGACGGAGGCGTTCGGCGTTGCTCAGCGCGTCCTCCTGATTAGCGACGAACCGAATCTTTTGCCCGGCGAACAGCACAAGATCCGGGGTGAGGAATTTGGGTTGCCGTCTGCGGGCGCGTCTGCGCCGCGACCCAACGGACTTCTTGCGTGTCAGCATTGACGTGTCCTCCTATATTGCCTAGCGGAGCATTGGTTGTTTTGCGGCGACGCTCGGCGCGTGCGTCGGGGCAGACAGAGAAGATCAGCGCGAAGGTGTGCGGCGCGGCGGGGCGACCAGAAGCCGCTCAGTTCGCAGAGCCGTCCGTCACCCCGTCGTCACCACCTCGTGAGCGCGGGCGAGGGGCCGCAGCAGCGCACAGCGACTAGTCATCCACGACCAGCCGGCCACCGCGACGACGGGCGCCATAAGCGAACAAGAAGTCCTGGAAGCGATAGCGCGAACACCACGCCGCGAGTTCGACGAGGCGATCCGGCTTCAAGGGGACACGGTTGCGTCCGGGTCGATGATAGTCGACGAACTTGATGCAATAGGAGAGCTGCACGTCGGGGTTGGACAGCAGTTTCCGCAAGACTGGTTTCGCGGTTCCGCTGTCTTTCAAGGAGGCTTCGAGCTGATCCCAGGTGACCGCGTCGACGCCGATGGCGAGCACCTGGGCATGCACGATCCAGCGCTGCCAATTCTCCTGCCAGGCCACCTCGATTCCGCCCACGACAATCGCGTTCTTAAAGCCGGCGCGGTCGAGACGCTTGCGGAGCATCTCACTGATGCGCGGGGGGTCCGCGGCCGCCAGAGAGCCGGGGCCCAAGAGGCGGAGGTAGATGGTCGCAGTTTGATGGGGCCCGACGTAGGCGTTGGCCAGGGCATGCAGTTGGGCAATCGGGCCCTCCCGATAGGCGCGAGCGCAAACGGCACAGATGGGCAGCCGGCAAGGATGGTCGCCGTCGCACTTGAGGAGTGCGCGCGCAACTCCGGGTAAGCGAGGCACCAGCACCTTGAGGCGTTTATCGTTCAACGCCTCGGCCTCGCTTCGCGTCTCCTTCCCGGGCCATTCCAGTGCAGGAGCGGCGGCCGGTGACTGAGAGCCCGAACTTGGTGCGACCGCGGCCGCAGCGTGATTGAGTTAACTGCTCGGCGGACGCCGGCGCAGTCCGCGGCGCAGCAATCGAGGCCCGTGGGGAACAGATCCCATTTTCTTCTCCGTTGGTTTTCGAGTGAAGGTGCAGAACTCGCAGGTGCCGTGATCCGGTCCGGGACTCGTCAGCCGCCAAACAGCGCCTCCCTGTTCCGCGATGACAGTCACATCCACCTCGGTCTCACCTCACTCGACTCGTGGCGGAGCGTTCATCATAGTCCAGAAGGTGTCCTCGCACGCGACCGATTCCGCGACGTAGCCGCTCGCGCGCCAAAACTTTGAACGCCGCGAGGCGCATTCACCGGCGGAAAGGGATCACGTTTTCTTTGTCGAGGAACGCCTGCATCCCTTCGTCGGCGACAGTCCGCTCGAATTCGGCGTAGGCTTCTTCGTCGGTTGCAAAGAGTTCGTCCCAAACTATGGACGTGGCGGCGGAATTGACCACCTCGAGTGACCACTCGCTTTCGTGCTCGAGCCGGATGATCGACACCTCCACAGTGACGCCGTCCTTCTTCACAGTCCGTGAAAGCCCCGATTGGACGATTTTGGGATCCTGCTCGATCATTGCCGCCTCCACGTTTGGAGTTCTTCTATTCGACGGAGCAGGCGCTTTCTAGCCTCTTGCCCGGCTGCGACGTTTCGCGGCTATGTTCGTGGCGTCGAGGAGTTCGCAAAGTGCGCTTGAAGAAGCCGACCCGAGCCATCATCGATCAAGTGCGGATAACGCGCGAGGGAAACGACGCGATTATCGACTATGCCGACTCCGGCATTGCGGGAACACGCCTCACTATCGGGCCCGACATCGCGACAATGACCGACCGTGAAATCATCGACGTGTTCAACGGCATCCTCGCAGCTCAAGAACGACTCCTGGCGGAGTGGGACAAGACGGTCACCGAAGAACCGCCGGGGGAGAAACAAATCGACCATCACGAAGAGACCGGTCAATGGGTCCCGCGCGGCGACGTGCTCCGCTGCATCATCGACGATGGCGGCCCTGAGGGAGAGGTCATCATTCATATCGACGATAGGGAATTGTCACTCGGTGAATTCGGTCGGATGCTCAGGGTTCGTGCGGGTTGGGGCATGCGAATCGCGTTCGTGCCCAAGGAATTCATATCCGAGAATCCAAAAGTCGAAATCCGCAAGCCCAAGCGGCGCAAGCGCTGACGCCGCATGCCCTCTTTGGGGCGGGCAACGCTCACTTCCACTTTCGGGATTGCCGGGAGCGCGAAAAAGGCGCAGCTCGGATCTTAACGGCCGGCCAGGGAGGCGAGACTATAGCCATTATCTTGATGCCATTGCCGAGCCGCGATTTTGACCCAAGCGAGACTGGTGTTCCTTGGCGTGTATTGAGCGGACTGGGCCATCGTTTCGTCTTCGCTACGCCCACCGGTGATCCCGGGGTGGCCGATAGGCTGATGGTGACTGGCGAAGGTCTTGGTCTCCTAGCTCCCGTGCTCAAGGCGGATCGGAACGGGCGCAATGCCTATGAGGCAATGATCACAAGCCCGGAGTTCCAGTCGCCGCTGCGCTATGACGCGATTGCCGATCACTCCTATGACGCGCTGCTACTCCCCGGCGGTCATGCCAAGGGCGTGAAGCCCTACCTCGAATCCACATTGCTGCACAGTACCGTGAGCGAGTTCTTCGCCCGCGGCAAGCCAGTTGGCGCGATCTGCCACGGTGTCGTTCTGGCCGCTCGCGCGACAACGGCTTCGGGCAAGTCCGTGCTCCACGGTCGTAAGACGACGGCGCTCCTGCGCAGTCAGGAGCTTTTGGCGTGGAATCTGACTCGGCTCTATCTCGGGGATTACTACCGGACATACCCGACTACGGTTGAAGATGAAGTCACGGCTGCGCTTGCCCAACCCGGAGATTTCCAGCATGGACCGTTGGCCATCGCTCGCGACACGCCGGATCGGCCAAACGGGTTCGCGGTTATCGACAACAACTACGTTTCCGCGCGATGGCCGGGTGATTGTCACGGATTTTCACGAGCTCTAGCCGGCGCAATTCAGGTCGTTGCGTCGCGTAGACCGACGGCCTGACATGATTCTTATTAGGGCTGCTCCGCGTTGGTGCATTCGACGGCGGGATGATCGTCGAATCCCCGCCCCAACGCCGCTGCGCCGATCTCCGGCGGCTGCTTCATTCGACTGCGCGCGAATACGCGGCAGGAGCCGAAGAGTTCGTGCTTGGGCTCGATCAGCGCCTCTGACGTGCATGTATAATCCCGCTGCTCGGATCGGTCGCACCGCGCCCCACCCCGATAATCTCCTTTATCAGCGGAGGTCGAAAATCATGTGTCGGCAACGCCCCACTTGGCTCTTTCACTCGCGAGCTTTGAGTTAGAAGCCAAAGCTGTGTGAGCCGCACCACGGTACGACCGCCGCTGATCCTCCGATTGCGGCGGTCGTAAAATATCGGTGTTTCGTGTTTCAAATGTTTCAGAGGGCGCGCTTCTGTGCATGCATCGGTTGGGGCTATGCGGCATCGGCGGATTCCGACGCGGTCGGCGAAACACTTGAAACAGGAAACATCACGTCCGCGCGCGGGGCAGATTGATTTGCCCGCGAACTCCAGTCGAGTGATCGGCGCTCGACCGACGTCGCAAGAAGCGCGGAAGCACAAACGCCAATAGACGAAGATCGGCGCGCCGTTAGAGTCGATTGTGCAGTCCGAGCAGGCAAGAACGGTCGGCGCCCCACTTTCTGGCTGAGCCGTCTAGGAATTGGATGCGGAATCGGATGTCAGGGAACCTCGCGCTGCACCCCGGCTTTGTAGATCGAGCTGCGAGGAGGTTGAGGGCGCTTCGAGCGTCGAGGCGTGATTAGAGCGGCGAAAAGCGCGGTCAGAAAATGATGGGGAAGTTCGATCAGGCGACGTTTCGACCGTTCGCCCACCAACGCAATCCGATTCCACTCTCGGGCAGTCGCTGATGAACAAGCTAAGCGCTCTGTTAGATTGCGAGCATCACCTTGCCCTGAGGATGCGCTCCAGCTCCTCAAGCTGAGAGCGAGCATCAAAAAAAGCCGGCGTCTCTGGCGTCATCCGCGCAGGCCCGAAGTCGGCATCTAATGCCATCCGCGTCCCTGTATCGAGACCTACGCGCTTGTGCGCCTGATGGGCGATGGCAAGCGCAATGCGGTTCCACTCTTGCGTCATCGCGAGGCTGCTGGCCTCTTGCTCGCGTCGGCGCGCTACTGAATAGGCCCGCTTGCCGTACTCATGAACGAGCGCGTTCGCCTCGGCCTCGACCCGCCTAGCTCTCTCACTCCGGCGACGCAGCCACGAAAGCATGCGGGGATCCCGATACTCGTTTGGCGCATCGCTGCATAGTTGGATGTCATGTTCAACGACTACATTGTCACAAAGATACTTTCAGACGAATGCCGAAGGGATAAAGATTAACATTCCGCCAGAGGGGCATGGGCGGGCGGCGATGACCGCTCGACGTCGACTCCGGCTTTCTTGACGAGGGCACTGGTCGGGTTCTCGGAACTCTCATTCGCTCGGGAACCGACGCATCCGGCAATCGCGCCGCCAAGGGCACGTGACATATCACTAGGTCAAGCGTTCCTCACCCGACTGCCCGACGCATCACATTCATCCACGGAGTTGAGACGCGTTGATCCCGCGCAAGCGTCCACCACGCGCCGGCCGGTCGCGGCGGGTTCGGAACAGAGCGGCGCGCTGGGCGCTTTCTTGGTCGAGCGAGGTTTCGGAGCACAAACCACGCAAAAAAAAAGTCGCCACGGTTGTATTGGGTTGTGATCCGATGAAATGCAACCTGGTCCTCCCTACGCCCGCCTTCCCTAGCCAAGAGAGATTGCGCGGTCGACCGCCAGGAGGCAAACGGGATTCGGCGGGGCTGCCGTTCTGTGGCAACAGCTTGATAAGTTGGGCCTGAGAGGTGCGGGCGCGGCCGGAGGATGACCGATAGATGAACCGCGTACCTATTTTGATCCAAACCGGTCGAATCCTGTTTACATGTTGTCAACTTTGTGCTAGCCGTTTACCTAACGGGACTAGTTGCAACCGACGGATTGCGGGCCCCCTTTTAGGGGGCCATATGGGATTTTTCGACGCGTCGAGGGGAGGCGCTCGTGGATGACAATTTGGCTTTTACCCAAGTTGACGAGGCTCAGTCGCCGATCCAGGGGCTGGAAGCGGCCGACCCCCCCGAAGAAAGGGGTCTGCGCTCGTCCCGAGAAGCCGCCGCTACGATTACTGATCCATTTATTGCGATTATTGAAAGCCGTAGCTTCATACGCGAGTGTATTCGACGCAGCATGGAGTCGGCGTTTCCGCTGAAAATTCAGACTTTCTCGGAAGCTATCGAATTAGAACGGAAAGGCGGCGATTTGCCAAGATTGATTGTACTTTCTGAAGCACCTGACAGCAAGGAGACAGACGCCAACCTCTTCAACACTCTGTCTCAAATCGCCCCAAAAATTCCAATCATTGTCGTTGCCTACAATAGCGACATTAAAATGGCCAAGGCCGCCATTTCCTATGGGGCGAAAGGTTATATCCCAGTAACGTTGGGATTTGAAATCGCAATTGAGGCAGTACGCTTTGTTCTTGCCGGCGGGACATACGTGCCAATTGACTACCTACTCAGAAGTCATGAGGAGCTTCCGTCCGAGGCGCTGTCGGACTCGGACTTGGTCACCGCCCGTGAACTCGCGGTGATTCGAGAGATCCAACGCGGCAAGTCTAATAAAATTATAGCCTATAATCTCGGGATGTGCGAAAGCACTGTCAAAGTCCATGTGCGTCGCATAATGAAGAAATTAAACGCGAAGAACCGAACGGACGTTGCTATCAAATGGCAAGCCGTTTCGATAAGCAATACTTCGCCGACTAATCAGGTGGCCACTCGCGGAGGACCTCCCACCAGGGGTTATATCGACCCCCGCGCGCCTCAGACAGGAGGAAGGAAAAGTCTTTTCGGCGATGAGCGAGCTTTAACGAGCACCGAGGGCAATCAGAGACGCGGCGCGATTTGATGTGTCGGATACTCTCCGTGAAACCGTGACCGCAACTCGGGCACTTGACGGGCCAACAGTCATCGTCTTCGTACATCCCACTGCCGCCTTGATGTAGGGCAATTTTTCTTTGCGGAGTTCTTAGACGCGCCCCGCGGTGCAAGTCAGATATTGGGCATTTGGTGATCCCGGACGCTTCTCTTCCAAAACAAGGTTCATTGGCCGCCGCACGATGGCCAGCAGCACCGCCGCGTCGGCTTTTCGAGCAGCCTCCTTGCGACACTGGGAAAACGACCTCTGTCCCTTGGGACATCTGTATCTTGTCCTCGGGCTAAGGTCCCGGTCCGGCGGGTTGGGACTCTTCCCGCCCCCGAAGCCGCGATCTTTTTTGTGGTAGACCACGGCCTCTTCCAATAGATATCCGCTCGAGGCAAAGGGCAACGGCACAAAAGGCTAACCGCGATCCTCCTTTTGTGTGCACTCCCCACGGTGACATTCGCCGACCCGACTTGCGCTGCCCCGGTTTACGCCGGCTTCTGCCGTTCGCGTATCGGCGCGGTTAATAGTATTCCGCTAAATTGAGCTTCCCCTCAACTCACCGGAGACCTCGTCAAGTACGCCGTTTCGGCTTGTTCTTCTTGAACCTGGAGGTGAACTGCCTCAAGCGGCCTGTCCCGGTGGACCCGGGGTAATCGGGCCGCCGACTGCGGCCTGTGATTGCTGTCGCGGTCGAGATCTTTACCGTCCGGGACCACGTGCTCGGCAACGGCTGAGATTCTGAACACGCTCGCATTTGCTGGGGTATGCACGGGCGGTTTGTCACCGGCCTCCGTCAGACTGCCGTTTGCCGGAAGACCGCAAAACTGACTGAGTCTCGCCGTCGCCGACACTTCGAGCTCCAACCCACGAGCCGAAGCCTTTTCCATGAACGATGCGAGTGCAGCGTCACTGCGATGAGCGTAGACGCCCATTGCCTTCGACAGCTCTTCCGCTGTGGCCGTTAGCTCGTTATGGAACGCCTCGTGGAGTTTTTTGCAAATCGCTTACATAGTTTTGAATCAAATCCTGCATCGCAATGTAGTGCGGCACGGTTTTGAGACACCCGGCTGCGCTTGCTCAGGCGGCCCAGGGTAAGGTGGCTGCGAGCGTCGGGTCAATTGCAATTGGTGGCGTGGTTTGCTCCTCTCTGACCCTCGCGGGCGTTTTGTATCCATGGCGCGCGACGAGCCAAGTTTCATTGTAGCGCCTTGCGAATGCGAGGAGTTCGGCGCGCAGGTCCTCGATGGTTTTGAACGTCCGCACCCAGAGCAAGTTCTCCTTCAAGGTTCGGATGAAGCGCTCGGCGACGCCATTGCCCTCGGGTTCGCGCACGAAGGACGGCGAAGCTTCGATGCCCAGACATTTGATCTCGTCCTGGAAATCGCCGGACATGTAATTGGAGCCATGATCGTGACGCAGCTTGAGCCCACGCGCCACGCCGGGCGCGATGGAGCCGAAGCACCGATGCACCCCCTGCCGGACCGGCTCCAGCGCCTCGAAACGATTGGCTGAACGCGCGGCGTGAATGCCGATGATTTCTGAGTTCGCGTGTTCGACGGCGACGAAAACATAGGCCCGCCCTTCCTCGAGGGTGACGGTCTGGCTCATGTCCGTTCCCCACATTTCATTGACCTTGTCGGTGACGATGGTTCCGTCGTGCATCTTCTCTTGGTTGCGCCCGACGCGATGGGTCTCACGTTGCACGAAATCGTGAGACTGCTCTTTAGTTTTTTCAATGAGTTGCGACTGCAGGGAATTTGAGAATGTGTATAAAACCCTGAGAATCGAATAGCAACTCTGCGCGAAACGGGGTCTTCCTCAAACTCTGTGGTGCCTGGCTTGATCGGCTGACCGGCCGTCGATATTCGCGTGCATGCGAGCAAAATCAGATTGGGCCCCTGGGCCAAGTGTGCGAGTTGTAGGCATTGAGCTCGTCAGCGGGACTTGGGTGGTCTCGGCCGTTGGGCAGGCCGGTGGCTCGTGTCCAGGATGTGGTGAGCAGTCAACACTTCGGCACGGCTGGCATCGACGGCGCCTTCAGGACCTACCAGTCCAAGGGTTGGTCGTGACGGTGAAGCTTCGGGTGATCCGTTGGCGATGCGGCAACGCGGAGTGCGAGCGCCAGACATTTGCTGATCCGCTTCATGAAATTGCGTCCCCTCACGCGCGCCGGACATGCCGGGTAGCTGAGATCGTTCAGCTTCTGGGTCATGGCGTCGGCGGGTTACCGGGAGAGCGGCTGATGAAGCGCCTTGGAATGCCAGTCAGCGACGACACCATTCTGCGGCAACTGAAGCGGTGCGCCACCGCCCGCGGAGCCACGACGACTGTTCGCATCGCGGGCATTGATGACTGGAGCTGGCGCAAAGGCTGCACGTACGGAACAATCGTCGTGGATTTGGAACGCCGGGAGGTTGTCGATGTGCTGCCGAACCGCTCAGCCCCCGGAACAGCTGAATGGCTTAGCCGGCATCCTGAGATCGAAATCATCAGCCGCGATCGCTGCGGTCTGTACGCGCAGGGCGCGCGAGAGGGCGCGCCGCAGGCGCGGCAGGTCGCTGACCGGTTCCATCTCCTGCAGAATTTGCGCGAGACGATCGAGACCCAACTGAGCCGCGCCGACCGATCAACGGGCCGAGCCTTGTTGCCGGAATCCAAAGACGAAGGCGTAGTGACGATCGCATATGGTCCGGGTGGCCGAGGCGAAGTCGCGGAGCATCGACACCTTACCAAGCAGGCGCATCGCCGCTCGAGGCAAGCCGTCTTTGATCAAATCCGTACTCTGCGCGCCGCCGGAAACTCTATCGGCGACATCGCCCGAGAAACCGGGTTCGGTCCGCGCAGCATCAGAAAATGGCTGAAATTCAACGCGCCCCCGGACCGACGCGCCACGGCGCCAAAGCCCTGCTCGCCCAGCTATTTCCTCGATTATCTATCGCGCCGCTGGGCGGAAGGCTGCGTTCGCGGCCGAGAGCTGCTCCACGAGATCAAGCTCCGCGGCTATACCGGCAGCTTCTCCCATCTGGAGCGGCTCCTGGCGAAGTGGCGGCGCGCCAGAGGCGCCAAAGTCGTAACATCGCCTCCGGCTCCCGAGCCGACGACAGCACAGACACCGACGATCGCGATGGTCCCCCGCGCCGTCGATCCCGCGACCGGGTGGTCTATCTCGCCAATCGTCGCGGCATCGCTATGCATCAAGCCGCGCGGATTGTTGACGCCAGGTCAGGCGGCAAAGGTGGACGCTCTGAAGAGTGCGTCGCCGGATTTCACCGCCATGCGTCAGCTCGCTATGCAATTCCGAGGCATTCTTCGAAGCAAAGACATTCAAAAATTCGACGTCTGGCTCAATGATGCGCAACAATCGGGAATTTACGCAATGCAGCGCTTCGCGCGCACGATTCGGCGAGACGTCGACGCCGTCAGAAATGCGCTGACCGAGGGCTGGAGCAACGGCCAAACCGAAGGGCAAATCAATCGACTGAAAACCCTCAAGCGCGCGATGTACGGTCGCGCAAGCACCGAACTCTTGCGAGCCCGGATGTTGCCGATCTACCTGCCCGTCGACCACAGAGTTTGAGGAAGACCCAGCTAACTTGAGATTTCAGCGCGCTACGGTCTCAAGCCAACATGCTCGCGTTCGGGAAAATTCCAGCAATCTCACGCCAAGGCGCCCAGTGACACCGCTCCTGCGCGTGAAAGCCCAGCGGAGCTATTCCGTGGCCGAACTGCGCGATCTCTTCGCCCACGCCGATCTGTCTCCTCCGCCTCAATCTCAAGGAGCATCGTTGTGAGAATAATTGTCCTCGCCGGCTTCGCCGTCGGCGGGATCGCGGTCTTTACGCCGGAGCATGGCGCCGGCCTGGTGCGGTCCGTGGTGCATGGGTTCGGCTGGGGGATTGGGCGCGAGATCGCGCACAACATTTTTGGGCATCGCCATTGGTGACGGCGATCGCGGAGTCGCCAGGAACGGTGGAAGAGGACGGGAGAGCGGACCTCCAGCGGCGGATCGGGAACGGCAAGGATCCGCCCATAGCCGACATTCCAGCAAGCGAACGGCAGAGCGACACGGCATTTCCTGCGCTGTAGATCTCTAAGCGGTCCCGTTCGCCGGCACTCGTTCGGCTGCATTGATCGAACTCAGGCGAATTTCCCGAAGGACGGCTTCGGCCGAGCCGATACTGGCCGCAATGTAACCGCCGGTCTCGACGTCGCCGACGATCGCGCTGGCGACGACGTCATGCCCCCACATACCCGTCAGGCAGAAGGTTGATCCGCGGCGACGGGTCGATCCGATCGCCGCCGCCAATCGGCCCGTCGGCAATCCATGCACCTATCTGCAGCGCGGCTCTTTCGAAACAAACCCTCGGATCGAGAGCCAGGTCGCCGGCCGTGCGATCCAGTGCGCCAAATGACCAGTCAAAGTATGCCTTTGGGAGGCTAAAGGTAGCGCTGAGATAGTCCACGAGCCCGAAGTGGCGCGTTCGATAGGGAGAAAACAGGCGAGTGATCCGGTATTGTCGAAGCACCCGCTGATACTCACCCTCATCTATCACGCTCGTCACGAAGATCCGACGCTTAGACATCATTCCGAGCTCATTCAAGCAGCGGCCAAGCACGATGACCGAGGCTTCAATCCCCTGTTCGGCAAGCAACCGCTCAATAGCCAGAATTTGGCGATCGGTCTTCTCCGCGGCCTCCGGGCAGAGAACGCCCAGGATCGTTCCAGCAGATTTGAGCTCGACCGTGTTGAGCCCTCTATCATGCCGCGGCGGCAGATGTGACAGCGCCGCGGACTTGAGGTTCGCGACGCAGAAGGCGGCTGCCATCCGGTCCATTGGAACAATCGATTCTGCCTTGACCATCATCGCGCGCGTTCTGCGTCGATCTTCGGTGTGGCCTTTCTCGCTCGACCACTCCGCCGGCTTCGTATCCTCGACGCACGCGTCGCACGCGCCGGGCCGGTCAGCGTTGGGACAGGACTTTTCGAAGGCAAATTTGCGATCGCAAAGCCAATCGAGATCGCCGAACACAACCCGCGTTGGGATTTGCAAATCGAACGCGACCCTTAAAACCGCATCGGGCAAGGCATGGGGAGCGATAACCTCCATTGCCTGCGGCCGGGCACGAATGAGATAGGCGTGCAGTTCAGCAAGATCGGCCCCATCGTTAAGATAGAAGGTCAGCGACTGCGGGGCAGAACCGCGGATGCTTCTAAGTGTCACGAAGTCGTTTCGGGCGCCGACCTCGCAGTAGACGCAATGGAGATCGTCTCCATGTCCCTCGATTTGTCGTGCGCGTTCGAGGGCGAGCGCACGCCCAGAGGCGACGGACGCCAGGAGAAGCACGACGGTTCCTTCCGGCGCGAGCTGCTTTTCAAGATTCGCGCGAGCGGACTTCAGCGGATCGGCCTTGATAAAGGCGGAACACTCGCGTTCGTAATCGGGAAACCGTTCGTTCAGGATCGCGAGGTTGCGAATGACCAAACGACGCTTTTCGGTTTTGAACGACCGGTTCCCGGCGTGGCCGACGTAGACGCCCGTTCCACAGACATTGCGGAATCCCCTCTCGCGCGCCCTGAGGCAGTAGTCGACGTCCTCGAAGTAGCCGCGGGAATAGGCCTCGGAGAGAAGGCCGACCTCATCGAGGCAGGCGCGGGTGATTAAGAGGCAAAATCCTACGCCCGAGGGAAGATCGATTATTCCCCGTCCGGTGGTAGCGGTTGCCTCGTCGAGCGCGAAAATCTCATCGGCCGTCGGGAGCGCGTTGCAGACGTTCGGCTTAGGAAAACTGGTGTACTCTCCGTTGTTCGAAAACGGCGTGACGGTAGCGACCCCGGGCTCCGCGTAGGCCGCGAGGGCCAGTCTGTCGATTGCTCCTCTCGGTAGGACTGTGTCAGCGTTGAGCAGCAGCACATCTCCGCGTGCAACGCCCTCGAGGACGCGATTGACGGAGCGCGCAAATCCCAGGTTTTCTTCGTTTCTGAGGAGCGTGAACAGGCCGCGCCCCGCTCGGTCTTCAACCAGGGCCTGAATATCCGCGTCGGGGGAGCAATCGTCGATGACGGTGATATGCTTTGCAATCTTGGATCCTTCGGCCTCCAGAGCGTCGAGACAAGCTTTTGTCGCCGCATGGTCCCCGTAGACCGGAACAATGATCTCCACATGAACCGGGACTTCAGTTCGCGACGGGCGTGAGCCTCGATTTCTCAAGCGGAAGGGCGCCTCCGGCCGATCTCGCGCCGGCACGATCGTGAGCGCGCGCGCGCCGTCGAGACGGAAGGTCACCGATTCCAATCGAGGGCTCTCCATTTCGATTGCAATCTGGGCCACTGACCAGGCTCGACCGGCAAAAGGATGTGAAGCGTCGGGCTGAAGAGCGAACGCCGCGCCCCTCCCGCCGCGCCGAATGACCAGTTCTAGCGCGCCCGGGTCGCGCCAGGCGACCCAACCCTCGTGCATGCCTTCACGAACACGCATTCTGGAGACGATCGGCGTCCCCGCCCGCTCGAGGATTTGCATCGCGCGCCCTAGAGAATCGCGGTCCTGCAACTCGCCGTCGGAAAGGCTCGCCGCCGCAATCGGTTTCAACGCCGGAGCGCCCCACGCGAGCACGTTGGCGATGACGAGGTCGCGCGTCGGATCGATTTCAAACGCTCTCGCAAGATCCGCTTGAGCATATACTGTCTCGTTCATCAGCCGGGACACTATTGCACGCATCAGGAGGGCGTCTGCCGTCTGCGCGGAGAGACGACACCTTCGATCCGCGAACATGAATGCGGCCTCCGGCCGCCCCGTCTTCAAGGCGTCGGCGCAAAGTAGTGCGAGCGCATCGCTGTGCCGGCCCGTGTCGAAAAAGCCCGCTCTCGCAAGATCTTGACGATCGCAACCGGGCGTCTTGTCAACGGCGCGGGCGCCAATGTCGGGTGAAGCAGGTCGGGTGGACGCCGTCATGATATTTCGACCAAAGACAATAATCGACGAAACGCTTGCATACGCGCATGCGACTAACGGGCGTCAAGCGCTTCGAGGGAGAACGGATCGCATGCGCCGATCAGTCTGGGTTCTCAGTCGCGATAAATCGCTCGGCAGGAGGCTCTCGAGATAGACTTGCAATTTTGCTATGGAATTGGAACACGAACTGTTAAAATAAAAAATCAGTTTCAATCAGAAACCGGTGTAAAATCCGTAAAGCGCTATCAGCTTTAGTCTTTTATATTCACATGGCACTAAAATTTTCATAAACACTGTTTCCGGTTAGATTAGCATATATTGAGGCTTGCAGCGCTTTTAGATTGGCAGCATGCCTCGCCTCTTCTATAGCTGGTTGGAAGAAGTCACCGAGGAGCCGCCGCGTGGCCGGTCGAGAGGCGTTATTCGATCGAGATTCGTCACTGCTTGTTGCGCGTGGCCTATACTTGTTGCGCTACAAGTCCGGCAGCGCGAGCTACGATCACCCGATGGCCTTGGTGAAGGCGGCCGCAGGCTTCGAGAAAATCGTTCAGGTCATATCAGCGCCTGGCGGCGTCGAAGGTTGGCTCGCGCGCCCCGGAGCCGCGGTGCTTGTTCGCGCGGAGGAAAACGGGAAGATCCAGATCGGGGTCAGGCGGAGCGGCGCGAATGGCTCGCTCGAGGCGGCGTTCCGTCTCGAATCGGTCAGCGTTCCGCCAGAGGACGATCGTGGCCCGACTGGTGCGGTCGCAACAGCGAAAAGCCCTCCTGCCATTTCGCAGATCGGATTTTCGCCGAGCGCGAAGGGCTCGGAGAACGCTTTGTTTCTTGCCCATGTCTCGAGGCGTGGCGACCTGTCGGTCAGGCCTAACGAGTGGGCCGGCGGCCCCAACGCGCCGGGTCGCATCGAGGGGTTGGCAATGCTGGGATTGGGTCGGGACGGCGTCCAAGCTGAAGTTCAAGTCATGCCTGGTTCCAGGTCCGCAACATGGTCGGCATGGACTGGCGAAGGCGTGTTCGCGGGGACGCGCGGACGAAACCAACCTCTTGCGGGAGTGCGGTTGAGGCTCGCCGGACATCAGGCTCAACACGCAACTTTGCACGTGGAGGCCCTTTTCCTCGGCTCGGCGATCATGAGCCGACGAGGAAGGGAGGTCGAATGCGTGAGCGAGACCGGTCGCGATCCGCTCGTGGGACTCCGCATTGAGATTTGCCCGGAACGGCGCGCGAGCGTGCGTCCCGCGCTCCCCGCTGTCGGGCAGGACGATCACCCACGGGTTCGAATCTTTCGGGCCAACGCAGGCTAGTTGGATGCAGTGAGACGAGAAAGGGACGGTTACGATGGCCATATACAATCTAAGCTACGGGAAGCTCGAATTCTTTAGTCGATCATAGCTTTTCCCCGGGCACCGAAAACGCGATCATCGACGCGATCAAGAGCGCGGGAATCGTCACGTCGTATTCCGGAAAGACCGGCGTGGAAGTCGAGAAGACGAGCGGTTCATACGCCATTCCGAACACCGCTCAGATTTTTCTTGACACCGGCGCCGACAACAAGATCACGATCAACGATGACGGCGCAAAGCTGATCGCGGCGGGCGATGGATCGAACCAAATCATCGACAACGGCCCCGGAGGCGATACTCTCGTGGGAGGCTCGGGCGCGGAATCCCTCAACGTCACGCACGGCGACAATGAGTTGATCGGAGGAAGCGGCGCGAACACGCTGATCGGCGGAGCCGGGAATGACACCCTGATCGGCGGCGGCTCGAGTCTCTTGGAAGCGGGATCGGGAGGCTCGACGCTCATCGGAGGGCTTGGAGATCCGTCCAGCGGCGATCCTCGCCACGGACACGGCCATCACACGGATCCTGCACCCGCGCCTTCGGACACGCTGAAAGGCGGCCAAGGTGACGATCTTCTGCAAGTCACCCGCGGCGACAACCTGCTCCTCGCCGGCAGCGGCCACGACACGCTCTTTGGTGGCGATGGGCAGGACACGATTTTCGGCGGCGGCCACGATACGATCAATCTCAACTACGGCAACGAGTTCGTTCAAGGCGGGAGCGGCTCCGATCTCGTCAATGTCGGCCTGCACGGAAACGACATCATCTACGGAGGTAACGCGACAACGGTGCATACCGACCAGACATCGTCGTCCATCAAGAACGAGGTCGACGTTCATGGCGTGACCACGATCGCGTTCAGCAACCACCAGGTTCTGACCGTCAGCAACGTAACGATCGAATTCGCCGACGGCCACAAGACCACTGTCCACTAAGACCGGATATCGGTCCGCCGGTCCGGAGGCAATCCGCCTTCGGGCCTTCGTCGAATTCGGCTCGGCGGGCCGGCGCAGCGGCATCCTCGCTTGCTTGGATGGAATGGTCGATGAAAGTTCTTTTCGTTCACAACAACTTCCCTGCTCAGTTCCGAAACGTCGCCGAAGCGCTGCGGCAGAGCGGCGGCTTCGAACTTTGCGCCATCGGCGCCGAAAGCGCCCAGATGGTCGAGGGGGTTGCGCTCCATCGCTACGCCGTTCCACCCGTCGACGTTTCGGGCACGCACTCGTTCGCGCGACGGTTCGATGCGGAATGCTGGCGGGCGGAACAGGTTTTAATGGCGGCAAGCACGCTCGCCGCGTCAGGCTTTGCGCCCCAGGTCATACTTGCGCACTGCGGCTGGGGGGAAACCCTGCCGATGCGGGCGATCTATCCCAAAGCGAAGCTCGTTGTCTACGCCGAGTTCTTCTATCGTGGCGAAGGGCAGGATGTTCACTTCGATCCCGAGGCCCCGAGGCTCGGCGTGGATGGCCTCACCGCCCTTCAATGCAAGAACGCGAGCACGCTGCTCGCGCTTACCGCCGCTGATGCAGCCATCTCGCCGACCAGGTGGCAGCGCTCGACGTTTCCCCACGAATTGCAGCCCAAGATTCAAGTCGCGCACGAGGGGGTTAACCTCGAATGGTTCCGACCGGACCCGATGGCGCGTTTTGCCTTGCCAAACGGCAAAGTCGTGACGAAGTCGGACGAGGTCGTCACTTTCGCCTCGCGTAATCTCGAACCGCTTCGCGGCTATCATGTCTTCATGCGCGCGCTGCCCGAGATACTGCGCGCGCGACCCGAAGCGCAGGTGATCATTGCGGGCGGGGATAGCAATTCATATAGCCACGCGCCACCGCCCGGAAGGAGCTGGAAGACCCACTATCTCGACGCGGTCGTCTCGAAACTCGACCTGTCCAGAGTCCATTTCGTCGGATGTCTTGCTCCGGTCTCCTATCGTAGCCTTCTTCAGGTCTCCTCAGCGCATGTCTATCTGACTTATCCGTTCGTTCTGTCCTGGTCGCTCCTCGAGGCGATGGCGGCGGAATGCGAAATCGTGGCGTCGGATACGGCCCCGGTTCGCGAGGTTATCGAGGATCGTCGCAACGGCGTGCTGGTTCCCTTTCTCGACCCGCCGGCGGTGGCTGATGCGGTCGTGGCCAGGCTTGGCCGAAAGGGGCAGGCCTCCGATTACGGTCCGGCGGCGAGGGCGACGATCGTCGAGCGCTTCGACAAACGGATTTGCGTTGGAAAGGCGTTCTGCGCAATCGGGCTCGATAAGCCGATGCGAACGGACACGCGCACGACGGGTCCAGGACCTGCGCTGGAGCTCGCATCTTGACCAGATGGGCGCCTTCCCTCGTGCGCAGACCTTCGGCCGGCGATTCTGTCCGCGCCTGGTCCACGACTGCGCCCGTCGATCAGGCGCTGGATGCGGCCGATGATGCGATCCGGATCCCGAGTGGCGTCGAATGCATCGCGATCATCGCGCGGCGCCATGGACTCCATGTCTCGGCGGAGCAGATCACGCTCGACAATCATCTCTCCGGCGCCGAGCTGTCGCCCGAAGAGATCGCCAATTGCGGCTCGCGCGCGGGCCTCAGGGCCAAACGCATCCGCTTGACTTGGCGCGGCCTCTCCCATCTGAAGAAAGCGCTTCCCGTTGTTGTCACACTTACAAGTGGCGCCAGCATGGTCCTCGAGTGCCTTCAGGGAAGCGAAGAAGCGCTCTCGGTGATCCTCCAGGATCCGAAAGCGGGGGAAGACGCCAAGCTCGTCGTCGACCGGCAACGCTTCGAGGAATCCTGGACGCGCGAGGTCGTGCTCCTTCGGCGCACCTATGCCCTCGCCGAAGAGGAGCAGCCTTTCAGCCTTGGCATGATCGCGGAACTCGTTCTCAGGGAGCGGAGGATCGTCCGGGACCTCGCCATCTGCGCGATGGCGCTTAGCCTCTTTGCGCTTGCGCCGATCATCTTCTGGCGTCTTTTGTCGGACAAGGTGATTTACTACGGAAGCCTCAACACCTTCACTGTGCTTTGCATTGCAATGGGCGTGGTCATCGTTTTCGAGACAATCTTCGCCTATCTGCGCTCTTACCTCATCCTCTTCATTACGGCGCGGGTCGATGTCCGGCTCTCGGAATACCTGATGGACAACGTCCTCAAGCTTCCAATCGACTATTTCGAGCGCACGCAGGTCGGGATCACTGGCCGAGACATGAATGAAATCTGGCGGGTGCGCACCTTCCTTACCGGACAGCTTTTCGGCACGGTGCTCGATTCGCTGACCCTCTTCGTCTTCCTGCCGGTGATGTTCTTCTTCAGCCCGCTGCTGACACTGGTCGTGCTCGTGCTCTGCGCTCTGATTGTAGGCTGGCTTGTGGTGATGCTGCCGCACTATCGCAAGCGGACAAGCGCCGTCCTGCGCGCCGAAGGCGAGCGAGGGGCGTTTCTGTTTCAGACGCTTCAGGGCATCCGGACGGTGAAGTCGCTGTCGCTCGAGGACCGCCAGAGGCGGCAATGGGACGTCCACGTCGCGCGGATCGCAAAACTGAAGCTCGAAGAGGGTTTCCTGTCCGCCATTATCTACACCGGCGTTCGTCCGCTCGAGCGCCTCGCCGTCAACGGGACCTATGCGCTTGGCGTCTACTTCGCGATCACGACGCGTGATCCGGTCTATATCGGGGCGCTGTTCGCCTTCCTGATGCTGACGCAGCGCGTCTCTGGGCCGCTTTTGAAGATGGCGCAGCTCATCAACCAGTATGATGAGGCGCGTTCCGCGATCTCGATCGTCGGCAATCTGGTGAACCAGCCGAAGGAGGAGGGCGCCGGCGATCACGGCGTCCGTTCGCCGCTGTCGGGGCACGTGGAATTCGCCAAGGTGCGGTTCAAATATCAGGGGGCGACGTCGCCCGCACTCGACAACGTCGCGTTCGAGGTCCCGATCGGGCACACATTCGGCATTGTCGGCCGCAGCGGGTCCGGCAAGACCACCGTCACTCGTCTGCTTCAGCGGCTGCACTCCGACTACGAAGGCCTCATTAAGGTCGACGGGATAGACGTTCGCGAATACGACGTCAGTCATCTCCGCCGCAGCCTCGGCGTCGTGCTGCAGGAGAATTTCCTGTTCAGCGGTACGATCCGAGAAAACATCACGGCCGCCAAGCCGAATGCGACCTTTGACGATGTGGTGCGGGCGGCGCGGCTCGCCGGTGCCGAGGAATTCATCGACCGGCTTCCGCGCGGTTACGAAACGCACATCTACGAAGGGTCGCCGAATCTTTCTGGCGGCCAGCGCCAGAGACTGGCGATCGCGCGGGCGCTCATCCTGGACCCGAAGATCCTCATTCTCGACGAGGCGACCAGCGCGCTCGATCCCGACAGCGAGGCGATCGTCAACGAAAACATCCGCCGGATCGCGAGCGGGCGGACGGTGATCGTCATTTCGCACAGGCTGTCGTCGCTCGTGAACTCGGACGCGATCCTCGTGCTCGACCGGGGCAAGGTCGCAGCCATCGGCAAACACGAGGAGCTCCTGGAAACCTGCGACATCTACAGCGGGCTCTGGCATCAGCAGAACCGCCATCTGTCGCCGGGCAAGGGCGAGGTCGTTTCCTTACGGGCGGGTGCTCGTGGCTAGTGAGGCAGCAGCTTCGGTCCGACAGTTCCAGTCGGAGATCGACGCGATCCGCCACGCGGACGAGCCGCTCAGCGTGCGCGCCACGATGTTCGTCTTTGTCGCTGCGTTTGTCGTCGGCGCGCTCGTCCTGACATTCGCGCGCGTCGATCGGGTCGTTTCCAGCACGGCGGGAAAGATCGTCTCTGTCGACGCGCCGCTTGTGCTGCAGGCCCTCGATCCCTCCATCGTCGAGAGCATCGACGTTCGCGATGGCGAGGTCGTCGAGCAGGGCCGGCAGCTTGCGACGCTGGACCCAACCTTCGTCGCCGCGGACGTCAATCAGCTGAAGCAGCAGATCGTGAGCCTCAACGCCCAGATCACGCGAGAGGACGCTGAGCTCGCCCACAAGGAGCCCGCCTTCGCCGCGACCACGGATTCGAGCGAGCAAACATACGAGGCGCTGCAGAAGTCGCTGTTCGATCAGCAGGCCGCGCAATATGGCGCTCAGCTCCAAAGTTTCGACCAGAAGATCGCACTCACTAAAGCGACGATCGACAAGTTCCTGAACGACGAGACCCGCTACAGGGAGCGCCTTGGAATCGCAAGCGAGGTCGAGGCGATGCGCACCACCCTCACCCAACATGGCAATGAATCGCGCCTAAATCTTCTGGGCTCCACGGACACAAGGGTCGAAGCGCTTCGGACCATGCAGTTCGACCAGAACAGCCTGATCGAGTCCCAGCACCAGCTCGACGGTTACAGGGCGGATCGGGAGGCGTTCATTCAGCAATGGTTCTCGCAAATCTCGCAGGACCTGATCACCGCGCGCAACAATCGAGACGCCGCGGCGAACCAGCTTGAGAAGGCGGCGAAGCATCGCGATCTCGTGCGTCTGGTCGCCCCGGTGCGCGCGATGGTCCTGGCCTTGCCAAAGGGCGTGTCGGTCGGATCGGTGCTCAAGGAGGGCGACACGCTGATGACGCTCGCGCCGATGAACGCGCCGGTCGAAGCCGAGATCGAGATCGTAAGTCGCGACGTCGGCTTCGTCCGCGTGGACGATCCGGTGACGATCAAGATCGACGCGTTCAATTTCACCGAGCACGGCACGGTCGAGGGCGTGGTCAAATGGATCAGCGAAGACGCCTTCACCACCGACGACAATGGCCTCGCGACGCCCGCCTATTACCGGGTGCGGGTGGCGGTCACGGCGATCAAGCTGGTCGACGTCCCGATCACCTTCCGGCTCATTCCGGGCATGACGCTGGTCGGTGACGTGAAAGTCGGCACGCGGGCGCTCGGCGCCTATCTCGTCGGGGGGATCGATTCACGGAGTCGGGGAGGCGATGCGCGAGCCATGACGAGCGCCGTTCTCGCCGCGTGTCTCTCGCCGGCCCGGATGATTAGGCGCGCTCGCGCCGCGCGTCTCACTGACCGTGGGGAGGCGGCCTATGCCGGAAAGCGGTTCATGTCCGCGTTCCAGCAATGGCGGACCGCCTGGTCGTACGGATCGAGCGAGGCGGCGTTCCGGATCGCGGAGCTGTATGTCAAGGGCGAGGGAGTCCAGCGCAATCTCGCCGAGGCGGTCAAATGGTACCGACAGGCCTCGGAGCGCGACCACGCGAAGGCGCAATTCCGCCTCGGACTCGTGCTCCTGAACGGCGCGCTGGGCGGAGGGGTCGCGAAGTGGCGCGACGCGGCTTCGGCGCGCGACGCCGAACTTGCACAAAAAAATATGCAGGCGCTTTTTCCTTGCGGTTTCGAGGTCCAGCCCGATCCGGATGAAGCTTTGCGATGGCTCGACGAAGCCGCGCGGAACGGCGTCCGGGAAGCGGACGGCGTCGTCGGGGCCGTCTATATAGACGGGCGAGTGCGGCCGCGCGATTTCGCCGTCGCGCGCCGGCGTCTCGAACTCGCCGCCGAAGCGGGCGAAGCCTCCGCGCAATTCCGTCTGGGCGACATGCTCTACCGCGGACTTGGGGCACCCCCTGATCTGGCGGCCGCCGCCGACTGGTACGAGCGAGCGGCGGCGCAAGGCCATCCACGGGCGGCTTTGGCGATGGGAAGCCTTCTCATGTCGGGTCAGGGCCGACCGCAGGACAAGCAGGCGGCGGGCGCCCATTTCGAGAAAGCCGCGGCGGCGGATGACGCGCAGGCGCTATACCGGGCTGGCCTCATGCGCCTCTCCGGCGACGGGCTGCCTCGCAACATCGTTCGCGCCGAGAGCTATCTTCGCCAGGCCGCGAAGAGGAACGACCTGCCAGCCATCCTCCTGCTCGCCGAATTTTATAGCCGCGGCGCGCACGTCGAGCCGGACCTGCGCGAAGCCTATGTCTGGTATCGCAAGGCGGCCGATCTGGGCGACGGGCGCGCGCAGTTCATCGTAGGGCGGCTATGCGCCACAGGGGTCGGTGTAGTTGCAAATTTGAAGGAATCGGCCCGTTGGTTTCTGCAATCGGCCGAGAACGGTGATGCGATTGCGGCGCATAACATCGCCTGCCTTTTCGCTCGGGGCCATGGCGTCGAAAAAGACGCCGCGGCGGCCGCGAAATGGTTCAAGGTCGCGGCGGAAAAGGGAGTCGCCGCAAGCCAGCTGGCGCTCGCCCGCGCCTTGTTGAGCGGCGAGCATGGCATGCAAGACCCGGAAGCGGCGCGAACTTGGCTCGAGAAGGCGGTCGAGGCTGGCAACCACGAGGCCAAGGTCTCTCTCGCCTATCTCTACCTGAACGCAGAGACGGTTCCGCGCGACCGAAGCAACGCCGAGCGCCTGCTGCAGGAGGCGGCCGACGCAGGCTTCGCGCCGTCAGCGCGGAGCCTCGGCATGCTCTACTCCGGCGCGTTCGACGGTCCCGCTAATTTTGCTGAAGCCGCGCGCTGGTATCGCATTGGAGCGGAGGCCGGGGATGCGGAGTCGCAATATCGGCTCGCGCTAATGTTGCGCGTGGGCAAAGAGGTCAAAAGGTCGCCGGAGGAGGCCGCCGAGTGGCTGCGGCGCGCGGCCGCGACCGGGCATTCGAACGCCGCGTTCGAACTCGGCGTGGCCTTCTGCATCGGGGACGGCGCGCCTCTGGACGTCGCGGAGGGCGCCCGGCTCTACGCGGCCGCAGCCAACAGCGGACACCCGCTGGCGATGTTCAACTGGGGCGTGATGTTGCGCGACGGAGTCGGCGTAGGGGCCGATGTGGAGGCGGGACAGACATGGATCGAGAAAGCGGCGGAGGCGGGACTGGCGCAGGCTCGACGGGTGCTGGAGCACGCGAATTGACGACGCTCGCTGCGGCGTCGCCGAGACCTTCTTCTCCAGTCGTTCGACGGTCCCGAGACAAGATCGCCGCAGGCCTTTCCATTGATCGCGTTGTCGCCGACGGGGATTTCCTTGCCGTATGCGGCTGGGCGATCGGTGGACTGGATCTAACGTTCACCGTGTCCGGAGCCGTCCGCGTCTCAGTCCTGCCGAAGCTGACGTTCTATCCGAGAGACGACGTCGCCGCCGGCTATGGGATCCCAGGCGATCTCGTGAAGGGGTTTCTCGCGACCTGGCGGAGCCGGCCGAGCGGCGACATGCAGGTTCAGCTGAACGCCGGAGCTGGCGAACCTCTGGGGATCGATCTTATGGCGCCGGAGCAGAGCCGAGGGGCGGAGCTCGCGCAGTTTCTCACGGAAAATCTCTCCCGCGCGCAATCGCTTTTCGAGGGTCTCCTGCACGACCCGTTGGCAACATCACTCCTCGTGAACCATCTCGGCGGACCTCCGGCTTCGTTCAACCGTGCAAGGGGGAACATCGAAATGGCGAGAGGAATAGAGGGCATCGGAGGACTGGTACTCGGCTGGACGGTCAGCGAGCCGGGCGTGCGCTTCCATCTCGTCGATGATCGAGGCGCCGCCGTTTCCCTTCGAGGCGCGGCGCGCTGGACGCGAAACGATATCGTCGAGGCGATGAGCAGTGATTTCGGCGATTACGCCTTCAACGCCGGTTTCCTTCAGAAATGGAGCAGCCTTCTGAACATGGGCGGTCGGATCCGCCTGATCGCGACCACGGATGAAGCCTCCTTCAGTCTGTCCGAGGCCAGATGGGCGGCTGCGCCGATCGATCCGGTGAGCTTCGCGCGCTGGTCGTTCGAGGCGTCGACGCCGCGGGAGGGCTTCGCTGAGAGGCTCGCCAACCATGACGGCCCTATCATTGACGCTCTCATCGAAAGGAAGATCAGCAAGCGCGGGCAATCGCCGCCGCAAATCCACGAATACGGGCGACAGGCGGCTCGCCCGAAATGCGCTGTGGTCGTCCCGCTCTATGGACGGCACGACTTCATGCTCAATCAGTTGCTCGCGTTCTCCGACGATCCGGATTTCGTTTCCGGGATCGAGCTGACCTACGTCATCGACGATCATCGGCTCGTTTCGCCGGTCGCCGCCGATGCGCCGGTTTTCGAGGCGAGTTACTGCGTGCCGTTTCGAACAATTTGGAGTGGCGAGAATCGCGGCTTCTCGGGAGCGACCAATCTGGGGGTCAAGCATTCGAGGGCGCCGTTCGTGCTCCTCATGAATTCGGACGTCATTCCGGTCGCGTCTGGCTGGCTCGAGCGGATGCGCTCTGTCCTCGCGGCCCATCCCGAAATCGGGGTTCTCGGCGCGCGACTTCATCATCCCAACGGCGCCGTGCAGCATGACGGGATGAGTTTCCATTGGGATCCGACATTGCGGACCTACATCAATAAACACCCGGGAGCCGGACTGCCGGGTACCTCTCCCAAGGAAAAATATGTCTTGTGCCAGGCCGTAACCGGAGGTTGCGCACTGATGAGGCGCGAGGTTTACGACGCCGTCGGCGGGCTCGACGAGAAATACCTCATCGGAGACTTCGAGGACTCCGATCTTTGCCTCAAGGTGCGGGAGAGAGGCCTGGAGGTCGCCTGCCTTCCTCTCCCAGTCACGCTGATCCACCTTGAACGCCAGTCTTTGAGCGGAATTGGAACGCCGAGGTTCCGCGACTATGTCGTTCACTACAACGCGTTGCGACACCATGTGCGTTGGGGTTCGACGATCGCGAAGATGATCACGGTCGAAAAGCAACGGGCGGACTCAAAATGAAGGCGATGGTCATCGCGCACGCGCATCCAGACTTCAGCGTCGGGGGAGCGGAAATCGCGGCCTATAATCTCTTCCGGACCCTCAAGGCGCGCTCCGGATTTGGAGAGTCGATCTTCCTGGCGCGCAGCGATCTTGCCTCACAAGCGCATGGTTCGATCATGTTGCGCCGTCCGGGGGAATACCTTTGGCGCCAGGACGTCGGCGACTGGTTCCGGTTGCGCGCGCAAAACCCGACGGCGGTAATGGGCGCCTTTCGCGAGTTCCTCAGGACCGAGCGCCCGGAGGTCGTTTTCCTGCACCACTATGTCCACATCGGCGTCGAGGTTCTGCGCGAGATCAAGCTCACTTTGCCGGACTGCGTCCTGATCGTGACGCTGCACGAATATTTCGCCATCTGCAATCGCCAGGGGCAAATGGTGAAGAACAACACAAGGAAGCTCTGCCATCGCGAAAGCCTCGAAGATTGCAGCAACTGCTTTCCGGAGCGGACGCCGCAGGATTTCTGGTTGCGCAAGCATTACATCCAGAAACACTTTGAATTCGCCGACGCGTTTGTCTCCCCGTCCGAATTTCTGCGCAAGCGGTATATCGAGTGGGGCATTCCCGCCGAGCACATCGTCGTCATCGAAAACGGCCAGCCGGTGTCGCCTGCGCCGCCCCTCAAAGACGGCGCGGCGAACCCCGCACGGGCGAGAATCCGCTTCGGTTTTTTTGGGCAAATCACCGAGTATAAGGGAATGGAGATTCTACTTCAGGCGGTTCACGTCGTTCCGGGCGAGCTCCGCGCCCGGATCGCGGTCGAAGTCCACGGCGCCAACCTCGAATGGCAAACCCAAGCGTTCCAGGACTTGATCGAAACATTGCGGAAGCCGTTGATCGTCGAGGGAAGCTTGCGCTGGGTCGGCACCTATGAGCGGACCGAGCTTCCACAGCGGATGAGCAAGGTCGACTGGGTTGTAGTGCCGTCAATCTGGTGGGAAAATTCTCCCTTGGTGATCCAGGAAGCGTTCGTCAACGGCAAACCGGTTATCTGCGCGGGCATCGGCGGCATGGCGGAGAAGGTGCGCGATGGCGTCGACGGACTGCACTTCGAGGTCCGGAACCCTCTGGACTTGGCGGACCTCCTGATCCGAGCCGTGCTTGAGCCGGGCTTATGCGACAGGCTTAGGGGGAACATCCGGAAGCCGCTGACACTCGAAGAATGCGCAGACGCCTATCTGGCGCTGGCGGCCTGACCGCCCCGATCCCCGACGAGAATTGACGCGGCATAATATCTGAGACTGAAACCTACTAGTCAACGAAACAGTCACCGTGAATTATCACCCACTGTTAGAAGTTCAAGGGGTAGATGATCGTATCGATCAACGATCCACAGGAAAATCACGACAAGATGAAAGCGCCGTAACGCTCAAGACATCGAGGATGACAAATGAAAGTCGCGCTCATTGCAACCGATCTTCGCGCGGAAGATGCGTACCGCTTCCCGTCCGAGTATTTGTTTCGAAAGTCCGGCGGCAATACGGGCAACTTCGCCTATGTCCAGGCGCTCTGGAATCATTTGTCACCTCACGTTGAGATCTTCCCGTGGCATGCCTCGCCTGAAAGCATTCGGGAGACCAGCGAGGTCGTCGTCATCGCTTGCGCCAATCAAATGGGACCGCACACCGACCTCGGGACGCCGGCGCAGACTTTGGACAAGGTCGGCCTTCCGATCCTGGCTGTGGGTCTGGGAGCGCAGGCGGCGACGACAGAGTCCAAGGTCGAACTGAATGCTGGGACAAAACGATGGCTCGACGTGATTGCAGCGCACGCTCCGACCAAGGCCGCTAACATTGGTGTGCGCGGCGAGTTTTCGCGCAGGCAGGTCGAAGAGAATGGGAATCGGGATCGGGCAGTCGTTACGGGGTGTCCGTCAAACTTCCTCAATCCCGATCCTATGCTGCCGCGCCTGATCGATTGTCGACGCCAAAGCGGATCTCTTGATCGCGTGGCCGTGGCTGCGGGCCTTTTTCATTGGACAAAATTGGCGACCATCGAGCGAGCGCTCGCGGATCTGCTGGAGTTGACTTCCGGTCTCTATATCGCCCAGTCGGAAATCAACATGATCCGAACCGCTCGCGGCGAGTGGGACCGAATCGCCCCGGCGACGTTGGAAACGATCAGGAAATACATACGCCCTAACCTGTCGGACGAGGACTTCCGGGTTTGGTGCAAGCGTTACGCTGCTTGTTTCATCGATGCCGATTTCGTGGATGGAAGCGATGCGAAACTTTGATTTTGTTGTCGGACCTCGCTTCCACGGCGTGATGCTCGCGATTCAGGCCGGGACGCCGGGCGGTGTGATCGCGCACGACAGCCGAACCTTCGAAATGTGTGAGACAATGTCGATACCTGTCCGCATGTTTCAGGATATGCCACCGAGATTCAGCGCGTCTGACCTGCGGGCGCTGTTTAACTTCGACGCCGCCGACTACGCGCGCAAGCGTCACGAACTCGCGAGTCGATACGACGACATGTTGACCGCCGCTGGCATCGAGCCGCATCCGAAGTCTCCAGGATCTCAGACGAAGCGGCGAAGTCATCGCGCCACAATCGAGCGGGCCGGAACGGACGAAGGAGTTGGCGACCGCATCGTGAAACTGCGGTTTGGTCCGAACCTGTTTCTTGGCCCCGTCTTCGTCCTGAACCGGGCGACGGACCGGCTTTTTGCCTTGGGCGCGGTGCGAGATCGAGCGACGACTGTCTTCCCGCAACAGGGTCGACGCGCGCTAGATGGCGTAACGGGCCGGCCGGAGCAGGTCTGGCGTGGAAGGGCGGTCATCCTCAGAATGATGGTGTATCGACCCACGGAGTAGGTTTTAGCCTGCTCCAAGCATCATGAGGGACGACCATGAACTACTATGCCGGAATTGACGTTTCGTTGGAAGCCTCGAGCGTCTGCGTCATGGATGCGAGCGGCAAGATCATTCGGGAGGCGAAAGTCCTCAGCGAACCGGAAAACCTGATTGGCTGGTTCCGGGATCTCGGATTTGAAATGACGCGCATTGGGCTGGAGGCGGGGCCTTTGTCGCAATGGCTCTATGCGGCCATGAAGGAAGAAGGCTTGGCGGTGGAATTGCTGGAGACACGGCACGTGCATGACGCCTTCAAGGCGATGCCGGTCAAGAGCGACCGCAACGACGCGCGCGGGATTGCGCAATTGATGCGGCTGGGCTGGTTCCGCCCGGTTCACTGCAAGTCGATGCCGGCGCAGGAAGTGCGCGTGCTGCTGACGGCGCGCAAACTGGTTCAGTCGAAGCTGTTTGACATTGAAATGAGCTTGCGCGGCATATTGCGCGGCTTTGGCCTGAAGATTGGGAGAACGACCCCGAACCGCTTCGGCCTGCGGGTCGAGGAGCTGGTTGCGGGCCATCCGACGCTGGAGATCATCGGCAAGGCTTTGCTGGCGGCGCATGAGGTCTTGTTGCGCGAGTTTAACGGCTTCGAGAAGCGAGTGCGGCAACAGGCGCGCCAGGACAAGCGGGTACGCCTGGTCATGTCGGCGCCTGGCGTCGGACCGATCGTGGGGTTGACCTATGTCGCGGCGATCGACGATCCGGCCAGGTTCAAGTCGTCCAAGCAGGTGGGGCCCCATTTCGGCCTGACGCCGAAGAGATATCAATCCGGGGAGACGGATTACAGCGGGCGGGTCAGCAAGATCGGCGATGCCTCGGTGCGCACGGCGCTCTATGAGGCCGCCAACGTGATCCTGACCAAACCGCTCAAGGGCGCGACCGCGCTGAAAAGCTGGGGAATGAAACTGGCCAAGCGCGCGGGCATGGCCAAAGCCAAGGTGGCGCTCGCGCGCAAGTTGGGCGTCATCCTGCATCGCATGTGGGTCGACGGGAGGAAGTTTGTCGACAAGGGAATTTCTCCCACGCCTGTAACCGCATAACGGAGAAACGGAACAAAGGCTTTCGGGGGGTCGCGAAACCAGGCCTTCCCGAAGCGAAGTCCCCTCGCCGGGACGATGGAAGAGGTCAGACCGCAAACCGCTCCGTGACGGCGACGATCACGCGCAGCTCAGATTGGTCGGCCTCCTCCTCATCTAATCCCATCAGGTGGCGGCCGTGCGCCGACCACGGACAGAAGAGTGACTCGGCGAAGAGATGACGCAAATAAGGGATTGACAGCTCACAGCCCGTTACAGAAGAGCGGTTTCCGGCCGGGTTGAATTCGGCCAGCGTTCCCAACGCACTGAAAATGTGATTCTTGAGGTGCGCCAAATTGGAGGCGGCGCGGGATGGGGCCTTTGTCGGGGGACTTGCGCAAGCGGGTGGTTTCGGCGGTTTGCGAGGAAGGCATGAGCTGTCGTGGGTCAGCGCGGCGGTTCGGGGTGAGCTTCTCCAGCGCGATCCGTTGGGTGGCGGCTTTGCACGAGCGCGGCAGCTATGCGCCGCTGCCGATGGGCGGCGATACGCGTTCACAGCGCGTCGAGGCGCACGCGGATTTTCTGCTTGGCCTTCATCGGCGCGAGCCCGACCTTACGCTCCACGAAATCTGCGACCGTCTGTCGCGTGCGCGAGGCGAGAAGGTGTCGCCATCGATGATCTGGCGATTTTTCGACCGCCACGACATCACGTTCAAAAAAAATCCGCGCACGCGAGCGAGCAGGACCGCCCGGATGTCCTTGAGCGGCGGCGGCGATGGTTCGACGGTCAACTCGACCTCGATCCGCTGAAACTGGTGTTCGTCGATGAGACGGCGGCGACGACCAACATGGCGCGCCGCTACGGCCGACGCCGGCGCGGCCAACGTCTGCGCTGCGGCGTTCCGCATGGGCATTACAAAGCGATCACCTTCGTCTTCGGCCTGCGCCTGAGAGGCGTCGTCGCGCCCAAGGCCTACGACCACGCCATGAACGCCGAGACCTTCGAAGCCTGGCTCGAGCAGCAAAAGCGGCTTTCAAGACGTTCTAATCTTCGCTTGGAACGACAACCTTGAGCCGCACAAGGTCCCGATCCGCGTCAAAGCAATTGTTAAGCCGAGTGAGAAAAAGGTAGGCGCTTGAGCCGATAACATCGAAATTCATCGATTTATCGGAAGGATCCACGAGATTCGGATACCAGTACCCAGAGGAGGGGGTCCCCGACTTGCACTTTCGGGGGTCGAAGACGGTGAACGCGAGCAGGAGCCTGGGTTTGCTCCAAATGATCAAGTCCTCGCTATAGCTGAGGTAAGCTCCTTCCGGCATTTCCGGCGCGGCGGAGCTTCTTAGGAAAACGGCCACAAACTTACCCGAGAGCGACCTGGCGAGGGTTCTGACCGGGGGAGAAAGCTCGCCGTCGCCCACGGGGACGCAGGGCAGGCGCAGCGAGGCGGCGTCTGTGCCGCTATAGGGGCTCACGAAAGCAACGTTGAACCCGAGTCCGTCCCATGCCTTCCAGCTTTGCGGGTCGGCGAGATTCGCGGTCCGAAACACGCAGTCGCCACCTTTCTGTTCGCCGTCTAAAGCGAATGATATCAATACGTAGAAAAAGCCATCCTTGCGGATGATGTTAGTAGGGACCAAAGCTCCCCGGGGACGCGGATGATGGTCGTCGAACCTTCCCGCGGGACCGGCGACGAAGCGTGTTGGCACGGAGGGCGAGGAGAAATGATCGCCCCCGTCAGTCGACACGGCCCATGTGATCGCGGAATACCAGCAAGCAGCCTGGTCAGCGACACATGGAAGGCCATGCCTGCCCGGGTGATAGTCCATGCTTACAAGGCCGAAAACCGTCTTCCCGTCGAGAGTGTAAAAGGACTCAAGCCAACCCTCGTCATCGAAATCGGCGGGTTTGTCACTGTGCCCCGCCGCGTAAGTGACGTCGCAATCGTGAGTTACAGTCGCAAGCGTAGCGCCAATAAATGGCTGGTTTTTCGACGACGCCGCAAAGAGATGCACGCGACCACGGCCGTCGCGGAAAGCTCTTGCCGCAGCGTCTGGAATGTCCCAGTTTTCGCAAGCCTGATTCCGATGCTTGAAAACGAGCTCGGCGTTCTCGATATCACTTGCCTGCACATATAGTGACGTAAAAGCATTAACTGTCACGGCGATCGTTAAAGCGAGCAGAACTTTCATATTTCACCACACACTTGATGGATTGCGAAGTCTAATTCCCACACCGACGTGAAGTTAGACTATGAATCTTCCTAGGAAGTCTTAACTTACTTTGCAATAGTACCCCGATTGTCGTGAATCGTCTTGGCGAGCGCGCGTCAGACGCCCAGGATGCGGACGCGTTTGCGGCTGGTCGCGGACCGAGCCCGTGAAAGAGAAGCTTCCTGAAACAGGGCGGCTACGTTCGTGTCTTCGAAGAATGCTGCCAGCAGGGACACTTCGGCTTTCGGCATCATCAGCGCGGCCCAAAGGTCGAGATTGTCCCCCTCGACCACGCGCGTTTCGGAGAAGCCCGCGTTCGCGGCCGTGCGGCCGAGCCGGTCCGCCGTGAAGCCCGTCTTGTGAGCCATATGGACATGCCCGGTTTCGATCGACGGGCTATGGCCAAATATCATGTCAAGGAGCCGGATCGGACCGGCAGGAGCGACATAGGCGATCGATTCGATGTCTTCGGACACGAGCAGTTTCGCAATGGCATCGAGGTTCGGGCAGCTCACGATCGCGAAGCCGGTGTCGGCTAAGATTCGTCTAAATTCGCGCAGGGCCGGAAGGACCTCATGATCATTAAGATGCTCGATGCAGTGCGAGCACCAGACCGCGTCAAACGTATCGTCTTCGACAAGGGCGCGAAGATCGGAGATCGATCCAACGAGGTCCGGGGCGGCGCGGAAATCGATGTCGATCCGCACTTCCGTCCACGCGGATCGACCGAAGGCCGGGGGCATGGCTCCCGTCGCCCAACCGGACCCAGCGTTCAACACCCGCTTGGTGCGTCCGCGATCCACAAGTGATCTTCCGTCCGTGCACTCTGCAAGATCCTCCATGGGTGATCCTCAATGCGTGAGCTTTCTGTTGATGGGCGCTCTCACCAGAAGAGCGTGCGGCTGCAATGAAAAGAAACCCGAAACAAACCGCCAGCGCTCGATTGTCCCTCCCATGCGAAGGAGCCAGATCGCGCGCCGTCTGATCGCCGGAGGTTTAACCGACGTGGCCGCCCTTCCGAGCTCGGTTCGGCAAGAAAATGATCTATCGCGGACTCTGTAACGGCTGCTTAAACGAAGTAGTGGACTTTATGACTGCATTTTTAGTAATTTGATCGACTTAACGACGGAAATCTTTCTAATATTGCGTTAAATACAACATAGTTTTCGATTCAAGAGGGCGGCGCAAGGGGCGGCCGAGAGCGTCGTCAAGGAGAAACGGATTGGCGCGCCTAAATGATGAAGAGGCGATAGAGGTTTGTGTCCGCTCCTGTGCAGGTTTTTGGACGCCGGCGGCATCGATCCTGTCCGCACGCTCGGACGGCCGGCGTCCAAAAAGCGCCAGGGCACGAAGTCGCGGGAGGCGGGCTGCGGCTGGGCGGCTTGCCGCTATGGGGATTTGAGGTTGGCGGCGCATTCGATGGAGGTGCGGCGTCGAGCGACGCGACCTGCAAGCTTGCGCGCGGCGGGGCGTGAGAGAGTGGGAGAAGCGTCCCGACGGGGGGGTTGAACGGTATCAACGGGCGCCGGTCGCATGGATTGGGCTGAAACGGGCCGAGCGGGACCGCCGCCGGCGGGGAGCCAGCGCACCACAACGGGGATGCGGCGGGGCGCGGAGGAAGCCTGGCTCATGACGTGTCGAACCTGCCTGGCGTCGGCCGCCACCTCGGCTCGCAGCCGCGGGCGAAGACCTCGATGACGATCATGCGGGCGCCGCAGCGCGGGCATGGGCAGGGCGCCACACGCGGCGCGTCCGGTGTGATCTCCGGCTTCTGTTTCGGGTCGGCGGCAGGCGTGTCGGCGCCGAGCAGCGCGCGGGCTTTTGCGATGTTGTCGGCGCGGTTGGCGTTGGCGAAGAGCCCGTAGTAGCGGATGCGGTGGAAGCCTTTGGGCAGCACGTGCAGGAGAAAGCGCCGGATGAACTCGTGCGGATGAAGCCGCATCGTCTTCCAGCGGTCCGGACCGTCGACGCGGTAGTCTTTCCAGCGGAACGCGACGCCGGCGTCGTCGGCCGCGACGAGGCGGCGGTTCGAGATGGCGACCCGGTGGGTGTAGCGGGACAGATAGCGCAGCACCTGCTTCGGTCCGGCGAACGGCGCCTTGCAGTAGACGACCCACTTGATGCGCCGCAGCGGGGCGATGAAGCGCTTGAACGCGGTCTTGTCGGCGAGCCCGGCATGCGCGTTGAAGAACGTCAACCGGCCGGCGTCGTGCGCATCCGCGAGCATCGCCAGCATCTTGCCGCTGAACAGGCGCGCCAGCAGGTTGACGTGCACGAGGAAGTTGGACCGAGAGGCGACCCATCGCGATCCGTCGAGCGACAGCCCTCCGCCGGGCACGATCATGTGCACGTGCGGATGATGGGTGAGCGTCGAGCCCCAGGTGTGCAGCACGGCGGTGATGCCGATCCTGGCGCCCAGGCGCCGGGGATTGGCGGCGATGGCGAGCGTCGTCTCGGCCGCCGCTTTCATCAGGAGGTCGTAGACCACGCGCTTGTTCTGCCAGGCGATGTCGCGCAGCCTGCCCGGCAGCGTGTACACGACGTGAAAGTATGGGACGGGCAACAGCTCCGCTTCGCGGTCGGCCAGCCATCGGCGCGACGCCGCGGCCTGGCACTTCGGGCAATGCCTGTTGGCGCACGAGTTGTAGGCGACGTGCGTATGGCCGCACGCCGGGTTCTCGCAGCGCGCGACGTGGCCGCCGAGCGCCGCGGTGCGGCAGCGCTCGATTGCGCTCATCACCTTCAGCTGGTCGAGGCTCACATGGCCGCGGTTGGCCTCGCGCCATGCGGGACCGTGCTCGCGGAGGATGTCCGCGAGCTCCAGGACCGGCCGAACCATGGCCGACGGCGCTATCGCGCCGGGGGCTTCCCGGCGTCTCGCATCGCCCGCCTGTGGCGCGGTGTGGTCAGGCGCGCGAGCGGGCTCTCGACTTTGGCGATGAGTCCCGTCGCCACGCGGGTGCAGCGGGCCGTCGTGTCCAACTTCTCGTGTCCGAGCAAAGCCTGAATCAGCCGGATATCCTTGCCGTCCTCGAGCAGATGGGTCGCGAAGGAATGACGCAGCGAATGAAGCGAGACCGTCTTGCGCAGCCCCGCGGCCTTCGCCGCGTCCTTGAACAGCCGGCCGAACTGGCGCGTGGTCAGATGACCGTGACGACCGGGAAACAGCCAACGCTGTTGTGGCGGAACGCCGGCGTCACGCCGTTTCGGACGCGCCTTCCACCATTGCCTCAACAGGTCGAGGATCTCGGGCGGAAGCATCACGTTCCGGTCCTTGCGGCCTTTCGACTGCACGATGCGGATGATCATCTGATCGCTGTCGATGTCGCAGGCCCGCAGCCGCGCCACTTCGCTTGCCCGCAGTCCGCAGCCATAGGCGAGCGACAGCATCGCTCGCGCCTTAAGGCTGGTCGCCATGTTCAGGATGCGCTTGATCTCCTCGGGGCTCAACACCGGCGGCAGCTTCTGCGGCTCCTTGATGTGCCAGATCTCGGCCGCCAGATCGTGGCGGCGCAGCGTGACGCGGAACAGGAAGCGCACCCCAGTCACGATCCGGTTGCGGTTGCAGATGCTCGCGCCGCTCTCGACGAGGTGCAGCTGGAAGCGGCGGACCTCTTCGGCGGTCGCCGTGTCGGGCGAACGCTTGAGCCAAGCGGTGAACCGCTTGCAGCTGTAGATGTGGCTGCGCTGCGTGTGCGGGTCGAGCTTGCGCGCAGTCATGTCTTCGATCATACGCTGACGAAGCGGACTGACGGTGTTGGTCGCGCTCATCGGGCGCTCCTTCCTGAGTTGAGGTTGAACGACCCTCGATTCTCAGGACGGAGTTGCCCGTCGCGCCATCGCTATCCTATCCGCCTGCTACCCGCCCTCCTGGCTCACGCCACCCCGCGCAGCGGGGCCGGAGCGGAGCGACTTCGTGCCCTGGCGCTACCTACGCATTCAGGCTCTGCCCGCTTTCTGTCTGATACTGACTGTTCAGCGGGAAGATCCCTCCGTCCGATGCAATCGCGGTAAGATGGCCTGCCTGCTGAATGTGGGCGCTGCGGTGGGAGCGGTCGGAAGTGGAGGACAACCATGTCCACTGCAATCAAGACGGATAGCGCTGCTTCCCGTGTCGCCTGGAACAAAGGACGTCTCGTAGGCCAGAAGCGTGCCCTTCGACCGAAAGAGGTCTGGGCCATTCGGGTCCGACTTCAGATTGAGAACCGCAAGCGCGATCTCGCGCTGTTCAATCTCGCAATCGACAGTAAGCTGCGCGGCTGCGATCTCGTCAGCCTTCGGGTCGACGACATCGCGGTGGGCGGCCATGTCAAAGACCGAGCGACGATTATCCAGCACAAGACCGGCCGGCCGGTTCAGTTCGAGATCATGGAGCAGACCCGCGTTTCGCTGCAGGAGTGGTTGAGCGCGCGACAGAAGGATCGAGGCCCTTACGTCTTTCCGAGCCGGGTCCACAACCAGCCTCACCTCACGGCGCGCCAATACGCGCGCATTTTGCATGGCTGGATCGATGGCGCGGGGATGGAAAGCAGCGCGTACGGCACACATTCTATGCGGCGCACCAAGGCGGCGCAGATCTACCGCAAAACAGGAAATCTGAGAGCAGTTCAATTGCTTTTCGAAATGGCTACATAGTGCCCACGAACAGCCGGCTGAAGCTCGTATCAGCTACCGGTTCCACCCGCGCTTCGGCGAAGTGGTGCAGATCAGGCGACGGCTCGAAAGCGGCGGCGTCGAGTTTGTCGTCGTTCTTCAACCGGACGGCTCGTTCGCCTGCTTGCCGGCATGGATGACGGAACCGGCGGCGTCGCGTTTCACGATCAGCGACCAGCCGCATTTTCCACTCCACATCTTGCGCTCGATGCGCATGGAGGTCGATGCGCTCCTAGGCTTTCTCCTGCCCGAATCAAAACCGGAGGGAGCCCAAAATGGCGCGCAGATCCGAACATCGCCAACATCGCCAACGAAGCCTGTTCGACGAGGAGACGCCGCTCGTGAAGCTATGCCCGGCTCGCAAGGTCGAACTCGCGGGCGTCGTGGAAGCTCTGCTCCGCGAGATCGCGGCGACGAGTGTCAATGAGCATGGAAACGGAACCCCTGATTTGCGTTGAATAGGGACCCCTCGGATTGAGATGCGTATGAGGTAGCGCTCGCCTCGGCGGAGCTGGTCGGGGTTGCGCAGCCGGGGCGAGCGCGGGTTAGCGAGGAGCGGTTGTTTGAAGGATCAGGCGCGGTTCCTGAAGCGCCAGCTTTCGTTGCCGGTCTCGACGATGTCGCAGTGATGGGTGAGGCGGTCCAGCAGCGCGGTCGTCATCTTCGGATCACCGGACATTTGTAGATGCCACAACGCTTGACGGGCGAGTCTCTGAGGTCAGGGTCGTTGACCCGCATCATCCGCTGTATGGCGGCTGCTTTCCAGTCAGCGAACGACGCTCTGGACGAGGGCCGGCGCTGATCGTCATCCGGCTGCCGGACGGACGGGAGCGGGCAATCTCCCGCGCCGCCATTTCCGTTTCTTCAGCGTCCGAAGATCTAACGGCGGCTGCGAGTCGTCTGGGACACATTTCGGTGCGCACGCTTTTGCCCTTGGCAAATCACGTCCGCGCCGTGCTCGCCTCCAGAAATGCGGATCTCGAAGGCAGCGGCGGACGCAACCTCGATCGGATGCCTGTCGAGCAGGACGGCTTCGCCTGGACGGCCGCCACGCCTGTGGCCCCAGCTTCCGGTCGAGACGCGACGTCAGCTGGCGCAGCACGTGGGACAGCTCGTGCAACGTCTGCGGCGGCGGTCCGCCCGGTCAGAGGAGAACCATCTTGCTGAGCACGACATTGTCGACCGATGAACGCATCACGACCGCTCATCGCGCCAAGCTGGCGTATGTGTATGTCCGGCAGTCATCGCCAGGGCAGGTCCGTCATCATCAGGAAAGCACGGAGCTGCAGTATCGGCTGGTCGAGCGAGCCACCGTGTTCGGCTGGCCGCGCGAGCGCGTTCACGTCATCGATGACGATCTTGGCAAGTCCGGGACGTCCAGCAAAGATCGGTACGGCTTTCAGACGTTGATCGCCGAGGTCGGCCTTGGCAAGGCCGGCCTTGTGATGAGTCTGGACGCGTCGCGGCTCGCCCGCAACAACCGGGATTGGCATCAGCTCCTCGAGCTGTGCTCGCTGTTCGGCGTTCTGATTGCCGATGGCGAACGGCTATACGATCCGGCCGCATACCATGACCGGCTGCTCCTCGGCCTGTCAGGGATCATGAGCGAAGCGGAATTGCACCAGATCAAGATCCGACTGCATCAAGGGGAACGCCAGAAGGCGGCGCGGGGTGAGCTGCGACTGCCGCTTCCCGCCGGGCTGATCCACACCCGCGATGGCGGCGTTACCTTCAATCCGGACGAGGAAGTGCAGGAGCGGTTGCGCCTGGTCTTCGCAAAATTCCGGGAGCTGCGTAGCGCCAAGGCCGTCATGCGATATCTGCGCCGGGGAAACCTGCTGCTTCCGGTGCGACCCCTTCACGGTCCGGCGCCCCATGATGTTGTCTGGCGACCGGCGGACAGCGCCCGCGTTATCAACATCCTGAAGAACCCGGCCTATGCTGGCGCCTACGTCTATGGCCGGCGACGCCCGGACCCGCTGCGGCGGCAACCCGGCAGCGACCGGATCAGGACGACGGCCGTCGCGCCGGAGGATTGGTCGATCTGTCTCAAGGACGCCCACCCGGCATATCTCGACTGGGACGAGTTCATGGCGAACCGAAGGCAGCTTGCGGACAACGTCGGTCGCTACGATGCGGGCCGGCCCGGCGCCCCGCGTAAAGGCAACGCATTGCTGCAGGGGATTGTCAGCTGTGGTCGGTGCGCCCGTCGGATGGGCCTGCGATACTCGGGACCGCACGGGGACTATCCGGTCTATGTCTGCGTCGCCGATAACAGCGCGGAGGGTCGGCCGCGATGCCAAGAAGTACGGGCTCTCGCGGTTGACGCCGAAGTCGAGCGGTTGATCCTCACGGCGTTGACGCCAGACCGGATCGTGCTGGCGATTGCCGCGTTGGGCGAGATCGAAGAGGAGACGCGGGCGGTGGAGCGGCAGTGGTCGCTCAAACGCGAGCGAGCTCGCTACGACGCCGAACGCGCGCGTCGCCAATATGACGCCGTCGAGCCTGAGAACCGCCTGGTGGCTCGCTCGCTGGAGCGGGTCTGGGAGGAGCGACTGCGGCGCGCGGACCGGGTCGAGCAGGAATACGACGCATGGCGTCGCGAGCAATCGGTCTCGATCTCCGACAACGATCGAGCGGAGATATTGGCGCTCGGCGAAGAGCTGCCGCACCTTTGGCGCGCCGCGACCACCAGATCGGCGGACCGCAAGCAGATCGTGCGGCTGGTGATCAAGGGCGTTGCGCTGGATCAGAAGCGGCGACGTGGTTACGTCTGGATCAGGGTCAATTGGCAAACTGGCGCCGCAAGCGAACATTGGCTGCAACGGTGCGTGCAAGGCTACGAGCAACACGCCGATCAGGACCGTCTCCGGCAATGCATTGCCGAGCTTAACGGGCAGCAGAAGATGGATGGCGAGATCGCCGCGATTCTCAACAAGGAGGCGCTCCGCACAGCGCATGGAGCGCCATTCTCCAGCGGCATGGTTCACGTTTTGCGGAAGAGGTGGCGGATTCAGAGCGTCAAGATCAACGGCACAGCCCCGAACCCACCGCAGTGGCCCGACGGAAGCTACTCGGTCCAGGGCGCCGCCGCGGCCATCGGCATCACGCCGCAGGTCATATTCGATTGGCTCCGAAAAGGGTGGCTGACGGGCACGCAACTCGCCAAGGGTATGCCTTGGCAGATCTCACTATCCCCAGACCAAGCCGTCGTGCTCAGAGCAAGAGTCCGACGCACCAACCGGTCAAAGAGAGAGGCATCATGAAAGCGTCGAGTCGCCGAACACGCTCGGCCATTCGCCGAAGGCGAGATTGGTGGTGACGATGATCGACGTTCGCTCGTAGAGCCGGCTGACGAGATGGAACAGCAACTGCCCGCCGGCCTGAGCGAAGGGCAGATAGCCGAGTTCGTCGAGGACGACGAAGTCCATGCGCGTAAGATAATCGGCGATGCGCCCCTGACGTCCGGCGCGCGTTTCGGCCTCGAGCCGGTTGACGAGATCGACGGTTGTGAAGAAGCGCCCGCGCGATCCCGATCGGATGCAGCTTCGCGCGATCGCGATGGCCAGGTGCGTCTTGCCCGTGCCGGTTCCTCCGACCAGGACGAGGTTCCGCTGCTGGGCAAGGAAGCCGCCGCCGGCGAGGTCGCGCACGAGGGCCTCGTTGATCGGCGTGTTGTTGAAGGCGAAGTCGTCGACGTCCTTGGCCAGCGGCAGCTTGGCGACCGTGAGCTGGTACTTGATCGAGCGCGCCTGCTTCTCCGAGATCTCAGCGCGCAGGAGATCGCCGACGAAGCGCTGCGGTTCGTGCTTGCGCTTGAGCGCCGTGGCCAGCGTCTCGTCATAGGCGGCCCTCATGCCATAGAGCTTCAGTTCGCCCATCATGTCGAGGACTTCGGTTCGCTCCATTGTCAGGCGCTCCTGAGTTGGTCGTAGCGGGCGCAGTCGGCAACCGGCGCATGGCGCAGCCGCAGCGTCTCGGGCGTGGCGATGGTCTCGCTCAGACCTGGATCGCGTTGTCGGGAGAGAATGTTAAGGACGATGTCGGACGAATGGACGCCCTCGGCGAGCGCCTGTTCGCAGGCGGCCTCGACCGCCGGCAGCCCGTCGCTCAGCACCGCGGCGAGGATTTTGACCATCTGCCGATCGCCGTCGTTCGAACCGGCGAGCTTGCGCCGGACCCGGTCGAGCCCCGCCGGCAGAACCCAATCCTTGAACGGCGCCCCGTTCCGCAAAGCGCCGGGCTTGCGCGCCAGCACCGGCACGTAATGCCAGGGGTCGTAAACCGTCTCGCCACGGCCGAAGCTGCGCTGATGCTCGGCCACGATCCGCCCGTCCTGGCGGATCACGATCCGATCGGCGTAGGCATGAATGTCGACCGGTCGGCCGACCGCGCTGGCGCTCACCGAGTATCTGTTGTTGTCGAAGCGGACGAGGCACGTCTTCGACACCGAGGCCGGCAGCGCGTGGAACCCGTCGAAGCGCCCGCGATAGGGAATGAGCTTCGGCCGTTCCTCTTCGAAGACCTCCCAAATCGTCCGCTCCGGCCGCTCCGGATGGGCGTGCGCTTTCGCCCAGGCCAGACATTTGTCGAGGAGCCAGGCGTTCAACTCGTCATAGCTCTTGAACCGCAGGCGCGGCGTGAAGAAGCGTTCGCGAACGAGGCCGACCTGGTTCTCGACCTGGCCCTTCTCCCAGCCCGACGCCGGCGTGCAGGCGACAGGCTCGACGAGATGGTGCGAGCACATCTGGAGGAAACGGCGATTGTATTGCCGGTCCTTGCCGACGAAGATCGTCTCCACCGCCGTCTTCATGTTGTCGTAGACGCCGCGCCCGCAGGCGCCCCTGAAGAATGCGAACGCCCGCTCGTGCGCGTCGAACACCATCTCCTGCGTCTCGCGCGGATAGGCGCGCACGAACATCATGCGGCTGTGGCAAAGACGGACGTGCGCGGCCTTCACGGTCGTCGTCACGCCGTTCAGCACGACGATTTCATGGCTCCAGTCGAACTGGTAGGCCTCCCCCGGCGCGAAGGTCAGCGGCACATACGCTTGCGTCAGCGCGGCGCCGTGCTCTTTGCGCCAGACGAGCGCGTAGCGCCGAACGGCGGCGTAGCTCCCGCTATAACCGAAGGCGCTCAGCTCCTCGAACAATCGAACAAGCGTCAGCCGCTCACGCGCCGGCTTCCCCTGGTTCTCCAGAAGCAGCGAATCTAGCCGCTCCCGCCAGGGTCCAATTTTAGGAAGCGGCTGCGTCGAGCGTTCGTAATGAAACTCGGTCGCGTTCGAACGGATCACCTTCCGGACGACCTTCCGAGAAACCCGCAGGTCCCGGCAAATCTCCTTGATCGACTTCCCAAGAGAAAAATACGCCCGGCGTATCTTGGCGATCGTCTCCACAACCAACATTCCAATCTCGGCCTCCCAGAATCAGGAGGCCACTGTGGACCCTTAGCTCTGGGGTCCCGATTGGATGAAAATCAGCCCCGTAGCGGGGTCCCTATTCCATGAAAAATGACAAGTGGTACTACGAACCTCTCCGCCACCACGCGGCGCCCGGCCCATCCCTCGCGGGCGTCCGGTTGGTCATCCCTGACCGCGCCATGGGGCTTCCCGTGTTGCGCGCGCTTTCCTTCATGTACGTGCCGCCGCCAGTACCCCGGTGCAGCGACTGGGCGTCGTCTTCGCTCATCTCACCCACCCGTATCAGCCTTCCCCGAAATTGCGGTCGGGTCGGCCTGCACATCGTCCTTTTCGAGATCCCATGAGGCTGGGTGGCTAGCGACCTGCGATCTGGAAGGATGAGGTCGCTGATCATCAACTCTGGAGGCGACCATGAAAGACGTAGCTGATCAATCCGCAGCACCGACCACGATCCAGGCCGATCTTCGCGCAATATTTGTCTCCTTGGAACTGAGCCGATCGACCTGGCTGGTCACGTCTTTGTCGCCAGGCCGCGGGGAGAAGATGTCAAAGCACACCGTGTCTGCCGGGGACATCGCTGCGCTGCTGGCGCGTTTTTCGGAGCTCAGAAAGAAAGCGTGCGCGCGGACCGGCAAATCCTTCCCGCTTGTCGTCATCCAAGAAGCGGGGCTGGACGGCTTCTGGATTCACCGCGTCTTGCTGAGCGAAGGAATTGAGAGCCACGTTGTCGATGCAGCTTCGATTGCGACGTCGCGCCGGAGGCGTCGGGCCAAGACCGATAGAATCGATGGCGAGACGTTGCTTCGCGCGCTGCTCGCCCACAAGCGCGGCGAACCGCGGGTCTGCTCAATGGTTCGGGCCCCGACGCCTGAAGATGAAGACCGCCGCCGGATTTGCCGCGAGCGTAAGGTCCTGATCATGGAACGGGTCCAGCACGTCAACCGGATCAAAGGATTGCTCTTCTCTCAGGGCGCATCTGGGTATGAGCCGTTGCGTCGCGATCGGCGGGCGCGGCTGGATGCGCTCCAGACTGGCGATGGCCGTCGCTTACCCCAACATCTCAAAGCCCAGGTTTGTCGAGAACTCGACCGGCTCGAATTGCTACTCGAGCAGATCAAGGCCGTCGAGGCCGAGCGAGACGCGCTGCTCGGCGCAGAACAAACCAAAGCGTCCGCCCCGCCGCCGATGTTGCTGGGAGTCCATGGCGTCGGGCCAGAGTTCGCTTCGATCCTCTGGTCGGAAGGACTCTCCAGACACTTCGATAACCGCCGGCAGGTCGCCGCTTATGCCGGTCTTGCCCCGACCCCTTGGCAAAGCGGGTCGGTCAATCGTGAGCAGGGCATCTCCCAATCGGGCAACTCGCGACTTCGGACAACGATGATTCAGCTCGCGTGGCTTTGGCTACGCCATCAGCCGCGCTCGGCGCTCACCCTCTGGTTCCAGAACCGAATCGAACGTAACGGCGGTCGTCGGCGCAAGACGACCATCGTGGCGCTGGCGCGAAAACTACTTGTCGCGCTCTGGAAATATGTGAGCGCCGGAGTCGTGATCGAAGGCGCAATGATTAGGCCTTCCTGACGACAGGCCCGTCTTCAACCCCATCCAATACCGTAATCCTCAGGACGTGATCAGTCCTGACGGATCCAGGTGGACGAACCGAAGCAAGCCGTGGCTTGAAAAGCCGTTTTCGAGAAAGGTTCTCGTCTTCCTGAGCCCTGCCCGCCGCAAGCGGGATGTTGGTGCAGCCGTCGCGAACGGCGACCGTATGTGAGGTTGATCGTGCTCGGAAACGAGCCGCGTCACGCAAGAGGGTTCAGAACCTCGGATACCGGTCAAACCGCTGGAGACTAATCACCCGGAAACGACCCACTTGACTGCCACCTGCTCATGTGAGGCTTGCTCGGCGTGTACTCGCGTTGCGGCCCGCACACTCGCGCCGTCACCTATACGTGACCTGCTACACCGAAGGCTTCAGCCATTTCGTCACCTCCATGACTGCTCCGGTTGCTTCCGGCTGGAGCGTTCGCCGGGTGGGGCTCTCACCCACTGGAAAGCGCCGCCTTCTCACGGCGCACACGTGAAGCGGTCATTGCGACGGACTGTCGTAGTTGGGGAAAGCGGTGATCAGACGGCGCCAACTAATTTCGCGACGGTTCGCGGGCACATCGAGATGCCCGTGAAGGTAGGCTTTGCGGTCACGTCATTGCCAGGGTTGACACTCGATGCAAGCCGCGCCGATTATGACCCGTTAACGGTCGGACCCGCGCGACGATGGCGGACGACGAAACCTCAAACTGACCCACGGAGCGCATAGACGAACGTGGTTCAATCTGCCTTTCGCGACGCAGAGCGTCGACGATGCCCATCCTGATGCCTAGAACAGAAATTCTAGCGCGAGTTCTCATTAGGGTTTTGCTGGCGATGCCCGTCGCCGGCTGGGATGCAATCGCCCCCGCAGCCGCCCAAGACAAGTCGGTTCTCACCTATCACGGCGATGTTGCGCGAAGTGGCGCCTTCGTTGTTCCCGGCCTCACCTGGGAGAGAGCCAGAGCGCTCCGTCTCGACACGGGCTTCCAAGCGAGTTTTCCCGGCCATGTCTACGCCCAGCCCCTGTATTGGCGAGATTCCGGGTTAGGGTCGGCGCTGCTGATTGTCTCGACGGAGGATGACGGCATCCATGCGCTCGATGCGGCGACCGGAAAGCCCGTCTGGGATCGGTCGCTCGGCCAGCCTGTTCCGCTAGGCTCGCTTCCTTGCGGCAACATCGACCCGTTGGGAGTCACCGGGACGCCCGTGATTGACGAAGCTTCGCAGGCGATCTTCCTGGATGCGGTCGTCGCTGGCCCCTCGGGTCCCAGGCATCTCGTATTCGCGCTGTCCCTCAGAGACGGCTCGGTCATTCAGGGGTGGCCCGTGGATGTGGGTGAGGCGCTGAGGGGACTCGGCCAGACCTTCAATGCTGGCGACCAAAACCAGCGGGGAGCGCTCACGATCCTCGACGGATCCGTGTACGTGCCTTTCGGGGGCCATTTCGGCGATTGCGGCGACTATCATGGGTGGGTCCTCGGCATCTCGATTGCAAATCCCAAGTCTGTGAGCGCCTGGTCCACGCGCGCGAGCGGCGGCGGCATATGGGCCCCGGGCGGGATCAGCAGCGATGGGCGGGCTCTTTACGTCGCCACAGGGAACACCATGCGAGCGAAAGACTGGAGCGACGGCGAAGCGGTGATCCGGTTAGCTCCTGATCTCCGCCGGAGCAGTGCGAAGGATGATTATTTCGCCCCATCGGATTGGCGCTCCCTTGATGAGAGCGACGCCGATCTCGGCGGCACGAATCCTTTGCTCCTGGATGTGCCGAGTGGGGAGGCAACGCAAACTCTCGTGTTGGCGTTGGGCAAGGACCGACGCGCCCACCTGCTTGATCGGCGCCATCTCGGGGGGATTGGCGGCGGTCTCGCCGTCCAGACCGTCGCGATGGATCCGATCCGCACCGCCCCTGCCGCCTATCCGGCGCCGGAGGGCGTCTTTGTGGCGTTCCAGGGCGAGGGAGCGAATTGTCCGGTACGCGAAGGAAACCTGACGGTGCTCGAGGTTCGGCCAGGCGCTCGTCCGACGATCTCTACGGCTTGGTGCGCGGCGATGAGAGGCAGGGGATCGCCGATCGTGACCACCACGGACGGGCGCTCGAATGCTATCGTCTGGATCGTCGGCGCCGAGGGCGACAATCGCCTGCATGGATATCGAGGAGATACCGGTGAGCCGATCTTTGCCGGCGGCGGCTCCAACGAAGCCATGAGCGGGTTGCACCATTTCCAGACGCTCATCGTCGCACGGGATCGGCTGTACGTGGCCGGCGATAGCCGTGTCTACGCATTCGAGTTTTGATTGCATGGCGGCAAGCGTCAGCAGATCGTCAAGGTCGAGCAGCAGGTGCAGTGCGCTAATTGGCCCGTGGGGTGCTCCCTCTTTTGATCGTTATGTGCGGCGGCTAATGCCGCTACGCGCACAGCGGACGGCCGGAGTCGACGTTAAGCTGCCATTCCAAATGGGGCTACTCCCGGCTATGCTGGCGTCGAAAGTCCGAGGGCCACATGAGCCCACCCCAAATTGGCGGCGGCGAGCGACGCTTAGCACGAGGGAGCGTTGGCGATGTCGCTTGATGTCGCCGATTGGCTGCGCGGGCTGGGCCTCGAACAATATGCGTCGGCGTTTCGCGACAACGCGATTGACGCCGAGGTGCTGCCGAGCCTGACCGCCGAGGACCTCAGGGATATCGGGGTCACTCCGGTCGGCCATCGTCGCCGGCTGCTCGACGCCATCGCGGGCCTCAAGTCCGAAGCCAGCTCAATTGCCGATCCCGATGCCACGACTGAGCCAGGCCCCACCCCGGCGTCGGCGGCGCCCCCACGATCGACTGATGCCGAACGTCGACAACTGACCGTCATGTTCTGCGATCTCGTCGGTTCGACAGCGCTTTCGACCCGGCTCGATCCCGAGGAAATGAGCAACGTCCTCGGCGCGTTTCAAAAGGCCTGTGTCACCGCTGTGACCGGGTTTGGCGGCTCGGTCGCCAAGTATATGGGCGATGGAGCGCTCGTCTATTTCGGCTATCCGGAGGCCCACGAGGACGATGCCGAGCGGGCCGTCCGCGCCGGGCTTGCGCTGATCGACGCGATGGCGGCGATGCAGCTGTCCGTTCCCTTGCGTCCGCAGGTCAGGGTCGGGATCGCCACCGGCCTCGTGGTGGTCGGCGAGTTGATCGGCGAGGGCAGTGCGCAGGAACGCGTGGCCGTCGGAGAGACATTGAACCTGGCCGCGAGGATTCAGGCTGTCGCCGCTCCCGATTCCGTGGTGGTGCCAGAACTAACCCATCGTCTCGCCGGCGCCGCCTTCGACTACGAGGAACTCGGGCTGCACGAACTCAAGGGCATCCGCGATGCGGCGAGGTTGTGGCGCGTCGCGGGGGAAAGCACCGCGCGGGGACGCTTCGATAGGAGGGTTGTCGGCGGCCTTACGCCGCTGGTCGGTCGCGCCGAGGAGATCATGCTTCTCCGGCGTCGCTGGGACCGCGCGAAGGAGGGCGATGGCCAGCTCGTCCTTCTCTCGGCGCCCGCCGGTTTCGGTAAGTCGCGCATGACACAAGCATTCCGCGAGGATCTCGACGATCCCTCTGTCATTTGTCTGCAATATTTTGGCTCCCCTTTTCATGTGAACAGTGCGTTTTATCCCTTTATTCGGCAGCTCGAATGGGCCGCCGGCATCGTCCGGACGGATACCGGGCCTCAGAAACTCGACAAGCTGGAAGCCATTTTGGAAGGCTCGTCGGAAGGCAAGGCCGAAGCCGCCGCGTTGCTGGCCGATCTGTTGTCGATTCCGTTCGGTGAACGCTATCCGCCGCTGCAGTTCACCGAGGCAGTCCAAAAACAACGGACAATGGAGGTGCTGCAAGAGCAACTGGCTCTGCTCTCGCGGCGGGACGCAGTGCTGGTTCTTTTCGAGGATGCGCACTGGATCGATCCGACCTCCATAGAGTTGATGGACAGGATTATTCGCAGAGTGGTGGACCTGCCGGTAATGATTATGGTGACCTATCGGCCTGAGTTCACCCCGCGCTGGCTGGATCTTGGCCACGTTACGACGTTGAATCTGAACCACCTGGAGCGAAGTCAGGTGGTCGCCCTCGTTCGCAATACCGCAGGCGGCAAGACGCTGCCGGGAGCGATTGTCGAACAGATCGCCGCGAAATCGCAGGGTGTCCCGCTGTTCATCGAGGAGATCACGCGCGCGATTTTGGAGTCCGGCGATCTTGAGGAGGATGGCGAACGTTACATCCTGCGCGGATCGATCCGGGACTTCGCAATTCCGTCCACCTTGCAGGACTCCTTGATTGCGCGTCTGGACCGCCTCGGCGTGGCCAAAGATGTCGCGCTCACGGCATCGATAATCGGTAGGGAGTTTTCCTACGAATTGCTCCATGCCGTGGCGAGCGTGTCGCAGGCGACGCTGCTGGAAGGGCTTGAACAGCTTGTCCGTTCCGATTTGTTGGGACAACGTGGCACGCCGCCGCAGTCGCGCTACATCTTCAAGCATGCGCTGATCCGCGACGCGGCTGTTCTGTCTATCTTGAACGCACGCAAGCGCAAGTTGCACCAAAGCATCGCGGAAGTTCTCGCGAGTTTGTTTCCTGAGGTTGCCGAGACCGAGCCAGAACTGCTGGCGTATCACTATACAGAAGCAAATTTGGTTGTCCGAGCCCTGGCGTACTGGCGCCAGGCCGCGGAGCGGGCAGCGAAACGATTAGCTTACATCGAAGCGCTCGGTCACGTTGACACGGGCGATGAAGCTCGTTGCTGCCCTGCCCGAAAGTACTGAAAGGGACGAGTGGGAGCTCAGTTTTCTGGTGATCGAAGGGCCCTCGCGGATGGCGCTGGATGGCTGGGACAGCCCACCGGCGAAACTGCTTTACGAAAAGGCGAGGGAGGTGGCTGAAAGACTGGGGCGCCCAGCAGAAGTGTTCCGATCTACGTGGGGTTTGTGGATGGGGGCGCACAGCAGCGGACAGCACGCCCGAGCCCACGAACTAATGGAGGAAATCTTTGGTCTCCTAAAGCAGACGCAAGATCCGGAATACGTGGTTCAGGCCCACCATGCCGGTGGTTCTCAAATGGTGGCGGAAGGTGTGCCGCGCTCGGCGCTCAATCACATCGATCACTTGCTGACGAACTACCAGATGGATGTCCACGGTAACCTTGCGATGACCTATGGTGCCCACGATCCGGGCTGCTGTTCCCTTGGCATGCGCGCTTTGAGCCTGACGATGCTTGGTGATCTCGATCAAGTTGAACCCGCACTCAGAACGGCCGTGGACCTAGCTTATCGCATTGATCACAAACCCAGCCTTTCGCAAGCACACATGTTCTGTGCGGAAACTTACATCATGCTAAACCGTACGGACGAGGCCGAAGCGCATCTGAACATTTGCGTTCCGCTTGCCGAGAAATACTCGCTGGCGAACTACCTTATCCCGGCCAAAATCATGCAGGGTTGGGTCCTCGTGCTGCGAGGCGAAGTCGGAACCGGTGTCCAGCAGGCTGAGGCCGCTCTGGAGACGTTGAAGTCGTTTCCTTCGCGTCGCTTCCACCTGCCGATCCGAATCGGAATTGTCGGCCTGACCAAGGCGGCGGCGGGCGACATCGACGGCGCTCTCGCGCTTTTCACCTCCGCGCTCGAAGCGGCCTCGACGACAGGCGAACGGTGGTACGAACCCGAATTGCTTCGGTTCAAGGCGGAGATGCTGCTCGCCCTTCCAAAGCGACGCGAGAACGAAGCAGAACAATGCCTCGAAGCGGCCATTGCGCTCGCCCAGCAGCAGGAGGCAAGGTTCTGGCAGCTGAGAGCCGCAGTCACGCTCGCCAATCTTTGGGTGGATCAGGGGCGTCGCGATGAAGGACGTGATCTCCTTACGCCGATTTATGCCGGGTTCACCGAAGGCTTTCACACCGCCGACTTGAGGGCGGCGAAGACCCTGCTCGATGGGGTATCGTAAGCGGGCGATTGTGATTGCGCGGCGGCGAGCAAGGCTCCGCTTTCCCGGTCCGCAATAACCTCTTGACGTCGATTTGACCCCCGTTCGCCATGCCCTCGGTGACCGACCGCTATTTGCGCGAAGCGGACGGCTGGAACGACGTCAAGCCCGACTTGAACACCTGAATTTCGCAAGGGGTTGATTGTGTTGGCGTTCTGACGAAATTCAAGTTGGCGTGGCACTACGCCTGGGGCGGCCGCGGCGTTTTCGGGGGGATTTGGAGGGGGCCGGCGGCGGAGGACGGGCCTGGCGGGCCCGCGGCAGCAGGGCGACATGGGCGCATTTGAAAAGCCTGATCACGTCTGGCGCGGCGTCAGTGCGCACGAGCCAGTCGGCGGCTCGGTAGTGGATGCGCACCTGTTGCAGGCGGTCGAGATCGCGCAACAGCTCCTTCCATTCCGGCGCGAGGCCGGCCTGGCGGGCGAGGTCGTCGAGATGCTTCTGCATCGACAGCGCCAGGAAGGAGCAGAAGACGTGGCCGCGGATGGCGGCGTCGGAGGAATGGAAGATCGGCCGGGTGCGCATGATCGCCTTTGTCCGGCGGAAGAGGTCCTCGACCTGGAGCAGATCGCGATAGCGCAACACTGCCTGCAACGGGGTCACCTTCGCATTGGTGCGCAGGACGAAGATCCCGTCGAAGCGCGCCTCCTCGGCAAGCTTGCCAGCGTCGATCTCGAATGAGCGCTCGCCCCTGGCTCCGGCTTTGCGCAGATAGCGCCGATAGGCGGAGTTGCCGATCAGCGCCTTGTCGCCCCTCTTCAGTTGCGCATCGAGCGCGGCGACGATCGCTTCACGGTCCTTTCGGTCGTTCTCGGCTCCCGCTTCGTTGCGACAGACGACATAGCGAACGCCTTCGGCGTTCACCTGCTTGACGAACAGCTGGGTCTCTCCCGCCTTCCGCTCGACGAGGAGGGGCACGAAAGGATCGTCGTTCTCGAGGACGAGCTTGCGCACGGCGGCGTCGGAGCGCTCGCGCGCACCGAGGATGTACTCCAGCTTGCGCTCCTCGAGCCCGGCGATGGTTGCCGCCGAGATCATGCCGCGGTCTGCGACGACGCAGACCCGGCCGATGGAAAAGCGCCGCTGCAAGCGATCGACGACCGGCAGGAGCGTCGTCACGTCGGCGGTATTGCCCGGCCACATCTCGGTGCAGATCGGCCGGCCGTCGCCGTCGACGACGAGGCCGAGGATCATCTGCTTCAAATCGGGCCGATAGTCCTTGGAATAGCCGTGCTCGCCCAGCGTCTCGCCGCCCTCGCCGTAGAAGGAGAGGCTGGTGGTGTCCATGAACACGGCGGAGAGGTCGGTGAACAGGTCGCGACGGCGGTCGAACAGCCTCTCCTCGATCAGGTCCTTGAGGCAGCGCGGCGCCAGCGCCCCATCCGGCTTCTCCTCCAGCTCCTCGCCGAGCCAGGCCATGGCGCGGTAGAAGTGATGCAGATCGAGCCCCTCCGCCCCGGGGATATCGTAGTCCTTGGTCCACGAGGCGCAGTCGCGGTCGGATCCCGAAACGAACAGACGATGCAAGGCGGCGACGAAGACGGCGCGCTCGACCGGGAACTCGAACGCCCGCTCCATGAGCAGGTCGGCCAGCACGGCGTCGATCCCGAGCCGCTCCCAGATCCTTCCGAACAGCAGCGGCCCGCCGATCCGCTTGGCGGCGACCGACAGCGCGCCCTCGGCGTCCTCGTCGAGCGCGTTGATCAGCAGCACCTGATCGGTGAGCTTGGCGCCCGAGGCGATGAGCGAAGCGAGCGCGCCGGAGGCGGCCAGTTCGTCGGCCCGGCCGATATTGGCGATCACCTTCTGGCGCACGGCCGCGCCGTCGCGCTTGTTCTCGACGATTTGCACGTAGCCGCGTTGGCCGGACTTCTTGAGGCGGAAGAACATGGGCCCTCGCTATCGAGCACCACGGAATCCAACTCGCCGCCAAAGATCAAGCACAAAAACTGTGCAAACGTGGCACTACATTTTGCGAAAACCGCTCACCGCCCTAAATGATATCAATGCTTTGCGAGCGCGAGGGCCAGTTTACTGTTCAAGTCGGGTGTCAAGCGATCACTAAAAAATCTACCGACGCAGACGTGCGCGGGGACGACAGGAAATTTGCCGTAATTTGTGCTCGAGATCGCCAATTGTGACGACCTCGAAGCTTAACAGACGTCCTTTCATTTACTGCGGAAGCCCCTCAACAGCAAACGAACGGAATTTCGCATACTTATCGCCGACCTTACGGTTTTCTTTGTACTGTGCTGAGTTTCGCCAATTTTGAGCTGCTTCCATGCTATCAAACTGGTTGATGGCTACGCGTGTTTTCGGCGGCGCCCCTTCGAACACGACTATATTTTGCCCTGCGGCGAGGAGATGGCCACCAGCCGCCTTGATTGAAGCCTGCGCAAGAGGGACGTACTCTTTTTGGTAAGCGTCCAAATTCGTGATTTCGGTCTCAGTGACAACGTAGGCCGGCGGCTTCGTTTGTGCACGAAGCCCCTGAACCGCCAACGCGCCCATCGTAGCGCCCGTCAACATAGCAAATGCGGCCGTGTAAAGGATTTTCATGGCGTTCCTCTTCTTTGCCGGCAATACAAGCTTATGCGGAGGGTGGCTCGATTTGGACCCCCCAACAGCATCTAACACTACTTTGGCACTTTTATTCGAGTTTTCTGCGGATGCGCCTTCTGCAGTGGGGGCATCGGTAGGGCGGCGCGCGGGCCAAGGCGAGAACGACGGCTTTTCGGACGGCTGGGAGCGTCGGCTTGGGTGGGCCCCAGAGGATTCTTTTTTCCCCCGCTCGCGGCGGCGAGGCGACGGTGTTGGAGGAAGGCGTAGGCGATCATGGTCATCAGCGCATGCCGATGAAGCCCCTGCCATGAGCGGCCCTCGAAGTGATCGAGGCCGAGTTCCTCCTTGAGTTGCTGGTGAGCCTGCTCGCAGACCCAGCGCGCCTTGATCGTGGCGGCCAGCGTTTTGAGATCGGCGTCGGCCGGGAGGTTCGCGAGATAGTATTTCCGTTCGCCGGCGGTGCGGCGCTCGCCGACGAGCCAAACCTCTTCGCCCGGCATGTGCTGCATGCCTTTGGCGCCAATGCGCTGTGGCGGCCCGTCGGCGACCCGCACGCGCACAGCGGCGAAGCGCGCTTTCAGCAGGCCTTTCGTTCCCTTGCGCCAGGCGGCCACGCGCCATTTCTCATTGGCGAGCATCTCTTCGGCGGCGACGGAGAGGACATTGGGTACATGCCGTTTGCGCGGCCGGCCGCGTCCGGCGACGGGAAAGACGAGTTCGACGCCGGGCAGATAAACCTTCTGATGCCGGGGAACGCCGACCGCCCAGGCAAGGCCGCGCGCGCTCAAAGCCTGGCGAAACGGCGCACTCATGCCATAGCCCGCGTCGGCGAGGACCGCCCCGAAACGAACGCCGGAGCCGATCAGTCGATCGAGTTCGGCGAGCGCAATCTCCGGCTTGGCCCGCGCCGCTTGATATTCCAACGGCACGCCTGCGCGCTCCAGGCGAACCGCATCATTCGTCCAGCTCTCCGGCAGGAACAACCGCAGACCCACCATCACTGGGACTTCGCCGCCCGCCAGCGTCAGCGACACCAACGTCTGGCAATTGGCGGTCTTGCCCAAGGCCGAGGCGTATTGCGGCGCGACCCCAACCGAATGCGTTCCCTTCTTCGGCAGCGTCGTGTCGTCGATGACGAGGAACGCGTCCGCGCCGCCAACCAGCCTGTCGGCCTGAAGGGCAAGCTCCAACTCCAGAGGACCCGCGTTCCAACCCGTCCGAAACGAAATGATGCAACTGGTCGTAGTCGCCCGGCGCCACCCGCTCGGCCATCGGCCCGACGCTCTTGCGATCGCCCGGCCCAATCAATCCCGCCACATAGAGCGGGCACATCCGCCGCCTCGCCTTGTGGCCGAACCTGGCCAAGAAGGCGCCAGCCACTGTGAAAGCTCGTCCCGCCAATCCGCCATGACCGCGCCCCGAAAAACAGAGCGCGAAGCTTCACCCAACTCGGTTAACAGTCCGTCAATCTGCCAAAGTAGTGCTAATACCGATTGATAATACCGATTGAGAAAGCGTAGAAATAACGATTGGTTATCGTTCTTGTCGTCGACTTCAATAGGGATGCTCTCACAGCCCTAACGCAGGGTCGTGCGGCGCGACAATCAGGATGAGAATCCGTATTGCCGCACGTGGCAATGCTCCCCGGTAGCGTGACGGTTGCCTCATCTGTTTTGCTCCCCGCTTAGGGCGGAGGAGGCCGGGCGCGAAGATGGTCGGGGTTTCGCAGCGCCCGGCCTCCTCCGCGAGCGCCGCGCCCGATCAATTTGGCATCGCGACATCGGCGACCTCCTGCGCCTTTTCCAGGGAACCGAACGGCGACACGCTTCGCCTTTTCGCTTCGCCACGACTTCATCGGCGCTGAAGCCTTCGAGAAGCTTGTCCGGATAAGCGCCGGGGTATTCCGTCTGCAGCCGCGCCAGGAGTTCGCTGCCGTTCCGCCATGGCTCGGCCTCGAACCATTTTCGTGGATGTGGCGCTGCCTGGATCGCGGGTCTGGACGACGACGCCCCCTCTTTGCTTTCACGATTGGTCGGTCCGTTGGCCGAATGGGCTGGTCCTTCCACGCCGTGCGCGGAGTCGCGAGGAAAGCTCGATGGGTTGCTCTCCGGCGGCCTGCGCGACAGGCTGCACATCGCGAGTGCGGCAAGGCGTTCTTGCGTCGCGCGGATGTCGCGCAACAAGACGACGGATCGAGAACCGGTAGCTTTGCTGAAGTCGGTTGCGAACTTCGTCAGGCGTCCGCATGTCAGCGGTCAGCCGCTGATGCGGCGTCATCGGCGCGCTGTAGGTCTTGCGCACGCGCGCGCCGTCGCGACGTTTTGCGATGAGCTTGAATGACGGCTGGAAAAAGGTCACGAACAAACGCGCCGACAGTGGAGTTTACGGCCAACAGCGTAGCCGCTTCCGATCCCTCGAAGCGGCGATAGCCAACCGTTCTGCGCACGACGGCGCCGTTTTTCTGCTCGACGAACGCCTGGTCGTTCTTGTGGTAGGGCCGGCAGCGCGTGAAGGCGATGTTGGCTGCGCCGCAGTAAGCCTTCAGCGTCTCGTTCATGAAGACGGTGTCGTTATCCGTGTCGAAGCCGAGCAGCGCGAACGGCGCTTGTTTGCGCAGTTCTGTCAGCACTGCGCTCAGCAGCGTTTGCTCGCGAACGATCAGCGGGGCGCATTCCGTCCAGCCCGTCGCGATATCGGTGAGCACCAAGGTCTGGATGAAGCTGCCGCGCGTCGAAGGGCCGCTGTGGGCGACGAGGTCCGCCTCGACGAACCCTGGCGGCGGATCGCCCAATCCGCCGACGTCCGTATCGGAATACTGCTTCGCAAGGCGTGCGCCGTGGGTCGCCGACGCTGGCGCCCTAAGGCTTCTCGGATCCGAGCCAGCGCCCGGTCGATCGTCGCCGCACTCATCGCGAGCAATTTGGCGCGGATCTCGGCGGCGAGTTCGAGATGGCCATGCCGTTCCATCGCCTCGATCAGCACCGGCATCAATGCCTTCAGCCGCTTGCCGCAAACCCGGTCCGACGCTTCCCAAAGCAACACGAGCGCGTTCCGTTCTGCCTCGTCATAGATCCGACGACGCTTCCGCCGGCCAGTCTGCGCTCCAATGCACCCCCGCAGCATTCGCATCGCGTGCTTGCGATGAAATCCGGTGAAGTCGACGAACTCGTCCAATATCCGAGTTCTTTCCGCGCGATCGAAATTCGATAGCGCTCGGCCGCAACGGCCGTGAGTTCTTTCCGTGTCGCCATGCTCAACCGCCTCATCGTCGCCCCCGTCCGTACTGCTCGCACGGGAGCAATTTACGTGAGGCAACGCCTCAGCATTCAGGAGCTTTTCCGGCGAGGCAATGCTGCTGCGCGATTTTTATTGACGTCGATTCCTGGTGCGAAAATCTCGCAGACCGTGCGAAAACTCGGCCTGAGGGATTCACGAATCACTGGCGCCATATTAGAATCGGGTATGGCGCACATTTCCGGCTTCGAACGCGACCAACTTCTGCTTCTGCCCGAAGCGGTGGACGATTACGTCGGCCCTGACAATCCCGTCCGCTTCATCGACGCCTTCGTCGATGGGCTCGATCTCGTCGAGGCAGGCTTCGGGCGGGTTCAGCCGAAGGCGACGGGACGGCCGGGCTACGCACCGGGCGATCTATTGAAGCTCTACGTCTACGGCTATCTCAATCGCGTGCGTTCGAGCCGGCGGTTGGAGGCCGAATGCCATCGCAACATCGAGGTCATCTGGCTGTTGCGAACGCTGAAGCCTGACTTCAAGACCATCGCCGATTTCCGCGCCGACAATCGCGCCGCCTTCAAATCGGTGTTTCGTCAATTCACGCTGCTGTGCAAGCGGCTCGACCTGTTCGGACGCGAACTGCTGGCGGTGGACGGGACCCGCATCAAGGCGGTCAACAACAAGGATCGAAATTTCACCCGCAATTCGCTGGCGAAATTCATCAAGGCGGCCGACGAGCGGCTGGCCGATTACCTCCAGCGGCTCGACGAGGGCGACGCCGCGGAAAAGGCGACGAGCGGCGCGCGGGTGAAAAATCTCGCCGAGAAGATCGAGGGACTGCGCAAGAAGCGCGGCCAATACGACGCCATGCTGAAGCAGCTCGAACGCACGGGCGAAGACCAGATATCCCTGACCGATCCCGACAGCCGCGCCATGGCGGCGCACACGCGCGTCGCTGTCGGCTACAACATTCAGGTCGCGGTCGACGCCAAGCACAAGCTGATCGTCGAACAGGAAGTGACCAACCAGGTCGTCGACATGGGGCTGTTGCAGGCGACTGCCGAGCCGGCGCGCGAGATCCTCGAAGTCGAGAAGATCGACGTCGTCGCCGACAAGGGTTATTTCAAGACGGAAGACATCGCCGCCTGCGAAAAGGCGGGGCTGACGCCTTATGTGCCCAGACCCCAACGCGGCTCTTCGGTCAGCAATGGCTTCTTCCGCAAGGACGAGTTCTCTTACGATCCGGAGCGGGACGCATACGCTTGCCCGGGCGGTCACGAACTGAGGCCGCTCCGCCATGGCAAGTTGCGCGAGATGACGAAGGTCGATTACGGCAACCCGGCGGCGTGCCGCGATTGCCCGCTACGCCCGCGCTGCACGGACGCCGGCTATCGCGTCGTCTCGCGTCTCGAGCACGAGGACGCGCTCGACCGCATGGCGGCCCGCCTGAAGGCGAGGCCGGAAGTTCTCGACCGCCGTCGCGAGACGGTCGAACATCCGTTCGGCAGCATCAAGCAATGGATGAATCAGGGCGCGTTCCTGATGCGCGGCCTGGAAAAAGTGCGCGCCGAATTCAACCTGACCGCGCTCGTCTACAATTTGCGGCGAGCACTCAATATTCTCGGCATGGACAAGATGATGGCGGCCGTCGCCGCATGACAGAGGCCAAAATCGCGTTGTTTCGTGGCAAAACCGCCCATGGCGGTCCTCCCATGCCTTCCAAGAGGCCATCGGCGCGATTTCAGCCCGAAACGCGAGAAAAGCGCCGATCCGCACGCTCAGTCGTCGCATCCCATCAACCTCGACGAGTTTTCGCACGGTCTGCTTGAATTATGAAACAGCCCGAGACGCGACCTCTCGAATGGGGTTTTCAGCGCCGAGTTGCGAGATGCCTCGGAATCCTTGTTGACCTCCCCTTATTCTGTGAAGAACGTCACAGCGGCTATCGCAATACGCGCGATAGTCAGTCCCTGCCTACATGAGATAGACAACAATGCGCCGCACCATGCCATCCCGCGTCGTCCTTTGCCTGCTCGCCGCCTTCGCCGCGTCGCCGGCCAGTGCCCAAGGCAACGCCAACGCCACAGTCTGCGCCGCAGACGACGACAGCGCCTTCTCTCCAGAGCAGCGGATAGCGGCCTGCAGCGCCTTGATCAACGCCGCGCGGAACGCGCCCAAGGAGGTCGCGGATGCGCTCGTCAATCGGGGGCAGGCCGCTTGGTACGCCGACAAGATGAAGCAGGCCTTCGCCGATCTCGATCGCGCCATTGCGCTCGATCCGAACAACGCCCGAGCCTTTCGCGAGCGCTCCAACGCTTACCGCTCGATCGGCAAGCTCGACCGCGCGCTCGGCGACGCAAGCGAGGCGGTACGACTGATCCCAGGGACGCCAAGGCCTTCGACAACCGCGGCGACGTGTTCGTCGAGAAGGGCCAATACGATCGCGCGATCCAAGACTACGACGAAGCCCTGCGGCTTGATCCGAAACTGAGCCTGGCTTTCAGGGATCGCGGGGCCGCCTATTATTTCAATAGGGAGGTTCAATAGGGAGTACGAACGCGCGATCAAGGACTATGACGAGGCGATCAAGCTCGATCCCCGTAGCGACCGCGCGTACTCCAATCGCGGCGCGGCCTACGGGAAGCTCGGCCGCAACGCGCAGGCGATCGCCGACGAGAGCGAGGCGATCAAGCTCGAACCGTCTGAGCCTGCCTATTTCGATAATCGCGGCCTGTCCTACGCGGAGGAGGGCGACTACGACCGCGCCGTCATCGATTATAACGAGGCGATTCGGATCTCCCCGCGGGCGAATTTTCTCACCGATCGGGGCAACGCGTACCAAGCCAAGGGCGATCTGAGCCGCGCTATCGCCGACTACGACCGCGCGATCCAGCTTAACCCAGCCTTCGCCGACGCCTACAACAACCGCGGCGCGGCCTTCCGCGGCAAGGGCGATCTCGACCGAGCGATCGCCGACTACCAGGCGGCGCTGCATATCAATCCACGGTTTAAGACAGCCGCTGAGAACCTTGCGGCCGTCCAAGCTCTGCGCAAGCGGCAATGAGATGAGATGAGATGAAGAGTGGAAGGCGGGTTCGCCATGACGTGCGCCGCGCCTGTGCCAAGCCCCATCTGATCTCTCAAAAGCCGCAGATTTTCAGGCAAAATTCGCTTAGTCAAACCCGACTTGAACAGTAAACTGGCCCTCGCGCTCGCAAAGCATTGATATCATTTAGGGCGGTGAGCGGTTTTCGCAAAATGTAGTGCCACGTTTGCACAGTTTTTGTGCTTGATCTTTGGCGGCGAGTTGGATTCCGTGGTGCTCGATAGCGAGGGCCCATGTTCTTCCGCCTCAAGAAGTCCGGCCAACGCGGCTACGTGCAAATCGTCGAGAACAAGCGCGACGGCGCGGCCGTGCGCCAGAAGGTGATCGCCAATATCGGCCGGGCCGACGAACTGGCCGCCTCCGGCGCGCTCGCTTCGCTCATCGCCTCGGGCGCCAAGCTCACCGATCAGGTGCTGCTGATCAACGCGCTCGACGAGGACGCCGAGGGCGCGCTGTCGGTCGCCGCCAAGCGGATCGGCGGGCCGCTGCTGTTCGGAAGGATCTGGGAGCGGCTCGGGATCGACGCCGTGCTGGCCGACCTGCTCATGGAGCGGGCGTTCGAGTTCCCGGTCGAGCGCGCCGTCTTCGTCGCCGCCTTGCATCGTCTGTTCGTTTCGGGATCCGACCGCGACTGCGCCTCGTGGACCAAGGACTACGATATCCCCGGGGCGGAGGGGCTCGATCTGCATCACTTCTACCGCGCCATGGCCTGGCTCGGCGAGGAGCTGGAGGAGAAGCCGGATGGGGCGCTGGCGCCGCGCTGCCTCAAGGACCTGATCGAGGAGAGGCTGTTCGACCGCCGTCGCGACCTGTTCACCGACCTCTCCGCCGTGTTCATGGACACCACCAGCCTCTCCTTCTACGGCGAGGGCGGCGAGACGCTGGGCGAGCACGGCTATTCCAAGGACTATCGGCCCGATTTGAAGCAGATGATCCTCGGCCTCGTCGTCGACGGCGACGGCCGGCCGATCTGCACCGAGATGTGGCCGGGCAATACCGCCGACGTGACGACGCTCCTGCCGGTCGTCGATCGCTTGCAGCGGCGCTTTTCCATCGGCCGGGTCTGCGTCGTCGCAGACCGCGGCATGATCTCGGCGGCAACCATCGCCGGGCTCGAGGAGCGCAAGCTGGAGTACATCCTCGGTGCGCGCGAGCGCTCCGACGCCGCCGTGCGCAAGCTCGTCCTCGAGAACGACGATCCTTTCGTGCCCCTCCTCGTCGAGCGGAAGGCGGGAGAGACCCAGCTGTTCGTCAAGCAGGTGAACGCCGAAGGCGTTCGCTATGTCGTCTGTCGCAACGAAGCGGAAGCCGAGAACGACCGCAAGGACCGTGAAGCGATCGTCGCCGCGCTCGATGCGCAACTGAAGAGGGGCGACAAGGCGCTGATCGGCAACTCCGCCTATCGGCGCTATCTGCGCAAAGCCGGAGCCAGGGGCGAGCGCTCATTCGAGATCGACGCTGGCAAGCTTGCCGAGGAGGCGCGCTTCGACGGGATCTTCGTCCTGCGCACCAATGCGAAGGTGACCCCGTTGCAGGCAGTGTTGCGCTATCGCGATCTGCTCCAGGTCGAGGACCTCTTCCGCCGGACAAAGGCGATCATGCGCACCCGGCCGATCTTCCATTCCTCCGACGCCGCCATCCGCGGCCACGTCTTCTGCTCCTTCCTGGCGCTGTCGATGCAGAAGCATCTCGACGACCTCGCCCGCCAGGCCGGCCTCGCGCCGGAATGGAAGGAGCTGTTGCGCGATCTCGACCGCCTGCAACAGGTGCGCATCCACTACCGAGCCGCCGACTGGCTCGTGCGCACTGACGCCGCGCCAGACGTGATCAGGCTTTTCAAATGCGCCCATGTCGCCCTGCTGCCGCGGGCCCGCCAGGCCCGTCCTCCGCCGCCGGCCCCCTCCAAATCCCCCCGAAAACGCCGCGGCCGCCCCAGGCGTAGTGCCACGCCAACTTGAATTTCGTCAGAACGCCAACACAATCAACCCCTTGCGAAATTCAGGTGTTCAAGTCGGGTGTTGCTTTCGTTGGCTCCTTCACGCGTGTCAACGACGGCCGTGCCCTTCTCTGGCTCAGCGAGCTCCTACTGCGCGTGATCGAGGCTGCGAGGATCAGGGCGGAGCGGTCGGCGGCGGCCGCTGTCGCCCTGGCCTTGGTCAAGCAGCCGCGCCTTGCGATTGGCGGAGGTGGGTAGCACGGAGCTGTTTGATCGCGTTCTCGATGTCGTCACGTTGGCGTTCAAGGTGATTAATCTGGTTCACGATCTGCTGTGGTTGCAGCTGCTCTTCGAGTTCCGGCGTCTCGGTCGCCCCCTTGCCGCCGATCAGGTCGCTGATCTCACTTAGGGTGAAGCCGAGTTTCTTTCCACGCAGAATCATCTCGATGCGCACGCGATCTGACGGGCGATAGAAACGGGCATTCCCTTCCCGGCGCGGCTCAACCAGTCCGCGGTCCTCGTAAAACCGCAAAGTACGGAGGGTGACGTTGTACAGTCGCGACATCTGACCGATCGAAAATTCCGCCTGCTCAGCTTGGAGTTTGGCAGGCGCTTCCCCTACCGCGCTCGCGGCCACACTCGCTAAATTACCTCCAGACAACTTCATGACCTTCCCTTTCGCTGGTGCCGGTGCGTTCCACACCTTCCTGATTTCGCGTTCCTCTGCGCGATCGATTGGATTATGGGCGGCAAGACGAAGAATGCAACTGAAAGTTGTGGTGAGTGATAATGCAACCTTGACGGCCGACGCGCCGATGTCACTTCCCGCCGCCGTGACGGCCTAAGACGAACGCAACGGAGGCGAGGTAACTTCGGGCCTGCGGGCGGTGGCCAGAGGCCGTGAATAATTATGGTAGGACGCTAGCCCTGCTCCGACCTGTGCAAGCACTCGTCTCCAGCAGCGGAGCCCTTTAAGCTGAACCGGTGCGCGGCGTGACGGTCCGTTTGAGGTTACTGCTGCTTCGCAATCTCCGAAGCTCGACGACGGCGGCAACTGCTGGTTGTCATCAAGGCAACACAATCAGACTGCCTAGTTGCAACGTTTGGATCTCAAAGGAAACCGCTATGCCCTCATGGTTCGTGTCGACGACTCGAACGTTGGGGCAAGAGATCGAATGGCTCCTCACGCCCCATACTTCTGAGGAAGCCGCTAAGGTGTTCGCGTCAGGGGCGCTGGTGCGCGGCCTTCGCGTCGAGGCGGGAACCATTCCAGGGATCGAGCCGAAAGTCCGGATCGGCTGGCGCACGGCTTATCATTGGGCGCAGTCCTCCAATTCGAAGGCGATCATGGGCCTTCGAACGCAAGTGGCAAATTTTGCACTTCAAAAGGCCAGAAACGAAACTTTACGATTGGCTTCATCAAACTAGCGCCCCAATGGCGGCCGACATGATGCGCGCAGCAGCTGGATCAGTTCTCGGCCCGAGACAGCAGGTCACGTCCGTCAATGTGGTGTAATTTTCGGGTGTAGCTGAGGGGGTCATTGGTCAGGCCGCCTTGGGTGTAATCTGCAACGGCTTGAGGTCGGCGGTTTTGTCGGCCGGCTCTGCGAAGCCCTCGATCTGCATGTAGCGATTTTGCGTCTGCCAATCGTCGTTCTGCTCCATGAGAACGGCGCCGACGAGCCGCACGATGGATTCCTCGTTCGGGAAGATGCCGACGACGTCGGCTCGGCGCTTGACCTCCTTATTCAGCCGCTCCAGCGGATTAGTCGAATGCAGCTTCGTTCGATGCTGCGCGGCGAAGGTCGTGTAGGCGAGCACGTCATGCTCGGCCTCGTCCATCAACCTGCCGAGTTTCTCGAACCGGGGCCGCAGCTGATCGGCGACGTGCCGCCAGACCTGGCCCGCCGTCTCGCGGTCGGGCTGGATGAAGGCCTGGCGGATCGCGGCGGCGACAACCGTCTCCTGCGTCTTTGGCACGTAGGCCAGCGCATTGCGCATGAAGTGCACGCGACAGCGTTGCCACGTCGCGCCGACGACCCGCTGGACGGCGGCCGTCAGCCCCTCGTGCGCGTCCGAGATCACGAGCTTGACGCCGCGCAGGCCGCGTTTGGTCAGGCGCTTCAGGAAGTCCGCCCAGAAGGTCTCGGCTTCCGACGGGCCGATGCCGAGCCCGACGATCTCGCGCCGTCCTTCGGTGTTGGCGGCCACAGCGATTATCGCGGCGACCGAGACGATGCGTCCGCCCTCGCGCACCTTCAGGTAGGTCGCGTCTAGCCACAGATAGGGCCAGTCGCCCTCGAGCGGACGTTCGAGGAAGGCCTTCACGCGCTCGTCGATTTCCTTGCACAGTTTCGAGACCTGGCTCTTCGAGATGCCGGAAAGCCCCATCGCCTGCGCGATCTCGTCGACCCGGCGCGTCGACACCCCGCCGATCCAGGCCTCCTGGATGACGGCGACCAGCGCCTTTTCGGTCGTCTTGCGCGCCTCCAGGAACGGCGGGAAGTAGCTGCCGGCCCGCAGCTTCGGGATTTTGAGGTTGAGCGAGCCAAGTCGCGTGTCAAGCGTGCGGTCGCGGTAGCCGTTGCGCCAGTTCAGCCGATCGGCGGCCCGTTCGTGTCGGCCAGCGCCGATCAGCCCCTCGACGTCGGCCTCCATCAGCAATTGCAGGACGCTCTCGGCCACAGCACGCAGAAAGTCACCGTCGCCGGCCTTCTGCAGAAGTTCATTCAGTGGCAGTCTGTCCTCGGTCATCGTGGTCCTCCGGTCAGTGTGAAGTCGATCAACTCCACCCTAGACCGCCTGCCGCGGTGACCACCTCAGCTCCACTCCCGGATCGGCACGTTTTTCCACCGCCGATTCCGCCGGAAATTACACCACGTCCGTGGACGCTACCCACCGGTCGCCGAAGGACGCGCGGCACCTATGCTCATAGACGGCCCTGCAAGCCGATCGGCAACCATTGGTTACCTAACCGCCAAGAGGGGCTGGCGGCGCGCTGCCTCCGCTCGTTGGGTGTGATTCTGCTTGGGGGCTTCAGGCTTTGTTGACATTATTCGTCAACGATCAGTTTGGAGCCCAACAAGGAGATCAACTTGCGCGTTTTGCTGGTCGAGGACGATGCAGGGGTCGCGGCGAGCATCGAACTGATGCTCAAGGTCGAAGACATGTACGTCTACAGGACCGATCTTGGAGAGGAAGGAGTTGATCCGGGCAAAATATATGACTACGATATCATCCTACTCGACTTAACCCTGCCTGACATTTCTGGATACGAAGTGCTGCGTTCTCTACGTTTGGCGAAAGTCGCTACTCCGGTCTTGATCCTGTCTGGCCTCGCGAGCATCGCGGATAAGATCAAGGGACTGAGCCTTGGCGCTGATGATTATCTTTCCAAGCCTTTTCACAAGGACGAACTTGTCGCTCGCATTCACGCGCTCGTCAGACGTTCAAAAGGCCACGCCGAATCCGTCATCGCGGTCGGTGACCTAATCGTTGACCTCGAAGCCCGGACCGTGAAACTCAACGGGGTGAAACTGCACCTCACCGGCAAGGAGTACCAAATCCTGGCGTTGCTCGCCCTCCGCCAAGGCTCGACTTTGACCAAGGAGATGTTCCTGAACAATCTCTATGGCGACGTGGACGGCCAGCCTCGAGCCCAAGATCATCGACGTGTACATTTGTAAACTCAGAAGAAGCTCGCGATCATAGCCGTCCCCGATTGGAGCAAGACATCGTGAACCGTTTGGGGACGAGGCTACGCGCTGCGGGAACCGGTGAGGCGCGCGATCGCGAGCTGACTGCGGCGAGCTCGGCCAATCCGCCGGTTCCGGCCCAGCACAGCTGCAACTATCCCCGCGAAGTCCTGCCACGCTGTTCGTTCATCAACGCAACCCGTCCCAACTTGGGCGTGCGCTTACGCCGCCACGAGGAGGAAATCCTGCGCCATGACCCGACTTGAACAGTAAACTGACCCTCGCGCCCGCAAAGCATTGATATCATTGATGGCGGTGAGCGGTTTTCGGCAAATGTAGTGCCACGTTTGCACAGTTTTTGCGCTTGATCTTTGGTGGCGAGTCGGATCTCCCGTGGTGCTCGATAGCGAGGGCCCATGTTCTTCCGCCTCAAGAGGTCCGGCAAGCGCGGCTATGTGCAGATCGTCGAGAACACGC
>CAWBBW010000003.1:0-68605 GCA_963787135.1 uncultured Alphaproteobacteria bacterium | reverse complement strand
AGACTTTGCCTGCTTCATTTCATTACTGAGATTCTCAAGAGGAAGTATCGGGGAAAATTTCCGCTACTCCATATTGTTTTGGAGGCAGGACATAAGAATTATGGGGATGCCGAAAGGATTTTCTTCGAGGAAAAAAAGATCTTGATGAAATGGGATTTTGATTTTTTACAAACGATTACGAAAGCTGATAAAGACCAGTCTGTAGAGTTGATGATTGCGGACTTCGTGGCCCATAGCACCTATCAAATACAAAAGAGGTCGATAGCGACCGGCGTGCCGACGCCGGCCACGGACGAGATCCCAAAGGGTTATAAAAGTATAGCTCATTTTGAATCCACACCGGAAGGATTGGAAAACATAAGGGCAAATGTGATCGCGATGGCGGAAGCCGAAAAAGCTAGGAAGCGCGCTGCTTGGGAAAAGGGTTCTTCGCGGAATTCGTAAGCGCTTACGTCCAATTGAGTCCCCTAGACGACGCGCTCCGAGCTGCGCACTGCGGCGGGTCGACGCCAGGATGGTTCCGCGCTATTTTCCCAGGATGCAGGGGTGTGAACCACTCCTGAGGAGACGAGCCATGGCAGACGCAGAAATTGGTTGGATCGCCGCCATTATCATCGGCGGGATTGCAGGCTGGCTGGCCGAGCAATTCATGAAAAGTGACATGGGATTGCTGATGAATATCGTGCTCGGGATCGTCGGAGCGGCGATTGCAAGCGCCATTCTCAGCTTCTTCGGCGTCGTTCTAGGCGGATGGATCGGCTACCTTATCCTTGGGTTCATCGGTGCGTGTTTGTTGATCTGGATCGTTCGCGCGGTACGCGGCCGCACAGCGTAGGGACGACCGGGCGCGCCGCCAAGGCTGCTAGCCCCAGCGAAGCAAGCTTTGGGCCGGCAAGGAGGGGATACGCCGGGTCAAGCGGCTCTTGGTAGCGGGCGGCTGATGTGGTCGATCGTCGTGACCATGACGTGGGCCGCGCTCTGCTTGGTCCTCCAGCTAGCTGACGTGGTCGACGGAGCCGTCGTTGCGAGGAGCATCGCGACCCGGGGAAGCGGGAAGTTCGGCCCATCTGCCCAGCCCCGAAACACATCCACAAGCCACAGCTGGGTCTCAACGACATTTCATTCTTGTCAAAGTCCTGCCACGGGCTCAATCTCTCCCGCGACAAGGCCGTCATCCAGTCTGGCTGCCCGCGTAAAGGCGCGCAACAATGTCCGACGACTATTGCAATGAAATCAAGACATCCATCATAGCCAAAATTGACGGAGCGATCAAAGAAATCCGACAAATCAATACCGAGTTCGTCCTGACGAATGACTATTCGCTAGAAGCGTTGACTGCCTACCGGGATGCGGTAGGTGGGTGCATTATCGATTTAGCGGACGTACAACTGACTATGAATAAGATCATCGGCGCTATTGACGCGCCGCCACTGTCAGGGCAGGCGCAATGATGGCTGGCCGCAAACATCAAAACGCTATCGACCTTCGCCCAGAGACTTGGATCTCGTCCGCGCGGCGGTCTTCTCTTTTTGGCGGGGCGCATTCCTGAACCCGCTCAGTCGGATCGGAACGGCCGCTTCGTCGACTCCAGCCGTCTCCGCCGTCGCCAATTGTCAGTGCTCGACCGCGACGCCGCAGCGTCACGCCGTCTTCGCTGACAGCCCGCGAGCGTCGTCATCGCGCTCGACAGTCGATCGTCGCTGCAACTCGGCCTCTTCGACGGCGTCTGGGCGGTGAAGACCAACATCACAGCGTCGGGTTGCGCTGGCTGTGTGGCGAGCGTTTTAGCGGTGAACTGCGGCGGTGGCCCCTGGATCGCCACGCTTCGCTCGCGATGACGACATTGGTTCCGTCTAATTGAGTCCTGCTACACCGGTTCAAAACAGCGCGCAGCCGCCCGACCCCGCCGCCGCCTCACCCGACAAGCTTGGCGGTGGTTCGGCGCAGTCGGGTCGCAAGAATTCGGCCGAGGGCGAAAAGCAAGGTGCGCGCAAGCGCGGGGTTCTCCAGCTCGAAGGCGGCATATTGGGCCGGCGACATCGCGGCGACCTCGCATGGGGTCACCGCCCAGGCCGCGGCGGAGCGAGGCCCGCCATCGAAAAACGCGAGTTCCCCCAAGACTGCGCCGGCCCCCACCCGGGCCACCCGCCCCATGGTGAGTCCGTCGGCGGACTGCACGATGATTTCGAGTTCGCCGCGAAGGACGAAATAGAGGGTCCGATCGGGCTCGCCGGGGCGGATCAGCGCGTCGCCTGCCGGGACGTTTCGGATATCCAAATATCCGAACAGAAGATTCCAGTCCTCGTCCCGCCAATCCGGCAGCCATAGCGCCTCGTGGGGCGCCGCGCCGCCGGCGCGAAAGCCGGCGATGGCGGATCCCCGGCCCGGTTCTGGAACGACGTCTGGCGACATGCCGGTGTTCGTCTCCCTGAGTGGCCGTGATTTATTCCACAGAGCTTGTCCTATCAATTCTCGCTTTCGCGGCTATAAATTGCAAGTTCGGCTTCAGGCGCCTTCCCGGACTCGCGGCGACAGGGGCGATCTCATGAACAACTACGTGCTTCTCGCCGCATGTATTCTGTTTGGCGTCCTGCTTCGCCGCTCTGGACGGTTGCCGGCCAATGCAGCCGCATCGCTGAACGGCTTCGTCGTCCACATTTCGCTGCCCGCCCTCACGCTGACCTACGTGCATGGGCTCACTCTCAACGCCAAACTGATCCTGCCGGCCTTGATGGCCTGGGTCATGTTCGCGCTGGGTTGTGGTTTCTTCTGGCTCGCCGGGCGGGCGCTCGGCTTCTCGAAGGCGACGACGGGCGGCCTGATGCTGACCGGAGGGCTCGCCAACACTTCGTTCATCGGACTGCCGATGATCGAGACATTCTATGGCCCGCAGTATCTCGGGCTTGGCATTCTGATCGATCAATTGGGCTCTTATTTCGTGCTTTCGACGCTGGGCATTCTGGTGGCCTCGCTTTATTCCACCGGACGAAGCGTCAGCGCCAAGGCGGTGGTGAGGAAGATCGCGCTGTTCGCGCCGTTTCAGGCGTTTGTCCTGGCGTTGCTGCTCATGCCGTTTGACTACCCGGCCTGGCTTGCCGAGCTCTTGAGGCGCCTCGGCGCAACATTGGTGCCGATAGCGCTGGTGTCTGTTGGCTATCAACTGCAGCTCAGTCATGTCCAGGGCAGGACGCTGGCGCTCACGGTCGGACTTCTCTTCAAGCTCGTCATTGCGCCGGCTTTGATCCTGCTCCTGTTCGTGCGCTGGCTTAGCGGCGATGGGCAGGTGCTGAACGTGACGGTGTTCGAGGCTGCGATGGGTCCGATGATCGGGGCGAGCATTGTCGCCATCGATCACGAGCTCGACCCGCCCCTCATAACCCTGATGGTCGGTCTCGGCATACCGCTTTCGTTTCTGACGCTGCCGGTTTGGTGGCGCTTCTTGGGGACGATGTAGAGCGCCGCACGGGGAGCGACGTGATCGCCCTTGACCGTCGCGCGGGGGGCGGGCCCGGCTCGATGGAACCTTGAGCGGGATGCGGGCGTTGAGCGCCATCTCTCAGTAGGAGGACCTCCCATGAATACCAGGGCAAAGCTGTTTGTTCTTGGCTTTTCCGGCCTCTCGCTCCTCGCGATGTCGTCGCTGAGCGCTTCTGCGCGGATCGTCTGCAACGAGGACGGCGACTGCTGGCACGTCCAGGAAAGCTATGCCTTTCCGCCGGGCGTGCATGTCGAGATACACCCGGACGATTGGCGCTGGAAGGAAGGCGAACACCACGTCTGGAAAGAGCACGAGGGCCGCGGTTACTGGCACGGCGGCCAGTGGGAGGCTTTCTAAAACCTCGGGCATCCACGGACGAATTTTCAATGACGGCCGGGAGTGTGTCCCGGCCGCTATTGTTTGAAGAAGTTCAGAAAGTGCTCGGCTGCGAGACCGCAGCGTCACAAGGTCATAGCGAGCAACTCGCGAGCATTGTTATCGCGCTAGACGATCGCTGTTCCTTGCAGTTCACCCTGTTCACCAGCATTTGGCGGGTGAAGGCGGACACGCTACAGCGCTTTGCGCTGTCGCTATTGCGAGCATTTTGATTGACATAACCGCAACTTTTCAGTTGCAGCCGTATTCCATCCCGGCTCGATCGGTGTATTGTGGGCTGAGTCCCGTTGGGGAAGGCGTAACGAGCGAGCGATACGCCCGGATCTCTCGCCAGGTTGGAAGACAAAATGACGACACGATTTCCGATGGAAGTGCGCGTCTCCCAGGAACTGGCGAACGGCCGGGACAAATGGTCGACCGAGGGGGTGACGAAGAGCGTCCCCAACTTCAACACCTTCGCCGATCTCCTGAGCCAGAAGCTCGGCGAGTTCTGTGACACCTTCGCGACAGGCATCGATCCGGTAAAGAGCAGGGCCGCGCATTACATGCTCGATGCGATCGAGATGTATGTCGAACTGACATCCAAGGGAGAGATCCGGCTCGTCGCGTCGGCGAACGCCGATGTGAAGGGCGCGATCAAGCTCACGTTCAAGGCGAACAACCGGACGTAGGCCGTCGACAGCTCACGGGGCGTCCGGCCCGCCAGGGCGGCTTTCGGAACCTTAAGAACGCGTCCGCATTGAGAGAGGACTAGACCCTCTCTCAGGACCACGGGCCGTCTCGATGTCTTTCCTGCCGGACCGCAAATCCTTCGTCGGCGCGAGCCGGCACTCAGTCAGCCGGCGAGACGCTGCGGGAGGCGCTCCGGAAAAGACAATTTCTCCCGGCCTCTACGAAATCGGCAAGAATGTTTTCCTGCGTGTCGGTCAAGACAATTTGAGTTTGATCGCCGCGGGCGTTGCATTTTATGCGATGACCGCCATTTTCCCCGCAATCGCGGCGCTGGTGTCGGTCTACGGGCTCTTTGCCGATCCGCACACAATTGAGCGGCTAATCGCCAGTTACGCCGACCTGCTGCCGGCGAACTCGCTCAAATTGCTGACTGACGCGCTCGAGAACTTTGCCGGCAACAGCCATTCAACTCTCAATGCGGCGCTCGTCATTTCCGTCGCTCTTGCGCTGTGGAGCGCCAAGGCTGGCGTCTCGTCATTGATGACGGGGCTGAACATCGCCAACGAGACGGCAGAAAAGCGTAGCTTTATCGTCCAACAGATCGTGGCCCTGGCGTTGACGATCGGCGCCGCCATTCTTGCGATTGTCGCCCTCGCCAGCGTCGCGCTGATCCCGGCCATTCTCGGCTTTCTGCCGCTGACGGAGGGCGTCAAGACAGTGCTTGGTCTGGCGAGGTGGCCCCTTCTTGCGATTCTCTGTCTGCCTGGGTCTGGCGGTCGCCTATCGGCTTGGCCCCTCCACCGAGCATCCCGCGTGGAAATGGGTCACCTGGGGCGCGGCAATTGCGACGGGTCTTTGGCTGGCGGCTTCCGCTCTCTTTTCCTTTTATGTTTCCCATTTTGGCGCCTACGACGCGACTTATGGCGCGCTCGCCGCGCCTGTCATCCTGCTGCTCTGGTTTTGGCTGAGCGCGCTCGCGGTTCTGGTCGGCGCGGCAATCGACGCCGAACTGGAAGACTCCGCCGGCGCACGTTCGAGGCCGTCGCCCGCAAGCGCCGGGGCGACTTCCTGAGAAGCTCGGGAACGAATGGGCGCCTTCGCGCGTTCTCCTGCCGGCATTCGAATTCATCAGGAAGGGTGGAACATGGCCCGGAGCGGCGAACGGTCCTTGAGCGACCTCCAGCACGAAGCGGCGCGCAGCCGAGCGGAATTTAGCGAGACCGTCGATCAGTTGCGTTCGAAGGTGGCCGACACAGTCACCGACTTTCGGGCGCGGGTTTCTCCCGACGCGATCAAGGCGGAGGCCAGCGACTATTTCCGCGCCAAGGCCGACGATCTGGTCGATAAGGCCCGGAGAAATCCTCTTCAGGCGGCGGCGATCGGCCTGGGCGTAGGGTATCCCTTGCTGCGCGTCGTACGCTCGATACCAGCGCCGGTGCTGATGGTCGGCGCCGGTCTCTATCTCCTGGGTTCCAGCTCCGCTCAAAACGCGTCCCTGAAATTTGGGCAGAGCGCGTCGCGGAAATTGGGCGCGGTCGCAGATCAGCTTTCGGAGCAGGTCGGCGCCGGCGCCGACGTCGTTAGACAAAACGTGCAGACCGTCCAAGATTTGGCATCAGACGGCCTCACTTCCGCACGAGAGGCCGTCTCATCCGGTCTGGGAAACTTCAAGGATCAAACATCCACCGCAGGGGCGACGCTGGCCGACGGCCTGAACCAGGCGAAGGATCGAGCGGCCGATTTTGCCAACTCCGCATCGGACGGCATGGGCGACATCAAGCGGAAAGCTGCTGGCGCTTTCTCGACCACTTCCGATGCAGTACGCGGGCACGTCGCGACAACGAGTTCGGCCCTACTGGAAACTGCCGGCGGCGTCGCCGAGTTTGGAGCCGACGCCGCCTACAAAATACGGGACCGCGCGGTCGACACATCGCAGAGGGCGACGTCAATCATCAATCAGACGATCCAACAGAATCCGCTGTTGGTCGGGGGACTTGGATTGGCGGCTGGAATGCTGATCGCCAGCGCTCTCCCTCAATCCGACGCCGAGAAAAGCGCCCTCGCCGCGCCGGCGTCGCGGCGCGAAGACAAGCCAACGATCTCGCCTCGAAAGGATTCGACGCGGCCAAGGGCATCGCGGTCGGCGTGATGGCGGACGTCGCCGAGCAGGCTGTGCGGGAAGGACTATCGGGGACCGATCTCAACGTCGCGGCGGAGGATCTGGGTCGCCGCGTTCGAAAGGTCGCCGACAGCGCCACAGGGGCGGCGTTCGGCGCCGCGAAGACAAACGACGCGGCGTGAACGACCGCAGGAACGAAAGCAGGAGCGCGCCATGAATGAATTTGAGGCGAAAGACGAGGGTCAGCGAACCGGCGAAGCGATGCGGGATACGGCCGATCGAGCCGTGGCTGCAGGCCGGCAGGCGCAGGACGCGGCGGTTGATTTGGCCAATTCGTCCGCCGAGGCCCTCAAGGGGCATGCTGCGCACGTGATGAGCGCGGCCAAAGACGTCGCCTCAGAGGCGCAGGAGCGCGTTCAGAGCAAGATCGCCGAGCAGAAGGACGTCGGCGCCGACTATGTCAACAGTCTCGCCGACACGATGCGGCGGGCGGCCAATCAATTTGACGCCGACATGCCGGCGGCGGGGAGTTATATCCGCAAGGCCGCTGTCCAGGTGGAAAGTGCGGCGGACGCTTTGAGAACGGGAGATTTCAATGATCTCGTTCAAGGCGCCCAGAGGTTCGCGAGGAATCAGCCGACCGCGTTCTTCGGGCTGGCGTTGCTGGCCGGATTTGGCGCGGTTCGTTTCCTGAAGAGCGCATCTTCCGCGTCAGATATGGATCGCGAGGCCCGTTCCTCCAGCGACAACTCGTGGGAGGGGCCGGGAGCACCGCTTCCAAATCCGACTGACGAGAACAGGAGGTCGATGTGACGCCGATGCCTGGAGAGAGGTCGATTTCGCAGCTTGTTGGCGACTCGCTCGCCGAACTGTCGAAGCTTGTTCAGAATGAGATCGATCTGGCTCGTGCAGAACTGAGCGACAAGGTCGCGCTCACGGGGGGAGCCGTGAAACTGATTGCAGCCGGCGCGATCCTGCTGATCCCCGGAATCGTGCTCATTCTCTTCAGCATCGCCTCGGAACTGATCCAGCTCGGATGGTCTGCGCCGCTTGCCTATCTCTGTTCCGGCGGTGGGGCGGTAGTCATCGCCGGCGCTTTGGCCTGGGCGGGAATGTCCCGCTTGTCCGCAAGCACGCTCAAGCCGACACTCACTCTCAACGAAATTCGACGCGACACAGTCATGGCGACGGAGCTCATGCGATGAACCAGGAAAAGACTGCGTCAGGCGGCGATTTTGTGCGCGACCTCGGCGAAGCCATTCGCGACAATCCCATACCCGCGGCCTTGATCGGCATGGGATTGGCCTGGCTCTTGACGGCCGGCAGATCCTCAGCGAAAGCCGGCTTCGGCTGGGCGAGAGACAGCGTGACCCGCTTCGGGTCGAAAGAAGAGGGCCCAACGGCGCGCGATTTCGGCCACTCGTTTGACGGCGTCGCCGGAGAGAACCGGAGCGATGGTGGTTCCGTAGCGCGGAAAGCCTCGGACGCCGTTTTTTCGCTTGGCGCCGGTGCGCCGCAGGTTTTTGCGAGCGCGCAGGCAAATTTCGCCGACCTCATGCGGCGGCAGCCATTGATGCTCGGCGCTCTCGGTCTCGCCGTTGGAGCAGGAGTCGCAGCCTCGCTTCGGACCACAGAGGCGGAAGCCGATTTAGTCGGCCAAGCCGCTGCAAAAGCTAAAGAGAGAGCGCGCGAGCTGGCAGCCGCGGCAGCGCGGCGCGCAAACGACGTCTCCACCGCGATCGCTGAGGAAGCCAGTGCGCAAAAGCTGACGCCGGACGGCATCAGACAAGCCGCGGGCGAGGCCAGTCGCAGGGTTGAGACCGTCATAGACCGGTCTGCAGAGCGCTTGCGGACGCGGATGAACTGAGGGCTCCAGTTTGAGATTCTGGTTCGTTTAGGACACAACGTCTCGACTGATCGAACACGCCCGCGAAAAGCTTTGCACGGATATATTTGTCTGCGGCTGGTGGGTCTTCCTACGAGGATGAGCGACGTTTCAAGACCGGCGCACGGCCCTGCGTTCGAAGCTGGCGGCATTCGCTTCCGGCTATGGGCGCCCGCTGAAACGCGCGTGAGCGTCGTGCTCGAGGAGGGCGCGGAAAACGCAATGGAGCGGCGCGAGGACGGCTTCTTCGAGGCCTTCGTCGCCGGCGCCGGCGATGGCGCCCTCTATCGGTTCAAGTTGTCGGATGGGATGCTCGTTCCCGATCCGGCATCGCGATTCCAGCCTCGGGACGTGCAAGGGCCGAGTGAGGCGATGGACCACGCAGCCTATCCCTGGCGAGAGGATTGGCGGGGACGCTCATGGGACGACGCCGTGCTCTACGAGCTGCATATCGGGACATTCACGCCGGAAGGCACGTTCATCGCCGCCGCCGGGAAGCTCGATCATCTCGCGGATCTCGGAGTCACCGCAGTCGAGATCATGCCGGTTGCCGACTTTTCCGGCCGATGGGGCTGGGGATACGACGGCGTGCTGCCCTATGCGCCCGACGCGAGCTACGGCCGCCCGGAGCATTTCAAGGCTTTTGTCGAGGCGGCGCATCGACGCGGCGTCTCGGTGCTGCTCGACGTCGTCTACAATCATCTCGGACCTGAGGGCAACTTCCTGCCGCGCTATGCGCCGGACATTCTCACAGACCGGCATAAAACGCCCTGGGGCGACGCGATCAATTTCGACGGGCCGAATTCCCGCCCGGTGCGCGAGTTCTTCATCCAGAATGCCGAATACTGGATCGACGCCTTTCATCTCGACGGGCTGAGGCTCGACGCCGTGGACACGATCAGGGACGACAGCAAGCCGCACATCCTGGAGGAGCTCGCGGAGCGGGTTCGATCGCGGATCTCCCGACCGGTGCATCTCCTGCTCGAGAATGGGGACAATGAACCGCAATGGCTCGTCCGCCGGGGCCGCAACCCCGTTCATTACACCGCACAATGGAACGACGACCTGCACCATGTCCTGCATGTCGCGGCGACCCGCGAACGGGGCGGCTATTACCGCGACTTCGGCGAGACGAACCTGCTCGGGCGGGCGCTCGCCGAGGGTTTCGCGTTCCAAGGCGAGGTCATGGCCTACAGGCAGAAGCCACGCGGCGGGCCGAGCGCCGACCTTCCGCCCAACGCATTCGTCGGCTTCATCCAGAACCACGATCAGGTCGGCAATCGGGCCTTCGGCGAACGGATCAACGCGCTTGCGCCGCCCGAGGTCATTCGGGCGCTGGCCAGCGTCTATCTCCTCGCCCCACAGACGGCGATGCTCTTCATGGGCGAAGAGTGGGGCGCCGAGCAGCCGTTTCCATTCTTCTGCGATTTTCATGGGCAACTGGCCGACGCAATCCGCAAGGGGAGGCGCGAGGAATTCTCGCATTTTCCGGAATTCGCCGATCCGGACCGGGCCGCCATGATCCCCGATCCGCTCGCGAAATCGACATTCCTTTCGGCTAAACTCGACTGGAGCCGGATCGACCGCGACCATCTCAACTTCTACCGCGCGGCGCTCTCAGCGCGGCGTCAGCATGTCCGGCCGCTTCTGCCGGATATCGAACGTGGCGGCGAAGCGGTGGTGCAGGGGGAGCAGGCTCTGCGCGTCGTCTGGCGCGCGGGAGCACATAGGCTGATCCTTGACGCCAATCTTTCGGATGCTCGGGTTGGGTTCCCTGCGGCGGCGGACCCGTTCTGGCGCTTCGGCGACACGGACGGCGAGTTCGGCCCGTGGAGCGTGCGCTGGAGCGTCGAGTTGTGACGATCGTCCCGCGCGCCACTTACCGGCTGCAATTGGGTGCAGGCTTCGGCTTCAATGAGGCCGCAGTCATCGCGCCCTATCTCGCGCGCCTTGGCGTCAGCCATGTCTATCTCTCGCCATTCTTCAAGGCGCGCCCGGGGAGCGCCCATGGCTACGACATCACGAACCACGCGGAGCTCAATCCGGAGCTAGGGACGGAAGCAGAATACGTTTCGATGATCCAGGCGTTTCGACGCGAGGGCGTTCAGAGAATTCTCGACTTTGTCCCGAACCATATGGGCGTCGGCGGCGCCGACAATCCGCTCTGGCTCGACGTGCTCGAATGGGGCCCGGAGTCCCGTTACGCTGGGTGGTTCGACATCGACTGGTCGGCGCACGACGGCGCGGGGCAGGACAAGCTGCTGGCGCCGGTGCTCGGCGAGCAATACGGCGAGGCGCTGAGGACCGGCAAGCTTGCGCTCAGGTTCGACGACGGGGCCTTCGCAATATGGGCTTATGACGAGCACAAGCTGCCGATATGCCCCCTGACGTATCCGCTCATTCTCGGTCACCAAAACGCGGCCCTGGATGTCATGGCGGATCGATTTCTCGACCTGCCGCAGTGGCGACCGGAGATCGCCGAGCGGGCGCTCGACCTCAAGGCGGAATTGGCGGAGCTTGCTGGAGCCGACGCGAAAGCGCGCGACGAGGTCGGCTCCCGGCTCGCTGCGTTCAACCGCGACTGGCGCGAACTGGACGCGTTGATCAGCGCGCAGTTCTGGCGCGTTGCGTTTCATCGCGTCGCCGAGGACGAGATCAACTACCGGCGCTTCTTCAACATCAACGACCTCGCCGGCCTGCGCATGGAGCTCGCGCCGGTGTTCGAGCATGCTCACGCCCGGGTATTCCAGATGCTCGGGGCGGAGGAGATCGAGGGCCTCAGGATCGATCACGTCGATGGGCTCTTCGATCCGAAGGCCTATCTCGAGGCGCTGCGTGAGCGCGTCGGCAGGCCATTCTATCTCGTGGTCGAGAAGATCCTCGCGCCGCACGAACAGCTGCGCGCCGACTGGCCGGTCGAGGGGACCACCGGATACGACTATCTCAATCTGGCGCTGGGCGTGCTCGTCGACACGTCCGCGGAAGCCGCGTTCACCGAGACCTATGGCGCCTTTGCCGGCGCGAGCGACGAATTCGAAGAGATCGCCCGGCTCTGCAAGCTGAGGATCATGGACAACGAGATGGCGAGCGAACTCAATGCGCTCGGCCGCTCGGCCGCGCGCCTTGCCCGCCAAAGTCCAATGACTGCGGATCTGACCCGGGCCATCCTGCAGCGCGCCATCAAGCAGATCGTGGCCAACTTTCCTGTCTATCGCACCTATGTCGATTTCGCCGGTTCGCCATCCGACGCCGACCGGCGCGACATCGCATGGGCGGTTACCCGCGCGCGCCGCTTCGATCCGGATGTGCACCCGTCGGCTTACGATTTCCTGCAGGATGTGTTGTCTGCGGAAACGGCGCGCTCTCCGGCAAAAGAGATCAGCAGAACCGCTGCGCTGCGTTTTGCGATGAAGCTGCAGCAGTTCTCAGGCCCGGTCATGGCGAAGGGCGTCGAGGATACCGCCTTCTATCGCTACAATCGTTTCCTTGCGCTGAATGAAGTCGGCGGCGCGCCGGACCGATTCGGGCTCTCGCCGTACCTCTTCCACAAAGCCAACACCCAGCGGGCGGAGCGCTGGCCTCTCGCCATGCTGGCGACGGCTACCCACGACACCAAGCGGGGCGAGGACGCGAGAGCCAGGCTCGCCGTGCTTTCGGAATGCCCCGACGAATGGGCGCGTCAGGTCACCGCCTGGAGCCGGCTGTTGCGCGCGAGACGGGGCGACGTCGAAGGCCGCGCGCCGCCGGATCGCAACGACGAATACATGTTCTATCAAATGCTGGTCGGCTCCTGGCCGATCGATTTGCTGGAAAGCTTGAGCCCTGCGGCGCATGAAGCGTATCAGACGCGGATCGAGGCTGCGCTCGAGAAGTCGCTGCGCGAGGCAAAGCGGCGTTCGAGCTGGACGGCGCCGAACACCGAATATGAGCAGGCCATGCGGTCTTTCGCCCGGGAGGCGCTGAGTCCCGAGGGCAATGGCTTCCTGACGAGCTTTCTTCCGTTCGTGCAGCGGATCGCGCGGCTTGGTGTTGAGAACAGTCTCGCGCAGACCGTCATGAAGCTCACGGCGCCCGGGGTTCCCGACATCTACCAGAGCTGCGAGCTGTGGGATCTGAGCCTTGTCGACCCTGACAATCGCCGCGCCGTCGACTACCGCCGGCGCGAGGAGATGATGGCCGAACTCGCGACCCGTCTTTCGGCCGTCCAGGAAAGAGGAGCACTGTTCGAAACGCTCATGCATAATTGGCGCGATGGACGGGTGAAGCTGGCGGCGATCGCGCTCCTCCTTGCGTTCCGGCGCGAACACGCGGAGTTTTTCGCCAACGCCGATTACCAGCCGCTCGAGATCAAAGGCGAAGAAGCAAGTTGGGCGGTTGGCTATGTCCGGTCGCACGGTGAGCGGCGGCTAGCCATTCTCATCGCGCGGTTTCCCGCCTTGCGGGAGGGGGCGCCGAACTGGCGCGCTGAAGCTGAACTGCCGGCGGGCTCGTGGTTCGATCTCTTCCGCGGGCGCTGCTTCGACGCCTCCGCTCCACTAAGCGAATGGCTGCACGCAATGCCGTTCGCGGTCCTGACGACGCCGTAACAGGACGCGGCCGCGCGGGTCAGGCCGCCCTGGCGCGAGCCTTCTTCACGGAGGGGACCCGCTCGAACAGCAGCATCGAGCGCCCGGTCACCTCGTAAACAGCGCCGATCTTGTATTTCTGGCCTGGGAGCGCCGGATCGTTGGTGTCGAAAAGCCTGTTCCATCCACCTGTCTCGGCGCAGGGCGGCAGTGCGAACTTCACCACGTCGTGGTGGGCGTTGAACACGGCAAGCAGGGTCGCATCCTCGCCCCGCCGCTTGATCCCGCTGACCTGGGCGCGCCCGTCCAGAAGCATACCGAAACAGCGGGTGCGTTCGTTGTCCCAGGCTTCCGCCGTCATCTGCGATCCGTTCGCGTCGATCCATGTCACGTCCAGGACGTCGATATCGGGATTGATCTCGCCGGTGAAAAACCGGGATCGCCGGAGCACCGGATAAAGATGAAACAAAGCCGTGAGGCGCCGGAAAAACTCGACGAGGGCGAGCTGGTCCTCGTCCAGTTTCCAGTTCGCCCAGCTAATCTCGTTGTCCTGGCAATAGGCGTTGTTGTTGCCCTTCTGGGTGCGGCCAAACTCATCGCCGGCGCACACCATCGGCGTACCCTGGGAAAGCAGGAGAGTTGCGAGGAAATTGCGCATCTGCCGCATGCGCAGCGCTCGGATTTCCGGGTCATCGCTCGGGCCTTCGGCTCCGCAGTTCCATGAGCGATTGTCCGAATGGCCGTCGCGGTTCTCCTCGCCGTTCGCCTCGTTGTGCTTGTCGTTATAAGAGACAAGATCGCGAAGCGTGAAACCGTCGTGGGCGACGATGAAATTGACGCTCGCCCACGGCTTTCGGCCCCGGAAATTGAATTTGTCAGGCGACGCGCAAAGACGCGGCGCAAGCGCCTTGGCGCTCGCCTCGCCCCGCCAGAAGTCGCGCGTGACATCGCGGAAGGTGTCGTTCCATTCGGCCCAGCCCGGAGGAAAGCCGCCGACCTGATAGCCACCCGGCCCGCAGTCCCACGGCTCCGCAATCAGCTTGACCTCGGCGAGCAGTGGATCCTGCCCGACCGCCTTCAGAAATCCGCTCTCCGTTTTGAATCCGTCCGGCTCTCGGGCGAGGATCGTGCCGAGATCGAAGCGGAATCCGTCGACGCGCATCTCGCTCACCCAGTAGCGCAGGCTGTCGGCCACCATCTGGATGACGCGCGGATGGCTGAGGTTGAGCGTGTTGCCGGTCCCGGTATCGTTTATGTAGTAGCGCGGCTGATCGGGGAGAAGCCGATAGTAGGAGCGGTTGTCGATGCCTTTGAAGGAAAGCGTCGGCCCGAGTTCGTTCCCCTCGGCGGTATGGTTATAGACAACGTCAAGGATCACCTCGAGGCCGCCGTCGTGCAGGCGCGCGATCATCTCCTTGAATTCGCGCAGCGAGTTCGGAACGTCAGCGGCGTAGCGGGGGTCGGGCGCAAAAAATCCGATCGAGTTGTAGCCCCAGTAGTTCTTCAGCCCCTTTTCGAGAAGATGGCTGTCGTCGATGAACGTATGGATGGGCAACAATTCAACGGACGTCACGCCAAGCGAGCGGATATAATCGACGACCGGCTTCGAGCCCAGTCCGGCGTAGAAGCCCCTCAGATTCTCGTCGACCGCGGGATTCAACTTGGTGAATCCTTTGACGTGGGCTTCGTAGACGATCGTCTGGTCCCACGGCACGTTGCGCCGGCGGTATTCGCCCCGCCAGTCAAAGTTGGGATCGACCACGACGGACTTGGGCACGAACGGAGCGCTGTCGCGCTCATCCATGATCAGATCTCCGTCTTCGGCCCCGAGCGTATAACCAAAAACGGCGGGGTCCCACACTAGCTTGCCGGCATGGGCGCGGGCATAAGGGTCAAGAAGGAGCTTGTTGGGATTGAATCGATGCCCCGCCTCCGGCTCGTAAGGGCCGTGCACGCGGAAGCCATAGAACGTCCCCGGCCCGACGTCGGCCACATGGCCGTGGAAAATCTCATCGGTGTATTCCGGCAGCTCGAGCCGCTCGATCTCGCGGCCGCCCTCGGCGTCGAAGATGCAAACGTCGATCCTCGTCGCGTGCGCTGAGAAGACAGCAAAGTTCGTACCCTCCGCGTCTGCCGTCGCTCCAAAAGGGTATGGCTTGCCTTCACTGATGCGCATGAAACCCCCTCGACGCTTGACCGCCAGTCAGCGCTCTTATGACGCCGCCACTCTCATGGCGCCATTGTGACCAGAACTAGCCACAGCCTCTCCCAGTTCCCGGAAGCAAATTCCGTGGCCGAGGCGATCGAGCTCGAGCGAGCCAAAACGCGGTCGAAGAGGAACACCATCGGGCCGCAGCGCGTTTGAACGCATCGGGCCTAAATGCATCGCGCGCCGAGGGAGGAAATTCAAAATGGGTGAGAGTTTCGGTCGGGTTTCAGGCACGGCTCCAATCCGCGCCGCGGAAGGACTGCCCGGATCGGATCCCGGGGTCGCAGACCAGGACGTCAACATCAGGCTCGCGGTCTTGAACGCTCTCCATTGGGACCTGGCGGTGCCCCGGGACCGGTTGCAGGTCAAGGTCGAGAGCGGGTGGGTGACGCTCAGCGGCGACGTCGACCGCGAATTTTCGAGGACAAGCGCGGAGGCGCACGCGCGCGCAGTCCCAGGCGTGGCTGGGGTCACAAACGCCGTTTCGGTCAAGGGATAGAGGCAAAAATCCTCCCTTGAGCGCCCCCGCCTCAAAGGGGGCGCTCGCCTGAATCGGGTCGCGCGTACCGCTCGCGGTCCGGCGGTGCTGCGCCCGTCACATTTGTGCGACCGGCCGCTCACGGGTCGGAACGAACGACCCGCAGGCGGGGTTGTCGCAGGACGCGGACATGCCCGCGATACCAGCCAGGGAATCATCATGCATCCCGACTTCAGCCGGAGAACGTTTCTGGGCGCGGGGGCTTCGACCGCGGCGCTTGCCCTGGCGGCGAAAACAGCCGCAGCCCAAGACGCCGATGCTCCCGCCCGCGAGAGGGCGTCCAGCCCGACGACTCTTCTTGTCAACCGTCAACCCCATAGTCTGACGCTTGATCCGCGGGTATCGCTTCTCGACGCGCTGCGCGAGCACATCGGTCTCACCGGAACCAAGAAGGGGTGCGACCACGGCCAGTGCGGCGCCTGCACCGTGCTCGTTGACGGCAAGCGCGTGCTTTCCTGTCTGACGCTCGCTGTGATGGCCGACGGTAAATCGGTGACCACCATCGAGGGGTTGGCGGACGCGGACGGTTCCCTCCACCCGATGCAGAAAGCCTTCATCGACCTCGACGCGTTCCAATGCGGCTATTGTACGCCTGGCCAGATCATCTCGGCGATCGGCTGCGTCGAGGAGGGACGCGCCGACAACGACGCAAACATCCGCGAATATATGAGTGGCAACCTTTGTCGCTGCGCGGCCTATCCCAACATCGTGGCCGCCATCAAACAGGCGCGGCTCGAGATGAGGGGGGCGTGATGCGGCCATTCGTCTATGTGCGGGCGGACAATCAGTCCGCCATCTCCCGGGCCTTCGGGGCCTCCGACCGCCGGGCTCCGCCAGTCTCCGCCGACACGCAGTTCATCGCCGGTGGCACGACCATTCTCGATCTGATGAAGCTCGACGTGATGCAGCCGAGCACGCTGGTCGATATCAGCGCCGTTGAAGGGCTTAAGAACGTCGAGCAGACCTCCGACGGCCTGCGGCTCGGCGCGCTCGCGCGGATGTCGGACGTCGCCGACAATCCGCTCGTGCGGCGCAACTATCCCGTCATTGCCGAGAGCCTGGTCCTCGCGGCGAGCGCTCAATTGCGCAATATGGCGACGCTCGGCGGCAACGTTCTTCAGCGCACGCGCTGCACATATTTTCGTGATCCGTCGTGGGCGGCCTGCAACAAGCGGACGCCAGGGTCGGGCTGCTCCGCACTCGACGGTTTCAATCGGTCTCATGCGGTGCTCGGAGTGAGCCCGCACTGCATCGCGACTTATCCCGGCGATTTCGCCCAGGCGCTGATCGCGCTCGACGCGCTGGTCGAGACCCGCCGCGGCGGCGAGCGGCGCACCATACCGTTCGCCCGCCTGCATCGCCCTCCAGCGGATCGGCCTGACATTGAGACGAACCTGGCGCAGGATGAGATGCTCGTCGGCTTTCTCCTGCCCAGCGGCGACTGGACCCGCCGGTCGCGCTACCTCAAGATCCGCGATCGCGAATCTTATGAGTTCGCTCTCGCATCCGCCGCCGTCGCGCTGGACATGCCGCCTGGCGGCCCGGTGCGGCAGGCGCGCATCGCGCTCGGCGGGGTGGCGACCGTGCCCTGGCGCGCGCGCCAGGCGGAGGCGACGCTCGCCGGCCAGACTATTACCGCGGACACGGCGCAGCGCGCGGCCGAAGCCGCCTTCACCGGCGCGGAACCGCACAAGCACAACGCCTTCAAGATCGCGCTCGGACGCCAGACGCTGGCGCGCGCGCTCTTCGAGACGGCGACGATGGAGGTTTGAGATGGCCATGGCGGCATCAGCCCTGCAATCGTCACCCGACGCGATCCCGCGCGCGGACGCGCGCATCAAGGTCACTGGCCAGGCGCGCTATCCCTCCGACATGGCTGTGACCAATCCTGCCTTCGCCTGCCTTGCGACCAGCGCCATCGCGCGGGGCTCCATCCGCACGATCGACGTCGATGCGGCGCGCTCGGTACCGGGCGTGCTGGACATCCTGACCTATCAGAACGCGAATGTGCTGAAGCCGGTGAAAATCTTCGCCGACGGCGGCCGTTTCGGCACGTCGATCGTTCCGTTGAGCGGGCCGAAAATCTGGCACGACGGCCAGATCGTCGCGCTCGTCGTTGCCGAGACCTTCCAGGCGGCGAGCGAAGCCGCGCGAAAGATCGCGGTCAGCTACTACGCCGAGACGCCAAGCGTCACCATCGGTTCGGATGGCGTGACGGTGAAGCCGGTGGCCGATGTCGACAAGACGCACAAGGACCCGACGCTCGGCGACGCCGAGGCGGCGCACGGCGCCGCGCCCTTCACGGTCGACGCTGAATATTCGACGCCGGCGCAGCATCACAATCCCATCGAGCTTTTCACCACGACCTGCGTCTGGGCCGACGACAAGTTGACAGTCTACGAGCCCAGTCAGTTCGTCTACGGCTTCAAATACGGCATCGCCGAACAGTTCGGAATCGATCCAGACGATTTGCATGTCGTTAGTCCCTTTGTCGGCGGCGCGTTCGGCTCCAAGGGTTCACTGACTCAGCGCACGGCGCTCGTGGCGCTTGCGGCGCGTCGCCTCAAGCGGCCGGTCAAGCTCGTGGCGACGAGGTCGCAAGGGTTCACGATTGCGACATATCGCGCGGAAACACGCCATCACGTGCGGCTCGGCGCGGACCGCCAGGGCAAGATCCTGGCCTATCTGCACGAGGCCTGGGAGCTCACATCGCGACCCGACGATTACAACGTCTCCGGCACCACGAGCACCGCGGTCATGTACGACTACGGCTCGGTCGCGACGAAGGTGAATGTGGTCAACGCCGACCGCAACACGCCGGGGTTCATGCGCGCACCGCCCGAGGTGCCCTACATGTACGCCCTTGAAGCCGCGATCGACGAGCTTGCCGTGGCGCTCGTCATGGACCCGGTGGAGCTGCGCCGCATCAACGATACGATGAAGGATCCGGTGACCGGCCGGCCTTATTCGAGCCGCTCGCTGGTCGAGTGCCTCGAGCAGGGGGCGGAAGCTTTCGGATGGCGCAATCGTTCGGCGGCGCCGGGCTCCATGCGCGACGGCGACTGGCTGGTGGGCTGGGGCTGCGCCACTGCATGCTATCCAACCCAGATTTCTCCGGCGGCGGCGCGGGTCCGGCTCACTCCAGACGGGTCCGTTCGGGTTTCGATTGCAGCGCATGAGATCGGCAACGGCGCCTATACCGTCATCGGCCAGGCGGCGGCCGAGCGCCTGGGCCTTAAGCCCGAGAATGTGACCGTCTATCTCGGCGACAGTGTGTTGCCGGCCGGTCCGGTCGCCGGCGGCTCGAACACGACGGCGAGCACAACGACGGTGGTGGCGAAAGCCTGCGATGCGATCCGCGACAAACTGTCTCGCGCGGCGGCGACGGCGGGCGAGAGCCCGCTCGCCGGCAAGCCGGTCGCGGAGTTCGCGCTCGCCGACGGGCGCGTCGTGGCGGGCAATACAGCGATGCCGCTCGAGGACGCCTTCCGCCATCTCGGCCAGAGCGTGATCGAGGAATATGCGGAATCCATCCCGCGCTCGATGTCGCCGATGACATGAACAAGCTTTATCACGGGCACGCGTCAATGACCGGCGGCCCCAAGGGCGAAAAACTTGCCTTTGCTTTCGGCGCCCAGTTCGTCGAGGTCCGGGTGCATGCATTGACCGGAGAGATCCGCGCGCCGCGCGCTCTCGGCGCCTTCGCCGCCGGGCGGATCATGAATCCGCGCACCGCCCGCAGCCAGCTCATGGGCGGCATCATCTGGGGTCTCAGCTCAGCCCTGCACGAGGCGACCGAGATCGACGAGCGAACGGCTCGCTACGTCAACACCAATCTCGCCGACTATCTAATCCCGGTGAACGCCGACATTCAGAGCGTCGAAGTGCTGTTCGTCCCGGAGACCGACAACTGGATCAACCCGCTCGGCGTTAAAGGGCTAGGCGAGCTCGGCAACGTCGGCGTCAACGCTGCCGTAGCCAACGCCATTTTCCATGCGACGGGCAAACGCGTCCGCGATCTGCCCATCCGCCTGGAGACGCTGCTCGCATGACCACGCGATCGCCGCTCTCGCGGGCACGGAGCGCACCCGGGGCGACGGAGCGGAATCGTCGCTTCGCGCTGCTGGTCGCGATGATGACTCCCCGAGGCCGCGTGCGCCGTCCGTGCAGTGCAGCGGATGATTTTGTAAAAGAACAGGAGGGCAGTATGTCCGACGAAAGGCCAATCGTCACCGAAGGCAACAAAGACCGGATCCGGGCGGGCGTCACAGGTCACAACGTCCGCTATGTCGTGATCGCGTCCTTGGCCCTAGTCATCGTAGCCTTCATCATCATCGCCGCCGTCGTGAGGCACTGAGCGCGCCTTAGGGGACCCCGCGCCTGAACCCCAATCAGCTCGACTATCCCTGCGCTTAGGGCCCGGACGGAACAAACCCGTTCTCAGTTTCGTTCCCAAATCCGCGATTGTTGACGCCAACACTGGACGGATCGGGCGATGTCAAATGTTCCGTGAAATCTCGAGAGGCAACGATTCTTTCACCACGGCATTTGACCTTGCTTTCGCCCCTGCGGACCGCGCTTCCACCGACCTTGCTGTCCGTTGCGTCGTCGCGATTCCAGTGAGGAATGAAGCGGATCGGTTGCCTGCATGCCTCGCCGCGCTCGCGGATCAGAGGGATCGGCTCGGGCGCCGGGTCGAGCGCGACGTCTTCGGAATCATTGTCTTCGCCAACAATTGCACCGACGACAGCGGAAGCCTCGCGCGTGCGCTGGGCAATGAATTGTCGCTTCCCTTGCGGGTGGTCGAAATCTCGCTCATGCCCGGCGCGGCTCACGCCGGCAATGCGCGGCGGGGCGCGATGGACGCGGCTCTGGACTGGCTCGCCGAGGATTCGGCGACCGATGGCGTGATCCTGACCACAGACGCAGACAGCCGCGTCTCGCCGGACTGGATCGCCAGCAATCTCCAGGCGATCCATGCTGGAGCCGACCTGGTCCTGGGTCAGGTCCGCCTCGACGAAGATGGCGACCTGTTGCCCGAGGCGCTTCACCGCCGCGGACAATTGGAGAGCGAATACGAGGCCCTGCTCACCGAACTCAACGCGCGGGTCGACCCGCTCGCTTACGATCCGTGGCCCCGTCACGCCACGATTTCGGGCGCCAGCATAGCCATAACCAGGAAGATCTACGAGGAGGTCGGCGGACTTCCGCGGGTTTCGTTGGGCGAGGACAAAGCGCTTGTTGCAGCGCTCATGCGGTTCGACGCGAAGATCCGGCACGCTCCGGATGTGCTGGTGACAACGTCCGGACGCTGCGACGGGCGAGCTCCCGGCGGCGTTGCCGACACCCTCCGGTTGAGAAGCGACGATCCCGAAGCGTTCTGCGACGAGGCTTTGGAGCCGTTTCGCATCGCCCTCCGGCGCGCGCAATGGCGGCGCCGACTGCGTCAGTTGTGGAGCGCCAGCGATCTCGCAGGCGACGAGGCTTGGGCCCGGGCATTGCAGATTTCCGACAGTTGCGCGCGTCGCGCTCACGAGGCTTTGACCTTCGGCGCCGCCTGGTCCGAGATCGAGCACGACAGCCCGCGCCTTGCGCGGCGCCTACTCCCGCCTGCCGAACTTCCCGGTCAGATTAAGCTAGCGCGCCAAGCGCTTGACCGGCTCCGCAAGGTCGGCCTATCGCCGTGTGAGGACGTCCAGGCGGAACCGGCGATGCCGCTCTGACCGCTCGAGCGTGCAGGATCCGTTCATGGCTGCGATGAAGAGATTGGCAGCCTCGTCGCCGGATAATGGGTAGTCGGTGCCGCCGATCCAGTGAACGAGAACAATGTCGGCGCCGGGAGGCGTCGCGTCGGCGACGTTGGACGCGAGGCGCCTCACGTCCTCCTCGTCCAGATAGTAGACGACCTCCGACAAAAGGATGAGATCGAACGTCCCCGCGGGCCATTGCTCGGGAACGAACATCTGCTCGAAGCGAACCGTTTTCAGTCTCGCGCATCTGCGCTTCGCCGCCCTCAGGGGCGCCGCCGCCGCATCGACGGCGAGGATCGAATCGCAGCGCGAGGCGAGTTCCTGAGTGAGGACGCCGATCGAACAGCCGATTTCCAGGGCGCGGGGGTAGCGTTCGCGGGGTAGGGCGTCGAGCGTCAAGGCGTACTTCGACAGTTCATAGGCGCTCGATGCGAACCGCCAGGGATCGGGACTCGTGGCGTAAATACCGTCGAAGTAGGTGGGCTCCAGGGTTTGAACGGCTCTTTCCATTTCATGCGCCCTCGAAAAAGATCTCATGATCCAACGCGAAGCGGGCGAGATCGGTTCCGGTGAGCCGAAATCCGCTGGGATCATCTGCGATCAGGTCGGTCGTTTGCGAGCGATGGGCGTCGATCGCGAGTTGCTTCCGCGACAGATGCCGTCCGATATCGAGCCGGAATCCGCCGGCGGGCTCGACGGGAGTCGTGGCTGGGAGGTCTATGCCCCAGATCGTGTACTCGAAGAGCTTCACTGCGGTTAGCCGACGTTGGGCGGCGCGCGCGAGGCGATAGGATGCTTGATGGTCGCAGTGCGCGTCGTGGCGCCAGCTCACAAAGAGGGCAGCCGCCCCGACCTCTTGGGCAGATGCGACAATCCGCTCGATCGCCCTCTCCGCAATAGGGCCGTCCCCGGGCACGAAACGGTCCGGCAGGCGCAGGAACTCTATGTCCTTGTCGGAATCGAGCCCCAATTCCTTGACGGCCTCTCGAGCCTCATTTTCGCGCAGATCTCTCAGTCGCGCCTTTGGATAGGCCTTGCTCGCAGGATGAGACCCGGTTCCATCGCTCACGACGACGACGCGAACAGGTCGGCCCTCCGCGCAGGCTTCCGCGATCAAGCCGCCGCACCCCAGGCTTTCGTCGTCGGGGTGCGGGGCGATGACGACGAGGCCTCCTTCGCCGAGGCGCTGCTTTAGCGACGAAACGGGAAAGGATTGCGCCGTGTCCAGCAACTCGCCGGCGGTCACGCGCTCCTCCAAAGGTCGATCGAGGGCGTCTCCTGGCGGAGCGCCCAGTCTGCCGCGCTGGTCAATGCCCGGTCCGGCCCCGGCTGGCGGAGGTAGGTCGCGAGGTCCCTCGAGAAGCGCTCGATCGGATTCGGCCGCATGAATCCCTGTAAGCCAACGGAGCGATGAACCAGCTCCATCAGATCGAGACCCGCCCGCTCCACGGCGAGGCGCGCCAGATTGACATAAGCGACGATCTGCTCGGCCGATCTCGCCTCGGGCGCCTCTTCTGCGATCGCCGCGGCGCGTTCCACCCAAAGCCGCGCTGTTTCGGTCGCGATCGCCGCCTGGCCGAGGCGCGCTGCCTGATGGGGATCTCCGCCGCGGCCGGTCCGGCGCAAGTGCTGGCGAAGCAGGTCGAACAGTCTCTCCATGCCGCCGAGATGCACTGCGGCGAAGCGCCATGCGCCGCCCGAAAAGGCGGGCTGACGCTCATAGTCGCCGTCGCCGCCGACAATTTCGTGTCGCTCGACCGCGACGCCTGAGAAATCGACCGCTCCAGTCGCCGAGGCCCGCATCCCGTGGGCGGTCCAGCTCGAGAGATCTGCCCGCCGTCCCAGCTGCAGATGCGGAATGACCATCAACCGACGCCCCGTTTCATCTGTCGCAGTGATAAGCGGACGCTCGATGAAGCCTGCCCCGGAGGCCAGGATCTTCCGGCCTTGCAGCCGGCGCCTTCCGCGATCGGCCAAGAGGCGCAGGCCCTCTTTGTCGTCGGTGTTCCAGACCCCGAAGAGCTTGCCGGCGCGAGCCTCGCCGGCGACCAGGCGCGCTTGTTCGTCGTCGCCGTAGCGAACCACCAGGTCAAGCGCGTTAACATGGCCTTCGAGGAGGCGCCCGAGCGGCAGACTGCCGGCGCCGATCTCGCGCAGGAGTTCGCTTAAGGCGAGAGGACCGATTCGGTCTCCTCCCAATTCCCTTGGCAACGTCGCAGTCAGGAGCCCTCGTGGCGCGAGCGCGGCGACGTCGGCGGCCGGGTAGGCGCCGTCTTCGTCGTATAGGCCGGCTCGCGCAAAAGCCTGATCGGCGACGTCGCGAGCGGCCTTTCGCAAATCTCGGACGCCTGCTCCGACAGGCAGAACGATATCTGCCGCGAGGGACGAGACGTCTGCCGCGACTGCTTCGCAGCGGTCAGGAAAGTTGAGGTTCATGACCATTGTAACGCGTGAGCAGCGCCTTTGTGCCGAGGAGGAGCGATTCAGTGCGGGCGCTGAGGTAGCGCAAGGTGGTTGGCCTTCGAGCGACTGCGGCCCTATCATGATCGGCGCGACCGCTCGGAACTTGGCCACGATGCCTGCTTATATCCAGCAGTTCACTATCTGCTTTGGCGTCCTGCTGGTCGCGGCCTATCTCGTTCCGGCCGGCGTCCTGCATTGGATCGTGGCGGTTCGTCCGACGCCAGAAATCGAGACGGCCCGCATTCAGAGGCGTCGACCCCGCCGCGAGGACGTTCGTCGCGAGGTTCGACAGTCGCTGGCGGCGCTCGTCTTCTTCGCGCTGTACTCGGTCGCGCTGCTCGCGGCCTACCGGGCCGGGCGCGCCTTGGTCTACTGGAATCCGTCCGACTATCCACTCTGGTGGGCGCCGCTCAGCGTCGTCGTCGCAATGGTTCTGCACGACACATGGTTTTATTGGACGCACAGGGCGATGCATCTGCGCTGGGTCTTCCCGTGGCTGCATGCGGGCCATCACCGGTCGATCACGCCTACCGCCTGGGCGATGCTGTCGTTCCAGCCGCTGGAGACCGTGCCTCAATTTGCTTTCTTTGCGCTCCTGATCTTTTTCGTGCCGATGCACCCAGTGGCATTGCTGAGTTATCTCATGCTCGATGGCCTGGTGAACGCCGCAGGCCACTGCGGCCACGAGCTGACGCCGCGCTTCATCCGCGAGCGCGTCGGCTTTATCAATGCGGTCGCGCATCACGACCTGCATCACCGGCGCTTCCAGTCGAATTTTGGTCAGTATTTCAATGTCTGGGACCGGCTGATGGGCACCTTCCTCGACGACAAGCCGGCGGCGCCGGAGACGCCCTCGATCGTTCGCGACGAACGTCCGCGCGAGCTCGTCTCCAGGCCGGCGGCGCGGGAGCCAAGCGTCTGATTTTCACGATCGGACCGCAACGTCACGCCGACTTGGCGTAAAGCTCCCGCCCGATCAGCATACGGCGGATCTCGCTCGTGCCGGCGCCGATCTCGTAGAGCTTTGCGTCGCGCAGGAGCCGGCCGAGCGGATAGTCGTTGGTGTATCCGTTGCCGCCCAAAATCTGGATCGCGTCGAGCGTGACCTGGGTCGCCCGCTCGGCGGCATAGAGGATCGCGCCGGCCGCATCCTCACGTGTGGTTTCGCCGCGGTCGCAGGCCTTGGCGACCGCGTAGACATAGGCGCGGGAGGCGTTCAGCGTCACATAGATGTCGGCGAGCTTGCCCTGCACGAGCTGGAAGGTGCCGATCGGCTGGCCGAACTGCTTGCGCTCGTGGACGTAAGGCAGCGCCACGTCGAGCGCCGCCTGCATGAGGCCGAGCGGCCCGGCGGAGAGCACCACGCGCTCGTAGTCGAGGCCGCTCATCAGCACGTTGACGCCCTTGCCGAGCGCGCCCAGCACATTCTCTTCCGGCACCTCGCAGTCGGAGAAGACGAGTTCGGAGGTGTCGGAGCCGCGCATGCCGAGCTTGTCGAGCTTCACCCCGTTGAGAGAAGCCCGTCATGCCGCGCTCGACCAGGAAGGCGGTGATGCCGCGGGCCTCGGCCTTCGGATCGGTCTTGGCGTAGACGATCAGCGTCTCGGCGACGGGGCCGTTGGTGATCCACATTTTCGCGCCATTGAGGACGTAGCGGTCGCCCTTCTTCTCGGCCCGCGTGGTCATCGAGACGACGTCCGAGCCCGCGTTCGGCTCGGACATCGCGAGCGCGCCGACATGTTCGCCGGAGATCAGCTTCGGCAGGTAGCGCGCTTTCTGAGCGCCGTTGCCGTTGCGCGAGATTTGGTTGACGCACAGGTTCGAGTGCGCGCCGTAGGAGAGGCCGACCGAGCCGCTCGCGCGCGACACCTCCTCCATCGCCACGCAATGCTCGAGATAGCCGAGGCCGAGCCCGCCGTATTCCTCGGGCGCCGTGATCCCGTGCAGGCCGAGCGCGCCCATCTTCGGCCAGAGATCGCGCGGGAAGAGATTGTCGCGGTCGATCGCGGCGGCGCGCGGCGCGATCTCTTTTTCCGAGAAGGCCCGCGCGCTCTCGCGGATCATCCCGGCGCTCTCGCCGAGATCGAAGTCGAACGAACGGGGCGCGTTGGGGATCATCGGGCAGGGGCCGGAAGGGGAGAGTTTCGTAACGCAGCTTGGGCGCATTCGGCGATGCTGTCCAGAGTTGGCGCCGGGTCCGGGCCGCTCGCCGGGGGGCGCCAAATCCATTCCCGAAGTAAGGGTTTTCAAGGCGCTACGGCGCCATTTCCGCGCCAGCCGAAGGCCGCGGCAAAACGCAAATTTACCGCCTGTGGAGGCCGAGGCTCCCTTGCGGCCCTGTTGTCCAGCCTATATATATGACCACAGTAGTCATAACTTGTGGAGAGCTTGATCCCATGCGGGAAATCCAGCTTCGCGACGCGAAGGCCCGCCTTTCGGCCGTCGTCGACGATGCGGTCGGTGGCGAGCCTGCGATCATCACCCGGCACGGCAGAAAAGAGGTGGTCATCCTGAGCTTCAAGGAGTGGGAGCGTCTCACCCGCGTCCCCTCTTTCGGACGGCTGTTGATGGCCGCGCCGATCGCGCCGGAGGATCTGCCGGAGCGCGATCGAACGGCTTTGCGCGCCGCCGATCTTTGAGCATCCGTGTATCTCGTCGACACCAATGTTCTCTCCGCCGGCGCCCCGCGAAGCGCGCGTCGGCTGAGTTCATCGCGTGGATGGACGCGCAGTCCGCGCTGCTTTGGCTCTCGGCGGTCACGGTGGTCGAGATCGAAGACGGGATCGCCAAGCTGCGGCGGGAGGGCGCAACGCGCAGAAGCGCCGATTTGACCGCATGGCTGGAGGCGGCGCTGCATCTCTACGGCGAGCGCATTCTTCCGCTGGACACGCCGACGGCGCGGATTGCGGGCGCCTTGTCGGATCGAGCGCGCGCAGAGGGTCATGCGCCCGGATTGGCCGACGTCATCATCGCCGCGACGGCGAAACGTCGTGGGCTCACAATCCTGTCGCGCAACATCCGCCATTTCGCGCCGCTGGGCGTGGCGGCGCTCGATCCATTCGATGTGCTGCCGCCCGCCTGACCGGCATGGCGCCCCTCACTGGCCCCGCACAGCTGTCACCGCCTTCCGCACCGCGTCGATCACGGCTCGCGGCTCGTCGATCTGCACGTAATGGCGCGAACCCGGGACAACGACGTGCTCGCCTCGCGTCGAGCGGGTCGCGAGCGCGGCGTGTCCGGCCCGCCATGCGGCCTCGACCCGGGGCAGGGCGTCGGGCGGAACGCCCGGGCCGCCTTCCTCCACGCCGCGACTCAAGACGATGAGCGGCTTGTCGCCGAAGGAGAAGGTCACAGCGTCGAGCTCGGCCGTGTCGGCGTCGGGCGCGTCGCTCTCGGTCACGAACGACGCCATTTCCGAAATCATCGCCTGCCAGACCTTGGGCAAAGCGAGAAGCCGGCTGCCGGCCTCTCGCAGCAGCGCGTCGAGCCGGTTCGGATCATAGCTTTCGTCGACGCAGTCGCGCTCCGCCTCGCTCGCCGGCTGCGCGAGTTTCCCCGCTTCCGCCAGCGCGAGACAGGAGCGCTTGTAGGAAAGCGATCGTTCCATCGCCTCGGCGATCGCCGTTCGCTTGCCGACCGGCAGTTCGGCTTGCAGCGCGTGAAGATCGCCGGCGAAAGCGGGTTCTACCAGCACGACGCCGGCGAGGTCGTCCGGATGGGTCGCCGCATAGAGGACGGCGGTCGCGCCGCCGAGCGAATGGCCGACCAGGACGAACGGCTTCGCGACGCCTGCGGCAGCGACGAGCCGGCTGAGGTCGTCGGCCATGTTGGCGACGTCCGAGGGGCGCTGGGCCGCGTCGCTGAACCCGAGCCCGGCCCGATCATAGGCGCAGACGCGCGTGAAGCTGGCGATCTCCGCCTGCACGAAGCGCCAGGTGACCATGCCGTTGCCGGAGCCGGCTTCGAGGACAACGGCAGGCTCGCCGGAGCCGACGCAATAGAGATTGAGCCGCCGCGCGCCGTCGACCGCGACAAGCTGCTGCGGCGCCGTGTAGACGCTGTCGGGGACGAGAGTTTCGCCCGCGCCGGGGCTGGCGAAGGCGATGGCCAGCGCGGCGGGGGCGAGGATACGCATCGTCCTCATTCGGCCTGCTCCGGGACTCAAGGCAAACGTCGTTGTAACGTTAAAACCCAAGCGACGCCCCGGCGTAGGCGACCGCTTTTGGGAGGGAACCCGCTATTAGAAGATGGCAATGCGCAAATCCGGACATTCCGAGTGCCGTTGCAAAAGCGTGATGTCGGTCCCCACGGGACCTTCCGATCGGCGGTCTCAATCCGATGAGGGACTGCGGCGTCCAGGGTTGCCTTCGGTGCTCCCCCAAACAGAGGCGTGAGTAGTTTCCGATCCTGTCATCGAGGCGTCCCCGGCGCCAACAATGGTGGCTCGAATGCCGCCGGCTTCAAGCGAAAGGATTGGTGTGTCTTGCGACACGCGCGCACGCGAAGCAACGAAGCGGCGCTCGGCAACGACAGAAAGAGTTTCGATCATGGAAGGTCACGCGGCTCCGCCTAAGGCTTCCGAATCCAATCCTGGATCGAAGCCTGTCGCCCAGGACACTCTGCAAACCCTTCCTCTGGCGGAGGTCGAGAAGGAATTGGGATCATCGCCGGCTGGCCTGACCCAGGCCGAGGCGCAGAAGCGGCTCGCTAAGTACGGGCCGAACGAGATTGCGGAGAAGAAGACCAATGAGATCCTGAAGTTCCTCTCCTACTTCTGGGGTCCGATCCCCTGGATGATCGAAGCGGCGGTGATCCTGTCGGCGGCGGCCCGGCACTGGCCGGACTTTGTCATCATCCTCATTCTGCTTCTCGCCAACGCCGTGGTCGGATTCTGGGAGGAACATCAGGCCGGCAACGCCATCGCCGCCCTGAAGGCGACGCTCGCGATCAAGGCGAGAGTGAAACGCGACGGCAAGTGGGTCAACCCGGCGGCGCGTGACCTCGTGCCGGGCGACGCAATCCGCCTGCGTCTCGGCGACATCGTGCCGGCCGATGCGCGCTTGCTCGACGGCGACGAGATATCGGTCGACCAGTCGGCGCTGACCGGGGAGTCGCTGCCGGCCACGCGCAAATCCGGCGACGCCGTCTTCTCCGGCTCGATCGTTCGGCGCGGCGAAATCGGCGCGCTCGTCTACTCGACGGGCAGCAAGACCTACTTCGGCAAAACGGCGGAACTGGTGGAGACGGCGGTCACCGTCAGCCATTTCCAGAAAGCCGTATTGAGGATCGGCAACTATCTGATTGTCCTCGCGTTGATCCTGGTGGCGGTCATCGTCGGCCTCGGTATCTATCGCGGCGAGCCGATCCTGACCCTGCTGCAGTTCTCGCTCGTGCTGACCGTTGCGGCGATCCCCGTCGCGATGCCGACGGTTCTGTCGGTGACCATGGCGGTCGGCGCGCGCCTGCTTGCGAAGAAACAGGCGATTGTGAGCAAGCTGGTCGCGATCGAGGAGCTGGCCGGCGTCGACGTCCTTTGCGCCGACAAGACCGGAACCCTGACCCAGAACAAGCTCACGCTCGGCGATCCCTTTTGCCTGGATGCGACGACCGCCGATGAGCTTATCCTCGCCGGAGCGCTGGCTTCAGAAGCGGCGAACAACGACACGATCGATCTCGCGGTCATCGGCGGCCTGAAGGACAAGGAGGCGCTGAAGGCCTATCAAATCATGCATTTCACCCCGTTCGACCCCGTGCACAAACGGACCGAAGCCACGGTCAAGGGCGCGGACGGAAAGACATTCAAGGTGACCAAGGGCGCGCCGCAGGTCATACTGGCGCTGTCGGCGAACGCGGCGGCGGCGAAGCCCGCCGTCGACAAGGCGGTCGACGACTTCGCGGCGCGCGGCTTTCGTGCGCTCGGCGTTGCCCGCACCGACAGCGACGGCAAATGGACGCTTCTCGGCGTCTTGCCGCTTTTCGACCCGCCGCGCGAAGACGCCAAATCGACCATCGCGACCGCGGCGGAGATGGGCGTCAAGATCAAGATGGTGACCGGCGACGCGTTAGCGATCGCCCGCGAGATGGCCAGGACGTTAGGCATGGGCTCGAACATCCTCGACGCGACCACCCTCGGCGATTCCAAGACGGACGAAACCGCGGAAGTGGCCAAGACCATCGAAGATGCTGACGGCTTCGCTCAGGTGTTCCCCGAACACAAGTTCCATATCGTCGACGTTCTGCAGAAGCACGGCCATATCGTCGGCATGACCGGCGACGGGGTCAACGACGCCCCCGCGCTGAAGAAGGCGGACTGCGGGATTGCCGTCTCCGGCGCAACCGACGCGGCGCGCGCCGCGGCGGCCATCGTGCTTCTGACGCCGGGGCTCTCGGTCATCATCGACGCGATCAAGGAAAGCCGTCGCATCTTCCAGCGCATGAATAGCTACGCGATCTATCGCATCTCCGAGACGCTGCGCGTTCTCCTCTTCATGACGCTGGCGATCGTCGTCTTCAATTTCTATCCCTTAACAGCGATCATGATCGTCATGCTGGCGCTGCTCAACGATGGCGCGATTCTGTCCATCGCCTATGACAACGTCATCTACAGGAAGAAGCCCGAAGCCTGGGACATGCGCACGGTTCTGGGCGTCTCGACCGTGCTGGGAATCATCGGCGTCGTCGCCGCATTTGGCCTGTTCTATCTCGGCGAGCGCGTCTTCCATCTCGACCGCGCTCATATCCAGACGCTGATGTATCTCAAGCTGTCGGTGGCCGGCCATCTCACGATTTTCCTGACGCGAACCCGTGGGCCGTTCTGGTCGATACGTCCCGCCCGGATATTGTTGCTCGCGGTCTTCGGCACGCAGGCGGTGGCGACACTGATCGCGGTTTATGGGCTGTTCATGACGCCGCTCGGTTGGGGCTGGGCGCTGTTCGTCTGGGGCTACGCGCTGGCCTGGTTCCTGGTGAACGATTGCGTGAAGCTGCTCGCCTACCGTTTCCTTGATCGCGTGAATGCCGTGTCCGCGCCCCAGGATCGCCCTCTGCCGCGATCGGGGATCACCGCGGCGCAGGGCGCATGAAGCGCCTGATCGTCTTCGCGCTAGATGGCGCCAAGCCCGGAACATTAGGGCGCGAGACCTGCGGGGCCTTGAGTACTTTCCGGGGCTGACCGTGTCCGGAACGGCGCGGTAAGACTGCTGTGAGGCGACAGGCGAGCCTCGAATTCCTACGGCGCGCTGTGTCCGAAACGAGCGTGTTTTGGTCCAATCCACTGCGCGAAGCGCAAGCGCTCAGCGTGCCGCCGATCTCGAAGGGCCCGTCAAAGGGTCGTGTCGGGCGATCCGCCGGCGCCGTTACCAAGAGACGCCGTCGCGTGGTTTTCCACCCGCCGGCAGGCGCGCGCTTTATTCGCTGGCGGCGCGAGCGCCCTTCTCGGCCACGGAACGTTTCATAAACAATACCGCGAACGCGACCACAAACGTCAACACGGCCATCATCCAAAAGGTGTCGAAATAGGCAAGCGCAGACGCCTGCTGCTGGCGTAGATTCTCGAGTTGCCGCCAAGCCAGTTGTTGCGACGCGGCTGGATCGCCGGTCTGCTGAAGGAAGAACGCTTGAGCCCGCGCGAGGAATGAAGCCACGGCCGGATTGAAAGGATCAAGGGACTCGCCAAGCCGCAGGGTGTGAAACTGATCACGCCGCTCTTGGATGGTCTGGGCCAACGACGTCCCGACGCTGCCTCCCTCGTTGCGCAAGAGGCTCAACAAGCCAACCGCGGCCCCCCGCAATACCAATGGCGTATAGAGGTAAGCGGCTACGTTCGCAGGCGCAAAACAGACCGCCAATCCCGCGACGACGAGCACCCGAGGCCAGACAACCTGGCCTGGGCTGATGTCGAGGTTGAGTTGAGACATCCAATAGTTTCCGGCAGTCATGATCAGCAGGCCCGCGGCGATCAGCCATCGGGCATCCATCTGCTTGCCGAGCAGGCGACCGACGATCGGCATTGCCAGGACTGCAGCGATTCCGGCAGGCGACATAACCAATCCAGAGCTAAGCGCATCATAACCAAACAGGGACTGGAGCAGACCGGGCAGCGAAGTGCTCGCGGCATAAAGCGCGAGATAGGCGCAAAAAATGATGAGGCAGCACCCGGCGAAGTTGCGTTCGGCCAACACGCGGAAATTGACTACGGGGTTGCGGTGACGCAATTCCCAAAAGATCAACGCGACCAAACCCGCCGCAAAGAAACTGGCCAGCGTCTGGATACGCCAGAATGGATCGCCCAGCCAGTCCCATTCCTGGCCCTTGCTGAGCATCACTTCCCAGGAGACCATGACGATCACCAGGAGCGACAGACCGATCGAGTCAAAGTGCAACGGCTGCTTCCTCAATTCCGTACGCTGGGCAACCAGATAGTCCGGATCTTCAAGCAGGAAATAGCAACCGGTGAACGCCAGGATCCCGACGGGCACGTTGATCAAGAACACCCAACGCCAAGAGTAGGAGTCCGTTATCCAGCCACCTAGAGTTGGACCAACGACGGGCGCAATCAGGGCGGCGAAGCCAAACAGCGTCATGGCTACGCCTTGCCTTTCCCGAGGGAAGGCGTCCAGCAACACCCCCTGACTGGAGGGCTGCAGCCCGCCCCCCGCCAGCCCCTGGATGGCGCGGAACAGGATCAGCTGACTCAAACTGCCTGCCAGTCCGCACAGCAGGGAACTGAGGGTGAATATCGCGATCGAGGCCAGGAAGTAATTGCGGCGACCAAGATGAGCGCTCAACCAGCCCGTAATCGGCAGGATGATAGCGTTGGCGGCAAGGTAGCTGGTGAGAACCCATTCACTGTCGTCGACTGCCGCGGACAGGCCTCCCGCGATGTAGCGCAGCGCCACCACCGCGATGGTGGTGTCGAGCACCTCCATAAACGTCGGCACTACGACTATGCCGGCCACCAGCCAGGGGTTCCGGGCAACATGGGATCCGGCGGGGGAAAGCGCCGCGACGGTCACTTGTTTGCGTCCGGCGCGTTCTTTGTGGAACCGCCCGTTGGTGGCTCAGGCGCCGATGTCTGCAAAAACTTGCCGGCATCGGGTCCGGTCGGCGGCTTGTTGAAGTAGACGTAAGGAACAACCGACGTGCCCACGAACAGCGGGCTCTTCTCCGGATCGTAGTTCTCAAGGTCGATCCGAACCGGCAGCCGCTGAACCACCTTGACGAAGTTGCCGGTAGCGTTCTCCGCCGGCAGGAGCGCCAATGTCGATCCGGTCCCCTCGGTAAAGCCGGAAATGCGGCCCTTGAACACGTGGCGGCCACCGTACATGTCGACATAGAGATCGACGGGTTGGCCGATCCGCAGATCACCCAGCTGCGTCTCCTTGAAATTGGCGTCAACCCAGATTTCATCGAGCGACCGGATCGCCATGAGACCCTGGCCGACCTGGACATTGTCGCCGGGATTAAGTTTCGGCGCGTGATGACCCCATCGATCTCCGCGATGACGTCGCAGTAGCGGAGATCAAGCTCGGCCTGGTCGAGATCGCGCCTGGCGACTTCAAGCTTGGCTTCGGCCTGCTTGACGTCCGGCGCGTCGGCCGCCAGCCGAGCGAAGATGCAATTGATGTCGCCTTCCTTTTCGAATGCTGCAAGCATCTGCTTCGGCGTCTCCTCGAACGAATGGATGACGCCCAGCTGAGCCGCACTCTGGATCAGGTCGGCCTGCGCTTGGAGCACGGAAGAAAAGGTTTGATCGATATCGGCCGGAACCTGGTCGAGATCTCTCTCGTCACGTTCCGGCGGCAAACCCAAGGAGGCACGGATTTGACGGACATCGGCCAGCGACGCGGTGACGTCCGCGCGGGCCGCCAACAAGGCAGCCTGCCGCTGGTCGTACAACTCTCGGGGACATCGTTCGTCACCACCAACTTGGCGGCCCGGTCGAAGTCAAGCTGAGCCAGCGCGAGCTCGGCCTTGCTCTTGTCGACACCGGCCACCCGGGCGCGCAACAGGGCGACCTGGTTGTCGACGTCCTCGACGGCGTGCTGCAACGTCCAGCGCCGGCCCCTGGCCTCCGCCTCGATACCGCGCGCTTTGGCTTTCGCCGCCTCCAGGTCGGCTGTCGCCGTATCGACAGCCGCCTTTTTGACCGCGACTGCGATCTGAAAGGGCTCCTTGTCCAGTACGACCAGAAGGTCTCCCTTGCGCACGCGGTTGTTGTCGTCGACGAGCACGCGCGCCACCTGGCCCCGGACGCGTGCGGCCACGAACGTCACGTGACCGTTGACGTATGCGTCATCCGTTGAAACCGTGTTGAGGGTTGTCTGGACCCAGGGAATGCCGAACCACAGGGCCGGCCAGGATCAGAACGCCTATTGCTCCAAGGAGCATTTTTCGCCAGCGGGTGCTCTTCCGCCTCTCTGGCGAGGCGGCCCCTGTGCCGGGAGCCGCCGGTGAAGCTGGCGCCGGATCGGCGTTGCGAGCCGAAATCCGATCAGTCTGGTTGCTCTGCTCGCTCATGCCGGATTCCTGTCATCGAACGGATGAACAACAACCTCGCGAACCTCACATAAACTACTCCTTTTGACGCCCGGACCCAAGTGCAATCAGGGGCGCGTGGCGCTTCCCCAAGTTATCCGCGCTACCCTCGTTAAAGAGCCAACGAGCGTCCGTTTTGACGGGTGGCCCGTCGCGCCGATAGGCTCCGCCAGCCTGGAGCTCGCCCCCATGTTCTCCTGCACCTCGGCGGAAGCGATCGATGACGGCGGCGCCCCGGGGTGCCTGTGCCATCGGCCGGAAATTCAGACACTGACGCGCCGGATCGACGCCAGCCTTTCGCGCCGCGGATTCATCGCCGGCGCCGGCGCCTCGCTCGCTGCGCTCGGCCTGCCTTGCAAAGCGAAAGCGGAGGCCCTGCCGGAGCCGGCGCCGCCAATCGTGTTCACGAATTTCCTGCTGTTCGACGGCAAGTCGGGCGCGCTCCGCGAAGGGCTTCGCCTGCTGGTCCAGGGCGGTCGGATCAAGTCGGTCGCTGGCGGGAGCCCGCCGGCGCCCGAGGACGCGCGCACGGTTGATTGCGGCGGCCGGGTCGTCATGCCGGGCCTGATAGATGCGCACTGGCATTCCGTGTTCGCCGCGCTGCCGATATCGAGCCTGTTCGCCGCGGATGTGGGCTATATCTTTCTGGCCGCGAGCGCCGAGGCCGAGCGCACGCTGATGCGCGGCTTCACCACGATCCGCGACCTCGGCGGTCCCTCGTTCCCGCTCAAACAGGCGATCGACGAAGGGATCGTACCGGGGCCTCGCATTTATCCGTGCGGCGCGATGATCACCACCACCGGCGGCCACGGCGACTTGCGCCCGCTGCAGGATATCCCGAGGAGTTTGGGCGGGCCGCTGAGCCCGATGGAGGAAACGGGCGGCGCGATGATCGCCGACAGCGCGGACGAGGTTCGCCTGCGCGTTCGCGAGCAGCTCTTGCATGGCGCTTCTCAGATCAAGCTCGTCGGAGGGGGAGGCGTGTCGTCGCCGCGCACCTCGCTCGACATGACGACATTCAGCGAGCCCGAGTTGCGGGCAGGGGTCGAGTCCGCCGCCGACTGGAACACTTATGTCGCGGTCCACGCCTATGCGCCGCAGACCATCCAGCGCGCGATCGCGGCGGGGGCGCGATGCATCGAGCACGCCCATCTCATGGACGAGGCGACGGCGAAGCTGATGGCGGACAAGGACATCTGGCTCAGCATCCAGCCTTTCCTCAGCGACGAGGACACGGGCGTGCTCACCGGCCAGAGCCGGATCAACCAGCTTCAGGTCTTCGCCGGCACGAACACCGCCTACGCGCTGGCGAAGGCGCACAAGATCAAGACGGCGTTCGGCTCGGATCTCCTGTTTTCAAGCCGGCTCGCGGCGCGCCAGGGGGTGATGCTCACCCATCTGACGCGCTGGTACGCTAACGCCGAGATTCTCATGATGGCGACCGCGACCAACGGCGAGTTGCTCGCGTTGTCCGGTCCGCGCAATCCCTATCCCGGCAAGCTCGGCGTGATCGAAGACGACGCGCTCGCCGATCTCCTGGTGGTCGACGGCAACCCGATCGAGAACATCGGGCTTCTCGCAGAGCCGGAGAAGGGTCTCGCGCTCATCATGAAGGACGGCAAGATCGTCAAGGACGCTCTCGGCTGATCGCCCGCTACACCCAGCGCCCGCCGCAAACGCGACGGCCTCGATGGCGCCAGCAGACCCAGAAGAGGGCGGCCTTTCGACCGCCCTCTAGCTCCAGGGAACTCGCGCGCCCGCGCTATCCTCCGCGTCCTCTCACCCGATCGCGATCTTGCGCGGCTGGGCTCGCGTGGATTTCGGCAAGGTCAGCGTCAGCACTCCGTCTTCGAGATTGGCGCCGATCTTCTCCCGGTCGATCGTGCCCGAGAGCGCGAACGAGCGGGCGTAGTGGCCGACATTGTATTCCGTGTAGACGGGCTCCACGTCCTTGTACTTGGCGAAGTCGATGCGGCCGTCCACCCGCAACACGTCATTTTCGAGCGCCACCTCGAGATCCTTCTTCTCGACGCCGGGCATCTCCAGCACCACGGCGAGCGCGTCGTCGGTTTCATAAATGTCGGCGTAAGGAACGAAGTACCGGCCAGGGACCGTCTTCTCCGCCTTGTCGGCGAGCTCCTTCTTCTCGCGGACCGCCATTTCCTGCTTGTCAGCCATGGTCGTTCCCTTCTTGTTCGGTTGCTTGCTCATGGGTCAGCCGACCTTGATCGATTTCGGCTTCCCGCTCTCGGCGCGCGGCAGGAAGAGCGCCAGAATTCCGTCGCGGTACTCGGCCTTGACGCCATCCGGATTGATCTCGACCGGCAGGGTGACGGCGCGGTCGAAACGGCCGGCAAGCCGCTCGCGCCGGTGCACCGCGGCTTTCTCCGGAAAGGCGACGGTCTTGACCCCGGAGAGCCGCAGCGTCCGCCCCTTCACCTGCACGTCGAGCTCGGACTTTTTGACGCCGGGTAACTCGGTGACGATGATGAAGTCATCGCCTTTGCGAAAGACGTTCATCGGCGGGTAGGTACCGCCGGCGCTTGGGCCTGCGTCGAGCCAGCTGCTTGCCCGGAACGCGTCGAGGGCCTGCTGGAAATTCGACAGCGCGTTGAACGGATCGGAAAATACAGCCATCCTTTCCTCCTTGCCTCTCGTCGAGGAGGGAGGGCCGCCGCCCCGGCCCTGAACCGGGCCTCGGTGAGGCTCTTGGCACTCTCCTGCCTCGACTGCCAATCGACGTGGGAAAGGTGTGACCGGCCGTCAAGAGGGGGCGGGAGCGCCGCGACGTTGTGCCGCGCTTGCCCCGCCTGCCGAACGAAAGCGGCCGCCCTGGCTTAGGGGCGGCCGCGCAAAATGTCGCAGGAGGACCCTTCGCGGTCCTCTTCTGTTCGTCGGTTAGGGGCAAACGTCCCAGAAGCCCTGACGCCGGCTCGGGTCGGTATAGTACCAGCAGAGCCCCGAGGAGGGCGCCGCGCCGGCCCAGGACGCCGCCGCCGCCGCGCTGACGAAGCCGATCGCCGCGCCGGCCGCAATGGCGCCGCCCGGATTCCAGCGGTACCAACCCGGCCGGCCAGCCCACACGGCGCCGCCGCGATAGCCCGCCCGATTGACATTGACGTTGCGGTTGATGTTGCGATTCACGTTTCGGTTGACATTCCGATTGACGTTGCCCCGATTGACGTTGCCGGGGCGAGTAGCGGGCCGGTGCGCCCCGCCCGGCCTGCCGTGCATGCCGCCGGGCCGGCCGGCGGGACGATGCATGGCCCCGCCCCTGTGCATGCCCCCTCCGCGGTGCATGCCGCCGCCGCGATGACCCCCGCCGCGATGACCCCCGCCGTGACGCGCGCCGCCTCTTACTTGCGTGATCATGTCGTCGTTCATGTGGGCGGCGGGGTTCGCTCCGCCGAAAATCTCGATCGCCTCGGCTTCCGGCGCGGTGAAGCTGAAGAGCGCGAGCGCAAACAGTGCATTCTTGAAGACACCAAACCCGTTCATGGCGGATCCTCCGCAAGGGCTGGCCATGATTCCGCGGCCGCCGCTTTCGATCCGGACCATCGGCGAGACTGGGAGAATTTGCAAATGTTCCGCCGGTCCGACGTTGTGATGAGGTTAATCCGTTAACGCGGCGCTGTTCGAGCGGTATGATGAGGGCGGGGAGGTCCTCCGGCGAACGTGATCCGCGCCGGCCTCCCGGGCGTAAGTGACTTCAATCAGGAGGCGCGAATGAAGACCCGCAGATCGTTTCTCGCACTCGTCGGCCTCGCATCAGCCGCGCTTGCCTGTCCCGCACGGGCGTTCGAGTTTCACCCTTACGACCCGGCTCAAGTCGAGAAGGCGATCGCGTCGGGGAAGCCGGTCATCGTCCATGTCTATGCCTCGTGGTGCCTGCAGTGCCACATGCAGGCCTCGATCCTCGACAACCTCAAGAACGACCCCGCTTATGATCACGCCACCTATTTTCGGGTCGACTACGACAACCAGAAGGACGTGGTGGCGAAGCTCAACTGCCCGCGCTCGACGCTGATCGCCTATAAGGGCGGCAAGGAGGTCGCGCGCATGTCGTGGGGAATCTCGCAGGATTCGGTGGTTAACGTCCTGAAGGCGGCGATGTGAACCTTCTGGTTGCTCTGCCCCTTGCGGTGGCGGCGGGGATGCTGACGATCCTGAGCCCCTGCGTGCTGCCGCTGGCGCCGATCGTCGTGGCCGGCGCGCGGGCCAACGATCCGCGCGGCCCCATTGCGCTCGGGATTGGGCTCGCGCTGACTTTCGGCCTCGTCGGCGGCGCGCTCGCGTCGTTTGGCGTCGAATTCGGCGATTCCGCCCTCGTGCGCGGGGCGTCGGCCGCGATCATGGTCCTGATCGGCGCAGCGCTCGTCTTTCCCGCGCTCGGCGACGCCTTCGAGCGGCGGCTCGGGTTTGTCGGCCGGACGGCCGATATCGTGGGCGAGCGCCTTCCCAGGGCCGGTCTCCTCGGCCAGGCGGCGGCGGGCGCGGTGCTCGCCCTGGCCTGGGCGCCCTGCGCGGGTCCGACGCTCGGCGCGGCGCTTATTCTCGCCGCCAAGGGCGGCTCGCTCGCTGCAGCGATCGCCATCATGACCGTCTATGCGCTGGGCGCCGCCGGCGCGCTTGTCGCCGTCGGCCTTATTCTCGGGGGCGTCGTTGGGAAAGCGCGCCTCGCCTCAGCCGGGGCAGGCGGCAGGGTCGCACTCGGCGCGGTCTTCGCCGTCATCGGCGCGGCGATCCTCACCGGCTTCGATCACCGGCTCGAGTCGGTGATGGTGGCGGCGATGCCCGACTGGCTGACGGCCTTCGCGACGTCGCTGTGACGGGGAGGGGCGTGGCAGCCTCTTTTCAGCCCGCGTCTCAGCAACTATGCAACTCGCCCCAAGGGGTCCGGCATGTTGCGGCAGTTCTCATCCCAAGGCGTTCATATCGCCTTCATCGACGTCGCCCCCGAGGGGCATGACCGCGGCGAGCCGGTCCTGCTGATCCACGGCTTTGCCTCCACCCATCGCATCAACTGGGTCAATCCGCGCTGGGTCGAGACGCTGACCCGGGCGGGGCGGCGGGTCGTCGCCTTCGACAATCGCGGCCACGGGGCAAGCGAGAAGCTCTATGCGCCGGCCGAGTATCACAGCAAATTGATGGCCGGCGACGCGGGCAATCTGCTCTCCTTCCTTAAGATCGAACGCGCCGACGTGATGGGCTATTCGATGGGCGCCCGGATCGCGAGCTTCCTCGCCCTGGCGAAGCCGGAGCTCGTGCGCTCGCTGATCCTGGGCGGTCTTGGCGACCGGCTGGTGCGCAGCGCGGGCCTGCCGGAGGGCATCGCGGAAGCGATGGACGCGCCCTCGCTCGACAGGCTCTCCGACCCGACGCAGCGGATGTTTCGCGCCTTTGCCGACCAGACGAAGAGCGACCGCGCCGCGCTCGCCGCGTGCATCCGGGGGTCGCGCCAGAGCCTTACGCCGGCCGAGGTCGGGCGGATCGCCGCGCCGACGCTGATTGCGGTCGGGACGCGCGACGCGGTAGCCGGCGATCCCCACGAGCTCGCCGCCATGATGCCGCAGGCCGAGGCGCTCGACATTACCGCACGCGACCACAATCTCGCCGTCGGCGACAGGATATACAAGGAAGGCGTGCTGGCCTTCCTCGAGCGGCGCGCCTGAGTCTGCCTCGGTTGTCGGTCGAACAAAAGCAGGTGACAACGCGGCCGGAAACGTCAACACTGGAAGCAAGAGTCGGCGCCAGTCCGACCAGGGATGTCGGGAACGGAATGTTCATGGAGCTGGCCGAGGCGAAAGCCGGGACCGCTGACGAGAGGGTTGAGCCTCACGATTCCGCGCTGCTCGCGGTCGATGGGGTGACGATGCGCTTCGGCGGGGTGACGGCGCTCGAAGACGTGAGCTTCGAGGTCGCCAGGGGCGCCATCTGCGGGCTGATCGGGCCGAACGGCGCGGGCAAGACGACGCTGTTCAACTGCATCTCCCGCCTCTACGACCCGCACACGGGCGCGATCCGTTTTGACGGGCGCCCTCTTGCGAGCTTTTCGCGACACGAGATCGCCACGCTCGGCATCGCGCGCACGTTCCAGAACGTGGCGCTGTTCGCGACCATGACGACCAGGGACAACGTGCGGGTCGGGGCGCATGCACTGGCGCGGGGCGGGTTTCTCTCGAGCGCGCTCGCGCTGCCCCTTGCCGGACGCGAGGAACGGCGCCTCGCCGAGCGCGCTGATGCGCTGATCGAGGAATTCGGCCTGAAAGCCGTCGCCGACCGGCCGGCGGGCGAACTGCCGTTCGGGGTCCGCAAGCGCGTGGAGCTTGCGCGCGCGCTCGCAATTGGTCCGAAGCTGCTCCTGCTCGACGAGCCGGCGGCCGGGCTCAATCACGAGGAAGTCGATGCGCTCGGCGCGGAAATCCGCGCCATTCGCGACCGCCGCGGCGTCGCCATCCTGCTCGTCGAGCATCACATGAACCTTGTCATGCGAGTCTCGGACCAAGTGGTCGCGCTCGATTTCGGCCGGGTGATCGCCGACGGCTCGCCCGAGGCGGTAAGAGCCAACCCGAATGTCGTTCGCGCCTATCTCGGGAGCGCCGCGTGAGCGTGCCGATGCTCGAGGTCAAGGGGCTCAAGGCGTTCTACGGTTCCGCGCAGGCGCTGTTCGGGCTCGATTTCTCCGTCGAGAAGGGGGGCGTGACCGCGCTTCTCGGCGCCAACGGCGCCGGCAAGACGACGACGTTGCGGGCGCTCAGCGGCCTCATTCGCCGCGAGGGCGATATTCGTCTGCAAGGAAAGCCGATCGGCGCGCTCTCGGCGGAGGACATCGCCCGCCTCGGCGTCGCCCACGTTCCCGACGGCCGCGGCACCTTCACCGATCTGACGGTCGAAGAGAACCTGCGCCTCGGCGCCTATGTCCGCTCCGATAGGAGCGGCGTCAGGCAGGACTTCGATCGGGTGTTCGGCTATTTTCCAAGGCTGGCCGAGCGCCGGCCCCAGCAGGCGGGAACGCTGTCGGGCGGCGAGCAACAGATGCTCGCGATCAGCCGCGCGCTCCTCATGCGCCCGAATCTTCTGATGCTGGACGAGCCGTCATTCGGCCTCGCGCCGCTGGTCGTGGCGGAGATTTTTCGCATCCTTGGCGCGATCAACCGCGACGAGGGGGTCAGCATGCTGATCGTCGAGCAGAACGCCTCGCTTGCGCTCGATCTCGCCGATTCGGCGCTCCTCATCGAAACCGGACGCGTCGCGCTGAGCGGTCCGTCGAACGCGATCCGCGGCGACGACGCGGTGCGCCGCGCCTATCTCGGCTATTGAGCGGGGAGAGCGTTGAACGAGTTTCTTCACCAACTGGCGTCCGGACTGGCCCTTGGCGGCGTCTATGCGATTATGGCGCTCGCGCTGGTGATGATCTACCAGGCGACCCAGCTCGTAAACTTCGCCCAGGGCGAGATGGCGATGTTCTCGACCTATTTCGCCTGGAAGCTGATGGACTCGGGCTGGCCTTACTGGCGCGCGTTCGTTGCTACAGTGGTCGTTTCGTTCGTCGGCGGAGTTGTGATCGAGCGCCTCGTCGTCAGGCCGTTCGCCAAGGCGCCGGTGCTCGCCTCAGTGATCGTGTTCATCGGGCTCGCGCTCATTTTCAATGCGCTCGCCGGCTGGATCTACGGCTATTCGGTCACCTCCTTCGACACGCCGTTCTCCGGACGGCCGTGGTTCGGCAATGTCTATATGTCGGCCCATGAATCGGGCGCGGTTGTGGTGAGCCTCTGCGTGCTGGTGCTCGTCTATGCCTTCTTCCGCTTCACACCGCTCGGCCTTGCGATGCGCGCGGCGGCGCAGAATCCGATATCGAGCCGCCTCGTCGGCATCCGGGTCGGCTGGATGCTGGCGATCGGCTGGGGCCTCGCCGCGGCGATCGGGGCGATCGCGGGCATGATGGCGGCGCCGATCGTCTATCTCGATCCCAACATGATGGCGGGCGTCCTTCTTTATGCCTTCGCCGGCGCCGTGCTCGGCGGCATCGACAATCCGTTCGGCGCTGCGTTCGGCGGCTTCGCCGTGGGCGTGCTCGAGAATCTCATGGGCGCCTATGTCGTCGGCGCCGAGGTCAAGCTCTCGGTCGCGCTCGCCATCATCGTTGGCGTTCTCGTCTGGCGCCCGTCGGGCCTCTTCGGGCGGCGTCTCGTGGTCAGGGTCTGACGATGTCCGATTCGAGCGGCTCTCCGCGCTTCGTCGTCACGCTCGCTGTGCTCGCCTGTGCGCTCGCCTTTCCGTTTGTGGCGTCCGGCTACCATCTCTACCAGGGAGCGCAGGTGCTGATCCTTGCAATCGCGCTGATTGGCCTCAACCTTTTGACCGGATTCAACGGCCAGATTTCGCTCGGGCACGGGGCCTTCTTCGCAATCGGCGGCTACGGCGCGGCGATTCTGACGGTGAAATTCGGCGTGCCCTATTGGGCGGCGATCCCGATTGCGAGCCTCGTCTGCTTCGGCGCGGGATTCCTGTTCGGCTTTCCGGCGCTGCGGTTCGGCGGCCTCTATCTCGCGCTCGCGACCTTCGCGCTCGCGGTCGCCACCCCGCAGATCCTTTCCTACAAAGGCTTCGACGCGTGGACCGGCGGCTCGCAGGGCGTGTTGCTCGCAAAGCCGCAAGCCCCGTTCGGGCTCACCCTCAACGCCGATCAGTGGATTTATCTCGTCTGCCTTCTCTGGGCAGCCGCGCTCTACTGGGCGGCGAGGAATCTCGCGACCGGGCGCATCGGGCGGGCGCTGATCGCGATCCGCGACCAGCCGATTGCCGCCGAGACGATGGGCGTCAACGCGGCGCTCTACAAGACGACCTGCTTCGGCGTCAGCGCGCTCTACGCCGGCGTCGCGGGCGGCTTGAGCGCGATTGCGGTCGGCTTCGTCTCCCCGGAAAGCTTCGGGCTTCCCCTGTCGCTGTCGTTTCTGGTCGGCATCGTCATCGGAGGCCTCGCCTCGCTCGGCGGCGTGCTGTTCGGCGCGCTCTTCATCGAATTCGTGCCGAACCTCGCCGACCAGCTCTCGGTCAATTTCGGCGAGAGCGCCAAGGCGTTGCCGGGCGCGATCTATGGGCTGTTGCTGATCCTGATCATGGCGGCGATGCCGACGGGGGTGGCGGGGGCCTTGCGGGCCGCAATGAGGTTCGCCGAGCGGATTGCTTCGACAGGGAAGGCCGTTCAAGTTGAAGGCGGCAGCCTAAATCCGACGGAGACGACAGGAAAACAAGGAGGAACATAATGCTCACACGACGCTCGTTTCTGCAATCCAGCGCCGCCGCAGCGGCCTTCGCTGCGAGCGCCGGTTCGGCTCGCGCCGAGACTCCCGGGGTGACCGATGCTGAAATCAAGATCGGGCAGACGATGCCCTACAGCGGACCAGCCTCTGCTTACGGCGTCATCGGCAAGACGGAAACGGCTTACTTCAAGATGATCAACGATATGGGGGGCATCAGCGGCCGCAAGATCAATCTGATCAGCCTCGACGACGGTTATAGTCCGCCGAAGACCGTCGAGCAGGTCCGCCGTCTCGTCGAACAGGAGCAGGTCGCCTTCCTCTTCAACACGCTCGGCACCGCGCCGAACCTGGCGATCCGGCAATATCTGAACGACAACAAAGTGCCGCAGCTTTTCGTGTCGACCGGAGCGAGCGTATTCGCCGACCCGGAGCACTTCCCGTGGACGATCGGCTTCAATCCGAATTACCAAACGGAAGCACGCATCTATGGGAAGCACATTCTGGCGACAAAGCCGGACGCCAAGGTTGGGGTGCTCTATCAGAACGACGGCTTCGGCAAGGACTATCTGATCGGACTCAAGGATGCGCTCGGCTCCGACCACGCGAGCATGATCGTCAAGGAAGCGTCGTACGAGACATCGGAGCCGACCGTCGATTCCCAGGTCGTGTCGCTGCAAGGGTCGGGCGCGGATGTTGTCATTTTCGCCGCGACGCCAAAATTTGCCGCGCAGGCAATCCGGAAATCCTATGATCTTGGCTGGAACGCCGTCCGCTACCTCAGCAACGTTTCCCCCTCGATCGCGACCGTCCTGAAGCCGGCCGGACTCGAGAAGTCGAAGGGCCTCATCACCGCTTATTACGGCAAAGACCCGACTGACGCCCGCTGGAAGGACGATGCCGGGTTCAAGGAATGGCAGGCGTTCTGTGGGAAGTACCTAACTCCGACCGACTTGACCGACGCCAATGCGACCTATGCGTTCGGCGCGGCCGGAACGATGGTTCAAGTTCTCAAACAGTGCGGCAATGACCTCACGCGCGAGAACATCATGAAGCAGGCGGCGAATATCAAGGATCTGGCGCTCCCAATGCTGCTTCCCGACATGCGCATCAATACGTCGCCGACCAACTACAGCCCGATCCGGCAGATGCAGCTCGCCAATTTTGACGGCGAGAGCTGGCAGCTGTTCGGCGAGCTGCTGATGGGTTGAGCTTGGACGCGATGCGCCGTACGCTTCGCGTCTGAATCGGAGGCGGCTTCAAAGTCGCCGCGACAAAAAAGGAAGAAAGGGAGACGCTCATGCTTACGCGACGTTCATTTTTGCAATCCAGTGCCGCCGCCGCGGCGTTGGCCGCGAGCGCCGGTTCGGCTCGCGCCGAAACGCCGGGCGTGACGGACACGGAAATCAAGATCGGGCAGACCATGCCCTACAGCGGACCGGCCTCGGCCTATGGGGTCATCGGCAAGGCCGACACGGCCTATTTCAAGATGATCAACGAGATGGGCGGCATCAACGGCCGAAAGATCAATCTCATCAGCCTCGACGACGGCTATAGTCCCCCCAAGACGGTGGAGCAGGTGCGCCGGCTCGTCGAAGAGGAGAAGGTTGCATTCCTCTTCAACACGCTCGGCACCCCGCCGAACCTGGCGATCCGGCAGTATCTCAACGACAGCAAGATCCCGCAACTGTTCGTCGCCACCGGCGCCGCCACGTTCAGCGACCCCAAGCATTTCCCCTGGACCATGGGCTGGCAGCCCAACTATCAAACCGAGGCGAAAATCTTCGCCCAGCACATCTTGAAAACCAAGCCCGACGCGAAGATCGGGGTGCTCTATCAGAACGATGGCTTCGGCAAGGACTATCTGATCGGGCTGAAGGACGGCCTTGGCGCGGACCACGCCGGCATGGTGATCAAAGAAGCATCGTACGAAACGACCGAGCCGACCATCGATTCCCAGGTCGTCACGCTGCAAGGCTCGGGCGCTGACGTGTTTCTCATCGCGGCGACGCCCAAAGCCGCCGCCCAGGCGATCCGCAAATCCTACGATCTCGGATGGAACGCGGTCCGCTACATGACCGACGTCTCCCAGTCGATCGCCTCGGTTATGAAACCGGCGGGCCTCGACAAGTCGAAGGGCGTGATCACCGCCGTTTACGGCAAGGATCCGACGGACGCGCGCTGGAAGGACGACGCGGGCTTCAAAGAATATGCCGCGTTCATCGCCAATTACATGTCGCCAAACGATCTGATCGACTCCAACGCTGTCTACGGCTTTGGAGCGTCGGCGACGATGGTTCAGGTGCTCAAGCAGTGCGGCAATGACCTTTCGCGTGAAAACGTCATGCGCCAGGCGGCTAACCTCAAGGACCTCGAACTGCCGATGGGGCTGCCGGGCCTGCGCATTAACACTTCGCCGGACAACTTCAGCCCTATCCGTCAGATGAAGCTCGCTTCGTTCAACGGCGAGAGTTGGGAGCAGTTCGGCGAGCTGCTGATGGGCTGAGGGTCAGGGCCACGCGTTGCGCGCGGCCCTCCCAAGTATTGTTCTTTCACCATATGCGCGTCAGCAGCGAGTCGAATACGGGATCGGCCGAGACGATCGGGACGCGTCGTCGCATCGCCGACGCGGCCAGAAAGCGATCGAACGGATCTCGATGCCGCCAGTCCATCGCGCCGGCCATCAGACAGTCCGCAACTTCAAGCGCGATGGACATTGCCCGTTGGCGTTCCAAAAGGCTGGGCAAATGTTCGACGTACGGCGCCATTTCCGGCCATTTGCCAAGGCGAACTTTCTGCGCGATCTCGAAGAACGAAATTGCGCTGACAATGATCGTCCCGGCCCCGGCGATCTCACTTCGCGCTCGGTCCGAGATTCGCCGATCATCGGTCAGCGTCCAAGCCCAGACATGGGTGTCGAGCAAAACTTCGGTCAGGAACGCGCCTCCCACGCCGCGAGTTCCTCTTCATCCATCGGAGACAAGAAATCGGGACCATCGCCGAGTGCGCCGGGCTCGAGAACTCCGAACTTGAACTTGCCTTGTGGGATTGGGACGAGGCGAACGACCGGCTTGTCGCCTTTCGCGATCACCACGTCCTCACCCGACAGCGCAGCCTCGATCAGCCGTGACAGCTGTGTCTTGGCCGCGTGAATGGTGACCTTCCGCATGGGAAACCCTGCTAGAATGTATCTTAGCTAATCCAGCTAAGATAATCGCCCGCCTTCGTCAAGGCTCCGTCAGCTCCACTCCTTCAGCGAGCCGAAGCGGGCGAATTTCTTGGCGAAATGGCGGTCCATCCTGGCGAGCACGTCGCGTAAGAAAGCGACGCCTTCGGCGAGATAGGGACCCTTGTTGAGCATGACGCATTCTGCGCCCTGCGCCATCGCCGCGTCGGTCATTTCGGCGCGGCTCGCGATGCCGTCGCGCACGTAATTGTCGAGCACCTGGGTCGCCCAGACGACCGGCGTATGCGCCGCCTCGCAAAGCCAAAGGATTTCCTCTTGCATCTCGGTCAGGCGCGCGAAGCCCAGCTCCACCGCAAGGTCGCCGCGCGCGATCATCACCGCGGTCGGATTATGCGTCGCCGACTGCAGGATGAGACGGGGAAGATTGCGCACCGCGAGTGGGGTTTCGATCTTGAGGACGAGCCCATGCGGCTCGCGTTTGGGGGCGCGCGCAACCAGATGATCCTGCAAGAGCTCGACGTCGTCGACCCGCTGGACGAAGGAAAAGCCGACGAGGTCGGCGTGCTCGGCGACAAAGTCGAGGTCGCGGAAATCCTTCGAGGTCAGCGGCGGCAGATCGAGTTCGGTCGAGGGGAAGTTGACGCCCTTGCCGGGCTTCAGCCGGACGCCCTTCTCGCGCGCGGCATAGACCTCGATTTCCGCCCGGCCGATACTCTTCGACACCACCCGCGCCGCGGCCTTGCCGTCGTCGATGAACACCTCGGCGCCGATGGCGAGCTGATCGACCAGTTCCGGGAAATTGAGCGAAAAGGCGATCGGCTCTTTCGTCTTGTCCTTCAGCTCGTCGACGAGGACGACACGGTCGCCCCGCATGAGCCGCGTCTTCGGCGGCGCCTTCACCTTCAGGACGCGGCACTTCGGGCCGGCGATATCCATCAGAACCTTGCACGGGCGCTCGAGGCGGCCCGCGGCTTCGCGCACATGGGCGACCATTTGCCCCCATGCCTCGGCGTCGTCATGGGCGCAATTGATGCGCGCACAGTCCATGCCGGCGACCACCAGGCTGTCAACGAGTTCGGGCTGCGTCGCCGCCTCCGTTGGCAGCGTCGCCATGACCCGCACGCGCGGCGCGCCCTTGGGTCGCTTGCCGAACATGCGGTCGGCTTCGGCCTCGAGTTCGGAAGCGCCCGGGCGCCCGACGATAGCGACCGGGTAGGGGGCGCTGGTGTCGCCGGTCAGGCGGCGGAGCGTGGCGATCAGCGCGTCGAGCGCGGGCGCGACCCTGGCCTCGCTGCGGCCGAGCGACGACAGGCCGCGCGCGGCGAGCCGGTACTGCAGGTCGGTGAGGTCGTGGTCGCGGAGCGCGATATAGTGGGAAAGGTTCAGCGCGCGAGGTGGGGACTTGTCCGCCGCGTCGCCCCACTCGGCTCTCAGTTCCGCACCCTTCGTCCCGATGTCGTCGCGAAGCACTTTCACCTCGGCCAGGAGGCCGCGCAAGTCGTCAATGTCTTTAGCGGCTTTCGGTGGCATGAGCGGCCTGTCTCATGAACGAACTGCCGGAAGGAAGCCGGAGATTCGCCACGCCCGACCGGTATTTGACCCGCAATTGTGACGCCTGTGCAACAGAGCGCGAACGTTTAGCGACGTTAAGTCCATTCGACCGCATGGGGAATTCGGACAAATGGCGCCGGGGGCCTCCTCTTGCATTCTTGGCCCCGCGCCTAATCCTTCGCGGGCGAAGCGCGCCGACGTCGATGAAGCCGGCCAAATCTCCCCGCGAGATTGAAACCATTCGCGGCCCGGGCGCGTATCAAGACTGAGGAAAGACGAGGCGGCCCATGCGAGCGGTGATGAAAACGATCGAGGCCGTGGTCGTGGCGGCGGCCCTTTGGGTCGCGGCCGCGTCCGCCGAGGAATTGACCGCCGCCCGCTCACAAGCCGTCGTCGAGCGGCAATTCGAAGCGTTCGAGCGGGACGACGCTGAGGCGGCTTACGCGCTGGCGGCCCCGGCGATCAAGGAGATTTTCGCCGACGCCGACCACTTTCTGGCCATGGTCCGCGACCGCTATCCCCCGGTGTACCGGCATCGCAGCGTCGAGTTTGGCGCCTTCCAGGAGTCCGGCGACAAGGCAAGCCTGCAGGCGACGCTCGTCGACAATGATAATGTCGTATGGACTGCGCTCTATAGCCTGAGCCGGGAGGAGAACGGCGATTGGCTCATTTCAGCCTGCGTGCTCGTGAAATCAGAGGCCAGCGCGATCTAGCTGGGCCGGGTATTTCGAGTCCGGTGGGCGGATGGCGCTACGACATCGCCAAGACGATGTATTCTCAGGGCCGGACGCTGCGGCAGCTTCACGGTCAATTCAAGCTCACCGCCGATCGCCTCGATGTAGCTGCGCAGGGTCGATAAATACATATCAGCTTGCTTCTCGATCTTGGACACCGAAGGTTGCTTGATGTTAAGCGCCGTCGCTATGTCTGCCTGCGCTTTGCCGGCGATTTGGCGGAGCTCCCGCAGGCCCTCGACCTCCTGGCGGAGCTGCTGATAGCGCGCCTCGACGCGCTCTCGCCGTTCGCGCGGAAGCTTGCCAAGAATTTGGTCAAGACTCCGGCCCATCTCACTTCTCCTTCTTTCCGGTTTTCAAACGATCCAGGTGCGCGGCGAACCGCGTATCGGCCTTTGCGACGAACTGCTTGTAAAACCGCTTCTGGCTCCGGCCGGACTTATCCCCAGCGACCAGCAAGATCGCTTGGCGCTTGGGGTCGAACGCGAAGGCCGCGCGCCACTCACCGTCGGCAGCTTCAAACCGAAGCTCCTTCATGTTGGCGAACATCGAGCCGTTGAGCGTATCGGCATGCGGTCGGCCGAGCTGCGGGCCAAAGTCAGCGAGCAGTTTCGCGACTGCGAGCAATGCGTCCTGAATCTCTGGCTCGAACGCCAGGAATTCGGACTCGAACTCTTCGTCGAACTCCACAACCCACGGCATCTATATAGCCTCTAGGCTATATTGTGTCAAGGCAGGAGCCTGTCTGTTGGCCGGCAAGGCGCGCAAGTCGTCAGGTCTTCCCGGCCGCCCTCTTCCTCCGCTTGGCGAGCGTCCTCAAGCGCAGCGCGTTGAGCTTGATGAAGCCGGCGGCGTCGTTGTGGTCGTAGGCGACCGCGCCTTCCTCGAAGGTGACGAGATCCTGGTCATAGAGGGAATGGGGGCTGTCGCGGCCGATCGTATAGACCCCGCCTTTGTAAAGTTTGAGCCGCACGCGGCCCGTGACCAGCTCCTGGCTTTTGTCGATGAGCCCCTGCAACAGCTCGCGCTCGGGCGCGAACCAGAAGCCGTTGTAGATCAGCTCGGCGTATTTCGGCATGAGTTCGTCTTTGAGATGGGCCGCGCCGCGGTCGAGCGTGATCGATTCGATCGCACGGTGCGCGGCGAGCAGGATCGTGCCGCCGGGCGTTTCGTACATGCCGCGCGACTTCATGCCGACGAAGCGGTTCTCGACCAGATCGAGCCGGCCGATGCCGTTGTCGTGGCCATAGGCGTTGAGCGCGGTGAGGAGGGTCGCGGGGCTCATTGGCTTGCTGTTGACGGCGACCGGATCGCCCTTCTCGAACGCGATCTCGATGACCGTCGGCCGGTCCGGCGCCGATTCGGGATCGATCGTCCTCGAATAGACGTAGTGCGGCGTCTCCTCCGCCGGATCTTCGAGCACCTTGCCTTCGGAGGAAACGTGCAGGAGGTTGGCATCGGTCGAAAACGGCGCTTCGCCCCGCTTGTCCTTGGCGATCGGGATCTGATGCTGCTCGGCGAAAGCCAGCAGCGCAGTGCGCGATGCGAAGCTCCACTCCCGCCACGGGGCGATGATCCTGATGTCCGGCTCGAGCGCGTAGGCCGAGAGTTCGAAGCGCACCTGGTCGTTGCCCTTGCCCGTCGCGCCATGGGCGATTGCGTCGCCGCCGACCTCGCGGGCAATCTCTACCAGACGCTTGGCGATGAGGGGTCGCGCGATCGAGGTGCCGAGCAGATATTGGCCCTCGTACTGGGCGTTGGCGCGGAACATCGGGAACACGTAGTCGCGTACGAATTCCTCGCGCAGGTCCTCGATGAAGATGTGTTCGGGCTTGATCCCAAGCATCTCCGCCTTCTTGCGGGCGGGCTCGAGCTCCTCGCCCTGTCCGAGGTCGGCGGTGAAGGTGACGACTTCGGCCCCGTAGGTCGTCTGCAGCCACTTGAGGATGATGGAGGTGTCGAGGCCGCCGGAATAGGCGAGAACGACGCGCTTGACCTTTGACTTTGGGCTGGACATCGGCTCGAGCGCCCCGGCGGGTGGGTTCGGCCGGACTTATAGTGGCGCGGGCGGCCCGCGCAACCCCCGAGGGCCCGGATCACATCCGGGCGCGCGCCCGGACGAAGCAGAACATTACGGCGCGCCGGCGCGACAATAGCTCACCAAAGATCCCGCGCGTTCTGTCTTGTCACCCGCGTTGCGCGAGGGCTAAGGTTCACAGCATAATCTCAACGCCCCGAGGAACGCTCATGACCTTTCGCCTCAAATCCTTCGCTCTTGTCGCGGCGATTCTCGCCGGGGCGGGCGCCGCCTCTGCGGACGATCTGAAGATCGCCCTCATTCGCGGCCTCACCGGCCCGCTGCAGGCCTACGCGAAGCAGACCGAGACCGGCTTCATGATGGGGCTCGAATACGCGACCAAGGGGACGATGGAGGTCGACGGGCGCAAGATCGTCGTCATCACCAAGGACGACCAGAGCAAGCCCGACGTCGCCAAGACGGCGCTCGCCGAAGCCTACGAGGACGACGGCGTCGATATCGCAGTCGGAACGAGTTCGTCCGCGGCGGCGCTGGCGATGCTCCCGGTCGCCGAGGAGCACAAGAAGATTCTCGTGGTCGAGCCCGCCGTCGCCGACGACATCACCGGGGCCAAGTGGAACCGCTACATTTTCCGCACCGCCCGCAATTCCTCGCAGGACGCAATTTCAAACGCCGTCGCGATCGGCAAGCCGGGCGTTCATATTGCGACGCTCGCCCAGGACTACGCCTTCGGCCGCGATGGGGTCGCGGCGTTCAAGGAGGCGCTCGCCAAGACCGGGGCGACCCTCGACGCCGAGGAATATGCGCCTCCGGCGACGACCGACTTCACCGCGCCCGCGCAACGCCTGTTCGACGCGCTGAAGGACAAACAAGGCAAGAAGATCATCTGGATCATCTGGGCCGGCGCCGGCGATCCGCTGGACAAGCTCGCCGATCTCGATCCAGGTCGTTACGGCATCGAACTTTCGACCGGCGGAAACATCCTGCCGGCGCTGGCCGCCTACAAGCGATTTCCGGGCCTCGAGGGCGCGGCGTATTACTATTACGAGATCCCCAAGAATCCGGTGAACGACTGGCTGGTCGCCGAGCACAAGAAGCGTTTCAACGCGCCGCCCGACTTCTTCACCGCCGGCGGCTTCGCCGCCGCAATGGCGGTTGTCGCCGCGGTCGAGAAGGCGAAATCGACCGACACCGAAAAACTCATTTCGACCATGGAAGGCATGTCGTTCGACACGCCGAAGGGCACGATGATCTTCCGCAAGGAGGACCATCAGGCGCTGCAGTCGATGTACGCTTTCAAGATCAAGGTCGATCCGAACGTCGCCTGGGGCATTCCGGAGCTCACGCGCGAACTCAAGATCGAGGACATGGACATCCCGATTCGCAACAAGCGATGACGCCGTCGCTCGAGACGCGCGGCCTGACCGTCCGCTTCGGCGGCCATGTCGCGGTCGACCACGTCTCTTGCGCCTTCCGGCCTGGCGAGCTCACCGCCATTGTCGGGCCGAACGGCGCGGGCAAGACGACCTATTTCAACCTGATTTCGGGCCAGCTTCGCGCTTCCGACGGCGCGGTTCTGATCGAGGGCCAGGACGTAACCGGCTTGAGCGCGCCGCAACGCACGCGTCTTGGCCTCGGGCGCGCCTTTCAGCTCACCAATCTCTTCCCGCGGCTGAGCGTCGGCGAGAACGTGCGGCTCGCGGTTCAGGCCCACGCCGGGGTGCATTACGACATGCGCCGGCCCTGGGGTGCGAGCGCGGACCTCATCCGGCGCGCCGACGCCGTGCTCGATTCCGTCGGCCTATCGGGCAAGCGCGAGGCGCTCGCCTCGGCTCTGCCGCATGGCGACCAGCGCAAGCTCGAAGTCGCGATGATGATGGCGCTCGAGCCCAAGATCTACATGTTCGACGAGCCGACGGCGGGCATGAGCGTCGACGAAGTGCCGGTCGTGCTCGATCTCATCGCCCGGCTCAAGACCGATCCGACGAAGACGATCCTGCTCGTCGAGCACAAGATGGACGTGGTGCGTTCGCTCGCCGACCGGATCATCGTGCTCACCAACGGCGAGCTCGCGGCGGACGGCGACCCTGCGACGGTCATCGCTTCGCCGGTCGTGCAGGAGGCCTATCTCGGAATCGCGCCGGGGAAGGCGGCGTGAGCGCCGCGCTGACGCTCGAGGGCGTCCACACGCACATTGGCCGCTATCATATCCTGCAGGGAGTCGACTTTGCGGCGCCAGCCGGCAAGACGACGATGCTGCTCGGCCGCAACGGCGCCGGCAAGACCACCGCGTTGCGCACGATCATGGGGCTGTGGCGCGCCTCGAGGGGGCGGATTTCGCTTGGGGAGACGCCGCTGCAGGGCCTTGCGGCGAGCGACGTGGCGCGGCTCGGCGTCGGCTACGCCCCGGAGACGATGGCGGTGTTCTCCGATCTCTCCGTCAAGGAGAACCTGACCCTCGGCGCGCGCGAGGGGCCGCTCGACGACGCGCGTCTCGCCTGGATCTTCAGTTTCTTCCCGGCCTTGCGCAAATTCTGGCTGTCCCGCGCCGGCGCGCTCTCAGGCGGGCAGAAGCAGATGCTCTCGATCGCGCGCGCCATTGTCGAACCGCGCGAACTGCTGCTGATCGACGAACCGACCAAGGGGCTCTCGCCGGCGATCGTCGGTTCGCTGATCGACTGCCTCAAGGAGATCAAGGCGACGGATGTGACGATCCTGCTGGTCGAGCAGAATTTTCGCGTCGCGCGCGAGGTCGGCGACGAGGTTCGGGTGATGGACAACGGCCGCATCGTCCATCGCGGCGCGATGGCGGAGCTTGCAGCCGACGAGTCGCTGCAGAACCGGCTCCTCGGCCTCAGCCTGGATTCGCACCAGTGAGCGCGCTCGACGTCGGCGCCGCCCTGCCGAGGCGCAAGGTCGAGATCCTGCCGGCGCTGACGCCGCTGATCGTGGCGCTGGTCGCCGCGCCCTTCGTCGGGTCGTTCTCGACGTTCCTGACGCTGACCGCCGCGGGCCTCGCGATGGGCATGATGATCTTCACCATGGCCTCGGGGCTCACCCTCGTCTTCGGCATGATGGACGTGCTCAACTTCGGCCACGGCGCGTTCATTGCGCTCGGCGCCTATGTCGCGACGCTCGTGCTCCTGCCGCTCGCGAGCTGGTCGAGCGCGGACTCGCTCGCGCTCAATCTCGCGGTCTTCCTGCCTCGCGGTCGTCGCCGCGGCGCCTCGTCTGCGGCGCGTTCGGCTGGGTGTTCGAGCGGCTGATCGTGAAGCCGGTCTATGGCCAGCATCTGAGGCAGATCCTGGCTACGATCGGCGGCTCGATCATCGCCGAGCAGCTGCTCTATGCGCTGTTTGGCCCCGACCAGATCCCGCTTCCCCTGCCCACGACGCTGCAGGGCTCCTTCGTCTTCGGCGAGACGGCGATCGAGAAATATCGCGTGCTGGCCACCATCATCGGCCTTGTCGTATTCGCCGGCGAGATGCTGATCCTCAACCGCACCAAGATCGGCCTCCTGATCCGCGCCGGCGTCGAGAACCGCGAGATGGTCGAGGCGCTCGGCTATCGCATCGACCGCCTGTTCGTCGGCGTGTTCATGGCCGGATCGGCGCTGGCGGGCCTCGGCGGGGCGATGATGGCGCTCTATCGCGGCCAGGTGCATGCGACGATCGGCGGCGAGTTCCTCGTGCTCTGCTTCATCGTCATCATCATCGGCGGCCTAGGCTCGGTCGGCGGTTCCTTCGTCGCCTCGATCCTCGTCGCCCTCATCGCCAACTATGCCGGCTTTCTCGCGCCGAAGCTCGCGCTGGTGTCGAACATTCTGGCGATGGTCGTCGTGCTGCTCTGGCGCCCGCGCGGCCTCTATCCGGTGAGCGGTCGATGACTGTGCTTTCCGGCGATCCGCCGCGCGGGCGGGCGCTGCAAATCCTCATTGCCGTGATCGTCGCCCTGCTGGCGCTGGCGCCGTTCCTTTTCCCCGGCGCGAAGGCGCTGAACGTGGCTGCCAAGATTTGCGTGATGATCCTGCTCGCCGCCTCCTACGACGTTCTGCTCGGCTACGCCGGCATCGTCTCCTTCGCCCACGTGATGTTCTTCGGCGTCGGCGCCTATGGCGTCGGACTGGCGCTCTATGGCCTGGGAGCGAGCTGGGCGGCTCTCGCCGCGGGGCTGGTCCGTCGCCTTCGCCCTCTCGCTCGCGCTGGCGCTGGCGATCGGCCTGTTTTCGCTCCGCGTGCAGTCGATCTTCTTCGCCATGGTGACGCTCGCCGTCGCCTACGCGTTCAATGTGCTCGCTTCGCAGCTTTCGTGGCTCACCGGCGGCGAGGACGGCCGTTCGTTCAAGGTTCCGCCGGCGTTGCAGCCGGGCTTCAAATGGCTCGATCATCCGATCTTCGGTGTGCAGGCGAACGGCAAGCTGCTGACCTACTACCTCGTCTTCGCCGTCGTGCTGGTCGCTTTCCTGGTGCTCTTGAGGGTGGTCAACTCGCCATTCGGGCGGGTCTTGCAGGCGATCCGCGAAAATCCGTTCCGCGCCGAGGCGCTGGGCTACCGAACCGTCTTCCACCGCACGCTCGCGACCTGCATTTCGGCGCTCGGCGCGACGCTCGCGGGGGCTTTAAGCGCGCTCTGGCTGCGCTATGTCGGGCCCGACACGGCGCTGAGCTTCTCGATTCAGGTCGACGTTCTGGTCATGGTCGTCGTCGGCGGAATGGGCATCGCTTTACGGCGCGATCATCGGCGCGGCGCTCTTTGTGCTGGCGGAAAGCTATCTGCAGGACGCGATGGGCGCGCTCTCCCATCTGGCCGCCGATGCGCACCTGCCGCTGCTGCCGGCGCTTTTCCATCCCGACCGCTGGCTCTTATGGCTCGGCCTCGCTTTTGTGCTGGCGGTGTATTTCGCTCCGGCGGGCATTGTCGGGGCGCTTCGGCCAGCGGACGCGAAGTAGGGTCTCCTTCCAGCGTCGATTTACCGGCGTTTCTCAAAGCTCTTGGAGAACCTTCGGCAGCGCCTCGGGCAGGTCCTCCGAGGTGAGGCCGAGGCCGAGCGAGCGGGCTGAGGCGCCATGCAGCCAGACGGCGGCCGAGGCCGCTTCGAACGCTGGGACCCTCTGCGCGGCGAGGCCGGCGACGAGGCCGGTCAGCACGTCGCCGGAGCCGGCGGTAGCCAGCGTCGGCGGCAGATCCCAACCGATCGCGGCCCGGCCATCCGGCGCGGCCACCACCGTATCGGCGCCCTTCAGGACGACGACCGCGCCCGTGAGCCTGGCCGCCGCCCGCGCCCGCTTGAGCTTGTCGTCCGCGGGGCCGACGCCCGGAGCGCCGGCGAAGAGCCGCGCGAACTCGCCCTCGTGCGGCGTCATGACGACCGCATGGCCGCCGCGCTCGATCAGCGCCGCCAGCTGCCCGGCTTCTCCGGCGAAGCTCGTCAACGCGTCCGCGTCGAGCACGATCGTTCGCTCTTTTGCGGGGCGCGTCAGCGCGGCTGCGACGAGCTTGCGCAAGTCCGGCCCGACCCCCGCGCCCGGCCCGAGCGCGATCGCGCGCCGCCGCTCGTCCGCAAGCAGCGCCTCGAACCCGCGCACTCCCGAATAGGGCGCAACCATGATGGCCGTCAGATGCGCCGCGTTGACAGCGACGGCGTCGAGAGGGCTTGCGAGCGCAACGATCCCCGCGCCCGCCCGCAGGGCAGCCCGCGCCGCAAGCCGCGCCGCGCCGGTCTGATGCGCGGGGCCGGAGAGCACCAGCACGGCGCCGCGCTCGTATTTGTGGGACATGGCGCCCGGCCGCCGCAGCGCTTCACGCCACAGGGCTGGCCCATTGACGAAGGCTTTGGGGCCGATGCGCCGCAGAACGCTCGCCGGAGTGCCGATGTCGGCGAGCCGGATCGCCCCGCACAGTGACCGCCCAGGCTCGAGCAGATGGCCGGGCTTGAGCCGGAAGAAGGTGACGCTGGCGGCGGCCTCGACCGCGACGCCCCTCACCTTGCCGGTCTCGCCGTCCACGCCCGAGGGCACGTCGACGGCGACTACGCGCCCTCCGCCCCGGGCGAAGGCGTTGATCCGCTCGACGATCGTCCTCGCTTCGCCCTCGATATCGCGCGCGAGGCCCGCCCCGAACAGGGCGTCGATCACGCAGCCGGCCCCGTCGAGAGCGAGTTCCGCGGCTGCGCGGACTCGCCCCTTGAAACGCGAGGCGGCAATCGCGGCGTCGCCCGCGAGCGCCTCGCGCCGGCCGAGGAGTCCGAGTTCGACCGGGTAGCCCCGGCGTGACAAGACTCGCGCCGCGATGAGGCCGTCGCCGCCGTTGTTGCCGGGACCGCAGATGACGATGATCCGTCCGCGCGAGCGCGTAAGCCGAGCCGCTTCGTCGGCCACCGCGAGCCCCGCGCGCTCCATCAGAACGATGCCAGGCGTTCCGGATGCGATAGTGAGCCGGTCGGCCTCGCCCATCTCGGCGGGCGTCAGCAGTTCCGGCAGCTTCAGGGGGTCCAGCATCCGCCGAAAGTGGCGCCGGGTCCACGCGGCGGCAAGCGGCAAGAACGGTCTTTCCATCGCGGCGAATTCTGCTATATCGCGCTGCTGCTGATCCCCGATAGCTCAGCTGGTAGAGCATTCGACTGTTAATCGAATGGTCGCAGGTTCGAGTCCTGCTCGGGGAGCCATCTCTTCAAAGCACTTGGCTCAGATCTCATGCGGCCTCGGACGCTCCGTATTGGGCCCGTGTCGTGCCGGCCAGCCGGCGCCAGGTCACAAGCTCAACAAATTGCTGGCGCATCCCCCTGCCACTTCAGGCTCCAAGGTCGGTTATGCGAACAATTATCCGTGCCGCCATCGTGCTCGTCATCCTCGTTGCGGCCTACTGGGGTTGGGCGCTGGTCGGCGCGGCGCAGCTTGCGTCGGCGGCTTCGCAGGGCGATCCGGAGGCGGTGATGCAGCGCGTCGATTTGCCGGCGCTGAGGCGCTCCCTCGGAAGTCAGATCGCGCGCGCTTATCTCGAGCAGAATCCGCAATTTCAGAAGCTCCTGTCGCTCGAGAGGGGATTTGTGGGAAGCGTAGGGGGCGGGGCGGCCGACGCGTTGCTGCGCGAGGTGCTGACGCCCGAGAACATTGCCGCGCTCCTGAACAGCGGCCGCGTCGGCCTCCCCAACGCGGGCGCTCAGACGTCCTGGCGAGCCCCGCCACTCGGCGATGCGTTCCGCGCAGGTCCATTGCAGGTCTTGATGAACTCCTATTTCGACGGGCCGCTGAGCTTCGTCGTCGGCCTGGACAGCGCTGAGGGGCGCTACGGCGTCCACTTGCATCTCTCCGGGATAACCTGGCGCCTGTCCGGCCTCGATGTCCCCCAGGAAGTCAGCGCCCGGCTGGCGCGCGAAATCGCCGAAAGAGTCGGCGGGGCGGCCGAGCGACGCGGGGGGTGATGGTGATCGGCCGGAACGACGTGACGGCGCCTTGCCCCGGGGCGACGCGCATCGGCTAATTCGGAGCGGCTGCGCGCTGCGGTGTCGTGCCGGGCTTTGCGCCGGGACCAGGACGCTCGCGCCTCTGTCGAGCGAAGACTTCATTTCCGGCGCCGTCGAGAATGCGCAATGCGATCGTTCGGGGCGGCCATGCAAGATTGGCGGCGGCGATGATGGCGGCCGACACGTCGGAGGCCCGAATCTCGATATCCTCCAAAATCGATGCTCCGCGATCCGGCGCCGCGCCGACCAATTGGATCCGGAACTGCTGCAACGCAGTGGCGATGTGGAGTTCTTCTGCCGGCGCACCTTCCGCGCGCGCTGCGGGCTGACCACGTTTCGGCGAGAATACGGGGTTCGCCGGCATCCGGGTCGTAGCGTCGGGCCCGATTTGCCTTCCCGTCTTCTGCGCGACCGCGGCGGCCACCAGTCCCCAATCCTGCGCAATGGGATCGGAACTGGCCTCACGCTCCCGCCGACGCGCTTCAGAATAGGCGGCGATGCCAAAATCCCGGATCAGCGCCTCGGCTTCGGCGTCCAGGCGCTCTATTCTCGCGCGTCTGTGTGGCAACCATGAAAGCATTGCCGACCTTCCTTCCCCTAGGTCAATTCCTGCACAATCTGGCGGCAAGTGCAACCTTTGCCGTGTGATCGGCGCCTTAGCGGTTGTGAACACTGCTCCGAACGGACCACGGTTCCCCGGGGCGAGCGGCCCGGTGCGGAATTCGCGGTTCAACTCGGGCGACATGCGGAAAGTTCCGCTTCGCCGCGATCTGTGAAGGCGCGCGCCGGCTCGGCTGCTCAAAGCGCGGTCGGCCCCCACTCAGCTTTGCGATAGCCTGCAGCTCCGAGAGCTTAGCCGCCGTCGTCGCCTGGGTGAAGGTTCAGATGGTCGGGAAGCGACACTTGCCGACGGAGACGTCAATGACTGAAACGATTCAGATCCTGGTGCTGCTTCTTGCCGTGATCGCCGCCGTCGCTGTTGTCGCCGTCCGGCTCGAGATTCCGCCGTCCATACTGCTTGTGTCGACCGGCGTCCTTCTCGCGCTGATCCCTGGCCTGCCGAAGATCGAAATCGCTCCCGAATTCGTGCTGCTGGTGGTGCTGCCGCCCATCATTTACTCTTCGGCGGTATTGATGAGCTGGCGCGAGTTTCGCTTCAATCTCCGCCCGATCACGCTGCTTGCCGTTGGCTGTGTGCTGTTCACGACCCTCGCGGTCGCCGCCGCGATGCACGTGTTGCTGTCCACGCCGTGGTCGATCGGCTTTTTGCTCGGCGCGATCGTGTCGCCGCCGGACCCGGTGGCGCCGCTTTCGATCGCGCGCCGGCTGAAACTGCCCAAGCGCATTCTTGTCATCCTCGAAGGCGAAGGACTGGCGAACGACGCGACCGCGCTGATCCTCTATCGTTTCGCGGTGGCCGCAGTGAGCACGGGGGAATTTTCCCTCGAGCGGGCGACGGTCACGTTCAGCGCGATCGTCGCCGGCGAGCTCGTCTGGGGGATCGGGGTCGGTTGGCTGATGCTGCGCCTCAGGCGCTGGGTGCGAGATCCACGGATCGAGATCACGCTTTCGGTTCTGTCGCCATTTCTCGCCTATTGGCCGCCGCAATATCTCGGCGGCTCCGGCGTGCTCGCGACCGTGACGGCGGGCCTCTACATGAGCTGGAACGGATTTCGCCTGATCAGCGCGGCGACGCGGCTGCAAGGCATCTTCTTCTGGGATTTCCTGATGTATCTGATCGAGGGCATGGTGTTCTTGATCACAGGCCTTCAGGCGCGCGCGGTGGTGGCCAGCCTCGGGCACTATTCCGCCATCCAGCTCGCGACCTCGGCGATCCTGGTCAGCGCGGTGGTGATTGTTGCGCGCTTCATCTGGATCTACCCGGCGACCTACCTGCCTCGCTGGCTGATACCGGCCGTCAGGCGCGCCGATCCTTCGCCGCCCTGGCAGTGGCCGTTCGCTCTCGGCTACACCGGGGTGCGCGGCATCGTGTCGCTGGTCGCCGCGCTTGCCATTCCGCTCACGATCGAGAGCGGGCAGCCGTTTCCGGAGCGCGACCTCATTCTCTTTTTGACCTTCTCCGTCATCCTGGTGACCCTCGTCGGCCAGGGCGCGGCGATGCCTCTGGTCATGCGCTGGCTCGGCCTCGCCAATGCGGGACGCCGCGAACGGGAGGCCGATCGGCTGGCGGAAGAGGACGCGCGTCGCCAGGCGGAACGAACCGCGATCGAGCGGTTCAATCAGATTGCCAGCGAACGGAAGCTTTCGAAGGAATTCGTCGAGAGGTTTCGCGCCGCGCGCCTCAACGAAACTGCTGTCGATGATCCGGATCGTCGCGGCAAGCTCGCTGAGCTTGATCACGACATCGACCTTGACCTGATCGCAGCCGAACGTGAGCGGATCAACGATCTCTATTGCGACAACAAGCTGACGGACGAGGTGCGGCGCCGGCTCGAAAGAGAGCTCGACCTGCGCGAGGCGAATGTCGCAAGCGCGCGCGACGAGGAATGAGCATTGACGACCCGACCGAGACGCTCGGCGCCAGCGCGGGCCGGCCAGTCTCTTCGAGCGCCCTGCGCGTTTGGCAGCGGCGAAGCGTTTTCAAAGGGTTAGGCGCCAAAAACTGTCGCTTTTGTCGCCTCGGCAAGCTGGCCGGCCCGGAGGCAAGGAATTGAATGCCCGGCGCAAGGAATTGAAAGCTAAAGCGCAAGGAAATGAAAACTGCGCACAAGGAAATGAAACTAAGACGTAAGGAAATGAAAACATAAAATCCAGACTTCTCAATAGGTTATGACAGATTCTGGCGCACAGCGCGCCATTAACCTTAACTCCTGCGGCCCCCGGCGAAGTGCGCCTCTGTGGGGTCACGAGCCACAATACCATAGAATTCGGATTTACGGAAGCGATTGTCGACTCGGCCGATGGCGCAAGCGAAAGCGGGGCGCGGTTCAGACGGCGTTCACCTCCGATAGCGTCTAACCGCGAGCGTGCGAGCAAGAACGGAGGAAGTCATGGCGAAGTCAATTCTTTCCAGCCTGTCGGTTGCCGCCCTCGCTGGCGGCGCAATGCTCGCTCTCGAGTTGAGCCCTGCATCGGCGTTTACGCTTTCTGGAACATCCACGCAGCTCGTCACTTCAGGCCAGTTCGACAAGGTCTATTATCGCGGCTACCACGGCGGCTACCGCGGCGGATATCACCGCGGATATGCCTATCGCGGTGGCTACGGTTATCATGGCGGTTACGCCTATCGCGGCGGCTACGGCTACCATGGCGGCTATGGCTACCGCCCCTATGGATATGGCGGGGCGGCGGCGATCGGCGCGGCGGCCATCGGCGCAGCTGCGGTCGGCGCAGCGGTCGCGCCCCGTTGCTGGATCAATAACTACGGCGTCCAAGTCTGCAATTAGTCTTACGGGCCAACGAAACGGTCGCCGCGCAGTCGGGCGCGGCGGCGGCTTTGAACGCCGCTATGGCCCGTTGCGGCAATCAGTGGCCTTGCCCGGTCGCGCTGTAGCTCTCGCCGGGCCGGCGCAGGCCCGGCGAGGTCGACGCGGGTCGTCGCAAAATCTCGATCGAGTCGCGAATGCTGAAGCGCCAGCGCACAATCCCTAGCGACTGAAAACACCGCTTATGGTCGCTCGCGCGAAGTTTTTTGTCCGAGAGGCCATCAAACCAATCAGCTTGGCCGGTTTCGACGTGAAGCTGCCGGTGGGATATGCGACCGGGAACAGGGCATCGGGCAGGTAAGCGGGCCCTGCCGAGCGAGACCTATATGCGCAGTCTCCGGCCCGGAGCGGACGTCAGTCGTGACCGCGGAACGGTACCGCGCCGGCGATGCCCAGCGCTGAAGAGGTGTTCATGAGTGTCAGGAAACCTTATTGCGCTTTCTAAACTCCGCTTCGATTTCATGTAATACTTGGGACAGCGTCGCCCCGCTCTTCGGCAAGCCGGTCGAAGGAAACTCCTCTGAGACGTCATAACATTTGCATTCGCCAAATCTTTCTTTAGAAGTAACATAGACACATAACCACAGCCGTTCAAAAAGACTGACGTCGTTCGTATTCGATCTTCGGCCGCTCCTATTCCGAAACACTTCCCAACCGTGCCTCAAACTGGATTTAACTTCGCTGTCTTCAGTAGCCTCGTCGGGCATGAACACGAGCGCCACTAGCAGCCTGTCGGACTGAGTTTTGAGATTGGGGGTCGAACGGGTTTTTCGATTTGCGCCGGCAGATCGGGCTTTGTGGGGTTCCGATTGAGCCTGTTGGAGGCGGTAGGCTGGATAGTCCGCGCGTCGGGTTTCGCTCCCTTTAGCAGGCGGGGTTGAGGACGAACATCCGTTTCAAATTCCAGGCCATGATCACGAGGCTCCACTCGCCGCGCACGTTTTCGAGCCCGCGCAGGGAAAATTGACGGAATCCGAGCGCGGCTTTGATGATGCCGAACACCGGCTCCGGGGTCTGCTTGCGCAAGGCGTAGAGCGCTCGGCCCTCAGGCGACTTCAGCCGATGCGCCATCGCCTCGACCGGCGTCGGGTCCCTCGGCGCCTCGGGCGCCGCCGCGAAGCGCTCGCTCAGCGGCGGGTGGTGGGGCTGGCGGCCCATCGCGATCACCGGTTCGACGCCCGCCTTTTCGCACGCGGCCACGGCGCCCGCGCTGAAATAGCCGGTGTCGGCCAGCAGATGGTCAACCTTGCCCAGGCCTTCGGGCAACGCGCCGATCTTCTCCAGCATCGGTTCGACCTGCTGCTTGTCATTGGGCGCCTGAACCACATCGACGGCCACGACCAGAAGACTTCCCGCAGCGACCGCGGCTTGCGCATTGTAGCACTGGTCGAAGCCGCCGCCCGCCACCGGCATGATGCGCGACTCCGCGTCGGTCAGGTTGACCTGATCGGTCGGCAGCGGCCCTTCGGTCGGCGGCGCCGGCGGCTTTCCCCCGGGCTTCTTGCCCGTCGCCGCGGTCTTCGCCTCGCGCGACGCCATTTTGGCTTGGTGCTCGGCCATCTCGCGCGCATGCCGTTCCTTGGCCCGAGCCTCGATCTTCGCCTTCGCCTCGGCCAGCTTACGAAGGCGCTCCTCGCGCCGCGCCAGTTCGTCGGAAATCGACATCCCGTCGGGAACGTCGGCCGCATCCGCAGCCTCGGCTCGGGCCAGCAAATCGGCGACCTCGGCCTTCAGTTGCGCCTCGATCCTGCCCACATGCTCATAGGAAAGCGCGCTGTGCCGGCTGGCGTTGGCGTGGATCTTCGTCCCGTCCAGCCCGATTATGCCCATCTTCAAGACGCCCATCTCGCGCGCCAACTGAAGAACCTCGACGAACAGCTCCTCGATCTCCTTTAAGAACCGCCGCCGAAACGCGGCGATCGTGTCGTGGTCGGGATGATCGTTCGCCGCGATGAACCGAAACGCTACCGAGTTGTAGGTCGCCCGCTCGAGCTTCCGGCTGGAGAATGTCCCCGTCGCGTACCCGTAAACCAACAGGCCCAGCAACATCCGGGGATGATACGAAGCCGACCCCGAACCTCGGTAAGCCCCGCTCAGCCGGCCCAGGTCGAGACCGTCGATAACTTCGACGATGAACCGCGCCAAATGCTTCTCCGGAAGCCACTCGTCCACAGAAGGCGGCAGCAGATACCCCGTCTGCCGATCGATCGTCCGAAAATTGGCCATCAAAAAAACCCGCCGCCCTGCGCCAATCAACGATTGATTCTAGCGTGGCCGCAGGCTCGGCGTTAAGTCCGACAGGCTGCTAGAATGGCAAAGGGTTGTCTAACATGATAGTCCTGCGCTTCCGCCCGCAGTTCGCCGTCGAGACGCTTGATATTCTTCGTGAAGCGCTTCGTCGTTTCGTCACGGAAATTAAGTGTCTTTATCGATACGCCAAGCCCCAAGCCGATTTGCGGGGTAGAATAGTTAATATCGAGCTTTTTAAGGCCACTTGCCGAGCCCGACCGCGACTTGTGTTTAGCTCCGTGCTCGTCTGGCAATATTCCTCGGAAGCGTGGCCTTAAGCCATCTGCGATCTTTTGTGCAGGTTTTTGGACGCCGGCATCGCGAGCGGCGCCACTTGCTCCGGCGGCCGGCGTCCAAAAAGCGCCAGGGCACGAAGTCGCGGGGAGGTTGGCTGGAGGGCGGCAGCCAGCGGCTATGGGGATTTGATTTTCCGCCGGTTATGGTGACGGGCGTGAAGCTGGTGCCGAGCGACCTCGATAGGCGTGGAGGCTGGCTGGGAGGCGCGCAACAGGGATCGCGGTGGCGGCGTGGAGCGTATCAATGGGCGATCGGCTCGTTGATTGGGGTGGTTGTGGCGAGAGAGATCGCCGCCAGCGTGGAGCCAGCGCAAAGGAACGGGAAGGCGGCGACGCTGACAGGCGGTCTGGCTCATGATGTGTCGTTCGTGCTTGGGGTCGGCCGCCACCTTGGCTCGCAGCCGCGGGCGAAGACCTCGATGACGATCATGCGGGCGCCGCAGCGCGGACATGGGCAGGGCGCCACACGCGGCGCGTCCGGTGTGGCGTCGGGCTGCCGTTGCGGGTCGGCGGCGGGCGGGTCGGCGCCGAGCAGCGCGCGGGCTCTTGCGATATTTGCGGCGCGGTTGGCGTTGGCGAAGAGCCCGTAGTGATGATGTGGACGGCCTCACCCGAACGGCATCAAGTGCCAAGGCGTGACCGGTGTAGGTCGCGGATAGGGAAGCCGTCCATGAAGACTTTTATCAGGATTGGGATCGACCTGGCGAAGAACTTTTTCCAGGTGCATGCAATCGAGCGCGAGGGTGCGCCCGCGGTTACGCGTAAGTTGAGCCGAGGTAAGGTGCTTGCTTTCTTCGCCCAAGCGGCGCCCTGTCGCGTCGGGATGGAGGCTTGTGGATCGTCCCATTACTGGGCGCGGGAGATCCGGGCGTTGGGGCACGAAGTGGTCTTGATTCCTCCTGCTTACACGAAACCCTACGTCAAGCGCGGCAAGAACGATGCGAACGACGCGGCTGCGATCTGCGAGGCCATGTCGCGGCCCGAGATGCGGTTCGTGCCGATCAAGAGCGCGGATCAGCAAGCCGTGCTGATGCTGCACAAGACTCGGGAATTGCTGGTCAAGCAGCGAACCATGACCGTCAATGCGCTGCGCGGTCATCTCTCGGAGTTCGGCTTGATCGCGCCCAAGGGGATCCACCGGGTCAAGGAATTGCTGGCGCTCGCGCAAGCCGACGAGACCCTTCCCGAAGAGGCCAAGCAAGCAACCGCGATGCTGGCTTCGCACAGCGACGGCCTCGACGAAAAGATCGACGATCTGGAGAAGATGATCGCCCGGGCGAGCGGCAAGAACCAGACGAGCCGGTTGCTGGACGAGATCCCCGCCTTCGGCCCGCTGATCGCATCAGCGATGGTCGCTTTCAATCCCGATCCCAGCGTCTTCAGGTCGGGTAGCGATTTCAGCGCGTCTCTGGGCATTACTCCGAGCCAGCACTCGAGCGGCGGCAAGGACAAGCTCGGCGCCATCACCAAAAAGGGTAACCGGTATTTGCGCAAGATGCTGGTCGTGGGATGCACGTCGGTTTTGCGCGTGGCCCATAAATACAAGGCGCCCTGGCCGAATGGATCGTCGCCATGAGGGCCAGGAAGCCCGAGCGCGTCGTCGCTGTCGCCCTGGCCAACAAGCTGGCCAGAATCGCCTGGGCGATGATGTCGACCGGCGAAGCCTTCCGAACCGAACTTTACACGAAGGCCTGACGACAAAGAGCTCTCCAAGATAGACGTTTCAGTTTCGAAGAGATTGGCAAGCGCAACGACGTGATGAACGACACGGTCGCAACGAAAGCCCAGGACACCCTGACATCCGCCACGAGCCCCGAGCTCGCCGTAGTGATAGGGACCAGGACTGTCGAATATCATCAGGGCCAGCGGTCCTATACCGCACCAACAGGCCGGACATATGACCGCAGCCGACCAAAGCGATCAGAGCGTCGAAAACCACTTGCCAAGAGGCCGTCCACATATGACCGTCAATGCGCTGCGCGGTCATCTCTCGGAGTTCGGCTTGATCGCGCCCAAGGGGATCCACCGGGTCAAGGAATTGCTGGCGCTCGCGCAAGCCGACGAGACCCTTCCCGAAGAGGCCAAGCAAGCAACCGCGATGCTGGCTTCGCACAGCGACGGCCTCGACGAAAAGATCGACGATCTGGAGAAGATGATCGCCCGGGCGAGCGGCAAGAACCAGACGAGCCGGTTGCTGGACGAGATCCCCGCCTTCGGCCCGCTGATCGCATCAGCGATGGTCGCTTTCAATCCCGATCCCAGCGTCTTCAGGTCGGGTAGCGATTTCAGCGCGTCTCTGGGCATTACTCCGAGCCAGCACTCGAGCGGCGGCAAGGACAAGCTCGGCGCCATCACCAAAAAGGGTAACCGGTATTTGCGCAAGATGCTGGTCGTGGGATGCACGTCGGTTTTGCGCGTGGCCCATAAATACAAAGGCGCCCTGGCCGAATGGATCGTCGCCATGAGGGCCAGGAAGCCCGAGCGCGTCGTCGCTGTCGCCCTGGCCAACAAGCTGGCCAGAATCGCCTGGGCGATGATGTCGACCGGCGAAGCCTTCCGAACCGAACTTTACACGAAGGCCTGACGACAAAGAGCTCTCCAAGATAGACGTTTCAGTTTCGAAGAGATTGGCAAGCGCAACGACGTGATGAACGACACGGTCGCAACGAAAGCCCAGGACACCCTGACATCCGCCACGAGCCCCGAGCTCGCCGTAGTGATAGGGACCAGGACTGTCGAATATCATCAGGGCCAGCGGTCCTATACCGCACCAACAGGCCGGACATATGACCGCAGCCGACCAAAGCGATCAGAGCGTCGAAAACCACTTGCCAAGAGGCCGTCCACATATGACCGTCAATGCGCTGCGCGGTCATCTCTCGGAGTTCGGCTTGATCGCGCCCAAGGGGATCCACCGGGTCAAGGAATTGCTGGCGCTCGCGCAAGCCGACGAGACCCTTCCCGAAGAGGCCAAGCAAGCACCGCGATGCTGGCTTCGCACAGCGACGGCCTCGACGAAAAGATCGACGATCTGGAGAAGATGATCGCCCGGGCGAGCGGCAAGAACCAGACGAGCCGGTTGCTGGACGAGATCCCCGCCTTCGGCCCGCTGATCGCATCAGCGATGGTCGCTTTCAATCCCGATCCCAGCGTCTTCAGGTCGGGTAACGATTTCAGCGCGTCTCTGGGCATTACTCCGAGCCAGCACTCGAGCGGCGGCAAGGACAAGCTCGGCGCCATCCCAGTAACCGGTATTTGCGCAAGATGCTGGTCGTGGGATGCACGTCGGTTTTGCGCGTGGCCCATAAATACAAAGGCGCCCTGGCCGAATGGATCGTCGCCATGGGGGCCAGGAAGCCCGAGCGCGTCGTCGCTGTCGCCCTGGCCAACAAGCTGGCCAAAATCGCCTGGGCGATGATGTCGACCGGCGAAGATTCCGAACCGAACTTTACACGAAGGCCTGACGACAAAGAGCTCTCCAAGATAGACGTTTCAGTTTCGAAGAGATTGGCAAGCGCAACGACGTGATGAACGACACGGTCGCAACGAAAGCCCAGGACACCCTGACATCCGCCACGAGCCCCGAGCTCGCCGTAGTGATAGGGACCAGGACTGTCGAATATCATCAGGGCCAGCGGTCCTATCCGCGCCCCAACAGGCCGGACATATGACCGCAGCCGACCAAAGCGATCAGAGCGTCGAAAACCACTTGCCAAGAGGCCGTCCACATA
>CAWBBW010000002.1:0-34558 GCA_963787135.1 uncultured Alphaproteobacteria bacterium | reverse complement strand
TGTGTGGCGCAGATTTTGGACGGGATAGGCGGAGAGGGATCGTAATGGTCGACGTGCCCCGGGGCTCGGGTACGCCCAGCCCGGACACGTTCCACTGATCAGTAGCCGTTATTTGTAACATTATGGTCTAGAGTTGTGTTACCAGCCATCTCCGCCCGCTGGGCCGCCGATTTGCGAAGATTCGAGACATGCACTCTCTGACAATCTTGCACCTTTCTGATTTGCATTGGTCCGACGCAAAAGCGCTGGATATGAACATAGTAGTCGATGCTCTTTGCGTCGATTTGAAATCACATCGCCCAGACGAACGATTTGCGGCCAGATTTGATCCTATTTAGTGGTGATCTTGTCTTTTCTGGTGAAGACCACAGCTCGTTTAGTAGCGCAAGAACGCGATTTATCGGAGGCTTATCCCGTTACTCAGGTTCCGCTAGATGTAGTGTCTGAAGCTGGGCGCGCTTGAAGCCGCGCCGGTTCGGAGCGCGAAGCGGTGGGACGCGGGCGCACGCTGGCGGAGTTCCAGCGAGAATTTCCTGACGAGGCGCGCTGCGATGCGTTTCTGTCTGCGCGACGCTGGCGGGACGGGTTTGTTTGTCCCGCCTGCGGCGGGGGCCGCGCTGTGGCCTTGAAGAGCCGTCCGCGCCTGCTGGAATGCCCCGATTGCGGACGGCAGACCTCGCTCACCGCCGGCACGGCGATGCATCGGTCGAAATTGCCTCTGACGACGTGGTTCTGGGCGGCGCATCTAATGGCGACGCATTCCAACGGCATGTCGGCGCGACAATTGGAGGACCAACTCGGCGTCACCTACAAGACGGCCTGGCTGCTGGCGCAGAAGCTTCGGCGCTCGATGGTCGATCCCGACCGCGATCTTCTCGAAGGCGTCGTCGAGGTGGATCGAACGGAGATTCCCTTCCGCGCCGGCGACGCGTCCTTCGAGCCCGGCTCCGCCGGCAAAATCCTGGTCGTCGGCGCCGTCGAGGTGATCGACCGCGGCGCCGGAAGGCCGAAGCCGAGGCGCAAGGGCGCGAAGTATCTCGACACCCGTTCGGGCCGGCTGCGCTTGGCCGTGATCGCCGACAACTCGGCCAAATCGATCGAGGCGTTCGTGCGCGCCAATGTGAAGCTTGGCGCGACGCTGATCACCGACGGCCACGCCGCCTATCCGGGCCTCTCGGGCGACTACCGGCACGATCCGCGCGTTGTCGGGAACATGGCGGCCAACGTCGTCCTGCCCTGGAGCCACCGCGCCTTCTCGTTGCTGAAGCGCTGGGCGCTGGGCACATATCACGGCCTGCGGGGCCAGCATGTCGACGCCTATCTCAATGAGTTCGTCTTTCGCTACAACCGCCGCTTTCACCGGCACGTCTCGTTCGAAACGGTGCTCGGGCTCGCCGCGGACCGCACGCCAGAAACCTATCGCGACATCATCAGCCGCCGCGCGCCCCACAAAGCAGTCCTTCGCCAGGACCCACTACCTATAGACCTCCCTAAGTCAAAGGGATAAGCCTCATTTATCGACCGCGTTTTGGCTTCGACTGGACTGGCCCGTAAGTCTTTATTTATTGCGCCGGGCAATCATGATGTCTCGCGTCGTGCTGTTCGATCTTAATTCGTTTGTTGAAGCGGGCGCACGAGCGACGCTTACAAGCGATGTACTGGTCAACGAGTTTATTGACGGCTTAGTTTCTGGTGATAGCGCGTCCGGTAGAGTAATTGAGCGGTTGGACAACTTCTACAGGTTCGTTAGGAGCGAAATAGACGTTTCCCCCGTAGTTAACGATCCGCTTCTTCGCGTATTTGTGGCAAAGAAGGGCGATCTACGCATCGAAATCGCTTGCTTCGATACCGCGTGGCGAGCAACGGCAACTGACAACGTGGACCGAAATAAGCTAATCCTTGAGGAGAGCATATAGATAAAGCCATCGCGGCAATCGAAACCGCAGATATAAAGATCGCAATGCTTCATCATCCGCTCGATTGGCTCGCTGAATTCGATGAGGTGGTGGTTTCTAATCGCTTATACTACGGCTTTGACCTACTTGCGTGTGGACATGTACACGACAGTGCGCCGCAGACGACTTTGACTCCGAATGGAGGTTCAATAATAAGCCAGACCGGATGTTTGTATAAGTCACGAAAATATTTCAACGGCTATCAGTTCATTACGATCGATTTAGCCGGTGAAGAGGCAGAATTTTTCATACGCTCTTATTACGATAAACGTCGAGCCTTCGACGTCGATCCAACCGCAACCCGCGGAGGCCGCTTTAAAGTCCCCTTTCGTGCCAAGGCCGCGATAGCTCCCTCTGGTAGGGTTCATCGAGCGTTACGGCTATTGCGGGGTCTGATACGCCAAACAGCTTCGGACCAGATCAGCATGCGGGAGGCGCAAGGGACGCTCCACCTAGATGCGAAGGAGGCATTTGTCTGCCCGCCCCTTTCTCGTCATGTGCTTGCTCACGAGCCAAGAGTGGGGCAGGCTGATGTAGTGGGCGCCACAAAAGAACCCGAGATCATTCCCCTAGAAAAGTTGCTCCGGGGCAACCAAAATCTCGTGGTTTTTTGGTCCACGGGAGGCAGGTAAGTCAAGTTTAGCGCAATTTATTGCCGTAAATGTTGCGGAGGGTCTTATTGACCGACCAAGAATTCCGGTCGTCATTGATTTCCGGCAATTTAAAAGAAATAGTTACGGGTTAAAGAAGGCGATAAACGCCTATACCCAAGGTTTAATTAGCGCCGCAGATACGGAAGAGTTACTTTCATCAGGTGACTTTTTGTTTATTGTGGACAACCTCGACTGTAATTCAAGTTCAGAAAAGGCGGAGGTTGAGAGGATCATCGCTGGAATTCGCAACGCTCGCTGGATAGTTTTCGTTCAGTCACACTCGACACATGTTTTGCGCGACAACAAGTTGAACTCCCTTGCGGATACGACGAAATTCATATTCAGCAACTCCCTAGAAAATCAATTCGGGAGCTCTCTAGAAGATGGTGCGAACAGACTGGCCACGACAGCGAAAAGACGTATCGGACCGTGATAAATCAGCTTTAAGTCGGGAACCTGCCGCGTACTGGTTTCATAGTCACGCTACTGCTCTGGTCCGTGTACCAGAAGCAACGTCAGCACGGGATCAACGAAGCGATATTGTTGACGGGGGTAGTGGACGTATTGCTCGGCAAGACTGACTTATCAAGCATGTTGTATAAGGATTTTGATCCTAAAGCACGCGAAATTACACTTCAACACGTGTCGCTTTTCCTTCGTCAGCGAGACGGTATTGCGGACGTTAATGACGTGACGGAATGTCTTATTGTTTTCTTTAGGGAACGTGGGTTGCACTACAAAGCATACGACGTACTGGAGACTTCTCATATCTACTGTAATATTGGCGCGACTTGGCGATGATATTGCGTTTAAATATCCTTGTTTTCAGAATTATTTTGTCGCCTCACATCTAAAAGAGGACAAAGATTTGCTGGATCAGATATTCGCTGACGGGAACGCGACCGAATATTTCGACGAGATTGATTTGATGTCGGGGCTTCATAGGCGGAACTCCGAACTAATTGTCAAAATCGGCAACGAGTTGGACGCGATCGCTCCCTCGGAATTGACTGAACAGTCGTTGGATAGCTTTGACACAGTTGCGGGCGTTTCGCCGAGTTTCGCGTTAAATCTGAGCAAGCTACGCGATCTCAAGAAGAAGAAGCTTACGCATGATCAAATTGATGATCTTATGGACACTGCCGATCGGGAGATACAAAACCCGCTACGCAAGGGGACCGTTGGTAAAGACGTTACGAAAGAAGCTGTTGGTAAAGAGTCCTCAAAAGCACCTAGTGAGCGTTTTAAGGAATCCCCAGTCACTCAACACAACTTCCGTAAGTTCATATACACTGTGGGTCTGCTCGGAAAGGTGATACGAAATTCTGACTTTACAAATGTCGATCAGAAGATGCTTGCAGCAAAAAGATATCTCGCCGAAAATGCAAAGCTATTTCTGTACATCCATAATTCTGTAAGCGAAGTAGTACAGAAAATAACGGTCGATCTTGCTCGAAAATGGAAGGAACGAGGAGCAGACGTTACCTCATTAAATCCGGAGATATTGTCGTACATCATTGATCTTGCGTTCTTTTTCGGTATACAAAGCATTATGTGCAGTCAATTTGCCGGCGACAGCTTGCTGGGCGTCTATGAAAAAATCCTCGCGGAGGCAAAGATAACAAATATAGAGCGTTTATTGCTAGTGATGATTATGGTCGAGCTCGGTGGTTTACATTGGAAACGGCACTTGAATCGCTGGTCTCGGTGAACAAGAACGACCGGATCGTTCTTGATATGATCATCGATAAAATATGGGAAATCTTGCACTCGCGGGTAACGAACGAGACCGAACGTGAAAACATGACGCAAATGAGGGCCGGCGCCGTTTGGCGGCTCAAGGCGCCATTTTCGGGCGTGAATTCCATGATTTCAAAGGCTTCCGGCGCCATTTCCGCTCCTTCGCCGGGACCTCGGCTCCGGCCAACGCGGCGCTGACCACGCCTTCAGATTTCCATGGCCCGGCGTCTTCTCGAACATATGTACACACACAGTAAGAGTATAATAGTCGTCCCGTACCACTCCCGAACTGCCGGGAAGCGGCAGACCGGGAATACAGTAGGAATTATACATTGGATTTCTATTTTACACAATCAAAAAATGGCGCCTCACCCCCGCCGTTCGAACCCAGCGCGACGCGGATCGTCGGCGCGTTGCTGATGGTCGGCGGGATTGCGCTCATCTCGCGCGCTTAAAGGCGCCCGCCAATTATTACTGGATTTTTAATTTGGCCCCCGGAACGGACGCCGGGCCTTCGAGTTGGATTCATGGGCGGATCACTCGAAGGAGCTACGTCATGACAACACTTACCAAACTCGCATGCGCATTCGTTCTGGCCGGCGGCCTCGCCGTGCCGGCTTTCGCCGCGACGACCGGCACGCCCAGTCCCGGGTCGGCGGGCGATCCGAACGTCGCCAACGGCCAAAGCGCGATGAGCAACGATCAAAACGACAGGACCAACGGTCCGACTGCGGGTCAGAACGCGACGACCGGCCAGAACGCGATGCATATCGGCCAGCGGTTGCGCGCCGATCTTGGCAAGGCCGGATACACCGACATCACCATCATGCCGTCGTCCTTCATTGTCCACGCCAAGGATTCGCAGGGCAATCCGGTGATGATGGTGGTCAGCCCCAATTCGGTCACCGCTATCACGGAAGAGAATGCCCGCGCCAATTCGGCGAGCAACTCGAACCACACGGGCGCCAACAACGGCGCGAGCACGTCAACAACCGGCGCCGCCCCACAGCCCGCGCCGACGAAGCCGTAAAGTCCCAGCCCACGCAGACCCGGCTGCTCTCGGCTCGTGCCGGACCAGCCGGGAATACGCGCGCTGGCGGCGTTTTTCTCGTTTCCCCATCTTTGTTGGCGACGGCGCTCGCTGGCGCGACGGCCTGCCGTCCGCGGGGAGAAGCAGAGCGCTGAGGCGCGGCACGAATTCAAACGCGCAAAAATCTTCGCCTGACCGGGAGAAGCCGTCGAGCTTCGGCGCGGGTGTTGGGCCGGGTCGGTGACCCGGCCGCGGCGCGGTCATCGACCTGAGGGATTCACACATCACACTCAGGCGCGCATCCTTCCCCAGCTCGCTGTCAGCAGAGCTGGGAAAGGTGGCCCGGAGGGCCGGTATGCCCCGTGAACTGGACCCCATTTGTGGGACCACGGGACGTTGGATTTAAGGTGTGATCTCGCCTGCCCTTGTCCTTCAAGAATCAAGCCGCTTCTTGCTGCTTCTGCTGTGGGTATGTGGGCAACGCGTTTGCGTTGTCCAAGCGAAGCGGCATATCCACAGCCCTAGCCGCCTCGATTTTGTCCATGCCGGCGCGCCACACCGCCATCGGCATCTGGTTGTTCATCGCCTGGTGCGGGCGTCGAAAATTGTAAAAGGTCATCCAGGAACCGATGCCGGCCCGCGCCTCGCTGGCGTCGGCATAAGCTTTCAGATGCACTTCTTCATACTTGATCGAGCGCCACAGCCGTTCGATGAAAATGTTGTCCATGAAGCGGCCGCGTCCGTCCATCGAAATCGCGACGCCGGTCGCCGCGAGCTTGCCGACGAAAGCTTCGGCGGTGAATGTGGAGCCCTGATCGGTATTGAAAATCCGCGGCTTTCCGAAACGAAGCAGCGCCTCCTCCAGCGCCGCCGCGCAAAATCTCGCATCGTTGGTGTTCGACAGCCGCCATGCCAGAACCGCTCGGCTGGCCCAGTCGATGATCGCCACCAGATAGAGGAAGCCGCACGCCATCGGGATGTAGGTCACGTCGGCCGCCCACACGTGGTTCGTCTCGACAATCTTCAGGCCGCGCAGCAGGTAGGGGTATATCTTGTGCCCGGGCGCGGCTTTGCTCGTGCCGGGGCGCGGAACCAGCGCCTCGATCCCCATCACCCGCATCAGCCGCTGCACCCGCTTGCGGTTGACCCCACGGCCTTCTTTGTTGAGCTCGAAGGTCATTCGCCGCGAGCCGTAGAACGGAAGTTCGAGATGCAGTTCGTCGATGTGGCGCATCACCGCCAGATCGTCCGCCTCGGCGACGGGCTTGGGGCGGTAGATCCCCGAGCGCGCCACGCCCACAAGCTCGCATTGGCGGCGCACCGACAGGTCCTTGCCAGACCGTTCGACCATCGCTCTTCGATCGGGCGCGCTCATCGACCTGGCCTCCTGGCCAAGAAATCCCGTTCGACCGTCAGTTGGCCGATCTTGGCGTAAAGCTTGGCCGTCTCGCGTTCGCGCTCCTCCTCGCCATCGCCCGAACCGCTCGCCCCTCGCGCGAACAGGCTCGCGACGTTGTCGAGAACCTGCTTCTTCCAGGCATAAATCTGGTTCGGATGCACCCCGTGCCGCTTCGCCAGTTCCGGAACCGTCGCATCCTCGCGCAGCGCCTCAAGCGCAATCTTCGCCTTGAACGCCGCATCAAACTTCTTGCGTGACTTCGTCATTCCTCGCTCCGTCGGTTGCGACAGAGCAGGACATTTCACACCTTAGCCAATGGTCCTAAATCCGGGGTCCAGCTCACCGCTGCCTTGAAGCCGGCAGGCTTGCGCGACGATAAGAGCGAGCCGTCGACGCATTCCTTTTTTCCACACCCCATCCGTCGGGCTTCGCCCGACACCTTCCCCACTTCGTGGAGAAGGGGGCGGGAAACCGCCTTCGTGGGCCTGCGCAGATGTGCGCATCCCATAGGTCATCGACCGCGCCCTACATGATCCGCCGGCAGAACTGAGCTATTGATGGTTGACGCGCTGGTCCCCAAATCGGCGCCAACCGGCAGGTGAAGCGATGGAAAAGAATTTCCCGCGCCAATGGATGTGGTCCGACGCGTTCGAAATGCTGGCGCGCGCGGAGCGGATGCATCGGCAGTTTTTGCAGCCGCCGAGTTCTCCTTCGTCGGTCACGTGGGAGCCGCCGGTCGACGTGCTCGAGACCGAACGGGCGGTGCTGGTGCTCGTCGCCCTGCCGGGGGTCGACCTCGACGAGGTCAAGGCGCTCATCGACGGCGACACGCTGATGGTTTCGGGGAATCGAACCTATCCGCCGGAGATGCGGACCGCGACCATACACCGCCTGGAGCTTCCGCAGGGCCGGTTCGAGCGGCGGGTTCGTCTCCCGCCCGGACGCTACGCTGCAATTCACCGAACCGCTTCCAACGGTTGCCTCTTGATCACGCTGCAGAAGTCGGAGGTCCGTAATGGCTGATCAACAGGCCGACGCCGCCGGCGCCGAGACGCTCGACAAGGCCTCTGCGCCCTTGCCGCCCGATGCGCTCATCATCGTGCCCGTGCGCGGCATGGCGCTGTTTCCAGGAACGGTGCTGCCGATCGCGCTCGCTCGCCCGCGCTCGGTGCTGGCGGCGCAGAGAGCGATCCGGGAACAGAAGCCGGTCGGCATTGTGATGCAGCGCAACGCCGAGGTCGAAGATCCCCTGCCGGTCGACCTGCATCGCATGGGCACGGTCGCCAATATCGTTCGCTACATCACCGCGCCCGATGGAACGCATCATCTCGTATGCCAGGGAGACCAGCGGTTCCGGGTCGTCGAGTATCTGAACGGCTGGCCGTTCTTCGTCGCCGAGACGGTGCGGATTCCGGAATCCACTCCGTCATCCGACGAGATCGAGGCCCGCTTTGTCCATCTCAAGCGCCAGGCGATCGAGGCGATACAGCTCCTGCCGCAAGCGCCAAACGAATTGCTTGCGACGATCGAAGGCATGACTTCGCCCGGAGCGCTGGCCGATCTGGTGGCGACCTTCATGGACGCGACGCCGGACGAGAAGCAGGAGATCCTCGAGACGGTCGATATCGGCGCTCGGATCCAGCGGGTTTCACGGCTGCTCGCGCACCGGATCGAGATTCTGCGGCTGTCGCAGGAGATCGGCCGGGAAACCAAGGCCTCGCTCGACGCCCGCAATCGCGAGGTGCTGCTGCGCGAGCAGATGGCGGCGATCCAGCGCCAGCTCGGCGACACCGATGAGGGCAAAACCGCCGAAATCGCCGAGCTCGAAAAGGCGATCAGCAACGCTCAAGATGCCGAAGGAGGTCGAGGACCAGGCGCGCAAGGAGCTGAGGCGCCTGCAGCGCATGCCCGAAGCCGCCGGCGAATACGGGATGGTCAGAACCTATCTCGACTGGCTGGTCGAATTGCCATGGAGCGCTTCCCGAGGAGGCGCCGATCGATATTGCGACGGCGCGGCGCATCCTCGACGAGGATCACTTCGGTCTGGAGAAGGTCAAACGCCGGATCATCGAATATCTCGCCGTTCGCAAGCTCGCGCCGGGCGGCAAGGCGCCGATCCTCTGCTTTGTCGGGCCGCCGGGCGTCGGCAAGACGTCGCTCGGCCAGTCGATCGCCCGCGCCATGAATCGCAAGTTCGTGCGGGTCAGTCTCGGCGGCGTGCATGACGAAGCGGAGATTCGCGGCCATCGGCGGACCTACATCGGCGCGTTGCCGGGCAACATCATTCAGGCGATCCGCAAGGCCGGCGCCCGAAACTGCGTGATGATGCTCGACGAGATCGACAAGCTCGGCGCCGGCATTCAGGGCGACCCCTCCTCGGCCCTGCTCGAAGTGCTCGATCCCGAGCAGAACAACACCTTTCGCGACAACTATCTCGCCGTCCCGTTCGACCTGAGCCGGGTCGTGTTCATCGCAACCGCCAACATGCTGGATACCATCCCGGGGCCGCTGCGCGACCGGATGGAGATCATCAGCCTTCCCGGCTACACGGCGAGCGAGAAGCTGCAGATCGCGCGGCGCTATCTCGTGCCGCGCCAACTCGAGGCCAATGGTCTCAAACCCGATCAGGTCAAGATCGACGACGAGGCGCTTCGCACGATCATTCAGCACTATACGCGCGAGGCCGGCGTCAGGAATCTCGAGCGGGAGATCGGCAGGGTGCTGCGTCAGGCCGCCATGCGCGTCGCGGAAGGCGAGAAGGGTCCGATCGCCATCACGGCCGGCGATCTCGCCGGCATCCTTGGCCCGCCGCCGTTCGAGGACGAAGTGGCGATGCGCACCAGCGTCCCGGGCGTGGCCACCGGGCTCGCGTGGACGCCGGTCGGCGGCGACATCCTGTTCATCGAGGCGACCGCCACTCCGGGTGGCGGCCGGCTGATTCTCACCGGCCAGCTCGGCGAGGTCATGCGGGAGAGCGCCCAGGCGGCGCTCAGCATCGTCAAGAATCGCGCCGCCGCGTATGGGATCGATCCCGCTCGCTTCGAGAAGACGGACATCCACATTCACGTGCCGGCGGGAGCGACCCCGAAGGACGGCCCGAGCGCAGGCGTTGCGATGTTCATGGCGCTCGTTTCGCTGATGACCAACCGCAACGTGCGCAACGATACGGCGATGACCGGCGAGATCAGCCTCCGCGGGCTCGTGCTTCCGGTCGGCGGCATCAAGGAAAAGGTCGTCGCCGCGCACCGGGCTGGAATCAGGCGCGTCATGCTGCCCGCGCGCAATCGGAAGGATTTCGAGGACATCCCCGAAGAAGTCCGCCAGCAACTGACCTTCGTCTGGCTGGAGCGGGTCGACGAGGCCGCGGCCGCGGCGCTCGAGCCGCAGCCTTCGTCGGAGGGGGCCGCGTCCTCCCAGAGCGTGATGCGCTCGGGTTGAGCCGCCGCCGTCGCTTACGGACCGGGCGCCGACCGCGTATTCCTGCCAACTTGTCCGACGCCTCACGCATCCAGCCAGTAGTGGGCGCAGCTCGCTGGCTGGCCGCAATTCGAACGGCTGGCGCGCCCGCGACAATAAAGCAAATTGACATCCAGCTGGCACGGGTGATTGACCAAGTTTCTGTAGCGGCTCGATCGCTCATAGCCGCAAAGGCAACTCGGCCTACCGCCGATCTCAGAGCGCCGTTCATTTCGATGAGATCAACCGCCGAGCGGAGCGAAGCCCATGATGGAATCACGCAGGCGCGTCCTCACTGTAACGGCGCTGGGGCTCGGGCTCCCGCTCGTTCTGAACATGCCTGCGCGCGCCGAACCCATCCAGGTCGGCGGCAGAATGACATGCACAACCCCTGAACAGCATGCGATTCAGGTGGAAGGCGATCCGGGTCACGTTCTGGTTGTGCAAAAAGTGAGCTGCATCGGCAGCGCTTCGGGCCAGTCCGCCAGATTCGATGGCGGCCAGCAGACCTGGGTCGAAGCGGATGATTTGGTCAAGGGCAGCGGCATCATCCACGGCTACGAACTGGCGAAATACAAAGACGGGAGCACGGGCGTTACAAGTTATGCCGGAGCGCAGGTGACCACGATGGTCAATGGAAAGCCTGAATGGACGGCCTTGGGGACCTGGGAGCAGATTCGCGGCACCGGCAGCCTGGCAAATGCTGAGCTGCGGGGCACATGGACGGCGAAACCCATTTCGGAGAAAGAATATGTCATGGACTGGGAGGGCACACTGACCCTGTCCAGTGAAAGGTGAACTTGGGTCACCCGCCGCACCTTTTTTGCGACCTCATCGGGCTGATGCAAATAACGGTCACGTCTGGACGGCGAGGTTGGTTGCGCAGGCGCCTTGCTCAGCCGAAAACACAAAGAATGGCTGCGCTCAAGCCTCAGGATCGTGAAGAACCACGCGAATTTTCTCCGCCAGTTCGTCAGCCGTGTATGGCTTCTTGAGCCACGCGCCCGCGTCGAGTCCGAGACGGGCGATCGCCGGCTCCGCGTAGCCGGAGGTGAAGAGGACCTTGAGGCCGGGTTTTGCGGCCAGAGCCGCGTGCGCCAAATCAAAGCCGGTCATGCCGCCAGGCATCACCATGTCGGTGAAGATCATCGCGATGTCCGGCCGTGCGGCGAGCTGTTGCAGGGCGGCCGCGCCGCTGTCCGCCTCGATGATCTGATAACCGAGAACTTCCTGAGGCGCTTGCCCAGGACCTTGCGCAACCGCGGGTCATCCTCCACGACCAGGATGGTTTCGGATCCTTGCGGCATATCCGCCTCTTGGGCTTCGACTGTCCCTGGCGCCGCGCCGTGCGCGTCGCTGTCCGCGGCCGGCAGAAAAACGCGAACGCTGGTTCCTTGCGCAAGCTCACTATAAATCTGAATGTTCCCGCCCGACTGCTTCACAAAGCCGTAGACCATGCTCAGGCCAAGCCCGGTGCCGGCGCCTGTCGGTTTGGTGGTGAAGAACGGCTCGAACGCACGCCGGCGCACCTCTTCCGACATGCCTGATCCGGTGTCGGTGACGGTAATCAGGACATAGCGGCCGGTGCGAATATCCGGGTACGTCTGCGCGTAGTCGGCGTCGAGCCGCGCATGGGTGATTTCGACCGTCAATCGTCCGCCGCGAGGCATTGCGTCCCGGGCGTTGATCGCAAGGTTGAGCAACGCGTTCAGCAACAGCGAAGAGTTGACCACTGTCAGGTGCGCAGATCCCACGACCAGGATCCGAAGTTCGACCGCCTCGCCCAGTGTCCGCCGAAGGAGTTCTGCGAAATTGGAGACAAGGGGGCCAGCGTCTGTCGGTTTCGGATTGAGCGGTTGACGCCGGCCGAAGGCGAGGAGTTGAGCCGCCAGCTTCGCGCCGTCCATCGCTGCGTCGTGAGCCTCCTTCGCAAGCTCGCGCTGGTCCGAATCCTTGAGGAGGGGGTGGAGCATTTCCAGGTTCGCTGTGATCACCGTCAGGAGATTATTGAAGTCGTGCGCCACGCCGCCGGTGAGCTGGCCAACGGCCTCCATCTTTTGCGACTGCCGGAGCTCGCCTTCGATCTTTTGGCGGCTGGTGAGGTCGCGGACGAATCCAGTGAAAATTCTTTTTCCGTTTGCGCGCGCCTCTCCGACAGCCAGTTCCATCGGGAAAACTGAGCCGTCCTTGGTCTGGCCTTTGACCAGCCGGCCGTAGCCGATGATCCGTGCTTCGCCGGTCCTGAGATAATTGCCGATGTAGCCGTCGTGCTCGACCCGGTAGGGCTCGGGCATCAGCATCCTGACGTTGCGCCCGATGACTTCCTCGGCGCCGTACCCGAACAGCTTTGCGGCCGCTGCGCTGAACGAAACGACCCGGCCCAGCTCGTCGATGACGATCATCGCCTCGGGGACGGTGTCGAGAATTGAGCGCAGATGCGCCTCGCGCGCCGCCAGTTCGGACTGAGCCCGCTGCAGTCCGCTAATGTCGATGTTGTTCTGAAGCACGAAACGGATCGCATCGTCTTCGAACTTTTGCGCGACCCACAGGCTGGCGATCGAAACGGCTGATCCAGACTTCGTCCGATGTCCGATTTCGCCTTCCCAACTGCCGCCCTCGCGCAGCGCGGCGACAATCTCGCTACGCGGGAGGGGATACTTTGTCTGCAAGAGATCATGGACGACCTGTCCGACTGCCTCCCGCCTCGTCCAGCCATACAGGCGCTCGCAGCCTGTCGTCCAGTGCAGGATTTTGCCTTCGAGGTCATGAATGATGACGTTGGCCAAATCCAGGATTTTGACGAGAGAGTTGAATTCGGCGCTCATAGCCGATATCCTCTTTGAGGGCTTTCTCAATTGCCCCGGCCGTTCGCCCAGGCAGCGAATGCCCCTTCGCCAATCATCCTACCCCACATCAGGCCTGTCATCATCCACCGCGCGTTTGCGGGCGCCGCCTCATCCGACATGGCGCTTCAGAAAGGCAAGCGTTCTTTCGTTGAAATCGGCCACAGTTTCGTAAATGGCCGCATGCGCGCAGGTCTCGAACACAGTGAGTTCGCTCCCCTTGATGCCGCTCTTCAGCGGATCGGCGAAACGGGTGGACGTAACGATGTCGTGACGGCCAAAGGTGATCTGGGTCGGCGCGGCGATGCGGCCGAGCTGGCTCAGCGCGTCATGCGCCATCACCGCGTTCGACTGGCGCAGAAAAGCGTCGATTGGCTGTTGCGGCCGGCTGCGCACAAAGGCGGCGAGCTGGTCGACGTATTCGGGCTTGGCGGCGTAAAGCTCCGGCGTGAGGCAAAAGGGGAGGATCCCCTGGATGACCATCTCGGTGACGCTGCCGAGGCCCTTCGCCATCGTCTGCCATCCTTGAACAATGACCTTCAGGAACGGGTCGGTCTTGGGCCAGCAACTGTGCAGCGACAACGTCTTGACCCGCTGCGGATATTTGCCGGCGAGCCAGAGCCCCGTCGCGGCGCCAAGCGACACGCCGCTCACATGCGCCCGCTCGACGCCGATCGCCTGCATGAAACCGGCGACGTCATCGGCGAAGAGTTCGGTCGAATAAGTCCCCTCCGGCTTGTCGGTCTCGCCCCCGCCGCGCGGATCGAGCGATATGCAGGTGAAATGCTTGGCGTAGTCGGCGACCTGGAACGCGTAGCAGGCGTTGTCGGCGGCAAGATAGGGAATGAGAACGAGCGGCTCGCCGCTTCCCTGCTGCTCATAGTTCATCGTGATGTCGTTGACCTTGACCTTAGGCATCGAAACCTCCCGGCGCGACGCGGATTTGATAAGTCCGCCTGAGTGGAAGCCTAGGCCCGGGTGAACGACACGGTCAACGCATGATTCCCTCGCCTTTGCGCGGTCTAGAACTCATCCCGCGCGCGCTGGAACCAGGCGAGGGCGAAGAGGACGAGCGCCACGATCAGCGAGACAAGCGCGTGGGTGAGGTGAACATGGTCGGAGCCGGCTTCAAACCCAGGGACGAAGCCGGGAAGGCTGCCCGCCGGCGTGAGCCCATAGAGGACTGCGAGCGCGAGGAACACGACGCCGAGAATGGCAGCGATCAAAGGCACAGGTCTTGTCATGTCGTGCGGTGTAGCCGAGCATCAAGGCGACGCCAAGAGATTTGGCGGAATGGGCGCCTGTCGGCCTTCACCCGAAGCCCGTCCCGGGGGCGCCGGGCGCGAGCCGGATGAGGCGGGAATCTTCGACCGCCGCCTGCCGGTGCTTGACCGCTTCGCGATATACGGGGTCTCTGATCATTTCGACGAAGGCCGCAACGCTCGGATATTCTGCGATGAAGCAGAGATCCCAGCGCTCGTCCGAAGGTCCGATCAGCGTGAGCTCGAATTTGCCGCGCCAGACGATGGCGCCGCCGAGCCGCTGAAAGACCGGCCCGCTCTCACGCCCGTAGGCCGCATAGGCCTCGGCGCCTGTCGCGGCTCGTCCGTCCGGATAGGCGGCCTGCTCGCGCAAGCGCACGAGATTGAGCATATGGATCGGACCGGCGCGGTCGCTGGCGCGGAAGGCGGCGAAAGTCTCCTTGGTCGGATCGACGTAGCCGGTCACTGCTGCAGCCGCGCTAGCGCCAGTCGTCGACGATATAGACGCCCGGCCGGCAATAGCCCGGCTCGTTTCGCTTGTGCATGTTGACGCCCTGAAACGCGGCGCGGAAGCCGCGCGCGGCCAAGTGCTGATAGGCCTCCTGTCGCGCCAGATTCGCGCCGGCCATGAGGTTAGGCATGCCAGCGGAGACCGCGATCGCCTCGGCGGCGTCGAGCAAACGTCCGTAATCTTTTTCGGCGGACGGCGTCGCGCGCACGGCCCCGAACTTGATGAAGCAGCACCCCTCGCCCGCTTCGCTCTTCGGGCCATAGTGGCAGATCGCGAAGGCCGCGAGCCCCCCGGCGCCCTCGACCAAAACGGTGTCGCCAAGCCCTTGCGCGTCCGCCGCGGCGATTTCATCGGAAAGATCGAGGCCAGGATAGAGGCTGTCGGTCACTTCCCGGCTGGCGCGCAAGGCTTCGGCCTTCTTCTCAGCATCAAGAGCGCTGAACCGCGAGGCGCCGGGGACCGCCCCGGACTGCCGCGCCGGCGCGAACATGAGGGCGGTCAGAAAGCGCGGATAGAAGCCGAACTTCTGATAGAGGCCGACGTGTTTGGCGCTCTGGGCAAAAGTGAAGAGCCCGCTGTGGGTGACGCCCCAGGCGTCGAACTGCTCGACGGTTCTGGCGAGCAACGCCTGGGCGATTCCCCGGTCGTGCAAATCCGGACGGACCGAGAGCGGTCCGAAAAATCCGACGCTGCCCCACCTCGTGGCGAAGTTGGAGCCAACGAGGGCGCCGTCGAGCGTCGCGCCAAAGGCGGCGACATGGGGCGCCCGCCAGCGGCCATAGACATAGTCGCGGTCCGCCCAGAAGGTTTCCGGATCAGGCGCGCCGAGGAACGTGGCGAACGCGACCCGGAAGATGCGTTCCGCCTGCGGCAGATCGCGTTCCGCGAGAGGGGCGATCGCGGGCTGAGGGCGTGGGGTGTCCGCTGGTGTCGACATCGGTGCGTCCTGTTTGCCGGGCTTGCAGCGCCCCTCACCGATACTCGGTTTCGCTCTCCGCCTCGCCGGCCTTGGGCGGCTTGACGTACCAGGTGTTGAGCAGCGTCATCCGGGGCTTGGCGCTCTTGAGCGAGATCGTTTCGCGGCCGTGCCAGCTCGCGTGAAAAAGGCTGTGGGCGGGGTGGATGACCACGAAAGCAAAGCCGGTGTTGGGCAGAAACTCCGTTGTCTTTTCCCTGACCAGGCCGTAGGTCTTCCAGGCGAAGACGCCCATCGGCGAGATCTTGTAGACCGTCGTGCCGAGTTCGCGCTGGCTCTCGTCCTCGGGCATGTAGATCATCATCGTCACGACCTTCCGGCGCGTGTCGGGATGCGGCTTGATCGCATAGCCGTCGAAGTCGGCGTAGAGGACGGGCTGGGGGTACATCGGCACCGGCCAGGGCTCGCCGCTCGCCTTCTGGCGGATTTTGAGCCCGCTGCGCAGCCGCTCGCGCAGCGCCGCTTCGATCTCCGGCGCCGACACCGCGTCCGAGACTGCGCGCCACAGCGTCGTCCGCTCAGAATTGCCCGCCTCTATCTGGCGATCCCACAGCGTGTATTGCTTGCGCGTGCGCGCGCCGTTGAGATCGACATAATGGTCGAGGTCCGGCCAATGGCCGATGAGGCGCCGGTAGACGTCGTCGGCGAAAAAATTCCTCGAAGATCAGATGCGGATAGGGCTTCTCGAACACGGCTCCGCCGAGAATCGAGTTCTTGCCGTGGTTGACGATCGAATCGAACAGCGTTTCGGCGGCGACGGCTTCGGCGATCATGCTCTCGAACCTCGAAACTCGCGAACCTCAGAACCCGCTTCCGCGATGATTTGCGACCATACTTGGTTTAACGGCCGGTTCAAAGGTCCGCGCTCTACAGCCGATGGGCGACGAAGGCGACGATCCTGGTCATGACCGTCGAGGACGCGCGACCGAGCGCAGCTGCGACCGCGGCGGCGTCGGTCGAGGCCACCGGTTCGCGGGCGGTGAAGATTTCGACGTCGGCGACGCGGCCGCTGTTGACCTCGACGATCCTCGCCGCCACGTCCACGTGGACCTGGCTGGTCGGGGCGTCGAGCTCGAAAGAGCGGATGTCCAGGTCGAGCTCGTAGTCAGCCCTCGCCCCGCCGCCGGCAAGCGAGCGGGCGAGCCCGGCGTTCTGGAATGTCTCGACAAGGCGGGCGCGGAATAGCGACGAGAGCTGCTGCGGCCAGCGTCCGCCCGTCAGCAGCGAGAGGTTGAGCCCGTCGCGCACAAGAATGCGGTCGCTGTCGAGGTCGAGCGTCGCGACCGGCTGGGCGATCTGGATCTGGGCCCGGAACGGGCGCATCGACGACGGCTTCGCCGCGGTCAGGTCATAGATTGGCGGCTCAGGCGCGCTCGCGCATGCGCCAAGCGACAGCGCGGTCGCCGCCGCGGCCGCCATCCTCCATCGATTGCTCAATCGCCCCCCGGCCTCCCCATTACTGGCCGCCGTGATATTCCGGCAGCGACGGCCTCGCCCCCCAGATGATCTGGCTCGGGTTCTGTTTGAACGAACGAACCGTCTGGTCAATGTCTTCGAGCACGCGCTGGCCCTGCACGGCAAGCGCCTCGTATTGACGCAGGCCCGTATTGCTGAAGCGGCTAAGGCCTGTCGAAATGTCCTTCACCCGCACGTCGACATCATCGGCGAGCTTCTTCACCGACTGCGCCGCGTCGCCGATCTGCGTGACCGCCCCCTTGGTCCCGGGCGAACCCAGGAAGCTTTGGGCGCTTTCGATCAGCCCGTCGATCTTGTCGGCCGACTCGTTGAGCTTGGCCGACATCTCGGACGCGTTTTTGAGCGTGTTGTCGATATTGCCGCGGTTTTCGCGCACCGTATTCGCGACGTCGCTGACGGAATTGACGATCCCCGAGATTTTTTGCGGATCGATCGCTTTGAGAACGCCCTCCGCGTCGGAGAGCGCGGCATTGAGCTTGATCGACGTGTCATTGAGCCGCGCGGCGAGGGAAGCGCCGTCGCGCAGGAGGGCCTGATAGTCGTTCGAGCTCTTGGCGAGCGCGTCGGTGAAGGTGTGGACATTGTCGACGACGCCACGCACCTTGTCCGGCTCGACCGCCTTGACGACTTTGTCGGCGTCGTCGGACAGGGATTGCAGGCGCGCGGTGAGCGGCGGGAGGGTCTTGCCGAGTTCGCCGAGGCCCTTCAGCGCCGCGTCGATGTTTCCGTTATTGTCGCTCAGGGTCTTCGAGAAGGCGCTGGCGTTCGTCGTCGTCGTCTTGATCGCGTCGGCGTTTTCCGCGATCAGCTTGTCGGCCCGGTCCAGCACCCCGCCCGCTTTGGCCGACAAACTGGCGACGTTGTCGACAATTTCATGCACCTTGTCCGGCTCGATCGCCTTCACCACTCTGTCGGCGTCGTCGGATAGGGTCTGCAGGCGCGTGGCCAGCGGCTGAATTGCTTTGCCGAGATCGGCCATGCCCTGTAGCGCACCGTCGACGCCGGCGGTATTGTTTGCAAGCGCCATCGAGAAGGTTTGCACGTTCTCTATCGTCTGATGGATGGGCTGGGCGTTGTCGACGAGCAGCTTGTTGGCAAGATCGAGCACGTATCCGGCTTTCGTCTGCAAGTCCGCAAGCGTGGCCGTCGGCAACGCCGGGATGACCGGCGGGTTGCCGGCGATCTCCGGAGCGCCCTTCTCGCCGCCGATGAGCGCGACCGTAGCCGAGCCCGTCAGACCCTGCGTCTCGAGCTGCGCCTTGGTGCCAGTGTTGATCGGCGCGCTCGCGTTGGTGACGTCGATATCGGCCACGACCTGGCTCGGGTCGCCCTTCACGAAGTCGAGGTTCGTCACCTCGCCGACCTTGAGGCCGTTGAAGAGAACAATAGCTCCGTTTGAGAGGCCGGAGACTGAGCCGTTAAAGACGATCCGATAATGTCTGTGCGTTCCCGTGGCGGCGTAGCCGGCGACCCACATGACAAACAGGAAAGCGCCGACCACCGCCGCCAGGGTGAAGGCGCCGATCACGACGAAATTGGCCCGCGTCTCCATCTTGCTCAGCCCCTCGCGTCCTGCGCCCGATCGAATCGGGCCCGACTGTCCCCGGCGCGCTCAGCGGGCCGCTTCCCGGCCGCCCCGGCGCGGACCACGCCTCTCTTGCCGTGAAAGTAGGATTTGATCCAAGGATCCTCGGATAGCAGAAGTTCGTCAATCGGACCAACGGCCGAAACCTTGCCGTGGCCGAGGACCGCGACCCGGTCGCAGATGGCGTAGAGACTGTCGAGGTCGTGGGTGACCATGAAGACGGTCAGCCCCAACGTCCTCTGCAGCGTGCCGATCAAATCGTCGAAGTCGCCGGCCGAAATCGGATCGAGCCCCGAAGTCGGCTCGTCGAGAAACACGATTTCGGGATCGAGCGCGAGCGCGCGCGCCAGCGAGACGCGTTTCGTCATGCCGCCCGAGAGCTCCGAGGGGTACTTGTCGGCCGCGTCCTGAGGCAGGCCGACGAGCTCCAGCTTTTGCGCAGCGAGGCCGTCGAGCGTGCTCTGCGACAGATTGAGATGCTCGCGCATCGGCGCCTGGATGTTCTGCCGGACGGTGAGGCTCGAAAACAGCGCCCCCTCCTGGAAGAGGACGCCCCACCGCTCTTCCACGAGAAGCCGCTCCTCCACGCCGATCTTGTCCATATCGTAGCCAAAGACTTCGATCGTGCCGCCGCTCTTGTGCACCAGTCCCAGAATCGTCCGCGTCAGCACCGACTTCCCGGCGCCCGAAGCGCCGACGAAGCCGAGCACCTCGCCGCGATAAAGATCGAGGTCGAGCCCGTCCATGACGAGCTTGTCACCGAAGCCGACCTTGAGGCCACGCACGCGGATGACGGCCTCGCGCCTCCCTGTCAGCGTCGATGGGCGGTCCTGGCTCAATAGTCTATCGCGGTAAAGAACATCGCGAACACCCCGTCCATGACGATGACCATGAAGATCGACTTGACCACCGATGAGGTCACGCAACGTCCAAGGGATTCGGCGGAGCCGCGCACCTCCATACCCTCGGTCGAGGCGATGAGGCCGATCATCACCGCCATAAAGGGCGCCTTGATGAGCCCGACCAGAAAAGTGTTGGTCCCGATGGCGCCCTGCAGGCGCGTAATGAACACCTCCGGCGTCATGCCGGCATAGATCCAGCTGACGATAAGGCCGCCCCCAAGGGTAGCCATGTCGGCGACGAACGTCAGAATCGGCAGAGCGACCGCCAGCGCCACCAGGCGCGGCATGACCAGCACCTCAAGCGGATCGAGCGCCATCACCTTGAGCGCGTCGATCTCCTCGCGCATCTTCATCGAGCCGATTTCGGCGGTGATCGCGGAACCTGTTCGCCCGGCGATCATGATCGAGGTCATCAGCACACCGAGCTCCCTCAGTCCCAGCACCCCGACCAGATTGACTGCATAGGGCGAGGCCCCGAAGCGCGCCAGCTGGAATACCCCCTGCTGCATGACGATCGCGCCGACGAGGAAATTGATCAGCGCGATGATGGGCACGCTGCGCAGCGAATACATCTCGAGGTGATAGGCCACCGAGGTCCAGCGCCAGCGCAACGGGTTGGGGCTGAGCCGCAACCACATCACGACGATCTCGCCGAGATAGTCGACGATGTCGACGAGATCGAGGCCGGCGTCGTAGACGGTCTCGCCAACCGCGGCCAGCAGGACCATCAGGTGCGACGTGCGGACCTGCTTGGGGGGATCGAGAGGCCGGTATCCGGCCTCCTTGAGCAGGATCGCGTGTTCGGGACGCGCGCCGCGATAGGCCGCCTGGATCCCCTCTCCGACCAGTTCCGTGCGGGCGCGATCGATCACCCAGGCGCCGGCCGTATCCATCCGTTCGATCCCGGTCAGATCGATGATCGCGTTCTTTGCGCCCTGGGCGGCCGACGTCACCGACGCGGCGCTCGTCTCCAGCGCCCGACCGGCGGCGATAATCCACGCGCCCGCCAGCGAAAGGATAACGCCGTCATCGCCGGTCTTAGGGGTCACGGAAGGCGTAACGGACACAGTGACTCCGGCTAACGCTGAATTTTGGCTCTTAAAGCCTGCGCCGGGCGCTGTCGAGCCGTGACGTCCGGCCACAGGAGTTCGCTGCGTCATCCTGAGCCGCGGCGATCAGGACAAAAACAAACCAAGTACGAATTGGAGACCCCGGAAACGGGACTCAGAATTGCGATAAAAGCGAGTTGAATCTTCGGCGACGGCGGCGTCTTCGCCGCATCAGCGTCAATTCTTCGTCACACGCCCCTCTCCCCGCCTGCCTGAAAGCGGGACTGAAAAGACCAATCCGCGCACAAACCGCGGTAGAATCGGCGACCCGGCGAATCGCCCCGGATTGCCGACATTCGGCAAGAGAGATTTGTCGGACCGCCGGGACGACGTCAAGCGATGGTTAACGCTTTTACCGACAATGACTTTTCGGCGATGGGACGGTGCGGACAGACGCCTTTACAGGAACGTCCCTCGCTCGCAACGACGGACAACAGAGCCGGAATTGGAGCTTTGGCTCGTCAATCCATCGCCGCCGCCTTGAGAATGCAAACCATCGTCGCATGCGCCGGTTTGCGGCCGAGGTTGCTGATTCGGTGCGGCATGTCGCAGCGGTAGCGCAGCGTCTCGCCCTCGGCGGCGATCTCCTTCGAGCCCCCGACGTCCACCTCGAGTTCGCCCTCGAGCACGGACAGGCATTCAACCGAGCCGCGGGTATGGGCGGCCGATTCGAGCACGCCGCCCGGGTCGGCCTGAAAATCATACCATTGCAGCCAGTCGACGGTCTTGAGCCAGCCTGTCACCGCGAGACGGCACAATCCGTCGTCCGAAACGAATATCGGCGTCGTTCCCCGTTTCAGATGTTCGATGAACGGTCCTTCTTCAGCGCCCTGCAGGATCGATTCGATCGACGCGTCGAGCGCGTGGGCGAGCCGCCAGATCGTCGTCAGCGTCGGATTGGTCTCATTGCGCTCGATCTGCGAAATGATCGATTTGGCGACGCCGGATTGGGACGAGAGGTCGGCAAGCGACAGGCCATAGCTCTTGCGCAGCCGTTGGACTGCAAGCCCGAGCTGGTTCGACAGCGCGGTCGCGCCGGCTTCGAGCACCTTCGCCCTGTCCTTGCCTTCCACGCCCATGGCGCCGGCCTCATCCGTCGTTCAGGCGCATCATAATCGAATCCGTACGGAATATCGAACAGGATCGTTCTTTTTCTCAGGCGTTCGCGGGCAAGACGCCGATCAGCCGGCGGATGAGCTCAGTGGCCTTGAGACCGGAGCCGGTCAGGACAACCACCGTTGTTTCCCCGGGCCGGATCACGCTTCCTCGAATGAGGCCGTCGAGGGCTGCGGCGGCGCTTGCGGACGTCGGCTCGACGTAAAGCCCGGACCTCGCGAGATCGTACACGGCCTCGACGATCTCCTCCTCGGACACTTGGACGGCAGCGCCGCCGGAGCGTCGGATGGCGGCGAGGACATCGCGCGTCCGTACCGGCTTCACGATGGCGGTTCCTTCGGCGATCGTCGGACGGGTCTCCACAGGCGTGTAGTCTTCAGCGCCCGAGGCGAAGCTCGCGCAGAGGGGAGCGCAGTTCGCGGGCTGGACCGCAAAGAGCCGTGGAAGCTGCTCAATCTCTCCCGATCGCCGGAGTTCGTTGAAGCCGATGTCGCATCCAAGGATGTTGCTGCCTGCGCCGGTGGGTATGAGAACGTTGTCGGGAGCGCGGAACCCGAGGTCTTCCCAAAGCTCGTATGCCAGCGTCTTCGTTCCCTGGAGAAAGAAGGGCTGCCAATTGTGGCTGGCGTAGAAAATCCGCTCGGCCTGGCGCTCGGCCTCGTCGGCCGTGTCCTGACGGGCCCCCGGGATCAGTTCGACCTCCGCCCCGTAGGCCCTCATCTGGACGATCTTGCCCGGCTGCGTCGCGGCCGGAACGAGGATCTTCGCCTTGATTCCCCCGGCGGCGGCATAGGCCGCGACGGCCGCGCCGCCGTTTCCTGAACTGTCCTCGAGCAGCCGGCTTACGCCTTGCTGGCGAAGCGTCGAGACCATGACGGATGCGCCGCGGTCCTTGAAGCTGCCGGTCGGCGCGAACCATTCGAGCTTGAAGTGCGCCCGGCCGCCTCTCCATGGACGCTCCACCAGCGGCGTGCAGCCCTCGCCCATCGACACCGGATTCGCGACGGGAACGGGGAAGGACGCGGCATACCGCCAAAGCGAGCGCGTTCCCGAGCGAATGTCGCCGCGTCCGACGCCGGGCAGCGGCGTGATCATCAGGGGCAGTCCGTCGTTAGAACGCCAACGCGGGTCGGAAAGCGGGTAGGTGCGACCGCTACGCGGTTCTATGTATGCCGGAGGAGATGAGGCACGCTGGCTTTTCACTTCGAGATTCCATCGACGACCGCCTGAGCGCACAAGGCAACGCTGGCGCGCCACAGATGCGAGTTGTCCCTCAAAACGCGCCCGGAAACGCCCCGCCGTCGATCAGAATGTTCTGCCCGGTGATGAAGCCGGCGCGCGCGCTCGCCAGGAAGGCGCAGAGCGCGCCGAATTCGGCGGGGTCTCCGAAGCGACGGGCGGGATTTCGCGCCGCCGCTTCCGTCCGCGCGGTCGCGAGCGCGATCCCGCGCTGAGCGACCGTCCGCTCCAGCGACGACCGGATCCGATCGGTGTCGAACGTGCCAGGCTGGATCGAATTGATGGTCACATTGTCGCTGACATGCGCGCGTGCGGCTGAGGCGAGAAACGCGGTGAGGCCCGCGCGCGCCCCCGACGACACGTCGAGCCCGCCGATCGGCGCCCGAACCGAGCCCGAGGTGATGTTGACGATTCGCCCGAACTTGCGCGCCGCCATTCCCGGCAGCAGCGCCTGAACGAGCGCGATCGGCGTCAGCATGTTGGATTGGACGCCCTTGAGAATGTCCTCGCGCGTGATCGCCGCGAAGGCCTTGAAGGGAGGACCGCCATTGTTGTTGACCAGAATGTCGGCCTCCGGACATGCCGCGATCAGCGCCTCGCGCGTCGCGGGATCGTCGAGGTCGCCCGAGATCTCGCGGACGGCCGCGCCCGTCGATTGGCTGATGGCTTTCGCCGTTCGCGCAAGTTCGTCGGAATTGCGCCCGTTGACCACGATCTCGCAGCCGGCTTCCGCCAGCGCCATCGCGCAGGCTCGCCCGAGGCCCTTGCTCGACGCGCAGACGATCGCCTTCCTGCCGGCTATCCCCAGGTCCATTCTCGACTCCCTCTCGTCTCGACACATAAGAGACGACGCCATATAACGACCTGCGCCATATTGCGTCATCGAAGCGACACGAGAATCTGCGCACAGACACACCGCTCGGATTCTCTGTTACGAGAGGGCAACGTGTCCAATCCCCACGCCCCCAGTCGCTACCGCACGTTGTTCCTTTCGGACCTCCACCTGGGAACGCGCGGTTGTCAGGCCTATCTCATTCTCGACATGCTGCGCCATGTCGAAGCGGACACGATATACTTGGTCGGCGACATTATCGACGGCTGGCGGCTGCGCTCGGGCTGGTACTGGCCGCAGGCGCATAACGACGTCGTGCAAAAGCTTCTGCGGAAGGTCCGACGCGGCGCACGGATGGTCTTCGTCCCGGGCAACCATGACGAGTTCGCACGCCAGTTCTTCGGCCTGACCTTCGGCGGCATCGAGATCCGGCGCCAGGTGATCCATACCGCCGCCGATGGCAAGCGTTACCTCGTCATCCACGGCGACGAATTCGACGTCGTCGTCCGGCATTCGAAGTGGCTCGCCTATTTCGGCGACTGGGCCTACGACTTCGCTCTGTTCGTCAACACGCATTTCAACGCCGCGCGCCGGGCGCTGGGCCTGCCCTATTGGTCGTTTTCAGCCTGGGCGAAGCTCAAGGTCAAGAACGCCGTCAATTTCATCGGCTCGTTCGAGAAGGAGCTTGCGGGCGAGGCCAAGCGCCGCGGGGTCGACGGCGTCGTCTGCGGCCATATCCATCACCCGATCATCCGCGACATCGGCGGCGTGACCTACGTCAACACCGGCGATTTCGTCGAATCCTGCTCGCTCGTGGTCGAGCATCACGACGGACGGTTCGAGGTGCTGCGCTGGCCGATCGCGCTCCCGGTCGCCGCGCAGGTCGAGGACAACGCGCCCTTCGAGGACGACCGCGAAGAGGCCCGGGCGGAAGCCGCCTGATGCGTATCCTGATCGCGAGCGACGCCTGGCGGCCGCAAGTCAACGGGGTCGTCTCGACGCTGGAGCGCATGACGCAGGCGGCGAGCGAATTCGGAGCGAGATTCGAATTCCTCACCCCGCAGGGCATGTGGACGGCGCCGCTGCCGACCTATCCGGACATACGATTGGCGATCACTTCGCTCGGGAAGGTCAGCCGGCAGATCGATGAGGCCGACCCCGACCACATTCATATTGCGACCGAGGGCCCGATCGGCTGGCTCACACGGCAATACTGCCTCAAGCGCAATCGCATCTTCACCACCAGCTATCACACGCGATTTCCCGAATATATCAAGGCGCGCGTCGGCATTCCCGAACCCTGGAGCTACGCCGGACTGCGTCTCTTCCATGCGCCGTCTGCGGCTGTCATGGCGCCGACCCCGGTCATCGGCGCCGACCTGACCCGGCGCGGCTTCACCCGCGTGCGGCTCTGGACGCGCGGCGTCAACCACGCGCTTTTCCATCCGCGCGACAATTCCGTCCTCGACTTGCCGCGCCCGATATTCCTCTGCGTCGGCCGGGTGGCGAAGGAAAAGAATCTCGAGGCGCTGCTCGAACTCGATCTGCCCGGCTCGACCGTTATCGGGGGCGACGGCCCCGAGCGAGGCTCGTTCGAGCGCCGCTACCCCCGCGCGCATTTCCTTGGCGCCCTACACGGCGAAGCGCTCGCGCAGGTCTACGCCAGCGCCGACGTGTTCGTCTTTCCCTCGCGCACCGACACGTTCGGCATCGTGATGATCGAGGCGCTGGCCAGCGGCCTGCCGGTCGCGGCCTTTCCGGTCCCGGGGCCGATCGACGTCGTCGGTCCCGGCGCGGGCGTGCTGAGCGAAGATTTGCGCGCCGCCTGTCTCGAGGCGCTGACCATTCCGCGCGAGTTGGCGCGCCAGTATTCTCTCCGCTACACGTGGCGGGAGAGCGCCCGGCAGTTTCTGGAGAACGTTGAGACAAGCCGCCCGAAGCGTTTGGCCTCGCGGATGAAACAACCCGAGTTTGTCGGCGGCGCCTAGCGCGAGTCCTGGAGGGTATGCAGGTTTGGCGCCGGCGACGCCTTTTCAATGCGTTAGGCGCCAAAATCTGTCCGCTCTGATCGGTTCTCCTCGGCCGGAGATGGCGGAGGAGCGCCGAGCCCGCAAGGCCGCAAGGCTTTGAATCTCGGCCGCAGGGGTTGGCCCGAGGCGTCACACAGATCGGTACGCTTGGCAGAGTGAGTAAGGCCGCCGGCCACACCGCGGCTTCGGGCAGCGCGCAAGAGCCATGACGGCCGAAGTCGACTCATGCTCCGGCCTCACACCAGCTCGATGCGGAGCGAACGGCCTACCGCGTTGGCGGCGCGTCGCAACGTATCGAGCGTGACGGACGGGATCGACGGATCAAACAGGCGATCGAGCTGGCGGCGGCTGGTTCTCATGCGCGCCGCCATTTCGACCTTGGTCAATCCCTGCTGCTCCATCGCCGCCGCGAGCTGCTCGGCGATGAGCTCTTTTACGGCATGATCTTCGACCGCGCCGAGGATCCCCTGTTCGGCGAGGAACTCGTCGAAGGTCTCTTCGCTCACACTGCCTTTGCGCTTTCGAGCCATCAGATTACCTCCTTCATGCATTTCAACGCGAGGTCGATATCCGCCTTTGCCGTCGCCTGTGTCTTCTTGATGAAGCCATGCAGCAAGATCATGCAGCCGTCGCCAATGCAGAAAATCACCCGCCCAATACGGTTGCCGCCAAGTGCGCTACGAACTTCCCACAGCCCGCCGCCAAGCGGCGCGCAATGCGGCCGGCCAAGAGGCCATCCGAATTCGACCTTTTGAATGTCCTTGCCAACGGTGTGGCGGTCGGCTTCGGACAATTCAAGAATCCATTCCCGAACCGGCTTGCGGCCGGAAGGGTTCACATAAAACCGCGCGGGCAGCTTTTTCGTGCGGTCAATCATCAGATCATCTGCAGCGAGTGTGCCAAAATTGGCACAGATTGGCAAGCGCTTTCTGAACCCAGAAGAAGGGAGAAGGGAGAAGAGAGCCTCGTCTCGATGGCTCGATCGTTCTGCCTAACTCCCCAAAACGCCGAGTGCGACGCCCGCCGCCGCGGTGAGCAGGACGACTGCGAGCGGCGGGGCGCGCCAGACGACGAGCGCGGCGAATCCCGCGGCGGCGATGGCGAAATCGGCAGGGCCGAGCACGGCGCTAGTCCAGACTGGATCGTAGAGGGCCGAGGCGAGCAGGCCGACGACCGCGGCGTTGACGCCGGCCATTGCGGCCTGCGCCCCTGGCCGGACGCGAAGCGCATGCCAGAACGGCAGGGCGCCGAGCAGGATCAGGATCCCGGGCAGGAAGATCGCGATCAGCGCCAGCGCGGCGCCGGGCCCGCCGCCCGGAGCAGGCGCCGCGGCGCCGAGATAGGCGGCGAAAGTGAAGAGCGGGCCGGGCATGGCCTGCGCTGCGCCATAGCCGGCGAGGAAGGCGCTGTCAGAGACAAAGCCCGGATCGACGACGGCGGCGCGAAGCAGCGGCAGCACGACATGACCGCCGCCGAAGACGAGCGCGCCCGAGCGGTAGATGGCGGCCAGAAATGCAAACGCGCCGTCGCGCGCAGGGGCGAACGAAAGCGCAAGAAGCGCGAAGAAGGCGGCGAGGAAGACCACTCCCATGCGCCGCGAGACGGCCGCCTCCGCGCCGCCAGCAGCGGCCTCGGCGCCCTCACGGCAGAAGACGAGCCCGAGGAGGCCGCCCGCGACGATCGCGCCGATCTGGCCGATGCCGCCGGGCGCGAAGGCGACCAGGATGAGGGCGAGGATGGCGATCGCCGCGCGCGGGCGATCGGGCGCGAGGCTCTGGGCCATGCCGAGCACCGCTTGCGCGACAACGGCGACCGCCACCAGCTTGAGCCCATGCAGCAGGCCCTCGCCTGCGGGCCCGTGAAGCGCGCCCGCCCCATACGCGACGAGCGTCATCGCGACCGCCGACGGCAGGGTGAAGCCGGCCCAGGCCGCCAGCGCGCCGGGATAGCCTGCGCGCATGAGGCCGATGGCGAACCCGACCTGGCTGCTCGCGGGCCCCGGCAGGAACTGGCAAAGCGCTACCAGATCGCCGAACGCCCGCTCGTCGAGCCAGCTGCGTTTCAACACGAACGCGTTGCGGAAGTAGCCCAAATGCGCGACCGGCCCGCCGAAACTGGTCAGGCCGAGTTTCAGGAAGACGCGCAGGACTTCGAACGGGGACCCGCCGTTCTTGCGTGACGCGCTCTCGATCGCGCTCGTCATCGAGCCACGGACGGGGCGTCGCAAACGCCATTGCGAGGAGCCATAGGGTCAAAACCTCGTCGGTCCGCTTTCGCCGGTGACCGCTTCGCGCAAACGGCGGACATTGCTCCGCCGTGACGTCATGCCTTCCGGCGGCAGTGCGAAAATAGCCGCCGTTCTGGCCGGCCTAGCCAAGGATCAAATCGACCCAAAGCGTAGGTTGCAATCGACGCCCGGACGGGCTCCACCGTGTATCGTATTCTTCCTTCGAAAACCCGATAACTCTGACTGGCTCCTAGACAAAGAAGATCTGTCCCACGCCGAGAGCTCAACTCGCCGCTGCGCGGAACCGACTCGGCGGCACACCCGTCCATCGCCGGAAGGCGCGGGTGAAGGTGGCCTGATCGGAATAGCCGAGATCGGTCGCGATGGCCGCGATTGTGACGTTTCGCTCCTTGAGTTGCTTGAGCGTTTCGCTCCGCCGTACGTCGGCCAGCAAGTCCGAAAAGCTCGCGCCCTCTTCCTTGAGTTGGCGCTGAAAGGTGCGCGAGCTCATTCCCGTCGCGGCGACCACGTGCTTCATGCTCGGCGCCTCGTCATTTTCGACCATCAAGTTCAGGAACGCTTTCACCGAATCCGAGAAGGTCTCACCGCCGCGCAGCGAAGCCCCGCTGTCGAGCGCTCTTGGATTGAGACGATCTCTTCCCACCTTGCTAAAGGCCCGCTCCATGACCCGGCCCTCGATCAGGACCGTGATTCCACGCGACTCCGTTCCAATCACACGGTCGCCGAACCAAGGCCGAAGGTGCTCCACCTTGTGGATAGGATGCGGGGGAATTTCGATCTTCGCAAATCGAGGCGGAGGACTGCCCGCCATGCTGAGGATGCGATCGATCATGGCCGTGGCGTACTGCAGGAGCGTGTGCTTCGTCTCGGGGTCGAACCTGTGGGCGAAGAACTCCCGCACGACGTATTGGCCGGCCTTCCTCTCGAACGACACCTGCTCGTGCGAGCAGTAGTACGGCAGCGCGGCCACGATTCTCGCAAGCGCTTCCCCCGGCGTTCGCGCGCCAAGAGCAACCTTTCCGAGCATTGCAATCTCGAGGCTGCTCGTCCTTGAAACAATACGGCAGGGAAGGTCTGGCCCGTGCTCCCGCGCAGCGTTCCGAAGCAGAGCGGCCGCGTGCGCCAAAGGTATCGGGCGGAAGGGATAGGTAATCGGGCTCAGCGAAAGGTCGACCTCCGCGAGCGCACGTTCGATCGAGACGCCTTCGTCGGCGAGCCAATGCAATGTCGGCAACAGCGCAAAACCACGTATCAAGGGAATCGCGGCAGCCATCGCACTATCCGATCCAGTAAGTCAGGCCGTATCAAGCCGCACGGATATTTTGGCGTCAAATGCCAAGCCGACAGTCCTGCTTTTGCCTAGACCGCCTGGAGGGATGAGTACGCCATCACCGTTCGCCAGGAAATGTGCTTTAGCCGGCGTGAATCCGTCGGGCTTGCATTTGTGTCCTCGAGGGGAGACGACCGATGAACTCAGAAGAGGCGTCTTCGGCGACGTTATGGATGCGCGCCGCGTCGGGCCTCGAGGTCCTGACGGGGGTCGGGCTCATCGTAGCGCCGTCCCTCCTTGCCCGGCTTCTCTTCGGTTCCGACTTGAACGGGGCGGGAGCGGCGACGGGACGCATCTCGGGACTCGTCATGGTGTGTCTGGCGGCCGGGTGCTGGCCGCGCGCCGCCGGGGCCGAGACTCCCGTGCTCGTGCCGCTCATGGTTCTGAGTTGGCTCGCGGCGACCTTCCTCGTCGTTTCCGGGCTCATAGGCGCGAACGTGGGCATCCTGCTCTGGCCCGCTGCCGCGCTCCATCTGATTCTGGCCGTTCTGCTTACGCGCGTTTGGATGGAAAACCGGCGCTCGACGTAAGGACTTTGGCAAGATTCCGCGGCGGCTCGGCGAGTCGAGCATCTGGACGGTTGGGAAAGGACCAGTGAATGAAGAAAATAGCACTCCTTGGTTGTGCGGCGGTTCTATCGGCGATCGGCTTGGCCAAGGCCGATCCCGTCGACCTGTCCGCCTATGTGGACGCCAACGGCTTCATCGACGTACAGGCTCTGACCTGCGCGCAACTCGCCAACACCTATCAGAGTGACGCCAACGTGCTCATGGCCTGGTACAGCGGCTGGTACAACGGTCTCGGCCACAAGCACTACATGGACTATAAAAAGGGCCGCGAGCTCGAGCATCTCGTCATCGAATACTGCAAGGTGCACCAAGACGAGAGCATCATTCACGCCATCGCGGTGAACCTGCATGACATGCGCGTCGAAGGGATGATGCAAGAGAAGTGAGGGGGGTCAGTATGAGAAATCTGCTTCTATCGGCGACGCTTTGCGTCGTGGCGCCGATGGGTTCGGCGACCTTGGCAAACGCCCAGCAAACAGTAACCTTTCTGTGCGCGGCCCCTGCTGGACACGTGTGCCAGTTCGCCGTGCAAACCGGGGGCTCACAAATGGCTTTCGCGTTGCCCTCTGGCGAGCGAAAGGAAGTGCCCGGGATCACGCCGCACGCCGACAAATATTGCGTCTGCGACCCGGGTCCGGTCACGCCCGACTGCAAAGCGCCTCGGTTGGACCATTGGTGCATGGGCTCCTGGCTCGACGTCGACACGGGGCTCAACTCCGAGAACGAAATCGCGAACGATCGTTTTGCGGCCGACCTGAGAAGCAGAACGATTGGAGTCTCCCGCACCTCACCAGGGACAAACTGACGGCGGCGCGAATGCTGAGGGCGACGCGGACCACAAAAGGAGGGACGGATATGCGCTCAAGCTGGAAGAGGGCTTCAAAGGCCAGGCTGATCGGCGCAGGGCTTGCAGTTTCGCTTATGGTGTCAGCTGCCGCGCCCGCAGTGGCGCAGGAGCGTCTGGAGCAAGACTTCGGGGTCATTCAGGCGTGCGCCGGCGATGTCTGGCGCCTCTGCTCGGACGTACTGCCGGACATCGGGCGCATGAAATCGTGCATGCAGGACAAGATGGGCCAACTGCCCAAGGCCTGCCTCAGCAAGCTGCTCGACGTGATGGCCGGCTCGACGTTCAAGGTCTGCAAAGATCAAACCTACGCTCTCTGCGCCGCGGCGCGCTGCAACGTGTACGACGGCGTCGCCTATTGCCAGTGCGACGAGAAGCACGGCGACAGCATCAGCCTGCCGTTCCCAATGGGCAAGGGCGTGGACGTCTGCGCCATCAACGCCGCCGGCGCCGACAACAAATACATGGTCAGCACCTACAGCCTGCCCGAGCAGATCGCCTCGCCGCAGGGTGGCGGCGGGGTCTACACCTGCGAGGGCGGAAAGTCGGGCGGGGCTTACGCCCAATGCGACGGGGGCCTATGCTTCCGCAGCACCGAGGAGACGACGTTCCCTGGCTTCGACAAGCCAGTGCCGAAGGGACAAATCATCTGCTCCTGCCCGATCACTGCCGGGAGCTCCGGCAGCGCGCAGGGCTATCAGATCCTCGGCCCTTACCCTTGCGACAAGTCCTTCTTCAAGTACTGTAAGAGCGAGGTCGCGAATGGCAATACGGGTTCGACGATCTATGTCGGCGCTCCGATCGGCACGGCCGCGGCCCTAACCGCTCTGCTCACCGGCAAGGCGGCCCCGCCGTTCAACGAATGCGGGTCTGAGTAGCCGTGCTCTTCGGTCATAGTGCAAAGGTTGTGAGATCATGAGCGTCGAAGACAAGAAACATCGGTCGCATCTACCCATGGCCACTCCCGAGCGAACCGGCCTCATTACTTACGATGCCAAAGATCCGGACAGCAAATTCCCGCCAATCGAGCAGCTGCGTCCGCCCAAGGGCGCGCCCAACGTCCTGATCATCCTGATTGACGACGCCGGGTTCGGCTCGCCGAGCGCATTCGGCGGCCCCTGCCAAACTCCGAACGCCGAAAAACTGGCGGCGGCCGGCCTGAAGTATAATCGCTTTCACACCACCGCCCTTTGTTCGCCAACACGCCAGGCTATGTTGACCGGCCGCAATCATCATTCCGCTGGCATGGGCGGCATTACCGAAGTCGCCACGGGGGCGCCGGGATATAATTCCGTGCTGCCCAATACAATATCGCCGCTGGCGCGGACGCTGAAACTCAACGGCTACTCGACTGCGCAGTTCGGCAAATGCCACGAAGTGCCGGTGTGGGAGACGAGCCCGGTCGGCCCGTTTGACGCCTGGCCTACGGGCGGCGGCGGCTTCGAATATTTCTACGGTTTCATCGGCGGCGAGGCGAACCAGTGGTACCCGACGCTCTACGAGGGCACCACGCCGGTCGAACCCAAGAAGACGCCCGAAGAGGGCTATCACTTAATGGAGGACATGACCGACAAGGCGATGGCGTGGGTGTCGCAGCAAAAAGCGCTCGCACCCGACAAGCCCTTTTTTGTTTATTTCGCCCCCGGCGCGACCCACGCACCCCACCATGTTCCCAAGGAATGGGCCGACAAGTACAAAGGCAAATTCGATCAGGGGTGGGACAAACTGCGCGAGGAGACCATTGCCCGGCAAAAGGCGCTTGGCGTCATCCCCCAGGATGCACAGCTCACCGCGCGCCATGCGGAGATCCCCAGTTGGGACGACATGCCGGAGGCCCTCAAGCCGGTCCTGCGCCGCCAAATGGAAGTCTACGCGGGCTTCATGGAGTATACTGACCACCATGTTGGACGTTTGCTTGATGGCCTGAAGAAGCTCGAGATCTCCGACGATACGCTCGTCTACTATATTATCGGCGACAACGGCGCCTCGGCCGAAGGCACGCTCAATGGCGCGTATAACGAAATGGCCAACTTCAATGGCCTAGCCGCGCTCGAGACTCCCGAATTCCTGATGGAGCGCTTGGACAAGCTCGGCGGCCCAGAGTCATACAACCACTATGCGGTCGGCTGGGCGCACGCGATGAACGCGCCTTACCAGTGGACGAAGCAGGTCGCTTCGCACTGGGGCGGGACGCGCAACGGCGCCGTCGTGTCTTGGCCGAACGGCATTAAAGCGAAGGGCGAAATCCGCTCGCAGTTCCACCATGTCATCGACATCGCGCCCACGATTCTCGAGGCGGCAGGGCTGCCTGAACCGGTCTCGGTCAATGGAATACAACAGCGCCCCATCGAGGGCGTGAGCATGCTGTACTCATTCAATGACGCGAAAGCCTCGGAACGGCGTGAGACGCAGTACTTCGAGATGTTCGGCAACCGCGGCATCTATCACAAAGGCTGGACCGCGGTGACAAAGCACGGGACGCCATGGGTGCTCGTTGGCCGAAAGACCGTACCCCTCGACGACGACGTCTGGGAACTCTACGACACGAACAAGGATTGGAGCCAAGCGAACGACCTCTCCAAGCAGATGCCGGAAAAGCTCCATGAACTGCAGCGTCTGTGGCTGATCGAAGCCACCCGCTACAACGTGTTGCCGATCGATGATCGGGTCGTCGAGAAGATGAACCCGGACATCGCCGGCCGGCCGGTGCTGATCAAGGGAAACACCCAGCTACTTTTCGGCGGCATGGGGCGCCTTTCCGAGAACTGCGTCCTGAACATCAAGAACAAATCCCACGCCGTCACGGCCGAGATCGAGGTGCCGAAGTCGGGAGCCGAAGGCGTGATCATTGCTCAGGGCGCGAACATCGGCGGCTGGAGCCTGTACGCGAAAGGCGGCAAGCTCAAGTACTGCTACAACGTCGCGGGAGTGAACCATTATTATGTGGAAGCTACGAGCCCGCTGCCCGTCGGCGAGCACCAGGTGCGGATGGAATTCGCCTACGCGGGCGGCGGCCTTGGCAAAGGCGGCCAGGTGACGCTCTACGTCGACGGCAAGAAGGTCGGCGAAGGCGCCGTTCAATGACCAAGCCATGGTCTTCTCCGCTGACGACGGCTGTGACGTCGGCGAGGACACCGGCGCACCGGTTTCCCGGATTACGGCTCGCGCGGCAACGCTTTCAACGGCAAAGTCAAGGGCGTCCAGCTCGCCATCGCCGACGCTGCCGAGAACGCGGGTCACCTCGTCTCGCCGGAGGATGCTATCCGCATCGCGATGGCGCGCCAGTAAGCGTCGCCCCGCAGACGCCGCGCATTCCGGCCGCTAGGCTTCACGAATGGTCGGTTTCGCTCCGAACAAACGATCTTGGGAACTAGCGACAAAGGTCAGCGGCCGTCCGGGTTTGCCCGGCTGCGACGTCCACCACCGCGATCCGCAATGTCCGGTTTACGTCGA
>CAWBBW010000001.1:0-45754 GCA_963787135.1 uncultured Alphaproteobacteria bacterium | reverse complement strand
AACCTATTAGGGTTGCGATCACGCGACCGCAATTGCCGCTCCTGCCCGCGCATCAGGCGGCAGGTCCGCCAGACGACAGCGAAGCGCCGGCACGCGTTGGCTAGCCAATTCTTACAAGAGCGCGAAGTGGTCGGATGACGGTGACAGCCGGACTCAGGCTTGTCCCTTCCGCCGAAGGAATTCAAACAAATCCAGGGAAACCCACAGGGGCCGCAAAGCTCGGATTCCCGCAAGACCCGCGCCGTTCCCGTCCTGGATCGGAACCTCGTGCGCGGGGTCGCGCTGGACCGCCCGGCGATAGAGCCGCCACGTGGCGTGGCCGAGCACCGGCATGACGATCGCGAGGCCGAGGAAGAGGGGCAATGAGCCAATGACCAGCGCCGCGGCGACGATAAGGCCCCAGAGCGCAATTGCCCCCGGATTCTCGCGGGCAAGGCGTGTCGAAGCGGCCATCGCCGGCGCGAGGCCGACGTCGCGGTCGAGCATCAGCGGAAAGGAGATGACGCTGATGCAGAGCGCGAGCGCCGCGAAGCAGAGTCCAATGAGCCCGCCGAGCAGAATGAGCAGCCAGCCGCGGCTGCTCGTCAGCACGTCCTCGAGGAACGGGAGCGCGGCCGCCGGCGGATTGGGGCCGTAGAGCTGAACGTAGAGAAACTCGGCCACGCCGATCCATAAGCCAAAGATGATGAAGAGATAGAAGCCGAGCGCAATGATCGACGGGAGCGCCGGGGAGCGGAAGACGGCGAAAGCGTCGTGCAAAGCGGTCGGAAGCCCGCGTTCCCGCCTGCGGCTCAGCTCGTAGAGGCCGACAGCGAAAAACGGCCCGACCAAAGCAAAGCCGGCGGCGAACGGGAACACAAGCTGCAAGGTGTCGCCGAACGACGACAGCGCCGCGAGCGCGATCCCGCCGAGCACGTAGAAGAGGCCGAGAAACGCCACATGGGTTGGCGTCGCGACGAAATCGTCGAGCCCTTCTCTCAGCGCGGCGAAGCAGTCCCGTGGCCCGATCTTGCGAAGCTCGACCGGCGCGAGCGCGTCGGGCCCGAAATTGACGTGGAATGCGGACGCCATGATCGTCCTCCCTCTCCTTGCCGACGGCGTTCGGGCGCCGAAACCTCACGCTCCCGGCCGCTCGCAGCGACGCGCGGCCCGAACTTCGCGACAAGAGGTGTCTAACGTCTCCCCACGGCTTTTTGTGGACGGCGTCGACTCCTTTGGGTCTCCCAACCGGCGTTGATTGTGCGGGTCTTGCCGGCTGGCTTCAGACTCTGTGGCGGAACGCGTCGCCGGACAACTCTGAGGCGCCGCCAAAGCGTCTCGTCGCGTCTGCGCTTCAACGTTCGCTGGATCTCCATCCGCGACACTATGGCAAATTGACTTTCCGCGTCTTTCGGCGCGAAAGGCAACGTGGCCGTCTGCCGGCGCGGATGATCGACTATCCGCAACGCCAGCAGGAGAAGCGGCTGCAGTTGCCATTTTTTGACTCCCGTCGAGGACGGTGAGCCAACGACGCTGAGGTCTTGATGATCATGGCGCAGGTGGCGGCTTGCCTGATGGAGGCACAAATGCTCGATAAAGCTAAAAAATCAGCGCTTGACGTAAGCGGTCTTCGAACACGGTACGACAATTTCATTTGCGGCGCATGGAGGGCGCCGGCGAAAGGGCGCTACTTCACCAACAAGAGCCCGATCGACGGCAGCACGCTTTGCGAAGTGGCCCGTTCGGACGCCGCCGACGTCGAGGCGGCGCTCGACGCCGCGCATGCGGCGAAAGACAAGTGGGCCCGCACCTCGCCGACCGAGCGGGCGAAAATGCTCAACACGATCGCCGATCGGATCGAAGACAATCTCGAACTGCTCGCCCGCGTTGAGACCCGCGACAACGGCAAGCCGATCCGCGAGACGATGAACGCGGACGTGCCGCTGTCGGCCGATCATTTCCGTTATTTCGCCGGTTGCATCCGTGCGGAAGAAGGGACGGTCGGCGAGATCGATCGCGACACGGTCGCCTATCACTTCCGCGAGCCGCTGGGCGTGGTCGGCCAGATCATCCCGTGGAACTTCCCGCTCCTGATGGCGTCCTGGAAGATGGCGCCCGCGCTGGTGGCAGGAAATTGCGTGGTCATCAAGCCGGCTTCCGACACGCCGATGAGCCTTGCGGTGCTGATGGATCTGATCGCCGACGTATTGCCGCCGGGCGTTCTCAACGTTGTCTTCGGCCACGGCTCCGAAGTCGGCGCTCCGCTCGCCCGCAGCCCGCGGATCAACAAGATCGCCTTCACCGGCGAGACGACGACCGGCCGGCAGATCATGCAATACGCGGCCGAGACGATCATCCCCATGACGCTCGAGCTTGGTGGGAAATCGCCCAACATCTTCTTTGCCGACGTCATGGACAAGGACGACGCCTTCCTCGACAAGGCGCTCGAAGGGTTCGCTCTCTTTGCCTTCAACAAGGGCGAAGTCTGCACCTGCCCGTCGCGCGCGCTGGTGCAGGAGTTGATCTTCGACAGGTTCATGGAAAAGGCGGTCGCCCGCGTCGCAAAGATCAAAGTCGGCGATCCGCTCGATCCGACGACCCAGATGGGCGCGCAATGCTCCAAGGGGCAGCTTGAGAAGATCCTGAACTACATCGACGTCGGCAAGAAGGAAGGCGCGAAGTGCATGACCGGCGGCGAGCAGGCCCATCTCGGCGGCGCGCTGGAGAACGGCTTCTATGTGAAGCCCACCGTCTTCGTCGGCCACAACAAGATGCGCATCTTCCAGGAGGAGATCTTCGGGCCGGTTCTCTCGGTGACGAAGTTCAAGACCATGGAGGAGGCGATCGAGATCGGCAACGACACGATCTATGGCCTCGGCGCCGGCGTCTGGTCGCGTGACGGGACCACCGCCTATCGCGTCGGCCGCGAGATCCAGGCCGGGCGCGTGTGGACGAACTGCTACCATGTGTATCCCGCCCATGCGGCGTTTGGCGGCTACAAACAGTCTGGCTTCGGCCGCGAGACGCACAAGATGATCCTGGATCACTATCAGCAGACGAAGAACCTGCTCGTCAGTTACAACCCGAATGCGATGGGGTTCTTCTGAAGGCATCGGGCGAAGCCGCGCCGAAAAAGCGCGGCTTTTCTCGCGACGTCCGGCGCTTGGGAGGGCGCCGGACGCCTCTTTGTCGATCAACGCTCGCGGAGGACGGATGACCGAAAGAGTTGTGTTCACGCCTGAGGCCGCCGCGCTTGCGGCGGCGTTGAAGCATCAGCATGGGCCGCTGATTTTCCACCTCTCGGGCGGATGCTGCGAGGGCAGCGCGCCTATGTGCTTCCGGCAGAGCGACTTTCGGGTGGGCGCGAGCGACGTCCTGTTGGGCGGGGTCGAGGGCTGTCCGTTCTATGTCGGGGCGGCGCAATTCGACTACTGGTCCGGTTGCCAGATTATCGTCGACGTCACGAGGGAGGGCGGCGACAGCTTTTCGCTGGAAGCGGCCGACGGCGTCCGATTCGTCTCACGCTCGCGTCTCTTTACCGACGTGGAATTCGAGACTTTGAGGAGGGCTGGACCGCCGCCCGCTCAGAGGCCGGCGGCCGGCGCCGCGGCGACGGCGACTCAGGCGCCGCCTTCAATCTGAGCCTTCAAAATGATCGATCACTGCCGGCGCCCGAACGGGGCGTGGCGCCCCTGATCGCTTCCAGGGCCGGGGTGGACTATATTCGCCGCTTCCGGCCAGAAAGCGGGCGCGAGCGAGAGGGGTTCTGTGCAAACGGTCAAGGGAACAGCATCGCCAGAGCCCGTCGCCTTCCCCCGTCGCGCCGTCGCGTTCCTCGCGGCGCTCGCGGCCGTCCTCTTCGCGGCCTTCGCGTTGAGCGGCCACGTCGACGCCGCAGCCGTGGCGGCGACGGCGTCGCAAGCGCGAACGCTCGTCGTCGTACATCCCCTTCTTTCCGCTCTCGGTTTTGCGATCGTCTATACCTCCGTCGCAGCGCTGGCGGTTCCCATCGTTTGGGTGATGAACGTCCTGACCGGCGCGCTGTTTGGTCCGTGGATCGGCCTGCCGATCGCAATCGCATCGAGCGTCGCCGGCGCGACGATCACCATGCTGGCCGCGCGCTATGCGCTGCGCGGCTGGGTAGAGGCGCGTTTCCCGTCGATCGCGACGCGCCTCGGCGACGGCGCCGGGGGCGGCGGCGCGCGGTTCCTGTTCGCCGCCCGGCTCGCGCCAATGGTTCCCTTCCCGCTAGTAAATATGGCGGCGGGCCTCACTCCGATGCCGGCAAGGACCTTCGCCCTGGTCTCGCTCGCCGGGATGCTGCCGCTCTCCTTCGCCTATGTCTCCGCCGGCGCCGAACTGGGCGCAATCCGGAGCCCCGCTGACGTGCTTTCGCCGGGGTTCGTCGGGGCGCTCCTCGCGCTCGCGGCGGCGCCGTTTGCCGCCCGCATCTTGTTCAAATGGCGCGGCCGCGTCCGCGCGTAACCTATTGGCTCATGGGGCGTTGTTGAAACGCGATTGCCGCGCCAGCCTCTCCTGGTGTACTTGTCCTTTTTTGCGGCGCCGCATGGCTGAAAGGCGCCGCGCCTAGGGGAAAGATGTGACGAAGTCGGTAAAACCGCTGTTGGATCGTATCGTTTCGCCCGCCGACCTGCGCGCGCTGAGCGAGAGCGACCTCGCCAGGGTGGCGGAGGAGTTGCGCGCCGAGACGATCAGCGCGGTCTCGGTCACGGGCGGGCATCTCGGGGCGGGCTTAGGCGTCATCGAGCTTACGGTTGCGCTTCATTATGTGTTCGACACGCCGGGAGACCGGATCGTCTGGGACGTCGGCCATCAGGCCTATCCACACAAGATTTTGACCGGGCGGCGCGCCCGCATCCGCACGTTGCGCCAGGGCGGCGGACTTTCCGGCTTCACCAAACGGGCGGAGAGCGAATACGACGTCTTCGGCGCCGGCCATTCCTCGACTTCGATTTCCGCCGGCCTCGGCATGGCGGTGGCGCGCGATCTTTCGCACCGAAAGGGCAATGTCGTAGCGGTGATCGGCGACGGCGCGATGTCGGCGGGCATGGCTTACGAGGCGATGAACAACGCCGGCGCCATGGGGTCGCGGCTGATCGTCATCCTCAACGACAACGACATGTCGATCGCGCCCCCGACGGGAGCGATGTCGGCCTATCTGGCCCGCATTGTCACCAGCCACACCTACCGGTCGCTGCGCGACGTCGCCAAGCAGCTCGCGCGCCATCTGCCGAAGTTCCTCTATGACAAGGTCGAGCGCACCGAGGAATACGGCCGCGGCTTCTGGGCAGGCGGCGCGCTGTTCGAGGAGCTCGGCTTCTACTATGTCGGTCCGATCGATGGCCATAACCTCGACCATCTCCTGCCGATCCTGAAGAACGTGCGCGACATGCACGGCGGGCCGGTGCTCGTCCATGTCGTGACCCGGAAGGGCAAGGGCTACCCTCCGGCCGAAGCGGCCGATGACAAATATCACGGCGTCTCGGCCTTCGACGTCATCACCGGCGCGCAGACCAAGCCCAAGAGCAACGCGCCGGCCTATACCAAGGTGTTCGGCGAGGCGCTGCTTGCGGCCGCGCGGCGCGACGAGAAGATCGTTGCGATCACCGCCGCAATGCCCCAGGGCACCGGCGTCGACCGGATGCACAAGGTCTTTCCCGAGCGCGTGTTTGACGTCGGCATCGCCGAACAGCACGCCGTGACCTTCGCGGCCGGCCTCGCAACCGAGGGATTTAAGCCGTTCTGCGCCATCTACTCGACCTTCCTGCAGCGCGCCTACGACCAGGTCGTGCATGACGTCGCAATCCAGAACCTGCCTGTCCGCTTCGCGATCGACCGGGCCGGGCTGGTCGGCGCCGACGGCCCGACGCATGCCGGCGCCTTCGACGTCGCCTACCTCGCCTGCCTGCCGAACATGACCGTGATGGCGGCCGCCGACGAGGCCGATCTCGTGCATATGGTCGCAACCGCCGCCGCGCACGACAGCGGCCCGATTGCGCTACGCTATCCGCGCGGCGACGGGGTCGGCGTCGAGCTGCCGGACGAGGGCCGCCCGTTGCCGATCGGCAAGGGCCGGATTCTGCGCGAGGGCTCGCGGATCGCGATCCTGTCGCTCGGCACGCGTCTGGCCGAGGCGTTGAAGGCGGCAGAAGAGCTGCAGGCGCGGGGACTGTCGACCACCGTCGCCGACGCACGGTTTGCCAAGCCTCTCGACCGGGAGCTCATCCTGCGGCTCGCCGCCGATCACGAGCTCCTGATCACCATCGAGGAGGGCGCAGCGGGCGGTTTCGGCGCCCATGTCCTGACTCTGCTCGCCGAAGAGGGCGCGCTCGACCATGGCCTCAAGGTCCGCACGATGACGCTGCCGGACGTCTTTCAGAATCACGACAAGCCCGAGCGGATGTACGCCGCCGCCGGGCTCGACGCGAAGGGCATCGTCGCCAGGGCGCTGGAGGCGCTCGGCAAGATCGACGAGACGGCGTCGAGCCTGATCGCGTGAGCGAACTTCCGCCTGCGAACGACGACGGCGACGGTCGAAGCCGAACCAATGTCGCCGCCCTGATCGCGATCGTTGTCCTGGCGCTCCTCGGCTACTGGGCGTTCACTGCGATCGACCATCAGCGTCAAGTGCAGCGCTGCCTGGACGAAGGCCGCCACAACTGCCTGGAGCTTGAGAGCCCGAAGTAACGCGCAAATTGACTTGGCGCAATTGACTTGCGGCCTTCGCCGCGCCATAAGCCGCGCCTTGCAGCGGCGCGAAAGCGCCGCAAAGCTTTTTCCCGGCTTGCCGCGCGATCCCGAGGGTCGATGCGACGGGGCCGGATCCGCGCGTCGCGCGCGTGTGATGACCTTGAGAGCGCGCCTAAGCGCTCAGGCGATATTGGAGACGAAGGTGAAGCGGACCTATCAACCCAGCAAGCTCGTTCGCAAGCGGCGGCATGGCTTTCGCGCGCGGATGGAGACGGTCGGCGGCCGCAAGGTCTTGAACGCCCGGCGCGCCCGCGGCCGCAAGAAGCTTTCCGCCTGATTCGACGGCAAGCGGCCGGCAAGCCGTCCCGCGCCCGACCCGTCCTGCCGCCAGTGCGACGCCGCCGATGGAGCCCGAATCCCTGGATCAGGACGCAAGGCCCATCGCTGCCGGGGAGCGGCTCGGCCGGCTGACGAAGCGCGCGGAGTTCCAGCGCGTCTCGCGCGGGCGCCGCAAGACCGTCGACGCCTTTTCCCTGCAATCGGCAAGGCGGGAGGCGGCGGACCAAGGGCCGACGGGCGCGCGCTTCGGGCTCACCGTCACCAAAAAGGTGGGCAACGCGGTTGTGCGCAACCGCATCCGCCGCCGGTTGAGAGAAGCGCTTCTCGCCGCCCGGCCACTTGAGGCGCGCGAGGATCACGACTACGTGCTGATGGCCCGCCGGGAGGCGCTCTCGCGCGAATTCACGGCGCTGGTCAGCGATCTCAAAGCCGCGTTTCGCGCGGTTGCGCGCGCGGGCGAAGACAGCCGTCGGCGCCCGTCGGGCGGGTCGGCGGCGAAGGACAGAGACAGGCGAACATGAACTCCGAGGACAAGAGAAACCTCTTTCTCGCCATTGCGCTCTCGGTCCTGGTCATGGCCGCGTGGCAATTTTTCTACGCCGGGCCGCTCTATCAGCGCGAGCATCAGGCGCAGCTGCAGGCGCAGGCCCAGGCCGATGCGGTCGCAAAGGCCGAGCCGGCGTCGCCCGCGCAGGCCGGCGGGGCGGCTCCGGGCGCCCCTGCGGCCCCCGGCGCCCCGGGGACACAATCGGTCGGCGAGGCGCTCGCGGCCGGGCAGCGCGTGGCGATCGACACGCCGAGCCTCGGCGGCTCGATCGACCTCAAGGGCGGCCAGCTCGACGATCTCGTGCTCAAGGACTATCGCGAGACCATCGACAAGAATAGCCCGCTGATCCGCCTCTTTTCTCCGAGCGGCGCGCCCAACGCCTATTTTGCCGAGACCGGGTTCGTCAGCGGGAGCGGCGTCAAAACCCCCAATCGCGAAACCATCTGGACGGCCGACGTCAAGACTTCTGACCCCTGACCAGCCGGTGACGCTGACCTGGGACAACGGCGCAGGCCTCGTCTTCAAGCGCGCCATCGCGGTTGACGACAAGTACATGTTTACGATCACCGACTCGGTCGTCAATTCCAGCGGCGCGACCGTCAAGCTGCGGCCCTACGGCCTCGTCCTCAGACGCGGGATGCCCCAGGTCGCCGGCTATTCGGTGCTGCACGAGGGATTCGAAGGCGTCATCGGAGACCAGGAGCACGCGCCGACCTACGCCAACATCGACAAGGCCACCGGCAAGGCCGAGAGCTACACAGGCGATGGGGGATGGCTCGGATTCACCGACAAATATTGGGCCTCGGCGCTCATTCCCGAGCAGACCGTGCCGATCGAGGCGCGATACACGGCGAGCGGCGCCGCACCGCCGGAGGACTATCAGGCCGACTTCCTCGGGCCGGAAAAGGCCGTCGACCCCGGCGCCTCGGCGGAGACGACGACGCGTGTCTTCGCCGGCGCGAAAGAGGTCAGCACGATTTACGATTACCAATCCAAGTTGGGTATCCATAAGTTCAATCTGATGATCGACTGGGGCTGGTTCTATTTCATCACCCAGCCGATGTACTGGCTGATCGACGCGATCTACAAATACGTCGGCAACTTCGGCGTCGCGATCCTGATCGTGACCGTGCTGGTCAAGCTCGCCTTCTTCCCGCTCGCCAACCGCTCCTACCAGTCGATGGCGAAGATGAAGAAGATCCAGCCGCAGATCGCCGCGCTGAAGGACCTCTATCCCGACGACAAGGTGAAGCAGCAGCAGGAGCAGATGGAGCTCTTCAAGCGCGAGGGCGTCAACCCCGTCGCCGGCTGCCTGCCGATGGTGATCCAGATCCCGGTGTTCTTCGCGCTCTACAAGGTGATCTTCATCACCATCGAAATGCGTCACGCGCCGTTCTTCGGCTGGATCAGGGACCTCAGCGCCCCCGATCCGACCAACGTGTTCACGCTCTTCGGCCTCATTCCGTGGAATCCGACCGCGGTGCCGGTGGTTGGCCACTTCCTGGCGCTCGGCGTCTGGCCGCTGATCATGGGCGTGTCGATGTTCTTCCAGATGAAGATGAACCCCGAGCCGGCCGACCCGGTTCAGAAGTCGATGTTCGCCTGGATGCCGGTCATCTTCACTTTCATGCTGGGCACATTTCCGGCCGGCCTCGTCATCTACTGGACCTGGAACAATACGCTGACCGTCCTCCAGCAATATTACATCATGACCAAAGCGGGCGTGAAGGTCGAGCTTTGGGATAATCTCTTCAAGCTCTTCGCCCGCGCGCCCGCGAAGACGCCGAGCGTATGACCGACGTCGAGTCCGCGACGGACTGGACGGAGGCGGGACGGAAGCTTTTCGCGGGCCCGTGCGACTTCTTCTTCGCCGCCGCCAAATCGGACGGGTTGCCCCCGGTCGGTCCTCCCGAGATCGCCTTCGCCGGCCGTTCGAATGTCGGCAAGTCCTCGCTCGTCAATGCGCTGACCGGCCGGACGGGTCTCGCGCGCGCCTCGAACACGCCGGGCCGGACGCAGGAGCTCATCTTCTTCGATCTTCAACGGCAAGGCCACGCTGGTCGATATGCCCGGCTACGGCTACGCCGCGGTCGCCAAGGCGAAGTCGGCCTCCTGGGGACGGCTCATTCAGGACTACCTGCGCGGCCGGCCGTCGCTCCTGCGCGTCTTCCTGCTCGTCGATGGGCGCCACGGGCTCAAGGAGAGCGATCACGAAACCATGGCGATGCTCGACGCGGCAGCGGTTTCCTACGCCGTGGCGCTGACCAAGCGCGACGAGGTGAAGGCCGCCGATCGGGAGGCGCGCATCGCCTCGACGCTCGAGGGCCTGCGCAAGCATGTCGCGGCTTTTCCGGAGGTGCTGTTCACCTCGGCGCGCACCGGCGACGGCGTGGCGGAGCTGCGGGCGCATATCGCGCGGCTGCTCGCCGAGCGGCGCGCGGGCGCGGGAGAAGCGGCGAATGCGGGTTGACCTCGCGCGGCGCCGGTTGCGATGGTCGCCGGATGAAGAGAGCTTACAATTCCTTCGCCGGTGGCGACGTCGGCCGCATCGAGGCGCTGAGCGACGGAATATTCGCCTTCGCCGCGACCGTGCTGGTGCTCGACTTTCGCACGCCCGAGCCAGCCGATATCCACTCCGAGGCTGAATTGCTCCGCGCCCTCGCGGCCTCATCGCACAGGCTTTTGCCCTGGCTTCTCAGCCTGCTGACGCTCGGCATCTTCTGGGTCGCCCAGCAGACGCAGCTCAGCCAGCTCGCCCGCTCGAACCGAGACCTGACCTGGCTGCACCTGACGTTTCTCGCGATCATTACCGTCCTGCCGTTCACGACCCGGTTGCTGGCCGATTTTTTCACCTACCGCACGGCGTTCCTCATCTACTGGCTGAACATCGTCCTGCTCGGCGCGGCGGTTTATGTCACCTGGGTTTTTGCCGAGCGGGCGAAGCTCCTTCGTGACGATGCCCCCGCGGAGCTATCGAACGCCTTCCGAAGACGGGTCATCATCGCCCAAACGCTCTACGCGGTCGGGGCGCTCGTGGGCCTTATCAACGTGCCGCTTGGGCTCGCGCTGATCATCCTGGTCCAGCTCAACTACGCCGTCGCGCCGAGGCTGCCGATTCTCTGGCGTCTGTAGCCGGGATCGATGACCGCGGCGGCCTGTAGGGCGCGGTCGATGACCGCGCCGCCGCGATCAGCGATCGCGGCTACAAGGTCACTCCTCGAACGGCAACCCGGCGTATTGCTCCGCCAGCGCAGCTTGGGCCTTCGGCGACGCCTGGAGGTAATCGAATTCGCTCGCCTTGATCCGGCTTTCGAAGGCGTCCTCGTCGGGAAAGACGTGCAGAAGCTTGGTGAGCTGCCAGGAGAGGCGCACCGCTCCCCAGACGCGGCGCAAGGCCATGTCCGAATAGCTGTCGAGATACTGGTCGTCGCCGTTGCGAAAATGCTCGATCAGCGCCCGCTGCAGATAGAAGACGTCGGAAATGGCCAGGTTCAGGCCCTTCGCCCCGGTCGGCGGCACGATATGCGCGGCGTCGCCGGCAAGGAAGAGGCGGCCGTATCGCATCGGCTCGGCGACGAAGCTTCGCAAGGGGGCGATCGACTTTTCGATCGAAGGGCCGGTGACGATCTTCTCCGCGATCCCCGGCGGGAAGCGCTGCTTCAGCTCATCCCAGAAGCGCTCATCCGGCCATTCGGCGATGTCGCTATCGAGGCTGCACTGGATGTAGTAGCGGCTCAGCATCGGATTGCGGAGCGAGGCGAGCGCGAACCCGCGCGCGTGCCGGGCATAGATCACCTCTCCCACAGGCGGCGTTTCCGACATGATACCAAGCCAGCCGAACGGATAAGAGCGCTCGAAGGTTCGCACGAGGCTCGCTGGAATGCTCCGGCGTGACACGCCATGAAACCCGTCGCAGCCTGCGATGAAGTCGCATGAGAGCGTCCGCGACTCTCCATTCCAGTCGTAGGTGACTTTCGGCGCGGCGCCGTCGATATCGTGAAGCCGGACGTTGTCCGCCTCCTCGACAATTGATCCACCATCGCGTTCGCGCACGCGATAGAGCTCTTCCGTGATCGCCGTCTGGCCGTGCGACCACATGGGCTTCCCGGCATGCTCCTTGGTGCTGACGAGAAGCGGCTCGCGATCCTGCCAGACGATGAAGCATCCGTCGTGGACGTGGCCCTCGCGGTCCAGCCTTTCGCCGAGACCCGCGTTGCGCAGGAGCTTGACCGATCCGTACTCGAGCACGCCGGCGCGGATGCGCTTGAGCACATAGGCCTTGGTCTGCCGCTCGAGCACGACGCTCTCGATCCCGCCAAGATGCAGCATGTGGGACAGGAGCAGGCCCGCCGGGCCGCCGCCGATGATCGCGACTTGCGTACGCTGCTGCATGAGTGTCTTTTCCCTCCCGAAGCCGAGATTGCTTACTGTCACCCCCGCGCACGCGGGGGTCCAGTGACGCCGCACCAGACCTTCAGCTGGCTTTCACCTCTGGACCCCCGCTTTCGCGGGGGTGACACAGCGAAGCATCACCCCTTCAACCCTACCGACGCCAGCCCCTCGGCCTGCCGCTTGGCGACGACCGCCTCGTCGAAGCCGGCGATCGCGTCCTCGTACATGCGGTGAAAGTTGAGCCGCGCGCCGAGGCGCAGGAAAGCGCCGCCGAGGCCGATGGTGGCGCGCTCGAGGAATACGAATTCGCGCGGAATGACCAGCCCGCCGCCTTCGGCCCGAAGCGCGCGCATGACCGCGCCGATCTCGCGCCGCCCGTATTCGGACGGGCTCACGCCGTCGGCTGCGGTGCGCACGCGGTCGTCGAGGATGGGGCCGCAGATGAAGCGCGCCCAGATGGTCATTGCGTCGAACGTGCCGCGGTTGAGCTTGGGGAAGCCCCACATCCGATAAGCTTCCGCTACATGCGCCTCGTCGTTGGCCCTCAGCGCCAGATAGAGTTCGACGACCCCGCGTACGAAGCGCGGCGGGAAGATGCGCACGCAGCCGTAGTCGAAGAGATTGATCCCCTCGACCTTACGCGCGTCGCCCTCCCCGCTTGCGACGACAGAGTAGTTGCCAAGATGCGGATCGCCGTGGATCAGTCCGTAGCGCAGGAACGGCCGCCACCAGGCGTCGAAGAGGCCGACCGCAATCGCGTCGCGCGCTTCCTGCGGCGCGTTTTCGAACGCCGTCAGCGGCTCGCCCTCAAGCCATTGCAGCGTGAGCAGCCGGCGGGTCGACAAGGTCTTTTCGACCCGGGGCACGTGTACGAACGGCCGGTCGGCGAGCATGAAGCCGTAGAGCTCGGCGACCTTCGCCTCCCGCTCGTAGTCGAGCTCCTCGCGCACCCGCTGCCGGATTTCATGCGCGATCTCCCGCGTGTCGATCGCCGCGCCGATGCGACGATGGAGCGAGAACAGAAGATCGAGCTGGGAGAGATCGGTTTCGACCGCGGACGCCATCTCGGGATATTGCAGCTTGCAGGCCAGCGGCTCGCCAGCAAGGTTCTTCGCTTTGTGCACCTGTCCTAGCGAAGCGGCGGCGGCAGGTTTCAGATCGAACTCGGAAAAGCGCTCACGCCATACGGACCCGAGCTCAGCCAGCATCCGGCGGCGCACGAAGCCCGCGCCCATCGGCGGCGCCTGCGATTGCAGGCGGATGAGCTCGTTGGCGTAATCCGCCGGCAGCGCGTCGGGGATCGTCGTCAGCAATTGTGCGACCTTCATCATCGGGCCCTTCATCGTGCCCAATACGGAAGCGAGCGCCCTGGCGTCCGTCTCGCGGCCGCCCCCGCGCAGCCGGTTGACCCCGACCCGCGCGGCGAACGCGCCCGCGTTGACGCCGAGGCGGGCGTAACGCGACGCGCGCGCGCTCAGGCGATTGGCTTCGTCGTCGTGGTCCAAAGGGGGGACTCTCCTTCCGGGGATGCTTCAAGCATATAGGCGGGGCGGCGGCCAATTGCAGCCGCCAGGCTCTAGACGCGCCCCTTCTCCACGAACCGGGAAGGTGTTCGCACCCGCGCGCGCCTACCCGAATGGCGACTGGCCGCTCGGACGCACAACCGGGAAGATGCAAAAACCGCATTTTGACGACGTTTTCGCCTGGAAACGCCGCTCTCAGGCTCGCCCTGTTTTCCGCTCGCCGGCACCTGATATCTTCCTGTTAGGGTCGATTTATCGCCCTGTTACCTTCCTGTTCTGACGGCGCAGCCACTTGTCGCACAACATATTGTAAACCAACGACTTTCAGCCGAAGAAGCGAGCCGAAAGATGCCCGAATCCCCTGTTAGCGCCCTGCTAGCAGGGCGCTCGCCGGAAATTTCGGACGTGCAACCTGAATCGCGGCGCCGGGGTCACCCCATCTCTTCCAGCTCCCCGATCATCCGCTCGATTACCGAGAGCCCGATGCTCCAGAACGCCGGGTCCTTGGCGTCGAGGCCGAAGGGCTTCAGAAGCTCGCTGTAGGACTTCGAGCCGCCGGCCGCGAGCATCGCGAGATAGCGTTCCGCGAATCCCTCCCGCGAGCGTTCGTAGACGCCATAGAGCGAATTGACCAGGCAATCGCCGAACGCGTAGGCGTAGACATAGAACGGCGAATGGATGAAGTGGCCGATATAGGCCCAGTAGGTCTCGTAGCCGCTTTTGAGCTCGATCGCCGGGCCGAGGCTTTCGGCCTGCACGCTCATCCAGAGCTCGCTGATCCGGTCAGCGGTGAGCTCGCCCTTGCGGCGCTCGAGATGGACGAGCCGCTCGAATTTATAGAATGCGATCTGCCGCACCACGGTGTTGAGCATGTCCTCGACCTTGGACGCGAGCATCGTCTTGCGCTCGGCCGGATCGTCGGTCGCCGCGAGCATCGCGCGGAAGGTCAGCATCTCGCCGAACACCGACGCCGTCTCCGCAAGCGTCAGCGGGGTCGGCGCCATCAGCGCGCCGTTGACGCCGGCCAGAACCTGGTGGACGCCGTGCCCGAGCTCGTGGGCGAGCGTCGTCACGTCGCGCGGCTTGCCGAGATAGTTGACGAGCACATAAGGATGCGCCGATGGCGTCGTCGGATGGGCGAAGGCGCCCGGCGCCTTGCCGGGCCTGACCGGCGCGTCGATCCAGCCCTCGTCGAAAAAGCGCCGCGCGATGTCGGCCATGCGCGGCGAGAAGCCGCGATAGGCGTCGAGCACGGTGTCGCGCGCCGTCTCCCAGGCGTAGACGCGCGGCGGCGCGCCGGGCAGCGGCGCGTTGCGGTCCCAGTGCGCCAGCCGCTCCTGGCCGAACCAGCGGGCTTTCAGCGCATAATAGCGATGCGACAGGCGCGGGTAGGCGTCGGTCACCGCCGTGACCAGCGCCTCGACCACCTCGGGTTCGACGCGGTTGGCGAGATGGCGCGAGTCGGCGACATCTTCGAATTTGCGCCAGCGGTCCGAGACTTCCTTGTCCTTGGCGAGCGTGTTGGTGACGAGCGAGAAGAGGCGCAGGTTCGCCCCGAGCGTCAGCGCCAGCGCATTGGCCGCCGCCTCGCGCTTCTTTTCGTCCGGGTCCTGAAGCTTGCCGAGCAGCGGCTCGAGCGTCAGGCTCTCGCCCTCGAAATCGAAGCGCAAGGCCGACATCGTTTCGTCGAACAGGCGGTTCCAGGCCGCCGCGCCGGAGACAGACTTTTCCAGAAACAACTGCTCGATCTCGTCCGGAAGCTGATGCGGCTTCTCCTTGCGGATGTCTTCGAGCCAGGGGCGGTAGCGGCCGAGCGCCGGCCTCGCCATCGCGGCCTCGAGCGTCGCGTCGGCAATGCGGTTGAGCTCGAGCTCGAAGAAGAGAAGGTCGCCCGCGAGCTCGGTCACGCGCTCGTTCACGTCGCCGTAGAACTTGGCCCGGGCCGCATCGCTCGTGTCGGAGGCATAAAGCAGCGAAGCGTAAGACATGACCCGCCCGATCAGGTCCTGCAGCGCTTCATAACCTCTGACCGATTCGGCGAGCCGCTCGCCCGCCTCGCCGGAATCCGCGATTCCCCCAAGTTTGCCGCGCCAGGCGGCGGCGAATTCCTTCGCTTCGCGGCGGGCGCGTTCGAGATCGGCGGCAAAGCGCGGCGACTCCATGCTCTCGTAAAGATCCTCGAGCCGCCACTGCGGCAGCACGCCGAGACCGCCGGACACCGGCGACGGCGCCATAGCGGAGCGAATGGAATCGAAAAGCATTGTCATTGACGAGGCCTCTTCAATCCTTCGGTAAGCTTCCCTGAATCCTTCACCCCGACAAAGTGGCGCTTTTGGGAACTGGACGCTTCAGGACACGACGTCATTAACATGGCGTTTACCCTGATGTCAGACTGTGACGCAACGCGCGCCGCCGAACGGCCGCCGCCACGGGATGACAATGGCCGCCCTCATACTCATTGTGGACGACGATCCTATCCAGCGCCGCTTGCTCGAAGCGATGGCGAGACGGTTCGGCTACGACGTTGAGACAGTCGATTCCGGAGAGGGAGCGCTCGCGCGTCTTCAGTCACCCGACCGCCCGCCGGTCAGTCTCGTCATTCTCGATCTCGTGATGCCTGATCTCGACGGCATGGGCGTGCTGGCGCGCATGCGCCAGCGCGACATCGCCGCGCCAGCGATCGTGCAAACGGCGCACGGTTCGATCGAAGTCGTCATTTCGGCGATGCGCGCCGGCGCGACCGACTTCGTCGTCAAGCCGGTCGGCGCGGAACGGCTGCAAGTTTCGATCAAGAACGCGCTGAGGGTCGACGCGCTCGAGGACGAGTTGCGCCGGGCGACGCGCCGGGCCGCGGGCGAACTCGGGTTTCGCGACATCGTGAGCCGGGCGGAATCGATGGCGCGCACGGTTCGGCTCGCCGAACGCGCGGCGAAGTCGAATATTCCAGTCCTGATCGAAGGCGAATTGGGCGTCGGCAAGGAACTGATGGCGCGGGCGATTCAGGGCAGCTCCGAGCGCCGGGGAAAGCCTTTCGTGACCGTCAATTGCGGCGCGCTGCCGGAGATGCTGGTCGAGTTGATCCTGTTCGGTCACGAAAAAGGCTCGTTCACCGGCGCGACCGAGAAGCATGTCGGGAAATTCGCCGAGGCCAACGGCGGCACTCTGTTTCTCGATGAAATCGGCGAGCTCACGCTCGAAGCCCAAGTCAAGCTTTTGCGTGCGTTGCAGGATGGCGAGATCGATCCGGTCGGCTCGCGCCGATCGGTCAGGGTCGACTTCCGGCTCGTCTCAGCGACCAACCAGAACCTCATCGAACTCGTCAAGGCCGGCCGCTTCCGCGAAGATCTGTTCTATCGCCTCAACGTCTTCCCGATCTCGATCCCGCCGCTCCGGGCGCGCGCCTGCGACGTGCCCGATCTCGCCGTGCGCTTTCTGGCGCGCTTCTGCGCCGAGGAGGGCAAGCGGATCCGGGGCATTTCCGCCGAGGCGCTGGGGCTGCTCAGCGCCTACGACTGGCCGGGCAATGTCCGTCAGCTCGAGAATGCGGTGTTCCGCGCCGTCGTGCTGGCCGACGGAGACGAATTGACGACGGCGGAGTTTCCCCAGATCGCAGCGCAGGTGGAGGGCTATGACGTGCTGATCCCGCCCGCGCCGCCACCGGTCGCCGCCGATCCGGCGGCGGAGCCCGCCCTGCGGGCAACGGACATCGAGGCGCGCGACCCCCACGCGCTGAGACTCATCGACGACAGCGGCGATGTGCGCAAGCTCGAGGAGATCGAAGCCGAATCCATTCGCTTCGCCCTCGCCCACTACCGCGGGCAAATGTCCCAGGCCGCCCGCAAGCTCGGCATCGGGCGATCCACCCTCTACCGCAAGATGAAGGAGAGCGGCATCGCCGAAGACATGGTCGGCGACGCCGCGGCATGAGAAGTGGACCGCAGCCCGTATCCGCCCGCGGCGCCACTTTTCCCGTGCGGACTCGACCGTTTCATATAAGACTGCAAGCGTGACGCGTTCGCGGCTGGTGGAACGAAACGTGCGCCCGCACAGTCGAAACCTGAATCGCCTTTTCCTCGGGAAGAGGATCGCCATTGCGGCGCTCATCCTGAGCGCGAACGCGATCGCTGCGGAAGGCCAGACCGCCACGCCCGCCGAACCCGCTCGGCAGTCCCTGCTTGCGCCCGAACCCCTCCCCAGCTTTGGCGACGTCGCCGTGAGCCCAATTCTGACCGTGTTCAACGCGCCGCATCCGGCGGCCGTCGAGGCCTTCGACCCGGCCGCCCAGATTCGACTGAGGCCGGCTGACGGCGAGGCAGGCCCGACCCCTGCTCTCGCTTTGACCTCGACGGCCTCCGGCGCACCAGCTGCGTCTTCCACCGTGGCCGAAACCCCGTCTCCCCCGCCGGTTCCCGGGCGTTCGGAAGGCGCGCCGCCGGATCCCGTTCCGACCGCAATCGCGGCGGCGCTTGTGCGCCTCATCGCGCACGACGGACTTAATCCGCTCGGCGACGGCGACTGGCGCGGCGCCCGGGCGGCGATCGGGGCCTTCTACGCCGACCGCCGATTCGCGCCGGTCTGGGTTGACGAGAGCGGCCTCACAATTGCGGGCAGAGCTGTGCTGACGCAATTGGAACGCGCGAAAGACGACGGCCTCAATCTCTCCGCTTTTGCCCTGCCGCGGCATTTCGAGGGGCGTCTCTCCCCTATTGATCTGGCTGAAGCGGAGACGACCATCGCCGAGGCGGTCGTCGCTTATGCCGAACAGGCCAGCGGCTCGCGCATCACGCCCACTCGGGTCTCGCGGCTCGTCACTGCTCAGCCGAGCGTCGTCGATCCCGGGGTTGCGCTCGCCGAAACCGCATCGGCGCCGGATCCCGCCCAGCGCCTCGCCGATTTCAATCCGCCGCAGAGGGGCTATCGCGCACTACGCGAGGAATTGCGCCGGCTGACCGACGTCAGGTCGGGTCATGGCCAAAAGCAGCCGGCAGTCGACGCCCTTGATGATCCGCCCCTCGTCGACAATGACGCCGAGGCGCCGCATTCGCTGCTCAAGACTGCTCGCGGGCGGCTGAAAGGGCTCGTCCGCAATGCGGCCTATGCGGCCTCGGTGGAGGTTGCGGAGTCCCGCCGTCGCGCCGCAATCCTCGCCAACATGGAGATGTGGCGCTGGGAGCCGCGCGACATGGGCGAACGGCGGATCGAGGTCAACGTGCCGGATTTCACCGTCGCGATGCTGGATGGCGATTTGATTGTTCACAGCGCCCGGGTGGTCGTCGGCAAGCCGGACACGCCAACCCCGATCTTTTCCAACGTGATGCGCTATGTGCTGATCAATCCCTCCTGGGAGGTGCCGGATTCCATCATCAGGAAGGAAATGCTGCCCCGGCTGGCGTCTGATCCCAGGTACCTCGCCCGCCGCGGATATGAGGTGAAGACCGTCGGCGGACGGCTCGTGGTGCGCCAGCCGCCCGGCGAGGACAACGCGCTCGGGCGGATCGCCTTCATGTTTCCCAACGAACATGCTGTGTACCTGCACGACACGCCCTCGCAATCGCTGTTCGACTCCGACATGCGCGCCCTTAGTCACGGGTGCGTACGTGTCGAGGATCCGCTGCGCCTCGCCGAACTGGTGCTGGGATGGCCGGAAGAGCGAATCAATGCGGCGATCGGCGGACCGGAAAGAACCGTCTTCCTGCCGCGCCCGGTCCCGATCCACATCGAATATTTCACCGAGTTCGTCGATGAATACGGGGAATTGCAGGAAAGGCCGGACGTCTACGGTCTGGCGCAAAAAGTCGCCAACATATTGTCCAGCGTCCGTCAAGATTGAAATGCTGACGCTATCGGTCTATAGGCGATTCAAGGCGGTTTGTGGTTTTGTGTGGCCTGAGGGTCACAGAGCTGCGGTCGGTGGGCCATTAGACGCGTCAAGCGCGGCCCGGGCCCGAACGCGGTGGCCGGTAGGGAATGCCGGATTGAGGGAGTTGGCGGGTTACGCGCACGGTTGTCCGAGGTCAGGGCGGCGAGCTCGCAAGCGCCGCATTTCGGAAGGATGAGGTGTTGGCGGGCTTGTTTGCCAAGGGGAACATCGGCTGGCTCGGAGGGACTGTCTCGAGAGCGTCCATGGCGGCGGTCCTGCTCGCCGCCTGGCTCGCGCCCAACTCCACCGAATTGGCGATCGCCAACGGCGACACCCGCACGATCATATTCTCCAATTCCCACACCGACGAGTCGGGCTCGTTCACCTATATGGTCAACGGCGTCTACGATCAGGAGGTACTCGACAAGCTCAACTGGTTCCTCCGAGACTGGCGCCTCAACGAACCGACGAAGATGGACCCCCACCTCTTCGACATCATCTGGGAAGTCTATCGCGAATCAGGCTCGCAACAGCCGATCGACGTTCTCTCCGGCTACCGTTCGCCGCAGACCAACGCCATGCTGCGCCGGCGCTCGCGCCAGGTCGCCGAACACTCCCAGCACATGGAAGGCCGCGCGATCGATGCGCATTTCGTCGACGTCGGAACCGCGCGCATTCGCGACATCGCGATGCGCATGCAGGAAGGCGGCGTCGGCTTCTACCCCACCGGCTCGACGCCCTGGGTTCATATCGACAGCGGTTCGGTGCGCTACTGGCCGCGCATGAGCCGCGACTCGCTTGCCCGGCTTTTCCCCGATGGCAAGACGGTTTTCATTCCCACCGATGGCCAGCCGATGCCGGGCTACGATCAGGCCCGCGCGGAGATCGAGCAACGCGGCGGCCAGATCCAGACCGCCGGCGGCGGCGGGTTGTTCGCCTGGCTGTTTGGCGCGCGCGGGGGCGGCGACGACGACGCCGAAGAGGGCGGCGGCCAGGAGTCCATGGCCGGGGGCCGCGGCGGAAGGACGGCGGCGCCGAGGGTTCAGATCGCGGACGCGGGGCCCGAAGCCGTCGACAATGCCAAACGCAACCTGCCCACGGGCCGGACATATGCCAGCGCTCCGGCCGCTGCCCCTGCGCCGGAGCCGTCGGTTCAGATCGCCGACGCAGGACCCGAAGCTGTCGCCACGGCCAAGCGCAACCTGCCGACCGGCCCGACCTACGCCAGCGCTCCCGCACCCGCGCCGGCGCTTGCGCCCCCTCCCAAACCGGAGGTCGTGGCCGCGCTGGAGCAGCCTGACGTCGAGACCGACGCGTCGCCCGCGGCCGCGGTCAAGCTGCACGGTCCGATCGCGGCTCTCTATCTCGCGCCGTTGCCGCCGCGCCGCCCCATCGATCTCAATCAACAGGTCACTGCGCTGATGAACGTACCGCTGCCGCCGGTGCGGCCGTCAGATTTTGCCGTCGCGTCAGCAATGCCGCCCGTTCGGCCAGCGGATATCGCAGCCGCAGCGCCCGACGCGACCGCCTCGATCGAACCGCGCCCTCCGGTCCGTCCCGCGACTTTCCTCGTCGCTTCGGCGCAGGAGGCGGGCGACACAGGCGTCAAGACGCTCGCGCAGCCCGGCGGGGACGATCTCATCGCCGACGTCCTCAAGGGCCGATTGCCGAAGGTCATCACGCGCGGCGTGACGACTCAGCCGGCGAAGGCGCTGGCTTTGGCGGAAGCGCCCACCGCGGCGGCGGACGACGACGCGCTGCTCGCGCGCGCGGCCGAGATGACGGCGCCGCTGCCGCCGATGCCGATCCCCAATGCCGCAACGCCCTCGCCGATCAAGTCGGTGACGGGCCTGTCCAACGAAGACATGTCGCGGCTGTTCGGGGCGCTGCCGGTCGACGCGTTCAACACCGCCGCGCCCGCCGCGCCCGCCGCCTCAAACGCCGGCGACTTGCGCGGATCTCAGCAGTAGCCCTTTCGACAACAAAAAAATCGGCGCAAGGATGAACCCGCGCCGATCGGTCTTCGCTATACGGTTGGGGGCTCCTCTCAATCCTTGTCGATCGCCCAGGGGCCGGCGCCGGCCGCGGCGAGATAGAGGAAGACGAAGCAGTAGAGCACCGCCGGCTCGCCCATATTGATCGCCGGGAAGAAGCTCATGGGGAAATGCGCCATGAAATAGGCGGCAGCCATGAAGCCGGCGAGGACGAATGCGACCGGGCGGGTGAAGAGGCCGAGCACGATCAGCGCGCCGCCGACAAGCTCCATCGTACCGGTAAAGTAAAGCAACCCGGCTGGCATCTGGTCGATGAACGGCAGTCCATGCGGGAAGCCGATGAGCTTGCCCGTGCCGTGCTCCATGAACAGGAGCCCGGTCACGATGCGCAGCACCGATTGCAGCGCTGGAGCTAGCGACCGGGGAAGAATAGTGAACGAAGCGGCGGACCGGGCGAAACTGTTCGAATTCGTCGTTGTGGAACTCATGCTGATTGATCTCCTGAATGGCGGGGGGTTCTCGATGATCAGAGGATTTTTGCCATCTGGTCGAACGAAAGGCGCGGGCTGCGCGGGAAGAGTTTCGCGTCGTCGCCATAGCCGATGTTGATGACGACGTTGGCCTTGATCTTCCCTTCCGGGAAGAACTCGGCCTCCACCTTCGCCGGATCGAAACCGCCCATCGGACCTGCATCGAGGCCGAGGGCGCGCAACGCGAGGATGAAGTAGCCAACCTGTAGGGTTCCGCTCTGAGCCGCGCTGCGCGCCGCGAGTTCAGCGTTGCCCGAAAACCAGCTCCTCGCGTCCACGTGGGGCATCAAAAAGGGCAGATGATCGTAGAACTCGAGATCGTAGCCGGTGATCGCAACCACGGGGGCGGCCATCGTCTTCTCAACGTTGCCCGGGGCCATCGCCGGACGCAGACGCTCCTTGGCCTCCTTTGAGCGCAGGAAGACGACGCGCAAAGGCTGCTGGTTAGCAGCCGTCGGCCCCATCTTGGCGAGGTCGAGCGCTTCGCGCAGCAGCGCGTCAGGCACGGGTCGCTCGAGGAACACATTGTGGGTGCGCGCTTCGGTGAAAAGCTGGGCGTGAGCAGCGGCTCCGAGCGACGCGTGGCGGCCGACGGTCTTCGGATCAACGGTTACGGTCATTTCGATTTCCCTTTCGAGTAAACAAAGCGAGTTTCTTCGGCGCCTCATTGAGGCGCGCCTGGGCGGAACGATTGACGGACTTTATTTGTCGGGGCTTGAGCTCACTCGGCGGCGGCCGCCTTCTTTTCAGTTGCCTCGCGCGCAACTTTGAGCGCGCTCGTCCACCACGCGAGTTCGTCAAGCATCGCGTCGGCGGCCGGCTTCAGATAGCCGAAGTCGGCGATCGGCTTGCCTTCGCGCAAAGCGGCCATGAAGTCGTTGCCGGCGAAATGCACAGCGGAGCGCGTGGGGGCCATCTGCAGTTCGATCAAGATGAGCCGTAGCTGCTCGATCGCCCGCGCCGCGCCGACGCCGCCGTAGCCCAAGAAGGCCGCGGCCTTGCGGTTCCATTCCGGATAGGCGAAGTCGAGCGCGTTCTTCAACACCGCCGAAACGCCGTGATTGTACTCCGCAGTGACGAAGATATAGCCGTCGTACTGGGCGATCTTCTTCTGCCAACGCACGCCTTCGGGGTTTTGGGTCGGCGCCCAGGCGTTGGTGGCGACCTCGTCGAAGAAAGGCAACGGATGGTCGCGGAGGTCGATAAGTTCAACGTCGATGTCGTGACGCTGCTTGGCCATGTCGTAAATCCACTGACCAGCCTTGTGGCCAAAGCGAGCGGCGCGCGTCGTCGACAGGATGATTGCGATTTTGGGCTTGGTCACGGCAGGTTCCTCTTCGTCGCATAAGAAACTACGCAAGCAAGACGCATATAGTTCGCTCTATCGCTAATCTGGTGTCGATCAAGCATCATGACAATCGGCCAAATTGTGGTAGATATCATCGGTATTGATGATGGACACGGGATACGAGGCCCATGATTGATCCCCTGACACTTGACCAGATGCGCATTTTGGTCGCCGTCGCCGACGCCGGAAGCTTCTCCGCCGCGGCGAGAACGCTTGGCCGGGTGCAGTCGGCGGTGAGCCAGTCGATTCAGACGCTCGAGACCACCCTCGGGATCCCGCTCTTCGACCGGTCGCACAAGACGCCCCGGCTGACCGAGGCCGGGCGGGCGGTCGTCGACGACGCGCGCGCGCTGATTGTCGGCGCCGGCGCGTTGCGGGCGCGCGCCCAAGGCATGGCAGATGGGGTCGAGCCGGAGCTGACGCTGGCGGTTGACGCGATGTTTCCAATTCCGTTGCTGATGGAAAGCCTGAAGGCGCTGCGCGGCGCCTTCCCGCAGCTGCCGGCGACCGTCTTCACCGAAGCGCTCGGAGGCGCCGAGCAGCGGCTTCGCGATGGCGCGGCGCGACTGGCGATCTGTCCGATTTCGCCAACCCGGCAGGACGACCTATTCGCCGAATTCATGACCCGAATTGTCATGTGGCCAGTGGTTGCGACCGGTCATCCGCTGGCCGCGCTATCCGGTCCGCTTACGCGCGAGGCGCTCGAGCCGCATGTGCAGCTCGTGCTGACAGATCGCACGTCGCTGACCCAAAATTTTTCCGGCGGGATCATCAGCCGCCAAATCTGGCGCTTCGCCGATCTCTCCACCCGCCTCGACTTTCTCCTTGCGGGGTTCGGATGGTGCAATATGCCGGTCCACATGGTCGAAGACCATGTCGCGGCCGGCCGGCTGAAAAAGCTTGAGGTTGCGGACCGGGATGAGTTCAGCGTGCCCATGTACGTGATGCACGAGCGCGGTAGGGAGCTCGGCCGCGCCGGCCGCTGGCTGATCGCCGATCTGCGGGAGCGCGCCAAGACCTGCCCGAACGCCTATAAGAGCGCCGAAGGGCGACTCTCAGTCGCGGCGGCGGCCGAGTAGCCGCTGCTACCGCGCGCGGCTCTCGCGGCCGTAAAGCAAGAGCATGGCGATGATGACGACGCCATAGATGATCTGGCGGCCCGCTTCGGGCATCTGCACGACCGACAGGATCGATTGCAGCAGCGTGATGAGGATGACGCCGGCGATCGTGCCGGAATAGCTCCCGCGACCGCCGAGTATCGAGGCGCCGCCGAGCACCACCGAGGCGATCGCCGGGAGAAGATACGAGTTCGCCCATACCCTGCGCCGCCTTGCTGGCGTAGCCGGCGAGCAGCACGCCGCCGAAGGCCGACAGGCCGCCAGCGATCGCGAACGCGATCAGCACGATGCGCTGGGTGTCGATGCCAGACAGATAGGCGGCGCGCTCGCGGTTGCCGATGCCGTAGACGGCGCGGCCGAAGGTGGTGCGGTTGAGCAGGAAGATCGCCCCGGCGCCCACAATGGCCCAGACGATCAGCGCGTTCGGCAGCCCGAGCACGAGGTCGCCGGTCGCCAGGGTCCGCATCGCGGGCGACGATGAATCCTGGGGCGAGAAGCCGCCGGTGTGCACCACCATCAGGCCTTGCGCGACTGCGTTGACGGCGAGCGTGATGATCATGGAGGGAATGCGCAGATAAGCGACGCCGAAGCCGTTCACGAGCCCAAGCCCGACCCCGCAAGCGATCCCGAACGGGATCGCAAGCGCCTCCCCTGCCGGTCCCCACCCGGTCGCGGCGGTCGACATCATGCCGCCGACGGCGACCACCCAGGGCACCGAGAGATCGATCTGGCCAAGCAGAATGACGATCATCGTCCCGGTCGCGATGACGCCGAGAAACGAGGCGACCTTCAGCTGCTGCAGCAGATATTCGGGCGAGAGGAAGCTGCGCGAATAGAGCGACCCGACCAGCAGCAGGGCGATGATACAGCCGAAGGCGACCACGACCGGACGGTCGACCCTCTTGAAGAGCCCAACGGCCAATTTTGGCTGCCCGCTGACGGTCATGGGAATAGTTCGAGACGATTGCGAACCTGAAACAGGCGCGCGGAGCCGATGCTCACCGCCACGAGCAGCACGACGCCCTGAAACAAGGGCTGCCATAAGGGGTCGAGATTGAAGACGAAGAGAAGATCCCCGATCGTGCGGAACATCAGCGCGCCGAAGATCGCGCCGATCGCGCTTCCCGAGCCGCCATAGAGCGAGACGCCGCCGAGCACGACGGCTGCGATCGAATAGAGGGTGTAGGTTCCGCCGTTGGCGGCGGAGGCCTCGCCCGAATAGGTGACGAAGGTCAGAAACAGTCCCGCCATCGATGCGGCAAGGCCGGAGAGGACGTAAGCGAAGAATTTCGCGCGGTCGACCGGAACGCCCGACATGAAGGCCGCCTGTTCAGACGAGCCGACCGCGTAAGCCGCCCGCCCGATCTCCGAACGGCTGTAAGGGATCCAAATGACGAGGACGACCGCGGCGAGCGCCACGAGACTCGCCGGCAGGACGCGGAACGCCCGGCCGGTCAATGCGTCGGCAAGCGGCCCGTAAACGTCGCCGCCGGGAGTGGGGCGCAAGAGAAGTGCGAGACCGAAGAAGACCGCGCCCGTGGCGATCGTGGTGACGATCGGCTGCAACCGGCCGACAATCACGATAAGGCCGTTGAGCGCCCCGCAGGCAAGGCCAGCCATCAGAACGCCGGCGACGCCAAGCGCCGCCGTCCACGCCGTTCCCACCACGATCCAGGATGCAAGGCAATTGCACAGAACGAAAATTGCTCCAACCGAAAGATCGATGCCCGCGGTGATGACGACAAAGGTCTGCGCCATCGCCACCAACGCCAGCAGCACCCCCTTGTTCGCGGCGGTCTGGACGACGTTCGCGCTGAAGCCCGCCGGATGATTGCTCGTATAGATCGTGAACATCACAACGAAGGAGACGAACGCGAGCAAGGTCGCGCGGTTCTGGCCGAAGACATAGCGCCAGTCGTTCATTGAAGCCGGGCCCCGTCCGGCGCGCCGTGCTCGTCGGCGAGATTGAGCGCGCTGCTGATGAGCGCCCTTTCGGTGATCTCGTCGCCGACCAGCACGCGCTTGATGGCGCCGTCGTAGAGCACGAGCGCACGGTCGCAACAGCCGATGAGCTCGCTATAGTCGGTGGTGTAGAACACGATCGCGGCCCCCGCGCCGGCGAGGCGCCGCAGCAGTTGATAGATTTCCTGTTTCGTGCCGACATCGATGCCGCGCGTCGGATCGTTGAGCAAAATGATGCGCGGCTCGGCCATCAGCCATTTGGCGATGACGACCTTCTGCTGGTTGCCGCCGGACAGCGCCCCGGCCGGAATTTCGGTTCCGCTGGCGCGGATTGCGAGAAGATCGATCATGTCGCCGACGAGCTTCATCTCACGGGCATGATCGATCACGCCGCCGCGTGAGATGCGCTCGAGCGAGGCAAAGGAAAGATTGTCGCGAAGCGACATCGGCAGCATCAATCCTTCCGTCTTGCGATCCTCCGGAATGAGAGCCATGCCGACACTTTTCGACTTGGCTGCGTTCGGGCTCGCGGGCGCGACTGGCGCGCCAGCGACTCGAATTTCCCCCGAGACGCCTCGCAGGACGCCAAACAGGGCGAGCAAAAGTTCGCGCTGCCCCTGGCCGTCGAGTCCTCCAAGGCCGACGACTTCGCCCGCGTGGGCATGGAAGGAGATGTCGCGCAGCCGGTCTGCCCAGTTCAGATGCCTGACCTCGATCAGCGGGACTGCGGCCGGTTCGCGCGGCGGCGGTTTCGCCGGAAACACATGACTCCATTCGCGGCCGATCATCAGCTCGACGACCTCGTCGTCGGACTTCGTTCCGGCGACATAGCTTGCGACATTGGCGCCGTTGCGAAAGACGGTGCACTCGTCGGCGAGCTCGGCGATCTCGTGCATGCGATGCGAGATGTAGAGGAGCGCGAGCCCCTCGTCGCGCAGCCGTTTGAGCACGACGAACACCTTGGCCACATCCGCCGCCGTCAGCGCCGACGTCGCCTCGTCGAGAATAAGAATCCGGGGTTCGCGCGCCAGCGCCTTAGCGATCTCAACCATCTGACGGCGCGAGAGCGCGAGGTCCTTGACGAGCGACATCGGATGGATATCCGAAGCGCCGGCGCGAGCGAGCGCCTCCTCGGCGATACGCCGCTGAGCACGCCGGTCGATGAGACCGAACCGGCGCGGCGGATTGCTGATCGCAATGTTGTCGGCGACCGAGAGGTCGGGAACGAGCGAGAGTTCCTGGAAAATGCAGACCACCCCGGCGCGATTGGCGGCCGCGGGCGAATTGAAGGCGACCTCGGCCCCGTCGAGCACGACGCGTCCAGCATCAGGACTGACGACGCCAGAGAGGATCTTGATCAGGGTCGACTTGCCCGCGCCGTTCTCGCCGAGGATCGCATGGATGCGGCCCGCAGAGATGGCGAGATTGGCGTTCTCCAGTGCGCGCACGCCGCCGTAGCGCTTCGACACGCCCTCCATACGCAGGAGCAACGGCGCCGTCGGCTCAGTTCGCGTCACCAGCGCCAGCCCTTGCTCGTGAGAACGCCAACCCGCCCGGACGCGCGCTGACCTCGCCGGCAAGCGTCGCGAAACCGCTAGATCCGCGACGCTCGCCGTACGACAGATTACTTGTTCTCTTTCGTCTGTCCCATGATCTCGGCCGCGTTGAAGTTTATGTTGCAGGTCGGGAAGGAGTTGCCGACGAAGAAGTTGTCGGACAGGTTGGAATAGTAATCCCGCCCGTCTTTGAAGTTAGGATATTCCGCCGTCGCCAGCGGCAGCTTGATCGATTGCGGCACGACCTGCCCGTCGAGCGCGGCCAGCGCCGTCTTGATCGCGACCGCAACCTGGGCCGGCCCCGTTCCGCCGGAAGCGCATTTCAAACCCTCATCGCCATATTTCGCGCAGAACTTGCGGAAGCCGTTTTCGGTCTCGCCGCCGAAGGGGACAAACGGTTGCTTGGCGTCGATCATCGCCTGCACGACGCCAGTGTCGCCGCCCTGAGCGGTGAAGCCGTCGAAATGCTTCTGCACCGCGATGGCGTCCGCGGTCACTTTCTGGGCCGTCGGATCGTCCCACTTGCCGTAAACCTCTACGATGTCCCATTTCTTTCCGGTCGCGTCCAGAGTCTCGTGGATGCCGTCGTGACGGTCCTTGTCGACGCCCGTGCCGGAAACGCCGCGCACTTCGAGAATTTTTCCGCCATTCGGCAGATACTTGTCGAGCCACTTCGCCCAGTAGACGCCGAGGCCCTTCTGGTCGACGTTCACGAGCAGAGCATCCTCCGTGTCGATGACATTGTCGAACGCGACGAACACCACGCCTGCGTCGTTGGCGCGCTTGATGACCGACTTGAACGCCGCCGGGTTTTGCGCGTCGGTGATGATCGCGTCGTAGCCGGAGTTTATGAAGTTGTTGATGGAGGCGATCTGAGCAGCGACGTCCTCGCCGGTCGAGACGACCTTGAATTCCTTGAGCTTGGCGGCGACGTCAGGCTGGGCAGCATAAGCTTTGGCGGTCTGGATCATCTGGATGCGCCAGGTGTTGGCGATATACCCGTTGGCGAGCGCAACGCGGTACGGGCCTTTCTTGGCCGGGTACTTGAAGAATTTGGTCTTGTCCGTCCAAGGAACGTAACAATTCGGATCGGCGGAAGGCCCGGCGACCACCTCTGGCCCGGCAGCGCGGGCGGCGACGCCAAACGACATCCCGGCGGCGACGATGGCGCCGAGGCTCACGAAACGGCGCAGATGTGCTGTTGTTTTCATCGGAACTCCTCCCTGAAGGCCAGAATACACTTCCGCGCGCCAATCTTGGGCGCGACAGCTCGCAACTCAGCCACTTATACTTGTCTTCTATCAAATGGACTTGACATACATTTGACAGCAATACTATACGGTAAGGTGAAAGCGCTGTCAAGAACGCGGGTTCGTCCTGTAAAAATGCGACGGGCCCTTATCGAAGACGGGAGGCAGGCTCACGGCCCGTTTTGCCGATGTCAAAAAAAGCCAGAGCGTCCCGGATCACCTTGAACGACGTGGCGCAGCGCGCCGATGTGAGCCCGGCGACTGTCTCCCGCGTTCTGCGGGCCCCTGAGAAGGTTTCCGAACCGCTGCGCACCCGCGTGCATTCGGCGGTTCGCGAGCTCGCTTATATTCCCAACCAGCTCGCGAGCGCCCTTGCCTCCTCGCGCACCCGGCGCGTCGCCGTGATCGTTCCTTCGCTCACCAACGGCGTCTTCGACGACTATCTACGGGCGGCGCACGACATGTTCGTGCCGGCGGGATTTCAGGTTCTCGTCCTCAACTCCAACTACGCCCCGGGCCACGAGGAAAAAGCCATCGCGACCGCGCTCGGCCAGTATCCTGAGGCGATCATCCTCGCCGGCATCGACCAGACGGCGCAGGCCAAGCGATCGCTGCGGCAAGCCGGCATCCCGGTCGTCCAGACCATGGAGATTTCGCCCGATCCGATCGACATCAATATCGGCCTCTCGCATTTCGACGCGGGCTACGCCGCTGCGCGCTATCTCTTCGAGCTCGGCCACCGGAACGTCGGCCATATCGCCGCCCCGCTCGACTCCAGGGCGCGCAAGCGAGCGGCCGGATACATGCGTGCGGTCAAAGAATTCGGCGCTGCAGCCACCGTCGCATCCGCCGATGCGCCCTCGAGCGTGGCGCTCGGCGGAACTCTGCTGGTCGAGTTGATGGATCGCGCGCCGGCGACGACGGCCGTCTTTTGCGGCAACGACAACCTCGCGCTTGGCGTGCTGTTCGAGTGCCAGCGGCGGCAAATTCGCGTTCCCGACGATCTTTCGATCATCGGCTTCAACAACTTGGAATTCTCCGGCTGCGCCTGCCCGTCTCTCAGCACGGTCGCGACGCCGCGCTACGAGATGGCGCAGCGCGCGGCCGAGATCATTCTCGACATCGTCCGTGGGTCCGGAGCGCGGCCCGAACGGCGGCGGATCGACCTCGGGTTCCGGGTCGTCAAACGCGAGAGCACGTCGGAACGAGCGGGCGCGCCAGCGCTTCCGGCGCGCGTCTGAAGCCCCGCTCCAAAACGCGCAAATGCAGCAAGGCCCGCGCAGATCGCTCGTTCGGGCCTCACTTCGATGCAAGCCCGGCCGTTACTTCTTCTGGTCGCGCGCCTTGAGGGCCGCGCCCAGAATGTCGCCGAGCGAGGCGCCCGAGTTGGCCGAGCCGTACTGGGCGATCGCCTCCTTCTCCTCGGCGACTTCGAGCGCCTTGATCGAGACGGCCACTTTACGCGCGCGGCGGTCGAACTGGATGATGCGCGCATCGACCTTCTCGCCGACCGAGAACCGCTCGGGGCGCTGGTCGCCGCGGTCGCGCGCGAGCTCGCTGCGCTTGATGAAGGCGGTGAGATCCGTGCCCGCGATCTTCACCTCGATCCCGCCGTCCTTCACTTCGACGACCTCGCAGGTCACGACCGAGCCCTTGCGCAGTTCCCCTTCGCCGCCTTCGTCGCCGGAGCCCGCGCCGGTCTTCTTGGACGCGAACGGATCGCTCGCCAGCTGCTTGATGCCGATGGCGATGCGCTCCTTCTCGACGTCGACGTCGAGCACCTTGGCGTGGACCGTGTCGCCCTTCTTGTAGTCCTCGATCGCCTGTTCGCCCGGACGGGTCCAGTCGAGATCGGAAAGATGGACCATGCCGTCGACATCGCCGTCGAGGCCGATGAAGAGGCCGAACTCGGTCTTGTTCTTGACCTCGCCCTCGACCTCGGAGCCGACAGGATGCTTCTCGGCGAAGGCTTCCCACGGGTTCTGCAGCGTCTGCTTCAATCCCAGCGAAATGCGGCGCTTCGAGGCGTCGACCTCGAGCACCTGGACTTCGACCTCCTGGCTGGTCGAGACGATCTTGCCGGGATGGACGTTCTTCTTGGTCCAGGACATTTCCGAGACGTGGATGAGGCCCTCGATGCCGGGCTCGAGCTCGACGAACGCGCCATAATCGGCAATGTTGGTCACGCGGCCCTTGAGCTTCTGGCCGACCTGGTAGCGGGCCTCGATCGCCGACCACGGGTCTTCCTGCAGCTGCTTCATGCCAAGCGAGATGCGGTGCGTCTCGTGGTTGATCTTGATGATGCGCACCTTGACCTGCTGGCCGATCGTCAGCACCTCGCTCGGGTGATTGACCCGGCGCCAGGCGATGTCGGTCACATGCAGAAGACCATCGATGCCGCCGAGATCGACGAACGCGCCATAGTCGGTGAGGTTCTTGACCGTGCCGTCGATCACCTGGCCCTCGACCAGGTTGGCGACGATCTCGTGGCGCTGCTCGGCCCGGCTCTCCTCGAGCACGGTGCGGCGCGAGACGACGATATTGCCGCGCCTGCGGTCCATTTTGAGGATCTGGAACGGCTGGGGCACATTCATCAGCGGCGCGACGTCGCGCACCGGGCGGATGTCGACCTGGCTCCGCGGCAGGAAGGCGACGGCGCCGTCGAGGTCGACGGTGAAGCCGCCCTTGACCTGGTTGAAGATCACGCCTTCGACCTTCTCGTTCTTCTCGAAGGCCTGCTCGAGCTTGACCCAGCTCTCCTCGCGCCGCGCCTTGTCGCGCGAGATCACGGCTTCGCCGAGCGCGTTCTCGATCCGCTCGAGATAGACCTCGACCTCGTCGCCGACGCCGGGCGCGGGATCGCGGCCGTGGTTGGTGAATTCCTTGAGCGCCACGCGCCCTTCCGTCTTCAGGCCGACGTCGATGACGGCCATGTCTTTTTCAATCGCGACGACCTTGCCCTTGACGACCGAGCCTTCGAAGGCTTCGTCCTCGCCGTAGGTCTCGTTCAAAAGCGCGGTGAAATCCTCGCGCGTGGGCGCGGAGGTCTGGGTTACGGACATTGGTTCTCCTAAAGACGCCCGAAAACGGGCTTGCGCCGGCGACTTGGGTTCGAGTTAGCGGACAGGCGCCCGCTCGCCGGGAAGGCCTCGCGAAAGAATGCGAACCTTCTCACCGCTTGTCGCGGGCCGGCGCATAAGGCCGACGGTCGAACGCCCAGGGTTCTTCGCCATGTGGGGAGCCCAAGCGGCGAGCACGACCCGCTAGCAGAAGATTTCCTCAGGAGCAAGGACGAAGGCGGGGCCGCGGGCGCAGAACCGGTCAGGGCACGCCCCGATTGCAGCCTGGCGAGCCGATTTACGCTACCCTTGAGGCCCCAGCCGGCGGGAAAGCGAGCGAAGGAAAAGACCATGGGAAACAGCGTGCGCCGTCTCCTGCCCCAGTTCATCGTCATGGCAGCCGTCTTCGTCGTGTTCGGCGTCCTCTACCGCTACTTCCTCGACGATCCCGCCGAAGCGAGCCTCGCCAACTATCTTCGCAGCGGCGTGCATGCGATGCTGGTCGCCTTTGCCGCCTGGGGCGCCATTGTCTACTTCAACCTGCGCGCCAGCCGATGGCTGAGAACATGGCCGCTCGCCGCCGAAATCGCTCTGAGAGCCTTCGCGATGGCGGTCACGATCGCAGCCGTCATCGCCGTGCTCCAAGTGGTGATTTACGGCCGGCCGCTGGCGGCCGTCTGGCTCGTCGGCGATTTTCCGAAGAATCTTCGCCGTGGCCTTCGTCCTCTCGGTTGTGATCGGCGCGATCTATGAGCTCGTCAGGCTGATCGGCGGTCGGGTCCTGATCAATGTCGTGCTCGGGCGCTATCGTCACCCGATCCGCGAGGAACGGGTCATGATGTTCCTCGACCTCGCCGGCTCGACGTCGCTCGCCGAGGCGCTGGGCGAGGTGCGCATGCAGGAACTCCTGACCCGCTTCTTCTTCGACATCGACGAGCCGATTGTCGCCCATGGCGGCGAGGTGCACGCCTATGTCGGCGACGAGGTGATCGTGTCCTGGCCGCTCTCCGCCCGGGTCTCAGGTGGCGCCTGTCTCGACTGCTTCTTTGCGGTCAGCGACCGGATCGACGAACGGGCGGAATCCTATCGCGGCCAGTTCGGCTCCGTCCCGCGGTTTCGCGCCGGCCTGCACGCGGGTCCGGTGGTGATCAGCGAATGCGGGGATTCGCGCCGCCAGATCGCCTTTTTCGGCGACACGATGAACGTGGCGGCGCGGCTTCAGGAGCATTGCAAGGCAGTCGGCCGGCCCCTGCTCGTATCCGCCGACCTCCTCAAGCAAGTCCGCCCAGGCCCCAAGGTTCGCGTCGAGCCGCTGGGGCAGGCCGCGCTCCGCGGACGCGCAGCGACGGTCGAGGTTTTCGCGGTCGAGCGCAGAGCGGCCTGACGCACGCGCATCTTTTTTGCGAGCGCCGGCAGAAGATCGGTCGTAGACTTGCCGGCGACCACAAAACGGAGGGACGCATGGCAAAAGGATACTGGATCACCTGCTATCGCTCGATTTCAGACCCCGCGGCGCTGGCGGCCTACGCAAAGCTCGCGGGACCGGCCCTGACCAGCAACGGCGGCCGCTTCCTCGCTCGCGGCGGCACGGCCAAGACTTATGAGCAGGGCATCGCAGAGCGCACCGTCCTGATCGAGTTCGACAGCGTGGAAAAAGCCATCGCCGCCCACGACAGCCCCGCCTATCGGGAGGCGCTCGCCGCACTCGGCCATGCATGCGAACGCGACATGCGCATCGTCGAGGGGGTCGAGTAAACGCCGGGCGCAGGACTCGCTATGGTCGAGCGCCCGACCCTCCACATGATGTGCGGCAAGATAGCCGCCGGTAAATCAACGCTTTCCGCCAAGCTGGGCGAGGCGGGCAACACCATCGTGATCAGCGAGGACCACTGGGTCGATCAATTGTATCCGGGCGAAATCAAGTCTGTCGCCGATTTCTTCCGGCGCTCGGAGCGGCTGCGGACGACCCTCACGCCCCATATCGTCGATCTCTTGCGCGCCGGCGTCTCGGTCGTTCTCGACTTTCACGCCAACACGGTTGCTTCGAGGCTATGGATGCGCCGCCTGTTCGAGGAGGCTCACGCGTCTCATGAGCTTCATCTCCTCGACGTTCCGGACGAGGTCTGCAGAGCGCGGATGCACGCGCGCAACGCTGCCCTGGCCGATGATGATTTCGCCACCAACGACGCAGACTTCGATCATATCACCAGCTTCTTCGTTGCGCCGGGCGAGAGCGAAGGCTTCAACGTCATAAGGCATGGGGCCGGCTGACGGCGGGGGGGAGCCGCGAAAAGACCGAGCGTCAGGCCGCGACCCGGACGCGTCGGCGCGCGGTCGCCCGGACTTCAAACCCGTCGCTATTTCACGTGAAGGACGACCGATCCCTCCGTTACCTTCGGAGCGGCCACCCCAATGCTCGCGGCGTTCTTCGCGATCCAGTCCCTGGCCTTTTGAATACTCTCATCGGTACCGGCCTTGTCGTTGCAAACGGTCACTGAAAATCCCCCGTCGGCGCTGCGGACGAGGGTATAGCTGACCAGGCCTTTGACGGAGCGCAATGTCTTTTCCACATCGGGCTTGTTCTTCTCCAACAGATCAAACAACTCTTTCGCGCCTTTTCCGGAAAATGATCGAACAACCGTGTGCATGAGCGTCTCCTCGTTTCTTGTCGCAGAGCAGGATCGGTGTCCCGCTTCACGAGTTTGTGATCAATTATGAACCGAATTGCAACGGAAATATGGTGGTCGGCGGTTTGCTCCCTTGCGGTGGATCGGACGCGCGCAGGAATAGCAGCGCGAACAGCCGGGACAGCCGGTCGCAACCACTGAGTTGCACGGCGTGGTCCATCAGGATATCGTATCGGCGACGGCGAAGTTGGGTCGGCCGCCTGGCCTATTCCCCTTGGGCTTGACGGTCGAGGTTGTATGCGCTCCGGCCTAATAGAGCGCTCCAGCTTCGCCGTCGCCGATGAGGATTTCCCACCGACCGGGGCGCCGTCCCGACCTGTCGCGTCGGCACCACCGAGACAGGTTGGGTCACAATCGCGGATACCCGGGTGGGCGTCGGCTTGCGAAGCGACGCGTCTCGAAGGGCGGCGGCTTGCGAGCGTCCTTCGAGTACGAGACTTTGAAACAATAGCCCGGCCATCGGCGGCGGGGCCGCGTGGATGGCCGGGACAAGTCGCAGCCCGCGCAGTTTGGAGGCTCTGACCAGACGGTCGATTGGTGAATTCAGCTCCTCCCCGGTGAAGCGACCGGAATTGCTTTTTCGCGGCCGGCGGCCCGCGCCGCGCTTTTTGCGGCAGCGACATGACGGGCGCCGGCGCGTTCCCTGACAACCCGCAAAAAAAGGGACCGCCCGAAGGCGGCCCCCTATCGCGATGGAGAAGGATATCTTGTTCAGGCGATGGCGACGCTCGCCTTGCGTCCGCGGCGATAGCCCGCGAAGGCGAGGCCGGCGAAGCCGAGGCCCATCATCGCCCAGGTCGACGGCTCCGGAATGGCCGAGGACGCCACGGCGATGATCGCCGAGTTGGAGCCCAAGAGCGGATAGGCGCCGTTCTCCGAACTCTGGGTGGCGATGTAGTAGTAGCCGCCGTCGGCCATGATCTCGGCGATCAGGCCGTCGACGTTCTCGCCGAGCATGCTGATGCCGTAGAGATACGTTATGCGTGTCCGAACCGCCGGGCACTGAGATTGCTCAGGGTGACGTTGATGCCGCCGCCGAGGTCGCCGGTGGAGATTGCATCCACGGGCGCAAGAGTGACCAGTACGGCACGGACGGATCGGGATTATCGAACCCATAGTAGGTGGAATCCGTTGACATTGCCTGCGTATCGGCTTGCCGAAGGAGTTCTCGTTGAACTCGGTCGGAGCCACGTCCCAGTCGATGTCGCGCTGGAACACCACGCCGGTCAGCGGGCCACCGGACGTGTTGGTGATCGTGTCCGTGACCTTCAGCACGTTCGGCTGCAGGAATTTGTAACTCTGGGCGACAGTGACGCCGACGGTCGTTGTCGACACCGCCTTCGCCAGAGCTACGCCGGGAAGTCCGGTGAGTGTCGTCCCGGTGATGTTGAGGGTGCCATAGCTCGCGTAATCGCCATACGCCGAGCCCCCGCACGTTTCCACGCCCCACGAATCGCGGGCTCCCTGGCGCGAGCGGGTCATATCCGTCCGAGAGGCGCCTGACTCAACGCCGGTACCAGAGTCGTACAGTTCGCCATTGGGCCGATTCCGACGCTGAAGCTGGAGGTCGGATCGGTGATCATCGCTTGCGCTTGCGCCGACGTAGCGGCGAAAAGCGCGACACTGACTGCAGCGCCGACGGCGGCGCTTGACATGAGGCTCCGGTTCGAAATCGCCATAAAACTCCCCTGATTTTGCTTTGGCGCTGTCCGCGCGGCACACGAACGCGACCAAACACACCACTCGGATGTTTACCGCGCATTCACCGTACGGCAATTTCCGAGCGGTGGCAAGGCAAAAATGCGGGCGTTCACTCAGCGTGATCACCCTAGATTTCTAGGTGGTGCGCAGGCCAGCGCGATCCGTCTGCCTAGTCTTCGAAACCGGGGCAGCCATAATTCCCGCATAAAATCAGGTGGTTTGGTGAGCTAAGTAAAGTGTCGTCGTAACCGGACTATTGCCATTGCGACGATTGCCAGATCGCCCACGGCGCGGCTTATGTGCCCGAATCCGCCTTTCCGGCCGACGCAGTCAGCGTCGTCCGCGGCGAGCCCGCGGGACCGGCCCTGACCGGCAGTGGCGGCGGCTTCCTCGCTCGCGGCGGCACAGCCAGAACTTATAAGCCCCGCCTATCGGGAAACGCTCGCCGCGCTCGGCCGACGAGCGGAAGGGTTGAGGCGGCATGCTACCTCCTCCCGCCCGGCCGTTTCGAGCCTGAATTCCATATGAACTGCCAGTTCGCGGTCCGCCCCGGCGAAGACAGCCTTCCCCACTTCAAGGCCAGCACGGTTTGGGGGTTCTGACCGGCTTCCTGGCGACGGTGTAGCGGGCCGTGCTATCATTGAGACAGCGCTCGCCAAGGAGATTTCCTCATGTCGAAAATCGCACTTGCTATCGGGTTAGCGGGGCTGCTGCTCGCCACGGCTTCGACGACAGGATCGGCCATGTCCATAGTGCCTCTGTCGAAAAGCGTGATCAGCGGGGCTAGCGGCGACCTCGATCTGGTGAGGTGGCGAAATTGTTGGCGCGACCGCTGGGGAAATCGTCGCTGCAACTGGTGCTGGCGCGATCGTTGGGGACGCGTTCGCTGCGGGTGAGCGCCGCGCGCACGAGGCGCGCTATTGCCTGCGGCTCGGCCGCGGTAGTCCGTAACCGCGCTCCCGGCAATGGCGGCGCTGCCCTCGTCCCGAGGCGCCGCGAAGCGGCCTCGAAAGCCCGCCTTGAGCCCGACGAAGGGGACGAGTCCAGAGGACGGCGCCGGTTGCGCGTCCACCTCACGCGCCCGTCTTGGGCCCGCGCTGCGACAAGGCGACAAGCGCCGGAAAATCCCCGCGCATATAGGCCTCCTTTTTCGCCCGCGACCACCCCTTGATCCGCCGCTCTGGCCAGCGGCCTGTGGTAACCGTAGCCTCGCCCTCGTCCTGAGGAGCGATGCGAAGCAGCGCGTCTCGAAGGACGATTCGAGGGCGGCGGCGCAACGGGGCATGCACTCCCTGATTGGAAACCAACCCATGTCCGAAGCAATGCGAGCAGCCTGCCGCTGCGGCGCGGCCGAAATCGAAATTTCCGGTGAGCCGGTCGCCCAGTTCTACTGCCATTGCGACGATTGCCAGATCGTCCACGGCGCGGCTTACGTGCCCGAATCCGTCTATCCGGCAGACGCCGTCAGCGTCGTCCGCGGCGAGCCCGCGGCCTTTACTTTGAAACGAAATCCCCGCGTTTTCTGCCGCGACTGCGGCACGCGCGCCTTCATCGATGTGCTGGCCCTGAGGCTCCGAGGGGTCAACGGCTATCTCCTCCCGCCCGGGCGCTTCGAACCGCAGTTCCACATGAACTGCCAGTTCGCGGTTCGACCCGTCGCAGACAGCCTTCCCCATTTCAAGTCACGGCCGGCACGGTTTGGGGGCTCTGACGAGACGGTCGATTGGTGAATTCGGCTCGGACTATGGTGGGCGGTCTACGGTGGGCGACCGGAATTGCTTTTCCTCGGCCGGCGCCAGACCGTGGCGCCCGATGACTTTGCAACTCCCTCCACCGTCATGGCCGGGCTTGTCCCGGCCATCCACGCGGTAGTCGCGGGCGCCAATGCGGGGAGGCTGGGTCTATATCATGACCAATCGCCCGAACGGCATTCTCTACATCGGCGTGACCTCCGACATCGGCCGACGCGCTTACGAGCACCGCGAAGGGCTTCACCGAGCGCTACGGTCTCAAGCGCCTCGTCTATATGGAGTCCTACGAAACCATCACCGCCGCCATTCAGCGCGAGTCGAACATGAAGCACTGGCCGCGCGCCTGGAAAGCCCAACTGATCGTCAATTCCAACCCCGGCTGGCTGGACTTGTACGCGACGTTGAATCAATAGCGCGGCCAGCGGCGGCGGGACCGCGTGGATGGCCGGGACAAGCCCGGCCATGACGGCTCCCGTCATTGCTCGATTGCCAGATCGTCCACGGCGGCGCTGACGTGCCCGAATCTGCCTATCCGACGCCGTGCCAATACCGAGTGAGATAGCGTGGAAACAACGATAGCTTCCTTTTTGTCGTTGACGTCAACCGCGACGGCGCCGGATCGTAGAGGGGACTGACGAACGGTCCGCTGATGTCGAAACGCATCGATAAGTCATGGCTGGTCTTTTCCAGCGTCGAAAACCTGGAACACGACAGGTGCGTGGACCTCTTCTCGCGCCCGGACGGCACGTTCGGGTTCGAAGAATTCAGGCGGGATCCGGAAGACGGCGGGGAGTGGACGCCGGTTCAATTCTACTCGGGCGTCAGCTATCGCTCGCTCGACGACACGTTGACCGAAGCAAAGAAATTCGTGCCCTGGCTCAAGGAGAGGCTTGGCGAAAAGCCTGGGTGAGCTTTGCTCTGCGACTGGCGCGCGCCCTCGGGATGACGGTGACCAACTGGCGCCGTCATTGCGAGGAGCCATAGGAGTCGAGAGACGGCCGTCTGTCGACGGGCTAGGGCGACGAAGCAATCCATGCCGCAGGACCCGCACCATGGATTGCTTCGGCCCTGCGGGCCTCGCAATGACGGGGTGAATGCCTGAGGAGCCAACATGGCCCGCGCGCCGTGCGTCTACATCATGGCCAGCAGGCGCAACGGAACGCTCTATACGGGTGTGACTTCGAATTTGGCGCAGCGCGCCTACCAGCATCGCGAAGGTCTCACGCCCGGCTTCACGAGTCGCTACCGGTGCAAGCTGCTCGTTTGGTACGAAAGCCATGAACGCATGGACGAGGCGATCGGACGCGAGAAGCAGATCAAGGGCGGATCGCGCGCCAGGAAGATCGCGTTGATCCAGGCGATGAATCCCGAGTGGAGCGACCTTTACGAAACCCTCGCCTGAAGCCGCTCCTCGCCGTCATTGCGAGGAGCGTGAGCGACGAGGCAATCCACGCCGCAGGGCGCAAACCATGGATTGCTTCGGCCCTCCGGGCCTCGCAATGACGGCCTCGCCGCCTCCGTCATTGCGAGGAGCGTTGAGCGACGAAGCAATCCACGCCGCAGGGCGCAAACCAGGGGGTTGCTTCGGCTCTCCGGGCCTCCCAATGGCGGTGATGGATCACCCTCACCCCTCCTCCGCCAGCCGCCGCCAATAGTCGATTATCCCCGTGGTGCACGCCGGCCGCTGCTTCGCCCAGGCCAGCGCCTGCGCGGTCGAGTTCGACCTGGTCGTCGTGGCGCCCGGCCGGGAAGGCGAGGAGCTCGGCGAGGTAATCGGCGAGCCAGGGGGCTTCTTCCGGCAGAAAGACGAAGCCGTTCTCGATCGTCGCTGCCTGGGCGTGCAGGCGCATGACCTTGTCGCCCGACGGGGAAAAGCGGGTCGCGCGCGAGCATCCGGCCCAGATCAGCTCCTGGATCAGCTGCGTTCCCGACGCCCTGTCCTCGATCAGGATCGCCTCGGGGGAAAAGCGCCGGTCCTCATCGATCACGGCGCGCTTGAGCTCGGGAAACGAGAGTTTTCGGCGCAACACGTCGAGGAGATAGAAGTTCGGGCCCTTGAGGCCCCAGGTGGTGCAGACGGAATAGTCGGCAAGCTCGCTCGGCTTGTTGGCGGTGTCCCAGCTCTGGATGATCCGGTCGAACCCCCGGATCGAGTCCGGGGGTGACGGGATTTCGTTCAGGTCAAAGCGCCGGAACCAGGCCGCCTTGATCATCGCCCCGCCGGCGGGCGCAGGAGCCTGCTGGTATTGCGAGGCGAAGTTCATCTCGCCGATGGTCGCGCGGATGCGGCTCAGCGTCGCCAGCGGCTCGCGCTCGGGAGCGAGCGCCTCGCCCGCCGGCCGCCGAAACTCTCTCGGTCCAAACGGCGTCTCGATCGCGAAATGCTCGTCGCCCTCGGCGATCGCCGGAAACGACACGACCTCCCAGCCGCCCTGCCGGAGCACGTGTCCCGCGAGATCGTCCTCGTGCAGGCGCTGCATGACGATGACGATGCTCCCCTTCGCCTTGTCGTTGAGCCGCGAATAGAGCGTCGAATCGAACCAGTCGTTCGCCGCCCTGCGTCGGCTCTCGGACATTGCATCGGTTGGCTTCAGCGGGTCGTCGATCAGGATCACGTCGGCGCCGCGGCCGGTCAGCACCCCGCCGACCGAAGTCGCCATGCGAGAGCCGCCGCTTGTGGTCGCGAGCTCGGCCAAGGGCTCGCGGGATGAGGCGAGTTTTGTCGAAAACAGCGACTGGTACCATGGGGACGTCATCACCGCCCGGCAGTCGCGGGCGAATTTTTCCGACAGGTCCTGGGCGTAGGTGACGTTGACGACGCTGAGCGTGGGATCGTGGCCCAAGAGCCACGCCGGCAGGGCCACCGAAGCGGCGAGCGACTTCAGATGCCGCGGCGGCACGTTGACGATAAGTCGCTTCACCCGGCCCTCGCCCACCCCCTGAAGCTTCGCCGCCAGAACCTCGGCGTGCCAGGCCGGCGAAAAGCTCTGCCCGGCATGAAGCTCGGCGAACGAGCGCACCAGAAAGGAATAGAAGTCCGCCCGGAGCAGGGCGTGGAGTTCGGCGGGGCTGAAGGCGGTCATGGGCGCGCCCTCATCCGGCCGGCTGCCGCCGGCCACCTTCTCCCGCAAGCGGGAGAAGGGATCGCGCCCCCTCTCCCGCTTGCGGGAGAGGGTTGGGGTGAGGGCACGGCGCTCATTCCTTCGCCCGCGAGAGGCGGCGGACGAGCTCGGCGACGACGATGGCGTCGCCCGCGGCGGGGCGTTCGGCCGGCTGCGGCGCCGGGCGGCCCTGATCGCCGTCGAGCAGCGCAAAGACGAATTGCGTCGCGCGCTGATCACCGCCCGCGGCGCGATTGACGAGCTGCTTCACCGCCGCCTCGAGCTTGGTGATCCGCCGCCGCCGGCCGTTTTCCTTCGCCTCGACCTTCTCGCCGAGCGCGCTCGCCACGAGCGCGCTCAAAGCCCCGCGCTTCGGCCGCCCGCGCGGATTGCCCGACTGCCCGGGCCGGAAGCGGGTGTCCCGCCGGGGCTGTTTCTCCCCTCTCCCGTCCGGGAGAGAGCCTGCCCCGAGCTCGTCGAGGGGGGTCGGGGGTGAGGGAACGGACGTCTCAGACAAAGGGCGATCTCAATATCATAATGGGTATTCTCGTCTCAGTTGAAGCCGGGCTGCATCGCATGCGGTTCCGATCTGTCCCCGCCCCCTCTTGTGGGGGCGGGTTAGGGTGGGGGGTCGCGCCATGCAGATCCCGTTGGCGTGGAGGTAACGCGCTCACGTTTCCCGTCTGCGCGACGTCGCGCTCGCGTTTCCCGTCCGCGCGACCCCCCTCCCTCGCCCTCCCCCACAAGGGGGGAGGGAATGCGCTCTCTGGGTTCGCGGCGCGCACCGCCTCTGCCCCGCGCGACCTCATCGAAGGTCTCGCCGCTCGGATGAAGGCGCGCGCTGTCTCCCGTCGCGGCCTGCCATCGCCGGATCGCGGCGTCGATCGCGGAGAAACCCGCGGCGTCGCAATCGTCCGCGCAGACGAGACGATGGGGCCCGAGCGTCCACGCGTCGCCCGCCCGCGCGACCGGCGCGCGCGCTCGCTGATCGCTTTGCTGTAGGCGCGATCGCTGATCGCGCCCGCGGGCCATAGGGCGTCGGGAAGGACGCCAGTCGATCCTGAGCTCGATCTCGCTCAGCTCAAAGCCGGTCGCTTCGAGGGCGAAATCGAGGTCGAGGCTCTTCAGCTCCTGAAGCTCGACGCCAAGCCGCCCGTCGTCCCAGGAGGCGAGCTCGCCAAGCCGGTTGTCGGCAAGCATGAAGGCTCGGGCCTGGGCTTCGCTCAGATGATCGAGCGTGATGGTCGGAACCTCCCTCAAGCCCAGGCGCCGGGCGGCGAGCAGCCGCCCGTGACCCGCCAGCACCCCGCCCTTCCCGTCGATGAGAACCGGCGCGTTGAAGCCGAAGGCCGCGATGCTGTCGGCGATGCGGGCGACCTGACGAGCCGAGTGTATGCGCGCGTTTCTGGGATCGGGCGTGAGCGCGTTCGCGGGAAGCCAGCGGACATGAAACCGCGCGGCCGGTTGATTGCGACTGGTCATGAGATTGCCCTTGTCGGTTCCAGGGCGGCTCACGAACCCCGATCAGCGAAGCTTCGTATCCTATCCGCATCGCCGCGGTTATGCAAGAACAAAAATAGAACAAATCGATGTTTAGCGTTCTAAAACATATAGATGCTTAATTTCTTTCATCTGCCGCCCGGCCTTTGGCGGCGGAGCGATCGTCACCCGTTTTCGGGGCGCTCCACGCCCCTGTTATCGGCCTGATCAATACGAATCGGCCGCCTGTTACCGTCCTGTTATTTCGCCCTTCCCCGTCACATGAGAATTCTATCGGAACCAACTGGAAATAAAGCGTCTTTCCTTGGCAGGATTGAGCAGAAACGCGGCGTCGTCCCTGTTTTCGCCCTGCTAGCAGGCGCCTCACGCCCGCCAGGGGAAGGTCCAGGTCTCCGTCAGCGCCTTGGGGCCGGCGCGCAGGAAGACGCGCAGATCCGCGCTCTGGCCCGGATCGACGGCGATGTCGACGCCGGCGCGGAAGCCGCGGATATGGGTGTTGGGGGTGAGGAAGGTGCGCAGGATCCGGCCGTTCGAGGTGGTGGCGACCACCGCCACCATCGAGGGATCGCTCATGTAGTAGGAGAGTTCGCCGCCCGAGAAGTCGATCAGGAACCGGGTCGCGCCGGGCGGGGGCGATTCCGGAGCGCCGAGCGCGCGCGCCGCGACATGGAAGGTGGCGATCGTGCGGCCGCCCGGCGTGAGGTCCTGGTCCATCGTCAGCGCGGTGATGCGATAGCCGTACGCCAGCGACTTGCCGGCCTCGAGGCCGTCTTTCGGCGACCAGGCGGCGACGATGTTGTCGTTGGTCTCGTCGCTGGTCGGCAGTTCGAGCAGCACCACCCTGCCCTCGCCCCAGCCCTCGTGCGGCTCGATCCAGTAGCTCGGCCTGAGTTCGTAGGCGAGTTCGAGATCCTGGTAGTCGGGGAAGTTGCGGTCGCGCTGCAGGAGCCCGAAGCCGTGCGGGTTGGTATCGAGAAAGACCGAGACGGCCGGCGCGACCGGATTGCTGAGCGGGCGCCAGATCCATTCGCCGGCGCCGGTGTGCATGAGGAGCCCGTCCGAATCGTGCAATTCGCCGCGGAAATCGTCGGAGAAGCGACGGTCGTTCTTGCCGACGAAAAACATCGAGGAGAGCGGCGCGAGGCCAAGGTCCGGTATGGCTTTCCGCGCGATGAGGGTGACGTTGGTCTCGATATAGGTTTCCTGGTCCGGCACGAGATCGAAACGGAAGGCGCCGGTCGCCGATTCGCCGTCGAGCAGCCCATAGATCACGATGCGCTCGGCCGCCGGGCCCGGCGTTTCGATCCAGAATTCGCGGAAGAACGGGAACTCCTCGTTGAGCCGCTGGCCGGCGCCGATGGCGAGCCCGCGCGCCGAAAGGCCGTAGCGCTGCCCGCGGCCGAGAAAGCGGAAATAGCTCGCGCCGAGGAACGCCACGACCTCGTCCCAGACGTGGGGCGCGTTGATCGGGAAGCGCAGCCGGAAGCCGGCGAAGCCCAAGTTCATCGGCAGATTGGCCTCGACCTTGGTCCGCCCATAGTCGAACAGGTTCGACGCATAGGGAATGGGCGCCGGGATGCCGTCGCGGAGCACGTTGATGGTGACGGGACGCTTGTAGAGATGGCCCAGGTGAAAAAGCTCGAGGCGGAAATTGTTGTTCTGCCCGTCGAGCAGAGGTTTGTCGGATTTGAAGCGGATGTCGCGCCAGGCGTCGAAATCGAGATTCGCCAGTCCGTCCGGCATGGCCGGGATCGCAGCGTCATAGGGCGCGGCGGCAAGGTCGCGCGCGCGCTTGACGACGTCGGGATATCCGAACGGCGCCGCGCCGCCGCCCGCCCCTTGCGTTTCGGTTTGAGCGGCCGCGCGAGCAATGAAGCGCGCGCCGGATGCGGCGACGAAGCTGACGAGCAGCGCGCGGCGGGACCATTGGTTCATGAGGGTCATCGAGAAGAACAGCGGTCGGTGCGTAACCCGGCGCCTTTGCGAAAGCAACCGCACCTGCTAGTAGGGCAACGGCGCCAGGGCGCCGCCGTTGTTGACCGTATGGAAGCGCGCTTCGATGCCGATGCTGAAATTCGGCGTGATCTGGTAAGTGACGCCCATGCCGACGGTGCCGACCGCCTGGACGGAGCCCGGCCCCGAAAAGACGTTGTTGACGGCGTCGAGCGGACTGATCGTCCCGAAATTGCTCGGCCGGGCGAGATCGACCCCGGCGATCAGATAGGGCGTCACCTGCCCCATCCGGTAGCCGACGATGGCTTCGCCTCCGGCGAAGGCGGTTCCGGTGAATTGGGTGAAGCCGCGCGGGGTCGACCAGAGCCCGGGCTCGTAACCGCTCGACGCCCGGACGCCCAGGATCACGCCATTGTCGAAATCATGATTGTAGCCGATATAGCCCTCGGCGCCGAACCCGCCCTTGACCCCCTTGCCTCCCCAGGCCGAGACGCCGGCCCCGACATAAAGGCCGGCCCAGGGATCGGGCGTGACGTCCGCCGCGTTGGGCGCGAGCGCCGGATAGCTCGAGGGCGACATCGGCAGGTCCGCGGCCGCGGCTCGCGCGACAGGCGCCAGGAAAGCCGAAAAGACGGCGAAGAAGACGAAGCAGAATTGAACGGCGGCGCGCATGGGCTCGGACTTTATCACGAACTCGCTGCCTCCGCCATAAGCGAAGCGCGGCACGCCGATGCGCGTCAGCCCCGCCCGCTCTGGACAAGGCGCAGCCCGGCGCCTATAAGCCGCCGTCCGCTTGGGTCCCAAGGGATGCACGGTCGCCCAGGTAGCTCAGTTGGTAGAGCACGTGACTGAAAATCGCAGTGTCGGTGGTTCGATTCCGCCCCTGGGCACCA